>NZ_JAVIFU010000011.1 GCF_031157315.1 Paenibacillus sp. LHD-38
TTCCGCAGTATAACGCGGCCATTTCACTTCGACTCTTACGGTTTCCGCTAATGGTCATTGCCGCTCTTCTGGGCGGATTCGGGCTCCTGTTCGGCTTGCTCTTCATCCTGCTGCACCTGGTTACCTTGCGCTCGCTCGGTCAGCCTTATTTAGCTCCAATCGCTCCGCTCAGACCGCGGCAGCTGCTTGATGTGCTGATTCGCGCTCCTTTGAAGCACCTCTTGCGCTCGCCGCGCAACCGGCATATGCATATGTCTATAAAACGAAAGAAAGGATGACTATGGCGATGAGAAAGCTGCATCTGAAGCTGTTTTTGATTGCTTTGGTTCTCCTTTCTTTAACGGGATGCTGAAGCAAATTGGAGCTTCCCGAAAGAAGCTTCATTATGTCTTTGGGAATTGACGAAGGCAGGAATGGCAATATTCGACTGACGGCACAATTATATAAACCGAACCCCGGACTAAGAGGAAAGGGGAGGGAGCGAAGCGTTCGTCAACGTTCAAGCCGAGGACGAATCGATGTTTGAGGCCGTGCGCGACTCGGCCAGCAACTGCTGACCATTCAATAAGTAGCTTACAGATATTCCGGAAAGACGGCGAATGTGACCCTGCTTGGTCTCGGTTTTCAGCTGAAGGGGCAAGTCGATGATGCGATGATCCCTTATCTCTATCGAAGTAAGAAACTAACAGAAACAACTCCGGTAGCGGGGGCCGTCCTTCTCAAAAAAGGAAAAATGATTGGGAAGCTGTCTTCCAAGGATATGGAAAGCGTCTTGATGCTGCGTGATGAATATGTACGTGGGGTTCTCGAAATCCCCTGCTTAACCCAACCGAAGGGCAAATCGAAATGGAAAGAAACGGTTCAAGTTATTTCAACGAGTACCCAGCTTTCTCCTGAGATCAAGCAGAGGTCTGTCACGGTGAAAGCGTCCATAACGATCGAAGGCACCGTCACTGAGCTCAAGTGTTCCAAAATAACGACGAGCGAAGAAGAAATAAAATTCATCAATCAAATCAAGAAAGTCGTCGAGCAAGATATGCAGAAAGCGTATGGGGAGCTGAAGCAGAAAAAAGCTGATGTCATTAACCTCGGCAATCTGATATACCGCAGACACCCCGCGTTATGGAAAAGCATGAAGGAAGACTGGCACGAGATTTTTTCGAAGAGTCAATTACAGATCCAAACCGATGTGAAAATTATCAATACCGGGACGACCATCGGAAAATCGGTTTTGTCTAAAGAAAAATAGGAGGGAAACCCGTGTTGGAGAAAGTTATCGTTCTGTTTGTCATGTATGCGCTCCTATTCGCGTACGACGGTCCGAGACTCAAACAGAAGCAGGCGCGTGAAAAGCTGGCTTACGGGGCTCTGATTCTAATCGCTCTTTATTTTAGTGTGGACTATGTATCCAATTTCGATATGCCGAGGCTGCATATGGTTGTCGTTCTGTTGTTATCCGATACGGCGGAGCAGATCGTTGGCTATTTTAAGGCGGGAACATCTTGAAAAATCGCGAATCCGTCACTGCAGGACAAATGTCACTCCTATTTTTCACGTTCATGACAGGGTCGGCCATTATCAATATTCCGGCCCCGCTAATCGCTTTCGCCAAAAACGATGCGTGGCTCTCACTGATTATTTCATGCACGATAGGGGGGCTGCTGCTGAGCTGTATGCTTTATCTGAATAAGCAATACCCCGGCTTAACTTTTGTAGAATACAGCCGCAAAGCGGTCGGTACGTGGATCACCTACCTTTTATCGATTCCTTTCGTGCTTTTTCTGTTCCAAATGTGTGCCGCTATCGTACTCGACGTAGACTTGTTTATGACCAGCTCTTTAATGGACGAAACGCCTATGTATATCTTTTCTTTTATTGTGGTGTTAGCTGCCGCAATAACCGTGCATGCCGGTATCGAAGCCATGGCCAGAATGTTCATCATCATCATCACGGTCATGCTTGGTTTCGTAGCAGTCATCTTCTTATTAGCACTTCCTGATTATCATCCGGAACAACTGCTGCCGATTATGCCGCAAGGAATCAAACCTGTGCTGCATGGCGTGTATTTTACTTACGGGTTCCCTTATGGAGAGGTGGTCGTGTTTGTCATGCTGCTGTCGTCTGTCCGTAAGACAAACAGCAAAGACCTAAACAGATCTATGTATAGGGCGCTTATCATAAACGGTGTCATTTTAATTACATCTGCCGTATGCACGATTATGATGTTCGGCCCTATGGCAGGGGAAAGAAAATACTCCTTGTATCAGTTTGCGCGCATGATCCAGGCTGTCGACATCATTGAAAGAATCGAATCCATCATCGCAATGGCCTTAATCGCAGGATCTTACATGAAAACCACGATTACCTTGTATGCGCTGACGTTAGCCATATCTCAACTGCTGCGTTTGCGCGATTACCGGATCCTCATATTTCCTACTGCTTTGATCATTGTGCTGCTCACCCTCTTGTTATCCGAAGGCATGACTAAATGGGAAGAAACAGTAGCGTCCATACACCCGCTTTATGTGTCGATATCGTATGTGTTTCCTTTGCTTGTTCTTACGCTGGTCACTTGGATCAAGTCCAAACGAAAGCAATCCAGCGAATAAGGGTCACTGTACCATTCCGGGAAAATGGTTTCTTCTATTAAGGACAACAAGACCCTCGGCTTAAACCATGTTAACAGTTAACATCCCTACGATGAAAGGACTGCCATCGTATAAACAGAGGTACAGTTCCGTGGTAAGGCTTAACCTTTCCAAGCAGGATTTCCACCTGCTAAACTTCTCGAATAGGATTGGTCGCACCGAAAGTTGAGTAAATAGGATTACGTTCTTTTCCTGATATTAAAATTGTCCGACAACAGCAGCCAATTTTGTGGGAAAGCTAGGCCCAGCTTCCAATACATCATTCCCCGTAAATTAAACTGCTTGATCAAATCAAATTTCGCTTGAATGCTGGGGGCATCCTCGAACCATACTTCATGTTGCACCCCTGCATCGTCGGTATGTAACGAAGGAATGAAAGGGCGTAGACCCGCCCCGACATGGGAATGAGAACCTCCAGGGGCGGCGTGGAGAAAGTGTGCAGTAAATGGGATTATTTAGGAAAGCTGTGCTCTCCCCTTTATTCCCGTGCGCCATCATGTTGCCGAAGTCAAAAACGGAGTTCCACTTCTTGTCTTTCATCCTTAACCAACCGGGCGAAATCCTGCGAATAAGCGAGCATTTGTGAGAAAATCATATCGTATCGAGGGAGTTCAATAAGAGAAAGTTTGTATATAGAAGGACTAAGAAAAAATAACAGATAATTAGTTTTTCTTTAACCAGATCTTTATGCTTGTCATTCTATATGATAGTAAATTTGAAAAGTAATCTAATATTAACATTGATCACTAGCGTTGCATAAACATCCGATCCGTTATAATCGAAAAATTCAGAAAACGAATTTTCAACTCGAAATCCAAAAGGTCGAACATCCCTTAAAGGTAGCCCTGTCCATTTGGTAGTTTATGTATATTTATTCATCAACGTTCTTCAACTAGTCCTTAGCCTGATGTCACTATGAAGTCTCTTTACGTCTACGACCAGATGTTCGACTCGGTTGTCGCTTTATTCGCTCGATCCATTCCGAATAGGGTCGCCACAGCAGTGTCTTCAGCCAGCGGCTGAGTTGTAGCAAGGAATGCCCCGCTTTTATGTTCAACTTTATCAGTGCTAATAGGCAAAAAGCGATAAGCGCAATCCATACTTGGTTATGTACGGCTCGTTCGCTTGTTCCGTAAAACCACTTGATCTGAAGATGCTGTTTCATCCACTTAAAGAACGTTTCGATCGCCCAACGGCTGCGGTACATCTCACTGATTTCTTCACTGGTCAGGTCGAATCGATTGGTAATTAGAACGAGTAAATTCCCTTCTGAATCTTCAGTTTGAATCATGCGAAGATCGTGCTTGACCCGTTTTTGTGGTGACCCAATACGAACTCTTTCATCCACAACTACTTTACTGTCTGGTGGGATTTCAAACGATTCCAGCGGCTCAATAACAGCGTTATTCTTCAAGCGTGTGACAAAGCGAATGTTGTCCTTGTAGTACCTGTTGAATGCATCGTAATCCACATAGCCGCGGTCAAAGACATAGGTTACGCCTGTTTCATCAATCAAAGCTGCGCAGCACTGATTGATTCAAGCCCGAGTTCCTGCTGAAATTCCTTGCATAACACGTCGTCAGCAATGTCTCGGAGACCGTCACGTCCTTGCAATTGAGCGTGAAGGAACAGTTTTAGATAAGCAGGTGTTGTGAGCTTTTTCACGTATTTATCCTGACCGGTTTCAGTGATCTGATTTGTGAACGTTTTTGTACAAATTGGCGCTAGCCATTTACCAAATGAAGTGAATAGGGTATTCTTATCCATGCGCTAACTTTCGTGGATTATGGACAGGAACTACCTCCCATAACCATTGTAAAGGATTTTTTTGCGTTCGTATGAATAAGTATCAGAAAGTTATGAAGATTCAGATAAAATTAATGCAACGCTAGTGATGAATTATTAATTGTGTGGAAGTTTAATAGGTGATGGAAAACAGAAGAGTGGAAAAGATCTTACGAATCCATATGGTCGATAATTGAAAAAAATGAGTTAATGCCATAACTGGTACAGATTTTTTGCTTCATATTACTCCCGATTATATGATTGCAAGGAATCGAAACGTTAATAATTAGTCTGAGAAAGTTAATTGCAAATATAACTAACAACAGGTTACCCGGTGTGGAAGAACTGGTTGGGTTGGTCCAAGTAATTTCCTGCGTTTGTAGACAGTATTTTAAGTAAGATTAATCTTGCAAATAGCTAAAGCTGCAAAAGATTCTATAGTATTATAATGAAGGATTTACAAGTTCACGTTGCATGATTAAAGGGAACAAAATAAAATCACTGAACAAGTCGCGATACCGCGGCTTTTTTTATATTTTAGATCGACGATAATATAGGGACTTTCTTGTCGTAAGATATAAGTTATTAGTTTTTTGAGGGGATTTTCATGTCGCTTAAGGGGAGAAATTCACGTCGTTGTAGTGCCGCAGAGCACGGCGACAACCGTTTATGCTGGTTGACAAAATATAATTTTCAGCATAAGATTTAAACAGTTGTTTTAAACAAGTGTTTAAATAGAGAAAACGGGAGTGGTTCAATATGAAAAATGCATTGCAGGCTTTTATGAAACGTCCAACCACTTGGGTTGGTATTATTACGGCAATCATGTTCCAAGTTATTTTCTCGGTCATTTGGATGACGGGCTATAACGGCGTCACGGATCGAATCGACAAGCTGCATATCGCGGTTGTCAATGAAGACCAGCAAATGGGAGCGCAGATTGCAAGCGGCCTTGTTCAAAATTTGCCCTTCAGCATGAATCAAATCAATAACATTGCCGAAGCTAAACAGCAGCTCGACGAACGGGAGCTTCAAATGATCGTCTGGATACCGGCGGACTTCTCTCAGAATGCCGCGGCTGCAGACGGCACGGCATCCATTCAATATATCATAAACGAATCCAATCCTGCGCTAATTAAAAGCATTATGAGTGGCGCGGCTGCGCAAATAACGGCAGAAGTGAATAAGCAAGCGGTAACCGGCGGCATTCAAACGGTCCTTGGCAACATGAAGCTTCCAGCGGAGCAGGCCGGAGCAGCCGCACAGGGATTGTCAGAGCGTGTCACTTCGGAAATCCAGTCAACCAATGTTATTCAAGGCATGAACAATCAAATGGTTCCCATGATGCTGGTGCTGGCTTCTTATGTTGGGGCTATGATTATGGGAATGAATTTTGAGCAATCTGCCATGGCAATAAGTGCGACAGTAAGCAGATGGAAACGTTTTGCGGCAAGAAGCATTCTTAATGCAGCGGCAGGCGTAATTGTATCTTTGGTAGGCTCTTCGCTGCTCGCAGCGTTTGGCGGCCAAATGACGCAGGGCTTCCTTCATATTTGGTTATTCCAGCTGCTGTTCGTACTGACTTTTATATTCGTATCACAAATGTTTATTTACTTGTTTGGCATGAGCGGAATGCTGTTTAACATTATGTTATTGTCAGCACAGCTTGTTACCTCCGGCGCGATCGTGCCTCGTGAATTATTATCGGATTTTTACGTGAAGCTAGGAGATATTCTTCCGGCTACGTATGCGGTAGAAGGCTCGATGAACATTTTGTTCGGCGGTCCAGCTGCAACGGCTGACGCGCTAACCCTGAGCATCATCGCGATTGCTGCTATTGCGGTAAGCGCATTGGCTGTAGCGGTAAAACGGCAGGCCGTGCGCCAGCAGCAGCCTGCCGCAGTCATTGCCAGTCATAACCGATAAAATCAAACTCGATCTTGCTGTTTGGTCGCGAATGGTTCAAAATAAAAGAAATTGCGTCTATGGAGGACCGTCATGACAACAGGGGATGCGGATATCAAAATCAGAATTTTGTTAGCGGCCAAAAAGCTATTTGCCCAGCACGGCTTCGAGAAAACGACCGTTCGGCAAATATGCGAGGAGGCAGGAGCTAACGTCGCGCTCGTGTCGTATCATTTTGGCGGGAAAGAAAATATGTTCGGAGCGTTGTTCGAGCATTTTTTTCCCAATGATCAAATTGCCAATGTAGACCCATCGCTAAGCCCTGTAGTGGGCGTAAAGCTTATTATTCGCGAGGTAACGAGATTTCGATACAGCGACCCTCAGCTCATTAATATTATTCAGCAGGAAATTATAATGAACACGGATCGCATTAAAAAAATTCGCAAGCATGTCATGCCCATGTGGAAACTGCTTCGTCACTGGCTTAAAGAGGGCGATGAGCAAGGCGTATTTCATTTTCGCTCGCTCGATACGACCTTGATGTCCGTTGTAGGCACGCTGCTCTTTCATCGGCATACCGAGTATTGGACCATATTGCTCGAAGAAGAGCATCCATCGCTGGAAACGATGATCGAAGATTTGACAGCGTTCATTTTGGGCGGCGTACATTTCAAAGAACAATAGCAGGGAGCCAGCATACCGTACGCGAGAAATCGTTGTGCGGTATTTTTAATTCATAAAAGTACTAATTTTTCACTATGAAGTGCAATAGAAAAATAATATAGTATAGCTAAATTGTCCACGAAGGGCGGTAATGAGTGAAGAGAGAATTGGGAATATGAGGCATAGGGGTCAAAACATTTTCAGGAGAAATGCCCGTCGAATACAGAAGCCAGCAATGCGCGGATAGAATGGGAGTGTAATAAATCATGAAACGCAAGCTGATAAAGGACATTTTGGAGCATAGCAGAAAGCGCGGTCTGGCTCTGCTCACTTTGGACAGCGCGGTTGAAGGATTGGCAGCAAGTTTGCTTGCTTCTGAAGCGAATCGGTCACTCCTTGACGAGATCAAGGCGGAGGCCGACCGGTTTGTGCAGACACCCGATCCTGAGCTTACCTATACTCTCTTTCGTATCTATGGCGATTCAGGAGAGCGACTAGCTTATGAGCGGGTTTATTTTGAAAGACGTAAAAGGCTGAATGCGTTTGTTATTATGGCTTTGCTTGAGCCGGACCGACAGCATTATGAATCAGCGGCTCTTAATATGATTTGGTCTATTTGCAATGAGTATACCTGGTGTTTGCCGGCTCATTTTAATGAAGATGCGGAGAAGCCGGATATTGATTTGTTTGCTGCGGAGACGGGCTATACGCTTAGCGAGGTGCTGCTGCTCTTGGGTGACAGATTGCCAGCATTGCTGCGCGAACGAATCGAAGGAGAAATCGAGCAGCGGCTGTTTCGCCCCTTTTTGAAACAAGGTCCTTATGGCTGGGAGACAGCTGAGCACAATTGGTCTGCGGTATGCGCAGGTTCAATTGGTGCTGCGGCCCTCCATCTCATCGAGGATACGGGACGGCTGTCCGAGCTGCTGGAGCGGGTACTTGAGTCGCTCGATTGTTACTTAAGCGGGTTTGGCGAAGACGGCGCTTGCGCGGAAGGATATTTGTACTGGCAGTACGGTTTCGGCTATTACGTTTATTTTGCCAAGCTGTTACAAGCGGCGACCGACGGCCGCATCGACTTATTTGCTTCACACAAGGTGAAGGAAATCGCGCTGTTTCAGCAAAAATGTTTTACAGGAGGCGGCACGGTCGTTAATTTCTCCGATTCGACTAACGAAAGCGGTATTTTTATGGGGCTTAGCTGCTGTCTTCATAACGAGTATAATGAGGTGATCGTGCCGGATGGAAGCCTGAGAGCAAAGTATTCAGCCGATCACTGCGGTCGCTGGGCGCCTGCGCTTCGCAACCTGATATGGGTGAAGGATGTATGGATGCAAGCATCGGATGACAAAACGCTCTGGCCTGCTGAGTCGTATTATTTGTCCGATGTTCAGTGGCTGTTATCCAGGCATGTAAGCGAAAATGGCGGCAGCTATAGCTTCGCTGCAAAGGGCGGGCATAATGAGGAGCCGCATAACCATAATGATGTAGGCCATTTTATCCTTCATGCGGATGGACAAGCCTATTTGGCGGATTTGGGAAGCGGGAAATATACGGCGCAATATTTTGGCCCGGAGCGTTATTCCATTTGGTGTAACGGCTCACAAGGACACTCGGTACCCGTTATTAATGGACTTCATCAGCAAAATGGTTCCTCATTCCGAGCAACGGTTTTGGAAGCGTCTACAGATGAAAAGGTGGATCAATTGATGCTTGCGATCAGCGGAGCTTACGGGCAATCTCAGCTCGAGCGTTTGGAACGTCATTTCCGCTGGGAAAAAGAAAGGCTGCCGCGCTTAAATCTGAACGACTTGCTTTTGTTTGCGGACAGCAGTGAGGCGGCGGAGCAGCATGTGACGGAGCGCTTTATTACGTTTCTTGCACCTGAGCTGGTGAAGGAAGGACATATCGTACTATCTGGAAAACGCCAACTTAGCATTACTTATGATCATCAAATATGGCGACCGACGGTGACGGCAAGAAGTGATCTGGATCATTTCGGAAACGAGCGCTTTTGGTATACGCTTGATTTTGAGGCTGCGGCGCCTGCAGGCATGCCTTTGACAGCGTCATTTATTTTTCAATTTGAATCCTAACTTATTTAATCGATGCGGGGGAGAGGGAATAGACATGGAGAAGAGCAATTGGACAAATGAAGCATGGGGTAAGGTACATGAGAAGGTAACGAGAACGAGCAATCGAATCGGCGCAAGATTTCCTCATGCCAGCGTGGATGGAGCTTATGTGCTCGAAGCGCCGCATTGGTGGACAGCCGGCTTTTGGCCGGGCCTGCTTTGGTTGTTGTACCGCGACTCGGAATCGAAGGATGAACACTATAAAGACATTGCCGAAGCATGCGAGCAGCAATTGGATGAGGTGCTCACCGGGTTTGACCGGTTGGATCATGATATCGGCTTTATGTGGTCGCTTACGAGCGTAGCCCGTTATAAGCTGCTAGGTGAAGAGCAATCGCGCAAACGCGCGCTGCTGGCTGCGAGTGTGCTCAGCGGACGTTTCAATGTAAAAGGAAATTATATAAGAGCATGGAATCCATGGGGCGAAGGTGATCGCAACGAGGGCTGGGCCATAATCGATTGTATGATGAACCTGCCGCTGCTCTACTGGGCGAGCGAGACGACGAACGATCCAAGGTTCAAGCACTTGGCGATGGAGCACGCGGATACGGTGCTCGAGCATTTTATCCGTACAGATGGCTCGGTCAACCATATTGTTGTCTTCCACCCGCAAACCGGCGAGTTTGAAAACGTTAACGGCGGACAAGGCTATGCACCGAACTCGGCTTGGTCGCGCGGGGCATCATGGGCTATTTACGGCATGGCGCTAAGCTACCGTTATACGGGAGAGCTTAGGTATTTAGAAGCAGCTAAGCGTGTTGCCCATTTCTTCCTTGCTAATTTGCCTGAGGATTCGGTCCCTCATTGGGATTTTCGTTTGCCTTCCGGCGTCGAGCGTTACCGCGATACATCAGCAGGCGCTTGTGCGGCTTGCGGCTTGCTTGAAATTGCGAGAGCGGTTCCGAATGAAGAGTCAGAGCTGTATCAAGCAGCAGGGGAGCGAATCCTGCGCTCTATGTACGAGAACTACGAAGCTTGGGAGAATGAAGCGGAAGAGGGCTTGATTTTGCATGGCACAAGCCATTATCCGGAGCGGAGAAACATTGATGTGCCGCTAATTTACGGCGATTATTTCTTCGTAGAAGGTTTGGCGCGACTAAGAGGAAATTCGGCAACGTTCTGGTAGGAGGGAGATGGATATGATGAGCAGACAACAGATCAGCAGCCCGCTTTCTGACCGTCAATATTGGCTCGAGCAGCTGCTTGCCATTAGCGGTCCTGTCCTGACGGCACTCGCGGAGCGCCACCTTAAAGAGAGCATGCCGATTGAATTCGCGGAGGTTTCCGGTGAAACCGAAGAGGAAAGGGCGATAGCTGCGGCAGAGCTTCAAGCTGACCGAGCGAAATATACACATTTGGAAGCGCTTGGACGGCTTCTATCCGGTATGGCTCCATGGCTCGAGAATAGGTCCCTTAGCGGAGCAGAAGAGGAGATTCGCGCCCGTTATGCCGAACTCGCTCGTGAGGCCATAGATGCGGGGACCGATCCGGACTCGCCGGATTACATGAACTTCAGTGATGGCTTTCAGCCGATTGTCGATGCAGCCTTTTTGGCGCTTGCGATACTGCGGGCGCCGGTAGAGCTGGGAGAAAAGCTGGAGCAGCGAGTGAAAAAGAACGTCGTTGCGGCGCTGAAGCAAACGCGGACGAGGAAGCCTGTTTTCTCTAATTGGCTGCTGTTTGCGGCTACCACTGAAGCTGCTTTGCTTAAGCTTGGTGAAAGCGACTGGGACCCGATGCGGATCGATTATGCCTTGAAGCAGCACGAACAGTGGTATTTGGGCGATGGCGCCTATGGCGACGGACCCGAATTTCACTGGGATTATTACAACAGCTTCGTCATCCAGCCGATGCTGGTCGACGTGCTTGCCGCAGCAGGTGACCAGTACGGAGAGTGGGATGCCATGCAAGCCGCCGTATCGGGCAGGGCTCGGCGTTATGCAGAGGTACTTGAGAGGTTAATCGGCACTGATGGCACCTATCCGCCAATTGGACGATCGCTTGCTTATCGCTTCGGCGCATTCCAGAGCTTAGCTCAGAGTGCCCTGCTGGATGATTTGCCGAAGAGTGTCAGTCCGGCCCAGGTACGCTCCGCTTTGACGGCAGCTATCCGCCGAACGCTTGAAATACCGGGCAATTTCACGCCGGAGGGCTGGCTCACGATCGGTTTTTGCGGACATCAGCGAGATATTGGCGAGCGTTATATTTCAACAGGCAGCCTCTATTTATGCGCGGCCGTGTTCTTGCCTTTAGGCCTGGCAAGCGAACATCCGTTTTGGAGTGGAGCAGAAGAAGCATGGACCTCGAAAAAGGCGTGGTCCGGACAAGCTTTTGGAATAGACACGGCATTGAAGTAAAATATAGATACTGTAAACGGGCAGATGATGGATGAATCCATCGTCTGCCTGTTTGAATTGGGATTGCGGCCTAAGGGCTCAAACATTACTTAGATGCTTCTATTTATATAGAAGAAAGTCGGGGGAGGGCATGCGGAAATTGTCGTCTTTTCATGCTTTTTGTATTATGGCGGCGATTTTATCCGCTGCGGCTGTCGTACATGCGTCGTAAGTAGCAGACGGCACTAGTAGTACCAAAAAGTCGTAGAATACAGCTTTCAGGCGCAAAAGAATAGCGTTCGTGCTTGCCCTGTGTAAATATACGGAAAATTAAAACCAAGCACTTGAAATTGATAACGAAAATGAGTATGATAAAAATAGTTGTTAGCACTTGAAGGTTACGAGTGCTAACGAGAATCTAAGCAGCGACAAATTTTGAAGGAGGCTATTTTCAATGATCAGACCTTTGGGTGAACGCGTATTGATCGAAGCAATCGCGAAAGAAGAAACAACCGCTAGCGGTATCGTATTGCCGGATTCGGCGAAAGAAAAGCCGCAAGAAGGCAAAGTGGTAGCAGTTGGCAGCGGTACGCTGAAAGATGGCGTTCGTGTTGCTTTGGAAGTTAAAGAAGGCGACCGCGTTCTTTTCTCCAAATATGCGGGTACTGAAATCAAATACGAAGGCAAAGAGTATTTGATTATGAAGGAAAGCGAAATTCACGCGATTTTTGAATAGCAGCCCGACATGGGTCACATAGAAGGCAAGATACGAGAAAACAAGATTACTTAAACTATTTTGGGAGGTTTTAAGTTAATGGCTAAGGAAATTAAATTTAGCGAAGATGCTCGTCGCGCAATGCTGCGCGGAGTTGACGCTCTTGCAAACGCGGTTAAAGTAACACTAGGTCCAAAAGGCCGCAACGTTGTACTTGAGAAGAAATTCGGAAGCCCGCTTATCACAAATGACGGTGTGTCCATTGCGAAAGAAATCGAGCTTGAGGATGCATTCGAGAACATGGGCGCTCAGCTTGTTAAAGAAGTAGCAACAAAAACAAACGACGTTGCAGGTGACGGTACGACTACCGCTACTGTTCTTGCTCAAGCGATGATTCGCGAAGGCTTGAAAAACGTTACTGCCGGCGCTAACCCAATGGTTATCCGCAAAGGTATTGAGAAAGCTGTTAAAGCTGCTGTAGAAGAGCTGAAAGCCATCTCGAAACCAATCGAAGGCAAGCAATCGATCGCACAAGTTGCTTCGATCTCGTCTGCTGACGATGAAGTAGGCCAACTAATCGCTGAAGCTATGGAGAAAGTCGGCAACGACGGCGTTATCACTGTAGAAGAGTCGAAAGGCTTTGTTACAGAGCTTGAAGTGGTTGAAGGTATGCAATTCGACCGCGGTTATGTATCGCCATACATGATCACTGATACAGATAAGATGGAAGCTGTCCTAGACAACCCTTACATCCTGATCACTGACAAAAAAATCACGAGCATTCAAGAGATCCTTCCGGTTCTTGAGAAAGTCGTTCAATCCGGCAAACAATTGCTGATCATTGCTGAAGACGTAGAAGGCGAAGCTCAAGCTACACTAGTAGTGAACAAACTTCGTGGAACATTCACTTGCGTAGCGGTTAAAGCTCCAGGCTTCGGCGACCGTCGTAAAGCAATGCTTCAAGATATCGCTGCTCTTACTGGCGGCCAAGTCATTACAGAAGAACTCGGCCTTGAGCTGAAATCGACTGGCGTTGAATCCCTAGGTTCCGCTCGTCAAATCCGTATCACAAAAGAAACGACAATCATCGTTGACGGCAGCGGCAACTCCGCTGACATCGTTGCACGCGTGAACCAAATCCGCGCTCAACTGGAAGAAACAACTTCCGACTTCGATCGTGAGAAGCTTCAAGAGCGTCTTGCAAAATTGTCCGGCGGTGTTGCTGTAATCAAAGTCGGCGCAGCTACAGAAACAGAATTGAAAGAGCGCAAGCTCCGCATCGAAGATGCCCTCAACTCCACTCGTGCAGCGGTTGAAGAAGGTATCGTATCGGGCGGCGGTACTGCCCTCATTAACGTATACAATGCCGTTGCTGCTGTTAAAGCAGTAGGCGACGAGCAAACAGGCGTGAACATCGTTCTTCGTTCCCTTGAAGAGCCGCTTCGCACAATCGCAGCTAACGCAGGCCAAGAAGGCTCCGTTATCGTTGAGCGTCTGAAAAACGAAAAAATCGGCGTAGGCTACAATGCAGCTACTGGCACATGGGTGAACATGTTCGAAGCAGGTATCGTTGACCCTGCTAAAGTAACACGTTCCGCGTTGCAAAACGCAGCTTCCGTTGCAGCTATGTTCTTGACAACTGAAGCCGTTGTTGCTGACAAACCTGAGCCGAAGGGCGCAGGCGCTGGCATGCCAGATATGGGCGGCATGGGCGGTATGGGTGGCATGATGTAAGACTTCCTATAAACCCTTGATATATAAAGGTTTTGGTGAGTCGGGAAGTTCATTTCCCCACATTTTCCCCACATAAGGTAATATGACTAGAGGCTTCTCATGAGTTCACCGAACTTGTGGGAAGCTTCTTTTTTCATTGTCTTGGTTACGTGCATGTAGACAGTTCGGGTTGTGTCGTCATCCTTGTGGCCTAAGCGTTCCATGATCTCATGTAAGCCAACGCCAGCTTCTGCCAGCAGAGATGTATGGGTATGGCGCAATGAATGGGGTGTAAGCTTTTCGTTTAGCTCAGCGAGCTTGAGCAGTCTCCCCATACGGTTCTCGATTGTTTTGATAAACTCAGGATAGCTCGTATTAAGTGCTTCGGTTTTCGCTACGACAAAATCCCCTTCATGATAGGTGCTACGGTATCTCATCATGTTTTCTTTCTGACGTTTGCGGTGCTTCTTCAATTCCTCGAATACTACCGGAGGAAACGAAAGATTTGACAAAAAGTAACTGGGAAAGCATGAGATCAAATATCTCGGAGGTGTGGAGAAATATTAAATCCGGCATCCAATGGGACTCCATGAAAGAAGTAATATCGAACGTTTGGGGTGCTATTAAACAAAAGACGAGTGATGAATGGAATAGCATCAAGGGTGTTGTTTCTGGTAATTGGGATTCATTAAAAACGTTTGTTAAATGGAATGAGATTGTAGGGGTAGTCGGTTCTTCATGGAATGCCGTAAAATCCTCAACAGCTGCCAAATGGGATGAAATAAAAGCCGCCATTAGTGACAAATGGGGCGCAATAACTCAAATCGATTTTAGTGATATATCGGCAGTTGTGATGGTCGCCTGGGGTGAATTAAAAAAAGGTACGAAGACGATGTGGGAAGGCAATGGACGGTTATCTAAACCGCAGCAACGTCATTCGCTAAACTCATCAAAGCGCCGCTCAATAGCGTTATCGATATGGTGAACAACGTCTTGGATTCGATCAATACATTATCAACAATTGAGCTTCCAAAAGCTTTAGGCGGCGGAGAAGTAGGCGGGCTTAAAATAACGAAAATTCCACGACTCGCCCGCGGCGGTATCCTTGATACAAAAACAAATGTGGGTAATTTCATAAGCGGCGAGGCTGGCGCGGAGATGGTCGTGCCGCTTGAAAACACTTCATTCACCGACAAGATTGCGGCAGCGCTTGGAACGGCGGTAATGACTGCTATGCAAATGTCGAACAACAACAGCAGTAGCAACCAGAGCGGCGGTAACATCACTCTCGATAGCACGGTTATTGGGCGCGTTATCACTCCGCTTGTGAACAAGGAAAACAGTAGGTTAGGTGGCCCCATGATTACAACGACTTAGAAAAACGAAGCCCGACTGCATATGCGGCCGGGCTTTTTTTTATTTTACCTATTCAATTAGAGAAGCCGCCTAGCGAACCTTGAATTCGCAGGCGGCTTTAATTTTAGATGTTTTAATTAGTGTTGACTATGAAGCCCCCAATGAGCCTGTTCGTAATGACTGTGATCTCCATGTGTATCATAATGACCGGGTATCCCTACCCAATGGAATCCATCAGGTGGATGCAATTGAGGAGGCATTCCCACTGGTTGTTGTAGTGGTTGATTTGCTTGATAGTAACCTATATGAGCATGTTCAAATTCACCTAAGTGAACATGCTCGCCGTGTATTACAGCTTCATAATGTTCAGGGATATCTACATGCTCCCAATGTTGACCTTGACCGTGATTGTGATCGTGATTATCTGGCAATTTACGTCACTCCTTTGTGATTTGGATTCATAAGTATTCTTGAACAACCCCTCTTTATTAATTCGAGGATAAATATGGGTAATTATTGGAGTGACCTATATTCGCTTTAAGTTGATGGTCACTCAACAAACTAACAAGCATTTCAACAAACAGAAAAAGTCCGACAGGTCTTGTAAATCAAGGGGTTTTACAACATTCTGACGTTGAGCTAACAAGCAAACTAACCGGCACGAAATATTTGTTGTTCAATCTGTTGTTCACTGTCTTGGTAATTCAGCCATGAAAGCACTGATATCAAGCGGTTTTTGTTGCCGTTCTGTTGTTCAACCTGTTGTTCAATTGGTTCCGATCTCACTCGCCAATTTTGGAGAGTCAACTCACACGATTAAGGCCAGCGAAGCCGTCACCCACATCCAGATGGCACACGCTCCCGATCCGATCAGAAACCACCGACCAAATTGCTTTACTGTTCGGGCTGCAGCTGCATCTCCTTGTGCTACGAAGCGCTTCTCTAACACTCCCGCGCTGATAACTACGCCTGCGATACAAACCATCGTCACCATTGCATTCAGCTCCCTTCGTGGAATATTCCTCGCTCTGTTCCTCGCGACTTGTTAAGAGTATAGTTCGAGCCGCTTGTACATAATTCGCAAAACTTTTCGAAAGGTTCGTTTAAATTTGGGAAACTCGCCCAAACTGGTTACTACAGGGAGGGATTGAGAATGTGGGGTTTAGGTAAAAAAAGGAGCCGACTGGGTAAGTGGCTCGATCAGCACGGATTAAATCAAGAGCAGCTTGTAAGGGAATCTAAAGTCAGCCGGAATACGATCAGCAAAGCCTGTATTGATGATGACTTTATTCCGAGTCCAACCGTAATGAAGAAGATTATGAATGCGGTACGTCAGATTGATCCTAACGTTAACGTCACTAAGTTTTGGGATATATAACCCCCTTACAATCAGAGGAGAGATGAATATATGTTTGCTGAATGGATCCTGATCTTAATTTTTTTGGGGATTGGATACATGGCTTATAATCTCCACAGAATTAGAGCCAATGAATTAATAAAAGAGTCATCAAGACTTAATAAAATGCTCTCACTAAATGTCGATGTGCGTAAGATTTTACTCGCTGGAATGTATCAACGTTTTAAAAGGGAAGAAGGGAAAACCGAGGATACTCCACTTGATTTTGAGTATTTTGTTGCGAAGACAATCCAGATCATACAAGGTGGGACGTGTGAGGTAACGCCTCCGAGCAATGATGGAGGCATCGATATTTTACACTATTCAGAGGATGGGCTGCAGCTTGTTCAGGTGAAATGCTATGCACCAAATAATCGAATTGATTTTCAACCCATAGCGGTTTTACATAGTCAAATGGTAAAACAAGATGCGGAAGGCGCTTTAGTAGTCACCACAAGTTCATTCAGTCAGGAAGCAATTAGATATGCGAAAGAAGTAAATGTTCGATTAATCGATGGAGAACAATTTTTAGATATGTGGCTTCAAAGTATAAACATAACATTAGAAGAGATCGGGGAAGGATCAACTTCACCATTGACCCCTTTCTACAACTAATAAAGAGTAAGAGGTGGGAGGGGTCTTATATTACAGAAAGAATTAGGGATAAATACCCAGACACATTGGACGTTGCGGATATTCAGAAGATAATGGGGGTCGGCAGAGTGCAGGCATACAACCTAGCCAATTCTAAGCAGTTCCATATCGTGAAAGTCGGCAGCCGGATCAAGGTTTCCAGGGATGTGTTTTTTGATTGGTTGGAGGGAACGAAAGGGGTATAAACCGGCTTGCTGAGTGGTTATTTTACAAAAAAATGCATTGATTATTGGTTTATTACGTGTTATAGTCAGTGTAACAGAACCCGCTCGCACCTCTCAACGATGTGTAACAGAGCGGGTCATTTATTTTTAAGGAGCTTCTTAAATATGAATGTTCATACTACAATACAACTGAAGCCTCCCACAACATTCGAAGAGCAACTTGACATATTAACTGGTAGAGGACTGATTGTACAAGATCGCCAATTGGCAATTAACGTTCTATCCCGCTCGAATTATTACAGGTTCACTGCCTATGCTCTCACTTTTAAAAATAAAAGCGACAGGTTCCATAAAGGCACTACTTTCGAAACTCTTTATATGCACTACATGTTTGATAGGAAATTACGGATATTGTTATTAGAAATTATTGAACCTATAGAAATTGCTTTTCGAACGCATCTATCGTATTTAATTGCTCATCATTACGGAGCGGAAGGTCATCTTGACCCACAAAATTTTAAAGATGCTGACAAGCATCAATCATTTTTGTTAGACCTTCAAAGGTGTCTTGGCCAATCTACAAAAGACTTATACGTACAACATCATAATTCAAGATATGGTGGTAGATTCCCTGTTTGGGTGGCTCTTGAAACTGTTACATTAGGGACTTTATCTAAGCTTTTTTCTAACCTCAAAGTGGCTGATTCCAAACATATAGCGCAAGAATACTATCCGAGCTCCCATTACAAAGAAATTTCAAGTTGGCTTCATTCATTAACTTTGCTTAGAAACAGATGTGCTCATTATAGTCGCATATTTAATCGTAGTTTTCCTAGTCAAGTTAGAATTCCCAAACAGTACAAATCTGCTATGCTTCAACCTTCTAGTTTGTTTGCTACGATCATTGGGATTAAGTTTTTTAGCACGCCGGAAACTTGGGAAATGTGGTTGGTTAAACTGTTAGCGTTAATGAACGAATACCCTGGTGTCCGGTTAGATCGAATTGGCTTCACGCCAGATTGGTATGACTTATTGAGCCAATAGACCGCGTCTAGTAGCTTCTCATAAAACGCTTCGAAATTGGTATCAGAGGGAGAATTTAGATCGCTTGATAAAGATTGAGGTTTCCCCACACAGTTTCCCACATACGCATTTTTACTGCCTAGTTTTCAATGGAATCAAAAGACGGAAGCCCTTGATATATCGGACTATTCGGAAACGTGAGGAATCAAAAAACCGCCCAGAAGCATGGGCGGCATGATGTAATAAAGGTGATAAACTCTTACATTTGTGAGATTGCCTAGGCTAATTCAGCCCAGTTTGAGAACTGGTCACGTAAAAAACTATTTTCTAAAGTAAAGACTACTTCCTAATAACAGGAGGTAGTCTTTTTTATGTTGTTAAATTTGCCTATCAGGATTTATTAGGAATTATCAAATTTGAGTAAAAGAGTCAGAGAGAAGTCAGGAGCTGTGTAGTCCTATCTTCTCTTATTGTTTGTTGAAACCTGAGACATATGACCTAGCATATCGTATAATTGCTGGAAGAGAAGGAAGTATAAATGAAAGTTGGGGTATCCATTGAGAGAAAAATTTGCGTTCATGAATTACAAGCTGATTATTAAAATACTGATAGCTGTCCTATTCATTCAGCTCTCAATGAAGTTCTTATTCGATGATAACTATCTACTCAGTACTGGGTTTACACTTGCTGGTATACTTCTTTTGTTTCATGTGCTTGAGCGCAGCTATAACAATGGAAAGAAAAATCAAAAATCAACATGTTAAAATAAGAGTCTGACTTCATTCGCTAAAAATGGTAACAACAAAGGAGATTACATCATGGATTCGATATTATTTATTGCAGCTTGGGCAATTGTTGGAATTTTTATTGGTGGAGTAATAGTACTCATTAAAGCTAAGTTCAAGAAATAAATTTACAACGAACATGGAATTTATTAGGATAAGGAAGATTACAACTGAATTTGTAAATGCATATGAAGAATGGAAAGCTGAGAGGATTACAGCTGTTGAAGCTTTGAAACGAGTAAACATGAAACCTAATACCTTTTACCGAAGAGTCGCTGAGTATGAAGTCAGTATTCAACTAGTGTCGCAAGCGTAAATATAATGCGTGTGATAGCAATTTGCAACGAGAGGTTATTATTGATGGCCGGTTCTCATTTAATTAATACTGAGAATACGGTCATTTTTCTTGAGCAGCTAAGTCACATTGTAAGTAAGCATTGATAAATCTCCACTTTTAAAAGACGTGTGTCTCTAGGGTAGGGGCGGTGGTTTCTACCTTTGAGATCAAATGCTGTTTCTTATTAGGGGGTAGCACATCTAAACCTCGAATATTTGATTTTGAAAAAGTTACATGAAAAAAAACAATTACTCCAACAGTGAGTAATAGCTACATGCTATTCATATAAGAATATACATACGATTGCTGAGAAGAATAGACATACTGGCGAGTGCTTACATGGCAAGTTTTTTTGGAATAGCGACATGCTGCTTGTTGATGAATGTAGTCGTAAACGGATTGAGGAAGTGGTTGAGCATTTAATCATACAAGGTGAATTTAATCGAATATTTGATAAATGCTGTGATTAGTCAATACCTAATTTATAAAAGTGGAGTTGAAAACCATGGCATTATATACATGTCCTTGTTGTGGTTATAAGACAATAAATGAACAACCGCCAGGAACATATGATATTTGCGAAATCTGCTTTTGGGAAGATGATGGTGTTCAATTTGATAACCCAGATTATGAGGGTGGAGCAAATGAGGTATCACTTAGACAAGGTCAAAGGAACTTCATTGAGTTTGGTTCATGTGAAGAAAGATGTATATATTCTGTTAGACCTCCAACAAAAAACGATGAACGTGATGAAAAATGGAAGACATTACCTTATAAATAGGAGCGGTCACATGAGAAAAAGGGTTAAGAAGAAAATTCATAAATGCTGTTTGGAGGATGTTTTCTATGAGATAAGCATTTCCTCTTATTGGCGCAAAAAACTATTTGAAAGTTCTGAAAAAAGTATGCTGATTATTGACAAGGATAACCTGCTTGGCATAAATGACTATTTAAAAAAACAAATAAAGCGTTATGATCTAAAATATTACGTATCAGTCGTACCTCATATGGATGCAGCAGGATGGGACGATTGGGGTAATAACCTATTTTATTTTAAGTTTGAACCTGTAGAGTTTTCTCACATCGTGTCTTACTCAGCTAATAATCCCAATGTAATTTAAAAAGTATAAATAAAAGCACGATTTTATCTAGATAGGGTGAAGATGTAATGGAGATATTTAAAAACCAAGTATGGGTGTTTAAAACAGATTACAGTTCTTTTTTATATTGCCGCTTCATTTTAATTGATTTAATAAGTCGATTTCCAATTAACCAAGATGAAGCAATCAAACGTATAAATTCTTTTTGGGGACATCTAGAGGAAGTATATGAAGGTGACATTATGTATCATGAACTACCTGAATATTGGTCTTCAAATATGTACTGGGGACATGATTCGGTTTGGTGGAAAAAAGGAGATGAAAGAATTAAATATAATCTACAGGAACTAAAAGCATATCGATTTGATAAATCAACTAAATATGAATTATGGGAACCTCAAATTAACTATTCAACCGATTATATTGATGATTTTGTATTTGCCGATAATAAAGAAATACAGGAATTAATAGATAAGCATTTGATGATTGGTAAGTATCATAAGAAATGGGAAGTAACTGCCCAAAATTATAGAGAAGCATTGCAAGCATTATACATTTTTAAAGGGTGGGGAGAGTACAGAGAGGTGCAATGATAAAAGAGCAATTTTATGGGGGAATACCAATGTCAACATATTATTATTTTCATTGTTTGAAATGTAAAGTCAAAGGTGGGTTCTATTCTAGGCAGGCATGGGGATGGGGAAACTCTGAGGAAGTAACAATCATGGAGGAAAAAAAAGGAGGCTACCTATACAAAGCAGTTTTATTGTCTGCCAAAATATAAAGTTTTCAATAGTTGAAGTTAGTAAAAGGTTACCTTCAAAAGGTAACAATTATATTGTGATTGGGAAACAAATCAGCTGAGGCCACATGAGCCAGTCCCTTCCGAGGGGGAGCTGTCCAGGCAATTTGGCATAAGCAGAATGACGGCCAAACTTGCGCTTGAGCAACTGGTTAACAAGGGAATGGTGTATCGTTTACCAAGAAGAGGAACGTTTCTCTCCGATCCGGCTGCTTTACGTTAAAAGCACAGCCACCGGAGCCGAGTGTGAATGTGGAGTTTGAAGACCGCTTTGAATGGACCACGGCTAAAAATACTTTTAATAACAATCCGTTAAAAACGGAACCGAACAACGGTGGCACGGTTGTCGGCAACACGTTTAATGGCGCATGGCTTATCTACAAAGATGCCGAGTTCGGGACGCAAGGCAAAAATTATGTCGAGATGGTATACGACTCGCCTTCTAATCGAGCCCCGGCAGACGTCGTTGCAGAAATTAGAATGAATAACAAAGACGGTGCGATTATCGGCAAGGTTAATCTTCCGAATACGGGCGGCAGTTGGGGGGCATACAAAACAGTCGGCGCACATCTTGATCAATCGCTGACAGGCAAGCAAACCATTTGTATCGTATTGAAGGGATCAACCACATCAAGCCTTTTGTATGTAGGGAACCTCGATCGGATGAAATATTCCAGGGTCGATTAAGAAGCTTGTATTATAGTTCGTTTTCCGCTTAAAATGTATAAAAAAAAGGCTCCTTCCTTCTAGCTAGAAGAAAGGAGCCTTTTTTTGGCGGATTCTTTATGGAAACTAGGCGGAATTATACCAGAGTGACTGAAATGCCTATACTTTTTTAAGAGCGGATTACTTCATCGAGAGCGAGCTTTGAATTAGAAGGCAAGTTGTTACTTTTTTAATGCTTCAAGCATGTCGTGGATATGGCTATGCATGAGCTGCCTTGCCTGCTCACTGTGTCGTTCTTCAATGGCGATCGCAATTAAGATGTGATAATTGGATGCTTTGGTACGCATATGAGGCAAGGTGTTTGTCTGTTTGCGACCTTCGGAGAGAAGTGGGTAGATTGACTCCAACATGCGAAATAGGACAGGATGCTGTGCTGATTCTGCAATGAGATGATGGAAGGCAAGATCGGTATCTAAAAATGGTCCCCCTTCTTCCATCTGGTTAACCATAGAGTCGGCCAGCGTTCGAAGTTGCTTGACTTGGGTGCGCGTAGCATGCTCTGCACTTAAGGCAGCCAGTTTGGGTTCAATGAGCAGTCTTGCTTCCAGTAATTTGACGAGAGAAATATCACCCAGTTCCTTAAGGTCCGCAGTAGGGTCTTCTAACAATAATGGATCGTTGCGTACATACATTCCCCGTCCATGTTCGATACTGACATTTCCTTGGCTTTCCAGAGTCCGCAGTGCTTCTCTTACAGTAGATACACTTACAGCCAGGTCCTTAGAGATCTCTTGAAGCGTTGGTATACGTGATCCGGGAGGCCATTCCCCACTTATAATTTTTTGTTTAAGTACATCTATTGTCATTGAAAAGGTAGTTTTTTTCATCATCATAATCCCCAATGTATCTTCATATTAGGTCTATATTATCATAATCGTACAAGCTTCTCCTAATCGTAATTACATATTGACATCTAGAAATAAAGATACTATGATACCTTCATAAAGATCTGATCTTTATCGGATAAAAGTAATTAAACGAAATAATTTATGTTATATCCTAATATTAGATCAGATCTATATGTGTCAATTTTATAACTATCAAATATAGATAGGATCAATAAAAAGGGTGTCTGTCTTTGTTACAGAGGAGGAGGATAGGATAAGATGGCAATCGTATCTTTTGAAGAGTCCAAGGTTCTGTTTAGCGGGCAAGAGGTGGAAGCATCATGAACAAAAAGGAACAGCTGCAGCAGTTAAAGGATTCCGGAATCGTTGCAGTCATTCGAAGGCCTCCATATAACAAGGTCATTCAGATTACGGATGCACTGGTTTCAGGTGGCGTCGGAGCGCTAGAGGTTACGGTCGATACAGACAGGGCATATGAAATCATTACTCAGTTGAAAGAGAGATACGAAGGTAAAGCCTTAGTTGGCGCAGGTACAGTATTAGATGAACAAACAGCGAAGGCGGCGATCGAAGCGGGAGCTGATTTTATATTCTCTCCGATCCTGGATGAAGCTACGATTCGTCTAACCAACCAATATGGACGTATCTCGATTCCAGGGGTCATGACGCCGACAGAGATCGTGAAGGGGTATCAATACGGGGCAGACATGCTTAAAATTTTCCCGGGCTCCTCACTAGGTGTTAACTATATAAAAGAGTTATCGGCTCCACTCGGACATATTCCGATGATGCCAACAGGTGGAGTTACTTTGGACAATGTGGGCCCATTTATTCGCGCAGGTGCTGTGGCTGTAGGCATAGGAAGTTCTTTAACGAATGTGAAAGCGATTGCAGAAGAACGGTATGAGGAGCTTACAAGGTTAGCTCGACAATTCAGACTGGAAATCAAAAAAGCTAGAGAATAGGGAGAGGGTAAATTTGAAAATTACTAAGTTTGAGACTTTTATAGTACCACCCCGGTGGCTATTCTTAAAAATTGAAACGGATGAAGGAATAGTTGGATGGGGGGAGCCTGTTATCGAAGGCAAAGCTCATACGGTACAAGCGGCTGTAGATGAGCTCATGGATCTGTTAATCGGGAAAGATCCGCTTCGCATTGAAGATCATTGGCAGGTGATGTATCGTGGCGGGTTCTACCGTGGCGGTTCGATACTGATGAGTGCGATTGCAGGGATTGATCAGGCGTTGTGGGATATTAAAGGAAAATATTTCAATGCTCCAATCTATCAGCTGCTTGGCGGGGCTTGCCGTGATTCGATGCGTGTCTATTCCTGGATCGGTGGGGATCGGCCGAGTGATGTTGGACTAGCAGCATTGGAGAAGCAGCAGCAAGGCTTTACAGCGATTAAGATGAACGCTACAGAAGAGATGCAATATATTGATAGCTATCAAAAGGTGGATCAGGTCGTGGAACGGGTAGCAGCGATCCGTACTGCGACTGGTCCGGACTTTGGCATCGGTGTAGATTTTCACGGCCGTATTCATAAACCAATGGCAAAGGTACTTGCCAAAGCATTAGAGCCTTACAGGCTGATGTTTATAGAAGAACCCGTGCTTCCAGAAAATAACGAGGCACTCCGAGATATTGTCAGTCATACCAGCACACCGATTGCGACGGGTGAACGAATGTTCTCACGCTGGGATTTCAAATCATTGCTGGAAGATGGCTATGTGGATATTATTCAACCAGATTTATCGCATGCAGGCGGCATTACAGAGTGTAAGAAAATCTTCGCGATGGCGGAGGCTTATGATGTTGCAGTAGCCCCTCATTGCCCGCTAGGCCCTATTGCACTTGCTGCTTGTCTGCAAGTTGACGCAACAGCTCACAATGCAGTCATTCAGGAACAGAGCCTTGGAATTCATTATAACCAAGGGAATGATCTGCTGGATTATATAACGGACCCAAGCGTATTTTCCTACGAGGATGGGCATGTGAAGATTCCGCAGGGCCCGGGGCTAGGTATTACAGTTAATGAGGAGTACGTCCGTAAAATGGCGTCGGAATCCCCACATCGATGGAGAAATCCGATTTGGAGACATAAGGACGGATCGGTGGCCGAATGGTAAACAGATCGGTGAAATAGTTTAGATTATTTTCGCCCACAACGGGTCAAGTAAATAACTTATTCAAAAGTGTAGACTACTTCCTCAATACAAGGAGGTAGTCTTTTTTATTTTGGAAGCACCATTCGCTATTGTTTGTTGTAACCTGAGACATAGTGCCTGTTAATATGAAAAAGGAGATCGTTAAGCAAGTCATTGATGCATGGAATCCGTATGGTCTACTACCAGATGCACCTGACGAGAATTTTAAATATGTAGTATGTTTAGACGCAGCGCAAGCAGGATATGGAGATCGATCAAAGAAATACAATGAAGGCAGGGAATGAAGAATTCATTCAAGGATTGAGGTAGAGAATGAAGAATCTTATTAGCTGGCTGCAAGCAAAGTATGCAATATTATGCCCTCATTGTGGAATGGAATTAAATTGGTTTGAAACTGCTTATGGCAAAGAAAATGATACAGTTCACTTGAAGTGTGTAACCTGTGATATTTTCTTTATTCATGATGAAGCATTAACTGAAACGGATGTACCGGGAAGACGTATCGAGCATTTTAAACAACAGGGCTGGGATGATGAGGGTTATCAAGGTGGACCGTCTAGTCATTACTATAAGCCTAAATGGTTGCGACGAATTGAAAGGCTACTAAATATTGAATAAATGAGTAAATGATGGAGGGAATATGCCGACATTCAAAGAGTTGATTATCGTTACAGATTTTACTAAGGTTTGGGAAAAGTTTATAATCCATTATCCGAACAAGAAGGAGCGATTTGACAAGTTTAGCACGCTCTATAAAAAACTGAAACTGGCTTCGCCTTTTCCAAACGAAACTAACATGTATATTTATATAAATGCTTTCCAGGAGACAATTGATGGGGATTCAATCTGCATCAATGAATTTAGTGATGAGGATGACTTACTTCATTTTGATGTTTGTGGAATGGATGACGAATGGATAGGTTACTCCATTGCATCAAGCAAATTTAGTGAATGGTTGGGTTATTACATAGATGAAGAGTCGTTAATTACTATGACAAATGAATGTTTTGTCGCCCATTGTCTTTGGGAAATGACATTCTACTATGGATATGATGACGGAGAATCTATATAAATATTTGATTTCATTGGACAGATGAAAGATATAAAGCGATTAAATGAGCTAAGAAATGAATAGGAGGTTTTAAATGGGGAATAACCAGTATTCCATATGGATCGAAGCGGAAGAATGGGCTGAAGGATGGGATATTCACGACGACAATACAGATGTAATCGTTACGTTCGAAGATGGTTCGAGATGGGTTGCTTCATGTTATACATACAAGAATATATATACGCTTGCGGAAAAGAATAGACAGACGGGCGAGTGCTTACAGGGAAAGTATTTTTGGGGAAGTGACATGTTGCTTGTGGATAATTGTAGTCGTAATCGCATTGAAGAAGTGATTGAACATTTAATAGCCGAAGGCGATTTTGAAAGGATATTCGATACGTGTGAAGTATTCTAGCTGCCAAGCAACGCGCTTTATTGGCCATACATTAAGCAAACAAATGAGAGATCATTTGTTTTTGACGCAGTCTGCCATCACCCGCGGAGCTTCTTAGGCTGCATTTCCGCAGAGCGTATTAATCATGTTGAAGTTTGTACAGCAGAAACCCATTCGTGCGAGGTGTTTCATAGCTACGCTGCAGTTACTACAACAGAACAACCTACAGACGAGGTGTTTCATAGCTACGCTGCAGTTACTACAACAGAAACAGCCTATTTAGACTAATTGAGGTCTTCTTAGGCTGTTTTTGCTGTATTTTCTACACTGTAGCGCCACACCATGCTCGCAGAACCTGGTTTCTATTGCACAAAGTGCAGTAGCCAACAGGCAACTCGCTTTATTGGGCATTCATTAAGTGAACAAATGAGAGATCACTTGTTTATTGTGCAGTCTACCCAGACGGGCTCATCTAGAGGCCCGTCTTTCTTTTGCTTAGACAGGCACGTGTTAGAGAAAAAAATATACCCATGCGGGTCATTGTCCATAACTTCAAAGAAAGAAGAATTTTCACTTATAAGTTTATCTATCTCCGCGAAACGAGCTTTACCGCCAATGGAAGGCTGCAGCTCTGTACGCTTGTATTTTAAGATGTGGATAAACTCGATTCGCCGAAGTCCAAGCTTCATGACCAAGATAAAATGAAAACGCATACATGTTATTTTTGTTTTATTTTATCCCATCACTGCCTGTAGGGGGTGGCTAATGGCTTTAAAGCGATTGGTAAATCTTGCGGAGCCCGATAAATAGGTGTTTTTAACGCAAAAATGACACATTTTCGATATTATTAGACTAGTTTGATTAATTCGTTATTTAGTCTTTATTCATTATAGTATGCGCTTTCACACGAGAGTGAAAATGACATATTTACGGTGCTTCCACTTGTAGGCTATCGTTGGAATTGTAAGCGATAGCATTTTTCGAATCCTGTCATGGACCACGAGGCTAAAGCAACAATAACAAAACCGGAAGGAGTGATTCTATGCAGGAGGCTAAAGGTATCGTAACGGGCAGCGTGCTTCCGGAACCGGGTAAGATGAAGAGCAGAGTGTGGAAAAGAATTATTCAGAACTGGGAGCTTTATTTATTCATTGGACCCGCATTTTTCTACTTTCTAATTTTTTCTTACGTTCCGATGTACGGCGTACAAATTGCGTTTAAGAACTTCATACCTACTAAAGGGATTATGGGAAGCCCTTGGGTTGGATTCGATCATTTTGTCCGATTTTTTGAATCCTATTACTTTTGGGACTTGATATGGAACACATTGAGTATTAGCCTGTATGAATTGGCAATCGGGTTTCCAATTCCGATTATACTGGCGCTGGCCTTCAATGAGTTGAAGGGCGGGTTCTTTAAGAAGATGGCTCAGACCGTCACTTATGCGCCGCATTTTATTTCGGTAGTCGTTATGGCGGGTATGATCATTACTTTCTTGTCACCTTCTAATGGGATCGTCACACACTTAATTGAATGGCTCGGGTTTGACGCACCTGATTTTCTGACGAGCCCTCAGTGGTTCAAGACGATGTATGTGTTCTCGGGTGTATGGCAAAGCGCAGGCTGGGGTACTATCATTTATTTGGCAGCGCTGTCAGGAGTAGATCCGGGTTTGCATGAAGCAGCGATTATTGATGGTGCTTCACGGTTCCAACGTGTTCGTCATATTAACATCCCGACGATCATCCCGACGATGACCATTCTATTGATTCTGAACATGGGAAGTCTGCTTGGGGTAGGATTTGAGAAAATACTATTGCTGCAGAACTCGCTGAATATGGAGGCATCTGATGTCATTTCGACTTTCGTATACCGTTCGGGGCTTGTGGATGCCCAGTACAGCTTCTCGACGGCGATCGGCTTGTTCAATTCAGTTATTAACGCGATTGTGCTTATTGTCGTGAATCAGATTGTGCGTCGTACCAATGAAAACAGCCTGTGGTAAAAGAAGGGGGGTTAGCCAATGATTTCTGCTGTTAAAGAATCCGGACGGGATAAACTATTTCTTATTTGCAACTATCTTTATGTATTCTTGGCTTTCATTATTGTAGCCTATCCTGTCATTTATATGATTAGTGCTTCAATTAGCGATCCGAATTTAGTCGGTTCCGGTGAAATGTGGTTGTGGCCAAAAGGCATTACTTTCGAAGGCTATCAGAGAGTGTTCCAGAACTCGAGTATATGGACGGGATACGGCAACACTATCCTTTATACGGTGGTCGGTACGGCGATCAATTTATTAGTTACGCTGCCGGCTGCATATGCGCTAAGCCGTAAAGACTTTTTGGGACGTAACTTTTTTATGGGAATGTTCCTAGTCACCATGTTCTTCGGCGGCGGCCTCGTTCCAAGTTATTTGCTCGTCAAAGAATTAGGAATGATCAATACGATGTGGGCGATTGTAATTCCTTCAGCCGCTTCGATCTGGAACATCATTGTAGCCCGTACGTTCTTTCAGTCTTCGATTCCTAAAGAGCTGCAAGAGGCTGCACAGATTGACGGTTGCACCAACATGCGGCTGTTCATAAAAATCATTCTGCCATTGTCGATGCCTATCATCGCGGTTATGGCTTTGTTCTACGGTGTGGGTAACTGGAACAGTTATTTTTCTGCACTCATCTATTTGAATGATGCTGCGAAATACCCTCTGCAGCTTGTCCTGCGACAAATTCTTGTTCTGCAGGAGATGTCGGCACAGGGCGGTGGCGCAATGGATGCTTCAAGCGCGTCTGCCCTCAATAACAAGGCAGAAATCGCTTCGCTGGTCAAATACGCCGTAATTATCGTAGCGACTGCGCCTATTATTGCCGTTTATCCGTTCCTTCAGCGTTACTTTGTGCAAGGTGTCATGATTGGTTCCGTAAAGGGCTGATCTTGCTCATAAACATACAAAAAGGGAGAGGTTTTTTGGATGAAAAAGCTACGTAAAGCATCATCGCTATTGCTCGGTATCACGCTGCTCATCTCAGTGTTAGCGGCTTGTGGTTCACCGAACGAAGAGGGCAAAACGAATGGCAGCAATGCCGGTTCCGAAACTTCCAATGCGGCTGAAGGGGTCAGCAAAGAAGGCTTTCCGATTGTCAATGAACCGATTACGCTCAAAATGATGTCACAGGATGTCGGCGTTGCGGATTGGAACAAAATGCCTGTACTACAAGAGATGGAGAAATTGACAGGCATTAAACTGGAATTCCAGAACGCACCGGTTGACAGCTTTGCGACCAAGAAAAATCTTGTATTTGCCAGCGGAGATTTGCCGGATATGTTCTATGCAGCGGATCTTAAACCTGCAGAACAAGTCACTTACGGATCTCAAGGTGTTCTTATCCCTCTTGAAAAATACATTGATGAAGGCTACGCGCCTAATATCAAAAAGATCTTTGATGACCATCCGGAGATCCGCAAGTCGTTCACCACGCCAGATGGACATATTTATGCGCTGCCGAACGTTGATTTAGCAGCAGTCTGGTACCGCGGTCCAATGTGGTACAACGGCAAGTTCTTGAAAACTCTTGGGGCAACAGAGCCTAAGACGACTGACGAGCTGTATGCCTATCTGAAGCGCGTTAAGGATGAAGATGCGAATGGAAATGGTAAGCAGGATGAAATTCCGCTTACATCCGTTAAACTAAACGATTTGCGCATGTACTTCCTCGGTTTCTGGGGCATTTATGATGAGGTCGTCTATGCCGATAAGGATGGCAAAGTGCATTACACGCCACAAGAAGAGGGTTACAAAGGATATTTAACGTTCCTGAACCGTCTATGGAAAGATGAGCTGCTCGACCATGAGACATTCTCGCAAACGGATGAACAGAAAAAAGCAAAAGGGAAAAACAATCAAATAGCTGTGTTCAACGACTATCATCCTTACTTTACGCTAGGCGGCGAACCAAGCGAAGACCACCCGTTGATGACGCCGGTGAAAAGTGAAATTGCTGATTCTCCTGTCTATGGCAAGCACCCTGGTATTTCAGCGAATGGTACATTCGCGATCACAAGTAGCAATCCGGCTCCTGAGGCAACTATGCGTTGGGTAGATTACCTATACAGCTATGAAGGCGCTACGTTGTTTAGTCAAGGTCCAGAGAACCTTCTATGGAAATATAAAAACAAGGAAACGCACGAAAAGGAATGGCTTCCTGTTCCAGGCGGCATCGACCGTGAAGAATACCGCGGAACGATGACACCAAACTATGGTATTCTTACGCCGGGTATGAACTCAAGCGATATTGCCGTAGGACTTCGGAGCGAGTTCGACCTATGGATCGATAAGCAAAATGCAGAGAAGCTTACGCCAATCGGAAAATCGCCTTACCCTAACGTTTATTTGACAAATGAAGAGCAAACCGAGGCTTCTGCTTTATTATCCGATCTGAACACTTACGTTATACAGATGGAAGCGAAGTTCGTAACCGGTCAGGAGCCGCTCTCCAATTGGGACAAGTATCTTGAACAAATTAAAAAAATGGGCGGCGACCGTATCGCTGAGCTTTATCAAAGCGCATACGACAGATAGAAAACAGAAACCCGGTCATGCGAAATCATGACCGGGTATTGTTTATTATTCATCATCCGCATCGGGCGCCGATTGGGCCTGCCCGTTCTCCCAGAATAACTTGCGGTATTGGCCAGGCGTATAACCGGTTTCCTTCTTGAATTTCCGGATAAAGTTAGGCGTATCCAAATAACCGACCTGAATAATGATTTCTTTGAGCGGAGCGTTCGTCGTTTTTAAATGGCGCATAACCTCATCCATTCTTTTTTGCCAAATATATTGAATAAAGTTAAGGCCCATCTTTTCCTTGAATGACCGGCTGACATGAGAAGGCGAAATAGCGAACTCAAAGGCTATCGTCTCGAGACTGAGCGTATGGTCCATATAGTGATCGTCGATATAGGACACAATCCGGTCGATCTGCGATTGCTCTTTTTTCTGATTGTTGCGCTCCACTTGATTGCAGATACGGGAGGCGAGATTCAGGAAGCCGCTCTCCAGTTCATCTAATGAATTGGTGTAAATCATATTTGGAGCCATTTCCTGAATCAAATTATGGATACCGAGCTCAGATGCGGTTTTCAGCATCGTGTTAAGAATATCAAAGCATATGCAGCGTTTAAGCAATGCGGACAGCTCGGATGATTGTAGGCTCCGGATTGACGGACTTATCATCTGTGCGGCGACATCGTAGCTTCCGAGCTTGAGGCTCTGTGCGAGCTTCATCAGCGAGTTGTTCGGAATCCAGAACGTATGATCCGGCGTATGAAGCAGCTTCTCGAAATAGGTGACGGTGCCGAGGCTGCTGGACGCTCGCAGTTCGAATGCGGAACAAGCTTCGATAAAGGATTGATTCAGCTGATCAGGACTATAGTAGCAGGTTCCGACGCCAATCGTGGGAGTAACATCGAACGTTTCCAGCATGTTGCTGCGCACCGCTTCGACAATGTGACGAATCGTGGTGGTTTCCTGCTCCGATTTGTTCATATTGAAGCTGATAATCAGCGCGAGTTGATCGAGTTGAGGGAGCTCAACACCGTAGGCATGAGCAGCCAGCTCCGGGAATTCGATCTGGGCAAGCAGCTCGATTATTTCTTGCCGTTCCTGTCTCTCGTCTTGCGTGTCCTCCATTGCGCCCCAGCCTATCACGATAACGAAGTGATGAGTTCGGTCGAATTGAAGATCGAATGCTTCTTGCAGCTCTGGCGTTAGACTTTGCGCATTCCCGTATTTGAGCAGCATGGACAGGATTTGATTTCGGGCGTATGGCTCTTGAAGATCTACACGCGAGCTGTATTCTTGCAGAGCTGTTCGAATGCGGTCTAGTTCGTTGCCGGTTGCTTTAGATTCATCTGACAGATGCTTCGGTTTTGATTTGGAATTTGCGAACTCCAGAAGCGTAGAGATCGGCTGGTATTGCATTCTGGCAAGCAAGAGGGCAATCGCAGCCCCTACAAGAACAACGATAATGAATAAAATGACGATGAAGCTGCGAACATGCACGACGCTGCTGAAAAATTGCGCGCTCGGCATGACGGTTACATACGTCCAGCCGTTATTCTCCGACGTTACGGATACGATCGAATGCGGTTTGCCATTTACTATTTTATCGTGAATGCCGGGCGAGAGACCGAATAAGGATTTCGCCTCAGCATTCGTTAAGGCTTCGCCTTGTCGATTGTCTACAAGAATTTGACCTTTGTTATCAAGAATATAAGTCAATCCTTGATAATTGCCTAGAATCGAATCGATTAAACTCGTGAGCTCGGATTCCTTGATCAGATACATGATCGTTCCGTGCGGGTTTGGACTGAAAGGAGTAATGGGAACCAGATAAGCCAGCATCGTATCCTCCAGATAAGCATTGCGGATGACGGAATCGGCTGGACGCATCGTTGGAAACTTGACGCTGTTCAAATCTTGGAAAACGGATTGTTTGTCCCAGTTTTTGAAGTTGAAGCTGCTTGCGAATACGTCAAGACTCGACAAACCTTTCGCGGAGTAAATGTTATCATCCTTATGAAAGTATAAGAACATTTCGCTAATGATAGAGCTTGTCGCTTTATATTGATCCAAGGCTTGAATGGCTTCTCCGCTAAAGTAAGAATCATGAACCCGATAGAGAGTCAGCCTCTTGTCATAGGAGACGCGGGATGCAATTTCGTTAAGCTCCTTCATCCGGCCGTCGATAATCACTTTGGTCTGCGTTAATTGATTGAGACGGGATTGCTCGATTTCGGAACGGAGATTGGTGACTGCGTTTTGATAGATGAATATGGTCATAAGCACTAATGGAATAAGTAAAATGAACAAGTAAGACCAGATATATTTTAAGAACAGTTTGGATTTGAAGTAATGCCGTTTCATTTATTCTGCCTCCTGTTGTACCGATCCATTTAGTTGTTTCTAATCATACCAATAAATATACAATTTGGACATAGAGGCGAAGAGTACTAAAAGTGATCAGCATGCGAGGCTTATTTGGCTGGAGGTATACCATGAGCGAAACACATCAAACAGAAGAACAAGAGCAGGTTGTAGAGCAGGGAGTACACAACTTCAGCAGTGAAGAGAAATGGGTAAAACCCGAAGATCCGCTGCTGCTGGAGCGTCTCGAATGGTTCAAGGATCAGAAGCTGGGTCTTATGATGCACTGGGGGCCGTATTCTCAGCTTGGTCTCGTAGAATCCTGGGCGCTCTGCGACCAGGATGAAGAATGGTCCCGCAATGAGATCGATTGGGATGTTGACGCAGAGGAACTGAAAAGACAGTACTTCGGATTAAACAAGACGTTCAATCCGCTCCGCTTTCAGCCCGAGCTGTGGGCAGACCTGGCTGCGGAGAACGGCTTCAAATATTTAAATTTCACGACCAAACATCATGACGGCTTCTGCATGTGGGACACCGCGACCACCGACTACCGCATCACAGGTCCGGATTGTCCCTTCCACACGCATAAGTACGCCGATATTTGCAAGCAGCTGTTTGATGCTTTTCGCGCAAGGGGCTTAGCTATTTCAGCCTACTTCTCGAAGGCAGATTGGCACACGCCTTACTACTGGGCACCGGGTATGGAGCGCGGCACTTTTACGTCTCGGGGGCCTTCCTATGATCCGAAGCAATATCCTTGGCTGTGGGAGCAATTCGTACAATTCACCCATAAGCAAATTATGGAACTGATGACGCGCTACGGCCGAATCGATATGTTATGGCTCGATGCAGGCTGGGTTAATGATTATCGCGACCAGAACATCAGACTGGGTGAAGTGGTGGAGAAGGCGCGTGAAATCCAGCCTTGGCTCCTCTCGGCTGACCGTACCGTCGGCGGACCGTATGAGAATTTGATTACGCCTGAGCAGACACTGCCGGAGCGTCCGCTGAATGTTCCATGGGAGAGCTGTATTACGATGGGTTACGCGTTCTCTTACCGCTATGAAGATAATTATAAATCCGTTCGCCAGCTGATCCATTTGCTCGTTGAAGTTGTTGCGAAAGGAGGCAATTTGGCCCTTAACGTCGCTCCGCAGCCTGACGGAAGACTGTCTCAAACCGCCATTTCCCGGATCAAGGGGATGGGCGCATGGTTGAAGGTTTATGGCGAAGGAATCTACGGAACGCGAATTTGTGAGCCGTATTCCGTAGGCAACTGTCAGTTTACGAGAAAAGACGATACGATCTATGCTTTCTACTTGTACAAGAATGAGCAAGAGACGGTGGAAGAGGAGATACACCTTCCGGTGCAGCAAGCCTTCAACCAGATTGATCTCGTAGGCGGACAGGACAACCTGTATTATCGCCGGACGGAGAACGGAATTATTGTACGTACACCAGAGAATGAACGCTCAGATCAAGCGCCGATAGCGCATGTATTCCGAATCAAGTAATCGAAAGGGGAAATGAGATATGCAGAAGTGGTTTCAGGAGGCTAAGCTCGGAATATTCATACATTATGGCATCTATGCCGTAGACGGGGTCGCGGAATCGTGGTCTTTCTATAACGGAAAAATGTCCTATGAGGATTACATGCAACAATTGGACCGGTTTACGGCATCGAAATTCGATGCGGACAAATGGGCGGATTTGATCGAACAATCGGGCGCCAAATATGCGGTCCTTACGACGAAGCACCATGACGGCGTAGCTTTATGGGACACGAAGTACAGCGACTTAAACGTTGTCAAGAAGACGCCGGTGGAAAGGGATCTTGTAAAAGAATATGCGGAAGCTGTTACGAAAAGAGGGATTCGCCTAGGGATGTATTACTCGTTGATCGACTGGTCGCATCCCGATTATCCGAGTGTTTTTGAGGGCGGCAAGGTACCTGATGATTTGAGCAAAGTCAATCGGTTCTCGAATCCGGTCGACGGCGTTCAGGATGAAGAAAAATGGAATCAGTTTTTGCAGTTTAACAATGATCAGCTGAAAGAGATTTTAACGAACTATGGAATGGTCGATCTGCTCTGGTTCGACGGAGACTGGGAGAGAACCGCGGAGCAGTGGAATTTGCCTGCGTTCAAGCAGTATTTGCAGTCGTTCAACCCCGATATCATCATCAACTCGCGTCTGCAAGGCCATGGGGATTACAAAACGCCGGAGCAGGGAATTCCGATTACGAGGCCGGAGGGGCCTTGGGAGTTCTGCACCACAATAAATACTTCTTGGGGATACGTCCCTACGGATAACAAATACAAATCCTTGACTCAGATCATTCGGATGTTCTGTGATTGCATTACGTTGGGCGGCAATATGCTGCTCGATATCGGGCCTATGGAAGACGGAACGATAGATCCGAGACAAGAGGATATTTTGCTAGGGCTAGGTGAGTGGATCCGAACGCATGAGGAAGCCGTGTTTGGAACGGATGAAGGCATTCTGACGAGGTATTATTTGGGCGGCAGCACGGTCTCGAAGGATAAGAAGACCTTGTACCTCTTTGTTTATGACAACCCGAAAGAGAGCGTATGCCTAAAAGGCCTATGCAATCCGATTAAAAAAATTACGGTGCTTCATTCCGGCAAGGAGCTTTCGCATGAGATTCATGGCGGCGTGCCGTGGTTCAATATTCCGGGAACGACGTGGATATCGATGACAGCGGAAGACGCCCATAAGCAGGTTACGGTCCTCAAGCTTGAGTTTGATGAAGAGCTGGATATGTACGGCGGCTCCGGGGCTGTTGTCACGCATAACTAGCAAACCAAATAGATCTCCAAGGAGGCAGAAACAGTGAAGATTGGATTAAGCTCTTATAGTCTATTAAAAGCGATTAAATCCGGAGAGATGAGCATTCTGGATGTTATCCGCTGGGTTGCCGATAACGGCGGAGAGCATTTAGAGCTCGTTCCTTACGGCTACACGCTGGTTGATAACCCGGAGCTGGCGGATGCCGTCCGCGAGACCGCGAAGGAAGCGGGCATTGCGCTGTCGAACTACTCGATGCCGGCAAATTTCGTGCAAGAAACGGAAGCTTTATTCGACGAGGAGGTTGCCCGGGTCAAGCAGCATGTTGATCTTGTGCACCGCCTCGGCATGAATCATATGAGGCATGATGTTACCGCATTTACGATTCCAAAAGAGCAAATGAGCATCCAATGGTTCGAGGATCATCTGCCGCTCATGGTGAAGGGCAGTCAGCTCATCGCGGACTATGCCTCGCAGTACGGCATTACGACAACGATCGAGAACCATGGCTTCAGCGTGCAGTCCAGTGACCGGGTACAGCGCGTATTGCATGCGGTTGACCGCACGAATTTCAAGACGACGCTTGATATTGGCAATTTCATGTGCGTGGATGAAGACTCAATCATCGGCGTGAAAAAGAATCTGCCCTATGCTTCGCTCGTTCACTTCAAGGATTTCTATTTCCGTCCGTATGACCAGGAACCGGGCGGCGGCGAGTGGTTCTTGACCTCGAACGGAAACTATTTACGCGGGGCGATTGTGGGACACGGCGATATCGAAATTCGAAAAATCGTCAAGCTCATCAAGGAATCAGGCTACGACGGGTATATCACGATTGAATTTGAAGGAATGGAAGAGTGCAAATCGGCCTCCCGCATCGCAATGGACAATCTGCGGCGCTTCTGGGACGAATGTTTACTATAAGCGAGATTCGTGGATTAATGCAGAAAAGAAACGAGGGAATCACATGTATTTAAGCGGAGTACCGGAGCCGAAACTTGAATATGCTCCAAAACGTTATATATGCAGGCGCGCCACGGAGCCGCTCCTGATCGACGGGCGTGTCGATAAGCCGTTCTGGGCAGCGGCGGATTGGACGGATGATTTCGTCGATATCGAAGGCGACCTCCGTCCGAGGCCTGCAAAGCAGACCCGCGTAAAAATGCTTTGGGACGATGACTATTTTTATTTTGCGGCGGAATTGATGGAGGATCAGATTTGGGCAACGTTGACGGAACGGGATTCGGTCATTTTCTACGACAATGATTTTGAAATTTTCATTGATCCCGACGGAGATACCCATCAGTATTACGAGTTTGAAATCAATGCGCTGAACACGGTATGGGATCTGCTGTTGATTAAGCCTTACCGTGACGGAGGCCCTCCGGTTAACGGCTGGGATATTAGCGGGCTTCTGACGGCAGTGCATATTGACGGGGAGCTGAACCGGCCGGGCGCAGCGAACCGGAAGTGGAGCATTGAGGCGGCAATGCCATGGAAAAGCTTGCGCGAATGCGCGGCTGAAGCGAAGCCGCCGGCAAAAGGTGAGTTTTGGCGCGTTAATTTCTCTCGTGTCGAATGGCAGGCAGAGGAGCAGGACGGCGAATACCGCAAGGTCGTTAATCCGGATACGGGGAAGCCTTATCCGGAGGATAATTGGGTGTGGTCTCCGATGGGGATTATTAATATGCATTATCCGGAGCTATGGGGCTATGTCGTATTCGCAGGTGAAGACGGTCCGGAATCGTTCGAGCTGCCGGCGGATGAACGCATCAAGTGGGAGCTGCGCAAGCTCTATTACCGTGAGCGCAATTACTTCGCAAGCCACGGCATCTTTACAAGCGATGAGAAATGGTTAATGCATGACGACGAGCATTGGGTGATTAAGCCTGTGATTGAGACAACCAGCTCCCTATTTCAGATATCTGCGCCATCGACGGATGGCAATTCCAGATTCTGCATTAGAGAAGACGGCAAGCTATGGAAGGAGTGAGTACGAATGACCCTACAGACCTCTGTATTCTCATTGGATCAACAAGCCATGGACCATATTGAGCGCAAGTTCCGCGAGAAGCAGCTGATCGCTGCGGCAAGATCGCAGGAGCTGTTCGATATCTTTCAGCAGAAGCTGACCTCAGAAGAAACCTGGGCGCTCAAATTTTTATTTGCCTATATGCCGGTAAACGATTTGGCCGATTATGACGGATCGTTATTTTTAAGCCATGTACGCCAAACGTTGGACATTCGGGGCCGCGTTCCTTGGGGAGCGCGTGTTCACGATCACCTCTTCCTGCATTTTGTGCTGCCGTACCGGGTAAACACCGAGAATATCGAGGATTCCCGCGGCATTTTGTATGACGAATTGGCGGCTCGCACTTCGCACTTGTCTATGGCGGATGCGATCTTGGAGACGAACTACTGGTGCCATGAGAAAGCCAATTATACGGGAAGCGATTTGCGAACGGTCTCGCCGCTGACGATGATCCGGACTGCGCGCGGCCGCTGCGGCGAGGAATCGACGCTTGCGGTTGCTGCGCTTCGCAGCATTGGCATTCCTGCAAGGCAAGTTTATACGCCGCGCTGGGCGCATTGCGACGATAACCACGCCTGGGTTGAAGCATGGGCCGACGGCAGGTGGTACTATATCGGCGCTTGCGAACCGGAAGCGCGCCTGAACCAAGGCTGGTTCAGTCCGCCTGCCCGGAGGGCAATGCTGATCAACACGCGGATATTCGCGAATTATTCCGGTCCGGAGGACATCACGCTCGCCGACGAGTGGTTTACGGAAATCAACTTATTGGAAGGCTATGCGCCTACAAGAACCATCACCGTTCATATAAAGGACGAGCAAGGCAGACCGGTTGACGGAGCTGACGTCTTCTTCGAGTTATACAATATGGCAGAATTTTATCCGATAGCGGCGCTGCCAACAAACGCGCAGGGGGAGGCTTCGTTTAAGACGGGGTTCGGAGATCTGATGGTTCGCGCAGTTAAGGATGGCAAGTGGGCGGAGAAGAAGATTACGGCCGCAGGCGGTGAGCTCATTGAGCTTGTTCTGGATCAGACGGAGCAGCCAAGCGATACGGCGGATTTTGATATGGTTCCTCCGCCGGAGCTTCACGGCGAGGCTTCTGATCCGCTGACCGACGAAATGATCCTGCGGCATAATCGGCGCCTGGAAGAAGGCACTGAAATTCGAAGCGGCTATGAGCAAACCTTTTTGGATGAAGCGCAAGCGACGAAGCTCGCCGAAGCCGCGGGCCTTCCGAGGGAGCGGGTGTGGGATGTGCTGCGCAAGGCGCGCGGGAACAGCCGGGAGATAGCAGCGTTCCTGTGGGAACACTCATTCCAACATGGAGAATGGCCGCTGCTTCTGCTGGAGAGCATGAACGAAAAGGATCTTACGGATACGTTTCGCCCAGCGCTTGACGATCATCTCATCGGGTCGCTGTCACAGCGCGGTGAGCTTCCGGAGGATCTATTCAACCGGTACATCCTTTGTCCTCGCGTATTATATGAGATGATCAAGCCTTATAAGCGTTTTTTCCAAGACATGTTCACCGAGGAGGACGTTTTATCGTTCCGGCAGGATCCGACGGGGCTTGTCCGCAAAATAGATGCGGAGTGGGAGATAAGAGAGGATCTCCCAAATCTGCGGGGCAAGGGCAACCCCGTAGGCACCTTCAAATTAAAGAAGGGGGACCGGGATTCTCTGGATATTCTGTTCGTGGCGATTTGCCGCAGCCTTGGCATTCCGGCACGTTTGCATCCGAGCGAGCAGAAGCCGCAATTTATGATGGGCGGCAGCTGGCAGGATGCTGTATTCACTCAAGGATGGAAGCCTCAAACGAAGAAGAAGGATAACGGTACGCTTCGTTTGCTGCCGGACGCCGATTTACGGGCAGAATCACCCGCCCCCTCGTACTCGGAGAATTTTACATTCGCCCGGCTGGAGAACGGAAGCTACAAGACGCTTTTCTACCCTTATGGGAATTCGGATGTATTTGATCAACCGTTCGAGGTCGAAGAAGGCTCATACCGAATGACTTCGGGCATTCGCCTGAAGGATGGTACCGTTCGCGTTCGATTCACTTACTTCACGGTACGCGCAGGGGAACAAACGGATTGCAGCCTGACATTCCGTGAGCCGATGCTCGATATTCCCGTGCTGGGAACGATGAATCGGGAAAGCGACCTCATTATGGGGAATGGCACCGTTAAGACGATGGGTGATCTAATCGGCACGAGCGGAGCGATTGTGGCTTGGCTGGAACCGGAACGAGAGCCAACCAAGCATTTGATCCGTGAGATCGGTGAGCTTGCCGAGCCTTTGACAGAACTCGGAGCGCCGATCATATTCGTTGTCGGGGATTCCGAGTGGGCCTCGTCATTCGATCCTGGCAGCTATTCGAAGCTGCCGTCATGCGCCATGTTTGTCCGTGACTCTTCCTATGCGTCGATACCTTGCTTTATTTCCAAGCCGTCAGCAAGCGAAGCGGGGTTCCCGCATCTCTTCGTTCTGGACGGCCAAGACCAAATTCGTTATACCGCATCAGGCTATAAAATCGGTACCGGAAAAGAAGCGCTGCAGATTTTAACCGGTATATGGCAGAAACCAGCGAAACGGAGTGTTACGTAATGACGAAGCGAAAATATATTGTGGCGGGTTATGCCGCCGATTCGAAGCTTCCTGACATCACGCGGGAAGATTTGATGAAGTTAACTCATCTGAATGTGGCCTTCGGCCATGTGCGCAATGATGAGATCACGACAGGCCATTTGAAGCATGTGGACCTTCTCCGAGAGATTAAACAAGAATTTCCTGAGCTTACGATCCTGTTATCCGTCGGTGGCTGGAGCGCCGGCGGATTCTCCGAAGCGGCATCTACACAAGAGGGGAGAAACCGCATGGCGAGCTCGGCGGTTCGCGTATTGTCCGATTATCCGTTTGACGGGATCGATCTGGACTGGGAATACCCATGCTATGGCGAAGCCGGCATTGCGTCGAGTCCGGAAGACAAAACCAATTTCACCTTGCTGCTAAAGACGATGCGCGAAGCATTGGATCGCAAAGGCGCGAGCGATGAGCGGCATTACCTGCTCACCATTGCCGCGGGAGCGGATCAATATTACGTAGATGGTACGGAAATGGATCAGGTCCAGCAGTATTTGGATTTCATTCAATTGATGACCTATGATATGCGCGGCGGCTTTCAAATTTTGACGGGGCACCATACGAATCTGTATACGCCAACCGGGGATTTGTTCCGAATCAGCGTGGATGCTTCCGTTAATTTGTTCATTCGGGCAGGCGTGCCGAAGGAGAAGATCGTCATTGGCGCGGCATTCTATTCCCGGCAATGGCATCAGGTTCCGGACCGCGCTAACGGGCTTCACCAAATGGCTGGAAGCACCGGCGGTTATGGACCGGATTTCACGGCATTGGCAGCGGAATACATTGATAAGAATAACTATATTCGGTACTGGGACAACGAAGCCAAGGCGCCGTACCTCTATGATGGAAACAGCTTCATCTCCTATGAGGATGAGCAATCGCTGCAGCACAAATGCGACTACGTCAAGCAAAATGAATTAGGCGGCGTCATGTTCTGGGAATACAGCTGCGATGAGACTCACCGGTTGCTCGATGCGATTGCTAAGGGGCTTAAGTCATAATAGCTTATGAATTTTAAAGCTTGAAGATCAACCGTATAGGTTTGGTCAAACAACAAAAACGGCACTTTTGTCATTTCCAATGACAGAAGTGCCGTTTTTGTTGCAGCGATATGGAATCCTATATGTAGGAGCGAAGGTTGTACGATAATCAGATCCTAACGGATCAAATGAAGGCAAAACTCAAGATCAGCCTGGAGATGATCTTTCATCAACCGCTCGGCCGTATTGCCGTCATGTGCTCTGATGGCCTCACAAATCTGCTGATGTTCATCAATGAGAAAGGGACGATGGTAATAGACGACGGTGTGCCGAAACAGATAGATAACGGATTGCATCCGGTCGAACAAATCAATCATTAATGAGTTATTGCTTGCTCCCATAATAATTTCATGAAACGCCTTATTCGCTTCCATGATCTCATCTAACGAGCCAGTTCTCCCGATTGCGACGCAATGCTCTAATGTGACGAGCTCTTGCTCGGACAAATAGGAGGCTGCACATTGTGCTGCGTGTCCTTCAAGCAGTTTTCTCAGTTCGAAAGTATTGCGAAGATCCGTCTCAGAAAGCTTCACAACACGCTTATTGACGACTAATCCTTCCTGTTCGAGCTTGCGGATGGATTCTCGTATAGGCGTGCGGCTTACATTCAAGTCTGCGGCAAGCTTTTCTTCAACCAGCTTGGAGCCCTGGGCCAGCGTACCGTTCAGAATCATATCACGCAGTGCTTCATAAGATTGCTGGTAGGCTGAACCGGATTTGGAATTGTCCCGCTGCATAGTTTTTCACCTCTAACGTCTACTTTATCGAAAAGCTTGATTATTCACAATGATTTAGAACGTTTGCGCGAAAAATGTATTCAAATATTTAAAAATTGTATACAAAAATATATAATTTGTGTACAATACATTTGAGAAAGCGAATTGATAGCGTTTACAGAATGGAAATCAAGTAAATGAATGGTTGGAGGGTTTGCAAAATGAAGAAACGAATCGGATTTATCGGATTAGGTATTATGGGGCGCCCGATGTCATCAAACCTGCTTAAAGCAGGATATGAACTTAGCGTATTCGATATAAATAAAGAGTCAGTAGCTGCACTTACTGCGGCGGGTGCTCGTGGCACAACATCTCCGAAGGAAGTTGCTGAGCATAGTGAAATTATATTTACCATGCTGCCTAACTCTCAGCATGTTAAGGAAGTCATTGCGGGTGATAACGGCATTCTGAACGGAGCTTCCAAAGGCAGCGTGATTATCGATATGAGCTCGATCTCGCCGGTGGTATCGAAGGAGCTGGCTGCAATTGCGGCAGCGGCCGGTCTGCACATGTTGGATGCTCCCGTAAGCGGCGGGGAACCAAAAGCAATCGATGGCACGCTGGCGATTATGGTCGGCGGAAGCGCGCATATATTTGAAAGCGTTCAGGATGTGCTGCAAGTGCTAGGCAAGGATGTTACTTTAGTCGGCGACAATGGCTGCGGCGCGACAGCGAAGCTGGCAAATCAGATCATTGTTAATCTTAATATCGCTGCGATGTCGGAAGCGCTTGTGTTTGCCGCTAAAGCCGGAATTGACATTGATAAAATGTATCAGGCCATTCGAGGCGGCCTGGCGGGAAGCGCTGTGCTGGATGCCAAAGTACCGCTTATTCTCAAGCGCAACTTTGTAGCGGGCGGACGCATCGATATTAATCTTAAAGACATGACGAATGTGATGGAAACCGCACATGATATCGGAGTACCGCTGCCGCTGAGCAGTCAGCTGCTTGAAATTTTTCATGCGCTCAAGGTTGACGGCAAGGCTGCTGATGATCATGGAGGAATTGTGCAATATTTCGAGAAGCTTGCAGGCATAGAGGTTAAAGGCGAGTAACCAGAGAGAATGTCTTATCAGCATTTTGCAATCATACATTACAACTTTTTGATAGTTATTATTTCAGAAGTGAGGTGGCTTATACATGAATAGCGAGGCAAAACGAACAACGCTTGCAGCTCTGCAAAATGAATTGCCGCTTGAGTGGGATAACAACGGTCTAAGGCAGGAAATTAAGCGCTTAAATAACGCCCGCGGACGAAAAATAATCGTATTAGACGATGATCCTACAGGCGTACAGACGGTTCACGATATTAATGTCTTGACGATGTGGGATAAGGAGCTGCTGCGTGAAGCGTTTGATGCTCCGGAAACACTTTTCTATATTCTCACCAATACACGGGGACTTGATGCGGCAGCGGCCGAGCAAATCAATCGTGAGATTGCCCGCAACGTGCAAGCGGTAGCAGCCGAGAAGGATAAGGGCTTTACCTTTGTCAGCCGAAGTGACTCTATGCTTCGAGGGTATTACCCCTTGGAAACGGATGTACTTTCGGATGAGGTACTCCGTGTAAGCGGCCGCGCTTATGACGGGCAGCTGATCATTCCTGCTTTTTTCGAAGCTGGACGAATAACATTGGAAAACACCCATTATATGGTGGAGAATCAGACGCTGATTCCTGTACATGAAACCGAATTCGCCAAGGATAAGGTATTCGGTTATGAGAACGGTGATTTGACGGAGTGGGTGGAAGAGAAAACAGAAGGCCGTATACAGGCCGGACAATGTCTTGTTATTTCACTGGATCAGATACGTAAGGGACCAGAAGCGGTTAAAGAGGTGCTGCTCGGAGCAACGGGCAATATGCCGATCATCGTTAACGCACTCACTTACGCGGATATGGATGTGCTGTCGCTGTCGCTGCTGCAAGCGGAGGAACAGGGGAAATCGTTTATTTTCCGTACGGCAGCATCGTTCGTGAAATCATACGCAGGCATTTCCGATCAAGGTTATTTGCCTCAGGAGAAGTTAATTGCGGACAAGCAGCAAAGTCACGGCGGTATAGTCGTCGTAGGATCCTATGTGCAAAAAACAACAAGGCAGTTGGAGCAGCTGCTTACATTTCCCGGTATTGTAAGTTTAGAAATTGATGTAGAGAGCGTTCTAGATCCCGAGGGCTACAAGCTTGAGCTTGGACGCGTGATTGCAGAAGCAAACAAGCATATAGCTGAGGGCCGAAATGTGGTCGTATACAGCAGCCGCAAGCTGATCGCCGTGGACAACAAAGCAGATAATTTCAAGATAAGCCGAACCGTATCAGGAGCGCTGGTCGAAATCGTGAAATCGCTTGAGGTTGTTCCGAAGTTTATTATTGCCAAAGGCGGCATCACATCCAGCGATGTGGCGACGAAGGGGCTGGCTATACGCAAGGCACGGGTGCTTGGGCAAGTTGCAGCTGGTATACCCGTTTGGCTAACCGGAGCGGAAGCCAAATTTAGCGGTATTCCCTATATCGTGTTTCCTGGCAATGTAGGCGATGAACGAACACTGCTGGAAACAGTCGAAAAAATAGAAGTTAAAAAGTAGATAACAGGGCTCGATCCTGTTTTCTTCTTACAAATGGAAAGCGTTATCAATTTAAGGGGGTAATATTGATGTACTCGGTATTTGGTCTCAGTCATGATGCAAGTCTGCTCTTGTATGCGGTTATATCCATTATCGGATTGATTTTGCTTATTGCTAAATATAAAATGAATCCTTTCGTTGCGCTTATTATAGGAGCCGTATTTATGGGGCTTATTTCAGGGATGCCTCTGACGGATATCGTCAAGTCTTATCAGGAAGGCGTCGCAAGTGTTCTTGGCTTTATTGCCATCGTGCTCGGTCTTGGAACGATGCTTGGCAAGCTGATGGCGGAATCCGGCGGAGCAGAGCGGATTGCCAAAACACTTGTCCGTGTATTTGGTGAAAAAAATGTCCACTGGGCAATGATGGTCGTGGCTGTAATATGCGGCATACCAGTGTTCATTCAGGTCGGTATCGTGTTATTGTTCCCGCTAGTATTTGTTATCGCCAAACAAACCGGAACTTCGCTTGTTAAAATAGGTATTTCCCTCGTGGCAGGTTTGGCCGTCGTGCACAGCCTTATCCCTCCGCATCCGGCAGCAATGCTGGCGGTAGGCATCTTTAATGCCAATATCGGCAAAACCATTTTTCTTGCGCTTATCGTTTCTTTGCCGGCGGCAGCGATTGCAGGACCGCTTTACGGGTCTTGGATTTCTAAGCGTATCAAGGTCGAAGCATCCAGCGATCTAATGGCACAATTTACCGAAACAAAGGAAAGAGAGCTGCCTGGATTCGGGATTACGCTGTTTACGATATTACTGCCCGTTATTCTCATGCTGCTGGCAACCATAGTCGATCTCATTCTGCCGGCGACGAACGGCTTTAGGATGGTTGTCGATTTCATTGGAAGTCCGATTATTGCTTTGCTGCTCGCGCTGCTCTTCTCACTCTACTCTTTCGGGTACGCGCGCGGCTTCACGAACAAGGAACTGTTGAAATTTACGAACGATTGCCTGGGTCCGGTAGCTTCGATTGTTTTACTGATTGGTGCAGGCGGCGGCTTCAATAAAATTTTGACTGCCAGCGGTGTCGGTGATGCCATTGCCGGCTTTGCCCAAAACGCACATTTATCACCGCTCGTGCTCGCATTCGTAATTGCGGGCCTCATACGGGCAGCCGTCGGTTCAGCGACGGTTGCGATGACAACCGCAGCAGGCATTGTTGCGCCTATCGCAGTTACGATGCCTGGCGTTAGCCCGGAGCTGCTCGTTCTCGCCACCGGAGCAGGCTCCATTATTTTATCCCATGTCAATGATTCCGGTTTCTGGATCGTCAAAGAATATATGAATTTGTCCGTCCCGCAAACCTTGAAAACGTGGACCGTGATGGAAACGATACTCGGTTTCTCCGCCTTTGCTATGGTTATGGTTCTTAGCCTCTTTATGTAATGGTTTGACCGAAATGAAAAATGGATGAGTGGTTTTGCAGGAGTTCGCTGAACTTTTGCAAAACCATTTTTTTTGTTGTGTAAACAGCCCCGAAGGGTGCAGGGAACAAATCGGCTTCAATAACATTGAAAATATTGGTATAACATCCTATATGAAAACCTAAGGAGAACGTACAATTAAGCCACATAATTGAAAGCGCATACAAAAATGGACGCCGTTTGGAACCATACGAGAGAGGTCATGACTGTCATGCAAAGCAAAGGCGTAACGCCTGATTGGGTGCAGATCGGGAACGAGACCAATGACGGGATGCTCTGGAATGACGGCAAAGCGTCCTTGAACATGCAAAACTACGCTTGGTTGATCAATACCGGTAACAATGCCGTGAAGTCGATTAGCACGGGGACGAAAACCATCGTGCATTTGGCGAATGGTTACGATAACAGCGTATTTGTATGGAACATAGGAGGTCTGATCGCTAACGGGGCAACCTTCGATATTATCGGGATGTCGCTTTATCCGTCAAGCACCGATTGGGCCAGCAAGGTCACGCAAACGATCAGCAACTCCAACGATATGATCTCTCGTTACGGCAAGCCGGTCATGATTACGGAGATTGGCATGGATTACAATCAGCCTGCCGCGGCAAAAAGCTTCGTCACGGATATAAAGACAAAAGTGCGCAATATTTCAGGAGGAAAGGGACTGGGCGTGTTTTATTGGGAGCCGCAGGCGACACCAAGCTACAACGGCGGATATAGCAAAGGCGCATGGCAAGCGGATGGCAAACCGACTATCGCTTTGGAGGGCTTCCTGAATTAACGCGACGATCTAAAAACTGGGTGTGCCTGAGCGGGTATTCGTTCCGGCGCATCCTTTTTTGCTAGCTTCGAGTAAGAAATAAAACCACCTTTAACCTCGGCCGTCCATCGATTACAGCGGATGGGTATCAGCGGACGAAGAAAGCGGAGGAGAGATCGGGGAAGGGCTGGCTGAATGCCTATCTTTTCTAAAGAGCGGACTTGGGATACATACTTAGGAGGCGAATACATATGGCGACCATTACGGATTTGCGCAAGCAGGACGAAAGCCGGCTAATGCCGATGGACTGGGGGAAAATATAAGAAAGTATAAAATTCAACCTTATACGTTGCTTATATTTCACCGCGAAACGAGCTTTTGCCGCCAAGGACGGCGTCAGCCGTTTACGCTTGATTCTAGACTTTATAAGTTTCACTATCGATTCCATTTCGCGCTGTTCTGATATTCTTTCGGCAATACTCCCGTTTTTTTCTTGAACATGCGAAGGAAGCTGGTATAGTCGTTGAACCCGCAGCGCATGCAGGACTCCAGCACGCTGGATCCCTCCGAGAGGTAACGCTTCGCGAGCGAGATCCGTTTGGAGACGATATATTCATGAACGGTGCTTCCTGTATATTCCTTAAAGACTCTAATCAAATGATATTTATTAATAAAAAATTGGCGCTGCAGCAGCTCGAGGGACAGCTCCTCATGCAAATGCAGCTCAATATAATCCAGGATGGGGGTCAGCTTGTGATGCAGCTCCACTCCGGCATCGACTGGCTTCTGGCTCAGAAAGATCCGGTTGACCGCCACGAGCAGCTCAAGCATACAGCTCAGCTTTAAGATCGCGTTCCCATCGGACCCGCTGCGCATCAGTGCCTCGTATTTCATGAACAGTTCCAGCATCTGCGAGGTTTCCTTGGCCGTAAGTGTCATTTTGTTACCTGTGCCAAGCGGCCGGTTATAGAAGCAGGCGAGCGGGTCCAGGCTCTTCGTCGCAAACAGCTTGAATAGCTGGGGATCAAATTCCAGCGTGACTCTCTCATAGGAATGCTCCGAAGAGAAGGAAGGCTTATGAATTTCATGCTCGTTCGTTATAATCAAATCCCCATATTGCAGCGGATAGACGGTTTTCTCTACGAAATAGCGGACATCCCCTTTAATGAGGAAATAGATTTCGCAGCCAGCATGCAGGTGAAAGTCGATATTATGCACCTTTTTGGCAACATGCAGGTAGCTGATACTCTGATCGATTTGCGCTAAATATTTTTCAATCAGGCAATATCCCCTCCATCCGAGTGAAAATGTCAATAATTCCAATATTCTAAGCAAATAATACAAAGTTATTGCTATCTATACATCATACAATGAGTAGGAAGAAAAATCATGTGATCTATGACGGGAGGATTTCTATTCATGAACAATCCGTTGAATATCGGTGTAGTTGGCCTTGGCGCAATCGGAGGCGGCTTGCATGTGAAATATTTGCAATCTACTTCTAACGTCAGGCTCGCCGGCGTATGCGATTCGGTTAAGGAGAAAGCGGATCAAATAGCGGCCGAGCACGATACGAAAGCTTATTATGATTACAAGGACATGCTGGATCAAGCAGGCCTTGAAGTCGTCATTATTGCCGTTCCTCACTATGATCATCCTGAAATTGCAATAGAGGCGTTCAAGCGGGGGATTCATGTCCTCTGCGAGAAGCCGATCGCGGTTCATTTGAATGACGCTTATCGGATGACAGAGGCATATGACCAGGCCAAGGAACAGTTCCCCGGCCTTCAATTCGGACTTATGTTTCAGGAACGTACGCTGCCCTTCTACCGCAAGGTCAAGGAAATCGTCGAAGGAGGCGAGCTCGGCCGCTTGACGAGAGCGACCTGGATTCACACGGCCTGGTTCCGTTCCCAGTTCTATTATGACAGCGGCGATTGGCGCGCAACTTGGGCCGGAGAAGGCGGCGGGATCTTGACCAATCAATGCCCGCATACGCTGGATATGTATCAGTGGCTGTTCGGCCTTCCCGCACGTATTACCGGACACGCGCATATCGGCAAATACCACAACATCGAAGTCGAAGACGAAGTGACGGCTTATTTTGAGCATGACAATGGCATGATCGGCCACCTCATTGTCACGACGGCTGAGATGCCTGGCACGAACCGGCTGGAAATTATCGGGGAGAACGGCAAGCTGGTGCTGGAGGACGGTGAGCTAGTCTGGTACAAGAACCCGGTGTCCATGCTGAAATATTCAAAGGAAACGCCGCATCGCTTCAGTCAGCTCGAAACGGTAAAAACGGTTGTGCCTATAGATATGGATGCGCCTTCAGGCCATCATATCGTTGCGGAGAAGTTTCTCTCCCGCATTCAAACCGGACAAGGCGAGCTCATTGCCGAAGGCTGGGAGGGGCCGCGGTCGCTTGTACTGGCGAACGGGATTATGCTTTCCTCCTTCCAGGAGCAGACGGTTCAGGTTCCGTTCGATACTGATGCCTTCGAAGCAAAGCTTAAGGAACTGATTAGTCAGTCGACCTATGTGAAGAAGAAAGCGGTTGCGCCGACGGCAGATGAGGATCTGAGCAAATCCTTTGGCAGCAGGTAAGGAGGGGAGCTTATGGCTATGAAGGTGACATGTTTTGCAGACGAAATTTCTCAGGACCTGGAAGAACAGCTTCAGGTGCTGTCAGAGATGGGACTTTCCCATCTGGAAATTCGCAGCGTATGGGGAAAAAATGTACTCGAACTGGATGCTGAGGAGCTTGACCGGATTAACGGAATGGTGAAAGAGCGGGGCTTCGGCGTTTCTTCTATTGCTTCCCCGGTTGGCAAATATGCGACGTGCATATTAAGGATGCCTCGTCGGAACTGCGTATGTTCGTGCCTGCTGGAAAAGGCGACGGGCGCATCGGCGAATTATTGAGCGTGCTGCAGAAGCGCGGCTTCGGCGGATTTCTCTCCGTTGAGCCTCATCTGAATGATTATATGCCGGATGCGAGCAATACCGAGCGCGTCATTGCAGCGATTCAAGCATTGCAGAGCCTGCTTAAGGACAATCAGATCGATTGGCAGTAAGATAGACATAAGGAAACCTGATGCGATCAGAAACATGGATCGAACCCAAATAAGAAAATACGGCAGCCATGGACGAGAAAAGTCCATGGCTGCCGCTGTTTTATTGAATATAGTGTCCCGTTTCCTATTCCTTGTCCTCACGCTGCTGTTCCTTGGCAAGCTGCTGCCTGAGCTCTGCATTTTTAGCTGCAAGCTGTTTCGCCAAAACAGCTTGGGAGGCATCGATTCTCGCGACCTCATCAGTTAGCTTCGTGATCTGCGTCATTTTGCTGCTCAGATCGCTGGGGGAAGAGCTTAGCTTGGTGCTCTTTTGCAGCTGTTTGATTTTTGCGGCCGCTTTTTCTTTTTTACTCTTATCGTTAACGCTTTGCTTTTGAAGGTCGGCGATTTCTCTTTTCAACCGGCTTATAATTGATGTAGTAAAGCTAATGGACATTCGAGCACCTCATAATCGTATAGTGTTGCATCGCCCCATTTTACTATATAAAGCTTGTATAAGCGAGAAAGAAGACCCGGGAGGAGGACATCTTAAACAAGATATCCACTCCCGGGTCGCGATTTTCCTCACCATTCCATTATAAGCCCCTGCAGTATCATCATTCAACCTCCCGGAAATTAAATCCCTAATTATGGAAAATATTTGGATGGTGAAAATAGGGCGGCTTGTGTCCACAAATCATAGTGAAGTATATTAAACGTTATATTACGTATCGAATTTTTCGGGCGATTTCGGTTTTACGCGGGAAAGGAGCTTATTTTGAAGGCTAAAAGCTTGTACGACAACTATGTGAAAAATAACCTTTTCATGAAAATGATTATGCTGTTCGCGCTCATCACTACGGTAACGATCGTGACGTTTTCTTATTTTATGTTCAATGTGATGTCAGAATCGATTGTCCGCAATGAGCTTGAAAATCAGAAGAAAGCGATGGATAGCGTGAACAGCTACATGACCCGCAAATATGAATCGGTGCAATCGATCATGCTGGATGTGTATCGGAATGAATCGTTATCGCTTCATCTCGCTTATTTTCTGCAGCATCCTTTTGAGGACTATATGAAATATCAGTTGGATCAATATACCGATGAGGCGAGTATCGATATGCCGAAGGGCTTGGCGTATTTTGAGAACAAGCTGGACAGCGATGCCGATATTGAGAATTTAATGCTGTACAGCTCGGAAAAGCAGTTTCTGTTTGCTTATAAGCAGGGGCATGTGACGCGATTGATATCAACCAATGCTTCGCGCTCTTATATTCCTGATGCGATGGCGCTGGAGAATACGATGGTGTCGGTGCCGAACGCTTGGGTTCGCGCTGCGATCGATCAACAGGAGCCTAAGCTTTATGCGATGCGCGTGCCGATAACGGACAAGAATACGTTTAAAAATTTAGGTCAGCTGCTCGTTTATTTTAATGCGGACCGTATCCAAAATACGCTGGAGAGCTATAAGGAGCAATTAAAAGGTTACATTCTCGTGTTAGGGCCAACCGGCGAAGTGCTGTTCGACTCTTCTGACCAGTATTACGGCGCCCGTTACCCCTATGCGGACAAAATAGATTCGCTCTACGACACGGCGATGCTTGAGCAGGAATCCTATGTGACGACGTTAACTCAAAACCAAGCGGGCTATATGGTGGTTGGCATAGCGCCGAAAGATGAGGTTGCCGCAGCCTATAAAGGGCTGAAGCGCACCATTATTTTAATTAGTGCGATCTGTATCGTGACGGTGCTGCTTGTTCCGATTCTGGTTGTCATTAACTTCGCAAAACGGACCAATAAAATCATCCGGTTCATGCGAAAGGTCGAGAGCGGCGATTTGTCGGCGCGTATCCAAGACGAGAAGGAGGATGAGCTCGGGCAAATCTCCAGAAGCTTTAACGACATGCTTGGCGAGCTGACTCGCCACATTGACCGTGTCTATAAAGCGGAAATCAAGCAAAAGCACACGGAGCTGGCAGCGCTGCAGGCCAGGGTGAATCCTCACTTTCTCTACAATACGCTGGAAGTCATTCGCATGCGGGCCGTTTCGCAGGGAGCGAAGGACGTAGGCGAAATGATATATAGTCTTTCCGTCCTGTTCAAAAGCTTCGTGCAGCCCAAAGGGGAAAATACGTTGAAGGATGAGCTTGAGACCTCTCGCCTCTATTTGGAACTGTTTCGCATCCGTTACAAGGACAAGCTGTCTTATGAAATTACATGCGATGAAAGCTTAGCAAGCCGGAGGATTATGCGGATGGCGCTGCAGCCGATTATTGAAAATTACGTCGTGCATGGTCTTGAGCCCCGCAGGCCGGATAACCGGATCCGGATTAGCGTCTGGCAGACTGAGGATCGGGTTCGGATTCAGGTGGAGGATAATGGCAGCGGCATTGAGCCTGAACGGCTGGAATCGATTCGCCTTGCGATGGACTCCCCGGAGGAAACCGGAGAATCCTTCGGCCTGCGCAGCGTGCATGAGCGATTAAAGCTGCTCTACGGTATGGACTACGGAATTGAAATAACGAGCACGCCAGGCGTCGGGACCATTGTTACGCTTGAGTTTCCAGTTACGGAGGACGCACAGCATGTATAGAGTGTTTTTAGTTGATGACGAGCCGTTCATTATCGAGGGCTTGTACGATATTATCGATTGGTCGGCGTTTGGTCTTGAAATCGTCGGCTCTGCGGAAAATGGGCAGGATGCGCTTGAAGCGCTTAAGGAATCAGCGCCGGATATATTGCTGACAGACATCTCCATGCCGAATATGGATGGTTTAACCCTGATTCGCGAAGCAAGGGAATTCCGGCCGGATCTAAAGGTTATTATTTTAAGCGGCTTTAACGATTTTGATTATATAAAATCCGGTCTCAAGCTTGGCGTTGAAAATTATTTGCTGAAGCCAATTAACATCGACGAACTTCAGGAGACGCTGGCCAATACCATCGACAAGCTGAACACGATAAGACCGGACCGTTTATTTAGCGATTATGATATTCGAATTCTTAGGGATAATATATTGTATCGCTGGTTAACCGGACGCATTGCGCCGAATGAGCTGACCGAGCGTATGGATATACTGGACATTCGGCTTGATGGGCCGTATCTCGTTACCGCGGTGCTCCGAACGGAGAGCCAGTTCGAGCCATCCTACGAAGCGGCTCAAAGGATGGCCGTGCAGGATCCTTCGATGCTGCCCTTTGTCGATATTGACGGCGATCTTGTTATCGTATTTATGATAGAAGATCCGGTTAAAGGGAAAGATAAAGCAATGAGCGTGCTTGAAAATATGCAAAAACGGTTGGAGCCTAGCCCATTGCGCATTACGATCGGAAGCGTGCAGGAGATAGGAGAAGGAGCGCCGCGAAGCTATGCCCACGCCAAGAAGGCGCAGGAGTATTTTTTGCTGCTGGATGAACCGGCTATACTCGATTACGGCATGCTTTCGGAGAAAAACGGGATCGAGCATGCGGCGGCCCAGCCGCTGGATTGGTCAGCTTATTCCAAGCTGATTAAGGCAAAGGACCTGGAGCAGCTTCATACGGCGATCGATGCTGAATTTGAGCGCTGCCAAATGCTTGAGGGAGCGACGCCTGCTTATATTCAAAGCATGGCGATCGAGCTCATGATCAGGTTCAAGATGGAGCTCAAAGAAATTAAGCAGGCGGATCAGCCGGAGCTCTACAAGGCCGGCTTTGCGCAAATCATGCAGGCAGAAACGATTGAAGGCTTAGCCGCGGTCGTCAAAGAGGCGGCAACCTTGACCGTTGACTCGCTTATGCGCGACGTGAAAAGTCCGATTATTCAGCTGCTGCTGGGTTATGTACATGAAAATTATGCGCAGGCGCTTTCTCTCAAATCGCTTAGTCAGCAATATAATATTCATCCCGTGTATCTCGGCCAATTGTTCCAGAAGGAAACGAATGAGACTTTTACCGAGTACATAAATAAATACCGCATCGGAAAGGCTAAAGAAATGCTGAAGGAAACACAGTTAAAGGTGCAGGAAATTGCAATGCAGGTGGGCTATTGGGAGACGGGATATTTCTATAAGCAATTTAAGAAATACGTCGGTATTTCTCCCACTGATTACAAAGGACTACTCTAATGCAACACGGAGCTGTCCTTTTTTCTTTAATTTGTACAGCATACCTTTAGTTTGTTGCCTATTTGAAAATCGTTACATCCGTTATTTTTAAGTTAGCCCTTTAAACGCTGTCTATGAGGGGCAAGCAATAAAGTAAGCGCATGCTTATGCAATCGGATTCTGCTTCGAAACACAATACGGGGAGGATTTAAACAATGAGTAGAAAGAAAAACAGCTTTACGCTAGCGCTTTCGCTGCTGCTGGTTATGTCAATCGTGCTAAGCGCCTGCGGAGGCGGCAAAAATGAAAGCACTGAGGGTACTGCCGAGAAACCGGTTGAACTGATCTGGTACACGATCGGTACGCCGCAAAAAGATGTGGACAAAGTCATGGCGGAAGTAAGTAAATATACAGCCGAAAAAATCGGCGTAACCGTGAAAATGAACATGATCGACTGGGGCGATTACTCGCAAAAGCTGCAGGTCATGACCGCTTCCGGCGAAGCGGTAGACATTATGTTTACTTCCTCATGGGCATTCGACTATGTACAGAACGCTAGGAAGGGCGCATTCATGCAAATCGATGATTTGCTGAAAGAGCATGGCCAAGGCATTATCGATACGCTTGATCCGGCATTCCTGGAAGGCTCCAAGATCGATGGTCATAACTACGGCATCTCGGCTAAAAAAGAGCTGCCTGCACAAGAGGTATGGCGCTTTAACAAGCAGTTTGTCGATAAATACAAGCTGGATATCTCAAAGGTGTATTCGCTTGAAAGCTTGGAGCCGCTGTTGAAAACGATTAAAGAAAACGAGCCGGATGTTTATCCGTTCGCCGTGGATAAAAACTACGGGCCTTACGTGCCTTACGATTACGTGATCGAGAAGCTTCCAATGGCTGTATCGCTCGATACGAAGGATTATAAAATCGTAAACGTGCTGGATACACCGGAAATGAAACAAGTTTTGAATACGATGCACAAATATTACAAAGCGGGCTACATTCCTGCAGAAGCCGCTACGATGGATTCGATGGCAGACGTTCAAACGACGGGAAAATGGTTCGCTGACCGTGCGACATCGCAGCCTTTCGCGGATAACCTTTGGTCGGCAACCAACGGCTACCCAGTCGTATCTACACCGGCAAGCGATGCGATTATTTATAACTGGTCCGTAATGGGCTCGATGCAAGCGATCTCGGCTAACTCGAAGTATCCGGAGAAAGCGATGGAATTCTTGAACCTGCTGAACACAGACCCTGTGCTTCGCAACATGGTTGATTCGGGAATCGAAGGCGTTCACTACAAGAAAGTAAGCGACAATGTGATGGAAAACCTGGATGAGTCGAAAAACTACGATATGCCTACCTTCTCGCTAGGCAACGTTATGCTTACGTACTTGAACACGACAGATCCAACCAACAAGTGGGAGGAGTTCAAGAAGTTTAACGATGCAGGAACAGAGGCGCCGCTTCTTGGCTTCAACTTCGACACATCGAAGGTAACAACGGAAATCGCGTCTTTAAACAACGTTAAGGAAGAATTTTGGGTAGCGCTAATGACAGGTACAGTTGATCCTGAGACTTACATCGCACGTGCGAACGAGAAATTCAAAGCAGCCGGACTTGATAAAATTATGGCTGAAGCGCAGCGCCAGCTTGATGAGTGGAGAGCCGCGAACAAGTAAACAAGCGGGGGGGGTATGAGACGGATGCTTGGCATTCGATTCATACCTTCTCTCATTAAATTGACAGCAGAGAGGTGATCACGTGGGAGCCTTTGGGCGATTTTTCAAGGATATTAACAAAAACAAAGCGATGCTGATTATGGTACTGCCAGCGACACTCTGGTTCATCTTCTTCTCCTACCTGCCGATGGCCGGCATGGTTATCGCGTTTAAGGAATACCGCTACAGCAGGGATGGATTTTTAGCCAGCATTATCGAGAGCAAATGGGTCGGTCTGCAAAACTTTAAATTTCTGTTCAGCACGAATGACGCTTATATCATTACCCGGAATACCGTGCTCTACAATATATTTTTTATCGTGCTGGGGCTGGTCATTGCTGTTGCGATGGCGATCATGCTGGCGGAAATTACGAATAAGAAATTAGCAAAGGTTTATCAGACGGGCATGTTTCTTCCTTATTTCCTATCCTGGGTTATCGTTGGATACTTCGTATTCAGCTTCCTCAGCTTGGATCGGGGTGTCGTGAACCAAATCGCAAGTTGGTTTGGGATCGATCCGGTGAATTGGTATTCGGACCCGACCTACTGGCCGATTATTATCGTGGTCGTATTTCTCTGGAAATCGGTAGGCTACAACAGCGTAATCTATTTGGCGGCGATCATGGGTATCGACAAATCGCTTTATGAAGCGGCAATGATCGATGGCGCAAACAAATGGCAGCAAATCCGCAACATTACGATTCCGATGCTGACGCCGCTTATTACGATATTGACGCTGCTTGCGATCGGTAAAATCTTTTATGCGGATTTCGGGCTGTTCTATCAAGTGCCGCGGGATTCCGGAACCTTATACAGCGTAACGAACGTCATCGACACCTATGTGTACCGCGGACTGAAAACGACCGGCGAAATCGGAATGAGCACGGCAGCAGGTCTGTATCAGTCGCTTATCGGCTTCGTTCTTGTCATTACATCGAATGGTATCGTACGTAAATTCAATAAAGACAATGCATTGTTCTAGTCATGACGGCCATACGGCCCATGGCAGGCATTGCGAAGGGAGGAAAACCGTTGTGTCCGCTCAAACGACGAAAGGCCGCGATTTTCATAGATTGACACCCGTTTGGAATATCGCTTTCCATTCGGTAGCCGGTATTTTTGCTTTACTTTGCGTATTTCCTTTTTTGTTCGTCACCGTTATATCGTTTACAGACGAAGCAACCTTAGCCAAAAACGGATATCAGCTGTTTCCGGAAAAATGGAGCTTCGATGCTTATACCTATTTATTTAAGGCTGGGGACCAGCTCCTTCGCTCCTATGGGGTAACGATTGCGGTTACCGTTATCGGGACGGCTATCGGTGTTGCGTTTACCGCGCTTTTTGCTTACGCGATTTCGCGTCACAGCTTTAAATACCGCAAATTTTTCGCTTTTTTCGCCTTTTTCACGATGTTATTTAATGGCGGGCTCGTCCCGACTTATATTGTCGTTACGCAGCTGCTCGGACTTAAAGATTCGATATGGGCACTCATCCTGCCGCTGGCGGTCAACGCTTTTTATATTATGATTCTTCGCACGTTTTTCTCAACCATGGTGCCGGATGCGATTATCGAATCGGGTAAAATCGACGGCGCGGGCGAGTTTGGCATTTTCTTTAAGCTGGTTCTGCCTTTGTCGCTGCCAGGCCTTGCTACGATTGGTTTGTTCAGTACGCTCGGCTATTGGAACGATTGGTTCAATGCGCTGCTTTACATTAATACGCCGAATTTAGTGCCGCTTCAGTCGATGCTGATGCGGATTGAAAATAGCATGCAGTTTATTTTGCAAAATTCACAAAATGCGTCGATCAGCACGGGTGTGCTGCAATCCATGCCGCAGGATACGTCCCGCATGGCAATGGTGGTGCTGGCAACCGGCCCGATCGTATTCGCATATCCGTTCTTCCAACGGTATTTCATTCAAGGCTTGACGGTTGGCGCCGTTAAGGAATAACGACGATTTTTCTTCTAAAGGAGCATACCGAACATGGAGCAATTCCGATTACCCAAAATCCCGATGCCGGAGCTGACGCTGCCGCAGGCGGTTCAAGATGTGCTGAAGGAAGCCGAGCAGAAGCTTGCGCATCGCCCGAAGCTGCTGCAATTATTCAAAAACTGTTTTCCGAATACGCTTGAAACGACGACAAAGCTGATGGACGACGGCACAACCTTCGTCATCACAGGCGATATTCCCGCGATGTGGCTGCGCGATTCCGTTGAGCAGGTGATTCATTACGTCCCTTTCACGAAGGAAGACAAGGACCTGCAGCGAATCATCGGCGGATTGATCAAACGGCATATGATGTCTATTCAAATCGATCCTTACGCGAATGCATTTAATGAAACGGCAAATGATTGGCATTGGAACACGACTGATGAGACGGAAATGTCGCCATGGGTCTGGGAGCGCAAGTTCGAGCTGGATTCGATCTGCTTCTCCATCCGCCTCGCGCATGCTTATTGGAAGGAAACCGAGCTGACGGATATTTTTGATTCCGGCTTCAAGGCGACAATGCGCCGCATCGTAGAGCTATGGAAGACAGAGCAGCGTCACTTTGAGCTGTCCCCGTACCGTTTTGTCCGGGATAACGGCATTCCGACGGATTCACTGCGCAATAGCGGCCTCGGCATGCCCGTCAATTACACAGGCATGATCTGGTCAGGCTTCCGTTCAAGCGATGACGCATGCGATTTCCATTACAACGTGCCGGACAATATGTTCGCCGTAGTAGCGCTTCGCCAAATGAGAGAAATCGCGGAATGGGTGTTCCGCGACATGGACTTCGTTAAGGAGCTGAAGAGGCTTGAGGACGACGTCGACCATGGCATTCAGCTGTACGGCATTTATCAGCATCCGGAATTTGGACCTATTTATGCTTATGAAACGGACGGTTTCGGCAATTATTGCCTCATGGATGATGCGGGCACGCCGGGCTTGATGTCCATTCCGTATCTCGGATATACCACGGCTGATGATCCGATTTACCAGAATACGAGAAAGTTTGCGCTTAGCAAGTTAAATCCGTTCTATTACGAAGGAACGGCAGCAAAGGGAATCGGCAGCCCGCATACGCCGCCAGGCTACATTTGGCATATGGCCTTGTCGATGCAGGGAATTACCGCTGTCAGCAGCGAAGAAAAACTGGCTTTGATCGATATGCTGGAGGCAACTGACGGGGGTACCGGTTATATGCATGAGGGCTTCCACGCGGATGATCCATCCGTATTCACGCGCAAATGGTTCGCTTGGTCAAACAGCCTCTTCGCACAGCTGGTTTACAAGGCGATGAAGGAAGACCTGCTATGAGCATGAACACCATTATTTTTTATGATCCTTCTTTTCCTCTGACTGCTCGCCTAAACGCCGACACGGAAGGTCAACTGCTCCAATTAGGGAGCGTTGTTCGCGCGGCTGGATTAGAAAAGGCGCTTCACGCAGCGGAGGGCGGCAGCTTTGTTAATATGCATGCGCCCTATTTTCCAAAAGAAGCGTGGGGCGAGATCCTTGCTTTTCTAAAGCGCGGCGGTGGCCTCGTCAGTATCGGCGGAGCGCCGTTCAAGCGTCCGGTTTCTAGAAATGAAGCCGGAGCGTGGGAGGCGGAAGGCGAGCAAACCGCCTATCACCGCGAGCTTCATATCCATGAGATCCTGCCCGTAAGCGAGGCACCGATCAAGACGTTGTCTGCTTTCGCGGACATTCCGCTGCTGCAAGGCAAGGAATCGATGTTTGAGGTTGCCGGGACCTGGAATCTGGTGCCCCATGTGACGAAAAGCAGCGACCTGCCTCATCAAATGGGCTCGGCAGGTCCAATGGATGCGCAGCTGTATCCGCTTCTGAAGGGAATTTCCTCTGAAGGAAGAGAGGTTGCTGCACCTGTCGTGTTATGGGAAAACACGAAGGGAAGCTTTGCGGGAGCGCGCTGGCTGTTCGTCAACCAGCCGTTAACGGAAGCGTTCTGGCAAGCGGGCGGCGCCGGCGAACTTAGCCGCTGGGCAGCATTCTGCGCGGCAGGCGTAACCGAGCTCTGGCTGAAGCCGAACTATGCTTCCTTCGAGCCGGGCGAGCGGATGATGCTGACGCTGCAGATGCAGCAGCTTAGCCGCACTGCCGCTAAACCCGCGCCTGCGGTCAGCTGGAGCTTCGCCCTAACGGCCGAGCACAGCAGCAAGCCGGAACAGCGCTGGACAAGCAACCTGCAAGAAGAAGCAAACAGCAAGCAGCTGATTTGCCGCATACCTGTTGCCCTGACGGTGGAGAGTGGTTATTACGAGGTACAATGCAGAGCTGAGTCGTCTACGGGGGAAGTACGCATCCTGCGCCAAGGCTTCTGGGGCTTTGACTCCGAGCTGCTCGGGGAAGGCAGCCCGGTAACCTGCGGACGGGATTATTTCGTGAAGGACGGCCGGCCGATGCCGGTTGTCGGCATGACGTATATGACCTCGGACGTTGCGCGCAAGTTTTTGTTTTTGCCTAATGCCTCCGTGTGGGACCGGGATATGGCCCAGATGCGCAAAGCGGGCATCAATTGGATTAGAACCGGCATTTGGACGGCTTACCGGAATGTCATGCAGGTGGACGGTCATGCCTCTGAGGAGGCGCTTCGCTCGATTGACGCGTTTCTCCTGACGGCTAAGCGCCATGATTTGCAGGTAACCTTTACATTCTTCTCGTTCACTCCAGAAACCTGGGAAGGCGAAAATCCTTATCTCGATCCGCGGAGCGTCGAGGCGCAGAAGCGTTTTATCCGGTCCATCATTTCGCGCCATAAACAGTCGAAGCATGTGGACTGGGATTTAATTAATGAACCGTCCATGTTCGATCCGCCTCGGATTTTTTCTGATGGCCCAAGGTCCTCTCGCGATTCCTTCGAGAAGGCGGCCTACGCGGCTTGGCTGCGGGAGCGCCACGGATCGGTGGAGCAGCTGCAACAGCTATGGAATATGACGCCGGAGCAGCTGCCGGACTTTGAGTCCGCCTTGCCGCCCGAGCCGGAGGAAATCAACTTCGACGTTCAGGATATGCACCAAGGAAAGAAGGGAACGCGCTGGCTGGATTATGTGTTGTTTTCTATGGATATGCATAATCGCTGGGCGAAGCAGCTGTATGACACCATTAAAGAAGAATGCCCGGACCATATGGTTACGGTTGGGCAGGATGAAGCGCTCGGCGCGCAGAGACCTTCTCCGTTCTTCTACGGCGAGGCCGTTGACTATACGACCGTGCATTCCTGGTGGCTGAACGATCAGCTCGTCTGGGACAGCATTTTCGCCAAGACGGCGAATAAGCCTAATCTCGTGCAGGAAACTGGCATTATGTATGTGGAGACGCCGGAGGGACGCGCGAAACGTTCGGAGAAAGAGCTTCGGAGCATGCTCGAACGCAAATATGCTTATGCTTTCGCGACGGGCGGAGCAGGCGCGGTCCAGTGGATATGGAATACGAATTTCTATATGGACAACGCGAACGAATCGCATATCGGGGCGCTGCGCGCGGACGGAACGGAGAAGCCGGAGGCAGACGTATCTTATGATTTCGGACGCTTCATGGCTGAAATCAGAGATTTGTTCAGCGGACGGGAGCTGGAGGATACGGCGGTTGTATTCCCGTATTCGAATGATTTCTCCAACCGCAAGCTTGCCTTTGATGCGACAACCAAAGCTACCCGAGTTCTTGCTTATGAGCTGAATAAACCATTCCGGGGCGTGAGCGAATACCATCTGGAAGAGCTGGAAGCAAATCCGGCTAAGCTGGTTATAGTACCGAGCGCCCATAATATAGATGACGCAGCCTTGGATCAGCTGCTCAGCCTCATTGAACGAACGGGTGCAACGCTCCTGCTTACGGGTCCAACTAGTTTAGATGCCTATTGGAGGCCGGTCGAGCGTCATTCGGCATTGTTTGGCGCGCGAGAGCTTGTCAATGTGCGGCGCGAGGAGCTGCTCAGCATCGGCAATCGCTTGCTGCCTGTTTCTTACGGCAGCCGCAGAATCGCGCAGGTTTGGAAAGAAGCAAGAATAGGCGCTGCAGAAGCCGGTGCCGAGCAGGTCATGGAGCTGCCGCTTGGCAAAGGGCGAATCCTTTGGTGTCCGCTGCCTGTAGAGCTTAACGACCGTATCGAGCCGGTATCAGCCATCTATCGTTATGCACTCGAGTCGGCTGGCTGCAACGAAGAGCTGAACTGGATCAAGGGCGGACATTTTCCAGGCGTGTACGGCCGCAAGCTGAGCTTCAATGACGGAGCGCTATTCACATTCGTATCCGAGTTCAGCTTAGATGCGGAGATTGAGGTCAAGGATCCGGTAACGGGCGTTCATTACTCTTTCATGCTGGAGAAGGAGCGTTCCGTACTATTCGCGGTGGACAACAAGGGCGCGCTGCTATCGATCTACCGTCCTGATCAGGTAAGCATAACGCTCATGTCAGCTAACGACGATTAACAAGAAGAGGTGTTCAACCATGACCCATAAAAGAACAGCCCATATCATCTCGCATACCCACTGGGATCGGGAATGGTATTTGCCATATGAGAAACATCATGTCCTGCTCGTGAAGCTGATGGATACGCTGCTTCATACGCTGGATACCGATCCAAACTTCAAAAGCTTCTATTTGGACGGACAGACGATTATTTTGGAAGACTACCTGCAGGTACGTCCGGAAAACCGGGAACGTCTTGAGCGCTACATTAAAGAAGGGCGTATTCCGATCGGCCCTTGGTATATTTTGCAGGATGCTTTTCTTACAAGCAGCGAGGCGAATCTTCGCAACTTACAAATCGGCCATCAGGATGCAAGCCGCTACGGAACGATTGCGAAGGTCGGTTATTTTCCGGATACGTTTGGCAATATCGGCCAAGCGCCGCAAATTTTGCGGCAAGCAGGCATCGATAACGCCGTGTTCGGCAGAGGCGTGAAGCCTACCGGCTTTAATAACACTGTCGCGGATTCCGATTATGAATCCTCCTTCTCCGAGCTGATCTGGGAAGGTCCGGACGGCTCACGCGTGCTCGGTGTTCTGTTCGCAAACTGGTATTGCAACGGCATGGAAGTGCCGACTGACGAAGCAAGCGCCAAGGAATACTGGGAGCGCAAACTTGCGGAAGCAGAGAAATATGCGGCTACAGGACAGCTCCTGTTCATGAACGGCTGCGATCACCAGCCGATCCAGCAGGATTTGTCGGCTGCGCTTGCTGCGGCAAGAGAGCTCTTTCCGGAGACGGAGTTTATCCACTCCAATTTCGAAGATTACTTGGCAGCGGTCAATGCTTCACTTACCCGCGAGTTGTCAGTCGTAAAAGGCGAGCTTCGCAGCCAGCGTACAGACGGCTGGTCAACGCTCGTGAATACGGCGTCTGCCCGCGTCTATTTGAAGCAAATGAACCAGCTGGGCCAAGCGATGCTCGAGAAGGTCGCAGAGCCGCTTGCTGCTCTTGCTTATTCGCTTGGGTATGAATACCCGCATCATTTGTTTACGTATGCCTGGAAAACGCTAATGCAAAACCATCCGCATGACAGCATTTGCGGCTGCAGCGTGGATGAGGTTCACCGCGAGATGGTCACCCGTTTTGATAAAAGCCGTCATATTGCGGAAGCGATTATCGACGACAGCAAAAAAACGATCGCAGACAGCGTGGATACTTCGGTATTCGAGCAGTATGGCGATCATGCGCTTCCGTTGGTGGTATTTAATACGACTGGCTGGAATCGCAGCGGTGTCGTAGAGGTTGAACTCGACGTTGACCGCATCTATTTCCGTGACGGCATGCCGTTAGATGAAATGAATCAGAAAATGTATGGCATTGATATTACAAGCAGATCGCTTGTTGATCGTGATGGCGCGGCAGTTGCCCACACGGTTGTCGATTTGGGACTTCAGTTCGGCTATGATCTGCCGGATGATAAGTTCCGTCAGCCTTATATGAGCCGCCGAGTGCGACTATCGTTCGAAGCGGCGCAGGTGCCTGCGCTTGGTCTAGCCGCGTACGCATGGGTTCGGGGAGCTGAGCCGGCAGAACGGCCGCTCGCATCATTAGCAGCGGGAACGCATGCGCTTGAGAACGCATGGCTTCGGATCGATGTCGAAAATGACGGGTCGTTTAATCTAACCGATAAACGCAGCGGACAAACCTATCAAGGACTTGGCATCTACGAAAATACCGGCGATATCGGCAATGAATACATGTACAAACAGCCAAATGGCGAACAAACACTGACAACGAAAGGGCTGTCAGCGAGCATTCGTCTTACGGAAAACACAGCTTTCCGGGCAGCAATCGAAATCGTGCATGAGTGGGCGGTGCCAGCTTCGGCCGATGAGCAATTCGAGATCGAAAAGCGCGAAGCGGTTTATTTCCCGGACCGGAAATCACAGCGTACAGCGCATACGGTTCCGCTTACGATCCGTACTGAAATCGCATTGACCCGAAGCGGCCAAGGCGTAGAATGGAAATCCTCGTTCAATAACCAAGCGAAGGATCACCGGGTTCGGGTCTTGTTCCCGACGGATCTTACGACAGCCGTTCACCATGCGGATTCGATCTTCGAGATCGCAAAGCGCGATATTGAGCCAGCTGCAGAATGGGTTAATCCAAGCAATGCGCAGCATCAGCAGGCATTCGTTGACGTAAGCGGCGAGCTTGCGGGCCTCACGGTTGCTAATCTAGGCTTGAATGAATACGAGGTACTGCGTGATGGCCGCAATACCATAGCGATTACGCTGCTGCGTTCAGTAGCAGAGCTCGGCGACTGGGGCGTGTTCCCGACGCCGGAAGCGCAATGTTTAGGCGAGCAAAGCTTCAGCCTTAGCATCATCCCTCATAACGGCGACGGTACGGAGTCAGGCGCTTATGCGGCGGCTTATCAATTCCAAGTACCGTGGACGGTTAGTCAGACGGGCGTGCACGAAGGAACTCTTGCTCCAAACGTTTCCCAATTTAATTGGGAAGGCAGCAGCCTAGCCTTCTCTTCGTTAAAGGTTAACGAGCAATCGGGAGATTTGATGCTTAGATGGTATAATATGAAGCCGAATGTAACGGGGCTTAAGCTCTCGGCTGGTGTTGCTGCTCCAGATTTGGGGCATGCTTATAAAAGCGATGTGCTTGAGCAGCCAGGCGATCTTCTTGCCGGTCAAGGCGAGTCATTCTATCAAGTGCCGGTAGGGCCTTGCGAGATTTTGACCCTAGGCGTAAAGCTTAAATAAATCATGAAAAAGCCCTCTGCAAGGCTAGCCGCGCAGAGGGCTTTTTTTTCTCTCCCGGCTCCCGGTGCTTGTATTTAACCGCAATACGCGATGGACATAATTACCTTACAAAAACGAGTCGATTTTCATTTTTCAATATATTTCCAGCAATGCTTTCAATTACTCGCCAATCATCCTAAAATCAATATTGGCAGGCGGCGGGAATTTTAATTTGGCTTCCTCAAGGATAGCAGCAGTTATAGCTTCGTTTCTTGCCCCAGCCAGCTTCTTGGCATTGTACTTGTACCAGAGTTCTAGGATTAGAACTTCTCCTTCGCGAATGACAGCAAATTCCTGTAGGAACAAGCGCTTTACAAAATCCTCCTGATCCAGTTCCAGTGCGGCTGCCCCTACGATAATCTGAATGCGGTCACTGCTCGAGAAAGATTCCGGCAAGGAGTGGTAAACGCGCCATGCCTCTTCGTATTGTTCCTTTTCAATGAGCAGATTCAAATATTCCTCAGCCAAGGCAAGGTCAGGGAATGATTGGGATAGGCTGTATGCTCGTTTCCAATAACCCAGCGCCGAGTCCGTGAGACCTCTTCGTTTCATCGCTTCAGCAAGATTCCGGTATACCCAGACAGATGGCTGTTGGCGAATGGAAGTTTCCCAAGCCTCGATCGCTTCATCCTCCTTGCCATTCTCATAAAGCATGACACCTAGATGCATGTAGACGTTCCAGGTTTGATTCCGTGCGGATTGCAGACTTGCCTGCAGAAGGTCCAGCCATTCCGCTTGGACCATCCAATCGCTTGGGATTTCATGAACACTACGCTCTGGAAGGTGCCCTTCGTTGAGAAGGGTGAGCCAATCCTGATTCACTGCATCAGAAGCATGATTCCCGTCGAAAAAAAGAAATCCCTCAGGTATCGTGCGATTTTCTAATTTTTCTCTGCGAAGCCGCTCAAGCTCCCCCCATTCTGAGCCGTGGAAAAGCTTTTGTTCAGGTGCTTTGCCGGCCTGCGCTTGAAGGGATTGATGAAGCGCAATAATCTCCTCTTGATCCATATGATGATCGACACAATCTTGGATATAATCCTTTGCCTGATTCCAATCCTGTTGATGGGCTAGCTCGACATCTATATCCGACAGCCCAATCACTTGGGTGAAATCCCATTCCGAATGGGCTGGCATATCGAGTCCGTGCAGCTGTGTAGGCGCGAAGCCGCCTTGTATTTCAATATAATTCCCTTCTCCGGGACTAGCGAGAAAGTCGCACCATCGTCTTCCCCCTGCATGGTTGCCCCAGCAGAACATTTTGCGGTAGCGCAGCCGGGAGGTAGAACGCTCGTAAAACAGCTTGCCATCCTCGTACGCAACGGCTTCCCATGGTGACTCGCTGCTTGCCGGCGTTTGGAAAAAATACTCGTTCGAGAATGGAAAGTTCATAGGATAGGAAACGTCTTTACCCGGGACAGTTGGCAGATAGGGCAGCTTTCCTAAGCCAAAGCCTTTAATTTTATAATCAATATAGATGACTTCATCGGTAGAAGAGAACACACGGGCTTCGGCGGTTTCCTCTACCGCGATATTCGTCCACCAATACATCGGTACCGCTTTGTTGTTGTCATTGATTATTTTTACATAAATGAGGAGCTTATCCGACCCCGACGGAAGATGGAAGTCGATTTGCCAAAAAACATTTTTACAGCGTTCATAATCATAAATGCGAAGAAAATCATTGCCATGATCATCTTTAAGTATAGCTGCATGTACGGGGGAGCATGTTGTGAATGTATGGCCTACTTGACCTATATTCCATTCTATCCCTCCAGAGAACCAGGCGTTCAATATCGCTAGATTAGCAGGTTGAAGCACAGGATTCGTATAGAGAATATCGCGGTTCGATTTTTTATCGAACAGAGAATACAATCTGCCACCGTACTGGGGCAAAAATACGGCTTGCAAGTGATCATTCTCCAGTATAATCGTTTCTAATAAAAGAGTTGTTCTAGTTCTTGAATAGCGATCCTGTATTCGATAGGGTAAATAGCGCTCTCCCGTCTCGTATCCGATCTTTGTTCGAAGCTCTTCCGTGAGGGTGCCATTATCGTTGACTTCTCTATGGTGGTTATTATTTCGAAACATCGGCAGCGGATTAACCCCTTCAATAGCTGCGCCTTCTATCCGTATGGTTGATTTATAAACACGCATTTAAATACACGCTCCTTTATACTATCCTTTTACTGCTCCAACGGTTATACCGGCGACAATTCGTTTGGAAATAAACAAATAAAGAATAAAGGTAGGCAGAAATACGACCATGGATGCTGCGAATATACCAGAATAGTTGCCTGTGTTGGTGAAGCCTACAACGATTGAACGTAAAGCAAGCGCCAGCGTTTGGTTTTTCGGATCGCCCACGAAGATCAGTGCATATAAATAGTCATTCCAAATAGACATGAAATTGAAGATTGATACGGTGATGAGACCAGGCTGAGCAACGGGCAAAACAATTTTAATAAACGCCTTGATCGGGCCGCAGCCGTCTACCGCTGCTGATTCCTCTAATTCCTTAGGAATGGAGGAGAAGAAGCCGGTAAGCAGAAACACGGCAAATGGAATATTGGTGAACGTATAGATTAGAATGAGCGTTAAGATGGACCCTGTAAGCTTCAGCTCAATGAATAGCGTAAACAGCGGAATGGAAATGAGCAAACTTGGAATGGACATTGCGGACAAAAACATCATGTTAACTACTTTTCTGCCCCTAAACTGCACTCTTCCTAAAATATATGCGGCAGGAGCAGCGATAACAAGGACGCCTACGCAAGCTGTTACGGTATAAATGAGGCTGTTCAGAAAATAACGCCCCATCTTCTGGATTTTGAATAAATCGATATAATTGGAAAAGTGGATGCCGCTTTCGAACAAGGAATGAGTGAAAATACCTCGTGTTGTGCTCAGGGAAGCCAGAATGGCGAACCCGAACAATACGATTGTGAACAACAGCCATAGATAGAGCGGAACGTAGCGAATTTTATTGACCATGTTGACACCTCATCTTTAATATTCAAGACGTTCTTTACGGAAAAACTGGTTGATGATGCCTGAAAGGATCAGAATCGATATTGTAATCATAACGCCTACCGTCGCTCCAGCCCCCACATTGAAGGATTCTTGCGTATAGACAGAGCTGCCATCGCCAAATACCTTGATGTACATGTAATAGCCGGGCGTCATCGTAGATGGGCTTTCCTCCAGTCCGAAGGTAGCGGACCAGACAAAGAAATTAATGGCCGTTACGGTCCATAACACTAGCGTCATCCGGAATACGTCCTGCAGCAGCGGCAATGTGATTTTGAAAAACTTGTGCAGCGGGTTTGCCCCCTCCAGTAGAGCAGCCTCGTAATAATCGTGAGGAATGCGATCCATTCCGGCATTTAAAATAAGCATAAAATAACCGATGGAACCAAAGCAGTAGGCTAAGAGCATCGATAGGAACAAATGACCGTCACTTGTCCATTGAATATCTGCAAGCGAGTTAAGCCCCAAAAAACGAAAGAGCTTCGTCAAGAAGCCATAGCTTGAATTGTAAATATATTGGAGCCAGATGACAGCTAACACGACAGCGGAAACGGTGTTAGGCAAATAAATAAGCGCTCGCCAGAAGCTCTTGCCGCGGACGCCCGAAGACAGGATAGCGGCAAATAGGAAAGCGAAAAACATCGTAATAATACCGCCGTAAAGCCATATTTTCAGTACATTCCACGCGGAGCCCATAAAATAGCTGTTATGAAACAGCTGCGAATAATTTTCGAGTCCGATGTAGGACCACTCGGATATTCTGCTGGATAGGGAAGGGATATCATAGAAGCTCATCAGTGTGGCTCTGAGCGTAGGATAGAGAAAGATAGAAAGATAAATGAGTACCGCCGGCAAAAGGAAAAGGGCAATAATCGGTTTTTTAATACGCATACAAATTTTCCTCCCGGATACGATTAATAATGGTCTAAAACGTCATTGTGCAGCAACCCGGAGGATGCTGCACAATGATCGAAACCTCTAGTTTTCGTTAGTTGGAGCCATAGAACTTCTTAGCTTCCGAGCTCATTTTGTTTACATAATCATCTGCTGATAATTTACCTGTAACAAGCTCCATGAATACCGGTACGATCATGCCTTTGGAGAAGTCGGCTGAATTGTTGATTCCGAAGCCCCAAGGCGCATTGATCTTAGCATTATCGATCGCGACAGCGGCCTCAGCCAAAGCGGGAGGCCATTCCGTATCTACGGTTGCGGGAATCGCTTGCGCTTGCTTCACCATTTCGGATTGCGCGTTTTTGCCGATCAGGTATTTGACCAATTCGATTGCGGCAGCTTTATTGCTGCTGTTCTTGTTCAACATAAGCGCTTGCGCGCCGAAGGTTAGCTCCTGCGTGCCGCCTTTTCCGTTACCGTTAGGCACAGTAGGGAATTGGAAAGATCCCCACTTGAAGTCAGGTCCTGCCGTTGCGGCAACTTCATTAGGCAGCCAAGTGCCGTTCAAGTATGCAGCGGATTGGCCAAGCACCAAATCCTGTTGAGCAGCTGGATATTTGCTGCCTGCGAGTTTAGTAGAGAAGTAGCCGTTCTCTTTCATGAGGAGCATATCCTTCGCGAATTGCAGCACGATTGGATCCTTCCACATCTCGCCTGTCTTGTCATTCACAAGCTGATCTACCCATTCGTTGCCCATTGCACTGCTGAGGTATCCGCCTATAAACAGATCGCGATAGGCATCGTCAAACGTGATTGGAGCAACGCCCGCCTGCTTAATACGCTCGTTATATTCCATGAACTGCTCCCATGTGGCAGGAGGACTTGTAATTCCCGCTTTCTCGTACACCTCTTTATTGTAGAAGAAAAGCACCGCGAAAGGCTGCTGCGGAAGAGCGTAGAAGCCCTCCTCAAGACCAGCTTTAACGGAGAGCGATTTCGTCCAATCCATCAAGCTTGGAAGAATTGATTCCTGTACCGTTTTGCCTTCCATTCCTACTGCCGGTTCGCTTAAATATTCATCAAGCTTAAGCAGGTGATCCTTTACGGTGTCCATCGTAACTGCAGGATCCCCTTCAAAAATATCTATCTGCTGACCGCCGTCCAGCGCAGGCTTAATTAATTTATTGAGATCTCGGCCTGTAAATTTCAAATCAACCGTTACGTTCGGGTTAGCTTTCTTAAATTGCTCGACCGCTCCTTGAATGACCTTAGCTTGCGGCTCTGTATCGCTCCACATGGACCAAAATACAACGCTGCCCTCCAGATTGGAAGACGGGGCATCCGGTTCAGCTGTTGAAGCGGAAGCAGGAGATTCTGAGGCCGCTGGATTGTTGCTTGCAGAGTTCGAGCAACCAATTGACAACATAAACATCATTGCTGTAAGTATTAATGATAAAACTTTGTAGCTTTTCATATTTGACTCCTCCTTTTTTTTGTAAGTATACCGTTGCAAAACGAAACGGGTACATGAACAATTTTGAACAAAACCTGTCATATTTTGAACTGGGTTACTCTCGATGGAATTCAGATAACGGAATAGTCCAAATAATCTCGTATATGGCTAATTAAATATCGTGATTCTTCGCTTATGATAAAGCTATTATTCTATGGTCGAATCATCGCGAGAGGGATTGATCGCAGATTGTCGAATAGAAACGAGAGTTTATTCGAGTTAAAGGAGTCATTATGCAAAAAAATTTGCGAATGTCCACGATACTAAGACTCTTTTTTATTTTAATCGTCATCGTACCGGTCATTTTGATTAGTGCTGTCATTTTAAACATCTATGAACGGGATATCCTGCAGCAAAACACGGGGCGTTCTCTACAAACCTCCCAAGCGGTTGCCTATTCCGTAAGTCAGGAAATAAATCGGATGGCTGGTTTGTTCGCTTCTATCGGTGTGGATCAGGATGTGATATTAACGGTATTGGACGTACATCATAAGACGGGTATCGAGAAACAAATAGCTAGCAATAAGCTGAAAATTTTGATCGAGAAGTACACGGCGTCCGTCTCCGGCCGCGTTCTTTCGGTCAACTTCTTTTTCGATAACGGAAAGTCTTACTCCTATTTGAAAAACATGATGATGGAAGAGTCCAGCGTTCGTGAACAAGAATGGTACCGTAATACGGCCAGCACACCTGACATCGTACAATTTCTGGGTATGCTCCCGAATGTGCTTTATGGCAATTACAATCCGTATATTATGGCTGCTGCACTCTCTCCCAGTGATTCCAATCCCTTTTCTAAGCTAGAAATGATTTTGTTTACGTTTGAAAGCGGCACTTTCGACCGTATTTTGCAATCGCGTGATAATTCGGAATCTGTGCTGCACATCGTAAGCGACAAAGGTGAAATTATTGCGTCAAATACAATTGTTGATAGAGGCATTCTAATTCCTGATAATTGGAATGCAGAAATTGGACAACATGCAAAAGGCTCTTTCGTGGACGACACCGAGGAAAATAGGAAATTGATTACCTATGCTAGAGTAGATGATACCAATTGGTATATTGTACAAATGCTACCGTATTCAGATTTAATGGCAAGCTATAGGAGCGTTAATTCCTTTGTATGGTTCCTTGCAATTTTGATCATTTTGGCGTTTGTGCTCGTTTCCTTCTATCTCGTTTCAAATGTCACAGAACCGATTCGCGAATTGCTCCGCCAAATGGTTCGAGTTACCGGAGGTGACTTAAACGCGAGGTATACGGGTTCAGGAAGCTTGGAAATGGTGCGGCTTGGCCATTCCTTTAATCTAATGACGGAACAGGTTCAGGATTTAATCGATCAGCATGAGAAACAGGAGGTGGAGAAGCGCAAGGCCGAATTTGCCGCTCTTCAATCTCAAATCAATCCTCATTTTCTGATCAATACGTTAAATTCGATAAAGTATATGGCGCTAATAAGCAAAGCGGACAATATCCGCAACATGACTCATGCGTTAACTCGGTTGTTAGCCTCTTCGTTTAATCGGGGCGGGCTGCTCACAACGATAGAAGAAGAAGTCGACCACTTGAAGCATTACTTATATATTATGGAGATTCGCTTCGGCAGGCCTATTCAGACGGAATGGGACATCGATACAGCGATTACTGGCCATTATTTGTTGAAGCTGCTGCTTCAACCGATTTTGGAAAATAGCATTATTCATGGTTTGAAGGAGATCGATTACCCAGGGAGAATAGATGTTACAATCAAAGCAAAAGAATCGGATTTGATTATTACTATCGCAGATAATGGAGCAGGCCTGCCGGATGATGCGATGCTTCAGCTTGATCAAGCGCCTATCTATGCATTTAGCGGAATGGGAAATCGGAACGTTCATCGAAGGATTCAATTGCATTATGGAGAGCGTTACGGATTGCAGTACGAGCCTAATTATCCACACGGAACGAAGGTAAGGATCCGCTTGCCTTTGATTAATGAACCGGATGAGGAAATGGCAGATATCACGATAAAGAGATAGAGCTGCTTCAGATTGAGGGGGATGAAAGAATATGATACATAAAAGATCATGTTTGAACCAAAAACGTCATATTGTTCTGTCTGCTTTCCGTGTATGATGATGTAAGCGTCAACAAGACTAATTATTCCACGCTTTATAGGGAGAAATATGAATGAGATTGAGAAAAGGAGTAGGATCCGCCTTAGTCATTAGCCTTATCTTTATAGGCTTGCTTGCCGGCTACATCGGCTTAAACAAGGATGAAATGAGCAATAGGGTCAATTCATATGGCACTGGTGATCCGCAAACGAAACAAGCTTCCAATCATACTCAGCCGGTAAAAATTAAATTGGGGATTTGGGAATCAAAGACGGATATCGAATTTTGGACAGAAAAAGTAAAGGATTACTCTATTATTAAACCGAATGTAACGGTTGAAGTGGAAACGATCCCCGATAACAGCGGCCAATATTTGAAGGTGCGCTTGGCGGCAAATGATTTGCCGGACTTGTTCTACTTGAAGCCTGGTCATCTGTCCATTTACAAGGCTTCTCTTCTTTCTCTGGATGAATTGAATGCGACAAGCAGAAATAAATACCCGGCAGAGTTGGATGGTAAAATAATTGGTTTGCCGCTTGTTTCTTTCTCCGAATATGTCTATTACCACCCGAGTATTTTCCGGGAGGTGGGTGTCGAGGTGCCGCAGACGTTTAACGAATTTATAAATGTGCTGGAGAAGATCAAATCGCACGGCAAATATATTCCTATCGCAATCGGCGGCAAGGAAGAATGGACCTTTTATCCCTTTATTGAATTTGGTCCTCCTATTATTACGGAGGATGAAAATTATTTGGCAAATCTAACAAATATCGAAAAGCCGTTTGGAGAGGGCTCCGCCTTTGAGAAAGCCGCAAATTTGCTCAAGCGGATAGCGGAGAACAAGCTGGCAGGACCTGATGCGCTTGGCATCGGTTTTGATCAGGCGAAGCAATTGTTTCAATCCAATCAAGCGGCTATGATCGCGCTCGGACAATGGTATTATTCAGACCATATGTCTAAGGTGGATTCCGATGAGGATCTGGGTGCGTTCGCGCTGCCTTGGAGAGCGACGACAAAAGAGCGGCTGCAGGCTGTCACCATGCCCGATCAATATATGGCCATCAACAAAAATTCCGAAAACACGGTAGAAACGATAGCTTTCCTTGAATGGATGTTTAGTCCTGATGTTTATCAAGCGTATATTAACAATTCGCAGAACTCTTCAACCTTGACCGATGTGAATTCTGTTATGCCCTTCTTTAATAAAGTGAACAACAGCCACCCGTTCCATCCATTTATGTATCAGGGGCTCGATGAGAAATTCGCGAAGGTGAAAAACGCTGCTCAATATGACGAGAAGAAAATGGCGCAAGAAATTTTTGCAGGTGCAACCATAGCTGATATGCTCAAAAAAATGAATGAAAATTGGAGCAAGGCGGTTCAATACGTCGATAACAATAATATCCATTTTCCATTGTATTTTGACAGGTGAAATCAGAGGGGGAAGTATGATGGCGAAGTACCAAGCTTTCATAGTAGATGACGAACCTTTAGCCAGATTAGCACTTCGGGAGTTCATTTCATTAACTTCAACGGACATAGAAATTGCAGGAGAGGCCGGCGATGGGGAAGAGGCGCTTATGCTTCTTAAGGAGCGTCAAGATGTCGACATCATATTAGCTGATATACAGATGCCGCGCATGAACGGAGTGGAGCTTCTTAAAGCCCTTCGCGATGCTTCGTTAACGCGGCAGCCGCTCGTCATCATGCTCAGCGCGTATGGCGATTACGGTTATGTAAGGGATTCCTTCGTACTTGGCGCCTTTGATTATATGCTCAAAGCGAAATTAGACGAGGCGTATATTGCGCCTGTGTTGAAAAAAACGGTAGATGAACTAAAAAGGCGCCAAAGAACAGAGGAGTCCGTATCACCCGCTCAAGACGAAGAAGAAACAGTATGCTCCATCCTGCACCGGATTTCCTTAACCCATGCTTCGAATCAAGCGGATTATGAACAAGATGAAGAGCTGAAGCAAGGCTTGGAATTTGTCAGGAATCATTTAGGAGAGAAAAATCAAGAGGTAGCGCTGATTCGCATGTCCGAGGTCATTCCATTCGAGCACATTCATCGAATGGTTCTGCAAACGATTCGGACCGTTACGAATACTGACCGGAATGAGGGAGTATGCCGCGTCTGTCGTCATGATGATCGTCATTATACGCTATTTTTCACGTTTCCCGAGCAATGCAGTACGCTGGCCATTCGAAGACTGACCCAAAGTGTATTAACGGATGTGAAAATTAGGCTGAAGCAGTTTTTGAATCTAAATCTATCGATTGGGATCAGTGATGTCGCAAGCGGCGTAATGCAGTGGAGCCGATTGTTTAGGCAAGCTGAACGGCTGTCGATCCTTAGCTACTATCATGGATACGATCGTTTGTTATATCCTGAAGCGGAGAGGCCATTTCGGATCGAAGCAGAAGATTGGAAGGAAAAGTGGGCATCTTTCAAGTCGGAGCTGCTGCTAGCATTAAAGGAAGCAGACCCTTCGCTGTGGAAGCAGCAGATGCAGCTTGGCTTCGAGCGGTTAGTCGAGAGGTTTCCTTCTTCCCCCGACGATATCAAGTCGGCACTCAGTGACCTTATTTGGGAGGCGGGGACGCTGATGCACAAAAACGGCGTTTCTTGGGAGACGCTGCATGAAAAGTTTCCGCATCCAGTAGAGCATGTTCGCACTCTGGAGACCTGGGATGAGACGGTGCAGTGGTTAGAGCTATTTCTAGAGAAGGTGCATGAGAAGCTGCATCCCAAATCACCATGCACTGCCGCTTGGCTCAGCCCCGTCGTTGCGAAAGCAAAGGCGATTCTAGAAAATCATTTTGATGAGGATATTCATTTATCGAATATTAGCGAGACGGTTGGTGTTAGCGAGAGCTATCTAAGCAAGCAATTCGCGAAAGAGACCGGTATTAACTTCATTTCTTATTTAACGAACTTGCGGATTGAAAAGGCCAAGGAAGGTTTGGAAAACGGGTTGAAAATTTATGATGTTGCGGAGAAAGTAGGGTACGTCAACCCTGAGCATTTTAGCCGTATCTTTAAGAAAGTAACAGGGCTTAGTCCGGTAGCCTATCGTAAGGAGAAAGATAAGCGTCTGGTCATCTCCTCTTATATTTAGCTTGATAGGGACATCGGATAAAGAACCTTCGAATCACTTTTATGTGGTCTGGAGGTTCTTTTGCGTTCTCACATTTCTGTGTGGATTTCGTTCAAGAGCAAAAAAAGTCGTTAAATGCAAAAATGATCAACTTTACTTCAAAATAGATCATTTGTATCCGCTTCCACGGTTTGTATGATAGAGGGGTCAATAAAACCAAGGGGAGGGATACATATTGTATCGAAAAATTCTGATGAACTCGCTGATCTGTACGATTTGTACGATGCTGTGGATGTCTGCTGCTAGCGCGGAGAAGGCATCCGATTTTGTTATGAAGGCGTCGGATAAGGAGTCCGCAAAAGCACAATTTACGATTACGCTAAGCGGAGAAAACATGAAGGATTTATACGCATATGAAGTAAAATTCAAGTTTGACCCTGATCAATTGGAGGTTGTAAAAGCAGAATCGAGCATAAAAGGATTTTCTGTCTCTCCGATTGTCAAAAACAATGAAATTACGTTCGCCCACACCAAGATCGGTAACGTGAAAGGTGAAGCCGGAAATATGGATATAAGCACGATCACCTTCAAAGCGAAAAAGGCTGGAACCGCTAAGGTGAATTGGACTTCCATGAAAATAATCGATCAGAACCTTAAGGATCAGTCCTTTATGCTAACGCAGTCCGTCGATTTCACGAAAATATTCAGTGATATTGTAGGGCACTGGGCGAAAGACGATATTATGCAAATGGTTAATAAAAGCATCGTGGAGGGCATCGATAACGATCGTTTTGCTCCAAACAACAACGTAACGAGGGCGCAGTTCGCAGCTTTGATCGCTAGAGCATTAAAGCTGAAGGAGGGCAATGGTAAAAATCCGTTTGCTGACGTTAAAGCAGGCTCGTGGTATGAGGAGACGGTAAAAAGCGCTTATGCGGCAGGTATTATCACTGGATTAACCAGCTCGTCATTTGCACCTGATAAAAGCATTACGCGTGAGGAAATGAGCGTTATGCTGATGCGAGCGAAGGCCTATGCTGCGGGAGTGAAAATAGACAGCCTGAAAACAGGCAGCTTAAAAGGTTTTAAAGATGAAGGCGACATTAGCGAATGGGCCAAAAAATCGGTTGGGTTCGCCATTGCTTCTGGATTGTTGAAAGGAAGAACAGCAAGCTCCTTCTCTCCTAAAAAGTTTACAACTAGAGCGGAGTCGGCTGTCGTCATAAAACGTTTGTTGTCAGGCAATTAAAGATACATTTTGTATCGTGCTTAAGTGTTTTTTCGAGGGGGGATGCAAAAAAAGTCACATTTGGCAGGTCGAGTTGCGTTTCATTTTTTATTAAGCACAGAGAGGGAGATCAAATTGAAAAGTAGCACCAAGCCTTATCGTATTCTTTTGGCTATGTTATTGGGAATACAGCTATGCATGCCATCAGCTGCTGTATTCGCAGCCGAGCAAGATACGGTTTATTTCAAGGATTATAATGACGGAACTATTACAGGTTGGACAGCAGGCAAAGGGTCAACGACGTTTACTGCGGATAATGGGGCTGTTAAAGCTGTTACGCAGGGAGCCGTTATTGTATACGATCAAACTTCGCCTCAATTTGCGGATGGCGAGTATGAGGTCAAGCTGAAGTTTAATGAGACGCCAACGAGATTTGGGCTAGTTTACCGTTATGTCGACAGCAGCAATTACAATATCATCCAATACGATTTGAACAGCTGGGGCTGGGATTCTGTAAAGGCTGGCGTAGAAACTTACGGCAATATTGCTTCTACTAGTCCAACGTTTGCAGCCGGACAGCAATATACGTTTAAACTGCGTTATGTGAAAGACAGCGTGGAACTGTTTGTTGACGGCGTTAGCGTTCTAAGCACGAGCTTGCCGAGTGTGCCAACAGGCGCCGGTAAAATCGGACTCCGCAGCTGGTTCGCAAATAAGACGATTGCGATTGATGACTTGAAAGTGACCGAGGCAAAGGTTACTACTCCTGATCCAAAGCCGATTACCGTCGTTGATACGCTCACATCCGATTTGATGAGCGTAGAAATTGACAAGGAATTCCCGCGGGTGAAAAATTACGTGTGGAAAAGCAGCGGCGCGGAAATGAAAGGCCAATTAAACGGCTTTAATGAATTGAAAATTAATAACAAATCCTATTATCCTACGGCAACTGCCTATGCGAAAAGCGCGGCAACGTCGGATAAAGGAGAAACAGCATTGTACACCCTTCATATCCCTGAAATTAATGTGGATTTGAAGGTGGCCATGGAATTATCTCATAACATCCTTAATTTTAACGTCGTTAGCCTTGAGGAAAAGGGCAGCGTAAAGGTTAAAACGATCGAATTTCCTAACCATGATCTCGTATCCGTGCTTGGAACGCAGGAAAAAGCGCAAGAAACGGCTGCATGGGTTACGGGCGGCTGGAATGAAGTCAATGAGGAATATAAAGACCTTAAAGCGGGAGCAACCGATGTTAGCGGAGGCCGCACCTATGCTTTCCTCAACTCGGACCAGTTAGCTGCAACGATGATCACCAATGTCGTGAATGATTACGATAAGGTGCGCGTGAAGGTAGCTATGGATACGCAGCTCGGCACGAAAAAAGCGACGATCTCAGGTGGCGCGTGGGTTTACCGAGGCAGCGATGTGCTAGATCCGGAGCCATTGCCTTGGGCGAAGGTTATACTGACGCCGGATGCGAACAATGACAGCTTAGTTGACTGGCAGGATGGTGCTATCGCTTATCGCGAGCACGCAGAGGTGCCGTTTGGCAGTGAAAAAATTCGCGACAATCTCTCTTATGTAAGTATGAACATTGGTTCTACCACATCAACGCCGTTCTTGCGCGCTTTCGATAACGCGAAGAAAATTTCGAATTTGACGGACGGGTTTGGACAAATGATTTTGTTTAAAGGCTATCAAGCTGAGGGACATGATGATTCCCATCCGGATTATGGCGGTCATATCGGAATTCGTCAGGGCGGAATTGAAGATTTCAACTATGTGCTAAGCGAAGGCAAGAAATACAATATCCTTGGCGGCGTTCACATCAATGCGACGGAATACATGCTGGATGCATACGAGACGAAGATGGAAAACTTGAATCAGCCGTTAAGCAAAGGCTGGGGCTGGCTGGATCAGGCTTACTATGTAAACAAAACAAAAGATGTGGAATCCGGCGAATTAAAACGCCGTCTTGATATGCTCAAGAGCGATACCGGGGATAATCTTTCATTTGTTTATGTAGATGTCTATGCAGGTGCTGATTACAATGCAAAGAAGCTATCCGATTACATTAATGGCAATGGCTGGATGCTGGGCACGGAATTTGCAGGCCCGCTTTATCAGCAAGCAGCATGGGTACATTGGGGAACGGATCCCGGCTATCCGAATCAAGGCAATAGCAGCCAAATCATTCGTTTCGTGCGCAATCACGTGCTTGATGGATTTTTAACCACGCCATTGTTGAAAGGAAATAAGCAGGTTGGTGTAGGGTATTGGCAAAGCGGTGCGGTCTTCAACAGCTACAAAGAAACAACTGCCGCATTCTTTAATCATAACTTGCCAACTAAATATATGCAGTATTTTCCTATTACGAAAATGACGGAAAATCGAATTGAATTTGAAAGCAATGTGGTCGTTGAACGCGGTCAAGACACCAAAATTCATTTGAGCAAGGACGGCAATGACATTGCGATCATGACCGACAGCAGCAATATCAGCAATAGTACGGTGTTCATTCCATGGAATCCGGAAACGGAAGAGAAAATCTATCACTGGAATCCAGCAGGCGGAGCTACGACATGGAACGTTCCGGCTTCATGGAGCAATGTGCAAACAGCGCAGCTTTATAAGCTTTCTGATCTTGGGCATGAGCTTATAGGCAGCGTACCAGTAACAAACGGTCAAGTGACGCTGACTGCGGAGAAGGGTGTCGGTTATGTGCTTTACAAAACGACTGCTCCGGCAAATAAGGATATGCTGTGGGGCGATGGCGGTTCGGTAAAAGATCCGAGCTTTGACAGCCAAAGCTTTAATAATTGGAGCAAATCCTCGACAGCAGCAAATACAGATCATATTCAAATTGTCAAAAACAACAATGCGGAAGACCAGCTTCAAGTGAATGGTCCAGAAGACGCGACGATCGAGCAGGTCATTACAGGACTTGAGGCCGGCAAAACGTATTCCGCATCCGTATGGGTTAAAGTGGACGGAAAACGGACTATGAAAATCGGCGTGAAACAAGGCGATTCTGAGGTATCCAATTATTTGGAAGATACCGAGCACGGGTATTTGTCGCAGCAGCATAAATATTCGAACAGCAAATACCAACGGATCAAAGTATCGTTTGATGCGGTAAGCGATACTGCATCGTTGTTCTTGAAAGTAGAGAAGGGCAGCGGGAATGTCGTGCTTGACGATGTGAGGGTATGGGAGAACCCAACCAAGACAGATGAGGGAGATGCCATCCTGTTCGAAGACTTCGAAAATGTCGATGAGGGCTGGGGACCATTCGTCTATTCGAAAACAGGACCAGTACGGACTCACCTCGTTGAAAAGGGCGGCAACCAAATTCAAAGCTATGTTTTAGACGGCAAATGGTCTCTCAAAACGAATGAGGAAGGAACGGGAGAATGGCTGCGAACGCTGCCGCACACGCTCCGAATGAAGGAGGATAATTTGTACCATCTGACGATGGATTACAATTCCGACGAGCTGGATATGTATACGGTTGCTGTACGCGTCAACGAAAACGGTGTTGTGCGCGATCTTGTTTCCCAAAATCTCAAGGCAGGTAAAAATACGATAGATCTATCTTTTGCTACGGAAGGCGCTAAAAATGCTTACTTAGCTATCATTAAAAACAAATTGAACAACCAGAAGGAATTAACAGGAACGCTCGTAGTCGATAACATTCGCGTTAACGATGAAGGACCGATCGTACCGGTCGAGGGAGTCCTTGTTAACAGCGTGACGCTCTCCAAGCAAGAAATGGAATTAAATAAAGGTGAGGCTTCTCAAATCAATGCGCTTGTTGGCCCAGCTAACGCATTTAATAGAAAGCTGCAATGGCAATCAAGCGATGCAAATGTGGTGTCCGTTGATCAAACAGGCAAAGTGTCCGCGGTCGGCATTGGATCAGCTACGATTACAGCTGCATCTACGGATGGCAGTCAAGTGAGCGCAGTGGTGCTGATTCATGTTTATGATGCAAATACGCTCATTCCACAATCGGAGATGACGGCGAGCGCATCAAGCTTTCAGCCAGGCGATGATCCAGAAAACGCGCTAGATGGCGATATTTCCTCACTTTGGCATACGAAGTGGAGCCCAGCACATTTGCCGGAATCCATTACGCTTGATCTTGGTGGAAGCTATACGGTAAATCAATTTAATTACACGCCAAGAACAGGAGCGGTTAACGGCATTATTACCCGTTATAATCTATCCGTTAGTACGGATGGGGTCAACTTCACGCAAGTCGCGACGGGCACTTGGGCTCGTGACGAGAAGGTGAAGTCGGTAAGATTCTCGGGGGCAGCAGCTACTCACGTTAAGCTCGAGGCAACAGAGGGTGTAGGCAATTTTGCTTCCGCGGCAGAGCTTAATGTGTTTAAAGCAGTTGACCCATCGGAAATCGGAGTGACCAGCGTTCAGTTAGACAAGGCGGAGGCGACGCTCAAGGAAGGCGAAACGACTGAGCTTACTGCAACCGTATTGCCTGAGAATGCAATAAACAAAAACGTAACCTGGTCTTCCAGCAACGAGGCCGTTGCAACAGTGGCTTCGCAGGACGGTCATGTAATCGTGACCGGCTTGAAAGCGGGTACAGCAGATATTACCGTAACGACGGTGGACGGCAAATTTACAGCTGTAAGCAGAGTTACGGTGCAAAAAGCGGATGTTGAGCTGCAGCCGGCGACTACTCTAATCGCACCGGAAAGCGTTCCGACAAAAACGGAATTTGCAGTGAAGCTTGGACTGCGCAACATTAAACAAAATATTTATGCGCAGGATATTAAGCTTCAATACGACGCTAACGTTATGGAATACGTTGGGGCAAGGTCATTGATCTCGGGTGTGAGCATCGTCGCTGATCAGGACGAAACGCCGGGCGTGCTTCGTTTTCTGCTTGCAAGTGAAGGATCTGCGCACGGAGTAACAGGAAGTGCGGATGTTCTTGAGTTAACCTTCAGATCGAAGGATGTGGCAGGGAAGAAGATCGGAAAGATTTCCGTTACCAGCGCGGAACTTGCCGACAGCAGTGTGGAATTGACTGCGGCGCCTTCTACGGTAGACATCGAGTTTGCTGAGAAGGGCATTAGCGGCGATATTACAGGTGACGGCAAAGTAAGCATCGGCGACTTGGCGATTATCGCAGCTCATTATGGTAAAACAGCGTCCAGCTCAGATTGGCAGCTGGCGAAGAAAGCAGATATTAACGGAGATGACGTAATTGATCTGGAAGACCTTGTTACCGTTGCAAGAAAAATTGTGGAATAAATAAAGTCCAACACGGCTGGCTGCATGATGTGATCGATATCATTGTGCAGCTGGCTTTCTTTCTGCCTGCTCAAAATAATAAATTGGGGTGAATTTCAAATGAAAAAGTGGATGAGTATCATCGGCATAGCCAGCATGATATTTTGTTCCATACCTCTACAGTCAGCTGGTGCGGCAGAAGCTGCCGTCAATGCTAAGCCGAAGGTCATACCAAGCTTACAGGAGTGGACGGGCGGAAGCGGCTCCTTCACGCTGACAAATAACTCGCGCATTGTTCTAGCGACCAATGATTTAACATCGGTAGCGGAAGTGTTCCAAGACGATCTGAAAGAAATAACGGGTAAGGATATTCCGATTGCAAGCGGTCAGCCAGCCTTAACGAGTGACTTCGTTCTTGGGGTAAACAGCACAAGAGATAACGCGATTGGCGATGAAGGTTATACGTTTGAGGTTGGCGATTACGTGAAAATAAAAGCGAATACGACGAAGGGCGTTTTTTACGGAACGAGAACAGCGCTGCAAATTTTGGAGCAGGATTCTTTGAAGTCGAGCATCGTGAAAGGGATCGCCAAGGACTTTCCTAAATACCAAGAACGCGGCTTCATGCTGGACGTAGCACGTAAATTTTTCCCGATGAGCGATCTCAAGGAATATGTAAAGATGATGTCCTATTACAAGCTGAACGATTTCCAGCTGCATCTCAATGACAATGAGATCTTCTCGGATACGAGCAGGCTGAACTGGAATAAATATTCTGCCTTTCGCTTGGTGAACACCAAGTACCCCGAATTGACGGCTAAGGATGGGCACTATACGAAGCAGGAATTTCGTGAGCTTCAAGATCTAGCCGGCGTTCGCGGGCTCAACATTACGCCTGAATTTGAATCGCCTAGCCATGCGCTGGCGCTGACGAAAGTTAGGCCAGATCTCGTGAAAGATAATCTGCCTGTCGATCATTTGGATATTACTCGTCCGGAAACGATCGAATTTGTCAAAGAGGTCATGGACGAATATTTGGATAATCAATGGTTTGACAGCAAAGAGATTCATTTTGGCGCCGACGAGTTTGATCGAAATGATAGAACGACCTTCGAGTATTACAGGCAATATCTTAATCAAATGAACGCGTATTTAAAAAGCAAAGGGAAAGTATCCAGAATGTGGGGCAGCTTATCGCTATTCACAGGAACGACGCCGGTTGACAAGGACATTATTACGCATATCTGGAACAATGGCTGGCAAAATCCAGTCGATTCGTCCGCACAGGGCTATAAAGTCATTAATACCGTAGATGGCTACCTGTACATGGTGCCAAAGGCGGGCTATTACCGTGATTACTTGGATACGAATTGGCTCTACAACAATTGGGAGCCTACCTATTTCGGCAGCAATCTCCGTTTGCAAGACGGGGACCCCAATCTGCTTGGCGGCATGTTCGCGGTATGGAACGATAAGCTTGGCAAGATGGTAAGCGCGGCTGATGTCCATGATCGCGTCAAGCATGCTATGCCTGTGATGGCGGAAAAAATGTGGAGAGGACAATCGAGCGACTCCACCTTTAGCGAGTTCAAGCAGCTTAGCGATCTGCTTGGCATTGGGCCAGGAAACGATCTTCTGCATGAGGTAGATTCGGTTGGAGAAACAGTCGTTCATTATTCTTTTGACGAAGGGAATGCAACATCGACAGCGGATCAATCCGGCAATTCATACAACGGTACGCTAAAGGACGCGGATTGGACGAATGAAGGGAAGATAGGCAAAGCGGTTATTTTTGATGGCAAGACAGATCGGATTGAGACAGGTTTGACGGTAAAAGGCTTTCCTTGGACGGCAGCGGCTTGGGTTAAGCTCGATGACCAATCGCAATCGGAGGAAGCGATTTTTCTGAAATCAGAATACGGCATGCTTAAGCTGAAACAAAAGGGCAGCGTTAACGCCGGATTCTCGCGCGAGGGTTTTGATTTTACCTTCAATTCCGCCATTCCGACAGGACGGTGGGTGCATGTCGCTTTCCGTGGAGATTTGCTCGGAACCTCCTTGTTCATTGATGGGGAGCTTAAAAGCACCTTAACCGAAACGACGCTGCTCCCTTCGGCTTCCATCGGAAGCAAGACAAATTCCTTCCTGGGAGCTTTGGATGAATTCAAGCTTTATGACCGTGCGCTGTCTGGCAAGGAGATTGGTGAAGCAGCAGGCTCGCCGCCTTGGACTGTCAATGCAGCAGCACATAAAACGGCAACCGCTTCTTCCGTTGAAGTCAGCGCTTTCCAACCGGGTCTAGCCTTCGATGAGATTGAATCCAGCGCTTCACGCTGGTCATCGAAATATACGGACAATGAATGGATTTATGTGGATTTGGGTCAATCCATCGATATTGGCAAGGTCATTCTGAAATGGGAGAATGCCAATGCCAAGGGATATAAGATTCAAGTTTCGGATGATGCTCTTTCCTGGCGTGATGTTTATTCCACCAGCGCGGGCCTTGGCGGCGTGGAAATCGTTAAATTTCCAACGGAAAGCGCGCAATATGTACGTATGCAGGGTACGAAGCGCATAGGGCAATACGGCTATTCCTTATATGAATTCGAGGTTTATCCAGCGAATCCGAATGATCCTGTTCCGGTCCCGATCCCAGTGCGCTATAAGCAAAATTTCGAAGCGAATACACTGGAAGGCTGGAATCATGCGATTGGGGCTGGAGGCGGCAGCATGGCCCTCGTGGATGATCCGGGGAATGCAGGCCAGCATGCATTGAAGCTTACTGCTAATAACATTAGCAACGTGTTTGTGGATGGAAATTCTCCAGCGATTAAAAACGGCGAGATCGAATTTAAAGTGACTCCGCAGAGCGATGTAATTCGTGCGGGTATTATTTTCCGGTATGCGAATGAAGGATCGTGGGCTTCAGTTGGCTTTGACCAGCGCGGCTGGTACTGGGTAAACGCGCAGGACAGCTATGGAGCGATGACCTCCGAGCAAGGCGCAATGCTGCGAAAGGGCGAAACGGCAACGGTAAAGGTCAAATTCGAGGGATCGTTTATAACGCTAATGGTAAATGGAACGACATACTTTGAAGGCGCTTTGCCTAATCTTCCAATTGAAGAGGGCAAAATGGGTGCGCGGGTATTCGGTTCAACGATTGCTGCTTTTGACGATTTCCAATTTAACAATAATGTTGCTGAAGTGCTGGTAACGGGCGTTAAAGTGGATAAACCGTCCATTCAATTGAAAAAAGGGGAAACGGCGGAGCTTGTTGCCACAGTGCTGCCAGGAAGCGCAACGAACAAAAAAACAACATGGGCGAGCAGCGATGAGGCTGTGGCTAAGGTCGTTGTCGCAAATGGCAAGGCAATCGTAACGGCGATTGGAGCGGGCAGTGCCGATATAACGGTCACGACCGAATCAGGCGGGTTTACAGCTGTCAGCAAAGTGACGGTAATACCTGCAAATACAGAAGCTTTATCTACAACAATCACGGCTCCAAGCAAGGTAACGTACGGTGAGCCGTTCAAAGTCAGCTTCGGTCTTCAAAGTGTAACCGAGTCAGTTTATGCACAGGACATTACGATCCAGTATGATGCCAGCCTAATGGACTTTGCGTCGGCTGAATCGTTGATCGATGGCGTTGCGCTTCTGGAGGTGAAGAAGGGAGAGGGCTCCGTCCGGCTGCTCTTGGCCAGCCAAGGGGGAGAGCATGGAATAGCCGGAGATTCGGTAATTGCGGAGCTTACCTTTACGGCGAAGAAGCTCGAACAGCCTCTAAAGGGGACCATAATCGTGTCGGACGCTTTGATTGGCACTGGCAGCGGAGAGGAATTTAAGGCAGGTTCATCCACAGCTGAGGTTAACTTCGAGAATGAGCTTCCAGGACTTCCGGGAGACTTGAACGGTGATAACAAAGTCAGCATAGGCGACCTTGCTATCGTTGCGGCGAACTATGGAAAAACGCCGGCTGATTCGGATTGGGAGCAAGCGAAGCGGGCAGATATGAACAATGACGGCATGATCGACATTAACGATCTTGCGTTTATTGCGAAAAAAATATTGGAATAGATCAAGCAACCAATAACCAATGGAAAATGACATGGCAAGGTGCTTAATGTGGCGCATGCTGCACGCTGTACCTTGTCTGTCCACTAACCGTACGGGGGAGATTAAGTGACCATTTTCAAATATCGCTGGGGGTTTGCGTTTGTTTTTGTAGTCATGCTGGCGGCAACGCTCTTATTGTTTAATCCTCATGCCGTCAATGCTGCCGCTGTTGGAAAGATCACAAGTTTTGAAAAAACGGATGATAAAACGTTTACGATAACCGCTGGCAGCGATAAGGTCAAAGTTATTTTCTTGAAGGACGATATGGTACGCATATGGCTCGGAGCCGGAGGCCAGTTTACCGAATTGAAAGGGAAAACGTCAGCTAAGCCTGCTGAGCCTATTGTCATTAAGGAAGACTTTGGGGCAGTTACGGTTTCGTGGTCCGATGAGGGCGCTTATTACAAGATGGAGACTAACAAATTTGTGCTGCGCGCGAACAAAAGCTCTCTAAAGTTCGCCATGTATAAAAAGGATAATACAACGCTTGTATGGGAGGAAGCGAGCGGATTAACCTACAATGATTCATCGACGACGCAGAAGCTCGTTCGGGGCGATGATGAATATTTTTATGGCGGCGGGATGCAAAACGGTTTTTTCTCGCACCGAGGCCAAAAAATTGACATCGCAAATAAATACGGCAACTGGGGAAGCGGCACCGTGTCGAACCCGTCCCCTTTTTACATCAGTACTGCTGGTTATGGCGTGCTGCGCCATACGTTCCAGACGGGGGCCTATGATTTCGATAGCATCGTTTCTTTGACTCATAATGAAAAAAACTTTGATGCTTATTATTTTTACGGTGACACGATGAAAGACATTTTGAATGGCTATACCGATCTGACGGGCAAGCCTAGCTTGATTCCAAGATGGGGAATGGGCTTTGGAGATGCGAACTGTTATAACCGAGCTCCCGGGACGACGATTGACGTCGTAGACAAAGTTGCCAAAGCGTATCGGGATCATGATATGCCGGGCGCGTGGATTTTGCCGAATGACGGTTATGGCTGCGGCTACACCGATCTAGGCAAAACGGTAGATGAGCTGGAGAAGTTAGGCTTTCATACAGGGCTTTGGACGCAAAACGGCGTTGCCAACATTGCGCAGGAGGTCGGCGTGGACGGAACAAGGCTCGCCAAGCTTGATGTCGCTTGGGTCGGACCAGGCTATGACTTCGCCTTAAACGGAACGAAGCAAGCGTTCCAGGGCATTGAAAATAATTCGGATGCGCGGGGTTATGTCTGGTCCGTCGGGGGCTGGGCGGGGACACAGCGGTATTCCACCGTTTGGTCGGGCGATCAGTCGGGGGATTGGGAATATATCCGGTTCCACATTCCGACGTTGATCGGTGCTGGGCTCTCTGGCATCCCTTATGCGACAGGTGATGTGGATGGCATATTTGGCGGAAGCGCCAAAACGTATGTGCGGGACTTGCAGTGGAAGGCGTTCACGCCGATTCTGATGAGCATGTCCGGCTGGGCTTCGAAGGACAAACAGCCTTGGGTTTGGGGCGAGCCTTATACGAGCTACAATCGGGATATTTTGAAATTAAGAGAACGGCTGACTCCTTATTTCTACACCTATCTAAATGAAGCCTATGAATCAGGGGCGCCAATGGTTAGAGGAATGGTTTATGAATATCCTAACGATCCGAATACGAAGGGACTGCTCACGCAATATCAATTTATGTCCGGCGGTTCCTTGCTGGTAGCGCCTGTATACTCAGATACCTCAAGCAGAAACGGCATTTATTTACCAAAAGGCAAATGGACGGATTATTGGACGGGAGAAGCGCATTACGGCTCCAAAATGCTGGATGAATATGAGGCGCCGCTTGGTCGTCTGCCGCTTCTAGTAAAGGGCGGAGCGATCATTCCGATGTACCCAGAGTCGCTTTATGATGGTCAAGTTCTGCCGAATCCGATTACGTACGATATTTATCCATATCAAACGTCAAGCTTTGAAATGTATGAGGATGACGGCGTGACTAAAGAACATCGCAATGGGAAGTTTGCTAAAACGCTGATTACCTCGATAGCGCCTGAGCAAGGGACAGGAGATCTTGTCGTTCAGGTTGGTGCAAGCATAGGTGATTATAAAGGTAAGCTTGCTTCGCGTACGAATCAATTTATGATACACATGCCCAATAAGCCGACTGCCGTTTCTGTTGATGCATCCAGCTCTTCGGAGCTTGCGACGAAGTCTGTTTGGGATGCTTCAGCAAGCGGCTGGTATTACGATGCGCAGGACAAAGGAGGCATTCTTTTTGTTAAAACATCGGATTTGCCTACTAACCAAGGCTTCGAATTGAAGGTGTCCGGCTTCACGGCTGATACGACACCTCTTGTTGATGCGGTTGCTATTGAATTGCCTACGACAGATACGGATCCGAGCAAAATTCCGCAGGACGATATGATTGCAACGGCAACGAATGCGGATGCTTCTGCTCCTGCATCCAACGTGCTTGACGGCAATTTCGAATCGATCTGGAGCACTGCCCTGAATGGCAGCGCGCAATTGCCGCAGTCGGTGACGCTGAACTTAGGATTCAAACAATTTGTAAATAAGATCAAATACCTGCCAAGGCAATACGGCGGCACAGACGGGATCATCACCGACTACAACGTGTACGTCAGCTTGGACGGAACGAATTTCACGCTAGTGAGCAGCGGACAATGGAAGGCCGATAAAGTGGAGAAGGTCGATACCTTTGATACCGTTAAAGCCCTTTATGTGAAATTGGAAGCGACTGCGGGAGTAGGGAACTTTGCTTCTGCGGCGGAGATCAATGTGTACCGGGATCTGCTGAAGCCTGCGCCCACGCCGATTGCGAAAAAAGGGATGAGCGCCTCAGCAATAAGCTTCCAGCCTGGAAGCGAGGCTTCCAAAGCAATCGATGGCGATGCGAATACCGTGTGGCATACGAAATGGGACGGGTCGGATAAATTGCCGCAAGCGATCATTGTTGATCTTGGCAAGGCTTATGAGATCAGTCAGTTCCGTTATACGCCGCGCAAGGACGCTGCAAACGGAACGATTACCTCTTACAACTTATATGTCAGCACAGACGGCCAAACGTATACGAACATATCCAGTGGAACGTGGATTAGAAACAATTTGAAAAAATATGTTTCTTTTGATGCCGTTTCTGCCCGATATGTGAAGCTGGAAGCAGTAGCTGCAGTAGGCGGCTTCGTATCCGCTACTGAGCTTGATGTTTATGAAGCGCCGAAGGAGGCGCCTGGAATCGAGCTCATTTCAGAAGGTAAAGCTGCAGCTGCCGACAGCGAGGACCCAGCATTCCCGGCAGCCGCTGGAAATGATGGAAATTTGGACACCAGATGGTCTGCAAACGATGCGTCAGCTAACCATACTTGGACCGTTGATTTAGGCGGCATGTACGCGATTCAATCCTCGGAGGTTTCCTTCGAGCATAGCGATAAGCTTTATAAATACAAGATTGAAGTGAGAGAAGCCGGAAGTGCAAATTGGATTACGGTCGTTGACCGTTCAAGCAACACAACCATTGGGGCTGTGCTGAAGGATAACTTCGGCAGCCAAGGCAGATACGCGAGAATAACGATTACGGGTCTGCCGGATGCGAGTACGAAAGCTAGCTTCTCCGAGTTTAAATTATTCGGTATGCCATTAAACGGGGATCAGAAGACTACTGGCGTAACGCTCGATCGAGAGACTCTGGCGCTGAATGTGCTCGATGAGCCGGTCACGCTGATCGCTAGCGTAGAGCCTGAAGGAGCAGCGAACAAAGCGGTAACGTGGGTAAGCAGTAACCCAGGTGTGGCTGCTGTTGACAACAAAGGCAAGGTTACGCCGATGGGCGCGGGATCAGCGACGATTACCGTGACGACTGTAGACGGAGGCTTCTCGGCAACGAGTGAAGTCACTGTAACTGGTCAGCAGAATCTAGTTGAAATTCCGCAAAGCCAGATGAGCGCTTCGGCAACAAGCACGCAAACAGGTACCAATGATCCGAAGTATGCGCTTGACGGAGATCCGGATACGCATTGGCATACGAAGTGGTTCAACGTTGATCCGCTGCCGCAGTCGATTGTTGTGAATTTGGGCGGAACGTTCAAAATTAGTAAGCTCGGTTACTTGCCAAGGCCTGATTCCGGCAATGGAACCATTACCGGCTACAACGTGTACACAAGCATCGATGGCGTGACGTATACGAAGGTAACGAGCGGTACATGGCTCAAAAACAACTTGTTGAAGGAAGCTAATTTCAAACCGATCGAGGCTGCTTTTGTGAAGCTGGAAGCGATTCAGGGCATTGGCGAGTTTGCTTCGGCGGCGGAATTAACCGTGTTTCAAGTAGAGCAAGCTTCCGCAGAGCCGCAAACTGAACTGTCCGGCAAGGCAAGTGTACAGAGCGGAGAGCCGTTTGTTGTTCAGTTCGCAATAAAAAATGTTTTAAACAAGGCTTATGCGCAAGATATTGTTATCGATTTTGATTCATCTGTTATGGCGTTTATTTCAGCTAAGTCGTTAATTGATGGCGTGAAGCTTATTGAAACGACGACGGTTTCTCCGGGCAAGATTCGTTTTATTATTGCAAGCGCAGGTGAAGCCAACGCACTGACTGGAGATGTGCAGGTGCTGGAACTGAGCTTCAAAGCGAAGGACAGCGAGGAAGCGGTGACTGGAACAATGACTGTAACGGACGCTACACTCGCCGATGAGAATGGAATGGAGACGAAACTGAAATCTTCTTCTATGAGCGTAGAGGTCATCCCTGTTGAAGCAGGAATTCCTGGCGATACGAACAACGACGGAAAAATTAGCATCGGAGATTTGGCACTTATCGCTGTTCATTACGGCAAAGGTAAGGAAAGCTCGGATTGGGCACAAATCAAGCATATGGACCTTGATAAAAACGGTATTATCGACATCATCGATCTAGCGGAAGTTGCCAAAAAGATGATTGGTTAGGTATTGAGCTGTAAGCCTCATATAAATTCATTTATTGGCCGGTTGGCCGCTTCCGCCGCTGCGGAAGCGGCTGACCAAATAACGAGCATTTGGAGGCAATTAAGATGAAAGCTGTACGAACAAAAAGATATTTTATGGCTATAGTAAGCGCGGTCTTGCTCGTAACGACATGCCTTACCGGCATCGCTCCGCTAAAGGCATCTGCATCGCATAAGCCAAATGACCACCTAGCTGCTACACCGCCGATGGGATACAGCACTTGGAATGCGGTACGTTTCAATGTGAGCGACAAGCTGATTCGGGATGTAGCCGACAGCATGGCTAGCAGCGGTTTACGAGATTTGGGTTACGAATATATCAATATCGATGATGGCTGGCAAGGCAAAAGGAACGGCAACGGGCCCTTGCAGCCCAACCTTGCCAGATTTCCTAATGGGATGAAGGAGCTTGCCGATTATGTTCACAGTAAAGGGCTCAAGATTGGGATTTACACGGATATCGGTAATATAGGCTGCGGAGGTCAAACTGGCAGTTACGGTTATTACCAGCAAGATGTAAATCAATTTGCGGAATGGGGGTTTGATTATGTCAAAGTAGATGCTTGCGGAGCCAATGCACAAGGTCTAGACTTCAAGACTCAATATGAGCAATTCGCCGAAGCATTGAAAAATGCGAACCCGAAGCGGGATATCCTTCTTAATATTTGCGAGTGGGGACAACAGCAGCCTTGGAACTGGGCTCCGGCAATCGGCCATACATGGAGAGTCGGATACGATATCGACAATCAAGGCGATTATTGGGACGGCGTGCTCTATGAAATCGATCAGACCGTTCCGCATGCCGATGTTGCAGGGCCTGGCCATTTTAATGATCCTGACAGCTTGGAGGTTGGCGTTATCTCAGATAAGGTTGGGCGAAGAAGCTTGAGCTTCGATGAATCTGTATCCAACTTCAGCATGTGGTCGGTGCTAGCCTCTCCGCTTATGCTCGGCTTGGATGTAACGACTTTGGATGACCCGAGCTCTTACAGCAGCCAATTTGCATCTATTGTCAAAAACGCTGAAGTGATAGCTGTAAACCAAGATCCGGCTGGCATTCAAGGCAAGAGGGTAGATGAATCAACGCCAGGCCTGCAAGTATACGCCAAGCCATTGGGAAGCAAAACGAGCGGCGAAAGAGCCGTTGTTCTGCTTAATCGCTCTAATGCTCCGGTGAAGATGACGGTTAACGCCGACCAGATGGGCTTGCTGAACACGTTCTCGGTACGTGATCTATGGAAGCACAAAGATAAGGGCAATTTTGCCTACAGCTACTCCGACACCGTTCCCGCGCATGGAAGCGTCATGCTGAAAGTGAGCGGAACCTACAATCCTAAACAGCCGGAAGAGCAGGCGATAGTAAAATATGAAGCTGAAGCTAGCGGAAATACGCTAAGCGGAGCGGTTAAACTGCGCGCCGTGCCTGAAGCTTCAGGCGGTTCAGTCGTTGGTTATGTAGGAAACGGCACTGCAAACTCACTTCAATTCAACAACATTGCTGCTCCGGCAGCAGGTTCCTATCAGGTAACGATTAGTTACGTTAGCGGTGATGCCAGAAGCACAGAATTATATGTGAACGGCATTCATTTTTCAAATCTGTCCATGACCGCATCGGGAGGTTGGAGCAGTGTTCGCACAAGTGTGATTAACGTGGATTTAAACGAAGGCATGAATACGATCAGGTTCAGCAACACCAGCGCAGGCTCCTACTCTCCTGATTTTGACAAAATCGAAGTGACTGCGCAGCCTATTGCACACGAGATAGCAGGCGGGAAACCAGCATCCTCCGACAGCGAGGGACCGGACTTTCCTACATCAAACGGCAATGACGGCAGCATGGCAACGAAATGGACTGCATTAGACGTAAATCCAGACCATGAATGGACGGTCGATTTGGGGAGCAGACATTTGATGAAGTCCTCATCGATTTCTTTTGAAAAAAGCGATCAAGTATACAAATACAAAATTGAAGTGCGGGTTGAGGGCAGCGAAAAATGGGATATTGCCGTTGATCGCATGAACAATACGGAAGCTGGAGCCGTGCTGAAGGATGATGTCAGCAGCGTGGGGCGTTATGTGAAAATTTCAGTGACAGGGCTTCCTAACGTTAGCACCAAAGCAAGTTTCTGGGACTTCAAACTATTCGGAGAAGCAGTCGAAACGGAAAGCGAGAATGCGAAGACGGAGCTAACGGGAGCGGTCAATGTTCCAGCCGGAGAACCGTTCAAGGTCCGGCTAGGTCTAAGCGGCGCTATTCAAAATGTGTATGCTCAGGACATTACGTTAAGCTTTGATGCACAAGTCATGGAATTCGTGGATGCTCATTCATTGATCGATGGCGTTCAGGTTCTTGAAAGCGCAGCGGCAACGCCGGGGAAGATTCGACTCATTCTTGCTAGTAGAGGTCAAGAGCATGCAATCAATGGGGCTGCGCAAGTGGTAGAGCTGGGTTTTAAGGCGAGGAATATTGAGAAAACGCTTACAGGAAATATAGAGGTAGTGAAGGCAACTCTTGGCGACGGCAGCGGCACCGAATTGGAAGCGGCGCTTTCCGCGCACAGCGTTGAAGTGACAGCTGCTGAACAAGGAATACCAGGCGATATCAACCAAGACGGCAAAGTCAGCATCGGCGATCTCGCCATCGCAGCCGCTCATTATGGCAAGGACTCGACAAGCCCGGATTGGGCGAAAGCTAAAGCAGCAGATGTGAACGGCGACAATAAGATTGATATCGCGGATCTCGCATTTATTGCTACAAAAATTTTAACGTAATGGATTGAAATAGGGGGGAATGCTGCGCAGAGCAGTTTTTCCCCTCTCCCTATTATTTGAATTGGAGAGGAAATCATATGAGGCCTAATCGATGGTTACAAAAAGGGTTAGCTTTTTGCTTGATGACAGCTATGCTAGTTACCAGCTTTACGCTTCCGGCTTTTGCCCGGGCAGCGGGAGATCCTGCAATGACGGTTCTACCGGTAGTTGATAGCACCGACAGCAGCACTGACTTCGAGTCAGAACGGCGAATGAACTTTAACGACGACTGGCTTTTTCAAAGAGAAACTAGCGGCAGTATCGTAGGAGCACAGGCACCGGGCTTTGATGATTCTTCGTGGCGGCAGCTTAATTTACCTCACGACTGGAGCATCGAGCTTGATTTTAACGCGAATTCGCCCGCGACCCATGAAGGGGGATTTCTGGACGGCGGAATCGGTTGGTACCGCAAAGCCTTTACGATCCCATCATCAATGGCAGGAAAGCGTATTTCGATTGATTTTGACGGCGTGTATATGAACAGCACCACTTATTTAAACGGGCAGCAGATAGGTACATACCCTTATGGCTATAATGCTTTTTCCTATGATATTACCGATAAACTGTACACGGATGGCAGAGAGAATGTAATTGCGGTGAAGGTGAATAACACCCAGCCAAGCAGCCGCTGGTATTCGGGCAGCGGGATTTACAGAAATGTATATTTAACCGTTACGAACCCCGTTCATGTGGCTAGATATGGCACCTTCGTGACTACGCCAAATTTAGAAGCCGACTACGCCGAGGGCAGAGCAGATGTAAAGATTCAGACAAAAGTTAACAATGATTCAGGCAAGCCGGCACAGGTAAAAGTAAAATCAACGATTTATGCAGCTGATGGGACGGCGGTATCGACAGTCGAATCGAACCCGGCAACAGCTGCAAGCGGTAAGGTTACTCTCTTCGAGGATAAGGCGGTCATTGAGCATCCGACGCTGTGGAGCATCGATAACCCATACAGGTACACGCTTCAATCCGAAGTTTTCGTTGATGAACAGCTTGTAGATACCTATCAAACTCGCTTTGGCGCCAGATATTTTAAGCTGGATAACAATGAAGGCTTCTCCTTAAACGGAAAATACATGAAGCTGCATGGAGCATCTATGCATCATGATCTTGGTGCCCTTGGAGCCGCAACGAATGCTCGCGCTGTAGAGAGGCAAATGCAAATCATGAAGGATATGGGTGTGAACGCCATTAGGGTTACTCACAACCCAGCCTCGCCTGAGCTGCTGGAAGCTGCCAACCAATTGGGGCTGCTTGTGATCGAGGAAGCTTTTGACGCTTGGAATCAGTCGAAAAAGACGTATGACTACAGTAGATTTTTTTCTTCATGGGCAGAGCATGACGTTAAGGAAATGGTAGATAGAGGAAAGAATGAACCGTCTATCATCATGTGGTCATTAGGCAATGAAATTTATGATACGACCAATGCAAACGGGGTATCTACTGCCCGCAATCTTGTTCGTTGGGTGAAGGAGGTCGATACGACCCGTCCAACAACAATCGGCGAAGACAAAACGAGAGGCGACAAGGTAAATGTCACGCCGATCAATAGCTTCGTTAAGGAAATTTTGGATGCGGTGGACGTTGTCGGACTGAACTACAGTGAAAATAATTATGCCGGCTATCATGCGCAAAACCCAAGCTGGAAAATTTATGGCGCTGAAACCTCGTCTGCAACACGCTCGAGAGGGGTATACACACATCCGTACGCTTATAATCAGAGCACGAAATATGCGGATATGCAGCAATCCTCCTATGACAACGATTATGTGGGCTGGGGACGTACGGCGGAGGATGCTTGGAAATGGGACAGAGATTTGAAGCATATCGCCGGACAGTTTATATGGACAGGATTTGACTATATCGGCGAGCCGACACCTTATTACAACGCATTTCCGGCCAAAAGCTCTTATTTCGGCGCAGTGGATACGGCTGGATTTCCGAAAGATATTTTCTACTATTACCAAAGTCAATGGAAGGCAGAGCCAATGGTGCATCTTCTGCCTCATTGGAATTGGACAGAAGGGCAAACGGTTCGGGTACTAGCTTATTCGAACGCTCATAAGGTAGAACTGCTGCTTGGTGGCAAGTCGCTGGGCGAGCGAAGCTATGTGAACAAGACCACCTCATGGGGAGCCCCTTATAAAGAAACTGTGGAAGGAAAGACGTATTTGGAGTGGGCGGTGCCTTTCCAAGCGGGTACGTTGGAAGCGGTTGCCAAAGACGAAGCGGGCAAGATTATTGCAAGAGATAAAGTTGTAACTGCGGGCGTTCCGGCTGCCTTGAAGCTGACAGCTGATCGTCATGTGATCACGGCGGACGGCAGCGATTTGTCCTTCATAACGGTAGATGTTGTTGACAGCAAAGGGATCATCGTGCCTACCGCTGACAATCTCGTAAACTTCACCTTATCAGGAGGCGGCAAGCTAGCTGGTGTAGATAATGGCAATGCGGCCAGCGTCGAGAGATTCAAGGACAATAAACGGAAGGCGTTCAGCGGCAAAGCATTGGCTATTATCCAATCGGATAATCAGGCAGGCGAAATCACATTGACCGCAGCTTCCTCTGGACTTCTCGGAGCTTCGACTACGGTGTTTACTGTGCCGATCCCCGAGGACGATCAACTGATGGTGGCTGGAATCGAAGGAATTCATGTGACTACCGGCCTGAATGAACAACCTGTATTGCCAGCAACGGTCAATGTTTATTACAGCAATTCATCGGTCTCCGCCAAAAAAGTGAGTTGGGCAGCGGTTGATCCATCCCTTTACGCTAAAATCGGTAAGTTTGCGATTGAAGGTACGGTGGAAGGCATTACGGAAAAAGCAGTCGCTAATGTGACAGTTATGGGCATTGTTGCTGTAAAACCCGTTGCAATTGTGACAAAAGTTGGCGTGCTTCCTGATTTGCCATCGCAAGTCAGCTTGCTCTACAGCGATGATTCTGTGAAGAATGTTCCTGTCAACTGGGATGCAATACCTGCAGACAAAGTAAATCAGGCGGGCAGTTTTATCGTTGAGGGAAATGTAAGCGAAACGGCCATTCGTGCAAAAGCGGCGATTAGAGTGACAAGCGAAAGCCAGCAGGCGAATATAATGCTGCGCAAGGAAGGCTCGTTATTTCCGCAGCTCGAAGCCACTTTCACGAATCCGGCCGATAATTTGGCTCATATTAACGACGGAATTAAGAGCTATAACGACAATCCAGTAAATCGTTGGACCAATTGGACCCGAACGCCCCGTAATGAGGGCGATTCTATTACGGTCGATTTTGGGAAGGCCTACTCTGTAAACGAATTAGATTTGTTCGTATTTACGGATTCCGGGACGGTAGTGCCCGGTACGGTAACGGTGCAATATTGGAATGGCACGGCATGGGCAGATGTGAAAAATCAAACGAACCCGTCGCCTTATGTCGTTCAGAAGAACGTGATCCGATTTGATTCCGTAACGACGAGCAAGCTGAAATTTCATATGACTCCTTCGCAAGCCGGCAAGTATGTGGCGTTGACGGAGGTTGAAATTTATGCGGATCAGATTGCGATGGGTGCGACCGCTAATCTTAGCGGGATTACCGTCAATGGCGAAGCTTTAGCGGACTTTAGTGCCACGAAGCATGATTATGAGCTTGCTTTGCCTTACGGAAGTGAGCTTCCGGTAGTGGAAGCTGTTGGTGCGGATCATGCAACAGTAACCATACTGCCAGCACTTTCTTTCCCTGGAATAGCTAAAATTTACGTAACCTCGGAGAACGGACTTGTAAGCTCCGAATATGTCATCCGTACATGGATGGAAGAGGCTAAGCTGATTTCTGCAAAGCTGGAAGTAGAGAAAACCGCTATTATTGCGGACGATGTGATTGACTTGAAGGTTAGCGGGCTGCTTGAAAATGGAGATGGGGTTGATTTAACCGGATTAAACCCAACGTTTGCTTTTGACCCTAATATTGTCAAGATTGAAAATGGCAAGCTCTATGCGCTGCGTGAAGGAGAGGTAAGGGTTACGGCAACAGCAACGTACAAGGGCTCTACAGTAACGACGCCGGAGCTGTTGATTACGATTGCTAAAAATACGGCAGAGAAAGTAATTGAGAGCTTGGAGCCGGTTACGGTTATCGTAGATCGGGGCATCGCTCCTGTTCTTCCTGAAACGGTTGTTGCTCATTTTAAAACGGGACTCCCTCAAAACGTCAACGTTACATGGGGGGATATTGCACCTGCTCAATACGCGAAGCTAGGCGAGTTTGGCGTGCTGGGCGTAGTTGCAGGGACGAATATCAAGGCTCAGGCCAAGGTCATCGTCAAGGGTGCTGTTGCTGTCGAGCAAGTTTCCAAAGCGGCATTGCGTAGTCAAAAACCTAATTTGCCGGCAACGTTAACCGTCTATTTCAGTGACGGCACGACAGAGCAGATGGCGGTTGTATGGGCAGATATTTTGGCAGGCAGCTTAGAATCGGTTGGAATTTTTAAGCTTGAAGGCCATGTAGAAGGCATTGAGCTTAAAGCGAAGGCGAGCATTAGAGTAACCGACCAAGTTGGTGAGCAGCAAAATATTAGCAGAGCGAAAAATGGTTACGAATACCCGAAAGCAGAAGCTTCTTTCACGAACAGAGGAGCTGGATCGTCTGACAGAATCGAAGCGATTAATGATGATGTCATCTCTTACTCGGCAGAGCCTCATAATCGTTGGACGAACTGGCAAAGCGTACCGCGTTCCGGCGACTGGGTATCGATCACCTTTGGTGACTTCGAGCCTACCGAATACGATGTGGACAACATGGAGATTCATTGGTTCGCAGATAGCGGCACATCTTATCCGGCTAGTTTCAAGATCCAATATAAATCCGGCGACAGCTGGGTTGATGTTACTCATTTAAGGAGCGAGCCTTCGACGCCATCATTGAACAAAGCGAACAACTACACCTTCGATCGTATTAAGACGTCGGCGTTGAGGGTGGATATGACCGCTCAGACAGGTAAAAGCTTAGCCATTACCGAGCTGAAAATCGTATCGAAGCGTCCATCGGCGAATAGCGAGCCGAGCGTTTCCGATATTCAGCTAGACGGCAAAAGCATAATTGACGGGTTTGTGCAGACTAGCGGAAATTATGAATACAGCGCCCTTATTAGCAGCGGATCTGACATTCCTCAAATTACAGCAAAGGGTGAGGGGAATTCAAGCGTTACGATCGTGCCGGTTGTTTCGGCTCCGTCTACCGCGAAGGTGATTGTGAAATCGGAGGATGGCAAGCGAACAACCGTTTATAACATTCATTTTAGCATCGAGGATGATGGAACGCCGCAGCCCTTGAGCATGAAGCTAAACGGATCGGGAGCGGTGCAATCGATGCAAACCTTTACGGTTGATTTAGGTTTACAGCATGTTACGGCTCCGGTGCAAGCGCAGGACATCATCGTTCGTTATGATGCCGACAGATTCGAATTCGTTAAGGCAGACTCCAAGCTGGAACATGTTAAATTGATCGAAACCGTGTCAGGAACCTCTGGTCAGTTACGGTTGATCGTGGTCAGCGAAGGGGCAGAGCATGCGATTCGTTCGGATGGCGCAATCATCGAGATGACTTGGCGGGCGAGGGCAACCGAGCAGCCGGCTTCCGGTAAAATCGAAACGACGCAGGCGATCGTAAGCGATTCGGAGGGCATAGAAACAAATGCTGCGCACACTTCCCTTACCATCGATATTGCTCCGATCAGCCTTCCGTCTAACCCGGATGTGAATGGAGATGGTAAAGTGAGCATCGGCGATCTGAGTATCGCAGCGGTTCATTATGGCAAGGATTCGACAAGCCCGGATTGGGCGCAGGTTAAGCGCGCGGATATCAATGGCGACGGCAAGATCGGCATTGAGGATCTTGCAGCTATTGCAACAAAAATTGCTCTATATGACTCATGAGAGGGGATTTAATGAAATGAGTATTGGAATAAATAGGATAGCAGCCAAAACAGCACTTTTATTATCGGTAATGATGACTTATTCCATTATTGCAAGCTATATCGTACCGACATCGGGGGGGCTGGGAATGAAGGTTTCTGCGGATGCCGCAGCACGAGCGGTAGCAGCTTCGCCCTCGGAGAATGATCTGTCGCTCTGGTACCGCCAGCCGACTGCTAGCTGGGAGACGCAGGCGCTGCCGATCGGCAACGGACATATGGGCGGAATGGTTTTCGGAGGCGTTGATCAGGAGCGCATTCAATTTAATGAAAAGACGTTGTGGAGCGGCGGTCCCGGTGCGGACCCGAATTATCAATACGGGATAAAAGAAGGCGCTCAAACGCATGTGGAGACGATTCGAACATTACTGAAGGAGGGGAAGATTAACGAGGCCAAAGCGCTGGTGGGCCGCATTACGGGCAACATGGGCGCTAATGATTCATCCTTTGGAGCTTATCAAGCATTCGGTGATGTATTTCTGGACTTCAACAAGCAGGCGACTTTTACCGTGACAGCGAGCTCGTCCAATCCGGCTTACGGCGAAGGGATTGAGAAGCTTACGGATGGGTCCGTCGATACGAAATGGTATTCCGGTGACGGCCAGCCGCCATTTTGGATTCAATGGCAGTACAGCGAGGCGAAGGTGATCGCCAGTTATTCATTTACATCAGCGAATGATGTAGCCAATCGCGACCCGAAAAACTGGACGCTAAAAGGCTCGAATGACGGCGTGCAATGGACGGTACTGGATACAAGGACCAATGAAGAATTTGCAAGCCGCAAGCAAACGAAATCGTACACGTTTACGAATAGTCAGCCTTATGTGTACTATAAATTTGATCTTGTAAGCAAGGGCGGAACGCAAATTCAACTGTCTGAGCTTAAGATGAACGACGGAGTGGGAGTACCAAACAATGTAGACGATTACCGCCGTGAGCTGGATATTCAGAACGCGACGGCAAGCGTATCCTACAAGCAAAATGACGTGCAGTATAAGCGAGAGTATTTTCTCAGCTATCCGGACAAGGTGATGGTTATGAGGCTGACGACGGAAGGGAACCATCCGCTCAGCTTTGACGTGCGCGTTACAGGCGCGCAGCCTTCCAATTCCGTTACGGCTTCAGGGAATGACACCTTAGTTTTAAAAGGGTTGGTGCCTAGCAACAAGATGGGCTATGAAGCTCAGCTTAAAGTGAAAAACGAGGGCGGAACGGTTACAGCAAGCGGAGGGAAAATTAAAGTAGACGGGGCAAACGCAGTCACTATATTGCTAACTGCAGCTACGGATTACGCAAATAACTTCCCAACCTACAAGAGCGATATAACGCCTAAGGCGAAGGTTGAAGCAAATATGAGTGCAGCGGCAGCTAAAACGTATGAGCAGCTGCGCGCATCTCATCTCGCGGATTACAAGGAGCTGTTTGATCGTGTATCGCTTGATTTAAACGGTGGAACGCCTGAAATGTCTACCGATGAGCTGTTGAATAAATATAAAACGAACGCATCGGAGAGCGAGAAAAGAAGTCTGGAGGCTCTTTTCTTCCAATATGGGCGCTATCTACTGATTGCATCGTCGCGGGAAGGCTCGCTTCCGGCAAACTTGCAGGGCGTGTGGAATCAGGTGAACAATCCGCCTTGGAATAGCGATTATCATACGAACATTAATGTGCAAATGAACTATTGGCCATCTGAGGTTGTTAACCTAGCAGAGACGGATATTCCTTATATCGATTACATTGATTCGCTGCGTGAACCGGGACGTGTAACGGCGAAAAAACAGCATGGTATTCAAGGAGAGGGCTGGGCCATTCATACCGTTAACAATCCATTTGGCTATACCGCTCCAGGCTCTGATTTTTATTGGGGATGGTCGCCAGCAGCTAATGCCTTTATGGTTCAGCAGGTGTGGGATCGTTATGCTTTCAGCGGCGATACCGATCTATTAAAAGGCCAATTGTATGACATTATTAAAGAAACAACGCAATTTTGGCTGGAATATTTGGTAGAGGATTCGGATGGAAGCTTGGTGTCGTCCCCCTCCTATTCTCCTGAGCAAGGTGATGTAGCAATCGGCGTATCCTACGACCAAGAGCTTATCTGGGGCTTGTTCACGCAATTTATTGAAGCAAGCGAGCTATTAGGCTTGGATGATGACTTGCGATTGGAAGCTATTGAGAAGCGGAACAAGTTGTGGCTGCCGAAGGTCGGAAACTGGGGGCAAGTGCAGGAATGGAAAAATGATATCGACAATCCAAACGACCAGCACCGTCATATCTCGCATTTGATCGGCTTATATCCGGGCACGCTCATTAATAAAGTGGATACGCCTGATTTGTTTGCAGCGGCAAAGGTGACTTTGAATGCTCGCGGCGATGGCGGAACAGGCTGGAGCAAGGCGAACAAAATCAATTTATGGGCGCGTCTGCAAGATGGTGACCGTGCGCATAAGCTGCTTGGCGAGCAGTTGAAAGGCAGCACCTTGCCAAATCTATTTGACACGCATCCTCCTTTCCAAATCGACGGAAACTTTGGCGCGACATCGGGCATAGCGGAAATGCTGCTGCAAAGCCATACCGGAACGATTGACCTGTTGCCGGCTATACCTTCCGCCTGGGAGGCGGGAAGCGTGAAGGGCTTAGTCGCAAGGGGCGGCTTTGAGGTAGCGATGACATGGAAAGGCACAGTGTTGAAGGAAGCAACTCTTACATCCAAACAAGGGAACGAAGCAAAAGTGAAGTATAAAGATTTTGTTCAGCAAGGCTCCTTTGATATCGTTCGTGCTTCAGACAATAAAACGGTGAAGTACATCATGAAAGACGGTGTCGTATCATTCGGCACAGAAGCAGGGCAGCAATACCGCTTCATATCGCATGTGAAGCCTCCGGTCTTGCCGATCAAAGTAGATGATCGCGACCCATCGATTGTGTATTCAGGGACATGGGGACCTTACAATGATTCGGGCGATTATAAAGGTACGGAATCCTTTAGCAGCACAGCAGGCAGCTATGCAGAATTTACGTTCGCAGGCACAGAGATTAAGCTGATAAGCGCGCGTCAAACGAACCATGGTTTAATTAATGTTTATATCGATGGTGAATTAGCGGCTGAAAATATTGATGGCTACGGGACCGCTACTTCCAAGCAGCAAATTCTATTTCAAAAGGCTGGTTTGTCCAAAGGGACACATACGATAAAAGTCGTGGTGAATGGAACGAAAAACAACGCCTCATCTAATACGATAGGCATGATTGACGCCTTCGAGTATCTCCCATTTGACGAAGAAGCGGAGCTTCCGGCAACAGAACTAACGGGACCAACGTCCATTGCTAGCGGAAAAACGTTCACTGTAGGCGTTGGCCTTAAAAGCGTTACGAAGTCCGTTTATGCGCAAGATTTTAGGCTCAGCTATGATGCAGATCGATTCGATTTTGTATCTGCAGAAGCAGTTAAGGACGGCGTCCAGCTGCTGGAGTCGAAGCACAGCTCGCCCGGCGTTCTGCGGCTCATTCTAGCTAGTGTCGGTGCTGGTCATGCTGTGACTGGTGATGCAAAGGTGCTGGATATTGTTTTTAGTGCAAAGGAAACATCCCAAACTGCTGTAGGAAACGTTGCGATTACCGCTGCAGAGCTTGGGGATGCAGAGGGAAGCGAGTCGAGCGTAGGTCTTGCCTCTATGGAGATCGAGGTTACGCCGGAAGTGAAAGGGAATTCTGAGGATGTTAACGGCGACGGTAAAGTTAGCATCGGGGATCTTGGCATTATTGCTAAGCATTATGGTAAAAATTCATCTAGTCCAGACTGGGCTCAAATCAAGCATGCTGACATCAATGGAGATGACACAATCGATCTCATAGATCTTGCAGCTGTCGCTAGAAAAATGCTGGAATAACATTTTCAAAACGGGGGAGATGCATGAGCTATTAGCATGCGCTCCCCCTTCTATTAAAGAAGAAATGCAAATGAGAGCAATAAATATCAATGTGACAACAAAAGACATCATTTAGATATGTTTACAAAGTCTATAAAATAAAGTAACAACTGGTATTTGAAGCAACTAGAGATAGGAGGCAGTGATCTGGTATGCGAAATAAGTGATTAAGGGACGGTGATTTTAAGTTTGTAGTAAGGAGATACTCAAATATGGTTTAAAGGAGCTGTATCCATTGAAAAGAGCTGCATCTGCCATTCTTGCATTGATCCTGATGTTCACCATGCTTCCTGCGACGATAATGGCCAATGAACAACCCTTGGAGACACCTGATCCAAGCTTAGTATTTCGTGCAGAAAATCAGCAAATCTACAACAATAACTATACAAATCTGAACGATAAAGTGGATGCGCTGAAAGGGCTGGAGGAAGGAACGATTATCGTTAGATTTCGTTATACAGGCACCTCGATTATGTCTTTATTCTCGCTTAGCAATAGTACTAAGGCTAACGGACATTTTCATCTTTACATTACCCCGGCAGCCATTGGCAGTGAAAACCGTTTAGACGCGCCGGGTCAGACAGCATCCAATACGCATGTCAAAGCTGATATTGCCGTGAAGCAGAATGAGGTTCATACGGTGGCATTGGTCGTAGACAAAAATCAGGGTTATAAATATTTCCTTGATGGAAAGCTCGTTAAAACGGACACGACATCGGCAAGAAAGTTTATGAGCAATGTTTTTGAGCCCAATAGCGCGCAATTGGGGCGTACGGAAAGACCCGCTGGCTCCAATCAATACGCATTTAACGGCGAGATTGATTTTGCAGAGGTGTACAGCAAACCGATTGCCGACCAGGAGCTCCTTGCCATTACAGGAGTAACGAATACAACTCCGGTTCAAAACCCTTTGCCTGAGGGTGCCTTGATTACAGATCCGTACTCGGTCTATTATCCAGGCCAATACGGCTCTAACGCATACCGTATTCCAGCGCTTCTGCAAACGGAAGACGGAACGCTATTAGCAGGTATCGACAAACGGATTAATCATGGCGGTGATTCCCCGGCAAACATCGATATGCTCGTAAGAAGAAGCTTGGACAATGGGAAGACGTGGGAAGCTAACGGGGTTCTCATTAACGACTATCCTGGAAACGCATCCAATATTGATCAAGCTTTGCTGCAGGATCGTGAAACGAAAAGAATCTTTTCTCTGGTTCTCGGCTTTCCCGATGGCGGAGGGTATCCGACCTCGGTGAAAGGCAGCGGCTTTAAGACGGTAAATGGAAAGCAATATTTGATACTTAAGGATCAAAGCAATAACGAGTACACCGTAAGAGAAAATGGCGAGGTGTATGACAGCTCAAACGTTAAAACAACGTACAAGGTAGATCAGAAGCGAAACTTGTATAACAACGATGTCAAGGTAAGCCATATTTTCCTGCCAGCTTCGCCTTTAAAGCCGATTCGAACTTCTTATCTTGAGCTTTGGCACAGTGATGATGAGGGTCTAACGTGGGAAGGTCCGGTGGATATGAATCCGGGGATGAAAGAGGAGTGGATGGCTTTCCTCGGAGCCGGACCGGGAACAGGCATTCAGTTGACTGAAGGGGATAAAGCGGGAAGACTTGTTTTTCCTGTTTACTTCACGAATGAGAATAGCGCGCAAGCAAGCGCAGTCATCTATAGCGATGATCATGGCGCTACATGGCATCGCGGCGAATCGCCTAATGAAGGGCGTATTGTGAACGGCGTTACTTTAAATGAAAGAACTTTTACAGGCAATGAGCTTACAGAATCACAGGTTGTTGAAATGCCGGACGGCCAGCTGAAGCTGTTCATGCGGAATTATTCGGGCTTTGCCCAAATTGCGACAAGCTTTGACGGTGGTGAAACATGGGATTCGGAGGTTGTGACCGAACGCGGCCTGCCAGCGGCTTACTGTCAAATGACGGCTATTCGCTATGACGGACAAATTGATGGGAAGGAAGCTGTTATTTTTGCCAGCCCTGGAAGCTCGTCAAGCCGAATCAACGGTACGGTCAAAGCGGGCTTGATCGTTGAAAACGGAAAGCACTCGAATGGCAGAACGAAATATGAGTTCGATTGGAAATATTCGCAGCTGGTGAAGGAGGGTCATTATGCGTATTCGAGTCTAGCGAATCTAGCAAATGGTGAAATTGGACTATTCTATGAAGGTACCGGAAGCGAGCAAATGAGCTTTATCAAATTTAATGAAAAATATTTGAAATGGCAGCGTCAAGGAAGCAGTCCTGAAGCGAAGCTAAATGCTATTGCGATTGATGCGCCTAAGCCAGACGGATATGCGGCAAACGATAAGCTGCGGATTAAAGCAGTATTTAATCATTATATGATGCTTAGCGGCGACAAAAGCTTAAAAGGCACAATCGGCGATAAGGCGGTCGTGTTCCAATTGGCAAGCCAAAATGGCTCAGGCACGGAATTTATCTTTGAAACGGAATTCCCTGAGCTTGCGCCCGGCTCTTATACGTTGAAGGCAGCGTTTGATGCTAATCTCAAAGCCTACAATGCATATGGAAATGCGCTTAATACGCAAGCGGTTGAGAATAAGCTGGAAACGCAAGTCGTCTCAGGCTCATTTGAAGTGCAGGGTGCTTCGACTGAGCTAACGGGGGTAAGCGCAGCCTTATCTGGTGAAGCATTCAACATTCAATTAGGTTTGAAAAATGTAACGCAAAGCGTATACGCGCAAGACATTACGGTGCTATACGACGCTGCTGTCATGGAATATACGTCTGTAATATCTTTAATTGACGGTATTCAATTAATAGAAACGATTACAAGCGAGCCGGGCAAAATTCGCTTCATATTGGCTAGTGCTGGTGCCGATCATGGAGTAACTGGTGATGCGAAATTGCTAGAGCTCAGCTTTAAGGCGAAGGATGTGACCGAAGCGGCTGCGGGTACAATCGAAGTCTCGACCGCTGTACTCGGGGATGAGCTCGGAGCGGAAACAGAAGCTGCTCCATCGTCGATTAGCATCGAAGTGACTCCTGCTGCAACAGGAATAGCTGGAGATATCAATGGCGATGGCAAGGTAAGCGTTGGCGATCTTGGCATTGTAGCCGCCCAGTACGGCAAGGATTCAACAAGTCCGGATTGGGAGGAAGCCAAACACGCGGATATCAATAAAGACAAAAAAATCGATATTGAGGATCTCGCAGCCGTTGCCAAAATCATCTTAGAATAAAGTCACAGGGGTAGGCATAACGCCTACCCTTTTCTTTATCCGGCTTGTACGTTCAATGATGCTTTGTTAGGGGAGGCTTTTATCAATCATGCGGAAAAAATCCTTTTTGCCCAAATTATTTATATGGTGTTTATTGTTATCTCTGATGTTGCCAAATCTAGCGCAGACCGAGCAGGCTAAAGCTGCTTCGAATGAGGAGTCTATGTCATTTATTATCAATGATTTTGAAATCGGCGACGGGATTAATCAGTTCAAATACTTTGGTCCATGGGGAGTCAGTACAGGTATCAGCGGTCTTCATAACGGTGATGAGCATTGGTCTAACGCCGCTAACTGGAGTGACCCGAACGATGTGTATTTTACGGTAAAGTTCGTAGGGGAGCGAATCATGCTTTATGGGATCACAGGGCCGAGACATGGCATATATGCTGTCTCCGTTGACGGAGGAGAAGCAACCGAGGTAGATGCGTATTCTGCGAACAGAACATTTAATCAGGTGATCTTCGATAGCGGGGCTTTGGCTAGTGGCGAGCATATTGTGAAGGTCAAAGCAACCGGCAAAAAAACAGGGACAGCGCCGGATATGCAAATCGATTATGCAGAGGTGACAAAGCAGGTCGTACATGCAACGGGGATTGAAATGGACGCTGAGCCTCTCGTTATTGAGGAGGGTTCAGTTGTTCAGCTTCGTGCCTCTGTATTGCCGGCAAACGCAACGAATAAGAGTGTAGTATGGTCATCAAGCAATGCGAGTATAGCTCAAATTGATGAACAAGGCAGATTGACGGCGGAAAATGCAGGCAATGTGACCGTTACAGCTGCTAGTTTAGATGGGGGATTCCGAGCGATGCGGGAGATTCAAATCAAAGCGGGCTCGCATTTTTTGAAGGGGGCAGTAGGGACGACCGATATGCATTATGTCAAAGCGAACTTGTTTGACGACTATAAACGAGTTGACTATGAGGAACTATCACAATTGACGGATAAAGCTTGGAAAGGCAGCGCATGGAAGGGCGATCGCGCAAGCGCGCAGCTTGTTTTATGGACAACGAGCAAGGTGCAGGAACAGGTTTCATTGACGATAGGAAGCCTTGTCGATCATAAAAACAATAAAATAGACGCTTCTCATCTTACCGCTCATTTTGTCAAAACGACAAAAGCGGCGCGAGGCAATCCTTCGCAAGGAAAGCCGCAGGAGCTGATACCGGATATTCTTGATTCGGCGGAACCTGTCAGCATGGAAAAGTTCAGCGTTCAGCCGATATGGGTTTCGATTGATGTGCCTAGAGATGCTGCTGCGGGACAATATACGGGACAAATGACGGTGCAAGCAGCATCTGGCGAAAATGTAGCCTTCACCCTTTAATTAGAAGTGCTCGACTTGACTTTGCCGGAAGTAAAGGACTGGGAGTTTGCGCTTGATTTATGGCAAAACCCGTATGCGGTTGCAAGGATCAACCACATTTCAGCAGACCAGCTTTGGACGAAGGCGCATTTTGACGCGATGAAGCCGCATTACAAGATGCTGGCCGAGGCCGGCCAGAAGGTCATTACCACTACGGTGACGTATGATCCATGGAATTCACAAACGTATGACCGATATGACAGCATGGTGAAATGGACGAAGAAAGCGGACGGCAGCTATGCATTTAATTTTGACATATTCGACAAATGGGTTCAATTTATGATGGAGTTAGGTATTGATAAGCAAATTGATGCTTACAGTATGGTTTCTTGGGCAAGCAAAATCAAATATTTCGATGAGGCACAGAACAAGGACATCATTGAAACCGTTCAAATCAGCAATCCAAAGTGGACGGTCATGTGGCGAGCTTTCTTGCAGGCATTTGTTCCTCATCTTGAGGAAAAGGGCTGGCTGGACATCACTTATATGGCGAATGATGAGCGATCATTAAACGACTTGATCAAGGCGGCTGACTTAATTGATGAAGTGTCGGACGGTAAGCTTAAAGTATCTGCCGCAATGAACTACAGCAGTTTAAATGATCCGCGGCTCGATCGCATTCAAAATATTTCGGTCGGCCTTCATTATGTTCAGCATGACGACAAGCAGTTATCGAATATTTCCGAGCGCAGAAGATCGCTTGGGCTAATTACAACGATTTATAACTGCGTGGGGCATTATCCCAATAGCTTTACCCGTTCCAATCCCGCTGAGCCCGTGTGGGTCATGTGGTATACGATGCGCCACAAGACCGATGGATACTTAAGGTGGGCGTTCGACTCCTTTGTGGAAAACCCGTTTGAGACTACCGATTTCAAAACCTGGGAGTCAGGCGACTCCGCTCAAGTTTATCCGGGAGCAATAAGCTCTGTGCGCTTCGAGAGAATGAAGGAAGGCATTCGAGATGTTGAGAAGGTCAGATATTTGACGAAGCAAGATGCAGCAATCGGTGAGGAATTGGCAGCTGGAATATGGGCAATGAAGAATGTCGGCCATGCGCTTGATCCATTCGGCGGTGTGAAAGATCCTGGCATGGTTGATATTCCGCAGGAGGTAAATCGGTTGAAGGCTGTATTAGATGATGCAACGAGAAGGTATATCCAAAAGGAGCAAGGCCCGCTTGAAGAAGGAGCTGTCCTTGATGGCCCGGCAAAAGTCCAATCGGGTGAATCCTTTGTCGTCAAATACGGATTGCTGCATGTCGCATCTCCTGTGCAGGCGCAGGATGTAAAGATACGTTATGATGCGAGCCGTTTTGAGTTTTTGGAAGCGAAATCCACGCTTGAGAACGTTAAAATCGTTCATTCCGTGAAGGGCGAGGAGCAGATTCGATTGCTTATCGTCAGCATAGGGGCGGAGCATGCGATTGGCAAAGATGGTCTCTTCATTGATTTGAAATTTCGAGCCAATGCTGCGGAACAAGCGAGCCAAGGCGCTATCCATGCTAATGAGCTGACTGTCAGCACGGCAGACGGTGTAGAAGCGATCCTTGCTCCTGCGACAATCGCTGTCGAAGTTATGCCGATCGTTTCCGGCTTCCCTGAGGATGTAAACAAAGACGGCAAGGTCAGCATTGGCGATCTTAGTATCGCTGCGGCGCATTATGGCAATACAACAAGCAGCCCGGATTGGGACACTGTCAAGCGCGCTGACATCAATAATGACGGGAAGATTGACGTTCAGGATCTTGCGGCAATCGCTTCTAAAATCGTATAAATCGGAGGTTTAGCGATGCATAGGGTATGTAGGAAAGGGATCACTTTTGTTATGCTTTTTTGCTTGATAACAGCTTCATTTGGTCTAAATAATGTATCAACGGAAGCAGCCTCAAGCGAAGGCATCATACTAGATTATTCGATTAATCGGGCATTTAACGGCAGCAGCGATTTTGTCGACAAGACTGGCGATGTCAGCAAGATAGCAGCTTTGTCGCAAGGCTCCGTTGCCGTAAAATTCAAGTCCACGAGCACGGCACTCGCGAAAACCTTTTTGAGCGCCTCGGATACGACAAAGCCGTCCAGCAACATTTCGTTCACGATGAATAACGGCACGGTGTATGTTGAGAATCGCGAGAATAACCAGTATGCGACCAAGATAAATGCCACAGGCACCTACAATGATGGAAAATGGCATACGGCCATCTATTCAGTCGACCAGTCCGGGACAAAAATCTATGTGGACGGCGTCGAGCGAGGTTCGAGTACATCTACTGCCTTCTTTCCCCATATTTCATCCATTACCGGGATGTGGGTAGGGAAAAACGTCGATAGTACCGGAAGCGAATGGTTTTATTCCGGGGAAATCGACTTTGTGAAAATCTATAATCGAACGCTCACAATAGAAGAGCGCAACGAACTGAGTAGTGTTTCTACTATTCAATTAGGCTACACCAATCCGTTTATCGATCTAGCGGCAGAGACGGGAAGACAAATTTTGACGGACAGAGAAGCCGGAGTCTATCTCGGGCATCCCGATTCGGTTCTGCTTAATGACGGTAAAACCATCTATACCACCTATCCAAAAGGGCACGGCACCGGACCTATTCTATTAAAAAAGAGTACGGATGGCGGACTGACATGGAGCGAGCGTCTTCCTACTCCTCCAAGCTGGGCTGAAAGCAAAGAGACGCCTACGCTTTATAAGCTTGAAAAGCCGGACGGAACAACCAGATTAGAGCTCATAAGCGGCTTGCCCCGCGATAGTGGGGGATTCAAAACAGCCTATTCAGAGGACGAAGGACAAACTTGGACAGAATTGACGCATTATTTTGCGGGTCAACAGCGCTTCGGATGGGTAGCTATGGCGAGTCTGACAAGGCTCAAAAAAGCGGATGGCAGCTGGGATTTCAAATGGATGGGCATCTTTCACGACGGAAGCTACAACAACTGGAAAACCTATATGACTTTTGATGAGCAAGGGAATGAGCAATGGAGCTTTCCCGAGAGGCTGCTAGCAGAGCATGATGCGATTGAAAAGTTTGCAGGGCTTTGTGAAATAGAAGTGATAAGATCGCCTGACGGCAGGCAGCTTGCACTGCTTGCAAGAGCGCAGCATAAGAAAACAAATGCTATGGTCGCATTTTCTAATGATGAAGGGAATACATGGACAGCAACGCGAGAAATGCAGGGCGCATTAATGGGAGAGAGACATAAAGCGGAATACGATCCTGTGTCAGGAAGGCTGCTTATCACATTCAGGGAAATCAACAGAAGAAGCGCAGCCGACTTGAATGATTGGGTAGCAGGCGATTGGGTTGCCTGGGTCGGCACCTATGACGATCTTGTTGGGTCCAAGGAAGGACAGTACCGCGTTCGATTGATGGAGGATTTTACGCCTTCAGTAAAGAGCGGTGATACGGGCTATGCCGGAAATGTCGTATTGGCCGATGGGACATTTGTGCTTACCTCATACGGGTACTTTGATCCTCAGGATACGCGGGCGGCATATATTATGACCGTTCGACTCAAGCTCAGCGAATTGGATAAAGCGGTCGGAACAGTCCCTCTGGAGGATTATAAGAAATTGAAGGTGCTGCTGAATGAAAATCGTTCCAGTAAATGGGTTTTTGTTGGCGACAGCGATACGCAGGGCAATAAGTATACGAACGGTCTACGAAGCTTTGTTGATTATTTTCAGGAAAGAGTCCGCTGGGAGCTGAGACATTTCAATGACTTCGTTATTAACGCCGGCAGCCGGGACAATAAAGCGTCAGAGATTGTACATTCATTTAATGAAAATGTAGCAAGGTTTAATCCTGCCGTTGTCGCCGTTATGCTGGGAGTGAAGGATGCTGATGCCGGAGCTGCCGGACAAGAGGCCTTTAAACAAAATGTAATAGCTATCGTGGATCAAATAAGAGCCATTCAAGCGATTCCCGTCTTGCAAACGCCCAACACGATAAAAGCGGGCTCTTCAAAAACGGATTTGGATAACTATGCTGCCATTATTCGAGAAGTGGCAGAGCAAAAAAAGGTCGTGTTAATCGATCATTATGAGCATTGGTCTAATCGACAAGTCGATCAGCAAGGACGCTCGGAGGATTGGCTGCAAGATGGAATCCATCCGAACCAGCTAGGCCACTATGAAATAGCAAAGAAAATTTTTAAAGACTTGGCGATATTCGATGCAAGCAGTCTAACGGGCAAGCTTGTTCTCCCTTATCGGTTTGGAGGCGAGGCACAGAATGAGGATAAAGCAGAAGACTTTCTTACAGAAGCCCCAGCTTCAGGATTAGCGGACTACAGCAAGCTTAAAGGGTTATTAAGCGAGAAGCTCGCAAGCACGTGGTTATTTACGGGCGACAGCATTACGCACGGTCCTTTGCACACCAATGGACTTAGCAATTTTGTGGAATATTTTCAGGAGAGAGTGCGCTCGGAGCTCGGGCATGATTCGGACCTCGTGATCAATACCGGGATCAGCGGGAACAGGACGGGCGATTTGCTCACAGGGTTTGAACAGCGAGTAACCAAGTTTAACCCGGATGCCGTTGCCGTTATGCTTGGCATGAATGATGTTGGTGTAGGCCTAGCGGGTCGTGAGACGTTTAAAAACAATCTGCGCAGCATTGTGGATCGGATTCGGGCTATCGATGCCGTACCGATTTTGCAAACTCCGAATCCGGCAAATGGCGATGCATCTAGGGCGGATTTGGTCAATTATGTAGACATTATCAGACAGGTCGCAGTAGAAAAGGATTCGGTACTCATCGATCATTATGCCTATTGGGAGAAGCAGAGCGCAACACGTTGGAAGAGCTGGCTTAACGACCTCATTCATCCGAATGAATACGGCCATCTGGAAATGGCCAAAAAAATATTTGCGGATTTAGACATTTTTGACGCAAATAGCCTAACCAGCAAGCTGCAATTGACCTACTCGGCAGGGACTCGGTCCATTGAGAATGATCGAAGGGGAACGGGCTCGGAGTTGGAGCAATTCGAATTTGTCGGTGCAGGCTGGGGTCACGGGTCAGACAGCTACAGCAATAGGTCAGACGATTATTATCAGCTGAAGTTTGTCGGAACGCGGATTAAACTAATGGGAGCCAAGGATCCGAAGCACGGCATTGCTGCCATTTCGATTGATGGAGGCACTGAAGTAGAGGTCGATTTGTATGCTGCTGTGCGTAACAATCAGTTTTTTTATACATCGCCTGAGCTTCCTTATGGGGAGCATACGGTCAAGGTTCGGGTTACGGGAAATAAAAACATGGCGGCAAGCGACAGATTTGTTGCTATTGATCAAGCGGTTATTCTAGAACGCCAAATAGTTCAAAACGATCTAGAAGGAACAGGTCTAGGCCAAATTGAATACGAGGGCAACTGGAGTATCGGTGAGGCCAGTCAGAGCAGCACGTCTGGTCATTATTTTAAGATGAGGTCTAGCGACAAACAGGTCGTATTGATTGGAACGAAGGGTCCGGATCAAGGCATCGCGGCTATTTCTATTGATGATGGACCTGAACAATGGATTGATCTGTATGCGCCTGCCCGAATCGAGCAGGTCGAATATTTTGTTTCGCCATTTTTAGCAAAAGGCCAGCATACGATCAAAGTCAGAGTAACCGGGGAGAAGAACGCGAGTGCGGCAAGCAGCAATGTTTCCCTTGATCGAATCGAGGTTGTTCCGAGTCAAGTTGCCCCCACAAAGGATTCAGCGGTACTGATTGGGCCGGAAGAGGTGAAATCCGGCGATACCTTTGCGATTCAAATGGGACTTAGCCACTTGACGACAACCGCGTACGCTCAGGACATTAAGATTGATTACGATGCGACTGCTATGGCATTTGTATCAGCCAAGTCGTTAATCAATGGTGTGCAGCTTATCAATGCGCAGTCCAACACACCTGGAAAAATTCGTCTCATTCTCGCAAGCGAAGGAGAGGAAAACGCCATAAATGGTAATGCTCAAATCGTGGAGCTCAGCTTTCAAGCGAAGGCATTATCTTCAACAGTGACAGGCATAATCGAAGCAGCCGAAGTTGTTCTCGCTGATGAGAACGGGCTGGAAACCTATGTAGAGCCGGCTTCGATTCACGTGAAAGTGATTTCGAACATACCGGAAGTATCAGGTGATCTGAATAATGACGGCAAGTATAGCGTCGGTGATCTCGCCATTGTGGCTGTTCATTATGGCAAGGATGCAGCGAGCCCGGATTGGGAGCAAAGCAAGAAAGCGGATCTGAACAAGGATGGAAAAATCGACCTCATGGATCTATCAGCCATCGCTAGAAAAATAGTCGAATAACCCTATTTATAGAGGGAGATGCACAGGGCTTGCTTGTGCATTTCTCCTCTTTTTTATGATTTACAGAAATTATAAATGAGAACAAAAAATATCAACTTCACAACAAAAGATATCATGTGGCGGCGCATAATCAACTTATATAATGAGGAAACAGAACGAATGAAAACAACTAGAGTTCATAGGATTTTGACGAAGGAAGCCTGAACGATACTTTAAGGAGGGTTACATGCAATGGGGAACAAATTCAAAAAAAGAGTAACATGGGGGATGGCACTTTTTCTCGTTCTGTTAGCTCTGTCAGGCTGCAGCGGAGGAAAGGGCAACAACACACCAGCGGCTGCAACCGACAAGCCAACGGATGCTACGAAGGTTGAAGAAACAGCGAAGCCAGCAGAGGAGCCGAAGATTTCGGGGGATTTTGAAATCCAGTATTTCGTTGGCGGTTACGGCGATGCATGGTGGAAAGAAGTGATTGGCGAATTTCAGCAGAAGTATCCGGATTTGAAAATCAAGGAATCCGCTGGTTCCCAAATTAATGAACAAATGAAGCCTCGCTGGATTCAAGGCAACCCGCCAGATGTTGTTTACATTGATGGCGCCGGATCGAACGAAACGCAAATGGTTCAAGATGACCAATTGATGGATATCACGGATTGGGTGAAGCAAGCGAATAATGTTGACGGCGAAAATCTTGTCAGCAATTTGATTGCTGGTCCTCAAGATTTTGGCGGCAAGAACTATACGATTCCGTTGGTATTCGGCTCGTGGGGAACGTTCTACGATGCTAGCCTCTTCGAAGAAAAGGGCTGGGCAGTGCCAACAGATTGGGATAGCTTCCTGGCAACAAGCGAACAAATTAAAGCGGCAGGTATTAACCCGTACATTCACACAGGCAAATATCCGTACTACATCGTCGGTGGTATGCTGAACTCCGGTTTTGTTTCTGAAAATGGCGATAATCCGCAAATTTTGAAGGATCAAGAAGCGGCTAAAGAAGGCTCGTTCAATAATGACGCCGTTAAGAAAACATTAGCTAAGCTTGTTGATATGCGTGATAAAGGCTACTTCGACAACGCTTCCTACGGTATGAATCATACGGATTCGCAAATGCTGTTCTTACAGCACAAGGATGCTATGATTCCAAACGGCTTGTGGCTGGAAAATGAAATGAGCAAGGATGTCCCGGATGGCTTTAAATTCGGATTCATTCCATCTGTTATGCAAAATGCAGGCGGTAAATATGTAGCGATTCCTTACACAAGCAATATCGCGATTGCAAAGAAAGCGAAAAACCCAGAGGCTGCTAAAGCGTTTGTCGAGTTTATCTTCACGAAGAAAGCGGCTGTTCGTTGGGCGGAGATTACTGGCGCACTGATGAACGTGAAAGCTGACTTGGAATCTTCCAGCGCCAGCAATGTTGTAAAAACAGCGATGGACTATTTTAACGGCGGCGACACAATCGTAGCACCTGTATTCAAACTAAACGCAGATCTTGAGCAAGCGCAAAATGATGCAACGATCGCTTTGCTGCAAAAGACGATTACACCGGATGAGTGGATCGACCGGATGGAGAAAGCAGCCGCGAAAACCCGCTAATACGTTTACCTCTCTCATTCTAACAATCAGAGGACCTTCGTTCCTCTGATTGTTCTTTCAAATCATAAGGGAGGCAATAGATCATGATTTCGATGATGAAGAAAAAGAAAGTTTCAAGCTCATGGAGCCGGAAGCTGTTTATTGCAAGTTTCCTGCTCCCTACATTAGGTTTGTTTTCATTATTTACAATTTATCCACTGCTCCGCGGATTATATTTAAGCTTCTTCGACTGGTCCGGCGGATCGGAAACGATGAACTTTATCGGAATAGACAATTATAAGGAACTGTTTGCCGATCCGGTTATTCCGATTGCGATCATGAATGATTACTTTCTCGTCTTCTGGAAGGTCATCTTGATTATGCTGCTCGCTACCTTCTTCGCGGTTGCATTAACAAGGTTAAAGCTAAAGGAGTATGGGTTTTACCGTGTCATCTTCTTCTTTCCAAACATTATATCGGTTGTCGTTATCGGGGTATTATGGAGCTTTATTTATAACCCGTCACTTGGTTTTCTAAATGCGTTCTTATCGTTGTTTACCGAAAATCCTGTAGCAACGAACTGGCTGGGCTCTCCCAATCTTGCCATATGGTCGCTTCTCCCCCCCAGCGTGTGGGCAGGGATTGGCTTCTATATGCTTCTCATTATCGCCTCGATCCTTGGAATAGACAGCTCCTTGTATGAAGCAGCGGGCATTGACGGCGCTAACGAATGGAAGCAATTTACGAAAGTTACGCTTCCGCTCATATGGGAGCAATTCAAAACGTCCATTATCCACATTGTCATTACGACTCTGAATGGTTCATTCATTATCGTCAAGCTTATGACAGAGGGCGGGCCTGATAATCAAACGCAAGTATTAGGCTATTATTTGTATCAAATGGGCTTCAAACAATTTCATCTCAGTTATGGGGCAACCATTGGTGTTCTGATTTTAGTATTAGCATTAGTCACAACCTTGCTTCTTAACCGTATTCTTCATCGGGACACAATTGAAATGTAATGAGGTGAACAAATGAATGATCTAGCAACCAAAAAACCGCTGCTATTCCTGTCGAAAACGGTGGTTCGTTTTTTCCTCCTGCTATGGACGCTGCTTGTCCTCTACCCGGTCATTTGGACATTTCTAACCTCATTGAAGGATAACCAACAGGTTATGATGGGGAAACCGTGGGATATTCCAACCATATTTCGTTTTGAAAATTACGTAGATGTATGGAACCGAGCACATTTTGGTGATTATTTCTTCAATTCCATCATAGTCACAGTCGGCAGTATGATCGTGTCATTGATAATGGCCGCAACGACAGCTTACATATTGGCTCGATGTACATTTAAAGGTAGAGGAATTCTTTATTTTGTTTATGTTGCCTCGATGATGATTCCTACGACGCTTGGATTAATTCCTTTATTTTTTCTGCTGAGTGATCTTCATTTGTCCAATTCTTTATTTGGGTTGGTAATGGTTTATTCTGTCGGCACAATCGGCATTCTTCCGTTCGCAATCTTTTTTTTGGTAGGCTTCTACAAGAAGCTGCCGAAGGAATTGGAAGAAGCTGCGACAATCGATGGTTGCACGAATTACGGGATTTTCTTCCGAATTATGCTGCCTTTATCCAAACCGGGCTTGGTAACAGTAGGAATTATGAACGCTTTAACCGTCTGGAATGAATATATCATGGCCACTGTGTTAATAAATGACCCTGAGAAGTATACGGTACCTGTCGGGATTGCGATTATGCAAGCGGAAATGCAGTACAGGACGGAGTGGGGGCCATTATTTGCTGGGTTAGCTATTTCGATGATACCCGTCATTGTCATGTATGTACTCTATCAAAGGCAAATTACCGGCGGACTTACGGCCGGCGCTTTAAAGGGTTAACGTTATCACAGCCGTTGCCCATCCAACTATCGCCATTCCGATCCGTGGAAATCAGCTGAGAGACATTGGCGGCGATGAGTCGCCCCAATGATCTCTAAGAATATGCTCACCAGGACCTCCGGAAATCATGAAGGAGACTTTTTTGCCATGCCCATATTCGGGGCTTTGCTTGATAAATGATGGGATTTATAAGGGAGGTAAGGATAAAATGTCCAGAAAGACGATCAGTCTTCTAATCGCGTTCTTTATGTTGACAACCATTTTTTCGAACATGGCAAGTTCCGCGACAGCAGCAACTGACATTCCATCCAAGGCCGGCAACGGCCAATATGAAATTTACCCGCTGCCTCAGAAACAAACCTATTACGGAACAAACTTCACTATTTCAGATGAAGTGAATCTCGTTATTGAAAGTGCGATTGATGAGTCCGCAACAAATTTTATTACGAGCCTATTAGCTGCCAAATCGATTCAGGTGACGAAATCGGAGTCGGTTGTACAAGGGAAAACCAATTTTCTGATTGGCGTGAAAAATTCAAATGAATATGTAAGCGCTTTTTTTAATCAGAATATCGAGTATGATGCCGAAATTTTCAACAAAAATGACGCTTACGTTTTGGACATAGACAAAAAATCGTCGCCAATGGGCAATATCTCCATACTCGGGGCGAATACAGATGCAGCTTACTATGCGATTGCGACCTTGAAGATGATTTTTGACCAGATTCCTGAGAAGAGTATTCAATCGGTGAAATATGAAGACTATTCCGATGCAAAGTGGAGAGGATTCATTGAAGGGTTCTATGGATTTCCATGGTCTCATGAGGATCGGATAAGCTTAATGCGGTTTGGCGGAAGAGTAAAGATGAATTCCTATATTTTTGCGCCTAAGGACGATAAGTATCATAACTCCGCATGGAGAACGCTGTACCCGGCGGATGAATTAATCCAAATCAAAGAGCTTGTCGATGTCGGCCATGAATCCAAGACACAATTTATTTGGGCGATCCATCCCGGCTTTAACATGATCAATTGGAATAATTATGACGCTGAGCTTCAAACCTTGCTAGCTAAGCTGGATCAGCTTTATAGCGTTGGCGTGCGCCAATTTGGCCTGTTCATGGATGATATCAGCACCTCGCAATCTTTAACAGACAAAGACAAACATGTAAAGCTTATTACAGATGTCGCCAATTGGGTCACTACAAAGGGAGATGTCAAATCATTAATTTATTGCCCTCCGTTCTACAATCAAAGCTGGACCGGAGAGGCGGGCAAGCCCTATTTGCAAGCATTAAGAAACGTTCCGGCAAATGTAGAAATCATGTGGACTGGAAAAAGTGTCGTTGGATCGGTAAACACGACCGATATGCAGTGGCCTAAGGATGCTACTGGCAGAGATCCTTATATGTGGTTGAACTGGCCGGTCAATGATTATAAAGATTCGAGACTTATGCTAGGCAAGGGAGAGATACTCGCCCCAGGCACACATAACTTTTCAGGTATTGTATCCAACCCGATGGGCAGCGCGGAGCTTTCCAAAATTGCCTTATTCGCCGTTGCGGATTATACCTGGAACGTGGACGACTTCAATAGCGATGAGAGCTGGCTGAATTCATTCGACTACGTCGCTCCGGAGGTTGCATCTGAGCTTAATACGATAGCCTACCATCTGAGCGATCCATCACCAAGCGGACATGGACTTCAGGTGGGTGAATCAGAAAATGTGAAGGCCGAGCTTGAGCTGCTTTTAAGCCGATTTGCCAATGGGCAATCCGTTGAAGAGGTTGGGCAAACATTAATCGCCAAATTGGACCAGGTGCTGCAGGCCATCGTGTCATTTAGAGAAAAAAGCCAAAATGCGAATATGGTTGAGGAAATTGATCCATGGCTGAATAGCTTGCGCTATGTTGTGGAATCAAGCAAATTCGCGGCACAATCAGCGATTGCGCTTCAAAAGGGAGAAATAGGCTCTGCGTGGGAAACGCTCGCCAAAGCAACAAATGCAATGTCAGAATCCAAGAAATTTAAAATCGAGAAATTAAAATATCCTGATGTAACGGTAGAAGCGGGCGCAAAGCGCCTCGTTCCTTTTGCCGAGCAAATGATTAACAAACTGGATGCACAAATTTACACATCGATTGATCCTGAATTTGTTATTCAGCTCCCCATGAGTTCATACGGTTCGCCATCTGGCTTGAACCAAATGGTTGATGGAGACAACAGCACAAATATCTATTTCCAGACGTTGCAAAAAAACGGCGACTGGTATGGCATTGATTTTGGCAAAACGATCAAGGTTCATGATATTGCGATCACACAGGGCAGAACGGACACCGATCATGATATTTTTCAAAGAGGTATTCTCGAATATTCGAATGATAAGCAAGCTTGGACCGCCATTGGAGAGGAAAGGTCAGGCATTAAGATCGTTGCCAATGAGCTTGATTTGGAAGCGAGATTCGTTAGATATCGATTGACGCATGCCGGCATTCCTGGAGGAAAGCCTGATTTGTGGACAGCGGTTAGAGAATTTTCAGTCAATGCGGACAAAGGGAAAGCGGCCATCTATACGAATGTGGAGGAGCTGAAAAAAATAGTTGTTAATGCTTCTGAAGCATCTGTAGCATTAAATCAAGTTAACCAAATCACGTTGGAGCCTTCTCATTATGTAGGGATAAAACTGCCGGCAATCGAGAAGGTATCCAATCTTTCACTTGAAACCACTTCAACAGAGGCTGTGCTGGAATCATCGGAAAATGGTGTGGAATGGAATACGGTAACCGTTGGCGGTCCGTATCGCAATGCCGCATATCTCAGACTAATCAATAAAGGGACTGAGCGAATTTCGTTCGATTTAAGTCAATTAACGATGAGTCTGTACAGGTTTTCTGAGCCCGTTGTCACTCATAATTATGAGAGCATTTATCAAGGCAAGCTTCAAGATATTTACAATGGAAAATTGGAAAGTAAAGTTTGGTTCGGTGGAGAGCAAAGGCTGGGCAAATATGTTCAGGTTGACTTGGGCGGCATTATCAATGTGCAAAACGCAGCTGTAGTTATCGGCGACGGAGAAGGGGATTATTTCCGAAAAGGCGATCTGCAGCTGTCGATTGATGGTCAAACCTGGGAAACGATTCATAACTTCAACAATCCGGGTGATCGGAGTCTAAATTTCCCTGAGCACGAGGTTCCTTATCGGTTTAAGAGAGTTCAGGTAGATGGAAAACAAGCTAGATACGTAAGACTGATTTCTACTGTAAATGATTCATCATGGCTTGCTCTCAATGAGATCATCGTCAATGAAGGACTAGCAAACGCGGGAAGTGAGAATCCTTCCATTCAAGCAAATCCGGAGGGGCGCTTGGGTAATGAATCAAATTATGCAATCGATCATAAGCTATCCTCCTTTTATGCGCCAGCCAAAGAGACGGAGTCAGGCGTTCTTAACTACAAGCTTTCAAGGGAAACTGAGCTAAGTAAAGTCATTATTATGCAAAGTCCGCTCGGAATATCGAATGCTGTGGTTTCAGTAAGAGACATGAAGGGATGGCATCAAGCAGGTATATTATCAAAATCGTACAACATGATTGACACATCCAAGTATGCGAATGTGCTGGAAGTTAAGCTTGAGTGGGATGGAGCTGTAAAGCCAATGGTACATGAAATCATACCTGTAAAGAGAGAAGGAGGAGTCATTGTCCCAGAGATGCCTCAAACGGAGCTAACGGGTGCGGTATCTGTCGCTGGCGGCCAGCAATTCGACGTTCAGCTCAGCTTAAAGAGTGTGACCGAAAGTGTCTATGCGCTGGACATTACGCTGGATTACGATCCTAATACGCTGGAATTCGTGTCCTCGAAGTCCTTGAAAGATGGAATCACCTTGCTTGATTCTGCGAAGCAAACACCTGGACATATTCGGATGCTAATGGTCAGCGAGGGTTCCTCTAATGCGATCACAGGTGATGTACAGCTATTAGAGCTAAAATTTAAAGCAAAGACTGTGGCGGAGACGACACAAGGAAGCATAACGGTATCCCAATTGATCATGGGTGATGATCAGGGAATGGAGACGGAAGCAGCGTCCTCGAACTTCCACATTCAGGTAACCGCAGCTCCACCTGGCATTCCGGGCGACGTGAATCATGACGGCAAAGTATCGATCGGCGATCTTGCACTCGTCGCAGCACATTACGGCAAAGATTCAAGCAGTTCGGATTGGGAGCAAGTGAAGCATGCAGATTTAACAAACGATGGTATCATCAATATTAACGATTTGGCGATTGCAGCCAGAAAAATACTTGAGTAAAGACAAGACAATGAAGGAGCATCCTGTGTGACATGGATGCTCCTTCATGTTTGTCTTTCTTTCTAGTCTTAGAACTAATTTCCTAATCCATTATTTTGCTTTTCTTGAAATAAGCCTTCCGGATCATTCCATTCCTAATCTAAAACAATAATTTCACTAGACACAAAATCTGTGATATCTTATCTGAATAACTTGCTATACTCGATAGAATAGCAAGCGGATAAAGTGTGTATGATAGAAGGGGCTGTGATGATATGATCTACGATAAGATCTCTAATGCAGGACAATATGCGTTTGAAAATCATAGATTAAAAAGCGCTGTTGAGGATATGCGGCTGAATCTGCATGGTGAAGCGGATGAAACGAATGATTTTCAAAAGAACAGCATCGTATTTACAACCGTTTCGAAAGAGGAAAAGCGTTACGAAGCACACAGAAAGTTCATTGATATCCATATCGTCCTAGAAGGACAAGAATACGTAGAAGTCAGCAATGTAGAGTGTCTATCCAATTCGACAGCGTATGATCCGGATCGTGATATTCACTTCGGCGATGTAACATCTAGTCTTAAATTCAAAGGCTGCTTAGAGCCCGGTTACTTTCTAATCTGCTTTCCTGAGGATACACATCTAGTGGGCGCGCATGAGCAGGCGGAGCAAGTCGTGAAGAAAATTATCTACAAAATCGCTGTATAAAAAAAGGGAGCCGTATCTCATGTGAGATACGGCTCTCTTTGTCTAAATATAAGAAAGTATAAAATTCAACCTTATACGTTGCTTATATTTCACCGCGAAACGAGCTTTTGCCGCCAAGGACGGCGTCAGCCGTTTACGCTTTGTTCAATAAGCGAACCACCAGTAGATCGGGATGAACAATATAGAGGTAATGATGCCTGCTACACCCATCGCAAAGCCGCTCATGCTGCCTTGTATTTCGGAATCTCTCAGGAGTCTGGCCGTGCCGATTCCGTGAGCGGATGTACCGATGGCAATGCCAATTGCGATTTCGTTTTTAAGCCTAAACGTTGTCAATAGCTTTTTACCGAACATGCTGCCAAAAAGTCCCGTAAGCACGGTTAACACAGCGGTAAGCTCAGGAAAGCCTCCTAATTGGCGTGAAATTTCTATCGCTATAGGCGAGCTGACCGATTTTGGAAGCATACTGAGCAAGATCTCGCGGCTGCCGCCAAGAAATGCAACCAAAACGGCAGCGCTGACGATGCTCGTTAACGAACCGACTGTGATCGCAATAAGAATGCTCGTAATATGCTTTTTGATTAATCCAAAATTTTTGTAAATCGGTACTCCTAGAGCTACTGTTGCGGGCCCAAGCAAGAGTGTAATGACATCTCCGCCTATTTTGTAAGCTTCATAGGGGATATGAAAGCTAAGCAGCAGCAGGATAATAAAACCTGAGCAAAGAAAAAGCGGGTGCAGCCAGCGCCAGCGGCGATGGACTAACTGTGCGCCGCTATAAGCCATTACGCTAAGCGTAATGCCAAATAGCGGTTGATTGATCCATTCATGCATGTTCATTCCGCACCGCCCTGTGATTCATATCGCTGCAGCTTGGCTGTAACAAACCCCGTTACCAGAAGGGCTGCTAATGAGCTGCCAATCACGCCAATTCCAATGGACAGCCAATTCGCTCCGATGAGCGGGAAGAAGACCATCGTGCCAACCAAGAAAGGAGTAAAGAAAAGCATCATATGTCCGGTAAGCCAAGTGGCCGTCTTATCTACCCATTCCAGCTTAATTAATTTGGTGAACAGTGCAATGATAAACAGGATGAGACCGATAACATTTCCTGGAAGCGGGATGTGAAGGTTTGATTGAAGCCAGCTTCCGACTAAATTAAAGCCTAGTAAAATAGCGAATCCTAGCATAATGTCTCCTTAAACGTGGGAATGAATTTAATTTTCAAAGGGATTAATTAGCCGGAAGCCGGATGATGACCGTCGTTCCTTCTCCTAATTGACTGTTGATAGCAATACCGTATTGCTCCCCGAAATAAAACAGAATACGATCATGTACGTTTTTGATTCCGATATGGGCCTCGTCCAGCGTGTCAGACGGTTGAGATAGCCGATAGCGAAGCTGCTCAAGCTTATTCTCGTCTATGCCGACTCCGTTATCTCTTATCATGATCAGCATGTCATTTCCTGATCTGGATGAGGATACCTCGAGCAGGCCGGGGCCGCTGCGGCGTTCCAATCCGTGAACAATAGCGTTCTCGATTAAGGGCTGCAGCGAAAAATGCATAACCTGCATGGCTTCGCTATTTGCTGCCAGTCGTTCAACATATTGAATTTTATCACCAAAGCGCAATTGCTGTATTTTTACATAAAGACGAATGTGTTCAAGCTCCTCACGCAAGGTTACCGTTTCCTTCCCCGTCTGGATATGAACTCGAAACAGCCTACCGACAATACCAACCATTTCGCCAATATCACGTTGTCCATTGATGACGGCTTTCATCTGAATGGACTCCAGCACATTTGCAAGGAAATGGGGATTGATTTGGCTCTTTAGCGCCCCAAACTGCGCAACCTTTTGTTGTGCCTTTGCCATAGAGGATCGCTCAATATAGTTTTGCAAGTCTTCAACCATTTTGCGAATTCCATGGTATAGAACACCGAATTCATCCTGACGGTCGCTGCTTAAATCCACATCGAATTTTCCCATGCCTACCATTTTCACTTGTCTGCTTAACAGTATAATCGGTTTCGTCACTCGTTCCGTTAAGATGTACATAAATAAAATAGCTGTGCCAAGCGATAGGATAGCTAACGTTAGGATGATTTTACCGAGAAACGCAGCTTGCTTAGTCATCTCTTTCTCACCTATATATTGAATGACCTTCCACTCCGAATAAGCTGAAGTAACAAAGTTGATATACGATTTGGTTCCGGCAAAATCAGCATAAAAGCTTCCTGAATCTTCTTCCAAAAAGGTACGGAGCGTCTGCCCCTCTAATTGAATGGGTGCGGAGGTTTCTGTATGATTGGCATCCGAATTGTAAATGACGCCGCCTTTATCATCGATAATAATAAAATTGCGTTTGCTAGTCTCTGAAAGCTTTAAAATCTCTCGCAACGAATCAAGGCGGATGTCGATGAGCATGACGCCTAATGGCTGTTTACTGCCGACTTTGTTAATAACCCTAGCGATCGAAATAACCATTTCTATGGAATTTGTGCGATGAAAGGGGATATGGCTGCCAAAAAGGATCACTCCGCCTTTTTTTTGCTTTGTTTGCACATACCAATCCTCAACGGTGAAGTCTTTGAAATCATAATCGGCTCGATTGAAATTAGCGGAATAAAAGACGCGAGAGCCTGCGTAAATTTGCACGCTATCTACATTTTTTATCGTCATCTCAATGGCGCTTATGAAATGTTCAATTGTGTTTCCGTATTGAATGCTCTGATCATTTCCAGAAGTATCCTGATTATTCTTCCAATGCTCAAGCGCCATTTGCAGTTGACTATCCATTTGTGCATTGAGCGTACCTTTCTCAATACTTTGAAGGTATTGGTCAATATTGAAGGATAAATTATTGAGAATTAAATTAGAGCTGCTTTGATATTCGTTTTTGACAGCTTGATTCGAGAAAATATAGATGATTGCGGAAATAACGAGCAGCGGAATGGTAATGGTCAGGACCATAAGAACAAAAATTTGATGGTTGACATGCTTCATTCGATATTGATAGGTGAGCCGGCCTAATTTGTTCAAATGATCACCATCCTGATTGTTTTCTATAGTCAGTTGGTGTCATACCTGTGATGCTTCCAAATGTTTTCACAAAATGCTTATAGCTTTTGTATCCGCACATCGAGCATACATCAGTTACTAAATACTCTGGTTTTTTTAAGCATTCCTGTGCATATTTAATCCGAATTTCAGTCACAAATCTCATGTAGTTCTTGTCCAGCTTCCGTTTGAACAAACGGCTTAAATAAGAAGGATTATAGAAGAAACGATCAGCAACCATTTGCAAGGTCACATCTTGATCAATGTTTTGTTTAATAAAGGATTCGATATGTTCAAAGATAATGACGTCTTGTTGATGATTTTGCGTTAACCCTTCCGTATAAACGATTCCCAAATGAACCATCCATCTGCCAAGCCAGTCAAATAGTGCTGCGAGAGTTGGGAAATCATCAACAAATGTGAGGTTCAAAAGCTTCTCGCTATACACGCCTTCAATGTGAATGCCGTTTTTATTGGCAAAGCGGATAATGACACTGATGATTTCTTGTAAAAAGGCGAGCCATTTTTCAGGTGAAGAATAGGCTATTTTACTCAACATGTCTTGAGCCAAACGCTGCATCAGCTGCTTGGTCTCATGCTCATCGCCGCTCTCTAAACAGGCAATGATCCGTTTTTTGTCATTCTCATCCAGCTGAATAAGCGGTGCTTTAGTTGAACCGGAAGTATCGCCTAATTGGGAGCCGAGGAGTAGACAACGTTCGGATTGATAGAAACGCTGATACAGCGCTTTATCCGTATAGTGCAGCAGCTTATTTAAATCTGATAGATCGGTAGTGGTCGTACCTATAACCAAATACAGGGATGTATGATGCTCTAAACCAACGGTTTTTAGCGTATTCTCTATTTGTTTTTGCACCTGCTCTTCTATGTCGATGTCCTTGCTATTGATCTCCTGTGCATCCAATACAGTGATTCCGTACAGCTTGGATTTATACCTATAAGTGAAAATTTGGCGTGGTATATGAGCAGGAAATACAGATTCCGCTGCTTCATTTATGAATGAATCGGCATGCTGTCTGATCCACTTTCTAGATTGCGGATGCGCTTCCAAACGAGGTAACCAAGTCAGCACAAATGGCAGATACAGGTAGGCATTGCTCCTGAATTCGCAAAGCTCCACAATCGTATCCTCTTCCACTACGGCATTCTCTTCCTCGAGCAAGACCTTTACCAGTTGACTCCCTTTAAGAGTCCAGTTGTCCTTTATTTCTTTTTCTAGATTAGAACGGTTTTGGAGCTCATGCCGTTTTTGCTTTAGATTATTCATGCATTCTTGTATCGTCGATAGACTTTCCTCATACTCCAAAGGCTTGAGCAAGAAAGCATGCACGCCGCCTATCCTTATCGCTTTCTGGGCATACTCAAAATCATTAAATCCTGTCAAAATAATAAATAAGGTATCGGGAAGCGCCAAACGGATTTTCTCGATCATTTGGAGTCCATCCATCTCTGGCATGCGAATATCGGTAATGACCAAATCGGGCTGCTCCCTTAGAGCCGTAATGAATCCATCCTTTCCGTTTTCAGCTTCATAAATGGAATGGACTTCAAGCTCCTGCCAATTAAAATAATGTTTTAGACCCATTCGTATTAATGGTTCATCCTCTACAATCATTAGCTTATACATGAAATTCCCTCCAGAAGTCAAACATGCTTTTGCAAGAACGTATTTTATTTGCTTCCTAAATGATGCAATGAATTATAACATTAGCAATGAAATGATTGAAGGAACATGTCAGAATACGACCATGAATGTAAAAGAAAAGGGATTCTTCTTAATTTACAAATGTTTTATGATTAGCGCAAGGGATAAAACGGTTTCATTTTGTTCCAAAACATAATGGGGGGTATTTGAATGAGAGTTATGAAAAAAGGACTTATGACGATTTTAGGTGTCGCTCTGCTGGGCATGCAGTTAGCTGCTTGTGGGAACACGAATACGAATACGAAAACAGAACCAAGTAATAACGCGAATCAAACAGATCCAGCAGCAACCGAGACGGCTGCTAAGCCAGTAGAAATTACATGGTGGAACTTCCCGACCTTCCAAGCTTTGGATGGAGAAGTAGGTAAATACGAGAAAGAGATTATTGCAGCATTTAATGAAAAATACCCGGAGGTTAAAGTAAATCTCGAGATGATCACCTTTGAAGGCGGCCCTGAAAAGCTGAACGTCGCAATTGCCTCCAATACAGCACCTGATGTTATCTATGATGCGCCTGGACGAATTATAGATTGGGGTAAAAAAGATTTGCTTGCTCCACTCAATGACATGGTAACGGATGAAGTGAAGAATGATATTTCGCCAGCCTTTTGGAAGCAATCGAGTGTTGGCGATCAGATCTATATGTATCCGATTAATACCGCACCGTTCATGATGGCTGTTAACAAGACGATTTTTGAGGAAATCGGGGCACTGGATCTGCTTCCGCTTGGTAAGGAAGACAGAACTTGGACGTTTGAAGAATATAAGAAAGCGTTGCAAGCGGTTAAGGATAAGGCGCCAGATGTTATTCCAACCGGATTTTTTGCAAAAAGCCAAGCTGGAGATCAAGGGACTCGCGCTTATATCGCTAACCTGGGCGTTTCAAGATTTTTGAATGAGGACAATTCCGCAGTTGCTATTAATACAGATGAAGCTGCTCAGGCACTGGATTGGATTGTTCAAGCTACGAAGGATAAATTGAGTGTTGCAGGCGCAGCTTCACTTGCCGCTGCTGATGTTAACGATTTGTTCCTGCAAGGGAAATTGGCCTTCACACTGAATTATTCTGCCGTCCTAAAGGCTCAAAACGTATCGAAAAAAATGGTTGAATTTGAAGATGTTCTGCTTCCTTTCCCTACACTAGATGGTTCGGAACCAAAGCTTGAGCCGTATCTTGGCGGTATGGCTGTATTCAACAATGGAGATGAGGACAAGATTGCTGCATCCAAAAAATTGATTGATTTCATTGCTAATGATGCGGTATACGGCAAGAAAAATTTGATTCAAACGGGCGGGCTGTCTGTTCGCAATTCGATTACGGGTCTGTATAACGATCCAGAGTACACATACGCAGAATATGCACGTAAATTTACGACTGATGCACCAACTATTGCAGATGGCTATGCGGATATCCGTACTTTCTGGTTCCCTGAATTGCAGCGTGCTTTGATTGGCGGAGCAACAGGCAAAGAAGCTTTGGACAGCTTCGCTGAAAAAGCTAATGAAGCGATTGACAAGGCAAAAACAGCATCGAAATCATAAAGGAAACGGCGTCCATGAGGGAGTAGAGTGCGCAAGTGCTCTACTCTTTTCAAATCACCGAAGAATGGGGAGAAGGAAATGGAGGCAGCTGTTCGCAAAAGGAAGGGCTATATTTTACGCGATTGGTTGATGAGCTATATTTTTTTATTGCCAGCGTTTGGATTTTTTCTGCTTTTTGTTGCATACCCGATGATAAAAGGAATTTATATAAGCTTCTTCGATTACTCTTTGAGAGATTTTAATTTTATTTGGTTCGATAACTATATCTCTTTGGTTCAAAACGATACTTTTCTTAAATCGATGAGGAATACGCTGTTACTAGTAATTATTACCGTTCCAATTGTCATCATTTTCTCTATTTTTATCGCAGTAAATATTTATAAGAAAAAAGAATTTGCAAGATCCTTTTTCAGAGGCGTTTTCTATTTACCGGCTGTATCCTCAGTCGTGAGCATTACTGTTGTATGGGGCTGGATCTATCATCCGAACTATGGCATTCTCAATTATTTGACCAGCTTGTTTGGCGCAGAGCCTATTTCCTGGCTTGGAGATACAAGGACTGCACTGCTTGCGATTATCGCGGTGTTGATCACGACTTCCGTTGGTCAGCCGATCATATTGTATGTCGCATCACTGGGCAACATCCCGACCTCCTATATTGAAGCAGCGGAGCTTGACCGGGCAACGCCATGGCAAATTTTCCGAAAAATTGTATGGCCGATGTTGATGCCTACGAATTTGTATATTATCGTGATTACCACGATTAATACCTTTCAGTGCTTTGCCTTGATACAACTGCTTACGTCGGGCGGCCCTGTATACAGCACATCGACTGTCATGTATGGCGTATATGAGCAAGCATTTGTACTTGGGCATTTCGGCAATGCCTCCGCGATGGGTGTCTTACTCGCAATCGTCATTGGAATTATCTCTATCATTCAATTCAAATACTTTGGCAGCGATGTTGAGTACTAAGGGGGGACATCATGAGTTCATATAATCAATTAGAAATGAAAACGCCAATCTTGCAGACAAAGAGAAAAAGCGCATGGCAAAAGGAACTCACTCTATCTAAAGTGCTGGCGGGCATTCTTTTAATACTGGCTACCGTATTTTTTATTTTCCCTTTTTATTGGGTGGTTTCCGGCTCTTTTAAGCTTCAGACCGTTGCCACTACCATCCCTCCTGAATGGTTTCCGCTCAAACCGACGATGCAGAACTGGACTGAATTATTTAAAAACCCAGTGGAGCGTTGGATGTTTAATAGCTTTATTATTGCATTGGTTGAGATGATCGCGATCTGTATCGTTTCTTCATCTGCCGGGTATGTGCTTGCAAAGAAATCCTTCCCGGGACGAGTGATTATCTTTACGATGTTTGTTGCGGCAATGGCGCTGCCTAAGCAGGTTATTCTCGTACCGCTCTTCACGATGCTAGCTGATTTTGGTTGGGTGAACACCTATAAAGGACTCATACTACCGGCTATTGGCTGGCCATTCGGAGTATTTCTAATGAAACAGTTTGCACAAACCATTCCAGGTGAGCTGATCGAAGCGGCAAAGATAGATGGATGCTCGGAAATACGCTTATTTACTACCATTATATTGCCTTTACTTAAACCGGCATTAGGTGCCCTTGCTATCTTTACCTTTATAACCTCTTGGAATGATTATTTCAGCCAGCTCATTATGACAAGGTCAACCTCGATGATGACTCTGCCGCTTGGAGTAGCTACACTCAGAGGCGAGTTTACGACGAATTATGGGCTGCTGATGGCTGGTGCGGCACTTGCGTCTATTCCAATGATCGCAATCTTCCTTTTATTCCAAAAAGCATTTACACAGGGCATTACTATGGGAGCGGTAAAAGGTTAAATGTATTTGAAATTTATCTATTTCCAAAATTTATATTCCTAAAACGGAGGCTATTTTACGATGAAACCCTATGATTTAGAACGCTTCAAAGGAATCACAATCGCTATGTATTCTACCTATAATGAGCAGGGGGAAATAAGTAAAGAAGCGGCTCGGAAGCTAGCCCGTCATTACGCTTCTGTTGGGGTGAAGGGCCTTTATGTGGGAGGAAGCTCAGGCGAAGGCATGCTGCAGTCTGTTGAAGAACGTAAGCAAATGCTGGAGGCGGTCATTGCAGAAGTAGGTAAAGAGCTTACAATTATTGCTCATATTGGTGCGCCTTCTACAAGAGACAGCGTAGAGCTTGCCAAGCATGCTGAACGAGCAGGGGCTCACGCCGTTTCGGCTGTACCGGCTATTTATTACCGATTATCTCCGCAAAGTGTTGAAGCACATTGGCAAGCTATTGTTGATAGCACATCTCTTCCGTTTATTATTTATCATATTCCGCAAACGACGGGCTTTCAATTATCGAAAAGCCTGCTCTCCAAGATGGCTGCGCAGAACAAAGTGATTGGCGTGAAAATATCAGCGGAGAGCACGTTTGAGCTGCAGCAATTTAAGGCTGCCGGCGGCAAGGACTTTCTTGTATTAAATGGTCCGGATGAGCAGTACCTTGCTGGGCGAAGCATCGGTGCGGACGGAGGAATTGGCGGCACCTATGGCGTAATGCCGGAGCTGTTCTTGAAGATCGAACAGTGTTATGTGCAAGGGAACATGGCTGAAGCGCAGAAGTGGCAGTTTATTGTTAATGAACTTATTGTAGAATTGCTATCCTTTCCATCCCTTTATGGAGCTTGCAAAGCGATCTTAAAGCTGCGCGGATTCGCAACGGGTGAGCCAAGGATGCCGCTTATGCCTGTTGCGGCTTCAGATATGGGCCGCATAGAAGCACTGAATAATAAAATATTAAATGAAATCAATAATGCGCAAGGCTAAGTGCAAAATATATCGCTTAGGAAAGGAATGAATTCGCTATGACTCGATTGAAAAACATTTTTCCAATGAAAGGGCTAATCGTTTCTTGTCAGGCACTTGAACAGGAACCGCTTCACGGCGGGGACACAATGGCAAAAATGGCACGAGCTGCTGTGAACTCCGGCGCAATTGGAATTCGAACAAACGGGGTTCCAGATATTCTCGCCATTAAGCAGGAAGTGGATGTACCGGTAATTGGGCTCATTAAGAGAGTTATCCCTGGTTCAGCTATCTTTATAACTCCGACACTTGATGAGGTGAAAGCCATCGTATCCGCCAAAGCCGACATCGTCGCGCTCGATATAACGAATCGAGAAGGTCGTTTGGAAACGGTAAAGCCATTAATTGATTATGCGCATGAATGGGGCGCCGCGGTCATGGCAGATATTTCAACTTTGGAGGAAGGGCTGGCAGCGGAGCAATTAGGTGTTGACTTCATCGGCACTACCCTCTCCGGATATACGCCGTACAGCACGCAGCAAGAAGGGCCGGATTTTGATTTGCTGGAGCAATTATGTGCGAAGGTGAGCCTTCCAATCGTTGCTGAAGGACGGATCTGGACGCCGGAGGATGCGGCGAAAGCAAGGAATGCAGGAGCGTCTTATGTTGTTGTGGGCAGTGCCATTACGCGGCCGCAGTTGATTACGGCACGTTATGTCAGCGCGCTGCTTACGCATTAGGGTTAAGGGGGAAGGCCGATGGAATCCCAATTGTACGATCCCCAAGCTGAATACGCAATCGGCGTGGATATTGGAGGAACAAAAATTAATGCAGGTGTTGTAAGCGCAGAAGGGGCCGTACTGCATACCGTAAGCCTCAGCACCTTGGCTGGGCAAGCCAAAACGGTGGATCGCGTTCATCAAGCCGTTGTTGATTTAATGGCGGTGGTGAAAGAGAAGTTTTCAAGTGTCCGGTTAAAAGGGATCGGCGTTGGCAGCGCGGGACAAATTGATTGGGCGAATGGCAGCATTCGATCGGCCTCAGAGCTTATACCCGGCTATGCCGGAACAGCTCTGAAGTGCATTCTTCAGAAGCAATTTCTTCTGCCAGTAATCGTAGACAACGACGTTAATGTGCTCGCGCTGACGGAGAAATATGTTGGAGCAGCACAAGGAGTTAACCATTTTCTCTGTCTTGCTCTTGGAACCGGTGTAGGCGGTGCAATCGTCGTTGATGGCCGCCTTGTACACGGCTTTTGGGGAGGAGGCGGCGAGCTGGGCCATCTGTCGGTAGATTTCAAGGGACCGTCATGCCTATGCGGAGGGAAGGGCTGCTTAGAGCAATACGCATCGGGAACTAGCATTGCTCGTCGGATGCGGGAGAAGCTTGCGCTAAGCGGACACCCCGCAGAAGATTTGGATTCCCGCGAAGTGATAACCAGATGGAAAGCAGGGGATCCCCTTGCTGTAGAGCTAATGGAAGAAACGATAGCTGCTCTTGGCTCCGCTGTTGCTTCCCTCATCCATATGTTCAATCCGGAAGTGATTGTTATTGGCGGAGGAGTCGCTGAAGCGGGTGAGCCATTGTTTGAAGGGATAAGGAGAGAAGTAAACCGCAGATCGATGCCTTCCATGCTGGAAGGAGTCCGAATTGAAGCGGCGTATCGCGGCAATTTGTGCGGTATGATAGGCGCGGCTCTGCAGGTATGGGAATATGGGGAATAAAGGATGCAGCAACAAAGCGGATGGTAGCATCCGCTCGTTTTTTTGCAAAGCGGAAATTTAACGCTCTACAGGAATGCTAACGGGCAGAAGAGTTGAACAATTTTTTCTAAGTATTGGATACAGCTGTTATAAGCCCAAGAATTTTGAGCATAACCACATACACTATAAATGAGGGGATGGTGGACAAGATGCTAAGATCATCTCACATCATTTTCTGCCATAGCTTAAAGGCGATGTTCCTGCATCGCCCTTTTTTAATGTGAGTAAAATCAATGATAACGTCAACCAACAAATGGAGTAATCGATTTACTCTTATTCCCGCTAACAGAGTCAAATGCCTGCATGCTATAATAGAGTTATACGCGTAACTTATATGGATAGAATAAGGGTCTCCTCGGAGCGGAGGGGCCCTTTTTTATTGGATATACGGTGCCATACATAGCAGGAGGGGAATTAGATGGCAAAAAAAGGACCGAAGCGGCCCACCAGAGATGAGTTTGAGCTGGAAGAGCTGGGTGAAAGATTGGTAGAGGCTAAGCAGGAAGGCACGGAGCTGCTGCTCACCATTTGGGCAGCGGAAGAACAGGTAAGAGGCGTAATTACCACACTCGATTCCAGAACGAAGAAGGTTCATGTGGAATATATGGGAAGCGTAACAAAGGTTCCTTTTTTAGATATTATGAAGATAGAAAGTCCTTATTAATTCGATTAGCTTTGAAGCAAAAGTGCCTCCCTCGTTCAAGGCTGAACGGCTGGGAGGTTTGTTTTTTTTCGCCATCAAGCCTCGTTTGAGCAATGCGAAGGAGAGGTTTATAATGGAATTAGGCTAACGTAAGAAACACTTATTCATTCATGATGGAGGAGGATCTACATACATGTACCCAACACAGCAGCATTTGGAAAAATACGCAGCGCTTGCCGTTAAGGTCGGCGTCAATGTGCAGCAAGGGCAGACGGTGATCGTCATGGCTCCGATTACCGCAGCTCCTCTTGTGCGTCTTATTGCGTCAAAGGCTTATGGAGCCGGCGCCAAAAACGTGCATGTGGAGTATAACGACGAGGAGCTTTCCCTCATTAAATACAAGCAAGCGCCGGATGAGGCTTTCTTGGAATATCCGATGTTCCGCGCAAAGGCTTGGGAGGATTTCGTGGAGCAGGGCGCGGCCTTTATTACTATCTATTCTCCAAACCCCGACTTGCTTAACGATGTCGATCCGACTAGGGTGGCAACGGCTTCTAAGGTGGCATCAACCGCGCTTAGCGGCTATAGAAGCTCGCTCATGAACCATACGAATGCCTGGTCGCTGCTTTCGTATGCGACACCGGGGTGGGCGGCTAAGATTTTCCCTGATTCCGCACCGGAGGAAGCTGTTCAGAAGCTGTGGGAGCGGATTATCGATGCGACCCGCATTGGGCTGGAGGATCCAATCCAGGCTTGGAAGGAACATAACGCAAAGCTGCTCCAAATGGTTGAGGTGCTCAATAACAAACGTTATAAGCAGCTTCAATACGAGGCGCCGGGCACGAGCCTAACCGTTGAACTTCCGGAAGGCCATATTTGGCTGGGCGGCTCCAAGGCGAATGCCAAAGGGATTTTCTTTAATCCGAATATGCCGACGGAAGAAGTATTCACCATGCCGAACAAGGATGGCGTTAACGGAACGGTTCGCAGCACCAAGCCGCTTAATTATAACGGGCAGGTCATCAACGGCTTCTCCTTGACCTTCAAGGATGGCAAAGTAATCGATCATACGGCTGAGCAGGGCTATGAGGCGTTGACTCATTTATTGAACACGGATGACGGGGCAAGACATTTGGGAGAAGTTGCTCTTGTGCCTCATGACTCGCCAATCTCCAATTCCAATGTAACTTTCTTTAATACGCTCTATGATGAGAATGCCTCCTGCCATTTGGCGCTAGGCCAAGCTTATCCGGTCAACCTTAAAGGCGGCACCAAAATGTCACCCGAGGAGCTTCTCGCTCATGGAGCGAATAGAAGCCTTACCCATGAGGATTTCATGATCGGCTCGCCGGACATGAATATCGACGGCGTGACGCAGGATGGAAACCGCGAGCCGATCTTCCGCAACGGCAATTGGGCGATTTAGTTAAATTAAAGAAAAGGCTCTGGTTCCGCAGTTTATGCTGCCAAACCAGAGCCTTTGTCATGCAAACGCCGTTAATGCCGTTTCAGAAATAAAACTTTTGCATCTCCGCCGGTACGCCATTGCGCATCAATAGCTCCGCGAGGGTCTCGCTGGCAGCGGGCGAATCGCCCGATATCAGCAGCCGGACGGCAAATTTATTCGCTTGACGTTCGTATTTTCCCGCATTGAAAAACGATTGCTCATCCAGCCAAAAGCGGTTAAAGCCCGGATGAAGCCGATCATGCCCAAGCTCATGGGCGCACACGAACCTGCGCCAATCCTCAGGCAGCTTATCGTGAATGACGATAAAGCGGCGCCTCAGCTTTTTGAAATAGAGGCCTCTCGTTCCTTCGCCAAGATCAGCATACCGGATATGAATGCCAATGCCCTCGGCGATGGTGAAGGGGTCGTTGGTCTTGAATTTCCGGATGAGCTTCAAAATCAATTTATCCATAGCAACACCTACCCTTGGGCATCATCAGGAGCATGGCCTGCCGCCTCGGTCTTTTTTTTGTGTTTATTCATTTGTTTCGCTTCCCAGAATAGCCCGGTCAGCACATCCATGACGCGCTGACGGTCAATGGGGCTCATCGGCACGCCGTCGAACATGATTTCCCCGTCTTCCTCCAGCAGCTTCTTGAAATCACGCTTATCCTTATACGTCGCCCATTCGGGAATTGTTGCTGCCGCAGCGCCTCGTCCAAGCAAATAATCGGTCGTCGTATGAAGGATATCGGCTAGCTTTTGCAAATCCTCGCTCGTTGGCGTCACGCGGTCATTCTCGATATGCCCCAGATTGGATCGGCCCATTTCGAGATGGGAGGCGACCTCCTGCTGCGTTAACCCGTGTTCAACTCGCAATTGCTTAATTCTCGCTCCTAATGACATTATGAATACCCTCCATTTTCGTTAAATGGTATTTTAGATACTTGACGGTAATTAAAATACCCAATAAAATGAGTTTCATCAGATAGACTCTTATTATTATGTACGAAGGTAGATAGAATGATAGTTTTAATACTCTTTTTTTTAGTCTAATGCTTGATTTCGATAGTGTCAATACCGTGGATGCGCGATAGTTTTTTGAAGGAAGAGTATTTTAATTACCGAAAGGATATTTTTTTTAAAAAAATAAGAACATATGTTCTTATTATGGTTGTTTTTTAAGCTCTATTTATCACTTTTAATACAAACACAAAAAGAAAGGATGCTGCAATCGAATGGAGAACAAGGAGATCTATTTGTCCGGCAATGAGCTTGAAACCTTTAAGAACTATCAAGAAAGTCATGACAAGCTATTTAAGGACCGTGTCATTCAACGCTTTTTTGAAAATAAGAGCCACGTTAAGCTGTTAGTTGGTTGTATGAATGGTGATGCTGCTTGCATGCAGCAGCTGGAGGAGACCTTTCGAAAGTATTTTTTTGAATACCGCTTTACCAAATATTTGGCGGGAACGATTCGCTTTTATACGATTGAGTTGCTGCGGAATCAACAAAAATATAAGCAGCGAAACCAGCTTATTTTTGACTCGCCGGCTTCCGATAAAGGTGAAGCAACCATGGGAGAGCTTATGCTGTCAAACCTAACCGATCAACCCTTCAGCCTCTCATACACCTCAGATCCATGCCAAATGGAAGCATCGTTTACGAATGATGACTTAACGGCTGTCTTTGAAGCTCTCTCCGGAAAACAACGCTTTGTCGCTGCTTTAGCATACGGCCTGCGCTATCAGGACAATGAAATCGCCAAAATACTTAAAGTAAGCCCTCAAGCAATAAGCAAATCGAGAAATAAAACATTAGAAATCATACGCTGCTCGCTTGCCGGAAAGGGGGTGAAATAATGCTGGAGACTTTAGCGATTACGCCTCTGCTTGCAGCGGTTGGGCAGGTTGGATTTCCGATTGTTCTGGCTGGTTATTTGCTTATTCGATTCGAGAGAAAAATTGAAGCTTTAACTGCCTCCATAACGGAATTGATTCATGCTGCCCGCAGTAAATCAAGCGAAAGCGAGGACAGCGATGGTTAAAATGCTGTTTGATAAAGTGAAGGCGGCACAGCTGGGAGATAAGGAGTCATTATGGGTGATCATCGAAGCATTCACTCCGGCTATTCGACAAGCAAAGCATCAAACAAATCGAAACGAACAGGATGATGTACAGCAAGCGATTATTGAAATGCTGATCCATAAAATTCTCTCCTACGATTTATCTCAGACATTGGATTACTCTGCTTTTTGCAAGCTGAATCAATGCGAGTCAAATGCCAAGTTAAATAGGTTAGAGAGAAACGACTACAGGGAGGAGGGATATTGATACCCGGGATGCATGACCTTGAGCCAAACACCGCAGGTGCGATGCGGATTCCCGCTTTAGGCATTTGCGCATTTACTGCAAAAGCCCATACGCTTTTCGCCCTGAATCATAGGATACTGTGTACGTTAACAAAAAGGAGATGACCACATGAGTTATGGAGTAGCGGGAGCAAATGTTGGACCTGGACACTGCGCGCCTTATCCAGTTGCGGGCGTAGGCACGGGCTGCGGCGGCGGTTTTTCTAACATTGGTTTTATTCTAGTCCTCTTTATCCTACTTGTCATAATTTCTCGTTCTTGTTGGTAATTTTTCGAAATATAAGAAAGTATAAATTTTAACCTTATACGATGCTTATATTTCACCGTGAAACGAGCTTTTGCCGCTTAGGACGTCGGCAGCCGTTTATGCTTGGCTAGTGCCTGTTCTTAAGTTTCACTAAGCGTATTTCCACTACCTGCAAGTATAAATAACAGCCCCAAGTGCCTGAGCGCTTGGGGCTGTTATAGCTGTGCGATAGGGACGAGCTAGATTCAGGCTTTATTCTGTAATGGTTTTCGCGACCAAAATCAAATCCAAGATGTCGACAGCGCCGTAGATCGTAAGACACTTTGAAGATTGAACTTAACAAAATGCACAAACTGTTAAATTGGTGAAAACGCATGCTGATTCTATTGTATAATTTAGCTATACATTTTCGAGTGGGAGGTGTTACCTCTGAGACCATCTCAAGGTGTGAATACCGTCCAACCAATCCGTGACCTGGAGAAGATCCGTCAGCTAAAAGAACTGCTAATACATCGATCTTATCGGGACTATTTTTTGTTTTTTATGGAGATCAATTCGGGCCTTAGAAGCAGTGACATTCTGCCTCTGCGAGTTTGTGAGGTGAAGGCGGCCATGCATCTTAAGGTACGAGAAAAGAAGACCGGTAACTCCCGGCGTATTTTAATAACGGATACACTTAGAAACGAAATCTAAAAGTATTGCCGGTCATTGGGGGATTCGGATTATTTGTTTCCTTCACGGAACGGTGATAAGCCGATTAGCCGCGTACAAGCCTGGAATATTATTAATGCTGCTGCGCGGGATGCCGGAATTCAGGACTCGATTGGGACACATAGCATGAGAAAGACATTTGGTTATCACTTTTATCAAAAGTATAAGGATTTGGCTTTGCTTCAACAGATTTTCGGCCATTCATCCCAATCCGTGACAATACGATATATTGGTATAACAGATGACATGATTGATCAGGCCATGCAGAACTTTTCTTTGTAGGGATAATACAAGCGAAGCTGTCATAACCCGCAAAGTAGATGTTAATAAATGGTGTTAACTTGACTACTAATTGCTTATTGTTCCGTTTTTCGATTTGTAATCGAAAAACGACGAATATACAGTGGTAACATGCCGCAATCATCTGAGCTTTATGAGACTCGTTAAAAGTGGAACTTTCCAATTCCAAATACTAACATTTATTTACAGACGTTTGCCCCTGGTGTCAGCTATGCTGGTACTGGGCCATTAAGCTAAACGGGTAGTATAGCGTAATCCTAAATCCTTCAATAGTGCTTTTACTCAAGATCATTTAAGGCTAAAATAGAATAATAACGAGATAACAAAGGAGAATGTCCATGAGAAGTTTAAAGGTTGCGGACATTAATACATTGACTAACAATGAAAAACAAGCAATCATACTCTTAAAAGAACGGCTCGAACAGAACTTTAAACTTGTAAAACTGATCATGTTTGGCTCTAAAGCTCGAGGCGATCACAATGAACATTCCGATGTAGATTTAATGGTGTTAGTTGAAGATCCAAAGACAACAGAGATGCGAGAAAAATTGTCGGCGTTACAATTTGATGTAATTATGGAACAAGACGCTCCATTAATGAGCACAATAGAGAATTATAAAAATTGGCTTGAAGAAAAAGATATTTCCTTACCTTTCAAGGATAATATCGAAAGCGAAGGTGTTGAAATTGAGATATAGTGAAGCGACCAAGCTAATGTTGAAGAAATCTGAAGGATCATTTCAATCAGCCAAGACCGATATAGAAAATCAAATATACGATAGAGCCGTGAGTTCACTCTATTACTCTGCTTTTCAGGCAGTGACAGCTTACATGTTGCATAAGGAAATCAGAAGCAAAAGCCATACACAAGTTCGATCATTTGTGAATAATGAGTTGATCCGCCCTGGACTTATATCCATTGAACTCGGAAAAATGTACAACAAACTAATGGATATGAGAAGTGATGCTGATTATAGTGATACGGTTACATTTTCCAAAGATCAGGTAGAGGGATTGTTTGAAAAAGTTAGAGAATTTAATCAATCAATTCGTAATATAACTTAGTCACAGCCTCAAAATCAGTACTAGACGGTCAGCCCAACAGGATTGAGCGGGCCGCTTTGCTGCGCTCCTTCCTCGGTCACTACCACCACGTCCCCCAGCATAATGCCAGATTGCAGTTAGCGCCGAATGTGCTTCAGCATGTGTTTGTCTTTCTCTTTCCGTGCAATCCGGCATATCAGGATGTCATGATTGATGCGGTCGAAGAATTGCGAGGTCGAGATCGACACAAATCGGTATCCCTCTTGGATGTATCGTTTGGCTTGTCTTACCACATCGTTTCCCTTCTGCTTTCTGGAGTCCCATACTCACGTACTACGGGGTCTGCTGCACTCTGCCGTTCACCGGTAGCCTTCTCCGAAAGTCTTAGACTGACGATGCGCCATTAAGCTAAACATTCCTGTAAGGCCTAAGATTTGGCCTTTGTCAAAAAAGGAGCGCCTCGGTATGATGGGTTTGTCGACGGGTTTATAACCCAACACCATCAAGGAGGCGCTCTTATTATGAAGTTTAAGCAATCAGACGGACAAAATCAACGCATCGAACGAATTTCCACATCTCACCTTGTTGTGGGTATAGATATCGCGAAGGAAACTCATGTCGCACAAGCAACTAATTTTCGCGGCATCGTACTTAGTAAGCGGCATCTTACATTCTCAAATACAATTGAAGGATTCGAAAAATTAGAACGATGGATCGAGGGAATTGGGCAGAAACACCGCTTAAAGGGTCTCATAATCGGCTTGGAGCCGACCGGACACTACGGGTATAACCTGGCCAATTGGCTTGCCGACAAGGGCAAGAGCGTTGTCATGGTGAATCCGGCCACCACCAAACGAAACAAGGAGAACCGCGATAATTCTCCCTCCAAAAGTGATCCGAAGGATGCGCTTGTCATTGCTGACGTGAACAGCCGAGGCTACTAATATGAATACTCGCGACAGGCAATCGTCTTTCAGAAGTTGCGAACGATTATGAGTGACGAATAGTGTACGGCTGCAGAACCGGATCATTCGCTGGTTAGACATTCGGTTCCCCGAGTATATCTCGGTGTTTAAAGACTGGGCCTGCAAACGTTCCTTAGCTACGTTTAAAGAATTCCCTTCTCCGCAGGATCTTGCGTCTCTGTCCGTATCAGAGGTGATCACGGGATGGAGAGAGCATATGAAGCGAGCCGGCGGCTCCACTGGCATGCAGAAGGCTGCGCAGCTCATCGCTCACGCTAAGAGCAGCATAGGCGAAACGACTGCCCTGTGCATTAACAAAATCACTTGAAGTGATGCAATCCGTTCTTCAAGATATTCCTTTGCGGATAAGCTGACGGCAAGTTTTGTGGTGTTAGGATCGATGCCATTACAATCGGCTTTCGGTACAAGGTACTCTTCGAAATTCTTATGCTGTCGGCTTCCGACAAGGATACGTCCCCGGAACGAACATAATTTCTCAGTTCTGTTAGTACGCCATGCTGCTAGGCAAGATGATTCTGACGAAGGAACAATTGGAGGAGCGCTTTTAGACTTACCGGTTTGGCAGATGAAGCGATCGGAAGCATACAATTCTATTTATCGGCTTGGCGTTTCTTGCGAACGACTGCTGCGACCAACAACAGAAGAGGCAATACTAGGCCATAAGTTGTCGCATACACCCCCCATACGGGAATGAAGTTCATTAAGTAGGTCGAATTGGGAATCGCCAAGATAGAGAGAACGATCAATATCATGGCGAGCGGAAGCGTTATGACTTTATAGTCTCTTAAGTTTAAGCATTGGGTCAGACCTAGTGCGGTTATGTAGAACATGAGGACAAGCCTGAAATAACTTGTAATAAACCAGATGATCGCCATAATGGCTTCAATTCTTTCCAAAAAATCGCCGATGCTAATATTTTTGGTGATGACATAGCTTGGAAACGTATTTCTGGCCGTTTGATCCGCTCCGAGAACCAGTATCGATAAAGCCGTTATAACACACAATATGATTCCGCTGAGCAACACACCGACAACCATCGCTTTTCCCGCTTTCTCTGTTCTGTTTACATACGGGTAAACCATTAACAATATGACAGGCTCCAAAAAGGGAAAGCTGAAAAAGGGAATCGCGGCCATCACGATCGGCTTAATCCCTCCTTCCATTATGGGCAGCATGTTCTCAACCTTTATTTGCGGGGATATGAACATAACCAGAAGAACAAACAGCAGCATGATCCATGGGAAAAAGATCTCCGCCGCGCGGGATAAAGGCTCCAGACCAAGTCGGGCGCCCATTACAACAACCGCCATGAATAAGATGTGAACGGCATGAATCGGGGTCTCCGGAATGACCTGCGTTGTCAAAAAATCGCCGATATTCCGAAGCGTCAGCGCCGCGATCAGAAAGGGAAAGCCGATGAAAAACAATAAAGAGACGGCTTTCCCTATGCATCTTCCAAGTATCTCCTCGGTATATTCGGCAAAGGTCATATCGGGAAAGCGCCTGCCCAGCGCATTATACAAAGGGATGATCGTAAGCGCTGCTCCTACGGTCAGTAGCGCGGCGATCCAGGCGTCTTGCTTGGCCGCGACGGCAAGAAAGGACGGAATAATCAGGATGGCGACACCGACGATGTAAAAAGTGACCAATATAGTCAATTGACGAGCCGATATTTTTTGGTGTTTTTGAGCCATTTTCGGCCCCCCTCCTTATTTCAACAGGCGTGTTAAGCTATCGCTGAGCGGCTTATATATAAAGGAGATCCAGTCCAGCGGGTTTGGAATTTTGACATGCAAGCTTTGTGCGATGCTAAGTCCGGCTCCAATAAGGAGTAAAACGGAAAACACCCACAGCTCCTTTTTCCATTTTTTCTTCCTTAGGGCAGGAACCTCGAGTATCGCAATCGCAATCGAAACGGTTAGAATTCCGGCAATCGCCAACATCGTATTCGCTCCTTTACTCTTTCATTTCTTGTATAAATGAATTGTTTACGGTACCGAGACGGCGAATGTTGACGTCCACCTTGACGTTAACGGGCAGTTTGACAAAATAGGCGTCCCATTCCTTTCCAATTTTTTTCCACAGCTTTGGCTCCGAGCGGTGAATGGCTTGGCCGAATCCGAATATATCCGCTTTGTACTTCTTCTGTATTTTTTTGATCGACGCTTCGATGAAGTTCTGCAGCCTTTGATTCGCCAACTGTTCGATCTCCTCAATCGTCGGCGTTTTGGTCAGATCGATACGGCAAGCGACTTCGCCCACGTTCGCTTCTATCCGAAGGTTCGCTTCGATGGAGGGTTTGCCGTTTTCGAGCTTGCCTTTGATCGTTCGTTTCGACCGGATGACCTCGAGTGTTATGGAGCCTCCGTTCGGACAATTCACGACGCCGACCGTACTTTTTACGTGACCGGTCAAGTAGTTATACGTTTTGCTTTCCAGCTCTGTCAACCAGCCGATCAATTTATCGCCGCTAAACGCCGCCAGGCCCGTATATTGCAATCGGCCGGACGAATCGATTTCTTCTACGTTTTTTTTGGTTCCCGCCGCCTCTTCGTCCCCCTTTAGTTCGATGCCGGTCAGGATTGCTTGCTTGCCTTCGCTGGTCAGGTCGGACAAAAGCTCGTTTAAGGTAATTTTGCGCGTAGGCGCCCATGCATTCTCCGAGGATTCCAGGGCATTAAACAGATTGACGGCCGGTAATTTTTCCATCGGCGTCATGACGTTCAGAATATTTTTCGCTTTTGTATGTTTGGCCACGATGATGTAGAAATCGGTTCGCATCTCTTGGTCTCTGGACAATAAGTCGAGCACATCCGCGATACCTTCTCTGGCGAGCGGCTCGCCGATAACAAGGATACGAACATGAGCCCCGTATATTTTTCGCGGGCTTTGCTTCGTCATCTTACGCAGCGCCTCGAGTACGGAAGCGCCGGTCGCATGATATAAGACAACCGGAGGACGCCCGCTGGCTCCTTTCATGCCCGCTGCTTCTCCCGGAGCGACGACTTGAGCGGACACCTCGTATTGATCGTCCGCTTTATCGATTCCTATGCCGATAGCGATCCCGAGCGTATTCAATTCCCGGCGGTTCCAGCAGCCGGTGACGAGCGCGAGCATAACGACGAGTAGAAGCGGTATTAACCATTTTCGGGGCATGACATGGACCTCTCTTATTCTCTAGGCTGCGGTTTCGAGGGCTGCGCGGTTTGCTCGCGAATGACATTTTTTTGATTGATCAGCCGCGGGCGGGAAAATAGAGCCCAATGAGGCATTCGAATCAGCGTATCCTTGAGATCGGGAATAGTCATAGGCGCGAACGGGCTCATATATGGCACTCCGAAGGAACGCAAGCTGCACAAATGAAGGACAAGCGCGATGATTCCGACAATAATGCCGAAAATACCGAACGAAGCGGCGAGTCCCATCAAAGGAAAACGGAGCATGCGAATCGATATGGACATGTTGATGGATGGAAATACAAAGCTGGATATCGCCGTAATCGACACGACGATAACCATGGCGGCCGATACGATGCCGGCATCAACCGCCGCTTGTCCGATAACGAGCGTTCCCACGATCGAAACCGCTTGTCCGATCGTCCGGGGCATTCGGATGCCGGCTTCCCGCAATATTTCAAACGTAATCTCCATCATGAGCGCCTCGATGAACGCGGGGAAAGGGACGCCTTCGCGTTGAGAGGCCAAGCTGATCAAGAGCTGGGTAGGCAGCATTTCCTGATGAAAGGTGGTGATCGCGATATAGAGCGATGGACCGAGCAGCGCGATCATAATACCGATAAAACGAAGAAGGCGAATAAGGCTGCTAATATCCGCGCGCTGATAATAATCTTCAGCCGAGTGAAAGAAGGAAATGAACAGCGCTGGAACGACCAGCACGAACGGCGTTCCATTTACGAGAATGGCGATTTTCCCTTCCAGCAGCTGGGCTGCTATCACATCCGGGCGCTCCGAATTGTAGATCGTCGGGAAAGGCGAATACGCTTCATCCTGAATCAATTCCTCGATATAGCCGCTTTCCAGAATGGCGTCGATATCGATCCGATCCAGACGCGCGCGCACTTCTTCGACGATTTTGTCGTTCGCAATTCCGTTGATGTACATGATGACAATGTTCGTTTTAGTTACCCTGCCGATTCGTTTGCTCTCAAGCCAAAGATTCGGATCGTTAATTTTTCTGCGGATCAAGGCCACATTGGTGTGCAAGCTTTCCGTAAAGCTTTCCCTTGGACCCCGGACGACGGCTTCATTGACCGGCTCCGACACGCTGCGTCTTTCCCCGCCGCACATTTCGATACTGAACCCTTGCGGATACCCATCCAATAAGAGGATAAGGCTTCCGGATAATAGGGACAGAAGAAGAGGGCCGAAATCCGTCACGGCCTCAATATCGCCTGCCGAATGCAGCGAATCTTTCAGCAGAGGCAGATCAATTCCTGTAGTCTCCGTATCCGCTTTTTGAAGGTTAAGGTTAAGCGTCTCGTTAATGAAGTCATTGGCGGATTGGATATCCGTGAGCCCGGTGGTATAGCAGATTCCTGCTCTAAACTGTCCTTCCGAACCGATCCGGATCTCTCTGATGACGATGTCGTCGCTATTTCCTAACGCTGTTTTTATATATCCAATATTTTCTTCCAGGCTTGCATAGAGCGGCTGCGGTTTAACACTCATCGACTGTCCCTCATCTGTGTTGTAAATTGGCTGTTTGTTCCATTATTCCCTGAGCGCAGGTTTATAAACTTCAATGTCGAATTGCATGGTCAGACCTTTTTTCTCTATAAATCGATGCCCAGCAATAATAAAGGAAGGAATAGCCCGTACGTTAATGAATAGGGCGTCCATATTTTGGCGAGAAACGTGTGGAAGTAGGCCGTATTCGGGCTGGCGATCAAAGAGAGCGTAACGGCTATTATTCCTAGAGGCAGCGTTAAAAAACGGTATGATTTCAGGCGAAACGTCTGCGAGATTCCCAAAGCCGAGGCGTAGAAGCAGATCGTAAGCTTGAAAAAAATCGTCAAAAACCAAATGATCGCGAGTATCGCTTCGACCCGCTGGAAGAAGCCGGCAATATTGATTTGTTGCGCGAGCATGTAGCTGGGAAACGACTGCGTTTAATTAGTCGCCTTTGATTAGGCGGTTTTTAGTTGGTTGAAACGATAACGAAATTAACAAAATGACCAATTTGTTAATTTGGTGAAAACGCATGTGGGTAGCTGAAAAGCGGCTTCCAGCAATGCGATTTTCGTTTTTTTTCGGTCCCATAAAAAACTTGTACTTAACATTTTGATTCTATTGTATTATTTAGCTAAACATTTCGGGTGAGAGGAGTGTTACCCCTGAGACCATCTCAAGGTGCGAATACCGTTCAGCCAATCCGTGACCTGGAGAAGACCCGTCAGATTAAAGAGCTGCTCTTACATCGATCTTACCGGGACTATTTTTTGTTTTTTATAGGGATAAATTCGGGCCTTAGGATCAGTGACATTCTACCTCTGCGAGTATGTGAGGTGAAGGCGGCCACGCATCTTAAGGTACGAGAGAAGAAGACCGGTAACACCCGTCGAATTTTAATAACGGATGCGCTCAAAAACGAAATCCAAAAGTATTGCCGTACACTAGGCGATTCGGATTATTTGTTTCCTTCCCGGAATGGGGATAAGCCGCTTAGCCGCGTACAAGCCTGGAATATTATTAATGCTGCTGCGCGGGCTGTCGGCATTCAGGATTCGATAGGGACACATAGCATGAGAAAGACTTTTGGTTATCACTTTTATCAAAAATATAAGGATCTGGCTCTGCTTCAACAGATTTTCGGCCATTCGTCCCAATCCGTGACCAAGCGTTACATTGGAATTACAGACGACATGATTGATCAGGCCATGCAGAACTTTTCATTGTAAAAATGAGTTTAAAATAAGACCGATAAACATGTCATTATATACGTTTAAGATAGGTAGCATGCCTTTGCCCCACTACTAAAACTCCTCAAACTTGAGAAAATTATTGTATATTGCGCATATCCGTAAAGCAAGTGCTGTGATGGCTTTGCGAGCAGTGACATAATTGGTATGGAACTAGAATAAGGGGATGCGGGGGCCAGCTTTTTTTGTGATAATGGTATGATGGACGAAGTCTATGCGAATAGAGCGCCCGACCAAAATGTACAGTAAAAGAGGAACTACTATGAAGAAAAAAATATTACTGGTGGAAGATGAAGAAACTACACGTGAGGGCATTGATGAGTTTTTGACAGTAAAAGGTTATGACGTTATAGCTGCCCAGGATGGAGAAGAAGCAATTAAAGTATTTGAAAGTATGGGGTTTGATTTAGTCATTTTGGATATAATGCTTCCAAAGGCGGATGGTTTTACGGTTTTACAAACAATTAGAGAATCTAGCCAAACCTCTGTTTTAATGTTGACTGCAATGGATGATGAATATACGCAAATTATGAGTTTTGAAGAGCAGGCGGATGATTACATGAGTAAACCTTTTTCCCTTGCCGTGTTAGAAAAACGAATTGAGGCTTTGTTGCGAAGAAGCAAGCCTGATTATAATAAAGAGTTATGGATTTATGAGGATACGAAAGTAGATTTCTCCGGGTTTAGCGCAACATATAAAGGGTCGGAGATAGATGTAAAACCAAAAGAGATAAAATTATTATATCTATTGGTAGAGCATGCAGGACAGGTTCTTTCACGCGAACAGATCCTTGATCGATTGTGGGATCATGATGAGACGCCTCTTGATCGCGTCATCGATGTGTATATAAAGAATCTCAGAAAGAAACTTCATCTTGATTGTATAAAAACAGTAAAAGGTGTGGGGTATAAATATGAGGAATCCATATGAAAAAGCTGAAGTTATTTCCTAAAACTTTTCTATACACGATCGGCATCATGAGTGTTATTGTATTGCTGGTTCATGGTTTGATGTATGTTCTGCTGCCTTCTTTTTATCTCGATCAAAAGAGAGAGGAAGTCAGTGTGAAGGCAAACGAACTTATGGATACTTTAAAAGAAACAAGTGAAGAACAAGCGATTAAAATCGCCGAAAAGTATGCGATTCAGCATAACGTGAATATTATACTCGGTATTAATGATAAAATTTATCGATACCAAGGGTTTACGCCCATTGATATTTACTATAATCCTGCAGACGTGAAAGACTCGGCAAGTATGCTGCCAGTTGATGAAAACCAAACCATACAAATAGGATCGCCGGGGTCCCTATCATCTTATAAAGTGATACTTGAAAAAATAACATTTGAAAATAAAGATCATCTGCCTTATGAGCTGCATCTTATGTTAAGTATTCAACCGGTAGATGAAACAAAGCAGGTTGCGTTTAAATTACTTCCTTATTCTATAGCCATCAGCTTTATTATCTCTCTTATTGCGGCATATATTTACAGTAAGGTAATTACGAGACCGATTCAGAACATTTTGCGCGTTACAAAAGAAATGGAAACACTGAAAAAAGACAGCTATTGTATCGTGGATAGTGAAGATGAAATCGGGATGTTAGCGGAAAATATTAATGCTTTATATGATACGTTGTGGCATACCATTGAATCCTTGGAACAAAAAATCAATGATATTAGTGAGGTAGAAAAGGAAAAAGTGGAGTTTTTACGCGCAGCCTCCCATGAATTAAAAACTCCGTTAACGTCTCTGCATATTTTATTGGAAAACATGAAATATAATATTGGGAAATATGGCGATAGAGATTTCTATTTAGGAAAAGCGGCTGAAATGGTGATGGAGTCGACGGAAATGGTGCAAAATATATTAAATACAAGCAAATTGCAGACTGTGTCACATGAGGAACAGAAAGAAAAGCTAGATGTAAGGGAAGTTTTATTAGAAACTATCGAATCCTATAAAATTTTGGCAAAAGCAAAAGAAATTCAATTGACCCTTCAAGTAGAAGAAACTTGCTTTTTTTATATGAACAAAGAAGCTTTGAGAAAAGTGCTCTCCAATCTTCTCTCGAATGCTATAAATTATACTGGCGTAGGGAAAAAGGTTGAGATTCAAATGGTAGGCGGATGCATTTCTATAGAAAATGAGTGTACACCACTTTCCGGGGAAGTGTTGGCACATATTTTTAAAGCTTTTTATCGACCTGATTTCAGTAGAAATAAAAAAGATGGCGGGACTGGCTTAGGCTTATACATTGTGAAAAATATTTTAACACATGCGAATCTCCGCCACTCTTTTACCCCAAGTGACTTAGGGATGAAATTTATTATTGAATGTCCGCCTGTTGACGAACAATAACGATTATGACAGTAGAGTAAGCGTGTTTGGAAATGACGAAATCATTTCTAGACACGCTCTTTTTGGTTCTCTTTGATCCATCACAAATGTGCATGGAACATTTCATCTACGTTTCATATTGGACATGTAAGCTGACAATATCAAGCCAAGGAGGAACTTACATGTCAATCATTAAACGTGCATGGTACTATGTCACAAGAAAAAAAAGCAAGTCGCTGCTCATGTTTCTTATCTTATTCGGGATTGCAACTGCTACGATTAGCGGAATCGCAATTAAGAAAGCCACTGTCGATACAAGAGATCAAATCAATCAATCGATGAATGCCGGCTTCAGGCTAAAAGGCAATTTGCTAAACAATCCCGGTATTGGCGGGCGTGGTTTTGGGAATGTCCCCGCTTCAGCAATTGATCAAATCAAGGGGATCGAAGGGGTTGCAAAATATAATGCCCGAATAATTGGAGAGGTTGATTTAGTAGATTTAAAGAAAGTCAAATTAACCAATCCTCGAATACAGCAGGATGATTCAATAATGAAAGGCTACGAAAGTTTCTCGAGTTTAGACGGAATGACAGACTCTTCTTTAGATAATAAGTTCATTAGCGGCGTTCTTACACTTACAGAAGGAAGACATATTACGAAAGAAGATAAACAAAAAGTATTAGTTAACGAGGAATTTGCGAAACTCAATCATCTTAAACTTCACGATAAGATCTATGTAAAGGCAAGTGAACTTGCCTCGATTCGTCCTAGCGAAGGCGGAAGCAATGAACAAATTCCTTTGGAAATTGTCGGATTGGTTAGTGGAAGTAATATGAACAGCGCAACAATGGAATCCGAGTTGGTGGAGAATGCCATCATTACGGATATTCAAACGATAATGATGCTGAATGGCTATGACGACAAGACAGCTCTTTACCAAGAGGTCAAATTCTATGTGAATGATCCGAAAGAATTGCCGGGCGTTCTTAAAAAGGTACATGAGTTACCAATTGACTGGTCAAATTACGTGATTGAAAACTCAAGCAGCGACTACCCGGCTTTAACAGGCTCTTTAGATAGTATGGATGGGCTCATTAATAAGATGTTGATTGGAATTGTGGTCGTCAGTGCGATTATCCTCTCCCTCGTTCTCGCCTTTTGGATCAACGGGAGAATTCATGAGACGGGTGTATTACTATCATTAGGTGTTTCGAAAATAAGCATTATCACTCAATATGTTGTTGAATTATTATTTATCGCTGTCGTAAGCTTCGGATTATCTTATTTCTCGGGACAGGCCATTGCACAAAATATTGGCGATAGCATGGTTCAGCAAGCGAATGAAGCAGGTACAATGAACTTGCAGCAAAGTCTCGGCGGTATGCAGTTGGGAGCGGACCCTGATACAAGTACAGTTAGTAAAACATTAGATGGTATTGATGTGTCAATTACACTTGCTGAAATGGGCTATGTGTGGTTAATCGGCGGATTAATCATTTTACTATCGGTCTGCATCTCATCGATCTTTATCATCCGGTTAAAACCTAAAGAAATACTGTCGAAAATGAGTTAGGAGGGGACATGATGGCTATTTTGGAATTGAGCAATGTTTCATATGCATATAAGAATAAAAAAGATAAAAAAGTCTTGAACAATATCAATGTGGCGTTTGAAAAAGGGGTATTTTACGCCATTCTGGGGACATCCGGTTCGGGTAAAACAACATTATTATCGCTGCTTGCAGGGTTAGATGATCCGCAAACAGGCGAGGTGCGATTTGCCGGGGAGGATCTTAAGGCAAAGGGCTATCGAAATCGTCGGAAAAACCAAATTTCATTAGTCTTTCAAAATTATAATTTGATTGATTATGTGACGCCTATGGAGAATTTAAAGCTCGTCAACAAGCAAGCGAGTAAACAAATATTATTAGATTTTGGGCTGGAAGAGCATGAAATCAATCGAAACGTATTGCAATTATCAGGCGGTCAGCAACAACGTGTAGCGATTGCAAGAGCGCTCGTATCCGACGTTCCGGTTATTTTAGCTGATGAACCGACTGGTAATCTAGACGAAGAGACGGCGGATGATATTGTGAAGGTCCTGATGAATAGCGCACATCGGCAAGGGAAATGTGTAATTGTCGTGACGCATAGTAAACAACTTGCCAGTCAAGCAGATGTTGTCCTTCAACTGCAACAACAAAAGCTGTTAAAGAAGTAAACATTTACACAAAAAAAGGAGCCACATTATGAAAAAATCAGTTATTGCATTACTATTAGGTGTTTCGATAACAGCACTTAGTACAGGTTGTTCCCAGAATATATCCGAAAAGCCAGCAAAGAAGCCTACTCTTTCTTCTGAATAAACAGTAGACAAGAAGCAGGAAATTAAACCTTATGGGAAACTAGTCGATGTCAAAGGCAAGAAGATGAATGTTCTCGTTACAGGTGAAGGAAAACAGACAATTGTGTGGATTCCTGGTTATGGTGATATTGCCCCAGGTTTGAGTTACACGAAAATGCTGGAGGAGCTTTCACCTCACTATCGGGTTGTTGTCGTTGAGCCTTTCGGTTACGGTTTGAGCGATATAATTGATGAACCGCGTACGATTGAAAATATTACTGAAGAAATTCATGAAGCTGTAAAGCAAGTCGGTGTGGATAAGTATATTCTAATGGGACATTCAATTTCAGGAGTCTATGGGATGAAATATATTGATCGTTACCGCGATGAGGTGACTGGTTTTATAGGGTTAGATTCAAGCACGCCAAATATGCAAGGTTGTTGCCAACAAAAATGTAATTGATGAGAACAATCGAATGAAGGAAAACTTCGATAAGTCTAAGGAATCACTATTTCCTTCTGATTTGCCTGTTGCTTTTTTCCTGGCCAAAGAATCGATAGAAAGCTGGAAATTGTCCCCTTTTAAAAATAATTATTGGATAAAAATGCACAAGGATTTGATTAAGGATTCCAGCTATGCAGAGGTTTATGAAATTGATGCCGACCATCTGCTCTATACGACAAAATACAAGGAAATCACAGAGAAATTGAATAAATTTCTGGCTAATGTACCGTCAGCATCATAATAGTTGTGAATAAGGATGAAAATAAGGACAGGACATAATTAAGACAATGAAAAGTGATGCCAATAATGATCAAATATGGGATCTCCGAAATTGAGTTTATTCGACAAATTATGATATTTTGACTAGTAACTTGATGGCGAGGAGATCCGCGGTTACGTTCAAAAGCTAAAAATCTGTACAAAGTAACCTTGGGGCATCCGTAATTGGATGCCCCATATATTTTCGCCGTTAGGCCCGATACGGGGAACCGTACCACAAGTAGGGCGAAATTTTTTAGTGGGATAAAGCTATTTCCTTGTTGTGGAAGATGGGTTATAAGCAGATGCTATACACCAGGATCTCCGAAGAGTGGATAAGAAACGCAGAAATGCCCCGACCCGCCATGGTCAAGGCATTCTTCTTTGTTTAGAAGATTCTTATATAACGGTTTACTGTTTATACAGTTCCACGTCATCGAATACAGCCCAGTCATTGGTGCCGCCTTTGTAATCGGTTGCAAAACCGTATTCGATTTGTCCGTTGGTAACTTGAATATTTGATATGGTGACTTGGTTCCAAGAGCTGCCGTTTACGTCAACAGTCCGCTCTACACCGCCGTAATCCTTCACGTACATGCGGCAGTAATTGTAATTAGCAGCGCTGCTTTTGGCGACCCATGCTTTTAAGGTATAGAGTCCGTCTTCTAATCCGGTTTTCCTTTGATACGTGTATACGAAAAAAGGAGTAGCTTTGGAGTGCTGCAGCTTATAGTCTCCGCTGTGGGTTCCGCCTGGGTGATATGTGGCAAAACTAGCATCCGTGTCCCCGGATTCCAGCCACCCGGTCGGAGCTTGACCGCCGGCGGCTTCAAACCCACCATTTTCTACAGGAGTGCTGGAGTAGACTCTTACGTAATCAATTTCAAAATTGGATGGAAGATAGGCGTCAACGGGATTTCCAGCATGCCCTTCAATACTCATAATGACGTTTCGAGGTTGTGTGGCGAATTCCTTAATGACGGACGCATTATATTCCCAGTACTTTACCCCATCCAGATAGAACCGAAGCTTGCCGTCCCGACGTTCCAATCCATATACATGATAGTCATTGTCGAGGGACACTGATGCGTTATATTTCTTGTTTCCGGCCACAAAATGAAAGTCAGGGCTTCTTGGCCAAGTATGAAGCGTACTTTCGACTCGTTGTGGAGCTCCATCAGGATCCAGCGATTCCTGCATATCGATTTCTATATTCGGATTGCTCCACTGGATAGGTTCATCCGATAACCAGAGCGCCGCGGTTACATTGGCATTTTTGTTGATCATTTTAGCTCGGATTTCGGTATACGAGTTTGCGCCCACCTGAAATTTCGACTTCAAAACGCCTGCCGTGTAGTACTTGCCATTGTAGGTTTCTTTCTTGGCAGCCAGCTTCAGAATACCATCGGATACGCTGACGTTGTCCGGATTGAAAGCAAATACGCCGGAGGTATCATACCAGAGAGAAGTGCCCCATTTGGATGAGTCAAGACTGTCGAACTCATCGCTTTTGCTGAAGTCTTGCGTCCATACGGTACCGCCTGGACCAGCTGCATTAGCTGGCGCAGCATTGTTTGAGAACAGCATCCACGCAATCAGCATTGTTGCTAGAGACAATTTGGCAAACCTTGTTCCCATTTCTTTTTTCCTCCTTTGGTTGAAGAACCCTGAATTCTAGAATGGTGGTTCTTCATTATCGTAGCAAGAAAGCTCCCCGCAAAAAAGGAAGCAAATTAAATAAAAGGTACGCAATTTCAACGTATGTAAACGCTTCCCAACTAGCTGGCTATTTCTAAACCTAATGAGATAGCGATAATAACACCTCCATTCTGTCGCATTGTACCGGGAAGCCGACGAGATTAATCGGCGGCAAACCCTGTATTTTGTGCGATTTCAATATTTCGGGTTGTATCCGCATCCGCATAAATGCCTGACTCATACCGAGTAGTCGTTGAAAAGCATTTATTGTTCGCTATTGTCACATCCGACGCATGAAGCAGATGAATGGTGCCTCGGTAGACCTCATCATAGATCGGCGCTTCTTCCTGACTGGAGCCGTAATGATGCTGCTTTAGCGGCACTTGGTTCGCATTGATGATGGTATTTCCCTGAACCGTAATATTGCGGCAGGAAGAAAGGAACATCGCCATGCGAGGGCTGTTGACGATCGTGTTATGCTCGATCCAGATGTCACTGAAGATCGGATATGGCGTTCTTCCGCCAGGCAGATATACCCCCATGTAAATTACAGCCATTTGCCAAGCGTTCAGATCGCAATTGCGGAAGATGTTATGGCGAATCGCCACCTGCTTCACGCCGGTTCCTTCCGACCATCTGGATTCGCAGCCGGATTCGATTTGAATCGCTGCCCCTTGAATATTCTCAAACAAGTTGTGCTCAACGATGCCATGCGAGCCGTGAATCAAGATGCCGCGAGCCCGGTTATGGGTAAAGCGGTTGTTGCGGATGATGAAATGATCGGTGGAGAATCTACGGTTAAACAACACCGAATTCTCATCCAGCAGTTCTGGAAGGACATCCTCAAACGTAAGCGTGCATGTATGCTCATCCTCGTTGTAGCTGACCCCGACCAGCGGAGAACTGAACTGCATCGGCGACAAGTCCGGGTTACGCAGCTCTAGGATGTCCCCGACTTGGAACAGCAGAGAATTTTTTCTTACTCTCAAGGCCGTTAACGTATGATGGTCCACACGTTTGACTCCCATTGAGGTGTTGTCATGGATATTAATGCAGTCGTCTCCCGCATAGCCGAACTCGCAATCCTCAATGATGAAATGTCCTTTGGAGTTGGCAATATGGAAGCAGTCCACAGAAGTGGAAATCGGGCGGTCTGTGCCGGGACGCTGCGTAATCTTGCAATGATCCAGGTGAATATGGTGAATGGCGCCGTTGCCAACAAAGCCGCTTCCTGGACACGAATAGATGGTGACACGGTCGACAGTGATGTGGCTGCTGTCAAATAGGAAAACAGCGACTGTATCATACTCATAGTGCCGCAGATTGTAGCATTGTCCCGGCTTGATCCGCGCAGCTGTCCAAGCGGGCTTGGAAGCGTAAAACCGCATCGTATTCGAGTCGATCTTTTCCATGCCGAGAATAATGTTCGACAGCTCCCGGACGAGCTTCTGCATCTCCGCGTCTGTCTCTGCCTGCTCGCTAAGGAGCGGGTGCTCATTCTTATAAGGGCGGTACTCGATGCCGCCGGTCGTCCCAGGCGTGTAGCGAACGGGATTAAACGGCCCGACGATATGGATCCGCCATTGGTCGGGAATCTCGATATAAGCCGGGAACTCCATATCGAAGTAAGCCCCGTCTTCTTCGACGTTCGTAACAACCCCCACACTGGCTAGAGGAGCGACCTCCCAGTTCCAATCCAGGACAAGGCGGTGCAGCCGAACCCTGTGGCAATTGATAACCTTCGTAAACATCTTCGGGTAACCGAACCGGAGCTCTGACCCGCAGCCGTCCACAGTAAAATCGGTCAACCCGTCAAAGGTCAAAAAAGCATCCCCAGGAGGGGGGGATTGAAAGTAATAAACGCCATTTGGAATGAGGAGCTGTGAGGCTCCTGTTTCCTTGCAATAATCGATTGCCTGTTGAAACGCTTGCTGGTTGCAGAATGAAGGATCCGTAGAGGCGCCGAAGTCGATCACATTTATGACACGTTCCTTTGACGGTTGGGGCAAATCAATAATAATATTCAGCATTTCGTTCGTTAACATGAATTTTCACCCTTTCACTCCAGATGACATTACGCTTTGCTTCAATTGTTTGGAGGACAATACGGTCACCAATATAACCGGAACAATCATGACGAGTGAAAGCCCGAGAATGAAGTTTTGCTTCGTATTGCCGTTCATGGACAGGTTGTACAGCGCTACATTCAAGGTCCAGAGACTTTGGTTTTCAGTAACCATCCATGCCCAGAAGAAATCGTTCCAGTTGCCGATAAACGTCTGCAGAGCGATCAGCGAGATGATCGGCTTCGACAGCGGCATCATAATTTTTGCATACAGGAAGATGTTGCTTGCCCCGTCTATTCTTGCGGCTTCAAAGTAATCGTTAGGAATGCGGTCAAAAAAGCCTTTGAATAAGTACACATAGAATCCGAATGGGTATAGGAACGGCAGCAGGAGCGCGATATAATTATTGTAAAATCCCATTGACTTATACATAATCAACTGTGGCAGCATGATGGACGCGAACGGAATCATCATCGCTCCCAGAAAATATAGAAGCACATAGCGTCCAGCCTTTGGACTGAGTAATCTGGAAATGGCGAAGGCGGTTATCGAACATAGAAAAACCTGCGTAATAATTGCCCATCCGATGACAATAACCGTGTTGAAAATAAACGTCAGGAAGCCAAATTGGGCAATTGTCGCATTCTGCGAATAGACATTGGACGGCATCTGCAGATAGTACACGAAGCTTTCCAGCAGCAGTACATTTTTGGTTTTCACGCCAGTGCTGGTCAATTTGCCGCTGATATCGTATTTCTCGGAAAATAAACCCGACATCGTCGTGGTATACTTGTCACTCAAGTCCGACATTTTGGGTTGGTTGTCAAGGCCGTTCGGATCGAATTCGTAGCCAATCGTATCGTTCGCTCTAACATAGCGGTCTCCGTAGAGCAGCACATCGGATTTCACTACACTGCCTTGGTAGACGCCAAAGTCGCGAATCAGCTCCAGCTTCATCTTATGGGCTCTCGAATAAAAAACGATCTTGTTGTCCTTCACCCCATAAAATTTGATCTCAAATATCGATTCTCGCGGCAGTTCGTAGCCGATCGAGAACATGGCGAGCGCATTGTCGCGCATCGCGGCATCGAGTAAATCCTGCTCCTTACTTGATCCTAGATCGGAATAGTCGACGATGATGGTCATACTTTGCGCCCGATCCGGGAGGATGCTAGGCGGCATGTCGTAAATCTTCACATTGTCTTTAGCCGAATTGCTGATCGTATAGAGCAGCGGATAGAGCAGCAGGGCGATAAATCCGATGGTAATGGCGTAAGCGACGATCTGCAGCCACTTGTCCGCGCCGCTTTTTCTTTCTTTTTCCATGCTTAAGACCTCCTCCTTCTAGTCTTTTTCTGTACGGTCCAGTCGCATTTGTATAGCGGATACGATGGCAATGACAACCAGCAAGACCATAGAGGCTGCGGAGCCCCGACCGTAATTGAAATCCTGCTTGAAGGTGTTAAAGATATAGATTCCCATAGAAGTTGACGCGCCGCTCGGACCGCCGGAAGCAAACATATAAGGGATATCGAGAATTTGCATCGTCTGGATCACCGCCATGACCAGCTGAATAAAGATTAAGAATCGGATGTTTGGCAAAATGATATAGCGAACTCGCTTCCAACCGACGCAACCGTCCAATTGAGCGGATTCCACGATATCTTTGGAGATGCCTTGGATTGCCGACAAATAGAGCAGTACGCTGATTCCTCCTCCGATGACGCCCGGGAAGATGATAGAGAACTTCGTTAAGGAAGGATCGCTTAACCAGGCTTTGGGCTGGCCTCCGAAAAAGGTAACGATCTGATTCGCAACACCGTAATCCGGATGCCAGATCCATTTCCAAATGATGACGTTTACAGCAGTCGGGATAAGCGCCGGCAGGATGTATAGGGTCATAAACGCCTGCTTCCAGCGCGATATTTCATTAAGAAACAGAGCTTGAATAATCGGAATAAAAAAAGCCATAATTAAACTCAGGATCAGAAAGGCAAATGTATTCTCCCAAGCCTGCCAGTAGTAACTTGTGGAGAACATGCGGCTGTAGTTGTCGAATCCAATAAATCTGCCGGGAGAATTGATCGGATCGTAATCGAAAAGAGAAATATAAAACGCTTTAAAAATAAGGTAGTACTTGAGCCACGCGGTCAATAAAATAGGCGCCGCGAGCAATAACCATGGAGCAAGCTTGTGTCTGGTTGAATATTTTTGATTCAGCCATTTTTTTGAGGGTGTTTGGGCTGCCATGATGTAACCTCCGTTTCTGAATATATGAGCTTGAATATTAGCTTATCAATCGACGGCGGCAGGCGGTAGGATACAAAATTAATTTTGTAGGGACACTTTTTTTACTTTTCATGCGGGTATCAAGTTGTTGTCCGATGACGGAATCAGAAATAAATAAAGCGCTATCATAAAGTTGAATTTAGGTACCATTAGGTTCAATCCAAAGCCTATAAATTTAAAAAAAACTGATCTAGACTTTACTTAACGCCCATATCGAATTCGTTTGGGGGAATAAAAACAAAAAATGGAGGTCAAACAGATGACAAAAAGAAGAATGCTTCTGACATTATTGTCCCTTATTCTTCTGGTTTCAGTTTTAAGCGCTTGCGGCGGCAGCAATGGTAATACGTCCAATACGGGCGAGCAAGGAGGTTCGGCTGCCAATACAGGTGATAAGACTAAGCAGCCTGAGCCTGTCACCTTGACGATGTGGGTCACAAGCCGCGAGCAGGATGATTTCGGAGCTCAAATGGAAAAGGAATTCCTGAACAGCCACCCTCACATTACGTTCAACAAAGTAGTGAAGGAAGGCGATCCGGGGAATGAATTCTATCAAGCGGTTGCGGCCGGCAATGCTCCCGATTTTGTGGAGGTTTCCTTTACGATGATGGATAAATACATGAAGGCTGGAATTGTAGAACCGCTGAACAACTATGTTGGTCAATGGGATGAGTGGAGCAATTTCAATAAAACGTATGTCGACATGTTTACGGTTGACAGCAAAGTGCTAGGTATTCCTACTAAAGTTTCCCCAATGCTGTTCGGCTACAACAAAGCCCTGTTCGCAAAAGCGGGCATCACCGAGCTCCCTAAAACTTGGGATGAAGCGTTGGAAGTGGCTAAGAAAATTAATGATCCTTCCGGTCAGGTATCCGGCTACGCGACCTTGGCGGCTGAATGGACCGAATGGTTCTTCCAATACTATGTATGGCAGGCCGGTGGAGATTTAACGAAACAAAATGCCGACGGTTCAGCTGAATTGACGTTTACGGGTCCTGCTGTAATCAAAGCTGCAGAGTACTATAAGCAGCTGCGCGCCAATAAGGTGCTGCAATCCGATCTTACTTTGAAATTTGACAACCTGATTGAGAAGTTCGCTCAGGGCAAGATCGGGATGATGCCGTTCGCTGGGGATTGGGTCAGCTGGGCAATTTCGCTTGGTATGAAGCCGGAGGACATCGGATTGATGCTACCGCCGGCAGGTCCATCCGGTCAAACTGCTACTGCAATCGGCGGCAGCACCTATGTTATTAATGCGAAAACTGCGCAAGCCCAAAAGGATGCCGCTTGGGAGTACATCAAGTTCCTAAGCTCGAAGGATTACATGACAAAATTCTATCAGAATGTAGCCAGCAAAGGTGCGGGCAACCCTGTAGTTATGGTTCGCGACGATCTGAACATCAATGACTTCTTCAACTTCCCTGAAGAGTACGCTGGGGTGCTGAAGAGCGTAACGGACATCGGCCGACTTGAATTCTACGGTAAAGCCGACTTCGGTGTATACGTAGATCGCGCTGTGCAGAAATTGCTGACGGATCCGAATGCAGATCCGACCAAAGAATTCGAAGCGGCTCAGAAACTGGCTGCCTCGGAAGTGTTGGATAGTTTTAATGAGAAATCCAAACAATAGTTAATGCTGTGAATTGTCAAAAGAAGAACTGCTTCTTGCAGTTCTTCTTTTGATTGAATTCTAAGAAATTATAAGTTTCACTTTATAATGAACTTATAATTCACCGCGAAACGTTTGCTGCACCGTCAAAGGACTGCACTGCCGTTTACGCTTGCTTTCATCTATAATGGAAATGAATCATGCAAGGTTAAGAAGTAGGTGGGCTTATATGCTAATCAGAGCGATACGGAATCGATTTATAAGTTTTTCCCATGTTATCATTAAGGGGTTGCGTACCACACGTATCTTCCAGCGGCTGGTGGTTGCGTTCTTTGTTCTTATTATTTTGCCGTCCCTGTTCATTACGTTCTTCACGTACAACAAGTACGTAAATGAAATTGAAACCAATATGGAAAAATTTATATCCCTGCTCGTTCAGAATGTTAATGTTCAAATAACGGATAAGTTGAATTCCTTTGAGCGTACGGGGGTGCAATTATATTCAGACAGCACATTTATCGATGGCTTACAATCCAAATCGGATGAAAGCCGCCTCATGGTCGGGCGAAAGCTGAACTCCGTCGCTGTAAACAACGGATATATTGCAAGCCTGCAGGTAGTTACTCCAACGGACCAGTACACGATGATCGACAGCTATGGAGAACGAAACGGCGGTTATATCCGCGATTTAAAGCGCTTTCGGGAGAGTGAGTATTACACCGAGGCCATGGAGCAGCATGGATATCCCGTTTGGTTCGATACAAGCAGAGTCACTGATCTTTTCTATAAAAGCGAGTCCACCAAATATGGCATGACGGATCTCATAACGATGACTCAAGCCGTCTATGATATGGAGACTCACGACTTTGCAGGTGTAATCATCTTGAATATCAAGATAGGCGTGCTCACGGATTCTCTGAAATCCTATGCCTTCTACGGAAGCGGAAATACGTTTCTCACTGGCCCGAACGGGGCCATTATGGGAATTAATCTGAATATATCCGAACCAAACTTTTCTACTGCCAGAGATATTGTTTCGCTGATTGCATCCAACAGGGAGGGAATCTATAACGGAAAGATGGACGGGATCCGTGTATTTATGGTTTACAAGCAGGTTCCTTACACCGATTTATCGGTTGTTCATATCGTGGATAAAGACAAGCTGCTGCAGCCTGCATACAACATCCGCAACTTATGTCTTTCGATTGTAGCCGTACTAATAATGCTGTCCATTATTGTTGCTTATTGGACGACAATCAGCATCTCACAACCATTAAATAAACTGATGAGGGCCATGAGCGCTTTTCCCAGAAATGAATTCCATGTCAGCTATACGCCCTCCGGCCAGGACGAGATTACCCTATTAGGCGACCAGTTTATCCAAATGGCGGATCATACGAAGACGTTGATCGATCAAATCTACGTCACCGAAATTAAACAGAAAACGTTAGAGCTGAACCATGCAAATGCGGAATTAAATGTTCTCCAGATGCAGATTAATCCCCATTTCCTATATAACACATTGGACATCATCCGCTGGGAAGCGATGTATGAGGCTGGCGGAGAAAGCAAGGTAACCCGAATGATCGATGATTTCTGCAAACTGATGCGTATGACAATCAACAAAGACGAAGAAATCATCACGATTGAAAAGGAATTAGCCCATGCGCTGACCTATATTGATGTCATTAACTTTAGACATCGCGCCCCCATTTCGCTCACAATTGATTTTGATTTCAGTACGAAGAACTTCTTTATTCCGAGGCTGACAATCCAACCACTGATTGAGAATGCGGTCATCCATGCCTTTCATGTAGTGGGGACAGAAGCGCGAATTAACATTACGGGAACAATGGAACATTCCATAATGATGATCCGTGTAACCGATAACGGTGCGGGAATTCAACCTGACAGGCTGACGGAGCTAACGGACTCTCTGCTAAGCGACAACTCGCCTCAAGGCAGCATCGCTCTTTACAATGTCAATCAGAGATTGAAATTGCGCTACGGGAAAAGCTTCGGACTAGTCATAACGAGCGAGCTTGGAGTCGGCACTACCGTGCTCATAAAGCTGCCGGGAATCGAGAAGTAGGATAGGACACTTCGCATCCATGATGAGAACAGGAGGAAAGGACATGTACTATAATGTATTACTCGTAGACGATGAAGAAATTGTATGCGATGGATTAACCCGATTTGTCAATTGGGAAGAGCTTGGATACCGGGTAGTTTCATCCGCAAGCTCGGTAGCTCAAGCTCTTGTATATATGGAGTCCTCGCCTGTCGATCTTGTCATTAGCGATATTCGGATGCCGGTTCAGAACGGGCTGCAGCTCATGGAGATCATCCAGTCAGAATATCCTGCTGTGCGTACGATCATTTTAAGCGGGTACGGCGAATTTGAATACGCGCGGCAGGCTTTGCGGCTCGGGGCGAGCGATTTTCTCACGAAGCCCGTAAACTTTGGAGAGCTGAAAAAACTGTTGATCAACATCAAGAAGGAGCTGGACCAGGAACGCCAGGAGGACCGCAATCGAAAAGAATATAGGCAGATGCATCTTCATCATGTATTAAACAGCTTGGCGAAAGGATATATTGTCGATGATCAGGAGGAGCAGGCTGAGCTAGCCGGATTGCCTTGGGACCGAGAATACTGTTTAATCCGGTTTCAACACCAGCAGTTCTACAACGAACAAGCGGATCTGAATGATGTTAAGGAGCTCATTTCCCGAATCGCCAGCCAGGCTGCCGCCGATAAAGGCTCTGTCTGGGTCTTCAATAATGAACGGAGCGAGATCGCCTGCTTATGGATGCCTCCAGTGGAAGGAGATACGACGGATTATTTGAAGGCGCTAACAGAAAGCCTGGAAAGTCATCAGATTGAGGCTGTACTGGGAATCAGTGAAAGGCATCGTCGACTGGATCATTTGAAAGAGGCATACTTGGAAGCGGGACGGGCGCTGCAGTATGCGATGCTCCATCATGACCGGAAAATAACTCATTATCGCGAGATTGATCATGTGCTGCTCACCGACTATCGGATCGATGAGACGCTGGCTGCCGAAATCCTGGATCTGCTGGCCTCGCCTGAGCAGTGGAGCCGCATCGAAGCGATTATTTATTCCACAATAGATGCCATGAATTACGAAGGCTGCAAACCCCATGAAATTCAAGCCTTCTGCATTCAGATTCTGTTCATGATCAGCCAGAATCTTTATAGTATCCATAACATGAAGTCTTCTGCCAAAACAGACAATGTCATGTTCGCGACGGTTCGCGCCTTGTTGCTTTCTTCCGATTTGACTAGCATGAAGGACAGCATTGCAGGAGCTCTCGATCGGATGAATCAGGAACTGAATCCAGTGGATCAGGAAGCGAAGTCAAGCCATACGATTGCCAAGGTGCAGCGTTATATCGATGAGCATTATGCGCAGAATATCAGCTTAACGACTCTTTCCAATGTGTTCTTTATACATCCGATCTATTTAAGCCGTTTATTCAAAGAAAAGACGGGCAAGAATTATCTTGACTATGTGACAGAGGTCAGAATCATGCGAGCCAAAGAATTGCTGAAAAATCCCGCATTAAAGGTGTATGAGATTTGCCAAATGGTTGGATATGACAGTCCGCGCTATTTTAGCAAGTTATTCAAAAGCTTAACGGGCATGACGCCGAAGGAATATAAAGAGTATACATGAATATTGATCATCTCCCTGGTTTTGCATAGTTGCAAATGCAGATGCCGTACGTCTTTATTTAATATACATTATGGTTTATTATCACTAGCGTTGCATTAATCTTCTCCGAATCTTCATAATATTCAGCCATTTATTTGTCTAGGCAACAAAAAAAATCCTTTACAATGGAATGGCAGGTAGCATAATCCACCGAAAGGATTACAGGTATGGACAAGGATACCCTATTTTCTTCATTTGGTAAATGGCTAGCGCCGATTTGTACGAAAACGTTCAAAGATCGAGTTACCCAAACAGGCCAAGATAAATACGTCAAAAAGCTCACGACACTGGCATACTTCAAACTCTTTCTTCATGCTGAGCTGCAAGGACGCGATGGTCTTCGGGACAAGTGGGCTGTGGGCTTTCAGAACCGGACGGTTGTCGGCGGGTTTTATATAAAGCTGTTACATCCGTTTTAACGGGAGATATGGAAAGTGAGAGTTGTAGCTTTTCGGCTAACGATAGTGCCGCTTGTTACCGTCAACCCAGATTTGAGTAAAGGCAGTTTGGTCGGGTTTTATTGGATTCCATTATCGAGTATTATAGATGATCTGATTCATGATTAGGGATATGATCTGAAGAAAGTGTTCGTCGCTTAGACGAAGGACACTTTGCTTATTACCGCGGTAAGCGGGTTTTTAAAATTAATTCGTAACGATACTTTGCCTAAGAATAAATTGGACGAGTATATCGATATCAGTCTTAACGAGCTTAAACGTATGGAAGTTGTTATTTCTAATTACCTTGCCATTGGCAAACCACATGATAAACAGAAGGTACGAACAGACCTTTTATATCAGCTACAAAACACAATCGATGTGATGATACCGTATGGAAATATGTACAATGTTCAGATTGAGTTAATAAAACCGCACGCCCCTGTTTGGATTATGGCTGATTCGGATGAGATTAAGCAAGTGATCGTTAATTTCATTAAAAATGCGATAGAAGCATGTTCGGAGGTTTTGGACGGAAAAGTATCGTTAAGTTTGTCACTTGATGGTAAGGATGCCATTCTTATCATCAATGATAACGGGATTGGCATGAATAAAGACCAGGAAAACCGTCTGGGTACCATTTATTTTTCAACTAAATCAAACGGTACAGTCCTAGGGCTTACCTTTTCATTTCAGGTCATACGTGCGCTGGGGGGGACTATATCCATCAATAGTCAACCTCAAGTAGGCACAGAATTTAACATTACCATCCCCCTTGCATGACGTCTTCTCTTTATTTTCCTTGAACAATGAAAGAATGGTGGAAAGTCTGATAATACTATGAAGTTAACTGAAGCCCACGAACATAGCGTTCAGTGGGCTTCTTTGGCTATTATTTAATTTTCACAAGCTACCCCGTCTTTGTCACGATCTAGTTTGAAACTGTAACCAGGATCACCTTCAAAAACTGGCGAAGCTCCAGCAGTTAAATAGAGAAGGCTGTCTTCATTCTTGCCAGCTATGGCGTACGACAATTCCGCTATCCTGCTATCAAAGCAGCAGACCCGCAACTTCTCTAAGCGAGCGTATTTCAAAGGTCGGACGGGGCGCATCGCTTGGCGGTCGTTTGCCTGAACGATTCAGCCAGGCGTTTGCCATGCCGGTACCGTTCGCTCCCAGGATATCGGTGTACAGGTTATCTCCTACCATGAAGCAATCTCCTGCGCAAAGACCAGCTAGCGCCATGCAGTGCTCGAAAATTTTAGGCGACGGCTTGCCCCATCCAACCTCGCCTGAGATGACGATATGGCGGAAGAACGCAGATAAACCGCTAACACCCAGCAGCTTTTCTTTCTGCAGATCCGGCGTGCCGTTCGTAAGAAGCATAAGCGGATAGGCCTTACTTAATGAATGCAGAACCTCGACTGTATCTTCATATATATAAGGGCGCTTTCTTCTTTCTATAGGAAACGTTTCGGCCAGCAGCACAGCCAATTCTTCATTATGGACGCCCAGTTCCTTTAGTCCGTTCTCCCAAACCTCCTTACGAAAAAGAGGAGCTTTTTTCCTCATATACAGCAGCTCAGATGCTGTCCCATCGTCAAAGCGCGCCCACATTGCTTCCATTGCCGTTACCTCTATGTTGGCTAAATAGGAGTAAACTGCAAGTTCCTTAAATGTGGATTGCGCTTGTATAAGGACGGCTTCCTTAAGCAGCATAGCGGGTATGCCTTCCGATTGAGCTGCTGCCTCGCATGTGGCATCAAGAGCTTCATCTGTACTTTTTTCATCCCAAATCAGCGTATTGTCGAGATCAAAGATGATCGTATTCATCGGCCGCATCATTCCTTTGTTTTGGTTGGTTGTGTGTGATTAGAAACAAGGAAACAATCAGTTAGCTTCCTGTAAATCTATATTAATATGAAAAACAAACTAAAAACAACGATAAAACAATTAAATACACAATCTTTACATGTGTTTGATATTCTCTTAACAAAACTCTTTTAGAATACAAATAAGCAAAGAAACAAAGCCTCCATTCATTCATACGTTCATGAAGCATCGATAGGAGGTCACAAGGAGAATGAGGATGAGAAATGACGGATTGGCGATTAACGGTATTCGCAAGACATTTGGCAGCTTTCAAGCGCTCCAAGATGTCAACGTCCATATTCCAAAAGGAAAATTCACTTGCCTATTAGGTCCAAGCGGCTGCGGCAAGACGACATTGCTTCGTATTATCGCGGGTCTCGAGCAGGCGGACACAGGCACGGTCATGCAAGACGGCAAGGATATTTCAATGCTGCCTACAGCGAAACGAAATTTTGGCATCGTTTTTCAATCCTATGCATTGTTTCCGAATCTGACCGTTAGCGAAAATATTGGCTACGGCCTAAAAGGGAAGCAGCCAAAGCGCCAGATTGAAGAGCGGGTGAAGGAGATGCTTGAACTGATCGGATTAACGGCAATAAGGGAGAGGTTTCCTGCACAGCTCTCAGGCGGGCAGCAGCAGCGTGTCGCGCTAGCTAGAGCGATTGCCTTATCACCTGACATTTTGCTGCTGGATGAACCGCTTTCCGCGCTTGACGCGAAGGTGCGGGAGAAGCTGCGCGAGCAGCTATGCGAGCTGCAGGAGCGGCTTGGCATAACGACCGTTATGGTGACGCATGATCAGGAGGAAGCGCTGACGATGGCAGATCAGATCGTCGTCATGGATCATGGGCAGGTGGTGCAGATTGGTACGCCGCAGGAAGTCTACGATAAACCGAAAACCCCGTTTGTAGCTGATTTTATCGGAGCGATTAATTTCTTTCCGGCTGGAACGGCAAGGTGGGAGGGAGCCGGTCCGAACGACCTGCTGGCGATCAGGCCGGAGCATATCCAGATCGATGAAACACAAGGCTCAGCGGATGAACAAAGGGAGGATGGAATTAGCGGCTTTGTTCAACATGTGGAATTTCGCGGCGCTTTCTATCGCGTAAGCCTGCAGCTTGCCAATGAACTAGGCCGCCATTCGGATATGAACGTGACCGTGGACATCTCTTCGCAAACCGCTAACCGTTATGATTGGTCACGCAATAAGCTGCTTCATCTTCATTTGCCGCAGGAGCGTATGCTTCATTATCCCGCGGCAGGCGCTGGGATCGTAGAGGAGTAAATGATGAAATTAAAATCAAATCAAGTACTGTCCTTACAAGCGGCGATGCGGAGCAAGCGGAAGACGATGGAAAGCAATTGGCTGTTAAAGCTGCTGCTGCTTGTTTTATTGCTGGCGCTTGTTACAGCGATCGTGCTGCCGCTGCTGTCGATGTTTAAACAGGCTTTCACGGATACCGAAGGCAACTGGGTGGGATTAAATCATTTTACGACCTATTTGCAGTCTAAATCACTCATCCAATCGATGCTGAACACGATTACCGTATCTACGGCAACGACGGCTATCGCCGTGCCGCTTGCCTTTGGACTGGCTTATGTATTGACCCGAACGAATATCAAAGGGAAAGGCTTCTTTAAGGCGCTTGCGATGCTGCCGTTATTCGCGCCAACGATGATGCACGGGATAGCCCTCACCTATTTGTTCGGACATCAAGGTCTCATCTCTACCGGATTATTCGGCCTTCTGCCTTTTGAATGGCGAATTTCGCTTTATGGTGCGACGAGCATCATTATCTCCGAGGTCATTTACACGTTTCCGCAGGCCTTTCTTATTTTGTGCGCAGGCCTTGCGATCAGCGATTATCGCTTGTATGAAGCGGCCGAATCGATGGGAGCGAGCGGTTTGCGCAAGCTGCTGACGGTAACGCTGCCGTCCGTAAAGTATGCGCTTCTCAGCGCTGTTGTCATTTGCTTCACGCTGAGCTTTACGGATTTTGGAGCGCCGAAAGTCGTTGGCGGGCAGTACAACGTGCTTGCCACGGATATTTTCAAACAAGTAGTCGGCCAGCAAAATATGTCTATGGGAGCTGTCGTCGGCATTGTTCTGACGATTCCCGCGATTATTGCTTTCGTCGTGGACCGCATCGTTACGAGGAAGCAGCAGGCATACGTAACATCAAGATCAATTCCTTATTCGGTTAAGAACAATCGGCTTCGCAATGTCGTGGCTTATGTTTATGCCATTATTCTCTCAGCCATGGTCTTTCTTTTGATGGGAGCAGTCTTGCTGGCTTCGGTTGTGAAGAAGTGGCCGTATGATATGTCCTTTACTTGGAGCAACTTTGACTTCTCGAGTGCTGCGGCAGGCGGCTTCGATCCGTTCTGGAACAGCGTGGAGATGGCGGCTTGGACAGCGGTTATCGGGACGCTTGTTACCTTCATGTTTGCATATTTAATCGAAAACGGGCGTGTCTACCGTCCCGTCAGACAAGCGGCATATTTCTTGTCGATCCTGCCGCTGGCGCTTCCTGGTCTTGTCATAGGATTAGCTTATATTTATTTCTTTAATCATCCGGCCAATCCGTTCCATTTTATTTACGGAACGATGATCATTTTGGTTTTGGCGAATGTGGTTCACTTCTACTCCGTTCCATTCATGACGGCGACTGCAACTTTGAAAATGCTGGATAAGGAGTTCGACCATGTCTCCGAGTCGATGAATGTCTCGAAGCTGCGTACGTTCGCACGCATTACGGTGCCTTTGTCGCTGCCGGCTATTTTGGAAATGGCCGTCTACTTTTTCGTAAACGCGATGGTGACGGTATCTGCGCTGATCTTCCTGTACGCATCGGATTTAAGGCTTGCTTCGGTATCCATCGTCAGCATGGATGACGCGGGCGATACGGCGGCGGCAGCCGCGATGTCCGTACTTGTCGTGCTGCTGAATATCGTCGTGCGTTTCCTGTATGAAGCGGGAACGGCAAGGCTTCGACGCAAAATGTCAGCTTGGCAGAAACGGTAAAACAGCTTTAACAATAACAACATTACAACATACTTTGGAGGAGATTATTGATGATCAAAACAGTGATATTGGATTGGGCAGGAACAGTGGTAGACTACGGCAGCTTTGCGCCGGTAGAAGCGTTTCGCCGGTTATTTGAGGAAAGAGGAATTGAGGCGTCAGCCAAGGCGATTAGGAAACCGATGGGCCGCATGAAAAAAGACCATTTGCGCGATATTTGCTCCGATCCGGAAGTCGCTGCCGCATGGGAGGCGAAGTATGGCAGTGCTCCAAACGAGAGTGACATCGATGAGATGTATGAAAAGTTCGAGCCGATGCTGTTCTCGATTCTCCACCACTATGCGACGCCGGTGCCAGGCGCGCTTAAGCTGATTGAGAGGCTGCGGGAGCAGGGCATAAAGATTGGAACGACGACAGGTTATACACGTCCGATGATGGATATTATCGCACCGGAAGCGGCTAAGCAAGGGTATTCTCCCGACAGTACAGTTACCCCGGACGAAGCGGCGGAAGGCCGTCCGCATCCTTGGATGATTTTCCGCAATGCGGAGCGGCTTGGCACTTATCCGATGAGCCATATCGTCAAATGCGGCGATACGGAAGCGGATATGCGGGAAGGGCGAAACGCAGGAGTATGGTCGGTAGGCGTTATTTTTGGCGGCAATGAAATTGGCCTTACACAAGCGGAAACAGAGGCTTTGACCGCAGGAGAAAAGGAAAGGCTCTTTGTGGAAGTATCGGAGCGTTTGATGCAAGCGGGTGCTCATTTCATCATTCGTGAAATCGGCGAGCTGGATGGTGTGATTGCACATATTAACGAAAGACTGCAGGCGGGGGAACGTCCATGAAATCATTACAAGAGAATGCAGCTGTAACTGAAAATCCGTATTTGCTGTTAACGCCAGGCCCTTTAACGACGACGCGCAGCGTAAAGGAAGCGATGATGAAGGACTGGTGCACCTGGGATGAGGAATATAATCGGCTCGTCGCCTCGATAAGAAAGCGGCTGGTACAGCTCGCTGCGCCGACAGCGGCGGATGCTTATACAGCGGTATTAATGCAAGGCAGCGGGACATTCAGCGTTGAAGCCACAATCGGCACGGTTTTGCCAAAGCAGGGCGGCAAGCTTGTTATCGCGGTTAATGGCGCTTATGGAGAGAGAATCGTGCAAATCGCCAAGGTGCTCGGCATTCCCGTTGCGGTTGTGCGGTTCGACGAGCGTAGTCCGATTGATCCGGAATTGTTTGAGCAAGCGCTTATGAGCGACCCTTTGATCACGCATGCAGCCATCGTCCATTGCGAGACGACGACTGGAATCCTTAATCCGCTGCCGGAGATCGCCGAAGTTATTAAGCGCCGGAATGTGACGTTTATCGTTGATGCCATGAGCAGCTTTGGCGGCGTGGAATTGAATATGCATGAGCTTGGCATAGATTATCTGATAAGCAGCAGCAACAAATGCATACAGGGGGTTCCGGGCTTCGGTTTTGTAGTTGCGCGCCGTGAAGCGATTGCTGCTTGCAAAGGCCATGCGCGTTCCTTATCTCTTGATTTGTACGACCAATGGGACATGATGGAGCGTTCGAACAGCAAATGGCGTTATACGTCGCCGACTCATGTCGTGCGAGCATTTGACCAAGCGTTAAAGGAGCTGGAGCTTGAGGGCGGAATCGCTGCTCGGCAAGAGCGCTACAGCAGCAATCAGCGAGTTTTGACGCAAGGAATGGAGGAAGCCGGTTTCCCTGCGCTGCTGCCGCTTGAATGGCAATCGCCTATCATTACGGCCTTCCGGTACCCGAGCGCCGAGTTTTCGTTCGAGACTTTTTATGCAAGCTTGAAGAAGGAAGGGTTTGTGCTGTATCCAGGCAAGCTGACCTCGGAGCCTACCTTCCGAATCGGAAGCATTGGCGACGTCCAACCTTCTGATATGGCAAGGCTGGTTGCGGTAATCAAGAACATTCAGAGTTCTGTTCACAAGGAGTAGGAGGAGAAACAAGATGAAGGTATTTTGCTTAGGGGGCGCGGGCCGCATTTGTATGGAAGCGGTGCTGGATCTGGTACAGTATTCTGCTTTTGAGGTCATTACGATCGGTGATTTCAATCTGGAGGCTGCTGAGCAGCTTGCTGCCTCATTGAATGATCCACGTGTAAATGCGGTTCAAGTAAACGTGCGGAATCATGAGGCAACGGTAGAGCAGCTTCGGGGCTATGATATCGTTATGGACGGCACAACGATTACTTTAAACGGACTATCTACCGCATGTATTGCGGAGGCAGGCTGTCACGGCATTAATTTGAACGGCTTTGGCGAAGAGGATGCCAGTCACAAGGTCTTTGTCCGTCATGGGAAAATATGCTTGCCCGGCTTCGGGATGACGCCAGGCGTTACGCAAATGATGGCTATGCATGCCGCTAGTCAGCTGAAGGAAGTGCATGAAGTGCGCGTGAGCCATGGCTCTTATCGGCCGATCGCTTTCTCTAAGTCGATTGCAGAAACGAATGTCTATGAGTACGATCCGAATCTTCCGGGCCGCGTGGTTTATGAGAAGGGACAGTTCATACAGGTCGAGCCGTTTGCCCGACCGAGGGAAATCGAGCTTCCGGAGCCGTATGGCAAATCCATTCAATATATTATTCCGCATGCGGAAACGCGTACGCTGGCGAAGGCGCTTGAGAGCAAGAATGTCCAATTGATAGAGGTGCGCGGAACATGGCCACAGCAAAATATGAGGCTTGTCCGCTCGTTATATGAATACGGATTTCTACGAAACGATTCGATTACAATCGCAGGACAAGAAATCGGAATCATGGACTGTATTGGACAATACTTATTTGAATCGCGCGAAGGTCACGAAACGGAGCTGTACGGTTACTCCTTGCACATTGAAGTAACCGGTATATCAGCCGAGAGCGGCGAAGCGTGCAGGCATACGCTCACGCATACCCATCCGGCGTCAGACGGCACGGTTGCAGGCTGGGAGAAATTACGGGCATACACGAGAAATGTCGGAATCCCGCTGGCCATTGCGACGGAGCTAATCGCCAGCGGCCAGACGCTTTGCAAGAATCGCGCCGGCATAGTTACGCCGGAGGAGGCCTTTGAGCCAAAGATCATATTTGAGCAGCTAAGCAAGCGCGGCATAGCCATTCATGAAAAGATTGAGAGTTTAGTAGAAGTGCGTTAGAATACGGGTATTAATCCATAAGAACGCTTAAGCTGAAGATGAAGGGGACATAGCGATGTCGCTAGCCGGAGAAGAACGGAAGCAGATCATCATTGATATGCTGCAATTGAAAGGAAAGGTTCGTACGCCTGAGCTCGTACAGGCACTCGATGTGTCATCGGAGACGATCCGCCGCTATTTGGAAGAGCTGGAGGATGAGCTCAAACTCAAGCGGGTATATGGCGGCGCTGTAAAAATTAACGTAGAACGCGAAGAGCCTGCGTACGTTCGGCGTGAGGTGCAGCAAGCAGAAGAGAAAAGAAAAATTGGAAGGGCAGCGGCTTCTCTGATTCAAGATAAAGACGTCGTTGTGATCGATGATGGAACAACAACGCAGCAAATGATTGATTCGCTCGCTTACAAAAAACAGCTTACGGTGCTTGTATCATCTGTCTATACGTTGAATTTGCTGATCGGCTATAAGAACCGCAATATATTCGAAGGTGAAATTGTTCTAATTGGTGGCCGGATTAATCCAAAGCATTACCGTACCTCCGGCACGCTGGCGATGGAGTTTATGACTAATTTCAATGTGGACAAGGCATTTATCGTAGCGGATGGCTTGCAAATCGACAGCGGCATTACGAGCTATGAGGATGAACGGGGCGTTTTGGCAAGAACATTCATGAAGCAGGCCAAGCAAACGATCGTGTTAGCGGATTATACGAAGATCGGCACGAGCCATTTCTATAAAATTGCAGATTTCAAAGAGATTGATATGATCATTAGCGACATCGCGCCTCCGCCAGCTTGGCGTTCTAAGCTGGATGACCAGGATGTTCACTGGATTGTAGCGGAATAGCATATTAAACGTAGAGCCTTCAAGTCTATCAACGACTTGAAGGCTCTTATTTTATGTGAAATTCCCAATATTAGTCACAGGGAAAAACACAAACAAAAACGAAAAACATAAAACAAAACAATTTATTTACTTGTACTTTACAGTGCGTTAAACAAACAAGCTTATAGTAGAGCTAGAGAAGAAGAACAATCAAAGGGAGAGAAAAAAATGAAAAAGAGCTTGTTTATGCTTATTAGTATGATAGTTATCGTTGCACTCTTATCCGCATGCGGCGCCAACGGAGGAGCGAACAATACGCCGGCTAGCACTTCAAATGATTCTTCGGCAGCGGCGGAAACCGCCCTCGATACGGACAGCAAAGAGCTTACCGTTTATACCGCGCTTGAGGATGATCTCATTAAGGAATATTTGAAAACTTACAACGAAAAACACCCTGACATCAAATTAAATATCGTTCGTGATTCAACGGGCATTATCACGGCGAAGCTGCTTGCCGAAAAGGATAATCCGCAAGCTGACGTCGTATGGGGCGTAGCGGCAACAAGCCTGCTCGTGCTTGATCAAAGCGGTATGCTGGAGCCTTACTCGCCGGTTGGCGTTGACCGCATTCAAGCGGAATTCAAAGACAGCGCGAGCCCTGAGCACTGGGTAGGCATCGATGCATGGGAAACGGCGATTATTGCCAACACGGTTGAGCTTGAGAAAAAAGGTCTTGCCATACCGCAATCCTATGAGGATTTGCTTAAGCCTGAATATAAAGGGCTAATCACAATGCCTAACCCGGCATCCTCTGGTACGGGATTCCTAACGGTTTCCGGCCTGCATCAGCTGCTTGGGGCAGATCAAGCATGGGCGTATTTAGACAAACTTCATGAAAACATCGGAATTTACACGCATTCGGGTTCAAAACCGGCAAAAATGGCTGGTACTGGTGAATATCCAATCGGAATTTCCTTCGGATACCGCGGCATTAAAGAGCAAAATGACGGTTCGCCAGTTGAAGTTGTATTCCCGACCGAGGGATCAGGCTGGGACGTTGAAGCAAATGCATTGTTGAAAAAGGCAAAAATCAAGAAAGCGGCGCAGGAGTTTTTGGACTGGGCCATCACGGATGACGCCATGGCAGAGTACAGCAAGAACTATCCAATCGTAGCAGTTAAGGGCGATTCCAGCGTTATACCAGAGGGTTATACAAAAAATCCGATCGAGCAGTTAATCAAATACGATCTTCAAGAAGCGGCGAAGCAGCGTGATGGTGTCCTAAATGAATGGAGCACTCGTTACGACAGCAAAAGCGAGCCGAAATCATAATCCGTTTTGAAGCAAAAGACTGGCAAGCGGTTAGTAGGCCGCTGTCAGCCTTTTATAATTTCGGTATCGAATCCATGTGAATAGGAGGACTTAAATAGATGGCAATATCGAGGAGGATCGGGGTTTTCTTAATTGCATTTATCGTTCTTTTCGGAGCGGTATCGATAACCGGCATTGGCAGTTCATCCTTGCTAACGGCAACGAGTGCAGCAGCGGCGGGCGCAAAGCTAACTTTGAGCGAAAGCCAGAAGCTCGCGGTAGTCGGACAACCCGTGAAAGTCATTGTGAAAGGCGAGCAATTAACCGACTTGTACGGATTTGAATTCAAGCTGAAATATGACACAGCAAAGCTGAAGTTTATGAGCGCCTCCGCGGAGTGGGAAGGAATGGCAATCTCGCCAATCGATAAGAACGGTGTCGTTACGTTTGCGCATACGAAGGTTGGAGCCTCGGCGAAAGGCGTTAGCGGTACGAATGCTATTGCAACGTTCACGTTCGAAGCGGCAGCAAGCGGGAAAACGGGCATAGAGCTGCTCGAAGCCAAGCTTGTGGATAGCGAGGTGAAGGCTGTTCAGCTCAAAAGCGCTGCGAAGCTGGCTCTGTTAACGAGTATGCGGGCATCGCGTTATCCCTTGGATGAGGGTGCGACAGCGACGTTTGCAGATGCCGAGAAAATACCGGTATGGGCTAAGCCGTCGGTAGCATCCGCCGTTACGCATAATCTGTTGAAGGGAAGAAGCGGCAATCGTTTTGAACCGCAGCAGCACGCGACGCGCGCGGAAACCGTAACGATAGTTTTATCGCTTGTCGATGCGTTGTATAAATAGCAATCTACTAATTGAATTAGGGCAACAGGAGCTGAACTGAAGATGATCATCGGAATTCCGAAAGAAATGAAAAACAATGAAAATCGAGTAGCGATAACACCGGCAGGCGTCGAGGCCTTCGTTCATGCTGGCCATGAGCTGCGCCTTGAAGCGGGTGCTGGACTTGGCAGCGGGTTTACGGATAAGGATTACCGGGAAGCTGGAGCAACAATTGTGGCTAATGCGAGCAACGCATGGGAATCGGAGCTTGTCATAAAGGTGAAGGAGCCGCTGCCTGAGGAATACGCCTATTTCCGCGAAGGACTTATTCTGTTCACTTATTTGCATCTTGCAGCGGAACCGGCCCTTACAAAGGCGCTGGCAGACAAAAAGGTAATTGCCGTTGCTTATGAAACAATTCAGTGCGAGGACGGTTCATTGCCGCTTCTCATACCGATGAGCGAGGTAGCGGGACGGATGTCGATCCAGATCGGTGCTCAATTCCTTGAACGCTCTAATGGCGGGAAGGGCGTACTGCTCGGCGGTGTTCCGGGCGTTGCGCCGGCTAAAGTCGTCATTATCGGAGGAGGCATTGTAGGAGCTAACGCGGCTAAAATGGCCCTAGGGCTTGGGGCAGACGTTACCTTGCTCGATATCAATCCAAACCGGCTGCGGCAGCTTGATTCCCAGTTCCAAGGGCGCCTCAGAACAGTGGCGTCAAACAGCTATACGATTGCCGAGGCCGTGAAGAGCGCGGATCTATTGATAGGAGCGGTGCTGCTTCCGGGCGCTAGGGCTCCGCTGCTTGTTACGGAAGCTATGGTGAAAAGCATGCAGCCTGGCTCTGTGATCATCGATGTAGCCATCGACCAAGGCGGCTCCATTCAGACGATCGACCGGATCACGACGCATAGCGAGCCGACATATATGAAGCATAACGTCGTACATTATGCGGTCGCCAATATGCCGGGAGCGGTCGCGCGAACCTCAACGATGGCATTAACGAATGTAACGATTCCGTATGCCCTGCAAATTGCAAATCAGGGCTATAAGCAGGCAGCCTTGCGCAATAGAGAGCTGGCGAAAGGAATAAATGTCATGGATGGGATGATTACCTGCAAGGCCGTTGCGGAGGCTCATGCCTCTCGCTTTGAGTGCATTGAGTCGATGTTATCCGGTCAAGCAAGCATCGCAGCCAAGTAAGAAAAGGTGTGGGCTGTTCCGAAAAATGAGCAGGAGCACATTTTGCACAAACGCCTATACTTTTTTCTCCTTTAATCATAGGATACTGTACCTTAATAAAAAGGAGATGAACAAATGAGCTATGGAGTAGCAGGCGCAAATGTAGGACCAGGACATTGCGGACCAACTTACCCGGTTGCAGGTGTTAGCCACTGCGGTCCTGTGGTTGGCGGTGCGTTTTCAAGTGTAGGCGTTATCTTAGTCCTTTTCATTCTGCTTGTCATTATTTCCCGTTCTTTGTGCCACTGAGCGGTAAAGCTTACTTGTAAATCGGCAGCATAGCGTTTCCACTACTTGAAATAGCATAAATACCCCCAAGTGCCTGAGCCTTGGGGGTTTTGCATGCAGCAGCAGAAGCAGCAGCTATTCGCGAACCTCTGCGATCAGTTCGATTTCAACCGGCGTGTGGAAGGGGAGGTCACTTGTGCCGATTGCGGAGCGGGCGTGCCGGCCGTTTTCGCCGAACACCTCGATGAGCAAATCGGAGGCTCCATTCAGTACATATGGCTGGTCGCCGAAGCCGGGAGCGCTGTTGATGAAGCCGAGAATTTTTACGATTTTTACGACGCGGTCGAGGTCGCCCAAAAAAGTCTTCATGGCGGCAAGCAGGTTAATGACGACCTGTCTGGCCGCTTCTTGCCCTTGCTCGATCGTCAGATCGGAGCCGATTTTCCCCTCGTACATCAGCACGCCGTCGATGCGGCAGTCGAAGCCGGAAGTATAAATCAAATTGCCGGTTTGGTTGACCGGGATATAGGAAAACTTAGGTTTCGTGGTTTCTGGCAAAACAATACCTAGCTCAGCAAGACGTTTTTCGATGATAGACATAGAGGAACAGCTCCTTATTATTGGGTAGGGTCAGATGCGTAACGAAGTTTGTTGCCTAGTGCGTGCAGCAATGCTGCGCGCGAATGAGATGGCCTTCACGTTTATTCGTGTGCGTGCCGTGCGAAAGCGTGAGATGGCCGGATACAATGACATGCGAGATGCCGGACGGATATTGGCGCGGCTCCTCGAAGGTGGCGGTATCCTGGATTATATCCGGGTCGAACACCGTAATGTCGGCAGCATAGCCGGGCACGAGCAGCCCTCTTTTGCCAAGCTTAAACCGCTGCACAGGAAACGAGGTTAGCTTGCGAACCGCTTGTTCAAGCGACAGCACCTTGTCCTCGCGGACATATTTGGCAAAGACGCGCGGGAATGTCCCGTAGGTGCGCGGATGCGGCTTGCCGATTTCGCAGTTTAAGCTGTCGGAGGCGATCAGCGATTTCTCGTAGCCGATAACCTGCTTCACATCATCATCCGACATATGGAAATAGACAATGGCGATCTGCCCGTTCTCCTCCAGCAGAAGATCCATCAAACAATCGACAGGATGCTGCCCGCGCAGTTCGGCGACCACGGCAATGGATTTGCCTTCAAGCGCTTTGTTCGCTTCCGTCTGCATAGACGAAATGATTATGCTGGACCAGCCGGTCGAGCACACGAGATTATCCCATGTGTCCTGCTCGCGGCTAAGCTCTTCTTTTATTCGCGTACGGAGCATTTTGTCGCGGAACGCCTCAAGCGTTGCTTCGATACCGCCTTCGAGCACCCAAGGCGGCAGTACTGTCGTTAATGTCGTAGAGCCTGCGGCATAAGGATACACATCTACAGTGACGTCCATGCCGCGTGCTCTGGCGGCCTCCACGAGCTCCAGCGCGTCAAGCGCCTTGCCCCAGTTCGCGCGGCCCGCTGCCTTCAAATGGCTGATATGCAGCGAGATGCCAGCCCATTCCGCGATCCATATGACCTCGGCAACGGAAGGCAGCAGGTTGTTGCCTTCACCGCGAATATGAGTGGACAACAAGCCGTTGTATTTGGGCAGCACGCTGCAAAGCTCGGCGAGCTCATCACGGGAGGTATAGCTGCCCGGCGCATACAATAATCCGATCGATAGGCCGATGGCACCGGCACGGAGCCCTTCTTCAAGCAAGGTCTTCATGCGTTCAAGCTCGTTCTTCGAGGCGGGGCGGTTCTCAAAGCCCATCACCGCGATACGAAGCGCGCCGTGCGCAACGTAAGTGGCGATGTGCTCCGAAGGATTCGAGCGGCCGACAAAGTCCATATATTGACCGACCGTTTCCCAAGGCCACTCCCAGCTTGTGCTGCCAAGCACCGGCTGCACGTACGCTTGCAGCAGCTGGGCTTTTTCCCGAACGAAAGGAGCAGGGGCGAGCCCACAGTTACCGACTACCTCGGTGGTTACGCCTTGCTGCAGCTTAATTTCGCTGTGCGGATGATCGATAATCATTAGGTCGGAGTGACAGTGCCCATCGATAAAGCCGGGAGAAATAACCTTGCGGCCTACATCAATGATTTGTCCTGCCTCTTGGTCAATGCGGCCCATCGCAACGATGAGGCCGTCCTTCACCCCAACGTCGCCGTTATACCAGGGGTTGCCGCTGCCATCGACGATTTTGCCGTTTTTCAAAATAAGATCGAGCATGCTGTAAGACACCTCCTTGTCGTTATTCGAGCATACCGCGTGCGGCTACGGAAGTTTTGCGGAGCTGCCCGTCCGTTTCTTTGATGTAGACGAAGCTGTGCAAATTGACCGTGCTGCAGATATGGTTTGGGATAATACGAATGACGTCTCCTACCTGATAGACAGCATCAGGAGCCACGCGAATCATGCCATGCTCTTCATTCATTCGCTCGAGCACGGCATCCGGGTCTCCGGTGACATGACCGAAGCCTTTAAGAAATAAGGGAGCGGTGCCTGGCTGCACATCTGTCGCGAAGGTTTTGCTGCCGCCGTCGATCACGATTAAATCATCCGAGGGCCGGCTGACAATGGTAGCGAGCACGGCGCCGGCGCATTGTTCAAGCGTGCTGCTGCCAAACGCGGCCTGCATCCGGTCCTGGTAGATATAGGTGCCGGGGCGAACCTCCGTCACGCCGTCTATCTCAGCCGCGTAGATTGCCGTCGGCGAGGAACCGACGCTCACATCTTGAATCGTTATGCCGGCAGTTCTAAGGGCAGTCGCTGCCTCGGCCATTAAACGGCCTTCCTCATGTCCGGCCGCTTTGATGTCGAGCGTCGAAGCACCGTCAACCAGAGCTCCGCGATACGTGAAAATTCCACTAAGCTTAATCCCGGGTAGCTCGGTGATTAGCCGGGCGATTTGCACAGCTTTGTCCATGGAAACACCCGTGCGCCTCAGTCCGGTTTCGAGCTCAAGCCGCACCTCCAGCACAGCGCCTTCCCGCAGCGCCGCTTCGGAAACTCGCTTCGCTCCTTCGAGACTGTCAACCCCAATGATCAGCCGGATGCCGGATCGCCCCAAACGTGCGGCCCGATCAAGCTTGGATTTGGAAACCAGCGGATAAGCGACGAATATATCGCGAATGCCGCCGCTTGCCATCACTTCTGCCTCGGAGATTTTCGCTACCGTTATGCCTACGGCGCCCGCGGCGATTTGCCGTGCTGCCATCTCCGGCAGCTTATGTGTTTTGGCGTGGGGACGAAGCTTCACGCCAAGACGCGCAACCGCCTCCGCCATGGCTGCAATGTTGCGCTCAACGACATCGCCGTCGATGACGACGCAAGGGGTTTCGAGCTCCCGTCCTTCATATAACGGCGCATGCATCCATTCGCTCATAGTCCTGTGCCTCCTTCGATATCTTCGACTTTGGATTCCTCCAAGTAGCTGTACAGCGTAAACTTTGAAATACTCAAATAGCTGCAAACCTTCTCGCCCGACTTCTTAATCAGAAAGGCGCCCTTTTGGTCGAGCAATTGTATGATTTTAATTTTGTCTTCCTTCGTCATCGCCGCAGGCGGTTTGCCGACCGTCTCCTGCGCTTCCTGTATAAGCGTATCAAGCAGGTCATTCACATTGCTGACGAATGATTCCCGAACGGGCGTAAGTCCGCTTGCTGTAAGCGATTGGAGCGTTTTCTCCGCTACCATCAGATCGGTAATATCGAAGTTGATGCACATCGCTCCGATGATGGTTCCCGCATTATTTTTTACATACATGGAGGTGGAGCGGAGGATGCGCCCGTCCTTCGTCTGCGTGACATAGTTATGGCGGTTATCGCCCTCCGAGGTCCCGCGCATAATTTCCAAGCCGAGATTTGTGCCGGGATCTCCGATTTTACGCCCCGTCACATGGCCATTCTCGATCGCTACAATCGTGCTTTCAACCGGCTTTGACCAATCGTGGACGACAACCTCGCAATGATCACCGAACTGCGCGGTTATGCCCTTGGCCATCTCTGTCAAAAATAATAGTTCTTGCGATATGGATTCCACTTACGCTCACTCTCCCGTTTGCCTTACAGTCTTGTTGCCCACATGGTACTACGGCGGATGGAAAAAATCAAACAAAAAATCTGTTAACCTAAAAAAAAGTATGATAGGATGTGTTTAAACATTTTTTAAAATATAAGAAAGTATAAAATTCAACCTTATACGTTGCTTATATTTCACCGCGAAACGAGCTTTTGCCGCCAAGGACGGCGTCAGCCGTTTACGCTTGGGTATACTATTGAACAAGTTTGATATTTTAAACACGTATATGCAGCTTTAATTCTGCCTTATACAGCGTTCGAGATGCCGATTGCGATATTTGTATGTATGGTGCTTACGATGGCGCTTGCCGTTGTTCCGACCATCATCGCTTATCTGGCTTTTCAGGAGCAGGTGATGAAAGGGATGACCGCAGGAGCGGGCGGTTAAGGGTTAAAGAATCGCGCCTGTCACAGGTGAAAGATTGCTGCTGCCTTTACGCGCGAGATTCTCTGTCTTGGCAGAGGCATACTTGATTTTAAAATGGTGCTACAGTGTATATTCTGCAACAGAATGACCGGATATAGCTGGCGCGCGAGCCTACGCTGCAGTTAATACAGCGTATTCACTGCTAAGATGAGCAATATCGCTGCTGACGAGGATTCTATTGTATTTTATACATTGTAAGCCAGCGGCTCAGCTGCCATGAAAGGTTTCTATTGCACAAAGTGCAGTGGAAGCCATTTTTAATTTATAAGAATTTATATGCAGCCGTTTGCGCTTGATCTATAAGAATTTATAAGTTTTCATTTATAAATCTGCTTACCTATCACCGCGAAACGAGCTTTTGCCGCCAATGGACGGCTGCAGCCGTTTACGTTTGTGCGAGGGCATAGTAAGGGAATGCTTATAATAGAAGATACCTGCCAAACGGGCTCATATAAAAGATGAAAGAGCGTAACTATTACGATATAATAGAATCCATTCATCTTTTACTTAAAATACGGACATACGGGAGAAAACGCGATGACTATTCAAGAACAAAATATACCGGTTCATTTGCTGTCTGGCTTTCTTGGGAGCGGGAAGACGACGCTGCTCAGAAGATTGCTGGATTATTATACGGCACAGGGCAAGAAGCCGGCGGTCATTATGAACGAGCTGGGCGATATTAATTTGGACGGCCAGCTGGTAGGCGACGAGGTGCCGATGGCAGAAATGCTGAGCGGCTGCATTTGCTGCACGATGCGCGGCGATCTGGGCATGGAAATCAGCATGCTCATCAACGAGCATCAGCCTGATGTGATCTTCATCGAATCAACGGGCGCGGCCAATCCAATGGAAACGTTGGATGGGGTAACCGAGGCGGCGATGTACAAAGCGATTGATCTGCGCAGCGTCATTACGATTGTTGACGGACCGGAGCTGCTTGCGCGCAGCCGTGACGGCAAGGGACGTACGTTCAAGCTGATGCTGGAGCAAATAAGATGCGCCACGGTTTTGCTGCTGAATAAAGTGGACAAGCTGGAGCCCGATGAACTCGTGGAGGCGCAGCAGCAGCTTAGGGAGCTTAATGCCCATGCTCAAATTATAGCGACGGTCCGCTGTGCAATAGACGATTGGAGCTGGCTGGATGCGGATCTCGCCCCAAGCGCTGCTCTCCATCCAAATCATGCGGTTGCAGCCCATCTCGAACAAGAAGACGCTGCAGCTGAGCACGCCGGCGAAAGCGAGTCCTGCGCCGTACCTGGCTGCACGATTGATCACCATACGCATGGGAAAAATGAAGCGGGCCATCATCATACGCATGACCATGTCATGGTTGTGACGCATTATTGGCGCAATCCCGTAAGCAGCGAAGCATTCGAGTCGCTGCTGCAGCGGCTTCCGTCTAACATTTACCGGGCGAAGGGCATCGTTACGTTTACGGATGCGCCGAGCCGCTTTCTTTTTCAATTCGCCTATAAGGAGTCGGATTTTATGCGGATCGACCCCCAAGGCCATGTCAATGATGTAGCGGTATTTATCGGTGAGCATTTTTCTAAGGAATGGCTGCTGAAGGAGCTGGAGCAGCTGGAAAACACTAATAGCAGGGAGCTGCAAGGCTAGTTTCACGTTGTAGGAATATGTCGAAAAATGCCATTAACATGTCTATTCACGTGAATGCTTGGGCAAAATAATCCAGACGGGGTTTGCTTAGCCTCGGCATCACGATTGCAATGGAAAGGTGTGGCAGCAAATGATTAGAAAATGGTTTATCCCCATCGTGTCGCTGGCCGTATTGTTTGCGGTCGCTCCCGTGTGGGCCGCGAAGTCAGTAGCGGTTTTGCCAAATGTTTCACTAACGGCACAGCATCCCGAAGAGTCCGATATGAGCAATGAGCATAAGCACCATAAGGGCAAAATGACCCGCAAGGACTTTGAGGCTTATCGGCTGGAGAAGCTGAAAGAGTTAGCGACATACTTCGGTATCCAAGCCGAAGGGAAAACGGCGGAACAGCTGAAGAAGGAAGTAGAGGCTGCGAAGCTGGCTAATAAGGATAAGTGGGAAGCGTTTAAAGCAGAACATCAAGCGAAGCGTCTTGAGCATTTGCGCAATATTGCCAAGGAGCATGGCATCAAAACCGAAGGCAAGACGTCGGAGCAGCTTCGCGAGGAGCTTTTCCAGCTTCACGGGGGGAAAGGCAAGCGTCCTCATCGCCTGGAGGATCATGACCGCGCCAATGAAGAAAATGAATCGAAGCAAAAGGCCAAGCAAAGCGAGGTATAAGCTGGGTCATCCGAATCCGCCTGAGTCATGGACTGAGGCGGATTTTTTTGGCTGCGCGGTAAAACTGAGCAGTCGATAGGCAAAACTACTTACTCAAGAATGATATTGGAATAACTTATTAGTCAATTGTAATTTAGAAAGGTTCAATCAACCCTTGCGATATAGAATGATGGTGATTTTAGTGGTTTTTTGTCGAATTATATAATGATAATATCCTGTTTTTCATTTTGCTGGGGATGAACTGTCAAGAATACTAGAACCACATCATTTGGGTGCTCTATATGGCTTGCAAGCAAATCAGCGAATGGGAGCAAATGGGCTTGACGCAGCTTTCGGTGAGCGTGAACATGTCGATGATCCAATTCCAGCAAAAGCAAATCGTCCATACGATTGAGCGGATCATATCCGGTCTTTATCAGCGGAATCGTAAGCGATTTTAAGAAACAAATGATTTACAAGTCTGTTATCGTCATAGCGCATCATTTAAATTTGAAAGTGGTGACAGAAGGCGTAGAGACCCAAGAAGAGCTTAATGTGATCTGCAGCCATAATTGTGATGCTGTTCAAGGCTAAATATACAGTCCTCCTGTTCCGGCCGGTAAGTTTGTACAGCTATTCATGGAACATAATAAAGATGCTTAATGATCAATCCGTCTCCCCTTATACGTGGAGGCGGTTTTTTTATCGTGCCGGCAATCCGCCCGTTTGGTAAAATATTGTTTAGCGTTGATGTGTTACAAAAAGGCGGAAGGAATCGTCTTCCTTATAGCTTGAGCAAAAAAAGCAAGGAGGTAATCGGAATGGAACATTCGGCGCCGGATTTGTTTCGTCAGCAATTTAATCAGCATTATCCTTCGGTAAGACGAAAGCTCATTGCGCTTATTCGCGATGAAGCAGCTGCTGAGGATCTCGCCCAGGAAACATTTCTAAGGTTATACCGGAATCCGCCGGATCAGCCTGAAGCAATCGGGGGCTGGCTTCACCGCGTATTAACGAGGCTGGCCTATGATTATATGGATATGAAGGCGCGGGAGCGAGCATTAACGGAGAAGCAGGAGCAGAGCATGCTGTCACAGCCGCAGGCCGAGCAGTCAGGCGAACAGCAGCTGCTCGATAAAGACGAGCAGGAACGGGTTCAAGGCTGGCTTGATGCCCTGCCTGAACGGGACAAGCAAATGCTGCTGCTAAGGTATGAAGGATACAGCTATGCAGAGATAGCGGAGCAGCTTAAGGTCCGGCAGCCCCAGGTCGGAATGATGCTGCGAAGAGCCGGGGATCGGCTAAAGCGGCATGCGCAGAAGGCAGAAGGCGCGTTTTCGCATGAATAGTAAGTGAGAAGTCAAAACCTTTTAGGAGGAGATCAGGATGACAGCCAATGGTGATTTGAATAAGCGGGAACAAGAACAAATGTCGGCCGCATGGGCCCGTCTCGAGAAGCAGCTGCAGCAGACGGAGCAATCGCCGCTCTGGCAGCAATGGGAGACGCAAGCTCTGATAAGCGAGTCTGCACAAGAGAAGGAGAAAGAAGGTTTCACTCCAACGGGAGGAATGCAAGCGCCGAAATCTGCAATCAGTCCGGTTCTTTCCGAGGCGCAGCAGGCTAATGCCGTTCCGCTGGGAAGACCGCGCGCAGCTATAAATGAGACTGAAAGCAATCCGCGTAAGGGCGGTACGGCCCATCGCTGGCTTCGAAGAAATTTAGGCAAAACGGCAGCCGCATGCGCTGCTGCCCTGATCACGGTGGTGATTGCTACGCCGTCAACGAATGAGGCTTTGGCAGCCTGGCTGAATACGTTCCGCATGGAGCATGTGATGGTAGTAAACGAGAATGATTTGGAATCGCTTTTGAACGGCTTTATGGGCGAGGGCGAGTCGCTCGAGACGAATAATCGGTTCGGCAGTTTCGAGCGGTCGTCGGAAGGAAGCTGGGAGCCGCTGACAGCAGGGCAAGCAGAAGAAAGGCTGGGAGTTTCGATACCGGCCATATCCGTTGCGGAGGATCAGACGACGGATATTACATCGAGGCCGGCGGAGTCGCTTACGTTTCGCTTAAACGTGGACGAAATAAACAGCGCAATGCGCAGTCTCGGTGCGGATAAGCTGCTGCCTGAATCCGTTGACGGCAAAGCGATAACCTTTCATACCGGCCAAGGTATAAATGTGGCATATCGACCGAATGAAGGAAGCGGCTCTGAGCAAAGCGTGCATGTTTCTTATATCAAAGAGCCAAGCATAAACGTAGATTCTTCGGTAGATGTAAAAGATGCCTATGAGGCGGTTATCCGCTTCCCGGCTCTGCCCGAGCATTTGCGTAACTCGCTGCAGCAGGCTATCAGCTTGGATAACGGCGAAATGCCGATACCGATTATTACAAATAATATAACGGAGAAGGTTGTTATTAAAGGGGTAGAGGTTTATATGGAACAGATAGCCGGTCAAACCAACCTCAACGCCATTTGGCTGCAGGACGGACTTGTTACCAATGCGAATTTCTTTGGCTATGAGGATAAGCAGAAAATACAAGCCATCCTTGCGGAGCTGATTCGTTCATGAGTTCCTATGCGATTGAAACCAGCCAGTTAACCAAGGATTATGGTGACGGGCGCGGCTGCCACGGCGTTACGTTATCCGTTAGAGAAGGGGAAGCCTTTGGCTTCCTCGGTCCTAACGGAGCTGGAAAAAGCACCATTGTGAAAATGCTCACCGGATTAATTAAGCCCACCTCAGGCAAAGCTCAAATCTACGGTCATGCTTCAGGAACAATTGAAGCAAGGCGCAGATTGGGCTATTTGCCTGAGCTTTTTCGGTATCCGGATTGGCTGACAGGCGAGGAGGTGCTTGCTTTCCATGCGAAGCTGTGCGAGCTGGACCGCATAACGGCAAAACGGCGTATCCGCCAGCTTCTAGACGAAGTAGGGATCGGCAGCCGCGGACGTGATCGGCTTAAAGGCTATTCAAAGGGAATGCAGCAGCGGCTTGGCCTCGCATGCGCGCTGCTCGGCGACCCGGCGATCCTGTTTCTGGATGAGCCGGCCTCCGCGCTCGATCCGGTAGGCCGGCATGAGGTGCGGGAGCTGCTCGCTAGGCTAAGAGGACAGGGGAAAACGATTTTTCTTAATTCGCATTTGCTGGAGGATGTAGAGCAGCTATGCGATAAAGTGGCTCTGCTTAATAACGGACGGGTGCTTGCGGAGGGCAAGCTCTCGGAGGTGATTCGCTCGCAATCTATTAGGCGCCTGCACGTCAGCGGATATACGCCGCTCGCAGCTGAACGCATCCGTCAAATGCTTGGCATAAGCATAGCGGTCACCTTATCGGAGACTGGAGACGGCACGGCATGGCTCGAGCTCGAACTGGAGAATGACGAACAAATCGGTTTGGTGAATTATTTGCTAATTGAACTGGGACTAACCCTGTATGAGGTAGGAAAAGTACAATCAAGGCTGGATGAGTGGTTCAGGCAAGCCGTAACGGGTCTGGAACATAGGGGGGAACGAAGATGATCGCGGTTTGGGGTTTAACGTGGAAGGAGCTTATTCGCAAGCGAGTGACGCTGATGACGATCATAATGACAATACTTTTTTGGATTGCTTATTGGTTCGTTGCGGATGCGATAGCGGGTGGGGAAGTGCATGTTGCTGCTTCTATGGACCTGCTCGAAAATTTCGCCCGCAGCTCGATGATTTTGACGCTTGGCTTTTTTTTCGGGGCATTCGCAGTCGCGTTCTTGGCGATTTTCAGCTCGGTTGCCGCTATAACCGGTGAAGCGGAATCGGGGGTGCTGCAATCCGTCTTAGCTCGGCCGATTCAGCGCTGGAGATGGTTTATGGGCAGATGGTTTGGCTTTGTCAGCTATGTAGCGCTTTATGCGATCCTGTTGTTCGTTTCGATTATAGCTATCAGCTGGATTGAAACGGGTGTCCTATTTAGTCCGGCCGTACTGTTAAAATCGTTGGCCTTATTCCTTGCTTCTATTCCGCTGCTTGTTACCTTAACCATGGTTGGCTCTTGCTACATTAGCCCGCTGGGAAATGGGATTTGGATGACGATGCTGTTTGGGATGGGGTGGCTTGGCAGCACGATCGGACGGTTTATGGATTCAGGTGTGAGTCGTATGAAAGAACTTCGGACACTTGAGACAATAACGGGACTAATAAAGCTGGCTATGCCAGCAGATGCTTTGCAGCAGCGCATGCTGAGCGAATTATTTTCCATCTCGGAGCTCAGTGGTTTGTATAACCTCAATAACGAACTAAGCATTTTCTCGATTAGCGGCGCGGCCACCAATTCCTTATTAATTTACTGCCTCATCTATACGGTTGTCATGCTGATGGTTGGTTTGCTCATGATGAGACGGAAGGATTTCTAAAAAGGACTGCCCCCTAAGCAGGAGGCCACTGAAAAAGTCCCGATTATATAAGCAGGATACCTTACCTCAACATTTCCGAGGAAAGGTATCCTGTTTTCCTGTATAATAAAGGTATTAAATTTAGGCGGTGTTTCGGATGATTTCAAACCAACTCTCCCTTAATCTCAGTCCATTTATGGCTATTTACGATATAGTAGTACCTAAAGATAATATGCTTCGTCAAATTAATGACCTCGTAGATTTTTCTTTTGTTCAAGAAGAATTACAAAATAAATATTGCCTTGATCATGGTCGCAATGCAGTACCTCCCATTCGTATGTTCAAATACCTATTACTGAAATCAATCTTTGATTTATCGGATGTGGATGTCGTAGAACGTTCCAAGTATGACATGTCGTTGAAATACTTCTTAGATATGGCGCCAGAAGATGGCGTCATTGATCCAAGTTCTTTAACGAAGTTTCGTAAACTTCGCTTGAAAGATGTGAACTTGCTCGACATGCTGATTCAAAAAACAGTGGCAATCGCATTGGAAAAAGAAATCATTAAAAGCAGCGCTGTTATCGTGGATGCCACGCATACGAAAGCACGCTACAATCAGAAATCCCCGAAAGAAATTTTGATGGAGAAGTCTAAACTGCTGCGAAAAGCAGTCTATCAAATCGATGAAAAAATGAAGGATAAATGGCTCTTCGCTCTACTGGATGGATAACGCCAATTAGAATAGCTTCATAGACATGTTGGTTTTAGGAGATTCTTAAAGGCATGGTAGAATTGGATAATGGGTAAAGATGGATCTTTGATCTGCGTGCTGCAAGCGCTGGAATTCGAAGTTTGTTAGCAGTCATGTAGACCATCGCAATTAGATTATCAACATTTCGGTATCCGCGAGCTCTCCGTTTAGCAGCTTGTACAAGACCATTAATGCCTTCGAGCAGGCCGTTTGTCATTTTGCTGTGAAACCAACGTAGAATACCTTCCTCATGTGCTTTTACGGTCTTTGCAAGTTCCATCATGGGTTCCAGCTGAGAGCGTCTTGCCCATCCTAACCACTCTCGCAAATAAACGTCCGCAAGTAGGTGTGGCGTTATCCATAAATCCTGCATAGCCAATTTTAACTGGTAAGCTCTGCCCGTTTTTAAGTTGCTGTCTTTTAGGCTTTGTAGTTCTTCTTTCTGCTCCGCCTTCAGATT
>NZ_JAVIFU010000012.1 GCF_031157315.1 Paenibacillus sp. LHD-38
CCGCAGGCGCTTCGCGCGCTGGCGGAGCTGCGCGCAAAGGCGGCTTTGCCGCCGCTAGAGGCGGCGCTGGGCAGCGGAGCGCCGTGGCCGGCACCGCGCGAGACTGCAGCGGCGATTGTCGCGGAGCTGGAGCGCAGGGCGCAGGAGCATGAAGCCGTTGTTACAAGCGGAAACAGACGCGCTGCGAATGCAATTGAATCAAGAAGCGGAAAGAGCGTTCGTTCAGACGCCAAGGAGCACAACATAGAAAAAAGACAAAGGGATGAAATATCGGGGAAGCCTGAAGAGGAAAAGGGGTTCACTAACGAAAAACAGCTTTATATTAAAGCGCCGGCAGTTATAGGATCGAAGCTGCTTCGTTCTGACCGCTTCGATCCTCGTGCGGTTATACTCGTCTATTTATTTCTGGCAGCATGCGTATTGGCGCAAAAAACAGCTTTAGAGCTGTCGTTAGCTGCATTGGTTATCTTAGTTCTGCTGGCGCCGTTTCAAGTGCTTATATGGCCTTGGATCCGAGTGATTCGGGCGTATGCCATTATGATTATCATTTTTTGTATAATCGGCGGGATTGGAATTGTGCCGCTTTCCTTCGATTGGGATAAGGTATGGCCGATTGCGCTGAGGTTTGGAAAGCTGCTGCTTGTCATGGTTTTAAGCATGCCTATTCTAAAGCTGATGACGCCATATAGACTGCAGCGTGCCATTGAGCAAACCTTTGGATTTCTTGAGAGAATAAAGCTGCCTATTCATTCCTTCGCACTCATTGTTACGCTTATTTTTCGATTTATTCCGTTGCTGACAGGGGAGTGGGAGCGATTTGCCAAGCTTGCCCATGCGAGAGGAAAAGCTGTCACGCCTTTAAAAACGGTCCCGTTTAAAAATTTGGTTCCTATTCTTATTCCTTATGTACGTTCCGTTCTCCGTCTGGCCGAGCAAATGGCAGATGCCCTTGAAGCACGCGGCTTCGGTTATAAGAAGCGAAAGCCGACTTACGCCTTTCGTCTTCGCTTTAACCAAGCGGATGCAGGCTTGCTCAGCATCGGGTTCGTTAGCGGAGCTCTACTTCTGTTACTCGCCTATTTGCTTTAAAAGCGGAATGACCTTTTTAATCCAAAGTCCTTCCTCATCGGCAAGCAGCGTTCGCCAGCCAAGCGAAGCTGCTTGTTTTGTGTTTTTGGGATGATCATCGACAAATAAAACGGGACTGCCAGCAGGCAATTTTTCGATAACCTTAGCGAAGATATCCGGATGAGGCTTTTTCAAAGCGACCTCATTTGAAATGGTCATACTTTTCAAATAAGGTCTGATCGGCTGAACAATAGGATCAACCCAAGCGGATAGATGATTGCTGAGCAGATGGATTTCTGCGACTTCACTCCATTCCGCTACTTTTGCGAGAGCAGGAAGCGGCTGAAGACTCCGATCAATATAGCCGCGAGCCTGCTCCTTGTTTAGCTGATGCGCATAGGACTGGACCCAGTCCCAAAACTGCTCCTCGGTAATAACGCCCGTCCATAATCGTTCGCTCACCAGTTTTTTATAATCACCATAGATTACATCTTCAGCAAAGCCGACATCAGCCGCAAGAAGCTGCCAGAAAAGCGGTGACAAATTGGTTGCAAGCACACCACCGATATCAAGTACAAGTTGTGGCCTATTCATCCTGTAATCTCCTCTTTACGATGAAGCTGATTGTTATGAGCGACTTTAAGCTCTGACCTTGCCCATACTACGACTAACACGAATGCTAATGCGCCAAGCAGCGAACCGAATAAAAATCCTCCGTTTAGGCCCCAGCGTTCGTTCAGCCATCCTGCCAAAAAAGGACCAGAAAACATGCCGATGGCATATAAAGCTTGATATAAGCCCATTGCTGTCGCTCGACCAGGAAGCGCAACATCCCGAATGGCCAGACCAAGCAGCAGAGGCATGTGCAGGCCTTGGGCAAAGCCGTTCACCGCCTGCGTAGCTACCAAAACGCCGAAAGAATCCCCAAAAACCATTGCCGCAGTGCAAACGGTGCTCAGTATAAAACCAATGCCTATCGTGCCCCAATTACCAAATCGAGGCGTGAACCACCTTGCTGTCACGAGTGAAGCAAAAGCATGAGGGAGCATGAATGCAAATACAACTATCGTCAGCTTAAGCCCGTCTGCTCCAAGTTCCTCGGCCTTGAGCGGCGTAAAGCCAAACATCGTAATAAAAAGGACACCATGCGCAAGAATGGAGAGCAGGGATACCTGTAAAAGCGTTTTCGTTCTCACGACATTTTTAATCATTGCAAATGACATTCCTGGCTGATCCTTTTGCTCGGAACGAGGTTCTTTCAGCATGAAAGTAAGACCCAGCCCCAGTACTGCGATGACAGCTCCCATCACAAAAGGCGCATTCGCACTAAAGCCGTCTGTAAGCCAGCCGCTTAGCAGCATACCGATCATTTGACCGGATACCGTCATAACGCTAATATTTCCCATCGCCTTGCCTGTTTGTCCAGCACCAAAAAAACTGGCGTACAGAACGGTGAAAGCCACCCACGTGGAAGCACAAACGCCTGCCATAAGTCTGCCGGCGAGCGGCCAAAGCCACAGACCAGGGATGAGGAATAGGAGGCAGCTTATACAAGCCGTCAGCATGCCGAGTAGAATAAATGGCTTGCGCTTACCGAAACGGTCGGACATAATACCGAGCGGGAATCTCACGAACATTTGAACGAAGCCGTAGCTTCCCAGCACGATGCCGATAAAAGGCAGGGAAAAACCGCGATCACTAAGAAAAGGCGATAAAGTTGGGACATATACGTACATAGAAGTCCAGTATAAAATGGTTATCGTTGTAAATAGAAATCGCTGCGCCGCGGAGATCGGATTCATATTTGCGGAAGCCCCCTTTCGTTTCCACTTTAGCGCATCAGGGCTTCCATTGTCACTTTCTATTTTCAGAGTGCATATGGAAACTTTCTCCAATCAAATGCGTAATAAGCAAAGGCATTTTAAATAGCGCCCAGCAGCAGCTATTATTAATTGAAGAGGTGAAACCGAATGAAAACAGAAAAACGACAATCAAAAGGCTTCATGAAGGAATTAAGAGAATGGACGATATCGCTAGGGATTGCCTTTATTGCAGCCCTGCTGTTTCAAAACTATGTATATGCGCAATCCGAGGTTCAAAATGTTTCCATGCAAAATACGCTAATTGCCGGTCAAAGATTAATCGAAGATAAGTGGTCCTATCATTTTCATGAGCCGCGGCATGGCGATATTGTCATTATAAATGGACCGGAGAGTGATTTGAGGTTGATTAAGCGTGTCGTAGGCATTCCGGGAGATGTCATTGATATCCAAAACGGAGAAGTATATTTAAACGGAGAAAAAATTAACGAAGAATACGTTAAAGGACGGACATTTGCCGGCAGCGTACCCGTTCCTTTTACAATAGAGGATGGACAGTTGTTTGTCATGGGTGACAACCGTGAGCATAGCATGGACAGCCGCGCACTTGGACCAATCGCCAGATCAAGCATTGAGGGAAAAGCGGTATTGCGCATTTGGCCGCTGCCTAAGTTCGGTACACTTAAAGAATAAAAGGAGGATTTAAACCCGCATGCCATTTACGTTGTCACACCCTTTGTTTGCGGCACCCCTAAAGAAGGTAATTCCGTCATTAAGCATGACAGGCTTAATCCTTGGCAGCTTGTCACCGGACATAGAGTACTTTATCGCGATGCAGCCCTTTCGTTCCATTGGCCATTCCATAGAAGGATTTTTTCTGCTGGTTCTGCCCATTTGTATCGCTTTTGCTTTTGGATTTCACTTTATTATTAAGCCTTCCCTGCCAGAGCTGCTGCCAAAAATCGGCGGTATTCATCAATATGCTTCTTATCTGAACCGGACTTGGCGTATGAGCGAGATCGCGGACTGGATAAGGTTTATCATTTCCTTATTTATTGGTTTTTTGTCCCATGTGTTTTTGGATCATTTTACGCACAGCGGAGGTTGGTTCGTACTTCGAGTCCCTTTTCTGCAAACCGAGTTCATGGGCGATTATGTCTATCATATTCTCCAGCTCTCGTTATCGGTTCTTGGAGCTGCTATACCAGGACTTTATTTCATATATCGCTACTTAGATTGGAAAAGGAACTACAATCGGTCTGCGGCTTACCAACAATCGCGAAGCCCTTTTAAGTATTGGGGGCTTTTTCTATTGGCAGCATCTGTTCTTTTATTCGGCAAACTCATGATTTCAGGCAACTTTTTTTCAATAAGTATTTGGGTCGTTGCCCCAATTACTGCCGCGGTTTTGGCTTTATATTTAACTTCAATACTGCAATTGGCCTACATGTCCCATCAGAAAGGATGGGGGATATTTTTTGCTGTTCTTATATTAGCAATTATTGGAGGCTTTGAATGGGTTACCTATAATCAGAAGTTTTCAACGATAAGCTGGATATTATACACTTGGCTGCTTACAGCCGTTTTGCTCATAAGTTCTTTATCCATCATTAGTAAATCGAAAAGATATTCGACTAATTAACGAAGCTTAAATTTAATATCATTAAATAGTTATATCATTAATTAATTCTGTAAAGTCGATCAAACGTAATAATTTTGTAAGAATTGGTTTCAAGTTCGTTTAGAAATTGCCATTATGATAAACCATAGATTCAACAATATTGCATCTGCGAGGCGTGATCGGAATTGTCGATTCGAGTAAAGCTGTACATGTCCTACATAGCGATGGTCATCGTGCCGCTCATATTAATGAGTGCTTTCATGATATTCATTTTTTATGCTCGCGGGGTTGAGGATGTCCGGCAATATTTTGAAAAGGAAAACAAAGAACCTTATCTTCAAGCACTCGTGTATGGCGAGTTGTCTTATGTGCTGCGAAATGATGCGGGCGAGTTGGAGAAGCAGGAATACCTAGCCGAAATTCAAGAGAGGTTAGGCGAGCAGTGGGCGGGACTTCTTGTATCACGGGATGGACAAATCAAATCAGTCGCTCCTTTTTTGAAAGAGGCTGCACCGAATGCGGATTGGCAGAATTTGTTGGATCAACCGCCTTCAACCGTGACGTTTAATTCGTTTCGTTTTGAAACAAGTGCCGTTGATTTTTCTTATCCGGATGGTGGTAAGGGAAGAGCCCTGCTGTTCCGAAGATATGATACGGTACCTATTTATTGGAGGCCGGTCGGAACGGCATTCAGCCTGGCATTCATTGGCTTAACCAGCCTGCTGCTCACTTATTTCGTATCAAGGAGCATTATACGGCCGATCAAGAAGCTTGAAGCGGCAGCTCTTCAAATTAAAGACGGAGACCTCTCTCATAAGGTAGAGGCGACGACTAAGGGGGAGATTGGCCAGCTTAGCATCGCATTTGAGGATATGCGGGTGAGACTGAAGCAATCGATTGATCAGAGCCTTCAATATGAAGAAAACCGAAAAATGCTGTTGTCGCATATTTCGCATGATTTAAAAACACCGATATCAGCAATTAAAGGTTATGTCGAAGGCATCATGGACGGTATTGCGAATACCGACGAGAAGCGGATCCGGTACATGGAAACGATTTACCGCAAAGCATCAGACATGGATCAATTGATTGACGAGCTGTTCCTGTTCTCGAAGCTTGATCTCCAAACGGTGGCTTTCGATTTCAAGGTCATCGATATTCGCCGCTATATGGAGCATTTTTTGGACGAGCAGCGGTTTGATTTGGAGAAATCGGATATGGAATTAATTTATTCGATTCAAGAGGCAGAGCCGCTTTTCATTGCTGCTGACCCGGATAAGCTGAGTAGAGTGCTGACCAACATTTTGAACAATTGCGTGAAATACATGGGTGAGCATACCGAACCTGCTAGTATGAAAATTTTGGTTCAAGTAATGGAGCAGGAACAGCATGTTTTAATTGTGATCGAAGATTCCGGACCAGGGATTGACGAGGATGATTTACCATTTATATTCGATCGTTTCTATCGCGCAGAACAATCACGCAATCTAGAAACAGGCGGAAGCGGACTTGGCCTTGCGATCGTCAAACAAATAATCGAAGGGCATGGCGGTACGGTTTGGGCGGAAAATGCAGAGCATGGCGGTGCCCGGTTCTGTTTAAAGCTTCCTAAATCAGCAACCGTTAAAACGGTGGATGATCATGAAGAGCATACTAATCATTGAAGATGAGAAAGCCATTGCAGAGCTGGAACGCGATTATTTGGAGAGCTACGGCTTTTCCGTTCACATAGAAGGAAGAGGCGATATCGGACTTCAGAAAGCATTGGAAGGAAAGTTTGACCTTATCATTTTGGATGTCATGCTCCCAAAAGTCGATGGTTTCGAGATTTGCCGCCAAATTAGGCAATCCATTAATATTCCCGTGCTTATGGTAACAGCGAAAAAAGAAGATATTGATAAGATTAGAGGACTTGGTTTAGGTGCGGACGACTACATGACGAAGCCATTCAGCCCGAGCGAGCTAGTGGCAAGGGTGAAAGCGCATTTGGCTCGTTACGAGCGTTTGACAGCGAATAAAGGGGAGCGGGGCGAGCATATTCGTATTCGCGGTTTGTTTATTGATAAACCGTCTCGCAGAGTCATGATTCATGAACAGGAAGCGATGCTGACATCTAAGGAATATGAATTGCTGCTGCTGCTCGCTTCCCATCCTAATCGTGTGTTTGAGAAAGAAGAGCTCTTCGAGCGAATTTGGGGTTTGGATTCAAATGGAGACGCTGCTACGGTTACGGTTCATATTCGGAGGCTGCGCGAAAAAATTGAGCATGACCCGTCAAAACCCCAATATATCGAGACGATTTGGGGAGTCGGTTATCGTTTTAAAGTATAGATAGATGATAAGGAGTGGGGAAAATTGAAAAGTATTATCCGTTTTTCGCTTAATAACAAATTTGCTTTATGGATTTTGACGCTGCTAGTTTTATTTGCGGGACTCTATTCGGGTTTGAATATGAAAATGGAAACCCTGCCTGACATTACGGTTCCGATCGTCAGCGTCACAACGGTCTTTCCCGGAGCTGCGCCGGAAGAAATCATGGACAAAATTACGAAGCCGATTGAGCAGCGCACGCGAAATCTGAAAGGCGTAGAAGTGATCAGCTCTACGTCCTATGAAAATGCTTCATCGGTCGTTATTGAGTATACGTACGAGACGGATATGGATAAAGCAGCGACGGAAGTGAAAAACGCGCTGTCTGAGCTGACGCTGCCGGATGGTGCGCAAGACCCAGCGGTATCCCGTATCAGCCTGAATGCTTTTCCAGTTGTTTCGTTAAGCCTCTCTAATGATAAATTGGATCTGGAGCAGCTTACGAAGGAAGTGCAGGATAATGTTCTGCCGCGTCTGCAAGGGATTGAAGGTGTAGCCAGCGTACAAATTTCCGGACAGAACGTGAAGGAAGGCGAGCTTGCATTTAAACAGGATAAACTGAAGCAAACTGGTTTGACTGAGGACATGGTAAAGGGCATTATTCAAGCGTCTGCCGTCTCTGTGCCGCTCGGTATTTATGAGTTCGGTGACTCTGAGAAAGCACTCGTCATTGACGGCAATATTTCCACCGAAGATGATTTGAAAAATATGATCATCATGCCGGGCATCAAGCTGAGCGATATTGCGGATATCAGCGTTATCGGGAAAGCCGAGTCGATTTCCCGTACGAACGGCAAAGCAGCCATCGGATTAAACATCGTTAATTCCGCTGACTCCAATACGGTTGATGTCGTTAACAACGTAAAAGAGGAAATTAAAGAGCTTGAGAGCAAAAATGAAGGACTATCGTTTGTAATGACGCTTGATCAAGGCAAGCCGATCGAGGATTCCGTTCACACCATGCTTAGCAAAGCCATTATAGGAGCATTGTTCGCTGTCATTATTATCATGATTTTCTTACGCGATATCCGCTCCACGATTATTGCTGTCGTATCGATCCCGCTGTCCATCCTTATCGCGCTGTTAATATTAAGCCAAATGGATATTACGCTTAACATTATGACGCTGGGAGCGATGACCGTTGCAATTGGACGTGTTATCGATGATTCCATCGTCGTTATCGAGAACGTTTACCGCCGAATGGCTTTGCCTACGGAGATGCTGAAGGGCAAGGAGTTAATCCTTGATGCGACTAAAGAAATGTTCGTGCCGATATTGGCATCGACAATCGTAACGATTGCAGTATTCCTGCCACTGGGGCTTGTATCCGGCATGATCGGTGAAATATTTCTTCCATTCGCATTAACCATCGTATTCGCATTGCTGGCATCTTTGGTAGTAGCGATTACCGTTGTGCCTATGCTGGCACACATGATGTTCCGTAAAGGAACGAAGGCAGGCAAAGCGCATCATGATAAACCGGGTCGTCTGGCTGAATGGTATAAAAGCGTGCTGCGTTGGTCACTGGACCACAAAGCGATTGCTTTTGGTTTGGCTGTTCTCCTTTTAGTCGGCAGCTTGTTCCTTGTTCCCGTTATCGGCACAAGCTTCTTAGCTGGCGATGAACAGAAAATGATGGTCGTTTCTTATAACCCTGCGCCTGGGGAAACGCGCGAACAGGTTGAAAAAATGGCGCTTGATGCTGAAAAGCAGCTTCTGGGTCGCGAAGGACTTACCGTTGTCCAGTATGCAGTAGGCGGACAAAATCCGTTTAGTCCCGGCGCTTCAAAACAAGCGTTGTTCAACCTAAGCTATGAAGAAGATTTTGAGGATTTCACGGCTGAAAAAGAAAAAATCGTACCGCTTCTTCAAGAACTTGGCGGAGAAGGGGAGTGGAAGCAGCAGGACTTCTCAGGCGGCGGCCTAGGCGGATCAGGTATATCCATGCTGGTATATGGACCGGATATGAAGTCGCTCCAGCCTGTTGTGGATGATCTGACTAAGAAGCTTGCTGAAAATAAAGACTTGAAAAACATCGATTCCAGCTTATCGGAAACGTATGAGCAATACCGACTCGTTGCAAATCAAGAAAAACTGAGCCAAAACGGCTTAACCGCAGGCCAAATTGCGATGGCTTTAAGTCCCGTACGGGAGCGTCCGGTACTGACTACCATCGAAAAGGATGGCGAGCAATTTAACGTTTATGTGAAGGTTGAAGCGAAAACCTACAGCAATAAAGCAGATCTTGAAAATGTGAAATTGACTTCGCAAATGGGTACTGAGGTTTCGCTTAAAGATGTGGTAACGATTGAAGATGGCGAATCGCCTAATACGATTACAAGACGTGATGATCGCATTTATGCTGAAGTATCTGCGGATGTAACCGCATCTGATGTTGGTAAAGTATCAACTGAGCTGCAGAAAATGATTGACGAGACGGAGCTCCCGGCAGGTGTTGACATTGATATGGGCGGTGTAACCGAACAAATTAATGAATCATTCACTCAGCTCGGGCTTGCGATGCTCGCAGCCATTGCCGTGGTGTATCTAGTTCTTGTCATTACCTTTGGCGGTGCAGTAACGCCATTTGCCATTTTGTTCTCATTACCGTTTACCATAATTGGCGCATTAGTCGGTCTTCTTATCGCAGGTGAAACACTTAGCGTAACGGCAATGATAGGAGCACTTATGCTGATCGGGATTGTCGTCACGAATGCGATTGTCCTCGTTGACCGCGTGATCCAAAAGGAAAAAGAGGGACTTTCAATTCGCGAATCCCTTATCGAAGCGGCGGGCACTCGCCTTCGTCCGATCTTGATGACGGCGATTGCTACGGTTGGTGCCCTTCTCCCGCTTGCATTCGGTTTTGAATCCGGCGGTTTGATTTCGAAAGGGATGGCAGTTACCGTAATTGGGGGACTAACAAGCTCCACCTTGCTTACGCTCATTATTGTTCCTGTCGTGTATGAATTCTTGAATCGCAAGCGGAAGCACCGTGCGGTTGAAGAGGGCTAATAAAGTCACGGATTGCATTTGAAACGCAGAAGGCTGTCTTGAGGTGAAAACCTGAAGGCAGTCTTCTTTTTTCTCTTACTTCGTTTGATAATCATCTAGAGCAGGCTAACCTTCTGCTGGATGCTTTTGCAAACGCGAATAGGACGATTCTAAGTTGGTGAACCTAAGCCTATCTTTTTCAATTGACAGGTGGTGGTTAAATGCTGCGTCATATCGTAATGAAGGCTGTCTTTGTTTTGCTCAGCCTAGCTCATTCTGAGGTGACTTCATCGGGCGAAACGGCAATATATTCAGAGCCTGCTTACGCAAAGTGGGGGAGGATTGCAATCGAGGAAACGTCAAAGACTTACCGCGATGCCTCGATTATTGATTATAAATATGAAGGCAGAAAAGTTTTATCTGATGAACAAGCCGAGGAGAGCTTTGTGCTGTGGCTGCGTAAGGATGCCAGAGAATTTGGAGTCAGGGTCCGGATGACGATTCAAATTGGTTCAGATGAGCTTTTGCAGCTCAAGCTGGTAGAGCTTCCTTCCAATTAATTGAAACATTTAGCCAAGCTTCATCGTAATAGAAGCAAAACAATAAGAAACGCTTCTAGAGAAGCGAGAGGAGCTTAAGCATGCTAATTACGACAACGCCAACCATTGAAGGTCGTCCTATTCAGGATTATGTAGGAGTCGTTACCGGTGAAGCGATTATGGGTGCAAACGTCGTACGCGACTTCTTTGCATCGATAACGGATATTGTCGGAGGACGTTCGGGCGCATATGAGAGTAAACTAAAGGAAGCACGCGATGTAGCGATTGATGAGATGAAAAACCAAGCGGCAAGGCTTGGAGCAAATGCGATCGTTGCAATCGATATCGACTATGAGGTCGTACGTGAAGGCATGCTGATGGTCGCCGTTAGCGGGACGGCCGTTCGTTTATAAGGAAAATCATAGAATTTAAAGCGACAGTGTTCAGGTTAGCATAAGTTATTCTTATGCAATCGGTACTGTCGCTTTTTTTTGCTCAATTTGAAAATTAGGGAATTTTTGCAACCTTTTGATTGTAAAAACCGTTAAAATAAGGATGTACATAAATTGAATGACGAGTAAAGAGAGGGGTCGGAAAGTGAATCGATTTTTGAGAAAAGGAAACCGGGCCGTCATATTTACGGTCTTATTCAGCATGATTGCCGCAATATTGGGAGTGACCGGACAAGTACAAGCCGCTCCTGAAGAGAGCGGGATTTTGTTGAATGTCAGTGTAGGCTATCAAGGAAACATGAAACAAAATGAATGGTATCCGGCAAGGTTTACTTTAACAAATACGACGGATGCGGATTTGAAAGGCGAGCTTGTCATTTCTTATCTTATGGCTAACACACAAACCTCTAGCGATATCGTCATACCTGCCGAGCTTCCCAAGGGGACTGCTATTGAATTAACGGCATCCATTCCAGGCGAATTGCTTAATCAAAACAACAACCAAATTCGATTTTTTAAGGACTCATTCAAATCTGGCAAGACCGTTCCGATTATCGGTAATGACTTTATAAATGCGAGGACGACAAACACAAATACGATTGGCGTCATTTCTCGTGATCCGGATACATTGAATTTCATGCCGTCTTTAAACCAAAGGGGCTTTGATATCGCTGTTATTCCAATAGAAGAAAAGGAATTGCCGACAGATCCCGTTTTATTGAATACGATCGATACGCTCGTCATTAATGACATGGCAACGGCAAGCTGGGACGAGCTTAAGATAAAAGCGATACAAGATTGGGTCCGGCTGGGCGGAACGCTCGTGCTGTCCGGAGGAGTAGGTTACAGCAAAACTGCTGAAGGCTTCAAAGAAATTGCTCCTCTCGGAGCGACGGGAACAACGAAGCTAACGAGTGTTTCATCGCTTGTCAACGCAGGCGGAGCCGCGTTAAAGCTGGAGGCTCCAATGACCGTCTCGACTGGCACCATTACGGATGGAAAAGCGGTGCTTGCTGAAAACGACTTGCCGCTCGCAGTGTCTCGCGTGATCGGATTCGGCAGCGTAATTTATGTCGCTTTTGATCCATCGCTTGAGCCGATGTCTACTTGGTCTGGGAGCGCGGTGCTCTGGGCAAGTATGCTTCAAAAAACGCTAACTCCGATTCAGCCGGGATCGATCAATGTCTCAAATGAGATGTATTGGAACATGAATAATTTGATTGATCAATTTCCATCAATTAAACCACCTAATTTCACGTTGCTGCTGTTGATGTTCGTAGGTTATATGATTATTGTTGCTCCTGTGCTCTATCTGATTTTAGTAAAAGCAGATCGTAGAGAATGGTCTTGGTGGCTTATTCCGACTCTTTCGGTGATCACAGGAATCGCCATATTTTTCTTCGGCGCAGAAGATAAAAGAAATATCTCTTCCCATAGCATTGAGATTATCGAGCTCACCGGACGAGGAGAGGCAGTGCGTTCGGGCGCAACAGCGGTATTTATGCCCACTGGCGGCACGGTAAAAGCGGAATTCGATGAAAAAGTAAATATCAAAACGTATTCAGCAAACTTCCAGAACGCTGCGCTTGCGCTAGACGGAAAAGAACAGGTCATCATGGAGAATGACGGAACATCGATGATCTGGCGTTCTGTTCCCTATTGGTCAACCCGAAAGGTATGGTTGGAACGGCGCATGATGGACAGCGAGCCAGGGCAGCTGACGTTAGCTTATAAGCAGTCGAAGAATGAAATCGAAGTAACGGCAAAAAACGATACTTCGACCGATCTCACGGATGTAGCACTCCTTATTAACGGACAAACTTTGCTTTTCGGCGACTTGAAGAAAGGTGAAAGCGGAAAAACGACAATAAAGAATGGCATCGGCAGTTTTTCCGGCTATTATTCTTATGGAGACAAAATTTTTCCATACCCATCAAATCGCATGAAGGATGATTTCTATCGTCAACGTCAGCTTGTGGACAATTACGTGAATCGCAATAACGGCGGGATTTTGGCACCGAGCCCTGTTATCGTGGGCTTCAGCATTGACCATGATCAGAGTTACAAGGTGAACGGTAAAAACGTAAGGTCAGATAATTTGAAGCTCTGGACCCAGAAGCTTGAACCGTCCTTTGTCGACGGGAATCGCGCCATTGTACCGGCAGGTCTCGTTAATCCAATTATTAAGCAAAATAGCATGCAGCGATTAGAAAATTACGGAAACGGCACCTATTCCATGAGTGACGGCGAGCTTATTTTTGAATATCAGCTTCCCAATTCGGGACAGGTCAAGTATGACAAGCTAGATATTATATTTAATAACGGAATACCTAATACCATTATGACCGTTACGGCTTGGAATGATAAAACGGGAAAATGGACGGAAATAAAAGATGCAATCGCTGCTCCGGGCGAGTATCTGATTGATAACGAAATTCTTCGCATGAAGGTTACGGCAGCAGGGTCCATCGATATGAACCTGCCATTGATAGCAATGGAAGGAGAGGTGCAATAGCAATGAGTAAAAACAACGACGTCGAAATTATTAATGTAGAAGTGATAAAACCCGCAGTTGAGGAAAATGGCTCCAATCAGCAATCCGATGTACGGATTGATGTACCTATGATAGAAATTAGGCAGCTCACCAAAACATTTGGTAGCTTTCAAGCTTTGAAATCGATTGATTTAACCATTTCTAAAGGTACGGTATTCGGTTTTGTTGGACCGAATGGAGCAGGGAAATCCACGACGATGTCCATTTTGGCCACGCTGATGATTCCTACCTCCGGCACGGCAAAGGTAGATGGCTTTGATGTGACCAAGTATCCAGATGAAGTGCGGAAGCGAATTGGTTACATGCCGGATTTTTTTGGCGTGTATGATCAATTCAAAACGGAAGAATATTTGCATTTCTATGGAGCCAGCTACGGGATTCCGAAGGCGGAGCGGGAGCAGCTTATACCTCAGCTCTTAGAGTTGGTCAATCTAAGCGATAAAAAAGATGCTTATGTGGACACACTCTCTCGCGGAATGAAGCAGCGGCTTTGCTTGGCTAGGTGCCTTGTCCATGATCCTGAGCTGCTCATCCTTGATGAGCCTGCCTCAGGCCTTGATCCCCGTGCGCGTATCGAGATGCGGGAAATTCTCCGAGAGCTTAAATCGATGGGCAAAACGATCATTATCTCATCGCATATTTTACCTGAGCTTGCCGAAATGGTAGATGAAATCGGCGTAATCGAACATGGGCAAATGATAGCGATTGGAAACGTGTCGGATATACAAAACCGTTTGCGAGTAAAGAGATTCCTTCATATCAGGCTACTTGATCGTGAAGCTGAAGCGGAAGTTTTCTTGCGTGAACGGCCTTACGTAAACCGGATTTTGCGGGATGAACGAGGCATACAAATCCATTTTGGCGGTCAGGACACCGAGCAGTCAGAGCTTCTGCACGAACTAGTCGCGGCAGGGTTTCAACTCATTTCATTCAGCGAAGCGCAAACCAATCTTGAGGATGTATTCTTGGAAATAACGAAAGGAGGCGACGGTCTCGAATGAAGGAGCAAATCGCTGCAAGGCAGGCCAGAGCAAACTGGCGCAATAAGCTGATTAATCCGGTTTTAAATAAAGAATTCAAATTAAGAATGCGAACGCCTCGGGCAATGTGGACGCTGTTTTTCTATTTATTTGCTATCGGCTTGATGGCCTTAAGTGCAATTTATTTGATGGAAGTGAATAGAGGTGGCGGTCAGTCCTTTAATCCGGAGCAGAGCAAGCTGTTATTTTATTTTTTGAGTATGGCGCAGCTCGGATTGATTGCGTTCATGGCACCGGGCTTGACCGCAGGGGTCATTAGCGGGGAGCGGGAGAAGCAAACGCTTAACTTGCTGCTGACAACGCAGCAGAGCTCTGCTACGATCGTGCTGAGCAAGCTTGTTTCATCCCTTAGCTTTATGGTGCTGATTGTTCTGAGCACCATTCCAGTATACAGCATGGTTTTTTTGTACGGCGGCATCTCGCCTAAGCAGCTTGTACTCGTTTTTTTATTTTATGTGTTCATTATGCTGGTGCTCGGCTCTTTTGGCATTTTGTTTTCCTCGCTGTTTAAACGAACGATGATTTCAGTCATTGTCACATACGGCGTTACGTTGTTTATTTTTGGCGGGACGGCGCTAGTGTTTTTTGTAATGGTCGGCACGATGGATCGTGTGCCGCAATCCAGTTTGAACAATTACAGCTGGATGGGCCATATTCTCGCATGGAATCCTGTTGCGGCATTGTATAGTATTCTTGATCCGTCAATTACCGGGCAAGCCTATTCTGCATTTAGGAGCCCCCCGACGGGTCAGCAAGAACCATTCGCACTTTGGAAGGAATTTATGATTATTTATACGGTATTATCTGCCGTGGCGCTATGGCTAGGAATTCGCAGCCTGCGTCCTCGCTTGAAGAAATAATCAGCTATGCTTCATTAAGCTGCAATTATTTAAGCTAACGAAGTTAAGTTCTGCAAACTAATTAGGCATAGCCTAATTAAGTTGCAAAACTTTTAGGAGGAAGCGCTAATGCAGAAAAAAACTTTGATTGAGCTGCTGCGGCCCGTTAGAACGAGATTGACTTTGTTTGCTGTGATTCGTTATACGCTGCTGGGTCTGCTCTATGGCAGTGTTGCTGGGCTGTTGGTGCTAGGGGCTAGCAGACTATGGCCCATATTGCTCGCACGGCCTCTAGCAGTAGTTTTAGTCTGCGCTGGCTTGGCTTTAGGGGCAGGAGCGGGTGTTTGGAGGCGCGCTTCTTTAAGGGAAGCCGCTCGTGTAATGGATCGGCAAGAAACAGAGGATGCGATTTCGACTGCATTGGACGGTATGCTGCGCGAGGATATTCAAGAGCAGCCGATCGTTAAGCTGCAGCGCGAAGAGGCGACGCTGGCTGCCGAACGTTTTGTGAGCGCGCTGCGCGTAAGCTTGCCATGGCCGGCATGGCGCAGCTGGCGGTCACTCGTTTATGGCGCAGCAGCAGTATGGGTTGTGACGGCAGCGCTGCTCGTCATGCCTAATCCGCTCGATGGGCGGGCGGAGGCGCTTGCTCAGGCGAAGGAACGCCTGGATGCGCTGGAGCGCGAGGCGGATGAGCTGGCCGAGCTGGCTGAAGCAGCGGAGCTGCCGGAGGATGCGAAGCAGGAGCTGCTGCAGCCGCTGGAGGAGCTGCGAAGCAAGCTCGATGCGCTGAGCGGCGACGGGGCTGAAGCGCTGGAGCAGCTGGAGGATGCGATAAGCGAGCTGGAACAAACCGCTGAGGCGGCGCAGCAAGCCGCAAAGCGGATGGAAACTACGGCGGATGCGATGAGCAGGGAGCCTAACTTGCGGCAGCTCGGTCAAGCTTTGCAGGACCGGGACGCCGCAGGCATGCAGCAAGCGATCGATGATATGCGATCGCAGCTGCAAAGATTGTCGCCAGAGCAGCGTGAAGCGCTGGCGGAAGCACTTGAGCGGCTGGCGGCGGAGCAGCCGCAGGAGCAGGGCGCCGCAGAGCTTGCCGCGGCGCTTGAAAAGGCAGCGCAGCAGGCACGCGACGCTGGCGGCGAAGCCGCCTCTAAAGGCGAGAGCGCCGGCGATGCGCTCGCCGCTCTGGAGGAAGCGCTCGCCCGCGAATTGTCGCAGGCCGAGCTGGAGCAGCTGGCCCGGTCCATGTCGGGCCAGCTTGGGCAAAGCGGGCAGCAGCTGGCAGAGCAGCTAGCTGCGCAGGGCGGTTCGGTGCCGCCGGGATGGAGCGGCGTTGCGGGAGCAGGCGGAGCCGCAGGTACGGGCGGCGCGGCTGGCACTTCCTCAGGTTCAAATGCCGGATCGCCTTCGGGAGCTGCCTCCGATCCCAACTCCGGAGCGGGAAGTAATCCTAGCACCGGCTCTGGCACCGGCTCCGGTTCTGGCACTGGTTCTGGAACTGGTTCTGGTACTGGGTCTGGAACAGGGTCTGGAACTGGGTCTGGCACTGGCTCTGGCTCTGGCACCGGCTCCGGTTCTGGGTCTGGAACAGGGTCCGGATCTGGTTCAGGATCTGGCGCGGGAACGGGAATGGGCGGCAGGAACCTGATCACGACCCCGCGGAATATGCAAGGCTCCGGCAATGTGCAGCAGGATGGAGGCCCCTCCACGGGCGGTCAGACGGAGAAAGGCGGTCAATCTCCGATGATTGACGGCATGACAAGGCCGTATGAGGATGTTTATAACGATTATGCCACGGAAGCCAAGGAATCTCTTGGCCGTTCTCAGCTTCCTGACAGCATGCAGGAAAAAGTGAAGGAATATTTTGACCAAATACAACCAAACCGATAATGGAGGTGATCCGGGATGATTGAATCGAAAGCGCAATTAGAAGAAGCAGCGGCGAGGATCGCCGTACTTAAGGAGGAAATCGGACGGGTAATCGTCGGTCAACAAACCGTAGTGGAGCAGCTGCTTTGGTGCTTGCTTGCAGGCGGTCATGCCCTGCTGGAGGGCATTCCGGGCTTAGGTAAAACGATGCTCGTACGGACGATCGCGGACAGCGTCGCTTTACAATTTTCCAGGATTCAATTTACACCTGATCTGATGCCCTCGGATATTACAGGTACAACGTTGATTGACTTCGGCGCACAGGGAAGCGCGTCTCACCGTTTCCAGCCGGGGCCCATATTCGGGAACCTTGTGCTCGCAGATGAAATTAACCGTGCGACGCCGAAGACGCAAAGCGCCTTGCTGGAAGCCATGCAGGAAGGTACGGTAACAGCAGGCGGAGAAACGCATCGCTTACCTAAGCCTTTTTTCGTATTGGCAACTCAAAATCCGATCGAGCAAGAAGGGACTTACCCGCTGCCTGAAGCGCAGCTTGACCGTTTTTTACTAAAGATCGGTGTCGATTTTCCGACTCGTGATGAGCTAAAGCAAATCGTGCTGCGTACGACATCCGCCGTGCAGCCCCAGGCCTCTGTCGTCATGTCGGCTAGCGAGTTGACAGACCTTCAAGCAGCAGCCAAACAGATTCTTGTTGCGGACGATGTGCTGGATTTTGCCGTTAAGGCTGTGATGATGTCGCATCCGCATGAGCCGGATGCGCCAAGCGATGTCAAAAAATATGTTCGTTTCGGTGCAGGACCGCGTGCTCTTCAAGCGATGATCGCTGTTAGTAAGGTCAGGGCTTTAGCCTCCGGCAGGCTGCATATTTCGTGGAATGATATCCGGCACACGGCTTTGCCAGTGCTGCGCCATCGCATTGTGCTTAGTTATGAGGCGCAGGCAATGGGATTAACGAGTGATCGAATGACGGAATCTATATTATCAGCTATCGAGGCGGAACGATGAACGGGGACAAGGCTGCTGAGAATGGTGAGCATGCTTTATTTTCAGGGAGGGATACCGTAACGCCGCAGGAAGCGCTCCAACTATTGTTTCCGAATCTTTCCCTGCTTTCCGAGCTCGATCGTATGAGCATACGTGCAGGCAACCGGATTAAAGGGATGCTGGCGGGCAAAAGGCGATCAAGCACGCTCGGTGGCTCGCAGGAATTTGCGGATTACCGTCCTTATTCGCCTGGCGATGATGTCAGAAGAATCGACTGGAATGTTTACGGCCGCACGGGAAAAGCATTTTTACGGCAATATTGGGATGAACAGGAGCTTCAAGTGAGTCTATACATTGACGCATCGCGCTCTATGGATTTTGGGGAAGACAGCGTGAATAAGCTGCAGTATGCTTTAAGGCTCGCTGCTTGTCTAGGCTATGTGGCGCTAAGCGGCGATGACCGTATCTCGATTCGATTATTTCGTGACCGGATAGTCAAAGAACTGCAGCCTCTTCATGGCCGCGCTTCTTCTCCAAAGCTGTTTCAATTTCTTGCTGAAGCGATGCGGCAGCTCGAGTCTGATAATAAGGCGGTTGCAGCAGCGGTTGATTTCTCTAATCTGGCTGTACCTTTTAGTACGATAGCCGCATTGCCAAGACGCTCGGGTTCCGCATGGATATTGACGGATGGAATGTTTGAGAGCGGCGTGGAAGAGACCATCGTATCGTTAATTGCGGCGGGACAAAGAGTTGTGCTGCTGCATGTGTTATCGGAAGACGAACTGAACCCCGGTCTTAGCGGCGAGCTAAAGCTGATCGACAGCGAGCTTGGAACAGGGAAAGAGGTAGCCGTCGGACATAAGCTTTTGAAGGAATATGGAGAAACCGTAGCAGCGTTTCAGAGCGAGCTTAGGCGGATTTGCGCCGAACGCGGCGCCGTTTATGTTTTTGTGAATACAAGTATTCCGCTTGAAGAAACAATCAGGCATACCTTGCTTTCCTCGCAGGTGCTAAATAGCTGAGAATCGATGATGAATTGACCGGAGAGGAGGGGAATGGATGCAGTTTTTGTCCATTGCATCTGCTTGGTTTGCAGCTGCCTTACCAGCTATCGCTGCCATGTACTTATTAAAGCGAACCTATGAAAATAAAATCATTTCAAGCCATCTGCTATGGAAAAGAGTGCTTCAGGAGCAAGAAGCAAATCGGCCATGGCAGAAGCTTCGCAGCCGCTGGCTGCTGCTCTTGCAGCTGTTGATAGCGATCATATTAGTTCTCGCTTTAATGGAGCCTGTTTTAACGAGACCGGCTGCGCCATCCGGACATGCTGTTCTGCTCATTGACCGATCTGCGAGTATGGCGTCAATCTTAAGCTCAGCCAATCAAGCCTCAAGCCCAGAACCGGCTACCCGGCTTGAATTAGCTATTGAGGAGGCCGAACACTGGATTGATCTGCAGACGAGCAGCAGACCGATCACTTTAGTAGCGACGGGCGCCCAGCCTGAAGTGCTTGCCAACCGGAAAACCAATAAGGAAGAGATTATTCGGCAGCTGCGGGACATCGTACCGTTTTACGGCAAGTCTGACCAAGCGGCTGCGCTTTCGCTTGCGGATTCCCTGCTGCTGGATGACCCATCCGGGGAAATTGTGGTTTATACGGACGGACGTTGGCCCGATGCCCTTGAGGCAAATAAGCTGAAGCTTCAAGCTTCGGCTGAACTAAATGTTTTGGATGGTTCGGAGCCAAGCCATAATTTATCCATCGCATATTTTGGAATAAAATCGTCTGTAAGCAGTAACGGTAAGGGGAGTGGCGTTGTTACCCTTCGGAATGACGGCGGGCAGGAGATATCGCTGAAGCTTGTGGTGTACGCGGTGACTGCATCCGGAGAACGGATTTTAGCCGCGGAACCGCTTGTTTCCATTCCGGCAGAAGAATGGGAAAGCGTGGAATTGAGCGAGCTGCCGGAGGCGTTATACTATAAAGCACAAATTAAGCAATCAGATGATATTTATTTAGCGGATAATACGGCATATCAATTCCCGGCCATACCGCGAAAGAAACAAGCGCTGCTTATCACGGATGGCAACTTGTTTCTAGAAAAAGCGCTCCAGCTTGCCGGCGTGCAAACCGTTAAAATCAGTCCTGACAGCCCTGCACCAACAGACGAGCAGGCAAACAAAATCGACTGGATCGTTCTGGACGGGATGAATGAACGGTTGGCTGCAGATCAAGAGTGGTCTAAGCTGCTCGATTCAAAACCCGTCTGGATGATCGATCATCCAGAGCAAGCGGATAAGAATGCAGCAGTGCCCGCAAATAATCGCGTGGTGACAAAAGAGCATGTTGTAACTTCTTATCTTTCCTTTGCTGACACTCATATCGGCAGGCTTGCTCAGCCTCCTGCAACTGATTTGGCATGGGGAGAACCAGTGCTCAGCTACGGCGGAATTCCTGCCATTTATGCGGGGACATATGACGGAAAGCCGCGGCTTCGTTTCACCTTCAATTTTCAAGATACGGATCTCCCGCTGCGCCCAGAATTTCCCGTCCTTATCGTTCAAGCGGCGGAATGGATGAGCGGAGGGCTGCAGCTTGAGCTTGGTTCGGCCATTGCGGGGCAGCAGGTGGATCTCTCTCTTCATTCGGATACCGTGAAAGCGGAATGGAATACAGTGGAACTTGCTGCTTCAGGAACTTCCGCAGGGCAACAGAAATCTGACGAGCTCGAAATCGATGCAGCAGGGCTTTATCCAGCGCCTTCTATTCCAGGGTTATATCGACTAATCGAAAAGAACAAAGAAAATGCGGTTGTCAGCGATCGATTATTAGCTGTAACTACCGATCAAGCCGAGCTAATGAACCTTGCTTCTTCGGAAGAAAAGCTGCAGCTTGTGTCGGATCAGGCAGCCGCGCTTTCGGATGCGACAGAAGCGGCAAGTCCAGATCAACTGTCAATAAGAAAGCAGCAGCTTTCGCTTCAGCTATATGCGGCGCTCCTTCTGCTTCTGGTATTGGCTGCGGAATGGGAGGTATACCGTCGTGGGATTTCAAGCTAACAACCCTTGGGCGCTCTTACTCATTCTGCCTCTGCTTATTTATGTGTGGTGGATGTCGCGAATGACTCTGCGGCTGCGGGGCGGACGCAAGCTCATATCTATCGTCACTCGAACCACTATTCTCTTGCTATTAATCGCCATAATGGCGAATATCCAGCCTTTTATCGAGAGGGAACAGCGAAAGGTAGTATTTGTGGCAGACAGATCTGCAAGCATGCGGGCAGATACGCGTATGGGCGAATGGATTAAAGAAGCTTGGGCTTCCAAAGAGCAAGAGGACTTTGGAGGCATTGTTTCCTCTGGTTTAAATGCCGCAGTTGAACGATCGTTAACGCAGCACTTATTCGAGAACGAACAGAGCTTTTCGTTCCGGGCAAATATAAACCAACAATATACGGATTTATCGCAAGGACTGCAGCTTGCTGCAGCAATGCTTCAAAAGGACGGCGGAGGCCGTATCGTGCTGCTTTCGGACGGATCGGAAAATGCAGGCGATGCACGGAGACAAGCCCGTTTATTGAAAAATGCAGGCATTGCCGTTGATGTTGTCCAAATGGAGTCGGAAGTGGTAAAGGATGCTTCGATTGAGGAATTGAACGTTCCTGCGTCACTAAAGCAAGGCGAGACGTTCAGCTTTGAAATTGTAGTCAATAGTACGGCTGCCGGACCTGCCCAGCTGCGTCTTTATGCTGATAATGCTGAGCTGTCCGTTTCCGACATTCAGCTCGAAAAAGGAGAAAACCGATTCGCACTGCAAAGCCTCGCGGCTGAACCAGGTTTTCACCGCTTCAGAGCCGAGATCTTTGTTTCTGGCGATGAACAGCAGGCCAATAATACGGCACATGCCTTTAGCCGAGTAAACGGACCGCCTGCCGTATTGATCGTGGAAGGGGTTCGCGGTTCGTCCGCAAACATTGAAGCGGCGCTTCAAGCATCGTTGATTCGCTTTGAAACGATCATCCCTGAGCAATTGTCGGTGGAGCTAACCGAATATGCAGCTTATGACAGCATTATTTTGAACAATGTATCCGCAACGCGCATTGCCGAGAAACCAATGCAATGGATGGCGAAGGCAGTAAGCGACTACGGCGTTGGACTTATGATGCTCGGCGGCGATGAAAGCTTCGGTCTTGGGGGCTATTTCAAAACACCAATCGAGCGGGCGCTTCCGGTACATATGGACCTGCAAGGCAAGAAACAAATTCCATCACTCGGACTCGTCCTAGTTATTGACCGTTCCGGAAGCATGTCAGGCGGGAAGCTGGAGCTTGCGAAGGAAGCCGCCATGCGGACTATTGAGCTGCTGCGCGACACGGATACAGTAGGCGTGGTTGCATTCGACTCTTCCCCTTGGTGGGTTGTGGAGCCGACTCAGCTTAAGGATCGGGAAGCAATCCTTACAAAAATTAAAGGCATACAGCCTGAGGGCGGTACTGAAATATTTACCGCGCTGCGCGCAGGCTATGAAGGTCTAAAGGAGCTTGATGCTCAGCGTAAGCATATGATCATGCTGACGGACGGCCAATCCTCAACAACAGCCAATTACAAAGCGGTCACGGATGCAATGAATGAGGAGAATATGACGTTATCCACCGTTGCGGTAGGGGACGGGGCGGATCAACAGCTGCTTAAACGGCTGGCGGATGACGCGAAGGGACGTTACTATTTTACAAAAGATCAAAGCACGCTGCCGGCTATATTTAGCCGTGAGACCGTCATGATGTCAAGAACCTATATCGTAGAGCAAACCTTTACGCCCAGCATCGGGCAAGCAGGCGATTGGTCATCGCATTGGCGGAATGGATTGCCTGCCATTAACGCGTATATCGCAACTTCCCCAAAAGAAACAGCGGAGATTGCGCTATGGACGCCAGATGGCGATCCGCTGCTCGCCCGCTGGCCATACGGATCAGGCAGAACGGTAGCTTGGACGAGCGATTTGATGGGAAAATGGTCCAGCCAGTGGGTACAGTGGCCGGAGCTGCCCAGCGTATTCGTGGATTGGGTAAAATGGACGTTCCCGCAATTTGAGCGAGCGCCTTATTCCATTTCTACACAAATGACCGGAAATGAAGCAAAGCTAAGCGTTCGATCGCTTGCTGAAGGCGACATTGCCGACAGCGGTCTATCCGCGGGAATTCAAGATCAAGAGGGCAACCATGAAATAAAACGATTGATGCCTGTGGCGCCGGGTGAGTACGAAGCTAAGCTTAACGTATCAGAGCCAGGCGTATATCTAGCGCAAATTGGACAAAAGTCGGATGATTCCTCCATCCAAAACGGGAGCACCGCTGGCTTTGTTATTCCCTACTCACCTGAGTACCGTATAGCGAATGAGGATGGACCCGCACTTTTGGAGCAAATCGCCGCAACGACGGGGGGAAGGATAATCGATCTCTCTGAACCGGAGCAGGCTTATCAATTTAATCCTTTGCCTTCGAAACAGATCTATGATTGGACACGATCGCTGCTTATTTCAGCTTTATTGTTATGGCTGCTCGATATAGCGGTTCGAAGACTATCCATTCCATGGGAACGAATGATTTCGTTGATCAAACGCCCTTTTCATGCTAAAACTTATTCTGTGTTAAAGGAAACAAAAATGACTAGCGAGAGATCAGCATCGTATAGCGCTTTATCCAGGCTGAAGGAACGCAAGACGGAAGCCAATCGTTTTTATGGGAGCAGCGTGAGCAATCAGAATTCAACGGAGTCGAGACCGGTGCCGAGAAGCGAGCCCGCTCCTTCAACCGGGAAAGAAGTCATTCCGGAAAAATCGGTAAAGGGTCCGTCAGCGGTAACAAGCGAAGCGGCAAAGGATGCTACGATCAATCGATTATTAGCCGCGAAAAACAAAAATCGGCGGTAAAAGCAGCTAAGATAGACATGCAGATGCCTACGCGATACAATGCTTGTATACAATTAAACACTAAGCATCGCTTGAAGGGATGAGTACTATGTATCCAGAAATGACGGCAGCTGAGCTTGACATCCAGCTGAAAAAAGGCAAAAAATTAAATCTAGTCGATGTTCGTGAGCCTGACGAATGGCAAGAAGGCCATATCAAGGAAGCACGAAGCATTCCATTGTCTGAGCTTCAAGAGCGAATCAACGAGCTTCAACAGGGCGAGCAGGACATTGTTCTGATTTGCAGAAGCGGCGGACGCAGCGGCAAAGCATGTGACTTCCTACATAATCAGGGCTATAAAGTCGTCAACGTAACCGGCGGAATGCTCCAATGGCCTGGCGAGGTTGTTTACGGTCAATAAGTTTTCAATTTAAATACAAAACTGCATGTCAAAAAAGCCCATTAAGGGCTTTTTTATTTCTATATAAGAATTTATATGTTTTCACATATAAATGTGCTTATATATCTCCGCGAAACGACTGCTTTTGCCACAGAGGACGGCGACAGCCGTTTACGCTTGCTATTTTAAGGATATAAATTGAAGTCTTAGGGCAGAATCATATCCGATTATTTTTATTGGCCTTGTAAGCGACAATTTGAGAGGATGAGAATAATATGGTTAATGCCGAATATACGGCTGAACAAATCAGTGAGTGGAATATGATCGTGAAAAACGCGGTGTCGATAGAGCTGAGAGTGAGTAATGCAGAAGTAGAGAACACCGTAAGAATGATGGATAAGCAGGGCTTTAAGTCGAAGGGATCATGGGCCTCTATGGAATTATCAGACCATACGGTCATTAATTTTTGGAAGAAAGAGCTCATCAAATATACGAATGCGTAACGGGAGTAATAATTAATACTGACAACCTGGCGTTTCAATGCTGCTAGTAAGGGATAAGCGCTCAAACTCGCTGGATATTTTTTTGCGGCTGTTTGAGGTATTCTTAATATCACATGCTGCTATATAGAATAAAATACTTCAGACAGTTATGTCATTGGAGTAAAGGATTGGGTGATTGAAATGATTGTAATCAAGACAAACGAAGAAATCATGAAAATGAAAAAAGCGGGCGAAATTTTAGCTGCATGCCATCGCGAGCTGCGCACATTCATCCGGCCTGGAATTACGACGCTCGAAATCGATCAATTTGCCGAAAACTTTATACAAAACAATGGAGCGATACCGGAGCAAAAAGGATATCATGGGTATCCTTTTGCAACCTGTACCTCGGTTAACGATGTGATTTGCCATGGCTTTCCGAGTAAAACCGTGCTGGCTGAAGGTGATATCGTTACCGTTGATATGGTCGTTAATTTGGAAGGCTGGCTTGCAGATTCAGCATGGTCTTATGCAGTAGGCAGCGTATCTGAAGCTTCGCAGAAGCTGCTCGATGTAACGAAGGAGTCCCTCTACAAGGGAATTGAGCAGGCTGTAGTCGGCAATCGAATCGGTGATATTTCGCATGCGATTCAAGCATTCGCGGAAGCGCAAGGCTTTTCGGTTGTAAGAGATTTTATCGGTCACGGCATTGGGCAGGAAATGCATGAGGAGCCTCAGGTGCCGCATTACGGACCTCCCCATCGAGGTACTCGCTTAAAGGCCGGCATGGTGCTAACGATTGAGCCGATGCTGAATACGGGGAAATACCACAGCAAAATCGATCAAGACGGATGGACCGCTAGAACGGTTGACGGCGGATTGTCAGCCCAATACGAGCATACGCTTGCGATAACTGAGGACGGACCTATTATTTTGACAGAACAATAGAATGGTATGTACTGCCAAGGTATTATAAATGGTTATTGAATTTAAACAGGCTGACGTCATTGACGGCAGCCTGTTTTTTTCGTTACATTTTCAACAAAAATAACGTCTAATCTTATAGATAAATCGATTTTCTTCTAAGTAGGTGATCAATTCAACTTTTCAGAAGGCAGGAATAAAAGTGAACAAGAAAATGGGATGCATTTTGATAGGCGTTTTATCTTTGGTATTAGTCGTTTTTGTGTTTGATTTCGTGAGAAAGAATACCGATAACTTCGGTTATTTTCAGCGTTTTTCCGTGACGATAAATAATGAATCGGACTATGATATCGTTTCGGTAGAAATGGGAATCGTGTCAGGAACAGAGAAGGATTACTTCTCCGGAAAAATTAAATCAGGCGAAAGCTTGCGGATAAAACCGGAATTAAGCTTAGCGGGAGAAGGCGCCGTCTATTTGAAGTATACGGACGGCAGAGGGGTCATCGAAGAAACCATTGCATGCGGATACACAGAGTCGCTCTCCGGCAAAACACGAATAACGATAGACAATGACGGGGTTACCGAGAATGAACAAAAATGTTTGTAACGATAAGGGTCCTGATATTCCCATTCCCACTTGACACATGAAATCACATCCTGTATAAATACATTTAAGCAATCAATTGGAAATGAAAACATTAGCGATTGGAACAGTAATCTTTGACGGATAGTCACAGCGAGCCGGGTCAGTGGAAGCCGGTACGGAAGTCTGAGATGAAGCGGGTCCAGGAAATGGTTTGCCGAACCGAGCATGCAGAAGTAGGCAAATCCGGTCATCGACCGTTACGAAAACGAGGGGCTAAGCCGATATTAGGCTTGGCACTTAGAGTGGTACCACGGGATCTATAAAGCTCTCGTCTCTTATTTTAGAGACGGGGGCTTTTTTTAATATATAAGAATTTATAAGTTTTCACTTATAAATGTGCTTATATATCTCCGCGAAACGATAGCTTTTGCCACTGAGGACGGCGACAGCCGTTTACGCTTGTTTACAAAAGTATTTTTTTTACACTCGTATTAATCGATGGGAGGCATACGTATGATTCATGAACAAATTATCGGCGCGATAAAAAAAACGACGCAAAGCATACTGCTGGAGGCGAATGCGGTACGACCGGAACAGCTTAAAATTGCGGTCGAGCATCCCGTTAGTCTTTCGCATGGCGATTACAGCAGCAACATCGCAATGCAATTGGCAAAGGTATTGAAGCAGGCTCCGCTGCAAATCGCGAATGATTTTAGACAAAGGCTGCTTAAGCACCCAAGCCTTTCAGCAGCGATCGCTAAGATCGAGCTGGCTCCGCCCGGGTTTCTAAACTTCTATGTGAATTGGTCTTGGTGGGCTGAACATACGGCTTCGCCGGCAAAGATTAATCTTTCCGGCAACCAGAAGGTGCTTGTTGAGCATACGTCGATTAATCCAAATAAATCAGCGCATATCGGTCATTTAAGAAATTCCTGCGTCGGCGATACGATCGCTCGCATGCTGAGAAGAACGGGGTATCTGGTTGAGGTGCATAACTATATCGATGATCTGGGCAACCAGCTGGCCGATACGGTAGTTGGAATCCTTCAGTCAAAGCATGCGCAGCCGCATGAACGTTTTGGGGATTTTTGCTGGGACACATATGCAAGCATCAACAAAGCCTATAAGGAGCAGCCTGAGCTGCTTAAGGAACGCACGAGAGTTCTAACCGAGCTTGAGGAAGGCCATTCCAATACAGCTTGGATGGGCCTGCTTGTAGCAGAGCGTATCGTAAGAGAACATGTCGAGGAAATGAAGCAGTTCGGAATAACCTACGATGTCCTCGTATGGGAGAGCCGTATTGTGCGTGAAGGCTTCTGGGCTCGTGCGTTTGAGCTGCTGCAATCGACGCAAATATTCCGACAAGAGAGTGAAGGGAAGCTTCAGGGCTGTTGGGTGCTCAAGCATTCAGAGGATAAAGGAGAGGCAGACGAGCAATCGGAGTTTCAAACCGACAAGGTGCTCGTTCGCTCAAACGGCATCTTAACCTATACGGCTAAGGATATCGCTTACCATCTTTGGAAGTTTGGACTGCTGAAGCAGGATTTTCGCTACAAAAAATTTGAGGACCGCCTATGGACAACGCATTCCAGTGGAGTGAGAAAGAAAATCGGCCGCGCCGATATGGTAATTAACGTGATAGACCAACGCCAAGAATATCCGCAAGCAATGGTCAAGCAAGCATTGCAAGCGTTAGGCTTCCAGAAACAGGCGGATCAATTGCGTCATGTTAGCTATGGAGTTGTATCGCTAAGCCCAGAGACGGCAAAGGGACTTGGTATCGATACTTCTGACGGCAAACATGCCTATGCGATGTCCGGCAGGCAGGGCGTCGGCATCAAAATTGCGGAGTTTCTAGAAAAAATGGAGCAAATGATTGCTGCTAACCGATCGAAGCAAGGAGGTTTGTCCAGTCATGCGATTGCAGCAGCCTCGATCCGTTATTACTTGCTCCGCTTCCATTTGCAGACGGAGATCGTCTTTGATCTAGAGCAAGCGATGGAGATATCCGGCAATACGGGCGTATATTTGATGTATTCTTATGCGCGCTCGAGCCGTATTCTGAAGAATGCGGGCGAGTCTGCTTTTACGAATCGTTTCTTGTTGGATATGAATGAGCTACAAGCTCAGGAGCACTCGCTCCTAAGACAGCTTGCCTATTGGCCTGAAACGATGCAAGCAGCCGTAAATGAGATGTCTCCTAATCAGCTGTGCACGTATGTGTATGAGTTATCTACGCTGTTTAATCATTTTTATGCTACTTGCACGGTACTAAAGGCGGAAGGCCAAACCAAAGACTTTCGTGTTTGGCTCACTGAGCGCTATATGCGCACGATGAAGGACGCGCTTGAAATATTGGGAATTCCAACGCCAAACCGCATGTAGCCGCAGGTTCCATTCATGCAATCCGATTGCCTGTCATATAGTTAAACGCAGAGGTACAGGCGTAAAGGGCGATGAATGGAAGGCAGGTGCGCAAGTTGGAGCAAACGGTCAATCAAAATGAATCGGAAAAAGGCCTGACGATAGATTTCGCGGTGCATGGCATGAGCTGCTCTGCCTGTGCGGCAAGGATTGAGAAAGCAGTCAGCAAAATGGAAGGCGTTCAGATGGCTGCTGTCAGCTTTCCGCTGCGAACGGCGTGGGTGCAGTTTAAGCCTGAACGAGTGGAAGCCAAACAAATCGCTGAGCGGGTAAAGCAATTGGGTTTTATAGCTTTATTGAATGAAACCGCAAAGAAAGGCTTGCGCAAGGAGCATGATGTTCTCAGACTAAGGCTTGTCATATCCGCACTTCTTACGCTGCCGCTGTTAATTAGCATGCTTCAGCATATTCCGCTGCTTCAGCCTTTACTTGCCTATTTGCCGGGTTGGCTGAGCCTTCCTTGGCTGCAGCTATCGCTTGCAACGATCATACAATTCGCGATTGGCATGCCGTTTTATTTTGGCGCGTATCACGCTCTGCGGGAACGAAGCGCGAATATGGATGTGTTGGTCGTAATCGGGACGACCGCAGCTTATTTATACAGCCATTATGTGGTTTTTCAAAATGGCTTATTCCGACCGGTTGCCGAAACAGCCGCCCATGCACCTCCCTTATATTTTGAGACATCGGCAGTCGTGATGACTGCCGTGCTGCTGGGCAAATACATTGAAACCTCGGCATCGCTAAAAGCCCAGAGCGGATCTGACGGTTACAGCAAGCTTCAGAGCCAAACGGCCGTCGTTGAGAGGGCAGGCGAAATTGTACGATTGCAGACGGAATTCGTTCGAGCAGACGACATCATTATCGTGCTGGCTGGTGAAATTATCCCGGTAGACGGAATGATAATCGCCGGGCAGTCAGCCACGAATGAGTCATTGCTGACAGGCGAGAGTTTGCCAGTTGCCAAACGTGAGGGTGACCAGGTTTGGGCCGGAACGCGAAATGAAACAGCGCAGCTTCGGATCCGCACGCAGGCTGCCGGTCATGATACGATGCTAAACCGTATTCAGGAGCTGGTCCGCCTCGCCCAACGCTCGAAGTCGGCTATTCAGCGCAATGTTGATGCGGCGGCAGGCTGGTTCGTTCCGGTTATGCTGATTTTCGCCGTGGTGACCGTCATCATGTGGGGGTTATTTCTCGATCCGGGAGACTGGAGCAAAGCGTTCATATGCGGGATTGCCGTCTTGCTTGCGGCTTGTCCCTGCGCGCTAGGCTTGGCTGCTCCAATCTCTTTAGTTATTGCATCCGGGAGACTGGCAAAGCAAGGTATAATCGCTAAGGAAGCGGGAGCTCTGGAACGCTTGGCGAGCATCCAAACGATTATTTTTGATAAAACCGGGACGCTAACCGAAGGCAAGCCGCAGGTGAGCGCAATATTGGCCGTGAAAGGCAACCGAGCAGCACTGCTGAGAAAGGCAGCTGCCGCAGAAGCGGAATCGGCACATCCTCTATCCGTAGCTATTCGACTTGAAGCCGCAAAGCTAGGACTCGTTATTCCGGCTTCCAGCAACCACGTATTTACGCCGGGTGGAGGCGTTGAAGCGGATGTTGAAGAGCAGAAATTCTCGATTGGCAATGCTAAGTTTGCTGGCGAACGGAAGTGGCCGTTGAACAGCGAAGTCATCGTTTTTGCCAAATTTCATGAACAATTAGGGGAGACAGTTCTATATCTGGCGCTAGATGATATATGCGTCGGCGCAGTCGCATTCAGTGACAGAGTTAAAGCAAATGCCAAAGAAACGGTTAAACAATTAAAGCAGCTGGGCATTGCTTCTGTTCTCGCCACTGGCGATCACGAGGCGCCGGCGCTCGCTGCCGCCAAAGCGGCAGGCATAGCGCAGGTGCATGCTTCTATGCTGCCAGAAAGCAAGCTTGAGCTTGTCGAGCGCCTGAAGCGAAAAGGCAGACGCGTTGCCATGGCAGGCGATGGTTGGAATGACGCTCCGGCCTTGGCGGCTGCGGATGTCGGCCTTGCCATGGGAGAAGGGACGGACGCCGCGCTGAGCGCAGGGCACATGACCTTATTATTCTCAAGGCTTCAGGCGATACCGGAAGCGGTTAGAATTAGCCGGCTTACGATTCGTAACGTAAGGCAAAACTTATCGTTTGCATTTGTATATAACGTAATTGTCATACCGTTTGCGGCATTTGGCCTGCTTGAACCATGGATGGCAGGCACTGCAATGGCGCTTAGCTCCGTTTCCGTTGTCGGGAACGCGCTCCGGCTGAGCGGGCAGCTTAAGCGTAAGTCGGGGCCAAACCTATGACGCTTACATGGCAGCAAATCGGCTTTATTATTTTGACCGGCTTATTCAGCGCACCGCATTGCATTGGGATGTGCGGGGGAATCGTATCAGCCGTGTCTCTGAATTCCGCGGCAACGTTGAGGAAATCCATGCTGCTGTATAATATGGGACGCATTTTATCCTACGCCGCGTTAGGAGCAGTAATGGGCACCGTTGGCTCTTTTGTTGACGTGGCTGGCAAATTTGCAGGCGTACAAGGCTTAGCTTCCATCATCGGCGGCTGTTTCTTGCTGCTGTGGCTGTGGCGGAGATTCCAGCTGCCGCTGATGAACCGTTTATCATCCTTCCTTCACCAACGTTTGGCTGGAGGCGCGAAACGTTCCGAGCAGCAAGAAACCTTGCATTTGCTCGCGACGGGAATCGCGTTTGGCTTCCTTCCGTGCGGACTGACTTACGCGATGCAGATGACAGCCGCCTCTACCGGCTCCGGTCTGGAAGGTGCGGCTGTCATGGCGTTATTCGGCTTATCCACTTTTCCCGCATTAGCGCTTGCTGCATCTGTCGCAGCCTTCGCAAACAAAAAATGGCGCAGGTTTATGCGCAAAGCAAGCCTGGTGACAGCTATTGCGGTCGGCGTTATTTCAATTTTGCGCGGTCTTGCCGTCAATGGCTTGATTCCATCGGTCAACCCGTGGTTATGGTAGGCGTTCTAGTGGACTGCTCGCAGGAGCCTAACGATGGTATAGGTATGATCAGACATCTCAAGCGATAGGGTAGCCTTCCAAGTACCTGCCATTAATGGAACGCCATCACCTTCGTATTTTCCTGGTGCAGATTCGTCCATGTTGAATTCATAATCGCCGCAAACCATATCGAGCATTTCAAGCTTTACTTGAAAGGACGCGCCTTTAACGGGGCTTCCATTCAGATCGGTCAAATCGATTATAAAGCTGTTGCGGTGAAGTGCTTTGGCCGGGTATGCGTCAATTGTCCAAATGATATTTCCTTCTTCGAAAGCATGCTCAGTAACAGGCGGAGGCGCTTCTTCGCCCGGGCGAAGCCAAATAAATGCTATACCGGCAAGCAGCGCAATGATTATGAAAAAAAAGACGAACTTGAATAGTGATGAATGTTCTTTATGATGCGGCAGCATGTTGCTTAACCTCCTTCGTGCGACTGTATTGGATGAAGCACTTTTAAGTTACCTATGCAGTAATTGTATGAAGCAGAACGAAATAGGTAAGGGTTAGGAGTGCCAATTGTATTGGACAAAATCAAAAGGACAGTGTATATTAACAACGGATAATTTCATAGTTTATAGACAGGTGCGGATAAGAGTTTGTCCGATAAGGAAGCGATAGCTTATTGGAACTCATTGATGCTTAAAAGGGAAGCCCGGTTTAAATCCGGCACGGACCCGCCACTGTAAGGCAGCGCAGCAGTAACATAGATGTACTGTGCTAGCCAAGTCAGAAAATCTGCCTGTCTAATTAAACACTTAAACCTACGTGGACTTAGGTACAGTGTTGGAGAAGCTTATCGCTTAGCTGTTTTTTGGAAAAGCGTATGATAGCATTTCTGGCACATTAGCCAGGGATGCTTTTTTTATTTATACGAAATTAATGAATAGGGGTGCAGTGAAAGATGAATGGAATTAACCGCAATATGATGAAAATACTGCTTGGCTTGCTTCTCGCCATGATGCTTGTCGTTATGAGCGCATGCGGGGCTGACAATGCAGTAAACCAGAACAACCAACAGACGGCCAACTCGGAGCAGGCAGCGACAGATGAACCAACGCCAGCAGAGGAAACGACGACGGTATATCCTTTGACGATTAAAGATGATACCGGAACGGAAATTACTTTTGAGAAACAGCCAACCAAAGTCATTACGCTTGTACCTAGCGAAACGGAAACGATTTATGCCATTGGCTCGGGAGAGCAAGTCGTAGGTGTCGATCAATGGAGCGATTATCCGGAAGAGGCTGCTTCGAAGCCGAAGGTTGGCGATATGACAACCAATATAGAAGCTGTCGTAGCCTTGAATCCCGATCTCGTGCTTGCTTCATCATCACTGAATACCGATGCAATTACAAAGCTTCGCGAGCTGAAAATTGCGGTGTATGCGACTGACCCGCTTACCTATGATGCAGTTATTGCCAAAATCGAAAATTTAGGTCATATTATGAATAAACAATCCGAAGCTAAGGCCGTCGCTGATCATATGCGCGATGTAAAGCAGCAGGTATCGGATGCTGTAAAAGATGTAGAGAAAAAGAAGGTATATTTAGAATTTTCACCGGGCTGGACGGTTGGCTCGGGCACTTTCCTTGATGAGCTCCTGAGCTTGGCTGGAGGTAACAACATCTCTGCAGGTTCTTCTGGCTGGTACGAGGTTAACGCTGAAGAAGTTGTGACACAAAACCCGGCACTCATTATTTACCCTGATTTGAAGGAGGAGCCGAATCCGATCGTTGTTGGTATCGAGAGCCGCCCAGGCTGGGATGTTATCGATGCGGTGAAGAACAAGCAAATGTTTGCAGTGACCGAAAATCCGCTCGTCCGCGTAGGTCCGCGACTGGCAGATGGTTTGCTCGAGCTTGCCAAAGTGATTCATCCGGATCTCGTAAAATAATCCTATGACCTATAAATTAGCTTGGTATGGAGGAGCAGCTATGCTCCTTCTTGCTGTTTCTATCGTTGTTAGTTTAACTATTGGTTCGTCCGGGATCTCGGTTCGCGATGTATGGGGCATTTTGCTGCACCAGCTGCCTTGGCTTTCGGACAACCAAACTTCTTATTCACCTGGGGAAATCGCTATTGTCACGCAGGTAAGACTCTCGCGTGTGCTGCTTGCCGTGCTTGTCGGCGCTTGTCTTGCGCTTGCGGGTACAGGTTTTCAAGGGGTGCTGCGCAATCCATTAGCTGATCCTTATACGCTTGGCGTTGCCTCTGGCAGCTCGGTAGGTGCGGCATTCATCATTTTGTTCGGACTTCAAACCGTACTCGGCATGTGGACGATTCCGCTTGTAGCCTTCGGAACAGGTACCGTTACGCTGTTAGGTGTTTTTTGGCTGTCACGTAATAAAGGGGTTATGCATATTGAAACGCTTATTCTTTCCGGGGTCATCATTCAATCCTTTTTAGGCGCTTTTGTTTCCTTTATGGTTTCCATGTCTGAGGGTGTAGTCAATCAAATCTTATTTTGGTTAATGGGATCGCTAGCCATGAGAAGCTGGGAAAACGTATATATGCTAATCCCGTTTCTAGCGCTCGGCTTCCCTCTGCTGCTTGCCTACGGCCAATCGCTTAACTTATTTGTTTTAGGTGAGAGGCATGCGGCCCATCTAGGCATAAACGTTGAACGAACGAAGCTGGTTGTGTTAATCAGCTCGACGCTGCTTACGGCGGCGGCTGTTTCTGTGTCCGGCGTAATTGGCTTCGTCGGCTTAGTTGTCCCGCATCTGATTCGTCTGCTGGTGGGCCCGGACTATCGTTTAATTACTCCTTTGTCCGCGATCGGAGGCGGTGTATTTGTCCTTTGGGCAGATACGCTTGCACGGATGGCATTGACGCCAAAAGAAATTCCGCTAGGCGTCGTTACCGCGTTGATCGGAGCGCCGTTCTTTGCTTATTTGCTGCATAGGCGGAAGATGAAGCAAGGAGGCACGTTATGATAGAGGCGCGCAGCATTACCCAGACCGTTCAGGGAAGAGTTGTGCTTAACGAATTATCCTGTTTTTTTCAAAAAGGGCGAATGTATGGCGTAATTGGTCCAAATGGCGTCGGCAAATCAACGCTGCTGCAGGTTCTGTCCGGTGTGGAGCGGCCGAAAAGCGGTGACATACGCCTTGATGGACGCAGCTTATCTTCCTATCCGCGAAAGCATCTTGCCAAGCAAATGGCTGTCCTGCAGCAAAGCGGTCTTCCTCCAGTAGGCTTCACGGTACGCGAGGTTGTCAGTATGGGAAGGTATCCGTTTCAGAATTGGCTGGGCAGCGATGAAAAGGATTCGGATACCATTATTAATGAGGCGCTTACCGCGATGGGGCTGCAAGAATTGGAGCAGCGCAAGATGGATCAGCTTAGCGGAGGGGAACGACAGCGCGTGGCTCTGGCGAAACTAATGGCGCAGGAGCCGTCTATTATTTTGCTGGATGAGCCGACGACCTATTTAGATATTGGTTTTCAAGTGCAGTTGCTTGACACGGTGCGGGCTTGGCAGCAGACGCGAGATCTTACGGTTATTGCAGTTCTCCATGATTTAAATCTGGCCGCGCTTTATTGCGACGAACTTGTCGTGCTGCATCAAGGGAAGGTTGCCGCAGCAGGAACGCCGCATGAGGTGCTCACACCTTCGCTTATTGAGCGGGTATATGAGACGAAGACTACCGTTATCTCCCATCCCGTGACCGCTGCGCCGCAAATTATGCTGCAGCCGAATTTAAAATCTGAATCATAAACATGCTAGAGAAGGAGTGATTGGAATGGCAGAAGATTTATACATACAGCTATTAGAAACGATTAAGAAAATTAAACCCTTCAACGAAGAGGCCGCGGCCCAGGCAGTGCAGCACTCTGATTCCTTAACGAAGCCGCCGGGCAGTCTCGGAAAGCTCGAAGCGATTGCGTCACAAATTGCGGGAATTTCGGGTCATCTCTGGCCGGACTTATCGCGTAAAGCAGTCATAGTTATGGCTGGCGATCATGGGGTCTGCGAAGAAGGAGTAAGCGCGTTTCCTCAGGCAGTGACTCCGCAAATGGTAATGAACTTCTTGAATGGGGGAGCGGCTGTCAACGTATTGGCAAGGCAAGCAGGAGCGGAAGTAATATGCGTCGATATTGGGGTTAATGCCGATTTAGAGCATGAACGGCTTCTTAGTCGGAAGATTGTGCGGGGTACCGCCAATATGGCAAAGCAGCCAGCGATGACAAGGGAAGAAACCCTTATAGCGATCATGGTCGGTGTAGATATCGTTAACGAAAAGGTTAAGCTCGGTTTCCGCTTGTTTGCTACAGGTGAAATGGGCATCGGCAATACGACAGCAAGCGCGGCTCTTACAACGGTTTTAACCGGGTTATCACCGGAAGAATCGGTTGGGCGTGGTACGGGGATTAACGATGCGAGCTGGTTAAATAAGGTGGATGTCGTGAAGCGGGCGATTGCTGTAAATGAGCTGGATGCAGATGCTGATCCTATCGATGTGCTGGCTAGGGTAGGCGGTGCCGAGATCGCCGGACTTGCGGGCGTCATTATCGGTGCGGCGGCTAACGGTTGCCTTGTCGTCATTGACGGATATATTTCATCCGCGGCAGCGCTTGTTGCGTCACGAATTGCAAAGCAGTCTTTGCCCTATATGGTGGCATCTCATCTTTCCCATGAGCAGGGTCATTTGAAGCTGCTGGAATCGATTGGTTTACTTCCGATGATGCAGCTGGAGATGCGGCTTGGTGAAGGTACGGGTGCTGTATTGGGTTTTCATTTTATTGACGCTGCGCTTCTTCTAATGCAGGAGATGGCGACCTTTGAAAGCGCAGGCGTAACCAAGGGCTAGGTGATGAAAGTTGGCAGTATTAGTAACCGGCGGGGCACGCAGCGGCAAGAGCAGCTTCGCGGAGCAATATGCGATGAGGGTGGCGGCTCGCGGTATATATATCGCAACCTGCCAGCCTTACGATCAGGAGATGAGCGAGCGGATTACTATTCATCAGAGAGATCGCACGGATACCGGCTATAGCTGGGAAACGCTCGAGGTGCCCTATGATGCGGCTGAATGGCTCCATCAAATAGATAAAGAGCTGTCGCAGGATGCTGCCGTTGCGGACGGAAAAAAGCCGGCAGTCGTTTTGCTTGATTGTTTAACCTTGTGGCTGACGAATTGGCTAATGCGAATCGAGCATGAAGCATTAGATGCTTCCCGTCTGGAGATCGAAATTTCGAAGCTGCTTGATGGAATTCAAAGCTTCACTCATCCCTTGCTGATCGTTACCAATGAGGTAGGGGACGGAATTGTTCCGGCATACCCGCTCGGGAGGCTCTTTCGAGATGAAGCAGGCCGCCTTAATCAAAGGGTCGCCGCGATCTGTGAGCGTGTATTCCTTGTGACGGCAGGCATACCGATAGAACTGAAGGCTCATGCATTCAGGTGGGAGCAGTTATGATATTTTATTCCTTGAAGGAGTTATTTCTTCTTGCAGGAGCCGCGCTGATGCTGGATTGGATTGTGGGGGATCCGAAATGGCCGACGCATCCAGTCATTTGGATAGGGCGATTAATACGCGGGTTAGAACGATATCTCCAGCCAGAGCGCTGGAAAGAGAGGCCTTCCGTTGTTAGAGGCCTGGGAATTGTGTTAACCTTGTTAACACTTATTATAAGTTCTGGTTTCATGTGGCTGCTCGTATGGGCAGCGAATGCCGTGCATCCATGGTTTGGCTATGCGGTAAGCGCTTGGTTTATTTCAACGACGATTGCGGTTAAAGGACTAAAGGAAGCAGCCATGCTGGTTTATAAGCCTTTGGTTCAAGGAAAACTGGATGAGGCGCGGAAATATGTCGGTTACATCGTTGGGAGGGATACCGCGGACCTTGACGAACGGGAAGCTTCGCGGGCAGCAGTCGAGACTGTCGCGGAGAATACCGTCGATGCGCTCGTGTCTCCATTGTTATTTGCATTAATCGGAGGAGCTCCGCTAGCCATGCTATACCGCGCTGTAAATACGCTGGATTCCATGGTAGGCTACCGTAATGAAAAATATAAATACTTTGGGTGGTTCTCCGCACGCACGGATGATGTTTTCAATTATATCCCGGCACGGATTACAGGCGTAATGCTTACGATTTCTGCGTTGTTCGACCTTAGAATGAGTGCCAAGGATGCTATTCGTTCCATACGGGCCTTTGCTCATCTTCATCCAAGTCCGAATAGCGGAATTCCAGAGTCAGCGGTCGCAGGTGCGATCGGCATTGAGCTGGGCGGCATGAATACCTATTTTGGCGTGACGAGCGAACGGGCGCGCATGGGCTGGCCGAAACGCCCGCTTGTAGCTGAAGATATCGTTCTGGCTGTTCGTTTATTGTACCGGGTTAGCTTTATTTTATTTGCGGGGGTGATTGCAGGTTGGTTCATCGTGAATTAAAGCTGCAGATTCAAGCCCTAATTGCTGCTTTACAGTTTTTAACAAGATTCCCAGTTCCCGTGACGGTTCCCTTTCAAGCTGCCGTTTTGTCGCGAAGCGTCGTTTATTTTCCGATGGCTGGAGCAATCATTGGCGCTTGCATCTATGCCATCACTTGGTTGTTAGCTCTATTCGTACCTGCTTGGCCGAGCGCGGTACTGGTACTCATCTTCTGGACGGCGCTAAGCGGCGGACTGCATCTTGACGGCTGGATGGATACGGCAGATGGCGTACTCAGTCATCGCTCCCGTGAGCGAATGCTCGAAATCATGAAAGACAGCAGGGTGGGCGCAATGGGGGTGCTTGCTGCTGTATTTTTGCTGCTGTTTAAAGCTTCGCTGCTGGCTGAGCTTTTGCAGCATGAGAATTTCAAGCTGTACGGGCCGCTGTTTGTGATTATCCCGATGTGGAGCCGAGCATGGATGAGCACAGCGATTGCCGGATGGCCGTTCGCCCGAAAAGGCGAAGGAATAGCCATTCTATTTCATGAGGTGAAAGGTGCTCAAGCCGCTGCGGCGCTCCTTATAACGGCTGTCGGTACAGCGCTTATATTGCGATTGATTGGAATTAGCATAGATGAAATTGTTCTATGTCTGCTCGCTATTGTTTTTTGTGTGTTTGTTGTTGGCGGTATGCTTGCTTCTTGGCTAAATCATAAGCTGGGCGGACTAACAGGTGATACATATGGAGCGATGAACGAAGCCATTGAAGCAGTGCTGCTGTTTGCTGCTGTTGTTTGGCTGCATGCATATTAGAAAAGGAGCTGGAAGGTAAGATGTTAGAAAGATACGGTCATGGTGGTGATTTACGGACCGCAGAGGAAGCCTTTGATATACCAGCTCATAAGTTTGTGGATTTTAGCTCGAACATGAATCCGCTGGGACCTCCGCTGAGTGTGAAGCAAGCGCTTCATTCCTATGCGGAGCTCATTGGGCAATATCCTGATCCCGCGGTGCGCGGACTAAGGCGAAAGCTAGCCGAGCTTCACGATATCGATGAGCAATCTATCGTTGTCGGCAATGGCGCAGCTGAATTGATTGATTTAATTGTAAGGGCGCTTCAGCCCAAATTAACGACGCTGGCTATTCCATGCTTCGATGAATACGGCGATGCAATACGCAAAATCGGCGGAGCCATTTATGAGATCAAACTTACCCAAGACAATCATTTTGGATTGGATTTGGATTCAGAGCATTTATGCGGAGCCGCGTCAACGGGTTCATTGTTTATGCTGGGCTCTCCGAACAATCCGACCGGGCAGCTCGTCGAACCGGAGCTGATCCGCACGCTTTTGAGAAAAGGTGCGTATGTGGTCGTAGATGAAGCATTTATGGATTTTGTGCCGGAAGAATCCCGTTACAGCCTTATTCAAGAGGCAACGAGACATGAAAGGCTGTTTGTCATTCGCTCGATGACAAAGTTTTATTCCATACCTGGCATTCGTCTTGGGTATATTGTCGGCATGCCGAGAACGTTAAGCGGATTAAGACGTCTACAGGTACCTTGGAGCGTGAATTCGTTGGCGCAGCTAATAGGGGAAGCCGTACTGGACGAATCGGATTATGCGGACCGGACGATTTCATGGCTTCAAAAGGAGAGACCATGGCTAGTCGGGGAGCTTCAGGCCATTGGCTTTGAGGTGAACCCGAGCGCGGCTAATTATTTGCTCGTACGAATTCCTAAGGATGCAGGAATAAGCGCAAGCATGCTGCAGCTTGAGATGGGCAAACAAGGCGTGCTTATACGTGATGCATCGAGATTTTCCGGACTGGATCATACTTATATTCGGGTGGCCATCAAGCTTCGCAAGCAAAATGAACAGCTCTTAGCGGCATTAAAGCATAGCTTGGGCAAGTACAGGAGCCGAGGTGTTTAATGACATTAAATGAACAGGAAGCTTCTAATAAGGCGTTGGGCAGAACGATCATGATTCAAGGCACGGCGTCTGACGTAGGCAAAAGCTTAATTACGGCCGCGTTATGCCGTGTGTTTACCAAGGACGGTTGGCGTGTAGCCCCATTCAAATCGCAAAATATGTCTTTAAACTCCTACGTTACGTGGGACGGGAAAGAAATCGGGCGCGCGCAAGGCATGCAGGCGGATGCATGCGGAATTTTGGCGACGACTGATATGAACCCGATCCTTCTGAAGCCGACCGGTGAAATGTCCTCGCAGGTTGTGGTGCATGGCAAACCTCTGCGTGATTATCATGCAGTCGAATACCGCGAGAACTATTTGCCTACAGCCGGCGGAATCGTAAGGGAGGCTCTGCAGCGTTTGCGTGAGGCAAACGACATTGTGGTGCTGGAAGGAGCAGGCAGTCCCGCTGAAATTAATTTAAAGGACCGTGACATCGTAAACATGCGGATGGCAGCATGGGCAGACGCTCCGGTCATTCTCGCGGCTGATATCGATCGGGGCGGGGTTTTTGCTTCTATAGTCGGTACGTTGGAACTGCTAGAGCCATCGGAGCGTGACCGCATATGCGGCTTTATCATTAATAAATTTCGCGGTGATGTTTCCCTGCTTCAGCCTGGACTGGATTGGCTGGAAGCGCGGACAGGCAAGCCGGTTATCGGCGTGCTGTCGTTTATGCCGGGTCTTGAACTGGAGGACGAGGATTCTTTATCACTAAGCAAGCAGCATGCTGCAGTGGAAATTGAGGCCTCGAACCAGAAGCGCGAGCTGGATATCGCAGTCATTCGATTACCCCGCATTTCGAATTTCACGGATATGGACCCGCTGCGCTTTGAGACGGATGTTCATCTTCGATACATTGAGCATGCAGGGCAATGGGGAAGCCCTGACGCCGTCATCCTTCCCGGCAGTAAAAATACGATCGAAGACTTCGTTTGGCTGAAAGAAACGGGATTGGCTGATCTCGTTCAAAAGCATGCTGCTGGGGGAGGAGCGGTGGCAGGCATATGCGGCGGTTACGAAATGCTTGGCACTCGGCTATATGATCCGCTGCATGTAGAATCGTCTGTTGAGGAAACGGAGGGACTTGGTTTGTTTCCGTTTGAGGTGCGTTTTACGGCGGAAAAAAGAACGGTTCGAGTTTCAGGTACTGGTCAATTGAGCGAGACAGTTTCGCCCGTTAGCGTCGAAGGCTATGAGATCCATATGGGCGAGGTTATTTGGCGCATGGGCGAGGAATCTATTCAACGTCCTTTTCAAATAAAGGAACAAACCTCGTGTTCTGACTTAGAAGCTTCCTCTAGATATACAGCCGAAGGCGCGAGCGCAAACGATGGCAAGCAGTGGGGAACGTTTATCCATGGCATCTTGCATAACGATGATTTTCGCAGACAATGGTTGAATGGCTTACGGGAAGCAAAAGGATTGTTAAGCTTGCCTGCGGATTTACGCTTTCATGAAAGAAGGGAAGCGGCATTTGATCGTCTTGCTGAGCATGCTCGCCGTTATCTTAATATACCGCTTATCTACGAGCTGCTTGGGCATCCGAAGGAGGGAACGTGATGGCACAGCCATTCCGTCATGGGAATCTCTATGAATCAAAGCTGTGGAGAGGGGTTAGATTGCAGCTGCTCGAGGATCGGATTGAGTTAGCTTCCAAGGATCATCTCCATGCCTTGAGCAGTGCGGTCCATCCAGGAGGATTCTCTTCTGCAAACCGAATTATAAACTGGAAGGTGCCGCTCACCTACCAATGTGATGATCCTGTTCGCGATATCGTGAAGCAGTGCCAAGCTTGGGGCTGCAATCCGGAGAGTACGGTCGGTTTAATCACGGCAGCGAAGCTGACGCATGCATCCGTAGCAGAGCTTGAAGGCGATCGCTTCAAGCTGTTATGCTGCACAACGGTTGGCACGCGAAATGCCGCTAGAGCTGGAAAGCCGCGCAGCACCTTTTCGGCCTATTCGGCGGGTACGATTAATGTGATTGTTTTGATTGATGGGCAAATGACGGAAGCAGCAATGGTGAACGCAGTAATAACCGCAACCGAAGCAAAGTCAGCCGCATTGCAGCAGCTGGGAATCGTCGAGTTGGCGACAGGAGAAATCGCTACTGGAACGACAACTGACGCGATCGTGATCGGAGCTAGTCAGGCAGCTAGTTGGAATGCCGTACATGCCTATGCAGGAGCTGCGACGACAATTGGCTGCAGCATCGGCGAGGCAGTATATGAGACCGTGCTCGAAGCGGCACGTACACAGTCTGAAGAGTAACTTTAAATTTGGAAGCAATGCGCAAGTTTCAGGAGCTTTACAGCATAAGCATGAAAACAATGTCTCAAAAAATAGCATATGATTATTACAGGAGCTGCGATATCGTGTAAAATGGTTAAGTTGAACATTCGACGAAGCTACAGGTTAAGCAACACTTAGAATGGAGGACTTATCCTTTGATACGGATTGTAGGTTATACAAAACAAAAGGAATGGTTGACTGACCTAACGATGGAAGACTTAAAGTCGACCGAGCTGGAATGGTATTGGGTTGATTTTAACAATCCGAAGGAAGACGAGTGCAGGCTGTTGGATACTTATTTTCACTTTCATCCCTTAGCCATCGAGGATTGCTATCATTTGCTGCAACGCCCCAAAATAGATCATTACGAGGATGTTCATTTTTTTGTGCTGCATGAGGTGGAACGGAAGACTTTGACGGTGAATGAAATCAATATGTTCATTGGCCCAAGCTTTATCGTGACGTTTCATTACGAGCCTTCACCTGAAATAGAAGAAGCAAGGATTAAGCTAATGAGCAGCAAGAAGATAGGCGATAAGGGACAGCTCTATGCAGCGTATCTCGTGATGGACAAGCTTGTGGATCAATATTTCCCTGCGGTGCATGAGCTAGAGGATCAGCTGCTCGATATGGAAATAGGAAACGGTGAAGGACAAAGCCAAACGCTGATGACCGATATTTACAATATTCGGTCCCGGCTGCTGCGCTTGCGTAAAACGATTATTCCGATGAGAGATTTATTATACCGCCTAACGAATTCGGACCGTATTGACGGAATGGGACCTTATTTGGCATTTTATCATGATATTTATGATCATCTGCTTAAATTGTCAGAGATGATGGATACGAGCAGAGAAATGACGGCTGACCTGCGGGATAATTATATCTCCGTTAATTCGCATCGTATGAATGCGATTATGAAGACATTGACCGTTATTACGACGATCTTTATGCCCTTGACGTTTTTAGCCGGTATTTATGGCATGAACTTTAGCAATATGCCGGAGCTGGAATGGAGCGGCGGATACTATGCAGTCATAACGGTTATGCTCGTCATCGGAATCGGCATGTATGCTTGGTTCCGCAGCAAAGGCTGGTTTAAATGATAGGAATGAAGGAGATTGATCCGCAATGGAAGTGAAAGATACTGCTACGCTGAGCAGAAAACGGCTGTTTGCGGTCATTGGTATTTTGGCAGGCATCCTGCTTGCTTTGGTCATTATGCTTTATTTAATGATAATCGCGCTTGGCAACCGCAATGAAGCTAACCTATTGCAATCGGAGCAAGCATTGCATTATACCTATGATTCGCATACCTCTCCAAATGGAATGACGCTGCATGTGCTGAAGACGAAACCAGCCTATGTCACGCTGGAGACGATTAATAACAATATCACGCTGACGGGTAAGGTCGGAATTAACGGCGGCTTTTTTTATGGCGAGCAATTGCTAAGTATCGGCGTGGTAAACAGTATCCCGGTCAATAAGGGAATTGGCAATTTTGGAACAGGCAGCGAGAACGTGAAATACGCCCGGGGAACGCTTGTCTGGGATGGCGCTTCGGACTTGCTAAGCGTACAGGTCGCAAGCAAAGCTTCGGAGCTTAAGGTAAAGGATCACACGCGATTTTGGGCGCAAGGCGGAATCAGCATGAGCCTAGGCGATGATGCGAATTGGATCAAGCAGACGGAGATTGAGAATGCGCCGTTTCCAGAAGATGACCGTCTTCGTTCAGCTGCTGCTTTCGATAAAGAGGGAGCGTTGTATTTAATCGTGAGCGAGACAAAGGGTCCACTTGCGTTATTTAGGGAAGCCATTATCCAGACGGTTGGCGAGGGTATGCTGGTTGACGGGATTTTTCTAGACGGCGACGGTTCATCCCAGTTATTGAGCAGCGAGGCTTCGCTGCCTGGCGATAACCGTCCGGTCGTGCAAATGCTGAGAATTATAAAATAAGATGGTACAAGGTAAGGGAGCAATCAGTATGAGTCAACTGTTATTGCCGATTGATACGGTATTGCCTCAGCTTCAGGAATCGCTGCGCGGCGGAATGAATGCCGTATTAGTGGCGCAGCCGGGAGCGGGGAAAACAACCCGTGTGCCCCTTGCGCTGCTGGATCAGCCTTGGTTGTCCGGAAAGAAAATCATTATGCTGGAACCGCGGAGGCTGGCTGCTCGTTCAGCCGCCCAGTTTATGGCAAGGTCTTTAGGCGAACAGGTCGGGCAAACGGTTGGCTACCGTGTAAGATTGGATACTCGCATAGGGCCGAAGACGCGCATTGAGGTTGTAACAGAGGGTGTTTTGACGCGTATGCTGCAGGAGGATCCGGCGCTGGAAACGATTGGCGCCGTTATTTTTGATGAATTTCATGAAAGACATTTGCATGGCGATCTGGGATTAGCGCTCTGCTTGCAGTCGCAGTCACTGCTGCGTGAGGATTTGCGCTTGCTCGTCATGTCCGCAACGCTGGATGCGGCTCCGATTGCCGAGCTGCTTGGCGGCGCGCCGGTCATTCGCAGTGAAGGCCGGGTTTTTCCGGTCGAGACGCATTATGCGACATCTAGGGTGAACGGTCCGATCGAGCCCCAAATGGCTCGGACGATTGCTGAGTCGCTGCGCGCATATGAAGGCGATGTATTAGCGTTTCTGCCGGGTGTCGCAGAGATCCGCCGCACGGCAAGGTGGCTGAACGAGTCTGGTCTTACCTCATCCATTCGGATTGAAGAGCTGCATGGCAGTCTTCCGCTAGAGAAGCAGGATGCCGCAATAGCTCCATGCTCACCCGGTGAACGAAAGGTTGTTCTTGCGACAACCATTGCTGAATCGAGCCTGACGGTCGAGGGTATCAAAATCGTTGTGGACAGCGGTCTGATGCGCGTCCCCAAGTTTTCGCCAAAAACAGGAATGAGCAGACTGGAAACGGTGCCTGTCTCCGCGGCTTCAGCTGATCAGCGGCGAGGCAGAGCGGGACGGCTGGCACCCGGCGTATGCTTCCGGCTTTGGACGGAGCAAGAGCATTCATATCTGCCTGAGCAGAGCAAGCCTGAGCTGCTGGAAGCGGATCTTGCTTCACTTGTGCTTGAGCTAGCCATATGGGGCATACAGGATCCGCTAGAGCTGGAGTGGTTAACCTCGCCGCCCGAGGCGGCTTATGAACAAGCCGCTTCGCTGCTCCTTCAGCTGAACGCGATTGTTGCGAGTGGGAAACCAACCGCAATTGGTGTCAAAATGGCGAAGTTTGGATTACATCCGCGGTTAGGAGCGATGATTTTGCAGGCGGCAGGCTTTGGCGCAGCGCGTGTCGCTTGTGAGACGGCGGCTTTATTAAATGAACGAGATCTGCTTCCACAGGAACGGAATGTCGATATTCAGCTTCGGCTGGAGCTTCTCAAGGATTTGTCTGGTTATGGCCGAAGGCCGAACGGACAAACCGGCTCGGAGCATCCAGCCGCCGGAGCCGCGCGCCGGATCATGGCGCAAGCCGAACAATGGGCGCGGCTGGCCTTGCCACAAGAAGAGGCTGGAATACAGGTCCGGCCATCGGATCCCATTCCGCTCGGCGTTCTCCTTGCATTTGCTTATCCCGACCGCATCGCGCAGCGGCGCAGCGACGGCCGGTATTTATTGGCCAATGGGCGAGGGGCAGCGCTGCCGGAGCAGCAGCCCTTGTCTCTCTTTCCTTATCTTGCGATATGCGAACTTGACGATGCCGGAACGGAAGGCCGAATACGGATTGCGGCTGAGCTGCAATTAAGCGATATCGAACGGTATTTGCCTGAGCATTTAGTGAGCGAGGAAACCATCGAATGGGATGCATCGGCTCAAGCCGTGCGGGCGAGGAAGCGTACGTGGCTAGGCGCAATCATGATCAATGAAACCATCCTGCAGCGCCCTGATGAGCAACAGGTCGCTAATGTGATGCTCGCGGCTATTCGTCAAACAGGCTTTGCGCTGCTGCCGATGACCAAGCAGGCGCAGCAGTTGAAGGCTAGGATGATGCTAATGTCGCTTGCCGGCAATGATTGGCCTGAGGCTTCTGACGAAGCGCTGCTGAGCACGCTGGAGGATTGGCTGAAACCGCATATTTTCGGAATGAAGAGCCGCTCGGATTTACAGAAGCTCCCAATGCTGCAGCTGCTTGAGAGCAGTCTTAGCTGGAAACAGAAGCAGGAGCTCGACGAACAGGTTCCAACGCATATCGTTGTGCCGAGCGGATCACGTATTCCTGTGGATTACAGCGATCCCGAATCTCCCGTCCTAGCGGTACGTCTTCAGGAGCTCTTTGGAATGAAGGATACGCCAAGATTGGCAAGAGGGAGACTGCCTGTCACGCTGCATCTGTTGTCGCCGTCGCAGCGGCCTGTCCAAGTCACGCGCGATCTGGCCAGCTTTTGGGAGAATGCTTATTTTGAGGTCAAAAAGGATCTCAAGGGACGTTACCCGAAGCATTATTGGCCGGATGATCCTTATGCGGCTGTACCGACGAACCGTACTAAACCGAGGCCGGGGCCTCGTTAACCGGCTGGACAGCTGCTCAACCTATATGACTTGTCGGCAATAAAGAGAGGATGTGGCTGAAGCAATGCTGTATTTTTTGCTTATTATCTATTTACTTATAATGAACATATACACCTTTTCGTTGATGGGCTTTGATAAAAAGAGCGCGAAGAAGCAGCGCAGGCGCGTCCCTGAAAAACGCTTGTTCCTGCTTAGCGCAATAGGCGGTGCTGGAGGCACTTGGCTTGCGATGAAAGCTTGGCGCCATAAAACAAAGCACCGCACTTTTACAGTGGGCATTCCACTTTTAATTGGTTTGAATTTGCTGCTCATTCTAGGAGCTGTTTGGCTCATTGGAATGGCTCCAAACTCTTGATTGCATTGAGAAGCCGTCCTATGGTATATTGGGGCTTCTCTTTTTTTATCTCGAACACCATAACTTAGGAGGTAACTGACTTGCCAGTTCAAAGTGCCTATCAAGAAGAACAAGAACGATTAACGAAATCACTGCAGGACATTTTGACTCAGCTGCAGGCGATCGGACCCCGGTACAAGGGCGACGACTTTACGGAGCAAATGCTCGATTTGCAGCAAGAGGAACGCAGGTTAAGACTAGAGATCTCGAAACGCGAGCCGTATTTCGGCCGCATTGATTTTCAAGAGCTGCCGGCAGGCGATAAAAAGCCGCTATATATCGGAAAAGCAGGCGTAGCCAAGCAAGACAGCAATGAATTGCTCGTCATCGATTGGCGTGCGCCAGCAGCAAGCGTTTTTTATTCCTTTACAGGCGGAGAAGCTCCTGCTTCGTATGAATCGCCTGACGGGGATATCGAAGGATATGTTCATTTGAAAAGGAACTTCATGATTCGTCAAGGAGAGCTCGTTCGCTTGGTCGACAGCTATGTACGCGGCCAGGAAGAGGGCAGCGTGACGGATGAGTTTCTGCTATATCGCCTGGGCGAGAATAAGGACAATAAGCTGCGCGATATCGTCTCCACCATACAAGGCGAGCAGGACAAGATTATTCGTGCGGATCGAAACAAAGCTTTGTTCATACAAGGCGTGGCGGGAAGCGGTAAAACGACCGTTGCTCTGCACAGGCTTGCTTTCTTGCTCTATCAATATGCCGACCGTATGCGAGCGGAACGTATGATCATATTTGCACCCAACCGCATGTTTCTCGACTACATATCCGGCGTATTGCCGGAGCTTGGCGTAGGTGATATCCAACAAACCACTTTCAGCGATTGGACGGTTGAGCTGCTTGAGAAAACGATAGCGGTAAGCGATCCATCTGATACAATGACCTATTGGTTTGAAGAACGCCGAACCGCGGATGAAATTGAACATGCTTCCGGGAGATTTAAAGGGAGTTTGGCCTTTAAAGCGATAGTAGATGAACGAATCACTGATTTTGAACAGCGTATTGTTCCTGTGGTGCCATTCGTACCCATCGATGGTCTTGAGCTTTCGCCGGCACAAATGCGCGAATGGTATGATACGGATTACGGCGAAGAGACGCTTATGAAGAAGCGGGATCGTCTGGTTAGCCGAATCCGCCGCTGGTTTGAATCCGAGTTCAAAATGAAAGGCATTGCGGATAAGAAGGTAAGAGCAAAGGCACTTACGAAGTTCAACAGCTATACCAAAAAAATTCCGGCATATACCTCATTGCAGCTCTATGCTTCCTTGTTTAGCGGGAAGCAATCGCTTGGCAGCATTCCTAAGCGCATTTCTGCAGCCACGGCTGAGCGATTGAAAAATGGGATAGCTGCAGCGGAGGATTTGGCTCCGCTAGCTTATATTCAGCTTCAGCTGTTCGGTTTGCCGAAGCAGGCCTTCGATCACATCGTGATTGACGAGGCTCAAGATTACTCTCCTTTTCAGCTGGAAGTCCTTCGACTCTGCCAAAGAACGGCATCGATGACTGTTTTAGGCGACTTGCAGCAGGGAATTCATGCGTATGCGGGCGTACAAAGCTGGGATGAGCTGACGGTATTATTCGAAGAAGAGAAGATTGGATTCTATGAGCTAAACCGTTCCTACCGATCGACGATGGAGATTATCGAATTTGCGAATAAAATTTTAGGAAGCATGACTGGCGGCGTCAAACCTGCCGTTCCTGTTTTCCGAAGCGGCGATTCTGTTATAACCGAGCAGGTATCCAGCGAAAGCTGGCTATCGGCCATTGAAGCAACCGTACGGGAATGGCAAGCAGCAGGCGATTATGAAACGATCTCCATCATCGGTAGGACAGCGCTTGAGTGTGAACACATTCACCAGTATTTGATCGGACAAGGGCACGAAGCATCGCTCGTACAGAGCAAGCAGCCTGCCTATGGAGGCGGTTTGTCGGTTGTTCCGGTCTATTTATCGAAAGGGCTGGAATTCGATGCGGTGCTCGTTGCGGATGCCGGTGCTGAAGCCTACGCATCGCTGGATGCGAAGCTTTTGTATGTAGGATGCACGCGTGCTCTGCACAAGCTGAAGCTGTATTACCGAGGGGAACTCACATTTTTGCTGGGCGAATAAGCCAGTCTTCGGTATAATAAATAGCATCTTACTGTCTGACCGGAGGCTTCACGAAATGAACTGGGACGATTGGCTGTCGCCTGTTTGGCTATCTTTAAAAATATCTATTATCGCAAGCATTATCGTTGCCCTTATCGGAATGCTCGTCGCACGATTCATGACGCGGCATTCCTTTCGAGGCAAAAGCATCGTTGAAACGTTTTTTATGCTGCCGCTTGTCCTTCCTCCAACCGTTGTCGGATTCATTTTGCTTGTTTTACTAGGCAGAGGCAGCTGGATCGGGCAAGCATATGAGTGGTTATTTACGCAGCCTATCGTTTTCTCCTGGATCGCCGCGGTTATCGCGGCGGTCATTGTTGCGTTCCCGCTCGTTTACCAAACAAGCAAAGCAGGCTTTCTATCGGTAGACCGGCATTTGGAGGATGCCGCACGCTCGGCAGGGGGGAACGAGATTCAGGTTTTTCGCTTTATTACGCTGCCTCTGGCAAAACGGTCGCTAACTACGGCGTACCTTCTTGGGTTTGCTAGAAGCATAGGGGAGTTTGGTGCAACCTTGATGATTGCGGGTAATATACCTGGACGGACTCAAACCGTCCCTACCGCCATCTATATTGCCGTTGAGACCGGTGAAACGACGATGGCTTGGGCATGGACCGCAGCGATCGTTGTCTTTTCGTTCATTATGCTGCTGTTTACGGGGCGCAAATTAGAACAATAATGTGAACAACGAATCCGAATGGTTCCTAACCGCGTATTACTTGCGAAAGAAGGAGAGTGAACGAAGTGGCGCTGGACTACGATACGCAAGACGAATTAAAGACTTCCCTACAAGAGATTGAAGCTTGGGAGCGAGCTCAAAAAGATCTTTGGTTCTGGGAGAAGCTTGGACGACTGCCGTTCATGCTGCTCGATAAAATTACACCGAAAATCATTCAAGAAAAGCTGGGACAAGCGGTAGATGAGATTGGCAGCTACATTCAGAATGGCGGCAAATATCTCATTTCAGAGCGTTCGGTTATTGAACGACTGCAGCGGAACGCTGGTCAGGAAAGCAGGATTCAATCCGAGGAAGGAGAGCTGCTAGTCATCGAGCATGCTGCTCAAATGCCTCTATCGGTCATGAATTTATCTGCCGAGCAATTAGCTTCAAGCCGTTCCACGATGGCAACGCTGCAGGGCGCAACAACCGGAATAGGCGGGATTTTCACGTTAGCGGTAGATATACCGGCCGTACTCGGATTATCGCTGAAGATTATTCAAGAGATTGCCATTTGTTACGGTTTTGACCCGAAGCTTAAGGAGGAGCGCGTTTTTGCTGTCAAAGTGATGCAATTTGCATCGTCGGATATCGTAGGGAAAAAGGCTATTCTTGAGGAGCTCAGCGCTTATGATAAAGCAAACCGCAGCAGCCAAATGATGTCGCAATTGCAAGGCTGGCGCGAGGTCGTGACGGTATACCGAGATAATTTCGGGTGGAAGAAGCTGTTCCAAATGATTCCTGTGGCAGGCATGCTGTTCGGTGCTTTTATTAACCGCGGCATGCTGAATGACGTGGCTGAGGCTGCGACCATGCTGTATAGAAAACGCAGAGTCATGATAAAGATCGCAGAGAACGAGGCAAAAGCAGAATGACGATGACCATGAGAAAACAAATTGCCGAACAAGCGGCAGCTTTTTTAGGCGAAGCCTATTTTGAGCTCGAGAAAACCGAGGAGGACGCAAAGCGTCGAATCCAAGAGGTCATGCAGGAGATTGATCGAACGGGCACCTATGTACATACCTATGAGGAGCTTAAGCACGGCGCGAGGATGGCATGGCGAAACAATAACCGCTGTATCGGCCGGTTGTTTTGGCAAACGCTAGAAGTATTCGATGCGCGTGATACTGATGACGAGCTTGATGCGGCAAATCGTATTTTCCAGCATATGAATTATGCCACGAATAACGGCAAGGTTCGTCCGGCAATTACGATTTTTCCGGCTAACGGTTCAAAAAATCGCATACGTATTTGGAATCATCAGCTTGTTCGTTACGCAGGGTACGGCAATAAGGAAGAAATCGTGGGGGATTCGGCATCCTTAGCCCTTACGGCAGCTTGCGAGAAGCTGGGTTGGAAAGGTGAAGGAACACGCTATGATGTGTTACCGCTTGTGATTCAGAAAGGCGATCAAAAGCCGAAGTGGTTTACGCTGCCCGAGGAGACTGTGCTGGAGGTGCCGTTATCCCATCCTGAAAATGAACGTTTCGTACAGTTGGGTTTGCAGTGGTATGCGGTTCCTTTTGTTTCCGATATGGAGCTTGAAATCGGAGGCATATCGTACGCGGCTGCACCGTTTAACGGATGGTATATGGGGACTGAGATTGGCGCAAGAAATTTGTCCGATACGAATCGATATAACCAGCTGCCTGCTGTAGCAAGGCTTTTTCAATTGGACATGACGACGAATACTTCGCTGTGGAAGGATAAGGCATTAATCGAACTAAACTTAGCCGTGCTCCATTCTTTCAAGAAGCACGGCGTTAGTATAGTCGACCATCACACGGCTGCCGAGCAATTTCTGCGATTCGAGAAGCAGGAGCAAGAGAAGGGAAGGCAGGTAACGGGACGTTGGTCATGGCTCATACCGCCGATGTCTCCTGCAACGACAGGGATATGGCATCGCAGCTATGACGATATCGAACGCTCGCCGGTCTATCGGACCCAGCCTATGCCTTACTGAGATTTAAATAACGGCTTGCTTCAATAAATCTTCACGAATCAAGTCAGCGGTTAATTGGCCGCTTAAAGTAACCATCGGCACACCTCCGCCAGGATGCGTTGATCCGCCGACAAAATACAAGTTGCCAATCATGGCGCTGCGGGAAGGGATTTTGAAACCGCCGTTCAGCTTGCGGTCCGTTACAACCCCGTAAATGGAACCGCCGTTCGCACCACTGTGCTGCTGGCGCATATCCGAAATTCCTGTGATTGAACGGCTATAGAAGCTTTTCAGGCTGAGCTCATATTGCTGCCGGCAATAATCCATATAACGAAAGAAATGTTCTCTGTCTGCTGAAGATAATGAACCTATCTGAGCCAGCATACCCGGCAAATCCCCTAGAATATCCAGCGCTGTTCCATCTTCATACTTTGCACGCCATTGCGGCTCCACTCGTTTTAAAGTCATATAATCTTCCAATCTCTTTTCAGCGGATGCAAACAGCTGCTCCAGAACCCAAGGCATTGTCAAAATAGAAGGTCCCGTATCAAAACGGTAGCCCATACCCTCATGGATATTCAGCTTGTTTACGATAGAAACGCGGCGAGGCGATTGGGCCCATTGGTATATGCTGCTTTTGACCCCCTGTTCATGCTTTGGAATGAGGATGGAGCATGATAATTGTGTTTAGCTATGCTTTTGCGGCTAATATGCCATGTTTACTTGTTCAGCTTTATCATCCTGCGAGGTTCTCACGGCTGATGTCGCGACGTGTCGAGATATGCTATCCTAAGGAGATGACATCAGCTGGCTTGGAGGAATTATAAACGTGGATTTTAATATGCAATATTTATCTTTTTTCGTTATCCATACCGATGGAGAGGAGAGCGCGACCTCGTCAGGCAAACGATTCAAGCATTATCAGACTTTAGAAGAGGACACCTATGAGGACAGCGAGATACAAAAGTTTCTGGACGACGAGTTTAAGCGGATCGTAAAAAGAAAGGTAGAGCGTAATCCAAACTCTGCAAACGCGCCTACGAAAATCGGCAGGTTTATGGTCGAGCCCGGCTATGAGCTTGGCAGCAACCAAAACTACAATTTGTTTCAACGGCTTCGCGATGCCGATTCGAAGGAACGGTTTATCGGAATCGCAGACGAGCTCGTCCGGATTTATATGGATACGAGCGCGGTGAGGGGAGGCGCGTTTATTATTGCCCTCTCGAAGCTGAATACGTATTTCGATGAGCCTTTTCTATTTTTGCTAAAATGTGATTTTGAACCGAAGATCGCAAGAATCTCCGATGAGAAAAACTTGATCTCGCAAGTTGAAATGGCAATCAGCGCCCGCAGCATCAAGTCGATTCAATATCCGCATATGCCGGAGGAAGGGATGCTCGAGCATTGGGAGCTCAAAATCCATCAAGCGTCGCATGCCCGCTATTTCGAGGATTTCTTGAAGTATGTTTCTTATGAGAAGCCGCTGCCTGAGGTTATGGGTGAGCAGGTTGTTGAGATGGTACATCAATATATCGCTGACAAATGGCAAGAGGATGAGAGCTCCGAGCGCCGCGAGGAAGAAAATGCGGTTGAGGTATGGGCGGCAAGCGAGAAGCGCGACATTCAGGAATGGTGGACTCCGGAGCAGGTAGAGGTCGCGGCCGCTGCTTTGGTTGAACAGAAGCCGGATTTGCCGTTTTCATTTAAGCTGGGCGACGTAACGGTAAAAGGACTTTTGGCTGATTTTGGCGACAGCATTCATTTTGCCAAGCATAATGGCCGATATGTCGTTGTCATCGAAGGCGACTTCTTCCAGTTTGAGAAGGGCATGTCGCCGGTTGAGCTCGTACAGCCATTGGATTTAGTTGATGTCATGCCTCGTATTGGCAGCAAAGTGCCTGCTGAGGATGCTGACTCGGGTTACAGCTACACGCCTGCAGGCGAAGGTACAAGCAGTAACGATGATGTGCCTTGGTAAACAAGCCGGCAGGTATGAATTTTAAGACTGAGGGAGAGGATATTTAAGTGGACAACTTATTTTTTATAGAAATAGGCATGGGATGCGATCTGCACGGTCAAAATATTACGAAGGCATCGGTGCGGGCGGTACAAAACGCCATTCACCACAATTCGATGCCGGGACTGCGGTCAGTGCTGCCAGGCGGAACGCTGGACAACATGAAGGTGCGCGTAAGGCTCGCGCTTCCTTGCGATCATGAGCTGCTCGATGTAGAGCAGGTGAAAGCTGTGCTGCCATATGGCCAAGTGACCATTGAGGTGCTGGACGGTGGCATGCTCACGACTAGCGGTGTAGTTCTTCCGGATAAAGATGATAAAAACGATTTGATCTACGTCGTTAATGCATCCGTTGAGGTAGGCTACTAATAGCATCTCCATTTGCATAAAAGGGAGAAGACGATGGTTTTAAAGCTTGCATTATTTGTGTTGCTGCTCGTATTTACCGCATTCTTCGTAGCGACGGAATTCGCTATTATTCGAATGCGCTCAAGCCGCGTGAACCAGATGGTGGCCGAAGGGATCAAAAATGCCAAAGCCATTGAGCAAGTAACGAACAAGCTGGACGGTTATTTATCCGCTTGTCAGCTTGGCATTACGATTACTGCGCTTGGACTTGGTTGGCTTGGTGAACCCACTATTGAGCTTATTTTGCATCCGATTTTCGATCGATTACATTTGGAGGGCGATATCAGTAATGTGCTGTCTTTCGTCATCTCCTTCTTGATCGTGACTTATTTGCATGTGGTGCTTGGAGAATTAGCTCCGAAGACGTTAGCCATCATCAAATCGGAGCAAGTCAGTCAGGTAACGGCACCGATTATCATCGTGTTCTACAAGGTGATGTATCCGTTCATTTGGCTGCTTAACGGATCTGCGAATTCATTGGTCAGGCTGCTGGGATTGAAGCCAGCGAACGAGCATGAAGCGCATTCCGAAGAAGAGATCCGTATCATATTATCGGAGAGCTATGAAAGCGGGAAAATAAACAAAAGCGAATATGGCTATGTGAGCCGCATTTTCGCGTTCGACGATCGGCTGGCACGTGAGATTATGGTACCTAGAACCGATATGGTTTGTTTATACGTGAATCTATCTCTCGAAGAAAACTTAGCGATTATAAAGAAAGAGCAGTATACCCGCTTTCCTGTCGCTAAAGGCAGCAAGGATAATATCATTGGGATACTGAATACGAAACAGTTTTTTCTGCGTTACGAATCAGATCGAAATATTGAAGTAAACTCACTTATGCAGCCGGTCATGTCGGTACCAGAGGTGATGCCTATCAATAAGCTTCTCCGCAAAATGCAGCAGGATCGCGTCCACATTTCCATATTATTGGATGAGTACGGCGGAACGGCAGGGCTTATCACCATCGAGGATATCATCGAGGAGATTGTAGGGGAAATCCGCGATGAGTTTGACGAGGATGAAGTGAAGGAAATTGAAATATTGGAGCAGCAGCGTTATTTAGTGAATGGTAAAGCGCTGATTAGCGATGTGAACGAAGCTGCGGGAACTGACCTCGTATGCGACGAGGTAGACTCTATCGGAGGCTGGCTTTTCAACCTGAAGCCGGAACTGCCCATTGGGGAGCCGTGGACGTATGACAACATAACCTTCATCATTCGCGAGCGTGACGATAATCGTATTCGGAAAATCGAAATTCAAACGGAATTGCTTGAAAGTGAAATGGGCACATACGGACATGCATAAACTGGTAAGGAGCAAAAAAATTGCAGCCAAATTCGAGGGGGAGATCGGGCGTTGGGCGATTTAATTAATGCGATAATTATGGGGATTGTTGAAGGACTGACCGAGTTTTTACCTGTATCATCAACGGGCCACTTGATTTTGACGGCTGAGCTGCTTAATTTCACAGGAGACCGCGCGAAGACCTTTGAGGTCGTTATTCAATTCGGTGCGGTGCTGGCAGTGCTCGTTTTGTACCGAAAGCGCTTTGCAAGCCTGCTTAATTTTAAGATAGGCAAAGGCTCTGGATTGAATGCCTTACATATTATTTTAGCAATGGCTCCGGCTGGCGCATGCGCTGTATTGCTTCACTCGTTCATAAAAGGAGAACTGTTTACAGCCGAAAAAGTTCTAATCGGCCTCGTTGCCGGCGGAATATTGATGATTATCGCCGATCGCGTTCGAAAGAAGCCGAGCGCGGAGGAGCTTGATGACATTACCTATAAGCAGGCCTTCGCGGTAGGATGCTTTCAGGTGCTAGCTCTTTGGCCGGGCTTCTCGCGTTCGGGATCCACGATATCGGGAGGCATGCTGTTCGGCGTTAGCCAGAAAGCGGCAGCGGAATTCACGTTTCTCGTATCGGTGCCGATTATGGCGGCCGCTAGCGGAATCGATCTGCTGAAGAGCCGAGAGTTTCTTACAACGGCAGATTTACCTCTATTTTTAATCGGTCTTATCGCAGCGTTTATCGTCGGCATGATTGCTGTTGTAACATTCATCAACATGATGAAAAAAATCAAACTTTCATGGTTTGCTTATTATCGTTTTGCGTTAGCTGCACTCTTTTATTTTATTATTTTATAAGTTACATAAGAAATACTTTTGAGTAATTTCGCGCATCCTTTTTGGAGCAATTATTGTAATTTTCATGAAGCGACGAGAATGGTTTTCAATTAGGGAAATATGCAAGGAAAACGTAAAAAAAGACCTATCACTTATTTATATCCAAGCCATTACTTTTTCTAATAAATCTAAAGAAATCAGGGCAAAATGCCCTGATTTCTTTATTTTTGCGGCGAATAATGGATTTTTGCATAAAAATGGATTTTTTTGCAAGAACGTACCCGATTGAAGGTTTTGTCTGATTATGTTAGGTTAAGTAATATTAGAGTACTGATGAAGTACTGTTATTTTACTGACTATGAAAATAAAAGTTGATTTTATGTTTATGAGAGGTGGATATTGTTGCAACTTCAGGTAACGAACAGTCCTTTTAACCAAGAGCAAGTCGAGCTTTTAAACCGCCTTCTGCCAACGCTGACGGAATCGCAGCAAGTATGGCTTACAGGCTTTTTGTTCGCTCGTCAAGCATCCGCTAGTGCGCCATCCATTGCTGGTGATGTTCAAGTGATTACAGAAGCTGCCGGCGCAGCGGAAAGCATCGCCACAAGCAGTCAGCCTGCGGCTTCTCGTGAGGTAACGGTGCTCTTTGGTTCCCAAACCGGAAATTGTCAGAGACTAGCTACTAGCTTGTCACGCAAGCTTGAAGAGCAAGGCATGCAAGTCACGCTTGCTCCAATGAACAAATTCAAGACGAATGGCTTGAAAAAGGTTGAAAATTTATTGCTGGTCGTAAGTACGCATGGCGAAGGCGAGCCGCCAGACAATGCTCGGGCTTTCCATGAATTCCTTTACAGCAAGAGAGCACCACAATTCGACAACCTGTATTTCTCCGTGTTGGCGTTAGGTGATACTTCGTATGAGTTTTTCTGTCAAACGGGCAAGGATTTTGATCAACGCCTTGAGGAACTTGGCGGAAACCGCCTTGCTCCGCGCGTGGATTGTGATCTGGATTATGACGAGTTCGTCGCAAGCTGGTCCGCACAGGTTATTAGCTCTTTGACAGAGCGCATGAACGGTTCTTCTGGTGCAGCTGCTGCAGTCAGCGATTCTATCAATGAAGTTAAAGCTGAACCATCAGCTTACTCACGCACGAATCCGTTTAAGGCTGAAGTGCTCGCGAATTTGAACTTGAATGGTCGCGGCTCTGATCGGGAAACACGTCATTTGGAGCTGTCGTTAGAAGGCTCCAATTTACAATATGAACCAGGCGATAGCCTTGGTATTTATCCGGAGAACCACCCTGCATTGGTGGAAGCGATTATCCAGGAATTCAATTGGAATCCTGAAGAAATCGTGCCGATCAATAAGATCGGCGAGCAGGGCTCATTACGCGATGCGCTGCTTAAGCATTATGAAATTACGGTACTGACGAAGCCTTTGCTTACGCAAGCAGCCGAACTATCATCCAACTCCGCTTTGCGCGAGCTGGTGGCTCCGGGCAAAGAGCAAGAACTCAAAGATTACATCAACGGCCGTGATCTGCTTGATTTGGTACAGGATTTTGCACCTTGGCAGGCTACAGCTAGCGAATTTGTAGGCATATTGCGCAAGCTTCCGGCACGGTTGTATTCAATCGCAAGCAGCTTCAAAGCGAATGAAGATGAGGTTCACCTAACGATTAGAGCTGTCCGTTATGAAGCACATGGCCGTGATCGTTACGGCGTATGTTCGATTCATTGCGCGGATCGCGTTCAACCCGGCGATAGCCTTCCAATTTACATCCAAGAAAATCCGAATTTCAAGCTGCCGTCGAACCCGGATGCGCCGGTTATCATGATTGGACCTGGTACGGGCGTTGCTCCGTTCCGTGCTTTCCTTGAGGAACGCGAAGAGCTTGGCGTTGAAGGGAAATCTTGGTTATTCTATGGCGACCGTCATTTTGTTACTGATTTCTTGTATCAGACGGATTGGCAGAGAATGCTTAAAGACGGCGTACTGACGAAGCTAGATGTGGCTTTTTCCCGTGATACGGAAGAGAAAGTTTACGTACAGCACCGTTTGCTGGAGAAAGGCCGCGAGCTGTTTGAATGGCTTAAAGAAGGCGCCCATGTTTATATTTGCGGCGATGAGAAGCATATGGCACATGATGTGCATTCAGCGTTGTTAACTATTATTCAACAAGAAGGTTCATTAAGCGCAGAAGAAGCTGCGGCTTACTTGGATGAAATGCAGCAGCAGCAGCGCTACCAGCGTGACGTGTATTAATATATATATTAATCAGCAAGAGTTCGTGAATGATCGCGAGAGGAGACAGCAACAATGGCAAAAGAGCAATTGGTAAAGCCTATCGGTGGGCCGCCAAGTGAAGTTGAACATATTAAGATCGAAAGTAATTACCTGCGCGGAGCATTGGTTGATACGTTAAGAAACCCGATTACGGGCGGATTGCCGGAGGACGACAATCGGTTGTTGAAGTTTCACGGGAGCTACATGCAGGATGACAGGGATTTGCGCACCGAGCGTGAACGCCAGAAGCTGGAGCCTGCATTCCAATTCATGATTCGGGTTGTTTTGCCTAGCGGCGTAGCAACTTCTGAGCAATGGCTTGCAATGGATGGTTTAGCACATAAGTACGGTAACGGCACGCTTCGTTTGACAACTCGCCAAACCTTTCAGATGCACGGCATCTTGAAATGGAACCTGAAGCCTACGCTTCAGAAAATCAACAGTGAGCTGATGACAACTTTAGCAGCCTGTGGCGATGTAAATCGTAACGTAATGTGCAGCCCGAACCCGTTTCAATCAGATGTTCATGACGAGGTCAGCTACTGGGCACGTCAGGTGAATGATCATTTGGCGCCGCGCACTCGCGCTTACCATGAGATTTGGCTTGACGGCGAGAAGGTCATAGACGGACAGCAAGAAGGCGAAGTTGAGCCTATCTATGGTCCGGTTTACCTGCCTCGTAAGTTTAAAATCGGTTTCGCGATTCCACCTCATAACGATGTTGATGTGTTCTCGCAGGATATCGGATATATCGCTGTCGTTGAAGACGGCAAGCTGAAAGGCTTTAACATTTCGGTTGGCGGCGGCATGGGGATGACCCACGGCGATACGGCAACTTATCCGCAGCTTGGTAAAGTAATTGGTTTCTGTCCGCCTGAGCGTATCGTAGCTTTGGCAGAGAAAACGGTTATGATCCAACGCGATTACGGAAACCGCTCCATTCGTAAAAATGCAAGATTTAAATATACAATCGACCGTCATGGCATTGATTGGTTCAAAACAGAACTTCAAAACAGACTAGGCTGGCAGCTTGAGGATGTTCGTCCTTTTCAATTCGATAATAGCGGCGACCGTTATGGCTGGTTGAAGGGCAGCAACGGCAAATGGAATTTGACGTTGTATATTCAAAGCGGACGCATCGATGATCAAGAGGGCTATCCTCTTATGACTGGCTTGCGCGAAATCGCAAAAGTTCACACGGGTGATTTCCGTATTACGCCAAACCAAAATCTCATCATCGGTAACGTAACGAGCCAGAAAAAACGCAAAATCACGGAATTGATTGAGCAATACGGACTTACCGATGGCGCTCAGCATTCTGCACTTCGCAGAAGCTCTATATCCTGTGTATCGCTGCCGACATGCGGACTTGCAATGGCGGAGGCTGAACGTTACTTGCCGACTCTAATTGATAAGCTTGAGCCGATTATTAATGAAGCCGGTCTTCGCGACCAAGAAATTAACATTCGGATGACTGGCTGCCCGAACGGCTGTGCAAGACCGGCATTGGGTGAAATCTCATTTATCGGCAAAGCTGTCGGCAAATACAACATGTATTTAGGCGCAGGTTTTGCGGGTGAGCGTTTGAATAAGCTTTATCGCGAAAATATCGGCGAAACCGAGATTTTGGATACGTTAAAGCCTATGATTAACCAGTACGCGAAGGAACGTGAGTCTGGCGAGCATTTCGGGGATTTTGTTATCCGCGCGGGTTATGTTAAAGCCGTTCATGACGGTCAGGAATTCCATAATTAAACGATCATTAGCTTATAAATAAACAGAACAAGAAGACCGGGCACAAGCCTTGGTCTTCTTGTTCGTATATAGAGAAGGAAATCGCAAACATTCACGATAATTTGAAATCCATACTAAAGCTGCAGTGAGTCAATTGGAAAACGAAAAAAAGCTATTCCTTGGTATTGGAATAGCTTTTTTTCGTTTAAGCTTGGTTGCGCAGCAGCTTCTTATCGAGTACAAACGTACCGAAGGGAAGGAAGGCAGCTATAAACGCGGCAGCAACCTTAATGATGGACCAACGATGTGTGATCCATACATGCAAAACGGCTAGTAAATAAAGGACAAATAATATCCCGTGCAAGCCGCCGACAACGGTTACAACCTGTGGAATATCCGCCCAATATTTGAGCGGCATCGCGATAAGGAGCAGCACTAGAAAGGATATCCCTTCATAGAATCCGACTACGCGCAGTCGGCCTAATGCGGTTTTTAACATCTGATTACCTCCATCTAATGGTCATTCTAACGCGGCACTAAACCAGTCCACAGTAATTCTACGATTTCGGCCGCTGCTTGTTCCACTGTTTTTTTGTTATTAATAATTTCTTTGCGATTTCGTACGGTCAGCATGGCTGTAAAGACATAAGCAAGCAGCAGCGGATCGCTTTGAACGATTTCGCCTTCATCCATGGCTTTTTTAAACACAGAGCTGACCAACTCGTGTATGGCGCTCTCACTGGTTCGAATACTCGCAATTTGCTCCTCGGATAAGCCAGTGGAGGCTTCGCGCATCATCGTTTCGAATTCTACATGCGCATTGTTCATATGACGCTCTGCGACCTGCAGCAATCGATCCTTGAGCGATCCCTCGTTCTGGACAAGCATTGCGGTTTGATCATGCGCCATTTTCAGTACAAACTGAAGACATTCTGTAAACAAGATGCTTTTATTATTAAAATAATAATAAACGCTGGCTTTCGTAATTCCGCAAGCTTGAGCAACGCCCTCCAAGGATACTTTCTCAAACCCTTGATCCATAAATAGATAAGCAGCGGTGCGCAATATTTGCTGCATTGTCTGAATTGAACCTGTGCCTTTAGGGCGGCCTGGCTTGCGTTTTATTTGCTCATCGCTCATGGCCATGACCTCCATTCATAAAATTGTAATATATATCGAATGATTAATTAACCTTCGGGTATATATAATTAATTAACCGCTTGTTTTAATTTTAAACTAAAACAGGTTATATGTGAAATGGAGGATTTGAAATATGATTGAAAAATTTGCCGGAATGATCGCTGGGCCCCGTACGCGATGGGTAACGTTAATCGCTTGGATTATACTCGCTGCGCTTCTCAGTGTGTTTCTTCCTGCTGTAGGCGAGAAAGAACAGAGTAATGTTCCTAATCTTAAATCGGACAGCCCGTCAGTACTTGCAGATCAGCTCATTAAAGAAAAATTCCCCAGCTCATCTGGTATACCGGCTTTAGTCGTCTGGCATCGCGAGGGAGGTTTAACAGATGAAGATTACAGCCTCATTCAGAAAACAACGCAGCATGTTATAGAAAATCCGTTGGATGCGCAGGGCGAGGTAATCCCGCTCCATCAGATGCCGTTGCCTGCTTTGAAGGCATTCGCTTCTAAGGGTGGTACAACACTCGTGCAGCCGATTTCATTCGGTGAACAGACAGAAACTGAAATTTTGAAAGAAAATATCGAAGAAATAGAAAGGGTAATCAGCGACGCTTCGGGTAAGAAACCTTTTGAGACAGCTGTCGACGATTCATCAGAGCTAAGCGTGCGCGTGAGCGGTCCGGCGGGCATTTCCGTGGATGCTACTGATTTGTTCAAAGGAGCGGATGTTTCGCTTCTTATCGCAACCGTCCTAATCGTTCTTGTACTGCTGCTACTAATTTACCGTTCGCCTATTCTCGCTATAATCCCGCTTATCGGTGTCGGCTTCGCGTATGCGGTTACGAGCCCAATACTTGGCTGGATGGCAGGCGAGGGCTGGATAACAGTAGATGCGCAGGCAATTTCCATCATGACGGTGCTTTTGTTCGGTGCAGGCACGGATTATTGTTTGTTTTTCATCTCACATTTCCGTCAGGAGCTAACACGCGAGAACGACAAATTAATTGCGCTGAAGCGTTCCTTCAAGGACGCATCGGGTGCCATTGCGATGAGCGGGTTTACGGTCGTGCTTTCTTTACTGGCCCTGCTGGCAGCACAATATGGCGTTTACGATCGTTTTGCCGTACCTTTTAGCTTGTCCATACTCATTATGGGTATTGCAAGCTTAACATTGCTACCTGCTTTGCTTGCCATCATTGGCAGAGCCTCGTTCTTCCCGTTTATCCCGCGCACGGAATTTATAGAGCATGTACGCGTAGGGGAAAAAGGGAAAACCTATCTTAAGCCTAATCCAGAGAAAAAGCTGGGTTCCAAAATTGGCAGCCTGGTAATTGCGAAGCCTTGGATGGTGGTCATTACATCCGTATTGATCCTTGGTATTTTAGCAAGCTTCTCGAGCCAGATTAAATTCACTTATGATCTGTTATCCTCCTTCCCGGAAGACATGCCATCAAGAGAAGGCTTCGAAGTCATCTCCAAGACGTATGCGCCAGGCGATTTGGCCCCGATTACTGTCGTTGCACAAACCGACGGTGCGGCTTCTGATTTAGCAGAGAAGCTGGCCGCCGTTCCGCTTGTCGATCATGTTCTAGAACCAAAGCAAAGCGTGGATGATCCGAATCTGCTTTCATATTCCGTTATCCTGAACACGAACCCCTACTCTCAAGAAGCGATGGACACGATTCCGCTGCTTAAAGAAGCGGCAGTTAAGGCGCTCGAAGATGCGAAGGCAAAGGATGCTGTACAAAAGGTTTGGATTGGCGGACAGACGGCAGCACAGTTCGATTCTAAAGCGCTGACTGATCGCGATAACCTAGTCATTATTCCATTAGTTATTGGTCTCATCATGGTATTGCTGCTTGCTTACCTACGATCGATAACAGCAACGCTTTACTTGATTGGCACCGTATTGCTTTCTTATGCAGCAGCGCTTGGCTTAGGCTGGATTATTCTGCATTACTTTATGGGCGTTGACGCCATACAAGGAGCAATTCCGCTTTATTCGTTTGTTTTCCTGATTGCGCTAGGAGAAGATTATAATATTTTCATGATCTCAAGCATTTGGCAAAAACGCAAAACGATGCCATTGAAGCAGGCGATAAAAGAGGGCGTAAGTGAAACAGGCGGTGTCATCACCTCAGCAGGTCTTATTCTTGCAGCTACTTTCGCCGTGCTTGCGTCACTTCCGATCCAAGTGCTCGTCCAATTCGGTTTAATAACAGCGATTGGGGTTCTAATGGATACCTTCATTGTCCGTCCATTCTTAGTTCCTGCGATCACGACATTGCTTGGTAAAAAAGCTTTCTGGCCTGCAAAAGCCGAGCTCGTGGAAGAGTCTAAGCAGACTTTAAAAGGGTAAGAAAAGAAAGGCAGTTTCTGACGAAGCATCGGCTTCATTAGAAATTGCCTTTTTCATTTCCATCCTTGCAACTTTTTCCCATATATAAACGTCTTATTTTAAAGGCTAAAAAACCTATTATAGAGAGAATTCGGGGGATTATGAATGGCTAACAAGAAGATTTGGATGTGCATCGCTTTAATTTTAGTATTGAGCACGACTGGCCTTTTTTCATTCCCTACGGCTGCAAATGCATGTATATGCGTAAAATCGGATGCTGTGCTAGAGAACAAAAGCAGCAGCGATGCCGTATTTGAAGGAACGGCAACATCGGTAAAGGCATCTTCGCTTTCTGTATTCCGATCGGATGGTAAAACGATCAAAGCAAGCTTTCAAGTGAACGAAGTATGGAAGGGCCATGTAGCGCCATCCATTGAAGTGCTGACCGCTGATGCGGAAGATAGCTGCGGTTTTGCCTTTAAAGAAGGTGAGCGCTACTTGGTGTATGCGACAGCAACCGGAAAATCGCTAGTAGCAAGCTGCAGTGCAACGGTTCTGCTCAGTGATGCGGGCGAGCATATTGAGCTGCTGGGAAGCGGTTCATTGCCTCCACAGCCAGATCGTGTCGAGCAAGTTGTTAAGGATTCAAATTCAGGTTTGTTCTTCCTTTCTATAGGAGCGGCTGCGGCTTTGGCAATTATCATTCTTTTTTTCTGCAAACGAAAACAAATTAAATCAAGAACATAGCAACAATCGTTGTTACGCATAGTCCAATGAACACAGGCTTCAAGTTACGGCGAGCGAGTTCGAAGGGATCAACGCCGCAGATGGCAGCAGCAGGAATGAGCGCCCAAGGAATAATCGTGCCGCCGCCAACCCAAATTGCTGCTACTTGGCCGAGAGCCGTTAAAGTGGAAATGCCGGAGCCGATAGCATGGCCGAATAGCTGTGCAATCGAGCCAGCTAATGAAATGCCTGAGAAGCCGGAGCCGTCTAAACCGGTCACAGCGCCTACAAGAGTCAACGTAATAGAGCCTACGACGCCATTCACAGGAACGACATGCGCAAGAGCAATACCTAGATCGTTAACGATTCCATGCGATGCTTCAGGAAGTTTCTCGCCGAACATCGCAAGGAATCCAGAGTCGCCCAAATAGAAAAAAGCGGCTATAGGGATAACGGGACCAAAAACCTTAAAACCAAATAGAAAGCCTTCTATTAAATAACTCGTTGTTTTCTCGAAGCCTTTGCCGCGATGTGTAAGCATCGTTATAAACAGCATAATAATAATGGCTGTTCCGCCGATAAGCGCAGTAGCATCCCCGCCTTGAAGATCCAGGATGAACATAGCTACGACATCTAAAGCGAACAGGATTGGTATAATAGCAGCTAACCAACGCTTCGTGCGCAGAGAAAGCGCATAACGGTCAGCTACCGAGCTAAGATCGTAGTATGGAGTAGATTCTGCCGCCGAGACGACAAGCCCATTTCGCCACTTGCCTGATTTCTGATCTCTCCGCATCATCCAATACGCGGCCACCGTCGTAACGACTCCCATGACAATAACTAAAGGAATGCTGGCTTGCATGACTGAGCTGACAGGAATGCCGGCGGCATCAGCCGTGAGCTTAGGCGCGCCTTGTATGATATAATCACCTGATAAAGCGATGCCGTGTCCAAACAAGTTCATGGCAACCGCTGCTCCCAGCGCAGGCAAACCGACGCGTAATGCAACCGGCAGCAAAACGGCACCGATGAGAGCGACCGCCGGCGAAGGCCAGAAAAACCATGAAGTGACCATCATGATCAAGCCGATTCCCCAGAAGGCTAGTGCTGGCGTTCTTAAAAACCGGGTGAACGGAGAAATCATAATTTCGTTTATTCCGGTTCGGATGAGAATGCGACTCATGGCCACGATAATGGATATAATTAAAATCGTTCCCAGTAATTCTTTTATAGCGAAAATAAAGCTGTTAAAAATTCCGCTTACTGAACCGCTGGCTGAAGTCGTTGCAAGTATACCGATGCCTAATATGCCCGCAATACAGATTAACGTCGTATCGCGGCGCATCAGCATGAAACCGATAATAGCGATGATGAAGCCCAAATAAACCCAATGCAGAGCCGTTAATTGAATGTCCATCCCGATCATCTCCTTGTGAGATACACGAAACCAGCATTTGCTGAACTCGTATAGTAATGTATGCATGATCAAAGATAGGCGTTCATCTCGGGTTCGGGACGATTTTAACGAGGAGGGATTTTATGATAAAGCGTAGTATAACGATGTTAATGCTCTCTATAATGCTTCTGACAGCAGGCTGTGGTATGATTGAAGAAGTAGGTCAAACGGTAAATTTTGCAACGGAAACGACGAATTACCTGCAAACGCTGACGGACTTCGGACAAGATATGAATACACTTGCGGCACAAGCTGTGAATGATCTTGATGCAAGAACTAATCTGAAAGAGCAGCTCGTTGCGCTGAAGGAACAGGTCATTCATTATGAGGGACTGCAGGTGCCTGATTATGCCAAGGAGCTCCATCAGTCAATTGCCGAATATAATGCGTCGCTGCAAAAAGGGATTGATCAAGCTCTCACCAATATCGAGCAGGGAAGAGCTGTATTCGAATCAACGGGAATTCCGGATACGATCAACAAAATCAATGAGCTGCTCAACCAAATTAATCAACTGACACCGTAACGAACGAACAGGAAGGAAGATTGAAAGTGATTAACATCAACGTATTAGAAGCATCGATGACTTATTCAAAGGAAGACGGTTATATTGGCAAGGTGCATTTCGGGGTAGAAGGCCACGTGAATGAGTACGAAATAGCTCTTCACAGTAAGAAAGGAAAAGAATGGGGCTACGGCTTGTTTTTCTTGCATGAATCAGGCAAGGAAGAGCAATTGCTAGCGCTTGAGGATCTTTTGGAAGAAGATGACGAGCTGTTTGATTTTCTTGTCGATACGGCAAAGGAAAAGCTTGAAAAACCAGAATAGCCGTTTCATTAAAAAGCCCATGCGATCACACATGAATAGTGTGTATGCATGGGCTTTTTTTGATTAATGGCTGCCTGATGACGTTAAACCTAAATTGCGAATGATCAGCTTGCTTTCTTCGTTAAGTCCAATGAACGATACCTGTTTGTTCAATTGCTCGTATTTGCTTTTCACCTTCGCGATCGCGGTTACAGCTGATTGATCCCACACATGCGAGCTGCTGAAGTCCAGTGTGATATGCTTAGGATCATTTTGGTAATCGAATAAGGAGACGAAACGGCTGGTTGTACCGAAGAACAACTGACCAGTTACTTTGTAGGTTCGTGTCCTGGAATTGTTTGCAGCAGCAGAAACACGTATTTTTGCCATTTTGCTGACGAATACAAAGGCACTAAGCACAACGCCTGCAAAAACCCCCTTCGACAGATCATGCGTAATTAATACAATAATTACCGTAACGATCATAATGATAGCGTCGGTTCGCGGTACCTTGTGGATTTGGAAAACGGATTTCCAATCGAAAGTGCTGATCGAGACCATGATCATGACGCCTACTAAGGCAGCCATCGGAATTTTATTGACAACATCACTAAGTGCCATAATTAGAAAAAATAAAAAGGCGCCCGCCACTAGTGTTGAAAGTCTTGTACGACCTCCGGATTTGGTGTTGATAACCGATTGACCAATCAATGCGCAGCCGGCCATTCCGCCGAAAAAGCCGGTCGCCATGTTAGCTATGCCTTGACCGCGAACTTCTTTATTTTTATTACTGCCTGTATCGGTCATTTCATCAAGCACCGATGCAGTCAAGAGCGACTCTAATATGCCTACAATAGATAATGAGAAGGAATAAGGCAAAATGATCCACAGCGTCTTAAACGAGAATAGGATATCCGGAATGTGGAACATAGGCAGCGTGCTTTCAACTAGACTTCTATCGCCAACGGTTTTGAGATCCGCTCCAATGGCTACTGCGATGATGGAAACGATAATGATCGCGGCAAGAGGTGAAGGTATGATCTTGGTGAACTTTGGCAGCGTGTAGATGATAACTAATGTCAAAGCAACTAATGCATACATAATCCAGCTCGCGCCTACAAAATGAACAAGCTGAGTAGTGAAGATTAAAATGCCCAGCGCGTTGACAAAGCCGAGCATGACGGACTGCGGCACAAACGAAATGAGCTGTCCTAGCTTTAGAACTCCCATTATATATTGCAAAAGTCCTGCCAGAATTGTCGCTGCAAACAAATATTCGATGCCATGGTCCTTGACAAGCGAAACCATTAACAGAGCCATAGCACCCGTCGCTGCTGAGATCATGCCGGGTCTGCCGCCGACAATAGAAATAATGACTGCGATGCAGAATGAGGCATATAAGCCAACCATCGGTCCGACTCCTACCATTAACGAGAAGGAAATAGATTCTGGAATGAGAGCTAATGCTACCGTAATCCCTGCCAGAATATCGCCTCGTACATTCGAAAACCATGATTTTTTTAGTTTTTCAAGCAAAGCAAAGAAACCTCCCTTAAAATAATTGAAACGCGAAGATGGTTTGGAGTATATGTATCTCCTAGATGACTTTTCACTCTCAGAAAAGTCGGGGCCGATGCACACTGAGCGTAATTATACATCAATAGATGAACGATAATCACGTTATGAAACCTTGTTTAAGCGCTTACATCGCGGAAATGCTCTTCATTTCACTTGGAATCTTTATTTTCGATAAATAGTTAATGACATACAAAAGAACCATCGCCCGTTAGCGATGGTTCTTTTGTTGGAAAATATTCTACATCGGCCGCTCAACCTGATTCTTTTGCTGCCTGCTTTTCACAAATCGATAAACAACAAAGCTTAAACCGGCAGCGGCCAGCGCATAAACGATCCAAATGCCGTATTTGTAAATATGATCTGAGAGAGCTTGCACCTGATCCCCTACGAATGAACCGATAATAAAGTAGATCAGGGTCCAGACAAACGCGGAAGGATAGGCAAAGAGTGCAAATCGTTTGTAATTCATCCGATTCATCCCCATCACATAGGGGGTTACATGCCTTAGAAAGGGAAGGCAAAGGCTGAGACTAATGGCATAGCCACCATAACGTTCGCTAAGCTGTTCGGATTTGGTTACAAACTTGCTTATGTTTTTTTTGCTGCTAAACCAGTTGGATAATTTGCTGCCAGCAAATCTTCCGATGCTGTATCCGAATGTCATTGCAGAACAGATGCCGAGGCAAGTCATGATAAATGCAGGTATTGGCAATAAAACGCCCGATTCCGCTAATGCGCCGCCGGTCATCACGACTGCTTCGTTGGGTATAGGTAAGCCGATTAACCCGAGACATAAGACGAGAAATAAGGCAAAATATCCGATTTCTTCAATTATATTTAATAATAGATCATACATTACGCAACATCCTAACCTTCCAAAAAATAGAATTCATAATAATTCACTTCAAATATGTTAACATATCCGCATCCGAAAGGATACCATTCATACGTACATCGTGACGAAAGGATTCAAATTTAACCATTTCGTAACTAATTACATAAACGGAGCAGATACAATAGGGAATAGGTTTATGTGTATGAAGGGGCGGCTATTCTCATGTTTGATTTCGGGCAAAAGGTGTTGGCGTTAAGGCGATATGAATCGCTAAGTTATACATTATGCGTGACGCTGTTAATAGATGAACAAGCAGCAAGCAAAGCGGCGGAGCATGTTCTATGCCAACTGTTCACTGATCGGGATTTTTGGAAATTGTCAGAGATCGAACGGCAGCCTTATCTCTTGCGGCTTTGTACCAGGGTCTGCTTACAATGGAAGATGGATGCTGTTCCAAGAACATCTTAATCGGAATAAAAAGTTGATATTTCGAGCTTACAGCGATCATAATAGAATAGGTCATCTTCGGTTTTAATCTGGCTCCTATTTGCAAGTTACTGTAAGGAGGAACAATGAACGCGAATCAAACTCGGAAGAAAGTAACGATCGCCTTATTCGTTGCCACATTTCTGGCTGCCATCGAGGGTACGATCGTCAGTACGGCAATGCCCAGCATCACGGGTGAGCTTCAAGGCATTCAGCAATACAGCTGGATTATTTCGATTTACTTGCTGGCAACGGTCATAACAACGCCAGTGTACGGTAAGCTGTCCGATTTGTATGGACGTAAAACAATGTTTATCATTGGAGCGTTAATTTTTCTTGCCGGCTCGATGCTATCGGGTGTGGCACAAACGATGAACCAGTTAATATGGTTTCGGGCACTTCAAGGCTTAGGCGCAGGGGCGCTAACGACTATACCCTATACGATTATCGGGGATTTGTATTCCTTTGAGCAGCGAGCTAAAGTGCAGGGCTGGATGTCAAGCATTTGGGGAATAGCAGGTATCTCCGGTCCTCTGTTTGGCGGATTATTAGTGGACTATATATCCTGGCGGGCTATATTTTATATGAACCTTCCGTTTGGTATCGTGGCTATTTATTTATTATCTACTTCACTTCGGGAAGCATTGGAGAAGAAAAAAAGACATATCGATTTTCCGGGTATTATCACCTTTACGATCGCGATGTTCTGCTTCTTATATGCTATGACGCTTATTCGTAACGAGGAAGGAAGCGGTACAAGCGCTCTCGGATTGATTGTCTTGCTACTTGCCATTTCCATTGTTTTTTTCATCCTCTTTGCCCGAATCGAAAAACGGTCGCCTGAGCCGATTATTCCATTTCAGCTTTTCCGGAATAGAATCATCAGAATGGCCAATATTGACAGTTTTTTATTATGTGTCATAAATGTCGTCGTTATTTTTTATCTGCCGCTATGGATTCAAGGGGTATATGGCAAGCCGGCTACTTATTCGGGTCTCGCCATGATTCCGCTTTCGATTGCCTGGCCGTTAGGCTCGATATTAGCAGGAAATTGGATATCCAAAAAAGGTCTGCGCTACATCTCTGTTGCAGGGGCATGTTTCCTGCTAGCAAGCAGCATTGGATTTTCTTTCATGACAGCTGATACCCCGAATGTTTTATTTATCGCGTATACGTTTATGGCAGGTCTGTCCTTTGGATTGTCGCTGACCTCATTAACCGTTGCCGTTTCTTCAGCTGTTGAATGGGAGCTGCGCGGTTCGGCTGTTGCAAGCAATAATTTCATCCGTACACTGGGTCAAACGATTGGAATAACGATATTTGGCTTGCTGTTGCAAACAGGAAGTGCAGATCGGATTGAACCAACCGTTCTTGCTGGAAGTCTACATACGATTTTCTTCTGGGTTGCCGTTTTATCGGTATTTGTCGTCATTGTTTCTCTAAGGATGCCAAAGCTTAAACAAGCCGTACAGCAGCAAAGAAACGCTTCTTAGAAAGGTCGATATTGCCTATGAAATCCATTGATCTGGACTCTTACTGCAAACAGTTTACCGATAAAAAAATCAAATCGGTCATTGTGTTAAAAGGAACAGAGCTGCTTGGGGAATGGTTTGATAGCGGAAAGGATTCAATCGGTCCGCTTTATTCCTGTACGAAGAGCATTTTATCCGCTTTGATTGGTATCGCAATCGATAAACAACTGATTTCAAGCGTTGATCAACCGATTACCGATTTTCTGGAGCATCCACCGGAGATCAGCGATTCGCTCGGAAAGATCACAATCGAGCATCTGCTGACCATGACGCCGGGCTTTGATTGGCCGGACTTTGACAAGCCCTATAAGGCTTTTAAAGCAGCGGAAGATCCTGTTCAATTTGTGTTTAAGCAGCCGCTTATCTCTGATCCAGGAATGGCTTTCGCTTATAACTCAGGCGGGTCGCATTTATTATCGGTCATACTCACGAGAGCAACAGGGAGGTCGGCGCTTTCTTTTGCAAAGGATTATTTGTTTGGTCCCCTTGGTTTTCAGGCGGCTCGCTGGATGGAACGGGCAGGAGTGAACGAAGGCGGCACCGGCCTTTATCTGTACGGAAAAGATCTCGCTAAGGTCGGGAGCCTATTTGTTCAAAATGGCTGCTGCGAAGATCGTCAGCTTCTTTCGACTGGGTGGGTAGAGGAATCAACAAGGCTGCATCATCGCGGGTTACTGCAATATGAGCCGCCGATTTATGGCGGTTACGGCTACCATTGGTGGCATTCACCCGAGAGCCACAACGGGCAGTGCGATTGTTTTTTTGCTTTTGGCCATGGCGGTCAATATTTGCTTGCAGCTCCCCAGCATGAGCTTGTCATTGTCGTTCGAAAACAAATAACGAAACGAAACGATGCCATTTGGTCGAGGCGTCTTATCTTCGAGCATATTATTCCTGCATGTCTGGGAAAAACAGCCAGCGAATGACTGAGATTCGCTGGCTGTTTTTATGTTGATAGCGAAAAAACGTTATATATGTCAGGTATATGCGAGAAGAAAACCTGAAGTTTATAAATATTTTGTATACTGTCTTGCCTAACCATCGATTCTGCATTATGATGTTAGATAATCTTACATATCGCAAGTGTTCTTCCGTTTTACCTTGCTGTTTGGAATTGATGGGGAATCCGTAATCTAAATAGACAGAATATTATGATTATTTGTTTTTTGATTACAACATGGAAATATAGCGTGCATAACGACTGTGTTGAATATGTTATTCAGAAGCAGCTATATAGGCTTGAGGAGGGTTAACATGACAACCATACTAATTCAGAACGCCGTCGTGATGACAATGAATGAACAGGAGCATATTTTCACTGGCGATGTATTAATAGAAGGAAACCGGATAGTCCAAATGGGAGAAAGGCTGGAAGTGAGCTCAGCGGATCGCATATTGGATGCTGGGGGTAAAGTGCTGCTTCCCGGATTCGTTCAAACGCATATTCATCTTTGTCAAACGCTATTCCGCGGCAGAGCGGATGATCTTTCGTTGATTGAATGGCTTAAAGAGAAGATTTGGCCGCTTGAAGCTGCTCACAGCGAGGATTCCGTTTATTACTCCGCCATGCTGGGAATCGGGGAGTTGATTCGAAGCGGTACGACGACCATTTTGGACATGGAAACCGTGCATCACACGGAATCGGCTTTCCAAGCCATTAAAGAAAGCGGGATTCGGGCACTTTCAGGCAAGGTCATGATGGATCACGGTTCGGAGGTTCCGCTTCCCTTGCAGGAGAATACGCAAAAATCGCTTCAAGACAGTGTGGATTTGTTGGAGAAATGGCATGGCGCGGAGAATGGAAGAATTCACTATGCCTTTTGTCCAAGGTTCGTTGTTTCCTGCACGGAAGAGCTGCTGATTGGCGTTCGTGATCTCTCTGCGAAGTACGGTGTTATGGTGCATACGCATGCATCGGAAAATGTAGGCGAAATCGCAATGGTAGAAGCAGAGCGCGGCATGCGGAATGTAGTTTATTTGGATCATATCGGGTTGGCTAAACCTAATTTGATACTGGCGCATAGTATATGGCTGGATGAAGAGGAGAAAAGAATCATCCGGGAGAGAGGCGTTAAGGTGACCCACTGCCCGGGTTCTAATATGAAGCTTGCTTCAGGCGTAGCAGAGATCCCGCTCCTGCTGGAACAAGGCATTGATGTCGGAATCGGTGCGGATGGCGCGCCATGCAATAATAATTTAGATATGTTCCAGGAGATGCGTCTAACCGCTTATATGCAAAAGGTAAAACATGGACCTACGATTATGAACGCTAAAACGGTGCTTCGGATGGCGACGATGGGAGGGGCCAAGGTACTTGGGTTAGAGAAGGAAATTGGCAGCATCGAGCCAGGGAAGCTGGCGGATTTACAGCTTCTTGATTTAGAGGATTTTCATGTTTATCCGTCCTTTGACGCGGATTGGTATTCGAGAGTCGTTTATGCGGCGACGAGAGGCGATGTGGATACGGTATTGATCGATGGTCAAATTGTGATGGAGAACAAGCTGGTGCGAACGGTTGACAAAAAGATTGTTCTAAAAGAAGCGGATCACGCATTGCGCAGATTAATCGAACGTTTGTAGGTATAGGATTTGTTCAAAGCGTTGGATTCAACCCTTATATGGGCTGATGCCTAGGGAGGAATAACGAATGGATATGCATGAGATATTGGAATGGATAGAGGGTGGCAATGATCAAAGCGTAATTGCGACGATCCTCTGCGTTGAGGGGCATTCCTATCGCAAAACAGGTGCGTCGATGCTGTTTACGGCGAGCGGTATACAAATTGGCTCGGTTAGCCCAGGCTGCTTAGAGCATGATTTGCAAGAGAGGGCGATAAGGGTAAGGGAGTCGGGCCGATTTGAATGCATGACCTATAACTTGAATGCAGATGAGGATGTGATTTGGGGAGAGGAAATCGGCTGCGGCGGTGAGCTTCGGATATTGCTGGAGCCCGTTGAGGGCCGGCTGCGAGAGCTGCTGCTCGAAGCGAAAAGACGGAATGAAACGGGAGAGTCGGTTAGGCTTGCGCGCAGCTGGGATGAAAAAGAAATCAAGTATTCGCTTCATGCCGAATCGGAATGTCATTTCGCCATTGCCTATTTAGATAAGAAGGATGATGTCCCTAATCAGCTTTCCGTCATGATAAGCCCAAGACCAAGGCTGATTTTATTCGGTGCGGGCAAGGATGCAGAGGCGATCTATTCGCTCGTAAAACAAATCGGATTTCAAGTGGTAATGACGGATTGGCGGCCGGCTTTATGTACAAAGGAGCGTTTTCCCGAGGCGGATTTCGTTATAGGTACGCCTGAACAAATCGCGGAGCAGCTTCAGTTTCGTTCCACTGACTATTTAATCGTCTGCAGCCACAATTTGCAGCGGGATAAGGATATGATTCGGTTGGCACTGCCGATTCCGCTTGTTTATCTCGGAATATTAGGCTCGAAAAAACGGATTCGCATGCTGTTTGAGACATTTTTAATTCCATCAAATGTTAGAGCGCCGATCGGACTGTCTATTGGTGCGGACGGCCCTTATGAAATTGCGGTTAGCATTGCTGCCGAATTGATTGCTATTCGCGCAGGACGTCAAGCGGGTCAGCGGAAGGGGAGAGGGAGAGATGCTTATTTCAGCCCTTTATTTGGCAGCGGGACAGAGCAAACGCATGGGGACTCGAAAGCAGTCGCTCGAATTAGCGAAGGGCCAGCCGCTCGCAAGTCTGGGACTGCGTGCTCTATTAACCAGCCCTCTTAATAGCATAAAGGTGGTCGTGAGTACGGAGGATTCACGTGAGTGGATAGCTGCAGCAGAAGGGATAGCGGATTTCGCTATTTCTTCTGCAAGCCCTTCGTTATCGATTGTTTCATGCGCAGAATCAACCATGGGCATGTCCCATTCGATTAGACAAGGCGTTCACGCGATCATAAGCGATGAGCCGGCTACCGATGCCATATTGGTCACTTTGGCAGATCAGCCGTTTATTTGTGCTGAAATGATTGCAGAGCTGATCCGTTACTGGACTGAGAGGCCTGAGCTGGATTTTGTTGCGACAGCAATACATGACACAGAGGAGAAAGAAATCGCATTAACGCCTCCTGCTGTTTTATCAAGGTCCATGTTCGCTGCTTTGCTTGGCTTACAGGGTGATGCTGGAGCTCGTAAACTATTTCATTCGCCACAATTCAAAGGGTATTGTTTAGTGGCTGCGGATGAGCAGGCTTTATTTGACGTGGATACGCCTGCTGATTTGGAGTGGGCCAAAAAACACTTTTTAGACACTGAATTCCAGTGCTAGATCAATATAATGTGAATATATATAACATAAATGACAGTTCATTTGTGCGAATTGCACATAAACAAGCATATTCTTATGGCTTAAAAATATTAATGTTATATATATTGACATATAGTTAACGTGTAATTATATTGAAATTACGTTGTTGGTTTTTACTCCAAAACTAGCGAATTCGATTGAAGCCTTATCCGGCACAAAATCGAAAGGATTTCGCGATGAGAGATTGACAGTGTACATGGAAGACTTGTACGTTATCAGCTTTCGAAAAAAATAGAGAGTCGGGGAGGAACCGTATGAAAAAGCACAAAAAAGCATTATCCGTAAGCGTAGCCCTATTGCTAGCATTTGTATTCGTCATTAGCGGCTGTTCCGGCAGCAATGCGAACAACGCCAATGAAGGTGCAGCAAATTCTCCTACTGAATCGGCTGCCGAAGGCACTGCAACCGATGCGCCGGCCAAACTGCCGCGCGTCGCATTTGTTTATATCGGGCCTCCTGGTGACGGCGGTTGGACTTTTGAGCATGACAAAGGCAGATTGTACATGGAAGAAAAGCTGGGCATCAAAGCAGATACGGTTGAAAACGTGCCTGAGAGCGCGGATGCGGAACGTATTATTACAGAGCTGGCCCAGAACCATGACGTTATATTTACAACAAGCTTCGGCTACATGGATTATACCCTTAACGTCGCAAAGAAATTTCCAAACGTGAAGTTTCTTCATACGGCCGGCTACAAAACGAATGATAACATGGGTACCTTCTTCGGCAAAAACTTTGATGCCAGCTATTTAAGCGGTATTGCAGCCGGAAAAATGACGAAGAAAAACATCATTGGTTATGTGGGGGCATTTCCGATACCAGAGGTTATTTATAACATAAACGCCTTCACACTGGGCGTTCAAAGCGTAAACCCAGATGCGAAGGTTAGTGTCGTATGGACAAATACTTGGTATGACCCGACGACTGAGCGTCAGGCAGCCGTAAGCTTGCTGGATAAAGGCGCCGATGTTCTGCTGGCTTATCAGGATTCACCGGCAACGCTGCAAGCTGCAGCCGAGCGAGGCGCTATGGCTGGCGGCAATGACTCGGACATGACCAGATTTGCTCCGGAAGCGTACTTAACGAATCCGATATGGAATTGGGGTCCTTATTATACGAAGACCGTACAATCGGTCATCGACGGGACCTGGAAAAGCGAGCAGTATTCAGGCTCTATGGCAGACGGAATGGTAGATATCGCGCCGCTTGGACCAAGCGTGCCGGAGGACGTGAAGACGCTGGTGACCGAAACGAAAGCGAAGCTAGTAAGCGGCGAGCTTAATGTGTTTTCGGGTCCGATAAAGGACGCTTCGGGAGCCGTGAAGGTTGAGGATGGCAAGACCTTAACGCTTGATGACATTTTGATCATGGATTGGTTCGTAAGCGGAGTAGAGGGCACGATTCCGAAATAATTGCTCTTTGCATATATGGAGAAGTCAACAAATCCCTGAATTAAGGGATTTGTTGATTTATTCACAGCTTTTCGGATAGAGAGCAAGTTTATGGAGCAAGTTTGTTCCGCAAGTTGTAAGCTATTGCTTACGAAAATGGTTTGTTCCACATACCTTAGGAGGTACTGCATGCATGAAACTTATTCGGTAGAAATGCGCCAGATCGTTAAGCAGTTTGGCTCTGTCGTAGCGAATGATCTTGTCGATTTTCGCGCGAAGCCTGGACAAATTCATGCGCTGCTCGGAGAGAACGGTGCCGGCAAGAGTACGATGATGTGCATGCTGTCAGGCGTGTACAGGCCAACTAGCGGCGATATCCTTCTGCATGGTGAGCTGGCAAGGATCCGATCGCCAAAGGATTCGATGAAGCTCGGTGTCGGCATGGTTTTTCAGAACTTCCGTCTCGTACAGACGCTGACGGCTGCTGAGAATATTGTTCTGGGCGAAAAATCATCGTTTTGGCGCGGTGCGAAATGGATGAACGACAAACAGCAGGAAATTGAAGCGATTGCTAAGCATTTTGGCTTAGCGTTCCCCGTAAACCGCCCGATCTGGCAGCTCTCCGTGGGGGAGCAGCAGCGCGTAGAAATCGTAAAGACGCTTTACCGCGGCGCCAGCCTCATTATTTTGGATGAACCGACCTCTGTGCTGACGCCCGGCGAGGCCGAGCAGCTGTTTGAAACGCTTCAGCATATGAAGGCTGAGGGGAAAACGGTCATTCTAACTACGCATAAGCTGAAGGAAGTCATGGCCGCTTCGGATCATATTTCGGTGATGCGAAAAGGGAAGCTCATCCACAGCATGGAGAAATCAGCAACGAATGAGCGGGATCTTGCCAGACTGATGGTCGGCAAAGAGCTTGGTGAAAGCAGGACGTTTCTCCCTCGTGCTCCAGGAAAACGATTGCTTGATGTAAAGCAGGTTGACGTATATGCAGATCACGGCAGAAAATCGCTGGATCATTTTACACTGCATGTGAATGAAGGGGAAATTGTAGGCGTAGCGGGAGTTGCAGGTAACGGCCAGAAGGAGCTTGCCGAGATGCTTACGGGCTTAAGAACGTGGAAGCGCGGGACGATACTTTTTGACGGAAAGGATTTGAAAAACGGATCGGTTCGCGCAGCGATTGAGGCTGGCATTGCCCACGTGCCTGAGAATCGCATGAAAAGCGGACTTGCCGGCAGTCTCGGCATTGTCGACAATTTATTGTTCAAATCCTACCGGACAAAAGAACGCTCGCGCTTTGGTTTTCTGCGAATGGGAATGAATCGTTCATGGGCGGAAGGGCTGGTCGAGCAATTCGATGTAAGAACCTCTGGACTTGACGCTCCCGTACAGCAACTGTCTGGCGGGAATCAGCAAAAACTATTATTCGCAAGAGAGATTCATCAGGAGCCGCTGCTGATGGTAGCCGTTCATCCGACACAAGGGCTGGACGTTGGAGCAACGGAGGGAGTCCACCGTTTATTGGCTGAAATGCGGGACGGCGGCAAGAGCGTTTTGCTTATTTCAGAAGATTTGGATGAAGTGATTCAGCTGTCTGATCGGATTTTGGTTATCTATAACGGTCAAATTGTAGGGGAAATGTCGCGGGAACAAGCAGATCGCGAAAAAATTGGGATGTATATGGCTGGTCTCCAGGTCGATGAGGAGGTAGCTGGATGAGTGAACAAAAGCCGAACCTTAGCAAGGATGGAACGCTGTCCATAAAACCGGCTCTTGAACCTAGCAGATGGAAATGGCGATCCTATCGCATTGAAATGGACAACTCGAAAAAAGGAAGCTCGTGGTGGATTCCTAGTCTTTCGGTATTGTTAGCCTTAATCGTATGCGGAATATATATTGCAGCGAATGGAATGAACCCGTTTCCTGTATACAAGAAAATGTTTACAGGCGCCTTTGGTACCTCATACGGCTTAACGGAAACGCTTGTGAAAACCATTCCGCTGCTGCTCTGTGGTCTTGGCGTAGCGATTGCTTATCGATTATCCGTATGGAACATTGGCGCGGAAGGTCAATTTGCTGCTGGCGCGATGGCTGCGACCGCGGTTACGATTTATTTTCCGAATATGCCCGGTATCTTTATTATCCCAGCGATGATCGTATTGAGTATCGTTGCCGGCGGCATTTGGGGGTTGCTAACCGCGATTCCCCGCACGTACTTTCAAGTGAATGAATTGGTGACGTCGTTGATGCTCAATTATGTCGCGCTGCTGGCCATGGATTATTTCGTTTTTGGTCCTTGGAAGGATCCAAAGGGGATGAATTTTCCCGGTACACCGATGTTTACGGCTGCCCAATCCTTGCCTGTGCTGGGGGATACGAGATTGCATCTCGGTTTGTTGTTCGGCATTATCGCCATCGTTCTTTACGGTTTCTTCATTAAATATACGCGCTGGGGCTATGAGCTCCGGTTGATCGGCGCTAATCCCGAGGCGGCCAAAAATGCAGGTATCCGAATCAGCAGACACATTTTGCTGGTCATGCTAATCAGCGGCGGCTTGGCCGGACTTGCGGGAATGGCGGAGGTATCCGGCGTAACGCACCGACTCATGTACGGCATATCCCCAGGCTACGGCTATACAGCAATCATTGTAGCATGGCTGGCTAAATTACATCCGATCGGGCTGGTCGTTTCTTCGTTTTTATTCGGCGGATTGATCGTAGGGGGATACAGCGTGCAAACGATCGGTTTACCTTCCTCGATCTCCGAAATGCTGCAGGGGGCCATTTTGTTTTTTCTCATTGCCGGCGGCACCTTAAGCAAATTCAGGCTTCGAAAAATCCGCTGAAAAGGAGCGTCTAATTGATGGAAATCGTGTATCAAATGCTGCTGGCCGCCATATCCTCTGGTACACCGTTATTGTTCGCAACGCTTGGCGGCATTTTGATCGAAAGATCGGGCATTATTCAGCTTGGCGCCGAGGGGCTGATGCTCATGGGTGCTGTTACGGCATGCCTGACCTATCTGCAAACCGGCAGCTTGACGATAACGCTGCTTGCCGTTTGCGGAATAAGTGTTATATTGGGCGGCATTCATGCTTTTCTAAGCGTATCGCTGAGGGCGAATCAGATCGTATGCGGTCTGGCGATGACGCTATTTGGAGCAGGGCTTAGCGCCTATCTCGGTAAGCCGGTCAGCGGACTTCCCGTGCCGAGAGCTGTTCCGAAGCTGGATATGCCTTGGCTGGAAGCCGTTCCTTTTATCGGTCGAATTTTTGCACATCTCGATTTATTGACCTGGTTCAGCTTTGTGCTCGTCATCGCGCTTCATTTGTTTATTCACCGGACCTCGTGGGGATTGCATTTGCGGGCGATGGGCGACAATCCTGCTACCGCAGATGTGATGGGCATTCGTGTGCAAGCCCTTCGTTACGGCTACATCGTTGCGGGCTCCATCTTAATCGGCATAGCCGGTGCAGACCTGCTGCTCGTTTACTCTCCAACCTGGACCGAAGGGATGACGACGGGCAGAGGCTGGATTGCGGTTGCTTTAATTATTTTTGCAAGATGGAACCCGGTCCGCGCGCTCTTCTGCGCTTACTTCTTTGGCGCTTTGGATATGCTGGGTTTCCGCATTCAATTAATCGGGAGCGACATTCCATCATATTTCTTAAAAATGATTCCTTATATCGTAACGATATTAGTCCTGATGTTTCTCGGCTGGCGAAATCGCAACAAGCCTTCCGGTTCGCCCGAAGCGCTTGGCGTACCTTACGTTAGGGAGCAACGATTTTAAAGACAACGGGGGGAGAACGATGGGCATGAATGTACAGGAGACCATGGCGTCTCCTCTGGTATGGCACCCGCAAACGCCCGCGGAGGCGTGGCTTATGAAACAGACCTATGGAACGGAAGCCGTATATATTTCTGGAGGAACGCTGCTTCGCACGCACTGGGAGTCCGGGACGGCAGCTATGCCGAAGCATTTAATCGATCTAAGTGCCATTAAGGGGCTGAATGAGATTAGAGTCGGTGAGGCCGGTCTTCAAATCGGCGGCCAAATGAGTCTGCAGGCATGTCGGACGAATGATTTCCTAAAGCGCCATTTTCCAATGGTCACAGAGGCCATCCGCCTTATAGCCGCGCCGTCCATTCGCCAGTTGGCAACGATTGGGGGCAATGTCGCATCCCTCATTGGTGATTCTCTGCCTGCTCTGCTCGGATACGATGCCGAAGTGATCTGGTTTAACGGAACGGCGGAGCAGCGGATTTTACTGGCGGATTGGCTGCGCTTAGCAAATGATCCAAGCCAAAGAACCGAGCGGCTGCTCCTCGGAATTCAGCTGCCCTTCAATGAGCTGACGGAAACGGTGGGCGACGAAGCTGGTATCGATCAGGTAGTGATTTCGAAAATAAAGCGTTTTTGCGCTTACCATAAAGTAGGGCGACGTGAGGCTTTTACGCCATCTGTCGTTACGGTTGCCATCAACGGAGCTTTATCGGATTCGGGAATTGTCAATGAGATCCGCATAGCGCTTGGCGGAGGTCAAATGATTCCGCTTAGACATGAGGATCTGGAAAAGGAAATCATCGGCAAGTCCGTCGATACCCCATTGCTTCAGCATGTGTACAATCGGATTTTCCAGCTGTATGAGCCTCGAGAGGATTTGTTCGCCTCAGCTGCTTATCGCAAGCAGACAGCTGCGAATTTAATCGTAACGGAGCTGTGGAAAGCAGCCAAAAACGAAACGTAAACGGGAGGAGGAGGAGGCGTATGCTCTTAAACCGATCAAGCAGCGGAGGGCGATGGCGGATTCGCCCGGACGGCTTAGGCAAGGTGACGGGAAGCTTAGCTTATTTAACGGATATGACAAGCGAGCAAATGCTTTATGGCCTTGTGCTGCGGAGTGAACATCCTCATGCCCGTATTGTATCCATCCAAACAGATAAGGCGAAGCAGTTGCCGGGGGTTCATGCGGTGCTTACTTATTTGGACGTACCGGGATTAAATGCTTTCGGGATCGCTCATCCGGATCAGCCTGTTTTATGCGAGGATTTTGTGCGATACGTCGGAGACGCGCTTGCCACGGTTGCGGCCGAGTCGGTAGCCATCGCTCAACATGCGATTGGGCTGATCGAAGTGGAATATGAAATCCTGCAAGTGTTGGATGATCCCGAGGCGGCGCTCCAGCAGGATGCTCCCAAGCTGCATCCTCAGGGGAACGCGATGCACCGGACCGCATTCTCCAGAGGGAATCCGGACGAAGGATTTAAGTATTGTGCGCATATTGTAGAAGAAACCTACTCTACTCCTCGTCAAATGCATACCTACATGGAAACGGAAGGCGGCTTATTCGTACCAGGTGATGACGGTCGATTGACGGTATTTTCCCCGACGCAGCATGGTTTCATGGATCGCATGCAGCTGGCTCGAATTCTCTCGAAGCCGCAGGAGGACATTCGAATCGTATCCAGTCCAATCGGCGGTTCTTTCGGCGGGAAGGATGAGCTGAACGTACAGCCCTATGGGGCATTGTTGGCCGTAATAACCGGAAAGCTGATCAAGATGCATAATTCGCGTCAAGAATCGGTTCGTGCAGGCTTAAAACGGCATCCCATGAGGATTGCGATGAAGACTGGCGTTGATGCGAAGGGCAAATTAGTGGCACATCAAGTCCGAATCCTTTCGGATACCGGACCGTATTCAACGCTTGGCGCAGAGGTGCTGAATTTTGCGACCGAGCATGTCATTGGTCCTTATAAATACGTGCACTTGGAAGTAAATGGCGTATCGGTATTTACGAACAATGGAATGTCCGGGGAATTCAGAGGATTTGGCGGCAATCAAGCGATATTCGCTTTGGAAGGTCAAATGGACCGGCTAGCAGAACGGCTGGGAATGGAGCCTTGGGCATTCCGCAAGCTGAACATGCGCCAAGTGGAGGATCCCGGCCCATTCGATCAGCCGATAGCGATGACTGAAGGTGCCGAGCAGGTATGGCGTGCAATCGAAAAGAGTTCGTTGTGGCAGGAGAGGAATGCTTTGAATGAGCCGAAAGCTCTTCATTCAGAGCCGTGGATAAAAACGGGCATTGGCGCTGCGTTTACAATGCATGGCGCGGGACTTGGCGTTGGCATTCCCGATCCGGCAGGCGGACGACTCGAGCTTGCGCCTGACGGGAAAATCGAAGCGGTCTTTGGCTACGAAGAGTTCGGTCAAGGCCTCATCGCAACGCTGGAGCAAATGCTCATTGAGCAGTATGGGCTCGGAGCAGGCGATATCCGAATCATAATCGGCGATACCGATATTGTGCCTGACAGCGGATCAACAACGGCTTCCCGCGCAACCGCGATGATGTGGAAATCGCTGCAAAGGCTGAAGAAGCCTTTCACTGAACAGCTGCTCACGCGGGCCGGAGTCATGCTGAACCGTTCCACAGATGAGCTTCGCCTGAGTGACGGCGGAATTAGAGGCGTATCGGAAGATGAGCTGCTCCTAACCTTTGAAGAACTCGCAAAATCGGGAAATCCCCCTATCCGATGTGAAACATCCTTTTCGTTCCCGACATCTCCTACGGATCGTGTTGGCGCCCATTTTATGTATACGTATTCGGCCGTTGCGGTCAAGGTCGAGCTCAACACGTTAACGGGACGCGTGAAGGTATTGCAGCAATATCATGCGGTTGCGGCGGGACCGGTTGTGAATCCTCAGGGCTATCTCGGGCAAATCGAAGGCGGCAGCAGCATGGCGCTTGGCTTTACTTTAATGGAAGATGCCGTGATGGAAAAGGGTCATTATATCACGCGTAACCTGGATACGTATTTGGTTCCGACGATTGTTGATCAGCAGGGACGGGTAGAGGTCGAGCCGATTGAGCATTTGCCGGAAAATGATGATTATGGCCCGCGCGGCATTGGCGAGGTCGGGTCCGTAACCTTAGCACCGGCCATAGCCGCGGCAGTGCGGCAAGCAAGCGGCAAATGGGTAACGAAATTGCCGATAGAGCCGAGCTTTTTGCAGGAGGAACCATTTTTTCTGAGGAAAGGGTGAACGGTCATGAGCGATCAAACAGAAAAAGTTCAAAAGCCGTTTGCGCTCCATTGCAACATCAACGGAAACGATAAAACCATGGAGACGGCGGCATCCACAAGGCTGCTGACCCTGATACGAGATGAGCTTGCGCTGACCGGCACGAAGCGTTCCTGTGAAATCGGCCGCTGCGGCGCATGCATGGTGCTGATCGATGGGAAAGCCGTTAATTCTTGCTTAACGATGGCTTATCAGTGCTCAGGAAAAAGCATTACGACGATCGAAGGGGTTGCGGAAGGCGGGATTGATCCGATCCAACAGGCATTTCTGGAGGAGGGCGGCTTCCAATGTGGATATTGCACACCGGGCATGATCATATCGGTTAAATCGCTGCTTGATAGCAATCCGGATCCCTCGGAGGATGAAATCGCTGAAGCCTTATCAGGAAATATTTGCCGTTGTACCGGCTATGGCGGGATATGGCGGGCAGTTAAACGAGCGATGGAAGGGAGGCGTCTAGCGACATGACAAATAAAAATTCGCATTTATTTTATTTATTGGAGAGCATTGAAGTGTCGCGGCAGGCCAGAGAAGCCGGTAATACGCCTTTTGGCGCTATTCTGGTAAACGCAGAAGGCGAAATCGTGCTAAAGCAAGGAAATGTGGAAATTACGGAGTCCAACTGTACCGGCCATGCGGAAAGAACGCTTATGGAACAAGCATCGAAACGGTACAGCAGAGACGAGCTTTGGCACTATACGCTTTACACGACGGCAGAGCCCTGCGCCATGTGTGCCGGCTCCATTTATTGGGGAAATGTCGGCATGGTGGTTTACGGCATTTCGGAGAAACGATTGGCGCAGTTAACCGGCGACGATGAACAGAATCCGACTCTGGATTTACCTTGCCGCATCGTGTTTGCGCAGGGGCGAAAAGCCATTCAAGTGATCGGCCCGTTTCCAGAGGTTGAGGAAGCAGCGGTAGCTGTGCATGAGGGGTACTGGACATGAAGATAACGATGGAAAAAATAAATGAGAGCAATCGCGAGCAATTCGTTGAGCTGCTTGGCGCCATTTTTGAGCATTCGCCGTGGGTAGCGGCCTCTGCTTATCACGCTAGGCCGTTCGCATCCGTAGACGTTCTGCATACCGCTATGATAAATGTCGTGCGTGAATCCAGGGCAGAAACGATCATTGATTTGTTTCGCGCGCATCCTGACCTCGGAACGCGGCTCGCAGTGGCGGAGTACTCCGCTTTGGAGCAGCAAGGCGCGGGCCTTGACCAGTTATCCGCAGAGGAATATGAGCATTTTTACGGATTAAATCAGACGTACGTAAAAACATTCGGATTTCCTTTCATTCTAGCGGTGAAAGGGAAGAACAAGGCACAAATTCTTGAAGCGATGGTAGCGAGAGTTTGGAATTCATCAGCTGAAGAAATGGAGCAAGCCTTGCGTGAAATTGAGAAAATATCCGGGTTTCGATTACGAGATCTCATCATAGAGTAGGAAGGGACGGAGTAATATGCTAAAATTACGCAGCGGTCGCACGCTTTACTATGGAAAAGGGGATGTGCTGAGCTATCGGACTTACGCCGCTCCGCTCAATGTTCAAGCCATACCCGAGTCGCCGTTTACGGGTGACAGCAATATTATTTTTGCCCATAACATTACTTTCTCCGTCAGCAGTGAGGTGCTGCTTACCTCCTTCACGGAAGGCGACAATACACAGGTTGTGGCTACGGACTCGATGAAAAACTTTATTTTGCGTCAAACTGCAAGCTTTGAAGGAAGCACGACAGAAGGACTTATCGCTTTCATCAGTGAACGGTTTCTAGAGCGATATCCGCATATTGATGCCATTGAGATTAAAGCTGACCGTCTCCCTTTCAGTTCGGTTACCATAGCCGAAGGAAGCGGGTGGAGCGACAGCCAGCTCGTATTTCGCCGTTCGCATAACGAGCATGCCAGCGCTTCTCAAAAATGGATTCGCACCGCAGATGAGATTAAGCTCGTTGAACAAGAAAGCGCATTGGCGCATATTCAGCTCATTAAGGTAAGCGGCAGTTCGTTTTATGGCTTCGTACGCGATGAATACACCACTTTGCCCGAGAGCTTTGACCGCCCTTTATTTATTTTCCTGGATATCTTTTGGACATATGCGGAGGCAGAGGATGCTGCCGACACCACGCGCAGCCGATATGTTCCTTCCGAGCAAATCCATGATCTCGCCCATACGCAATTCCATTCCAAAAATTCGCCTTCTATTCAATATTTAATCTATCAGATCGGAAGAAGTATTCTAAAGACCTTTCCGCAGTTGGCTGAGGTTCGTTTCGAATCGAACAATCGAACATGGGAGACAATCGTCGAGCCGGAAAACGCTGCAGCTGCGGGTGTATATACGGAACCTCGTCCGCCTTATGGCTTCCAAGGCTTTACCCTTACGCAGGCTGATCTCGAGGAAGGGGGCGATCCGGCATGAGAGGCCGGATAACGACACATGTTCTTGATCTGGCAGGCGGCAAGCCTGTTATAGGCATTTCGATAGAGCTGTGGTATCTGGGTGAAATTACAGGTGCGGAGCAGGCTCCGCGACTTATGGGTGCTTATAAAACGAATAATGACGGAAGAATGGATCAGCCTCTTCTGGAAGGGGATGAGGTGCAGCCGGGGGTCTACGAGCTGATATTTGCAGCAGGCGAATATTTTGGCCGTATGGAGCATCTATCCGCTTTATCCGACAGTTTATTTGATTTCATACCGATTCGATTCCGTATTCGAGATGCAAGCGAGCACTATCATGTGCCGTTATTAGTAGCTCCCGGAGGGTATAGTACGTATCGCGGGAGTTAGATATCGCTAGGGGATGTATACGAGCAGTAATGAATGTGTATGAATATACCGAAAGGGGATTTGACGATGACGTTAAAAAATGAACAATCGGCAGCTGTAAGGACGTTATTGTCGCAGCTGCCAAAGGTCGATTTGCATGTGCATCTAGACGGGAGCGTAATGCCAGATACGTTAAAGGAGCTTGCTATCGAGCAAGGAAATCCAATATCAGTCAGCTCGCACGCTGATCTGCTGAGTCATATGCAGGTGGGCGAGCATTGTGAGAGCTTGAAGGAATATTTGAGTAAGTTCAGCTTTGTTTTGCCTTATTTACAAACGGGTGCCGCACTGGAGAGAGTTGCATTCGAGGTGGTTGAGCAGGCTGCGAAGCAGCGCGTTCATTATATCGAGGTGCGCTTCGCTCCCCAGCTGCATTGCGTGCAAGGATTAACCCTTCATGAGGTAATCGATCACGTCGTTAAAGGCTTGCAGCGTGGAGAACAAGCCTTTGGAACGATAGCGAGAGCGATCATTATATGCATGAGAAATCATTCCTATGAATTGAATAAGGACGTTGTTCTAGAGGCAGCGCGATTTTATAAAAAAGGGGTCGTAGCCGTTGATTTGGCTGGGGACGAGGCATCATTTCCGGCAAGGCTGTTCCAGCAGCTGTTTGCGGATGCCCGGCAGCTCGGTTTGCCGGTGACGATCCATGCGGGCGAAGCGGCCGGCGCGGAAAATGTTAAGGTCGCCATTACAAGCTTAGGCGCAGTGAGAATCGGGCATGGCGTGCGGATGCTGGAAGACCCCGAGGTCGTTTCTCTTGTCAAAGAGCGCCAAATCCCGCTTGAGATGTGTCCGCTTAGCAATTTACAGACGAAGGCTGTTCCCGGCTGGGATGCCTATCCGCTGCGCCGATACTTGGAGGATGGAATCGTCGTCACGGTAAACACGGATAATATGACCGTCTCAGATACAACGATTCAGAAGGAATACGAGCTGCTGATCAAGCATCTTGGTCTTTCTGTGAACGATGTGGCAAGGTTGATCATGAACGGGGCAGCTGCAGCTTTCTTAGAAGAAAACGAGAAGGCTTTGATGATCAGTAGGTACGAGCGAGAATTAAAGGCCTTGGGCTTGCTTGTATAAAAGCGGGATTGATTGAAATGAAGCGGCTTCGCGTCCGATATTGGACGTGAAGCCTTTTTAATATATAAGAACTTATAAGTTTTCACATTAGAAATGTGCTTATATATCTCCGCGAAACGATAGCTTTTGCCACTGAGGACAGCGACAGCCGTTTACGCTTGTTTACAGATAAGAATTTTAGCCAAACGATTGCTTTTGCTGCAGATGTCGGCGTCGGTCGTTTACGCTTGGCCAGGATTAGGATGGTTTCGCAATCAAAGCAATCTTGCTATACTGAAGGGAATTATTATGCTTTGACTCCAAAAAAACGGAGATGATGCAGTCATGACAAAAGTACGCGATGGCATTCTGGGATTATGCGTCGGCGATGCGCTTGGTGTTCCCGTAGAATTCCTCTCACGTCAAGCTTTGCAGAAAAAACCTTTAACGGATATGGTTGGCTTCGGCACACATTCGCAGCCGGCAGGAACTTGGTCAGATGACAGCTCACTAGTCTTTTGCCTAATGGAAAGCGCCACTGCATTTCGCTTTGTGCGAACGATTTGAAGAATCGATAGGCTTATCAATATAAGGTGGAGATAGGATGGATCAGCAATCAACGCGGGCAAAACAATTATTTACCGACCATTACGGCAATTATTTTCAAATGCATCGCGAAGGAAATTACGAAGAGTACAAGACCTACGAGATTACGAAGGAACAAGAAGTCGCCTGGTATGAGGAATTAATCGAAAAAAATGCCGGCGAGCTTTCCTTTCGGAATTGGGATGCTGCGGTTCAATTGCTGGCTATCGCCAAAAACTATCCGGACAGCCGGATTTTAGAGCGTGTCATCGCATTCGCAGCCCGGCATGTTATGTCTTCTGACAGCATCGTTAAGCTTATGTATGCGGAGCATATTATTGAAATCATAAAGCTGGTCAAAAGCAAGGCAGAAATTGATATGCTTCATCGAGCGTATAAAACCGCTGCCCAAATTTTGGATGACATAATGTCAAAGCCATTGATTATCGACCCAGGCCATGACCTGCAATCATTAAGTCTGAAGGATAAAAAGTCTCTGAATCACAGGGCGGCTAAAAATATCGAAGTCATAAAAGAGCTGTTGGCTTCGGATAAATAAATTGGGCGTTAGAGCCAGATCAAACGAAAAAAATGAAAACAGAGGTGCAGTATAGATGGAAAATGTCGTGTTGACTGTTGTTTCACCTGAAAATGAGGATTTACGGCAGTTAAAAAAAGTGATCATCCATTGGAAAAGGCATTAAGCTTACTTTCCCATATTCTCGCGGCGGAGAAGGTGTGGCTTGCCCGGATAATGGGAGAGGACGCATCCGCTTTTTCCATTTGGCCATCGTCTATGCTTACTGCTCAAACAAGCGGGCTTAGTACCTGAAAATACGGATTACATAACCTATGTCAGACAGCAGACAGTCAATAAAGGATCGGCGGACATGAATTAGAAGTTGAATATCTCATGGGTTATCGTTAGTATAGTACAGTGGCAGGAGCTACATATCGAGGTGTTGCTGGTGATCATATGGATTAATGGCGCCTTTGGGGCGGGCAAGACACAGACCGCACATGAATTGCATAGACGATTGGAGCATTCTTTTCTATACGATCCGGAAAACGCGGGTTATTTTATAAGAAAGAATACGCCGCGCTCAACGCATATAAGCGATTTTCAACATTATCCGATGTGGCGAGACATGAATTATGCGATGCTGAAGCATATGGATGAATCCTATGAAGGTATTATTATTGCACCGATGACGCTCGTAGATCTGCCTTTTTTTGATGAAATCATAGGACGCCTGCGAGAAGACGGGGCAGCCGTTCATCATTATGCGCTATGCGCGTCAGAAAATACACTAAAGAAGAGGCTCCGGGGCAGGGGAGAACGAGCTGACTCCTGGGCGGAGCAGCAAATTACAAGATGCGTGACAGGACTTTCGGATGCCAGATTGGGCCATCATATAGATACGGAGCATAAAACTGTCAGCGAGATTGCAGAGCAGATTGCAGCAATGTCAAATCTCAGTCTGCTGCCGGATCAAAGAAGCAAATTCAAAAAAGCGTATGACCGCGTACTAACGCAGGTTAAACATATACGATTTTAAGCTGGGAAGAACAACTAGGAGGAGCATCATGTCAAACTTAATGAACAACAAAGTTATCGTTATTATGGGTGTAGCCAATGACCGCAGCATTGCATGGGGAGTTGCGAAGTCGCTGCATAATCAAGGGGCTAAGCTTATTTTCACCTACCGTAAGGAAAGATCATTGGATAAGCTCAACAAGCTGCTCGAACAGCATCAAATCAATGCGCTGCAAAAGGTATCCTGCGATGTGCTCGATGATAACAGCATAACGGCTGCATTTGACGAGATCCAAAAAAACACGGGTGTTATTCACGGCGTGGTGCATTCCGTTGCTTTTGCCGATAAGGATGAGCTGCAGGGGGAATATGTTGATACGACTAGAGAGGGCTATTTGCTAGCGCAAAATTCAAGCTCGTACTCCTTGGTCGCAGTTGCTCGCGAAGCGAAGAAGCTGATGACGGAAGGCGGCAGCATCGTAACCCAAACCTATATCGGCGCGGAGCGGGTCGTAAAAAACTATAATGTTATGGGCGTTGCCAAAGCGGCTCTCGAAGCCAGCGTAATGTACTTGGCTGAGGACCTTGGCAAATACGGCATACGTGTAAATGCCGTTTCTGCAGGACCCATCCGCACGCTCGCTGCAAAAGGAGTATCCGGCTTTAATGATATTATGTCTACCATTGAAGAAAGAGCTCCGCTTCGCCGCAATATTGATCAGGAGGAAGTTGGTGACGCAACGATGTTCCTGCTGAGCAGCTTGTCCAGGGGCATTACGGGAGAAGTGCTTCATGTAGATGCTGGCTACCATATACTCGGCTTGTAAGATGCCGTCTTGAAGGATGAAGAAATAAAAGGCTCAGAACTCGTTATCGAGATCTGAGCCTTTTTTGAAATATAAGAAAGTATAAACTTTAAAGTTATACTATGCTTATATTTCACCGCGAAACGAGCTTTTGCCGCCAAGGATGGCGTCAGCCGTTTGCGCATGTTTATTTGGCTTGCAGCGCAGCATTGATTTGTTGATTAACAGCCTTCACATCGATAGCTTCAATCGATTTGTCTTGCAGCTTGTATTTTTCTTTTAGGCTCAGAATACGATAAACGCTCTTATCCAGTGTATCCTTGGAAATAATGCCATCACGCGCGCTAAGCTTCAGCGCTTTGAGTACAGAAATCTGCGTTTGATAATCATGTCCGATTAAGATAATGTCGCTTCCGGCTTGAACGGAACGGACTGCCGCTTCTCCCACGTCAAAATGGTCGGTTATACCGCCCATGGTCATATCATCCGTTATGACCACGCCATCATAGCCAAGGTCCACGCGCAGAAGATCCGTGATCATCGTTTTGGAGAGCGAGGCTGGATAGTTTTTATCGATTTTCGGGATCAATAAATGCGCGATCATGATCGCATCCGCATCCTGATGGATGGCTTCAACAAAAGGAAGCAGCTCGAATGCTTCAAGGTCAGCCAAGGTTTTGTTAACGACAGGCAGCTCAAGATGAGAATCGACCGACGTATCCCCGTGTCCGGGAAAATGCTTGACCACGGCGGCAACCTGCTTGGATTGGATCGCTTTCATCGTCTCGATGCCATGCTTCATGACGGTCTCGGAATCGGAACCAAAGGAACGATTGCCGATAACCGGGTTATTTGGATTGCTGTTAATATCCAGTACTGGCGCAAAATCCATATTAAAGCCAAGTGCGCGAACCTCTGCAGCCAGCGCCTCGCCGATTTTCCGTGTGTAAGCGAGCTGATCTGCTCGTCCTACCTCGGCTGCCGGGGGGATTTTGGTAAATTCCGAAGGCATACGGCTTACTTTTCCGCCTTCTTGATCAATGCTTAGCCAAAGCGGAGCTGGATTTCTAATATTTTTTTTCTTTAATTGATTTAGCAGCTTTAAGGTTTGCGAGGCATCCGCAATATTTTCTTTATACAAAATAAACCCGCCAACATGGTATTTATCAAGCATCTCGCTCGCGTTCGCCTGCATCGTTGTGCCTTCGATACCCACGAGCACCATTTGGCCTATCTTTTCATCTAACGTCATGTTGGCTATTTTCTCTTTGAGCGGGTCTACCGTTTCAGTAGGTTCAGGGGTTGGCGCAACGGTTGGTTGAATGGTCGGCTGTGCAGAAGGACTTGAGCTTGGATTTGGTGAAGTAGTTATAGGTTCAGATGTGTTATTCTGGCTGCAGCCAGAACAAATCATCAACAGTGCAAGGATTGTAACTGCTTGTTTGATCATCGAATATTCCTCCCTCGTTGCAATATCCCCTTGTTCTTCGTATCACATACCTGTCAATTGTCCTTAAACCTGACGAATAAACGGATTCAGTTGTTGCAGTTTGATGGATAGGCCATGACATGATCTCAGTAATCGAATATTCCGCTTACTCCTATCATAAGCTGTATAGGTCATGAATGCATCGGTTTATAGGCAAGCAAGGTTAAGGAGGGGGAATATGAAAGACCAATCGCGGGATGAACAAACCTGGCAGGCCCAGATTCCTCAGCCAATAAGGCAAAGCGATGGAGCGGGAAATGTAGACCGTGGTCCTCGTGATATCATGCGCGATATTGAAAATCCAAATATGTTCGTGCCGCCTGTTACAGATGCAGGCTTACTTCCCAATTTGAAATTCTCGTTTTCGGATACGCATATGCAGTTGAATCAAGGCGGATGGTCGCGTGAGATTACTGTTCGGGATTTTCCCATTTCGACGACGATAGCGGCAGTCAACATGAGCTTAACGGCAGGCGGCGTTCGTGAATTGCATTGGCATCAGCAAGCGGAATGGGCTTACATGCTTCTTGGCAGAGCGCGTATTACATCCGTTGACCAAGCAGGCCGGAATTTTATTGCAGACATTGGAGAGGGGGATCTATGGTATTTCCCGCCAGGTATCCCGCATTCGATCCAAGGACTGGAGAACGGATGCGAGTTTTTACTTGTTTTTGATGACGGCAACTTCTCCGATTTAAATACATTATCGTTATCGGATTGGTTCGCCCATACGCCAAAGGAAGTGCTCTCAGCCAACTTTGGCGTACCGGTGAGCGCTTTCGATCACATCCCTAAGGAACAAGTTTATATCTATCAAGATAACGTACCTGGTTCCCTGGAGAGCCAGAAGGTGCAATCGCCCTACGGGACGATCCCGCTTAGCTTTACGCATCGTTTGTTAGCTCAGCCTCCGATTCGGACGTCGGGAGGCAGCGTGCGTATTGTGGATTCCTCCAACTTTCCAATCTCGAAGACGATTGCAGCCGCATTGGTTGAGGTGGAGCCTGGAGGGATGAGAGAGCTTCATTGGCATCCGAATAATGATGAGTGGCAGTACTATTTGGCCGGGCAGGGGCGGATGACGGTATTTGCGGGTAACGGGATTGCCCGCACTTTCAATTATCGAGCGGGCGACGTAGGTTACGTTCCTTTTGCAAATGGGCATTACATTCAAAATACTGCCGATGATTCGCTATGGTTTCTGGAGATGTTCAAAAGCGACCGATTTGTGGATGTGTCATTAAATCAATGGCTGGCTTTAACACCGCGGGAATTGGTTCAGCATAATGTGAATGTCTGCCCAGAGCTGCTGAACGCCCTTCACAAAGAAAAGCTGCCTGTTGTTAAATTCCCGGGTTTTACCTATAAACCTTAGAGAACGACGAACGAGATAAAAGAAGACTTTCCTGCTCGCCGAACCGGCTGCTGGAAAGTCTTCTTTTATTTATTAAAGATGTTCTCTTCCAAGACATCATATTTATTCCCGAACACTTTTACAATATGGTTTTCTCCCCACGCAGAAAGCGAATCTAAAATACTTTTTAAGCTTTGTCCATATTCGGTGAGCTGATACTCAACCTTCGGAGGCACCTGGTTATAGACGATCCGTTCGATAATGTCGGCGTCCTCGAGCTCTCGAAGCTGCTGTGTCAGCATCTTTTGGGTGATTTCCGGCAGGAGCCGCTTAAGTTCGCTTGTCCGCTTCTTACCGTGTGTCAAATGACAAAGGATTATACATTTCCATTTGCCTCCGATTACTTCAAGCGTCGCTTCTACGGGAACATTATATTTCTTTTTAATCAAAGTCATTCTCCCTTACAGCAAATTACAGGTACTTTTAAGTACCTATAGTACTTTTAAGTACGTACTGGTCATTTTCTTTCGCATAAACGATAATAACATTCATCGGCCGATCAACGCTACATTAATTTAGTTCATAAGAAATAGGATTGGGGAGAAGCTTGATGACATTAGAGAAAAAAAGAAGCACGTTAGCCTTATTAGCGCTAGCGGTCAGCGCTTTCGCAATCGGAACAACGGAATTCATAAGCGTCGGATTATTGCCGCTTATTTCAGAGGATTTGAATATATCGGTTACAACGGCAGGCTTGACCGTAACGTTATATGCGCTTGGCGTTACCTTCGGTGCACCTGTTCTGACATCCTTAACAACAAGAATACCGCGTAAAGCTTTATTGCTTTGGATCATGGTCATTTTCATTATCGGAAATACGCTGGCAGCGGCGTCTTCCTCCGTTGAGCTGCTGTTGATCGCCAGAATTATTTCTGCCCTATCACATGGTGTGTTTATGTCGATTGGCTCAACGATCGCAGCAGACGTGGTACCTCCGAACCGAAGAGCAAGCGCCATCGCCATCATGTTTACGGGTCTTACCGTTGCAACGATAACGGGGGTTCCGATAGGGACGTTTATCGGACAGCAGCTTGGCTGGAGAGCTACGTTTGTCGCAATCGTAATCGTTGGGATTGTCGCATTTGTGGCAAACAGCATTCTTGTGCCGTCGGATCTGCGAAAAGGAACGCCTACTACGCTTGGAGAACAGTTTAAGCTGTTTACGAATGGGAGATTGCTGCTTATCTTTATCATCACCGCATTAGGGTATGGCGGAACATTTGCTGTCTTTACTTATTTAACCCCATTGCTGCAGGAAATAACCGGATTTCAGGAAAAACATGTTACCGTCATCCTGCTTCTCTATGGTATTGCTATTGCAATAGGTAATGTCATTGGCGGAAAGCTTGCTAACCGAAAGCCGTTAAAAGCATTATTATATATGTTTATCGTACAAGCTGTTGTTCTATTCCTTTTAACCTTTACAGCTTCGTTCAAAATTGCGGCATTGCTTACAATCGTGTTGATGGGATTGTTCCATTTCATGAACGTAGCAGGGCTGCAGGTGTATGTTGTTATGCTGGCGGAACGTATCATGCCTGGCGGCGTCGACGTCGCATCTTCGATTAATATTGCTGCATTTAATGCGGGCATTGCAATTGGCGCTTATTTAGGTGGAGTCGTAACGGATTCGATGGGACTCATCCACACCTCATGGTTTGGAGGCATCATGGTTGTAGCCGCCGTCATCCTGACCGGTTGGAGCATGAAGCTTGAGCAAAAGGACACAACAAAAGAAGTATTATCATAAATGGGAGGCTATTATAAAATGAAACATTTACAAGCAACAACGACTTTGCATAACGGTGTAACGATGCCGTGGTTTGGATTAGGCGTATTTAAAGTTGAAGAGGGCGCAGAGCTAGAGAGCGCGGTGGCTTCTGCGATCAAGCATGGGTACCGCAGCATCGACACTGCTGCCATATATGGAAATGAATCAGGCGTAGGACAAGGAATTGAACAAGGCTTGCAGCTGGCAGGAATCGAAAGGACGGAGCTGTTTGTCACTTCCAAAGTGTGGAATGCTGATTTAGGGTATGAGTCGACCCTTGCGGCTTATGAAACAAGTCTAAACAAGCTCGGTCTTGATTATCTTGATTTGTACCTTATCCATTGGCCCGTGGAAGGAAAGTTCAAAGAGGCATGGCGCGCTTTAGAAACCTTATATGAGCAAGGTAAGGTCAAGGCTATTGGTGTCAGCAATTTTCAAACGCATCATTTAGACGCTTTAATGGCAACTGCCAAAATCAAACCTATGGTCAATCAAGTGGAATATCATCCTCGTTTGACGCAGATGGAGCTAAGGAGCTACTGCAAGCAGCATGGAATTCAATTAGAGGCATGGTCGCCATTAATGCAAGGGCAGCTTCTTGAAAATCCGCTCCTTCTGGAAATCGCAGCTAGCTATCATAAAACCGTCGCCCAAATCATCCTGCGCTGGGATTTGCAAACCGGTGTGGTGACTATCCCGAAATCAACAAAGGAAGCCAGAATCATTGTCAATGCGGATATCTTTGATTTCGAGCTGTCAAGCGAGCATATGGAGCAGATCAGCGGGCTGAATGAGAATTACCGCGTAGGCCCTGATCCCGATAATTTCGATTTTTAAGAAGCCTAAAGACAAAGAATATAATTTCTTTGTCTTTTTTATGCTCTTTTTTCAACTTGTATTCGTCTACTCAATCAAAGCTCCTATGTGTTAAAATATTTCCAAGAAGAAATAAACAGACGGAGGCGCTGGTGTTTGGACATCATAACGATGGCAGGATCGCTTTATGGTGCGCTGCTCCTCCAGGCATGCAATCCATTCTGGTGGAATCGGATTCGAATATTTATTTTCAGCCGGCTTATGTCGGGCATCTAGGTTGGATCGGGGTCAGACTTGATCGTGATGCGGAGTGGCATGACATGGTGGGCGTCATTCAGGAGGCTTACTTGACACGGGCGCCAAAGAAATGGATTACGTTATTGAAAAATAATAATAAAGAAATCTGACTAATTTCATTTAAGAACGCTACGCTACGGGGAGATTTATTGAGATGCTGAAATACAATATTTGTTTTATTAAGCGCGGTGAAGAAATATTGCTTCTCAATCGGGAGAAAGCAAGCTGGATGGGCTGCTGGAACGGTATAGGCGGCAAGCTTGATTCACTAGAGACACCGCGGGCGGCCATGATCCGTGAACTGGAAGAAGAAACAGGGATACAAGCGTATTCGCTGCACTTTAAAGGATTGGTTACATGGAAAGGCGATGATTTTGATTATGGCGGGATGTATGCCTACATCGCCGAGGTACCGCCTGACTTTGAATATCCTACACCGAGAAAAACAGATGAAGGTATATTGGATTGGAAAAAAATAGATTGGATCATGAATGCTGACAATGCCGGCATCGTATCTAATATCCCGGTTACCTTGCCGTATATGCTGAATCAAGCCAGTTGCTTCGACCATCATTGCTTGTATAAGCTGGATAAACTACTGGAAATTGTTCATAGCGAGGTTTCCCCAAGCCTTGAAACCAATGAGACGGATAGAGTGATCTACTTAGAAAAGTATGCCTCCAAAATAGAAGCTTGAATTTTGACGAATCGGGAGACGTTGATTCAAAGGGTTGATTTACATAGACCGATAGGTTATTTTTCTAAAGAGGATATACAAACATGTACACAAATAGAAATTAAAGAATAGAGGAATGACGTTGAAGTTTAGACCTTGTATCGATTTGCATGATGGGAAAGTGAAACAAATTGTCGGTGAGACGCTCAATACTGAAATCATAGAAAATTTTGTATCGAAACAGGATTCTGCTTACTATGCAGAGCTCTTTAAAAAGGATGCATTAACAGGCGGACATGTTATTATGCTAGGCGGTGGAAATGAAGCAGCGGCGGCTTCAGCACTCTCGCATTATCCAGGCGGCTTGCAAATTGGCGGGGGCATAACGGCGGACAATGCTGCCTTTTATTTGGAGAAAGGCGCATCGCATATCATCGTGACTTCATATATTTTCAAGGATGGCCTATTAAATGAAGACCATCTTGCCAAAATCGTTGCGGAGGTTGGGAAGGATCGATTAGTTATTGATCTTAGCTGCAAGGAGAAAGACGGCAAATGGTTTGTTGTCACGAATCAATGGAAGCAATTTAGCGACTTTGAAGTGAATAAAGAAAATATTGAATTTCTCGAACAATATTGCAGCGAATTTCTTGTTCATGCTGTAGATGTAGAGGGCAAACAGCGCGGTATTCAGCAAAGTCTAGTAAGTGCGCTCGCGGATTGGGTGAATATACCGACTACTTATGCCGGCGGAGCCAGATCGATTGCGGATATGGATCAATTTGATGAGCTGTCGAACGGTAAGCTGGACATTACGATTGGCAGCGCGCTCGATATTTTTGGCGGTCATTTATCGTATGAAGAAGTGGTTGCTTACAGCAAGCAGAAACAGATGTAACAAAACTTTTTCTTGAAACTTCTACCAATCCACTCAGCTAGCTAACATTTTCGTTGGCTAGTTTTTTTATGACCGAGGAGGATGCGAAAGAGCTTACCTTTCCTTGACCGTGCTGACGCTGCTTATTATACTTTGGGAAAAGAGGTGTTTGAATGAACGATCAAGCACAATTTGAACGACTAATCAATCAAATCAAAATGCTAAAAGGCAGCAGCTCCATAAACAAAATTAACAAAGGTTATTCCAACGATCAAAAGTTCATTGTCGAGAAAAATAACCGGCTTTATTTATTGAAATGTTTTGATTTGGACGAGTTAGCAAATAAAAGAGCTGAATATGAAGCGATTCAACATTTGGAGTTTTATAAAGTCAATTGCTCAAGAGGCATTGAGATAGATGCGTTGCCCAATGAGCATTTGGGTTATATGCTGCTAACTTATACAAATGGTGAAGAAGCTGCCGATGCGCTGCATTCCTATGAAGCGTCCGTTCAATACGAGATTGGCGTGGATGCGGGGAAAGAGCTGGCTAAGATGCATCAATGGCATGCACCGGACAGCATCGCACCCTGGTATGATCGAAAGCTTGCGAAGCATGAGAAGTATATGGAGCAGTATTTAAAGGGTGAGGCTCGACTGAAGGGCGATGAACAGTTCCTCTCTTTTATTGATCACCATCTTCATCTGATGCGAGGCAGACCTAATCTCTTCCAACATGATGACTTTCACGTGGGCAATTTGATTGTTGAACAAGGAAAGCTAGCGGGCGTAATTGACTTTAACCGTTTTGATTGGGGAGATCCCATACATGATTTTCTAAAAGCAGGGATGTTTAGCAGCGAGGTTAGCGTGCCCTTCACGATAGGGCAAATAAAAGGGTATCACGGAAACGAAGAACCTGATGAGCATTTCTGGACCTTATATTCGCTATATCTGGCTATGACGATCGTATCTTCAATCGTGTGGATATTGAAAGTGAGACCAACGGAACTCGCGATTATGCAGCAAAAGCTGTACAGAGTACTCGAGGATCATGATAGTTTTAATAATGTAATACCAAGCTGGTATTTGGAGGGACGAACGCAATGAGACCGGATCATTACAAGCTCATGTATGAATTTGTAAAATGGGCAGGGGAGCAATCGCATATTGAAGGTATTGCGTTGGTAGGCCCTTGCGCAGACGATGAGAACGAGGAAGACTCGAATTTGAGCTTTCTAATTATTACTCATAAAAAGAAGAAGACGTTAGAGGCGATTCTCCAGCTTCCTCTGGAACCGATTGAACAAGCCTCGCAGGAGGAATACGGATTGCTCACATCCATTAAAGTTGTCTATGCAAGCGGAATTGAAGCCGATTACGGCGTTGCAGGAGAAGAGTGGCTTCACCTCCCATTGGAGGATGAGCTAGGAGCGGCATTAATGAGCGGGTTTAAGGTCATTTGGGCGGGCGAGGAGCTTTTTGCAGGGCTTCAAAGAGCAATTGCTGATTTTGCTATGTATAAGGAAATGACGTAAACAGGGATACCGTTACAAATAAACAAGCTTTCTTCGTAAGATGGCTTGTTTTTTTGCGTGTTACACTGTTGACAAAAGGAGAGTAGATCATGATTCACGTTCGACCCTATCAACCTGAGGATTTAATAGTCATGACTGAGCTTATGAAGGATCTCGGTTATCCAACCACGGAAGAGCAAATGAGAAACCGGATGAGCGTCATTGAAACTCTATCCGGGACCTTTACGTTCCTTGCAGATCTTAACGGAAAAGCGGTAGGGATGATGGGGATTCGTCATGTCTATTCCTATGAGGAGGACGGATTCGTCATTCAGATCTCCCTGCTAGTCACGAAGAAGGAATATGAGGGCCAAGGAATCGGGAAGGCTCTGGTAAGCTTCGCGGAGTCGTGGGCAGTTGCCCAGGATGCGGAAATCCTATATCTAACGAGTGGAATTAAGCCTGAGAGAGAGCGTGCGCACGCGTTTTATAAAGCGATCGGTTTCGAAGCGACTGGCTATCGTTTTGTTAAAAGATTGACTATCCAGTAAACTATTTAAGTTGTATAATCATGGAAATGATTGGAGTGATTCGGCAATGTCAGAGGTTAAAGCGGTTATTTTTGATTTGGATAATACCCTTTTAGATCGTTCAAGCACGTTTAAAGCATTCGCTATTTCCTTTCTTAATCATTATTTTTATCAGTTGGAACCCCGTCAGCAGCTGCTTGAGCGGATCATTGCATTAGATCAAGACGGTTACAAGGACAAGCGGGTGCTGTTCCAAGAGCTGATTGAGGAACTGCCATGGCCAAGCAAGCCAGATCATACAGAACTTATCCGTTATTACAACGATCATTATGTAAAAAATGCCATACTCATGGAACATGCACAAGATGTCATACGCCATATTAAAAGCAAATACCAGACCGCGCTTATTACGAACGGAAGAAATGCGATTCAATACGGGAAAATCGATCATTTAGGAATAAGAGATGCTTTTGATTTCATTATTGTTTCAGAGGAAGCGGGATGTAAAAAACCGGATAGGCGAATTTTTGAAGCTGCGTTGAATGCTCTAGCGCTGCAGCCCGCTCAATGTATTTACGTAGGCGACCATCCTGTCAATGATATCGAGGGTGCTTGTCAGGCAGGTCTGTCTGCAATATGGATACAGGTAAACCAGCCATGGCGCGAAGAACTGAAGGCACAGCCGCTGCACACGATTACGAGTTTAAATGAACTGTTAATCTTACTATGAGTGGAGGAAGGCATGCGGATATCATTGACCATACAAGACTTGAAAAGCGAGCAGCTATCTTGGTTATGCGTAAAGCCTTTTTTGGAGGAGGTAAGAGGGAAGTCACCAACGGTCAAAGCGGAAGCCTACAACCAACTGAATGAACCTCAAAAGGCGCTATACCTTTTTTATGCATTTCATAACCATACGCATTCAATTGCTGAGTTTTATTGGTTTTCTTCCTATTTTATTGGTGAGCTTAAGGTCTGGCCTGCACTCGTTAAGGGGTTAATGGTCTTTGAATTGGAGGAATTTGTACAGATATGCAAAGAGCTTGAGGAATTGTCTGCGGTTTATCCAAAGCAATCCGATGGTTCTTGGCAGCAGGCGATGGTATCAGATCTGGATCGAGACGCATCACTGCTTGCCAAAGTAACGGCTTTATATGAACGATATGTTCCGTTAGCCGAGCAAAGTATTTTGCAAATGAACCAGTATGTTCAAAACAACCATGAGCAATTTTGTGAAATTTCAATTGAAGAAAGAAGGATTAAAATGGATGAAAAATATCCGATAGGCAAATTTGATTGGACCGGCGAAGTTTCAGCGCTTCAGCGGGAGACTTGGATCGAAGAGATTGAACGGCTGCCGCAGCGATTGCGGGCAAGCATTGAGGGTTTGAACGAGTTAGAGCTGGAAACACCTTATCGTGACGGCGGCTGGAAAATAAGACAGGTTGTCCATCATATAGCGGATAGCCATATGAACAGCTACATCCGTTTTAAGCTCGCATTAACGGAGGAAACGCCTACGATTAGACCTTATTATGAGGATCGGTGGGCAGAACTGCATGACTCTATTCAAGCGGATATTGAGCTTTCCCTAACGCTTATCGAGCAATTGCACAAAAGATGGGTTATTTTACTGAAATCATTGTCTGATTCCGATTATAAAAAATCCTTCTATCACCCGGAGTCCAAAGAAACCTATCGCTTGGATTATAATTTAGGCAATTACGCATGGCATGGCAATCATCATATAGCCCATATTATGGCGGGGAGAAGCCGCATCGGGAAAGGATGAACATATCAAAATGATAAACTATCATACGGATAAAAAGATTGACGCAGCGGATCTCTCACAGCTTTTTGCCAGTTCGGGCATCAAGAGACCGTATCAAGATTTGGAACGCCTGCAAAAGATGATAGATAACGCAGATATGTCCATCAGCGCATGGGACGGCGAGCGGCTGATAGGGATAGCGCGTGCCATTACGGATTTTGTATATTGCTGTTATCTCTCTGACCTTGCCGTTAACCACGACTATCAAAGGCTTGGCATAGGGAAGAAGCTTGTAGAGCTGCTGAGGGAGACGCTGGGACCCGAGGTTTCACTCGTCCTGCTTTCTGCTCCAACGGCTGTCGATTATTATCCGCGCATTGGGTTTACGAATTCAGATAAGTGTTATCTGATTCCCAGAGAACGGTAAGCTCCCGGTTAATAATAAGGAAAAGGTGATCATATTGATTAAATCAGTCATGGTAAATAATCAAGATGTTCAAATTCATTATTTGGATACCAAGCCGGAATCTGATCTGCAGCTAACGCCTATGGTTATTTGCCCCGGGCTGTCGGAAACGGCGGAAGAGTACGAGGATCTGTTAACGTTTCTTCTGCCGCGAAGAGCCATCGTCCTTTCCTTTCGGGGAAGAGGAAATAGCGATACTCCTCAAATGCATTATGATTTAGAAGATCATCTTTCGGATCTAGCTGCGGTGATTCAAGATGCATCGATAGACTGCTTCCACTTGATGGGTTACTCTCGCGGCGTATCCTATGCATTAGGCTATGCCCAGCTGCATGTGAATCGGTTGACGTCACTCATCGTAGAGGATTATCCTCCGGAGCATAAGCAGATGTCTCCTGAATGGGCTGAGGATTATATTTCAAATTATCTTGTACCCTCCGGACGTGTAAATAACATAAGTCCAGAAGCGGTACGCGGCATTCAACGAGAATCTACGCAGCTAGAGCTGGAGGCTAAGCTTAGCTTGCCCACTTTGGTCTTATACGGCTTGCAAGAGGGATCACTTCTTAAGGAAACGGATTTATCGAAATATAAGCAGCTGTTCAGCGATATTACGGTTCGACCTTTTGTGCAGTCAGGACATAATATTCGCGGCACCGAGAAGTCCAGGCTGTATGAATCCATTAAGCATTTTTTGAATGAGGCGGATAGCATAAGGTAGAAATAGGAATCCGCGTTTCTTGTGAGTCGAAGCGCAGGTTTCTTTTTTTAATATATTAGAATTTATAAGTTTTCACTTATAAATGTGCTTATATATCTCCGCGAAACGATAGATTTTGTCACTGAGGACGGCGACAGCCGTTTACGCTTGTAGTAAGAGCATTTAACCTAGTTGACAATGAAAATGATAATTGTTATCATTAGGTGTCTTTTGAGGTGGCGTTTCACTTCAAGCCAATATAATTGTCCTACAGGGGGAAGCACAGTGATTAAACGCAACAAGAAGTTTGTACTGGTATTAGTGAGTTTGATGGTCATGTCGCTTTGGCTAGCGGCTTGCGGAAGCAATAAAACAAATGAAGCTGGAAACAATGTGGCAACCAATGCGGCAACCAATGCGCCGGCAGCTACGGAAGCACCAACAGAAAGAACGCTTACGGATGCGCTTGGCAACGAAGTAACGGTACCCGCTAACCCTCAACGTATCATTGCATCATACTTAGAAGATCATTTAGTAGCTTTGGGTATTAAACCTGTTGCGCAATGGTCCGTTCCGAACGGTACTCAAGATTACTTAAAAGATTCACTTGCCGATGTGCCTACTATCGCTTATGACCTTCCTTTTGAAGCAGTAACAAGCTTTGAACCGGATCTTATCCTTATGGCTTATGACAGCAATGTAGAAGGCGACAAGTTTGCACAATATTCTAAAATCGCTCCAACATTTACAGTTGGCGATAAATTAACGGCTGACTGGCGCGCAGCTTTGCTGAAAATCGGCGAGGTTGTCGGCAAGAGCGAAGAAGCACAAAAAGTATTGGATGCTTACGACGTGAAAGCGAAGGAAGCGAAAGAAAAAATCCAAGGCGCAGCAGCAGGCGAGTCAGCAGCAGCACTTTGGTTCGTGCAAGGAAGCTTTTATATCGTAAGTGAAAAGCTTTCGAGCGGCGACTTGCTTTATAACCAACTTGGATTGGCCGTTCCTGAGGTCGTAAAAGAGATCTCTGCTGCGGGAACTGGTAACTGGAATGCGATTCCTCTTGAAAAGCTAGCGGAGCTGGATGCTGATCATTTGTTCCTTATCAACAGCGGAACAGAAGCTGATTCGAAAGCATTAAGTGATCCAATTTGGCAGAACATTCCTGCCGTTAAAAACGGCAAGCTTTACGAATACCCTAGCACATCAAGCTGGCTGTACGCAGGTACGATAGCATACTCACAAGTTATTGATGATGTACTGGAAAGCATCGTAAAATAATAGATACGGCTTGGATAAAAGGACTGTACTTACTAGCGATTTTCGCTGTAGGCTGCAGTCCTTTTTCCTGTTTTCTGTCTTCTCTATGGCGAGAAACCAATGTATAATCATGGAAGATTAACTACAGGCAAAGGATGTGTAATCGATGATAACCGCAATGAAGCGTACCGTTCCGATCCTACGTATCTTTGACGAAGCGAAGGCACGTGAATTTTATTTGGATTTTTTGGAGTTTACATGCGACTGGGAGCACCGATTCGAACCGGATATGCCTCTCTATATGCAAATCTCGAATGGAGACTGCATCATTCATTTATCTGAGCATTATGGAGATTGCACGCCAGGCTCTGCCGTTCGGATAGAGGTTGAAGACGCAAAGGCGCTCCAGCAGCATTTGCTAAGCAAGAACTTCAAATTTGCTAGACCTGGTTTTGATGATGAATGGAATCAAGTTAAGCTGACCGATCCGTTTGGAAATCGTTTGCATTTTTACACAGGCAAATAAAGACTTTATTTATACGCGCGTACATCCCGAGTGAAAAATAAATGAAGGAGGCCATTGCATTGAACCATACGATAATAAATACGGCGAGAGAGATTGCCATTGCAGCAGCCTATGAAGCGGGAAGGCTTGCCAAGGAACGGTTCGGAACTCTTGATAGCTACGAGGAAAAGGATGATCACGGGGATATTGTTACCGAAGTTGATCATTTAGCAGAACGCATTATTTTAAATAAAATTCGAGGAGTATTTCCGGATCACAAGATACGATCTGAGGAGTATGGGGAAAATGATCTTTTGAGCGACTGGATGTGGTTAGTGGATCCGCTTGACGGAACGAATAATTTTGCGGTGGGCATGCCGCTATTCGGCATTTCGATCACGCTGGCTTATAATCGAAACCCTGTATTGGCAGTTATTTATGAGCCGATGACCGATCGGTTATATGTTTCAAGTTTAGGGGAAGGCACACGCTGTAATACGCTTCCCGTACTTATGAATCGGGCAAAGGCGTTCAATAAAGCGAGAGTCGGCTGGATCCAAGGCCATGCTGTTCAGAATGAGCAACGGGCGGTTAAGCTTAGACATTACATAGACGTAAATACGAAACGAATGATGCGGCTTTGGGCGCCGACTCTGCAATGGACGATGCTCGCTAGAGGTGATTTGGATGCCATCATAGTGTATAACTCGGAAGGCGAGGACCTTTACTCTGGTATTCTTATGGTAAAGGAAGCTGGCGGGGTTATCATTGATTACAGTGGCGATTCATTTACCGGGATAAACGAACAGCCTTATTTGATTGCATGCCTGCCGGAGCATCAAGCCTATTTTATGAACCTTGTAAAAGAAGGATTGGCATAGTATTGAAAGAAAAGAGCGGTGAACGTAATGGTTGAAGTTAGGACGGAAATATTTATTAAGGCTCCAATTGAGGTTTGTTTCGATTTGGCCCGCGATATCGATATACATACAAGAACGGTTTGGAAGCATACCCGTGAGCAAGCGGTAGCCGGCGTGACGTCCGGCCGAATTAATGGAGGGGAACTCGTCACGTTTGAAGCGACGCATTTTGGGATTAGGCAAAGGCTGACCTCGAAAATAACGGAGTTTAACGCCCCGTACTTATTTGTAGACGAAACGCAAAAAGGAGCCTTTAAAAGCTTAAAGCATGTTCATCGATTTGAGAAACAAGGTGCAGGTACGCTTATGACTGATACATTGCGCTTTGAGGCGCCGCTTGGTTTTTTGGGCTGGTTGGTAGAACGTCTTGTTTTGAGACATTACATGAGGAGGTTTCTGGAGCATCGCAATGAGCAATTAAAGCAATTAGCCGAGCAGGAACCGTTGCCTGTATATTGGATGGTTTGAAATTGTATCGCATAATATAAGGAAGAAGCTTAGGGGTAGTGCTCTGCCCGGTTAGGAGAGACATCATGGTAGAAGCACTCATAGGAAGCTTTATCTCGGCAATGGCAACCGTACTAGGAGCGGTACCGCTGCTATTTGTAAAAAGCCTTTCCGAGAAATGGAAGGATGTACTTATCGCCTTTACCGCCGGAATTATGGTTTCGGCTTCTACGTTTGGTCTATTGCCGCAAGCATTGAAGGAATCAGGAATCATTCCGTTAACTTTAGGGCTGTTAATCGGCGTCATCGCGCTTGATCTGTTGGAGAAAAACATACCTCATATCGATATCGAGCAGAAAAGGGGGATATCATCCTTTGACAGCAAGTCGCTGCTCGTTATTTTCGCATTGTTCATACACAATATTCCGGAAGGACTGAGTACGGGTTTTAGCTACGCTAGCGCGAATGGCGGACTTGGTCCCATGGTAGCCATTGCTATCGGTGCGCAAAATATACCGGAAGGACTGGTATTGGCCATTTTCCTCATTCATTCAAAGGTAAGCAAGCTGAAGCTGATGCTTATCGTTACCTTGACTGGACTAATGGAAGTAGTATCTGCGATCGTGGGTTATTTTGCCGCAAGCTATATATCGGGACTGATTGGTTATGGGTTAGCTTTCGCATCAGGAGCCATGCTGTTCATCGTATATAAAGAGCTTATTCCAGAAACCCATGGACACGGCTACGAACGGTCGGCGACGTATTCTTTTATCATTGGTTTGCTTATTATGATTTATATTAGCTTTTATTTTGGTTAATGGTTACAAAATAAGGTTTCATTATCGTAAAGAAGCACATCTTTTTTGCTGCTTCTTGGTTTTTCTCCCTTTGTTCGTTTACAATATACGATAGTAGAGGGAGGTATCATGACATGTCAAAGAGAAACAGGATGCTGCTGGACGTAGATACTGGCATTGATGATGCTTTAGCGATTTTATATGCATTGCTCTCGCCACAGATAAAAGTAGAAGGCATTACGACCGGATTCGGTAATACGGATGTTGTACAAGCCACGGAGAATACGCTGCGTGTCATTCAAGTTGCGGATTGCGGCTATGAGGTGCCTGTAGCAATAGGGGCTTCAGGACCTCTAAACCGGGTATTTCCAGGGGCTGTTCCACATATTCATGGCCATAACGGGATTGGCGATGCGGTCTTGCCGGCTTCACCTCATCAACCTGTGAAGGAATCCGCCGCGGAGTTCATCGTGCAGAAGGTAAACGAGGCACCGGGTGAGCTTATTTTTGGTAACGGTGGGGAGATTAACGAATCTGGCATTAGCTTTGCAGCTTGATCCATCCATATCATCTAAATTTAAAAAAGTTGTTATTATGGGCGGTACGGTATTTGCCCCTGGTAATATTACGCCCGTGAGCGAAGCTAATTTGTATGGAGATCCGGAGGCTGCCGCTCTCGTTTTTGAGTCGGATCTTCCTATAACGATAGTGGGACTTGACGTCACGCAGCAAACTCGTTTAACGAAGAGCCATATGCAGTATTTATCTCGTGAGGTCGCTGCGGACAAGCGCGAAATATTTAACTTCCTGGACGCTGCATTAGAGTGTTATTTTGATTTTTACGCCTTCTCTAATCATTTTGAAGGGGAGTGCCCTATGCATGATCCGTTGGCGGTAATCGTAGCGGTTAACCCGACGCTTGTGCATGTGGAAACGATGAACGCAGTCGTAGATTGCGGAATCGGCTTCACCGCGGGTATGATCATCACGGATCGCAGAGTTCGATCTGTCGTTGGCCGGCCCGTAGATATCTGTTTAGAGGTTGATAAAGAAAAAGCGATTGCAGAGCTGCTATCTGTATTTACAAAAGGGGAAAGATAATCGATGGAAAAAAGATTCTCACGCGAATCAAAATGCTATAAAACAGCAAGGGTATTTCCGCCGGACGTCAATAATCACAATACTTTATTCGGCGGCAAATTAATGGCTTATATCGATGATATAGCGTCGATTGCGGCGACAAAGCATTGCCGGCGTTCCGTTGTAACGGCATCAACGGACTCCGTAGATTTCTTGCATCCCATTCGTCCTTCGGATTCAGTATGCTTAGAATCCTTCGTTACATGGACGGGACGCACCTCCGTAGAGGTGTTTGTGAAGGTGATCAAAGAAGATTTGCTCAGCGGAGAACGCAAGGTAGCTGCCACATCCTTTTTAACTTTTGTTGCGCTTGATGAGAATCGCAAGCCTGTACCCGTACCGCTCGTCGTACCGGAGACGGAAGAAGAGCTTAAGCTGTTCGAAACAGCTCCGCACCGTGCGGAAATGCGTAAGATAAGAAGAGACGAGAGTAAAAAATTCGCGGGATTTCTGACGGTTAAGCATCCATGGGACTGATGAGTTCTCTTCTATTGATGTTAAATGAGGTTTTTTTAGCTGTTTTTGATCAAAAAATGGCGAAAACCCGGGAATGAGAACAAATGTTCTGATTTGTTTTATGAAGAAAAACGTATATAACTTGTAATGATGGTAAAATTTACATATCATGCGAATCAACTTCTTTATTAAGCATAAAAATTATGAAATCGCTTGTTGATATCGGCTAATTATTGAAAAATGCCCTTTTTGCGATACGGGAACAAATGTTCTATTTTGGTTTATTTGTAAGGGCAGCTCCTGTTAGGGGCTGCCCTTGCTGCATATTAGCAGCTCTTATTGTTGTTTTTGTTCGATTTCTTAGGAATCGATTCGTCATCCCGGCTCATTTTGTCGCCGAATTGTTCAAGCCGGGAGGGACTTGCAGCTGGACCATCATTATCGGGCTTATTGTTTCTTCCTGTCACTTTAATCACCTCCAGCAAGTATAGGGTGAGCAGCAAACATACATTTCATACTTGCTATCTATAGAGCGCCATATGTTCTCACTTGAAATGAGATTTTGACTACACTATAATATGTAGTGAAAGGGGAGACCCATGGATATAAAAAACTTTAAATACGGTGAAGTCGGCTTAAACCGATTTTTTGGTTCTTTGGAAGCCAAGATTATGGACATTCTATGGGAAGCTGAGGAGCTGAGCATTAAAGAAGTCCAGCTTCGTTTGGAGAAGGAAAAGCAAATTAATTTTAATACGGTTATGACCGTTATGAACCGCTTATTAGAAAAAGGCATTTTACAAAAAAGATCAAAAGGCAGGCTATCGCTCTTCCGCCCCGTCGAATCGAAGGATGTGTTCATTGAGCAGCAATCCAAACGTTTAACCGAAAACCTAATGGACGAGTTTGGCGGCGTAGTCATCAATCATATGATAGATGCCCTTAAAGACGTCGATCAATCTTTGCTTGATAAACTTGAACAAAAAATTCAGCAATTAAAAAAGGACAAACCGTCATGAGATGGAAGCGGAAGTCCACTGCGATAATGGCTGTAAGTTTCTTCATCGCTATTTTGGTCTGGAGCCAGATGGGAATGTATTTAGCTCATCTCCTGTTCGACGTAAACGTAAAAGTGAATTTTTTTAAGTTTTGCATCAGTTTATTTAAAGAGAATTCCTTGTATTATTTTTTAGTTATTACTTTTCTGAACTCCTTAATCGCTTATGCTATTGTAATTACATGCCTGAAGCTAACCCAGCAATACGTGCTCTCTAGACGGTTTAAAACGAGACTGATGTCGCTTCGAAATATCGTTCTGACGGCGAATATCATTCAAGATTTTCAGCCTCTCAATCAGAACATAATTGTTATCGATCACGATCGTGCCATGGCGTTTACGGTGGGATTCAGAAGGCCGTTAGTCGTGCTGTCCAGCGGGTTAGTCGAGATGCTTGACCAGGAAGAGCTGGAAGCGGTTATTGCACATGAAGCGTTCCATCAATCGCATTACGATTCTCTGAAAATATTTCTACTGCAGCTAATCTCCCAATCGCTATGGTTTATTCCAATAACGAAATGGACTTATCGGAATTTTAAGCTGATTAGCGAGCTGCTTGCAGACGAATATGCTGTTCAGAAAACAGGCTCAGAGCTCGGTCTCGGAAGCGCATTACTAAAGCTTATAAAAAAAGGATTCAGCGATAATCCTACACCGGTATTAGTTTATTTTTCCGACGGGGCAGTCAATTACAGATTGCAGCAGCTCGTCGATCCGAATCAAGTGATTCCTGTTCGTTTAGGAATGATTTCTATTGTGATTTCTATACATGTTCTGCTCTTATTTATGGGCATGATTGTATTAGCCGTCACATAGTTTTTTACCATTATACACTACATAATGTAGTGTCAGGAGCGTGTGGATAATTTTATGAATGATCATATGTTAATACATCAGCAATCGGGTTCTTCTTACTTTTTACTTTATACGGCAGCCATTATTTTGGTCATGGCGCTGCTTGGCTATTGGTTTGCATCCAAATGGAATAAGGAAAATACGAGCAAGCTAAAGAAGGAGCAGAAAGCAGCTTTAAAACAAAAAACAAAAAAAATGCGTTGGGCAGCGCATCTGCTTTTGAGCATATCTGTCATTGTCGCAATCGTACACTTTGCTAAGGATCTAGGAAAAGAATTCGATGTAGACACTTTGAATCTAAAAGCAGACATTGATGTAACCGACGACAAAAATTACGGATCGGAGCATTCGGATGATCCCGTTTCCTATGAAATGAAAATTCCTACCTCAGGGACGCATAGTCCACATGATTTGAAATTTGGCTTTTATACGGAAAAACCGTCAAACGAGATGCTCGTTCATAATTTAGAGCATGGCGATATCATTATTTATTACCGTCCCGGAGCAGATTCAAAGATTATTGAGCAGCTGAAATATTTTGTGAACTTTAGAGAAGCGGGGGCCGGAATATTAGCCGTGCCAAATGAAGATATCCCCGCCGGTAAAGAGGTCGTCGTCACAGCATGGACCAAATCGATGGAGCTGGCCGAATACGATGAGACGAAAATTGCTACGTTCATTTATGACTATATTAATGAAGGGCCTGAGAAAATTCCCGCACAAATTCGTAGAGGCGGAGGTACGATGTAGACCGGACAGCAGTCATAAAGCTAAGCATAACCAAACTGATAACTACAGTTTGGTTATGCTTTTTTATACTCTAGAAAGTAGAATTCATGCTATGTAAAGGGCAGAATAGTTGAACTGAATTGTAAAATTTTATATAATAAAAATGCAAAAATACTATTGAAGTGTTTCGAAAAGCAATGAATTATATACAAAATTAGAAGAATGGAGATGATTAACAAATGATTAATAAAATCGGTCAAATTATGTTATATGTGAATGACCAAGATGAGTCATTGAAATTTTGGACAGAAAAAGCAGGGTTTCGCTTAGTTGCTGAGGAAAAAAACGAGTATATCAGATGGATTGAAATTGCTCCAACAAACGAAGCGCAAACGAGTATCGTACTCCACAATAAGGAACTAATTGCTAAAATGCAGCCAGAATTAAATCTCAATACGCCTTCGTTATTGTTTTTCTCGGAAGAACTCGATACCTTATATCAAGATTTTACAGACAAAAATATCACAGTCGGAGAACTTGTAAATATGCCTCATGGAAGAGTGTTCAACTTCGCTGATAATGAAGGTAACTACTTTGCGGTTATGGAAAAAAAGTAATCACTTAATTAAGAAAAAACATTTTATAGCTGAACAGAAAAAGAAGCAGTCTGCTACGGCAGCTGTTTCTTTTTTATAATAAGCTAACTGTCAGGAAATGCGTGTCGGGAATGTAAATAACAATCACCTGTAATAAAGATGGATTTGAACATAGAGGAGCAGTTAGCCTAAGGCATCTGCTTCTTATTTTATTGAATATAACTATTTGGCAGTCACCATGCTTAGTAATAATAATTAACGATAATAAAGCATTTGTATACAAATTGACAAAGAGCCCCCTTTTAACCATTGCATACGTTCTGTATCTGCTAATATAATTTTACACAAATGTTCATTAATGTATTTAGGTTTATTAATTTTTTGAAGTTTAGGCTCTTTTACCGAATTAGCTGCTGACTCAATTTTTCAAAGCTGTACGTCTTCTAAAATCAACAGAGATGTAACGAAAGAGAGGAATACAAAATGTCAAATAATAAAGAACTTACAGCCGCACAAAGAATGATAGGTGATTTTTTGCCGAAAATCGTAGAATTGACCGATGATGTTTTATTCGGGGATATATGGGAGCGTAAAGAGCTTTCTCCACGTGACCGCAGTTTAATAACCGTATCAAACTTAATAACTAGCGGAAATACGGAACAACTGGGATTTCATTTGAGAAAAGCGAAAGAAAACGGTATTTCGGAAGAAGAGCTAAAAGAAGTATTTATCCATCTTGCTTTTTACGCTGGATGGCCAAAGTCGATGTCCGCAATTATGGTTGCAAAAGAAGTGTTTTCGAAAGACTCATAGAAATCACTTGACGCGCCAAGCTTGGTAATCTAAAAAGCTGTCTAAAATTAATGTTGACTTGGAGTTAACTCCAGACTGTAAACTGCTTAATACAACCAGAGTGAGGAGGAATATGGTAATAGTTTATCTTCCAATAAAATTAGAGGAGCGTATCGACGAATGGACTATGTAAAACTTGGCCGAACTGGTTTGGAAGTTTCACGAATATGTCTTGGCTGCATGAGTTATGGGGTACCCGAACGCGGGATCGCTCCATGGTCGCTGAATGAACGAGCAGGCCATTCATTAAAGGAGCTTTAGAACTCGGCATTAACTTCTTTGATACTGCGAATGTATACTCTGACGGAACAAGCGAAGAAATCGTAGGACGTGCATTGAAGGAATTCGCGCATCGTGATGAGGTCATAATTGCGACAAAGGTACACTTTCGCATGCATCCAGGTCCGAACGGTGGGGAACTTTCCCGCAAGGCCATCATGAGCGAAATTGATAACAGCTTAAGACGGCTGGGCACGGATTACGTCGATTTGTACCAAATCCACCGCTTCGATCACACGACGCCAATCGAAGAGACGATGGAGGCACTCCATGATGTAGTAAAGGCAGGTAAGGCAAGGTACATAGGAGCATCCTCGATGTATGCTTGGGAGTTCTTGAAAGCGCAGCATGTCGCCGAAAATAACGGGTGGACCAAGTTTGTCTCCATGCAGAATTTATTAAATTTGCTGTATAGGGAAGAAGAGAGGGAAATGCTGCCACTTTGCCGCTCAGAGGGAATCGGTGTGATTCCATGGAGCCCGCTAGCTAAAGGCAGGTTAACTCGAGATTGGAATGAGAAGACAGCCCGTTCAGAGATAGATGAAGCCGGACAAAGATTAGTTGCAGCAATGGTCAGCGCCGATCGCAAGATCGTAGAGAGAGTGGCCGAAATTGCCGCAAAGCGGGGCATTTCTCGCGCGCAAGTCGCGCTTGCTTGGGTACTGCAAAAGGAGCCGGTAACGGCACCGATCGTCGGGGCAACAAAGTCAATTCATCTGGAGGATGCAGTTGCTGCTTTGTCGGTAAAGTTGGATGCAAATGAAATTGCGTACCTAGAGGAGCCTTACTTACCGCATCAGATTTACGGTATCTAAACGAGAAGACGGACCATTGAACGCACAATGGTCCGTCTTTCTCTACAAGGAAAATGGACGACTATCCAGGAATCGAGAGAAACTCGAACTTATAGGCATCATCTAGTGCTCATCAAGCTCGCTCGTGCGCGGCAAATCGATGTAACGAAAAGATAGAGCGCAGTATCTTTCTTTCACCCGAGGAGGAATGAAATTTGAAACGTCTATGGACGAAGTCGTTGATTCTCATGACCGTAGGGATGCTTTTCTTATTTACCGGATTTTTTTTCCTGCTACCTACCCTGCCAATGTTCATCAAACAGATGGGTGGCAATGAATCGCAGGTCGGTTTGGCTGTAGGCGCGTTTATGCTGTCTGCCGTTATTTTTCGCCCAATCGTCGGCGGTCTGCTGGACCGATTCGGCAGGCGTCCATTTATCGTGTGGGGACTGCTTCTCTTCACTTTAGCGATGTATATGTATGACTGGGTTGGCGGAATCCTCGTTCTGATGGGGCTTAGAATATTACATGGAATGAGCTGGGCCGTATCTACAACCGCAGTTTTCACGGCGGTTACGGATATCATACCGTCAGCCCGACGCGGAGAAGGCATGGGGTGGTTTAGTACAGCCATGACCCTGGCTATGGCGGTCGGCCCTTTGTTCGCCATCTGGATTACAAAGAGCCTATCATATCACGCTCTGTTTCTAATCGCCACCGGACTCTCTGCGGCAGCGTTATTATTGACGATGGGTGCAAAAATGCCTTTCCGGCCGCAACCGGGCGCTCGGAAAATCGAATTATTCGAAAAATCGGTTTTGCCCATCACGGCATCGGTTTTTTTTCTTACAGTTGCGTATGGCGGCATTACAGCGTTTGTCCCGCTATTCGCTGACTCGATCAAAGTCAATTCCGGTGCGTTCTTTCAGGTTTATGCCGCAACGCTTGCGCTGAGCCGCCCCATTTCGGGAAAACTTTCGGATCGGTAAGGAGAGACGTTTGTCATTGTACCAGGTCTTGTGATCACGATTTTTGCTATGCTTGCTTTGGGCTTCTCGAATAATTTGTTCGGCGTACTCGTTTCGGCGGTTCTGTACGGCATCGGTTTCGGTTCCGCACAGCCGGCTCTTCAAGCGGCAACGATACGTTTAGCCCGTCCTGACCGTAAAGGGGTTGCCAATGCTTCTTTATTGACTGCAACGGACCTCGGCATCGGCATTGGAGCAATCATGCTGGGCTGGGTTTCCCAGTACATGAGTTATCAGGCTTTGTTCACGCTAAGCGCTGTGTCGGTCACTATTTCCTTATTGATGTTTACTTTCTTTGTGAAACGTATGTTGAAAGAAAATCGTCTAAGCCCTTTGAACAACGGTTCTCTTCCCTGATTGATTAGATATTTGTATTGACTTGGAGTTAACTCCAGATTGTAAACTCCTTTAATAATGGATCTTCCCAATGGTGCCTGGGCACGAGATCACTGGTATCGTGACTGCAGTGGGCTCACACGTATCTATATATTCGGTCGGCGATCAAGTTGGTGTAGGGTGCTTGGTAGATTCCTGCCGCATGTGCGAATATTGTTTGTCCGGTGAAGAGCAATTTTGCAAAAAGGGAGTTGTATATACTTACAATGCACTTGATTATGAAGGGAACCCCACTTACGGCGGTTACAGCTCGCAAATCGTTGTGGACGAGGAATACGTGGTTCGAATCCCGGATACTATTGGACTTGACGTTGCTGCCCCGTTATTATGTGCAGGTATCTCAACGTACTCTCCGCTAAAGCATTGGAATGCTAGTTCTGGCATGATTTAATTCTAAACTCCGTTTCAACGATTCTCGACATCGATGCTTATTTATCGTTATTAGGTGTTGGCGGATCACTTGTTAACGTCGGTTTGCTCGCAGAGCCAGTATCATTCAATATGTTTTCGATCCTGGCAAGAAAAAACTTCACCGGTTCAAGTATAGGCGGTATTCGAGAGACTCAGGAGATGTTGGATTTCTGTGCTGAACATCGTATCGTTCCCCAGATTGAAAGAATTCGCGCAGATGAAGTGGATCGAGCTTGGAATCGGATTAAACAAGGCGACGTACGTTATCGATTCGTTATCGGCATTTCAACCATTTAATGGTGGAGATGCGTTCACGCAACTTGGATCAGATCTAATGAAAGATGATGGGCTTACCATTTCTATGGTAAGCCATCTTTTGTTTTTCTCTGAGAAACGCTCAGTATGTGTTGGATCGTAACTCCTGTTCAGGGAATGCGCAATTTTGATCCTACGGCTCTGGAATACCGGTGCCAGCTCAAAAATGTTCATAGATGTGGTCTATAGCTCCTGTGAAATATATTAATTACTTGTATAGGTCGTATTCGTATTATAGTGAAACTAAGAAAAAGAAACCAGTGCTTATTGATTTGGAGGGACAGTGCTGCTGCTTTAGCCACTGCCTCATGTGGATACGAAAGATATTAAGAGAAGCCATGTTGAAGGGAGAAATAAAATGGAGGCAACAACGTTCGTTTTGTTTGGAGCAACAGGGGATTTAGCTAAAAGAAAAATTTACCCTGCCTTGTATAATTTATTTGTCGATCAGAAGCTGCCGCAATCATTTTCTGTGATTGGTCTTGGAAGAAGGGAATTATCCGATGAAACATTTCAAGCAAATGTCGAGCAATCCCTTCGTAACTTTTCCAGACGTGAAGCAAACGATCCCGCATTAATCAAAAAATTCCTAAGCGCATTCCGTTATAGCGTTTTGGATGTAAGCCATAAAGAGGATTACCAGAAACTCCTGCAGATGATTGAGCAACGAGAGGAAGCGCTGAATTTATCACCGAATCGGATGTTTTATTTATCCGTTGGGCCTGAGTTTTTTGAAACGATAGCATCCAACATCAAAGAAAGCGGTCTTGGTTCAGCAAAGGGCTGGAAGCGCCTGATCATTGAAAAGCCTTTTGGCCACGATTTACAATCGGCCCGGGAGTTAAATCAAAAGCTGAGCAAAACTTTTGAGGAGCATGAAATTTTCCGGATTGACCATTATCTGGGCAAACCGATGGTGCAGAATCTTGAGGTTTTGCAGAAGACTAATCCGGTCATAAAAGCATTATGGTCTAACCGTTACATTGCGAACGTGCAGATATCGGCAAACGAAACCGTTGGCGTTGAAGAAAGAGCAGGATATTACGATCATGTAGGCGCGGTCAGGGATATGTTTCAAAACCATATGCTGCAATTGCTTATGATGGTGGCGATTCACCTTCCTACGAACAGTACTTCCGAAGACGTTCGCTTTAAGAAGAAGCTGGTAATGGAATCCCTTGAGCCGCTCGAGAAAGAGAATGTTAAATCGAGCGTGATCCGTGGCCAGTACCAAGAGGGAACCATCCAAGGGAAGCAGGTAGTTGGGTATACTTCCGAGCCAAGCATAGCCAAAACGTCCATGAATGACACATTTATAGCGGCTAAATTGCAGATCGATGACGCATTCTGGCGGGACGTTCCTTTTTATATCCGAACAGGCAAAAGAATGAAGGAGAAATCAACGCGAATCGTCATCGAGTTCAAAGAACCGTTAAAGCAGCAATCCACAGCAAATGACGATCGTAAAATACCGAATTTGTTAGTATTTGAAATTAGCCCTGACGAAAGCATTACATTGCAATTGAATTCGAGGGACCCGCAGCAAAAAGGGGAGTTCAAGCCTATGAACATCGACTTTCATACGAGTCAAACTGATGTGCCCGAGGCTTACGAAAATTTGCTCCACGACGCTTTACACGGAGACCCAACGTTTTTCGCGCATTGGGATGAAGTTGAATTGTCTTGGAAATGGGTTCAACCCATCTTGCATGCGTTTGAAGAAAATCTTGCTCCGCTTCATCTTTATGCAGCAGGTTCTTACGGTCCTGCCGAGTCCGATGAGCTATTGGCAAAAGACGGCTACCACTGGTGGTTCGATTCCAAGCCTGAACAAGAAATAAATGCACAGCAAGGAGAAGAATATGCCTATCACACAAACCATTGACCAGTTAGCTATTGATACGATCCGTACTTTGTCTATTGATGCCATAAACAGCGCTAATTCAGGCCATCCGGGCCTTCCGATGGGAGCTGCGCCAATGGCGTATGCCCTTTGGTCCAAATTGCTGAATCACAATCCAAGCCATGCCAAGTGGTTCAACCGCGACCGCTTCGTCCTTTCTGCGGGCCACGGCTCAGCATTGCTTTATAGTCTCCTGCATTTGTCGGGATATAAGGTATCGATTGAAGATTTGAAGCAGTTCCGCAAGTTTAACAGCAAAACACCAGGGCATCCTGAATTTGGCCACACGGATGGCGTAGAAGCAACGACGGGCCCTTTAGGTCAAGGGCTTGCCATGGCTGTCGGAATGGCAATGGCAGAAGCTCATCTGGCTTCAAAGTTCAACCAAAGCAGCTTTCCGGTTATCGATCATTATACGTACGCGCTTGTTGGTGACGGATGTCTGATGGAAGGAGTCGCGTACGAGGCAATGTCCATGGCAGGACATATGAAGCTTGGAAAATTAGTAGTCTTGTACGACTCCAATGATATCTCGTTAGATGGAGACCTAAACCTTTCCTTCGGAGAGAATATGCAAAAAAGAGCGGAATCAGCAGGATGGGAATATTTAAGGGTTGAGGACGGCAATAACGTGGCGCAAATTACGAAAGCCATCGAAGCTGCCAAGCAAAACGAATCGCAGCCAACCATTATCGAAATCCGGACGATTATTGGCTTTGGAAGCAAGGTAGCGGGAACGAACAAAGCACACGGCAATCCGCTAGGCAAGGAAGAGGCAAAAGCAACGAAGGCAGCTTACGGCTGGCAGTACGAGGAAGAGTTTACCGTTCCGGCGGAAGTCAAAGCTCATTTTGACCAGCTCAAGCATAATGGCGAAGCAAAAGAAGAGGATTGGAAAAGATTATTAACTTCCTATAAAGAACAGTATCCTTCGCTTGGCAAAGAACTGGAGCAAGTGATCGACGGAACGGTTGTGTTTGATGCCGCTGACATCCTTACGTTTGACTCCTCCAAAACCGTTTCTACCCGGGTAGCAAGCGGTGCAGTTATCAATCATTACATTAAATCTGTTCCATCGATTTTTGGAGGAAGCGCAGATTTATCGCATTCCACGATGACGGATATAAACGGCGAGCAAACCTTTGCTGTGGATTCCTATTCGGGACGAAACATCTACTTTGGTGTTCGCGAGCATGCGATGGGTGCAGCCGGCAACGGAATGGCATTACATGGCGGCGTAAAACCGTTCGTTAGCACCTTCTTCGTATTCAGCGATTATTTACGGCCGTCCATTCGTTTGGCTGCCTTGCAAAAATTGCCAATCATTTATGTATTTACCCATGATTCCATTGCCGTTGGAGAAGACGGCCCTACGCATGAGCCTGTCGAGCATCTGGCCGCACTGCGTACTATTCCGGGCCTTACGGTTATTCGGCCAACGGACGCTAATGAAACGGCAAGTGCATGGGCGTTTGCCTTGCAGCAAAAAGAAGGTCCGGTAGCGTTAGTGTTAAGCCGCCAAAACCTTCCAATTTATGAAGCCACCAAGGCCAATGTTGATAGCGTAGCGAAAGGCGCCTATGTCCTGACGGAAACAAACGATCATCCGGATGTCATCCTCATCGGTACCGGTTCGGAGGTATCCCTGGCTGTGAACGCAAAAGCGGAGCTTGAGCGGGATAACCTCGCAGTACGCGTCGTTGCAATGCCGAGCAGAGAACTGTTCGACCGTCAGTCCGAAGCCTACAAGCAGTCTGTTCTTCCTTCTTCCATCTCAAAACGGATAGCGATTGAAGCCGGCATTTCGCTTGGCTGGGAGCGTTACACGGGACCACACGGCAAAATATTGTCCATCGATACTTTCGGCGCATCAGGTCCTGGCAATGAGGTAATGGACTACTTTGGTTTCTCAATAGATAATGTGGTTCGCCAAACTAAACAATTGCTAAGCAAACAAGCGTAAACGGCTGTCGCTGTCCTCAGTGGCAAAAGCTATCGTTTCGCGGAGATATATAAGCACATTTATAAGTGAAAACTTATAAATTCTTATATATTAAAAAAATGGAGGTAGATCATAATGAAATTTTTTATCGATACAGCAAACGTGGAAGACATTAAAAAAGCGTACAAAATTGGTATCTTATCCGGCGTTACAACAAATCCTTCCTTGGTTGCCAAGGAAGGCGTGAAATTCGAAGACCGAATTGCAGAGATTTTGCGGGAAGTACCTGAAGTTGAATCTGTTTCTGCCGAAGTAACACCTGATGCGGTGACAGCTGAAGAAATGATTGAGCAAGCGAACGAGCTGATCAAAATCAATAATAATGACAAAAACATTACGATAAAGCTTCCGATGACACTAGCAGGCTTAGAAGCTTGTCGTTATTTAACCAAAAAAGGCGTGAAAACAAATGTTACTTTAATTTTCACAGTGAATCAAGCGCTCCTTGCTGCTCGCGCAGGCGCTACCTATGTCTCGCCATTTCTAGGCCGTTTGGATGACATTTCGGAAGATGGCGTACTATTAATCGTGAAAGTGGCAGAATTATTCCGCATTCATAACCTGGACGCGCAAATTATTGCAGCATCTGTCCGCCATCCGGATCACGTGACTCGCGTAGCGATGGCAGGCGCACATATCGCAACGATTCCGTTTACGGTTATTGAACAAATATCCAAACATCCATTGACGGATCAAGGGATGGAGAAGTTCGCTGCCGATTGGAAAAAAACAGTTCAAGTTTAAAATACAACTAAAAAATGTAGTTTGAAAGGAGCAGTTTCAAATGTCTATTTCATTTGATTATTCCAATGCATTATCTTTTATCCAGCAGCATGAAGTTGATTATTTCAATGATTTTGTGGGCGTGGCTCACCGTATGCTTCACGAGAAGGAAGGACCAGGGTCTGATTATCTCGGTTGGGTGAATTTGCCGCTTCAATATGACAAGGAAGAGTTTGCGAGAATCAAAAATGCTGCCGAGCGTATTCGCAGCCATTCCGAAGCTTTGATCGTCATCGGCATTGGCGGTTCATATTTGGGCGCAAGATCTGCAATTGAAGCGCTATCCCATACGTTCCATAACCAAATGAATGGTAAAACCCAAGTGTATTTTGCCGGACAAAATATAAGCTCTACGTACATTTCGCATCTGCTCGAGATGCTCGAGGGCAAGGATATTTCCCTAAATGTCATCTCCAAGTCGGGAACGACAACGGAGCCAGCAATCGCCTTCCGTATTTTGCGGGATTATATGGAAAAGAAATACGGAAAAAGCGAAGCCAAAAAACGGATCTTTGCGACTACCGATTCATCCAAGGGCGCACTTAAAAAACTTGCTGATGAAGAAGGTTATGAAACCTTCGTTATTCCGGACGATGTGGGCGGTCGCTATTCCGTTCTAACGGCCGTGGGGCTTCTGCCCATTGCCGCTGCCGGACTCGACATCGATCAAATGATGGCTGGAGCCGCCGCCGCTGCTCAGAAATATAATAATGCCGATCTTTCCACAAATGAAAGCTATCAATATGCCGCAGTCCGCAATGCCCTTTACCGTAAGGGGAAAACCATTGAGCTGCTCGTTAACTTCGAACCTTCCTTGCATTTTGTTTCCGAATGGTGGAAGCAGCTATTCGGCGAGAGTGAAGGAAAAGACCAGAAGGGCCTCTTCCCCGCATCTGTAGATTTTACTACAGATTTGCACTCGATGGGACAGTATGTCCAAGAAGGCCGGCGCGATCTCATTGAAACGGTGCTGTCGGTGAAAAAACCGCGCATCGAACTGACCATTCAAGAGGACGAGGGCAATCTGGACGGCTTGAATTTCGTAGCTGGCATGACGCTGGATGAAGTAAACAAGAAGGCAGCACAAGGTACACGGCTTGCCCATGTTGACGGAGGCGTACCTAATCTGATCGTTGAAATGGATGAACTAAGCGAATATACGTATGGTGAAATGGTGTACTTTTTTGAGAAGGCCTGCGGCATCAGCGGGCTGCTGCTTGGGGTGAACCCGTTCGATCAGCCTGGCGTGGAGGCGTACAAGATCAATATGTTCGCGCTGCTAGGCAAGCCCGGTTTCGAAGCACAAAAAGCCGAGCTCATGAAACGTTTATCCGCATCGGGCCAGGAATGAAAAACTAACATTTTATGATTAACAGGAGGTTGTTACGATGAAAAAACAACAAATTGGCGTAGTAGGCTTAGCCGTGATGGGTAAGAATCTCGCATTAAACATGGAAAGTAAAGGGTTCTCGGTTGCTTTATATAATCGTTCACCTGAGAAAACGAATGAGCTTTTGGCGGAAGCGCCAGGCAAAAACTTCGTAGGCACTTACAGCGTGGAAGAGTTTGTCCAAGCGTTAGAGGCGCCGCGTAAAATACTAATTATGGTCAAAGCAGGACAACCGACTGATGATACGATTAATCAGCTCCTGCCTTTCCTTAGTCAAGGGGATATCCTCATAGACGGAGGAAACGCACATTTCCCTGATACACAAAGGAGAAACAAAGATCTGCAAGCGAAAGGCTTCCGCTTTATCGGCGCGGGCATTTCGGGCGGCGAAGAGGGGGCGCTAAATGGCCCTTCGATTATGCCAGGCGGACAAAAAGACGCTTATGAGCTCGTAGAGCCAATCTTGACTGCAATCTCGGCAAAAGTGAACGGCGATGCTTGCTCCACTTACATCGGTGAAGACGGTGCAGGCCATTATGTCAAAATGGTACACAATGGCATCGAATACGGCGATATGCAGCTCATTGGCGAAGCGTATCACTTGTTGAAGGATGTATTGCACTTGAATACGAACGAGCTTCATGAGATTTTCTCGGAATGGAACCGTGGCGAGCTTGATAGCTACTTAATTGAAATAACGGCCGACATTTTTGCGAAAACGGATCCGGATACAGGCAAGCCGATGGTGGACGTTATACTTGATTCGGCAGGGCAAAAAGGAACCGGTAAATGGACAAGCCAAAGCGCGCTAGATTTGGGAGTTCCGTTGTCCATTATTACAGAATCCGTGTTTGCACGGTTTATCTCCGCCATGAAAGAAGAGCGCGTGGCTGCAAGCGAGCGGTTGAATGGACCGGCTGCATCAAGCTATGAAGGCGATCCTAAGGAGTTTATCGAGGCCGTGCGCAAAGCACTTTATACAAGCAAAATAGCTTCGTACGCGCAGGGCTTTGCACAAATGAGAGCTGCATCCGACGAGTACAAATGGGACTTGAGCTACGGAAGCATTGCGATGATATTCCGCGGGGGATGCATTATCCGCGCAGGCTTCTTGCAAAATATTAAGGATGCTTACGATCGCGACCCGGCGTTGAAAAACCTGTTTTTGGATGAATATTTCAAGGGGATCGTCGATAACTACCAAGACGCTTGGAGAAATGTCATATCGATCGCGGTAACCAGAGGAATTCCGGTTCCAGCATTCTCCTCGGCTTTAGCTTATTATGACAGCTACCGTTCAGAGAGGCTGCCAGCTAATTTATTGCAGGCGCAAAGGGATTATTTTGGAGCGCATACGTTCCAGCGGCTCGACCAAGAGGGCAGCTTTCATTTTCAATGGATGAAATAATATTTTTTTTCAATCATTTCGACCGATTAAGTAGGACTGCTTGCAAACTTTAATCGGAATGCCATTTAATAAATAGAAGATAATTTAGAAATTCATTGCTTGCTATGAATCAGAATTAGGTTCCTGGATAGAAAAGAGGGTGCCCCTAAAGCCTATGGCTTTTGGGACACCCTCTTTCTGTCAGACTTCGTTGACCTAAGCTTTTGGAATTTTCAACACCGTACCGGCTTTTACATCATCAATATTTACAATATGATTGTAACCCGCAATGAACTTCACATATTTGTCGGAGCCGTAATAGATTTTGGAGATGCTGTAGAGCGTCTCGCCACTCTTTACGGTATGAACGGAAGTCTCGTAATCGGGTAAATTTTCTACTGCACCATTTTCTTCATCTAGCTTATAATTTTTCAGGGACGGAATAAGGAGGTTGGTGCCTGCTTTCAAGCCTACATTTTTATCAAGCTTGTTTTCTTTCGCAATATAATCCACATATTCCGCCGATTTGTAAAACATTCTGGAAACACCTGACAGAGTATCGCCTACTTGGATCAGATAGGTAGCCGGCAAATTAATTTTCGAATAGTCTTTGGTTCCCTGCTGGCTGCCATCTATAGAGCCGGCTGTTGATGACAATACTGGGATCTTAAGCGTATCTCCTGCTTTCATATCATTAATAAACACGATATGGTTATACTCTGCAACCAGCGCATAATGCTCCTTAGATTGATAGAACTTCTCGGATATCAATCTTAGCGTATCGCCTTTTTGGACAACATAGGTGGTTGGAAGCTTCACCGTTTTAGAAGGGGCTTCCGTTGATTTATTGCCATTATCCTTTTTTTCTTGCGTTGGTTGTTCTGTCTGTGCAGGTTTAGTAGTTTCCGTCGGCTTATCACCTTCTTTGACCGTTGTGTTGGATGCAGTAGGAGCAGGCTCTTCCGTCACATCTTTGTATTCCTCTGTAGACTCTAGTTCCTCTCCGTTGTCAAGGGTTCTGTTTGAGATGGAGTCATCTGCCAAAGGCGCGTTTCCGCTATTCCCATTATTAAGGGAATCCGAAGCAGCAAGCGGAAGCTTAGAATCAACTTTATTCATATATTTACCGTACAATGCTCCGCAAATACCAACAAAAATGATGACTATCGCCAGATAGATTATGAGATTTGTTTGCTTTAAAGATGCCAGACGGCCTTTGGAACGGTTGCTTCTGCGTGTGCTTCTCTTATTCAAAACGTAATCTTCTCCTTTGTTCCTCAACTTAATCCTATTCTATCGGACTTATAGAACCCTATGGAATGGGCCTAAACAGCCAATTAATTAGTACCGAAAAATTCTCAGTATGTAATAGTGCTGTAGTGGCCTGCTCTTTTTATAATGCTAACGGGCAGGATGGTTTAATGAAAACACGTCCTAACTACCTTTCTTGGGTTCGCATCGCTGTTCATTTTCCTTTATTTATCGTAACGCTATGCCCGCACGCTGCCAAAGAGCCGCCCCGCGTCGAAAGACGGGTGCGGCCCTTCTCACTTCCCAACCATCCTCACAGCATCCGCCGCAAAAAGAGCATCACGCCAACCAGAACCGCCAGCAGGAGCAGCAGACCGGCGAACCGCTTGTCCGCTCTGCCCCGGCGCAGGCAGAGTAGGGCTTCAATCCCCGTCACGGCCATGGCTGTGTGCAGAATCGTATCGATCACCGGCAACAGCAGCAGGTAGGCTGCATACAGTCCGCCCAGCTGAATCGCGATGAGCATTAGAGGCAAGGAGAGCAGCAGCCCGCCAAGCTTCACCTTGAGCGGCCAGCCCTTCCGGTACGCCCACAGCTCGGACGTGCCGCGTCCGGCGAACAGTACCGCATACATGATAAAGTGGAAGGTGCTCACAAAATGCCGAGGCGCTTCAAGGCTTCCAGCGTGACCGTCTTGGCGGTCGTCCCGCTGCTGTCCACGTTAGCGGCGAACACCCAGTCGGTCTTCCCGTGCTCCACATAGCCCACATACCAGCCGAGGCCCATGTCGGACAGCCTCGTGCCCGTCTTGCCATGCACGGTGTAGTTGTCCTGGTCGTTATCAATCATGATGCGCTTGACGGTCTTCATCGTCTGCTCCTGGAAGGGCAGCGTCTCCTCCACCAGGTCTTCCATGAAGCCGGCCTGCTCCTCCGCCGAGATCTTCAGCGAGCTGCCCAGCCAAAAGGAATCGATGCCCCCGCTAATATCCATATTGCCGTAACGAATACGATCCACGTAGCTCTTCATCCGCTCGATCCCGATATCCCGTGCCATCGCCTGGTAATACCAGATTGCGGATGCACGCATTGCCGAACCCAGCGTATGGTCCCGATTCCACTCCTCGAACGGCCGGACGACGCCGTCCCACCGCTTCACGTCATATTCGTCCCGCACCGCTCCCACTTCGAGACCGATGAGTGCGTTCGGCACCTTGAACGACGATTCTGGCGTGAACCGCTGCTGGCTCCGTTCGGGATTGCAGATGTAGACGCGGTCCGTCTTCAGGTTTTTGACGATCAGGGTGCCCTGCACGTCATGGAATAGCTCCTTGCAGGGGAGTATAGTCTCTTTCGGGGCGGCATTTACGGGAAGTGCGGCACTGCCAGTTGTACCGGCGAATAGCAGGGCGGCGAGCGCCAGGACGACTCGGTTTTTCTTTTTCCAGGTAATCAAGTTGCATTCCTCCTCGATCTTCTTCATAATGGCAAAACAGAAAGGCTCGTGTCGACAACACTGAGTATATAGGAATGTACGGCTGGGCTGTACCGCCGTTTGCGATGATTGTACCCGTACAGTTGGCAGGAAGGAGTGCAAGGGAAGATGCTGTATGAAGCGATTGTGGAACAGCTCCTGCAGGAGATGAAGGACGGGAAGATGAGGCCGGGGGACAAGCTGCCGTCGATCCGGGAAGCAGCGGAAGCATTCGGTTGCAGCAGAAATACGGTGATTCGGGCATACGGGGAGCTCGAGAAGAGGCACCGGATCTATGCTGTGCCCCAGAGCGGCTATTATATCGCGCATCGCAGCCAAGGCTGGGAGGATGCGAGAGGCGCGGCGGAGGTGCCAGACGTCATCGATTTCCAGTGGGCAGGCCCGGACCGGAGCGCCATGCCATACCGGGACTTCCAGCACTGCATGAATGAGGCCATCGAGCGGTACCGCGAGGACATGTTTACGTATTCGGATGGTCAGGGCCTCGCCTCGCTGCGGCTCCAGCTGGCCCGGCATCTGCGGGATTTGCAGGTGTTCACGGCCCCGGAGCGCATCTATGTGGTGACTGGCTCTCAGCAGGCGCTGCATTTGTTGGTGGGACTGCCTTTCCCGAACGGCAAGGGGAACATCGTCGTGGAACAGCCGGTGCATGCCGGCATGGTCGAATCGCTGCGGGGATATCGGGGTGAAGTGCACGGCATCTCGTACGAGGAAGGCGGCATGGATCTGGAGCGGCTGGAGGCGCTGTTCCGGGACGGGGACGTCAAGTTCTTCTACACCGTCTCGCGGTTTCACAACCCAACCGGGTACAGCCACACGAACGAAGCCCGCAAGCGCATGGTGGAGCTGGCGAAGCGGTATGATGTGTACATCGTCGAGGATGATTACATGGGCGACCTGGATGGCGATCCGAGGAATGACCCCATGTTCGCTTACGATTTGTCCGGAAGGGTCATCTATGTAAAGAGCTTCTCCAAAGTCATGCTTCCCGGTCTGCGCCTCGGGCTGGCCGTGCTGCCGGACGGGCTGCGGGAAGGGTTCCTGCGGGCGAAGGCTGCGGCAGACGTACATTCGCCCCTGTTGACGCAAGGGGCGCTCGAGGTGTACCTAGAGAGCGGCATGTTCGCCGCCCACATCGGCCGGATGCGGGAGATATATCGCCGCAAAGCGGTGCTGCTGCAGGAAGCATACCGCAAGCATCTGCCGCCGGGAACCGCTTACACAAGGTCGTACTCCGGCTTCTATACCACGATCGGGCTGCCGGCCCCGCTCCGGGCGCAGGCAGCGGCCGACCACCTGCTGCAGCGCGGCGTGCGGGTCGATCCGGTCCAGCGCATGTACCTGCCGGAGTTCCTGCAGGAGGATTTTCTCCGGCTGAGCGTCTCACAGGTGGAGGAAGGACTCATCGAGCCCGGCATACGGGCCATCGGTGACGGAATCCGGGAGCTGCTCCGGCAGCGCACGGGAGTGCGGTTTGTGAAGCGGGGGTAGGGGGAAGGTTATTTCCTTTATAGGTGGTAAAGGATGTTAACAAAACGGCTTAATTCTCGTCTATGGAATATACTTCATTTCTCTTGAACACGAAAATCATATCGGCGAATTAAAACACTGCTCGGTAGTTGACGTCAAAAAAGGAAGGAAGATCAAAGTACTTTCCGATCTTCAAGCCAGAACGAACTATCATCCTACGATTTGTCATTGTAAAATATATGCTTGGCAGATACTGTTCCACCAGCAAGTTGAAATATGCCGAACGAATACATGGGCTGCCTCCTCTTATCAGTAGGTGACCCGGGATTAAATACCAGCAGGCCACCTGTCCGCTTAAGTACTGGAATATGGGAATGGCCATAGATCAGCACATTCAAATGAACATTCTTGAAGGCGTCTAACGCACGCGCTTCCGTATTTATTCTTTTCCCATCACCATGACCGTGAACGATACCCATTCTTACACCCTCAAACTCTAATTGCCTCTGCAATCCAAACTTGCGGATAATGTCTGCACTATCATTATTTCCTGCGACACCGTAGATCGGAGCGAATGCTACCAAAGCCTCGTACACAGAAAGGTTCGTCCAATCACCTGCATGAATGATAGCTTTTGCCGTTTTTAGCTCGCGAAGCAATCGATCCGGCAGTTTTTTGTTCATTCTGGGCATATGCGTGTCAGATACGACGACGATTTTCATCCTCACCGACCTCGATTCCTTGTCTTCATATTCTTCATTCGTATTTCATATTTTCATCGAATAGACCAATAAGACAACAATCAATGCAACAACGAAAAAACCGACTGCTATTGTTTTCTGTCCAGATGCGTAAAGTGCTAAACTAGCCAACGAGAAAACTGCTATCTGAAGCAGGTGACGAACAGGAATGGTAACGGGGTAGGTCGCTTTGGGTGCTACGAAGAGTCCCCAGAACACCGCAATGACAAGTGGTGCTCCAATTCCCAGCGCGAATCTGACGATCCAACCTCGATTAAAATGGAAACCCCAATATCCTAATGAAAAGAGAGCGGCTAACTCAATAAGAAATAAGATTAATAGCACGATAGATTGAAATAGGATCAACTTTGTTCCCCCTCACTTAAAACTAATGTTATTAGTTTTAGTTTAACTAATGATATTAGTTTTAGTTTAACTAATGATATTAGTTTTGGCAAGGGATATGAAAATATTCTGGTCATTTCAAAATCATAGATAGATAGTGCCGAAGATATGCATACTTTTGCGGATAGAATGAGAAGTAAATAAATGTCCCCTCCGTTATGATGAAAACAACGCAAGATTACATCATTTTGGAGGGAATAATAATGGCAAACGCGACACTATCTGAGCAAGAGGTTCAATTTTATAAGCAAAATGGATATGCTCTCCATAAGAAACAGCTATTTAGTCAAGAGAAAATGGCAGAGCTGTCAGGCATATTCGAAGAGCAATGGGAGCTGGTTGGCAGAAAGCTGAACAGCGAGCTGGACACTCCACATTTTCGTGACGAGCGGCTGCTGAAATTTCTGTTAAGCGATGATGTGCTCGATTTGGTTGAGCCGCTAATCGGGCCAAATATTGGATTGTGGTCGAGTCATTTCATATGCAAGGAGCCGCTGATCGGCAAGCAAACGCCATGGCATGAGGATTCCGCTTATTGGAACGGCCGTCTTAGCAGTTTTGACAAAATCGTAACCGTGTGGCTGGCAATCGACCGCAGCACGAAGGAAAACGGCTGCATGCGCGTTATTCCCGGTACACATACTGACGGATTTTCCGAATATGAAGAGGTTGATGGAAGCCAAAACATTTTTAGTACCGAAATTAAAAAAGTAGAGAATGAAAAAGCCGTTTATTTCGAATTAGAGCCGGGCGAATGCTCGGTGCACGATTCCCGCATCATTCATGGGGCAGCTGCCAATACGAGCGAGTTTCGCCGATGCGGCTATACGATGCGTTATTTCTCGACAGAAGCCAAGGTATATGAGGAGAAAAACCAAAATCATAAAATTTGGCTTGCAAGAGGCAAGGATCTGGCAGGCAATCCATTCATTAATGTATAATGATCGAAGCTAGAAGGAGCTGTATTTCATGGAATTGAGGCCAATAAAGGCGTTATGGGGAATGGCTGGCACTTACGATGAGCAGTTAGCACGCGCGGCGGAAGCCGGATATGCCGGCATTGAAGCGCCGCTGCCGCCTTTGCCCGAGGAGCAATCCTTTAAAGAAGCGCTCGAGCGGCACAAGCTGGCTTTCATTGCTCAGGTGTGTACGGAAGGCGACCATCTTGCCAGCTTCGAGAAGCAGGTGGATCGCGCCGCAGCCTTTAAACCATTGTTTATCGTAGCGCAAAGCGCGAGAGACAGCATGACAGAAACAGAGCAGGATCACTTCTATGAGGGAGCTCTTGCCGTAGAGCAGAAAATCGGGATTGCGGTTGGGCACGAAACGCATCGAAGCCGCGCGATGTTTACGCCTTGGACAACGGCAAGATTGCTGAAGCAATTTCCTGATTTGTCGATATCGGCAGATTTTAGCCACTGGGTAAACGTATGCGAATCGCATCTGGATAATCACGAGAATGAGCTTGCACTTGCGATGAAGAGGACCATTCATATTCATGGCCGAGTTGGGTTCCCGCAAGGACCGCAGGTTCCGCATCCTGCTGCTCCAGAATATAAAGCAGAGCTTGCGCTGTTCACAAAATGGTGGCAGCAAATATTCGTTGACCAAGCGATGAAAGGGAAAGCGGAAGCTACCTTCACGGCAGAATTTGGACCTCCTGGCTATATGCCGACTGAGCCGTTCACCAATAAGCCGGTCGCTGATTTATGGGAAGTCAATCAATGGATGACGGACTACATTTCCGCCAAATTTGCGGAGTGGTTTAACGTTAAGACCAAATAAGCATGAAGGGGGAATAGGGATGGATAACAATAAAACACCAGAAAGGCTGCTTAGCAAAAACTTTTTATCCTTGTCGTCCCCCTTCCGTATTTATAAGCATGTGATCGATCACAAAATTGATACGCATTGGCATGAGTTTTTCGAGATGGGCTTTATCGTATCAGGCAGAGGTACTCATATTCTTAATGGCGAGTCATCTCCTTTGGAAAGAGGGATGGCTTTTCTGCTTACAACCGCCGATTTCCATGAAATTATACCGGATGAAGGCGAAACGATACGTCTGTACGATTTTATATTTGAGGATTCATTCATTCGTCCTGCTTTAACCGAAATGCTTTTTGAAGAGGCATCTCATTTCGCTTATACTTTTGAAAGCGCACAAGCTGGCATGATCGAAGCTGAGTTTGATCGCATTTGGGACGAATCGCTGCTCTGGCAGCTAGGCAGCGACATGATTGTTCAAGGCAGCTTTGAGCGGATACTGATTGAGCTATTCAGACTAACGAGTCAAAAAAATACGGCAGCGGAAAACGTTACTGTTCGCACCGTCCATCCTTCTATAAGGAAATCAGTTATCTACATTCAGCATCATTTCCGTGAGCCGATTACTCTCCATAAAGTGGCAGAGCATGTCGGACTCTCAGCAAATTATTTCAGCGAATGCTTCCGGAAGCAAACCGGAACTTCATTCCAAGAGCATCTTCAAGAGAAAAGGCTGCAGTTCGCCAGAGCTCTGCTATGCAGCACAACGCTGCCAATAACGGAAATCTGCTACGCCTCAGGCTTTAATACGATGCCGAATTTCGAGAGGTTTTTTAAGCGAAAGTTTGGACTAGCGCCGCGCGATTATCGGAAAAGCAATAAATGAAAACCTTCCATTCACTTTTCAAAGTGTATGAAAGGTTTTTTTGCTCATGTTAAGTAATTCCAGTATACGCTAACAGGTAACGATAGCTGAACAAACAAGAATAAGCAGTTTACTGCGGCAACTGCTAGTAGAATGGAAAGCGAGCGAAGATCTTAAGTAACTGACATTTTGACCAACGTGAGCCGTTCGGAGTGAATAAAATTGAGCTTCTATATATGGGAGACATTAATATTTATTTTAGCTCTGAAGAAATAAAAAGAATACCAAAAAAACATGGGATGAATCCTATAAAATTATTGAATTAATGCAAATGGGTTCACAGGTAATTGATGTATTCCATTTGGTTAATCCGACTGGGAATTATGTTGGCTGTTTTAAGGCATTACTGATTACAAATTTTATGAAGCAAAGCATAAAGTAAAGGCCACGTCTTAGGTCGTGGCTTTTTTATGTTAGAGAATTTCTTATTGTTTCTCTTACAGCAGGTGCTAGAAAGCACGATCAGGGAAGAAAACGAATAGTTTTATCAGTTATTGCCCCTGTTTCGGTCGCTGACTGTCCATTTCTAATGACATTTATTGTGGATAAATAAAGCTTCAAGAAGCTCTTTCCCTTCGTTATTTTCCATAACTGTTGATGGTAGCCTTCATTAAAGTTTGTTGTGTAGATAATTTTTGAGTCTCTACTGGATATTTGAAGAGCACAGATAGATCTTCCCAGTTTTTTACCCACAATCGTACATAAAGCAGGTAGTTCTTAATCCTTCAAAGCGAACTAGTTTAATCAAAGCTTCTTCTTTTGTTACTGCTTTGTTGAGTTGCTTAATTTAGCGTGAAAGCTCCTTAACTTCTTGTAGAAGTCGTAGGAAGTGGAGTAGCGTAATTGGATAATGATGTACTCTTTAAATCTCGTTCTCCTAAATACAGGCAGTCATGGCTTGTGAGAAGCTGATCAGATTGTCGACGCAGGTTATGAGAAAGTCCTGTACGCGGCAGTTTTCACATTGAGATAAAATCTTTTGTGTAAACGGTACTTTCCCTTCATGATGTGTATAATCAATAAGAGTTGTTTAATTTTGCAACAGTCCATAATTGATCATAAGCGAGGTTACAAAATGAAAATTAAAGTGTTAGCGATTGCACCATATCTTGGTTTGAAGGGTTTGCTGGAAAGTTTATCACAAGAAGAGCCGAGGATCGAGATGGACATTGAAGTAGCCGATCTCCAAAATGCGATTCCAATCGTCACCGGAGATAAAGGACGTACATATGACATCATCATCAGCCGCGGGGGAACCTCTTCCGTGATCAGAGAACATATTTCAACTCCGGTTGTGGACATTCCCGTCTCAGGATATGATATTTTGCGCGTGCTTACCTTAGTCAAAGACTCCAGCACTAAGGTGGCTATCATCGGCTTCCCCAATATATGCCGCGGGGCAGCGGCCGTTTCGAGCTTGCTCGATTTTGAAATTCCGATCTATTCAATTGAGCATGCAACCGAAGTTCACACCGCGCTGCAAACGGCTTTCAATCATGGCGCAAAAATCGTTCTTGGAGATGCGATTACGGTTCGTACGGCCGAGGAGATGGGGTATAACGGCATCCTTATTACTTCAGGCCGCGAATCCGTGCTCGAGGCACTGTCGGAAGTAAAACGCATCTATGACGCTCTATTGAAGGCCCGAGAAAACGAACGTTTTTTTGAGCATATGCTAGAGCATCACCGTACGGGCGTACTTGCGTTAGATAACCGCGGCGTTATTCGTTATGCCAATCATGCTGCCTCGTTATTATTAGGTTACGATAGTTCGGTCATGCGCGGCATGAATCTTAGAGGCATCGACCCGATTTGGGGTCATTATTTGGAGGAAGCAGCCAAAAGCGATGCAGTCTCTGGAAATCAGCAAAAAACAAAATGGTTTTATAAACGCCAAATGAAGGTTGAATTTGTCGCGCCTGCCATGGCAAAGGAACAAACCTATTTAGTCTATATGTATCCGCTGGAGAACCACGGTAAAAACCCTATTTCAAGCACCTTTGAAGTAACCGGCCGAATAGCTACTTTTGCTCAGGTAATCGGTTCGAGCATAACGATTCAGCAAACTGTCAAACGCGCCAATTCGCAGGCCCAAACGGACAAGCCTATCTGGATTTTCGGGGAAGCCGGTAGCGGGAAATCGTTGTTTTCTCAAGCGATCCATTCCGCCAGCTCGCAAAGTGGCGATGCATTATACGTCATTCCATGCAACAAGTTAACGGATTCCGAACAAGAGTCTATTTTATTTGGGAATGAAACGACGCCGGGGCTGCTCTACATGGAATCTGTCGGTACGGTTTGCCTCCAGCAAATCCAGCATACCAGTCAGCATTTGCAGCAAAAGCTGCTGGCCGCCATGCAAGGAGGAGCCCATCCGCGCCTTATCGTCACTTCCCTGCTGCCAGTAAAAGCCTTGTTAAAAAAAGAAGAACTAGCCGCCGATTTTGCACATCTATTCGCCAATACGAACTTGCAATTACCGCCGCTTCGTGAGCGTCTGGAGGATATCGGAGAAATAGCCCGCGTCTTAATCGCCAATTACAATTCCCGTCATGGCAAGCAAATTGTCGGTATACGACAGCCTGTATTAGAAGACGATCTCATGCAGAAGCCATGGCCGGGCAATATACAGCAATTGAAGCTGGTCTTAGAGTGCATTTTATCGGTTACGAATGGAAATTATATTGGCGCCAATGAAGCATCTGAAGGATGGCTAAAAGTAAGGGAGTCCATACAAACGGAAGATGTCAGCCACAATGTGCTTTTAAACTTGTCGGGCACCTGGGAGGAAATCGAAAAGAGAGTCTTATGGGAAATCCTGCAACACGAAGGCATGAATCAATCCAAAACGGCTAACCGTTTAGGCATCAATCGCTCCACTCTTTGGCGAAAACTTAAAAATATGTTGCAATATTAAACGATAATGATATTGTTATGCAACATTTAGCCCTTTATAATAATCGTATAAAGCTAAAATTTATTTGGTGTTGCAAAATAAAGCATTTATATAAATTTGTTTAACACAACTAGAGAAACTCGAAACTTGGATAAAGAAATGCGTGAGTTTCTGTCAAAAGCCGTACCTGTTATGGTTCCATTCTTCTCCTTAATTGCCGGATTACGGGGGAGCTGGCCTCCGGACCTTTAAACACTCTTATGAAACACAAGAATGAGATGCAAGGAGATACCACATTTATGAGGCAAATCGCAATTATTGCAGATGATTTAACCGGAGCGTCCGACTCGGGCGTGCAGTTCGCAAGAAAAGGCTTTGAGACCCAGGTCATTTTTAATATTGATCATTTTTCTACAGGCACACAGGAAATAGAAGTCATTGTTCTCGATACGGATAGCCGGTCAGTTTCAAGGAAATTGGCCTATGAGAAGGCAAAGGTAGCTGCGGTTCAAGTCAATCAACTAGGCTTTAAGCATGTATATAAAAAAATGGATTCTACGCTGCGAGGTAACTTAGGCACAGAAATAGACGCCGTCGCGGATACCATCCCAGTGGATTTTACAGTTGTAGCGCCTGCATTCCCGAAACTAGGCAGAACAACAAGAAACGGCATCCATTATATGAACAATGTACCGATCGCTCAGACTGAAGTAGCAAGAGATCCCAAGTGTCCCGTAACGGAATCAAACTTAGTAAAGCTGCTCGCTTCCCAATCGAAACGGAAAGCGGGACTAATCCCGTTAGAAACCCTTCGTGCAGGTAAGGAAGCCGTTTTGTCCCGAGTAAAAGCTTTACTTCAGAAACAAATTGAAATAATTGTGTTTGATTCTGTTTCGGGAGAAGATATGCAACAAATCGCCGAAATCATGGCGGTAAGCGAATATCGGATTCTATGGGCAGGATCGGCAGGTCTCGCAGATTACCTTCCAGAGGCGCTGGCTTTGTTGAGCAGCAGCAGTAAAGTCTTAAATTCGGTTATATCCGTCACCAATAAGCCCATACTTTTAGTTGCGGGCAGCATTTCTAAGGTAACCCGAAGTCAGATTGCCGCGTTTAATCTAAGTCCGCAGGTCAAAGCCGTGGAGTTTAACACGGTTACGGCCCTTACCTCCGATGAGGGCTGCTCTAAGGAAATCGAGCGATGCAAGATGGAGCTCCTGACGGCCATAGCTGCAGGTTCAGATGTGTCTCTTTATGCAAGCTCCTCACCCGAGCATGTCCAATTATCCAAAGCGGCAGGCGCCGTAAGAGGATTTGATTCTACGGAGGTTTCCAACCGGATCGCAGCTATATTGGGTGGAATTGCTTCCGGAATTATTCGAGAGATTGAACTGCAAGGCGTTATTCTAACCGGCGGGGATACAGCTAAGGCCGTATGCAAGCATCTGAGCGTATCCGGCATTCAGCTCATCAGTGAGATTGAACCGGGAATTCCACTGGGAAAATTCGTAGGGAGCAAGCCGTTGTGGGTAGTCACGAAAGCCGGTGCTTTCGGCAATGAAAATAGTTTGGTGCATGCTAAAGTGGCTGTGAAGGGAGGACAATCAAATGAATAGACCAATTATAGGAATTACAATGGGGGATGCTGCAGGCGTCGGCCCTGAAATTATATTGAAATCCTTGCAAGATCCCCTTGTATATGAATCTAGCAGACCTTTCGTCATCGGCGATTCGAAAATCATGGAAAGAGCCGAAGGCTTTGTCCAAACAGGACTGAAAATCCATAACATTCAAACCGTCACGGAGGCTCAGTTTCAATTTGGCACGGTAGACTGTCTGGATTTGGATTTGGTTCCGGCCGATCTGCCGATCGGACAAGTGTCTGCCGAGGCTGGACATGCCTCCTTCAGCTTTTTGAAGAAAGCGATCGAGCTTGCAAATGCCGGCGAGATAGATGCGATCTGCACAGCGCCATTGAACAAAGAAGCACTTCACAAAGGAGGACATATTTATCCGGGACACACCGAAATTTTGGCCGACTTGACCGGTACAAAGGATTTTTCGATGATGCTGTCCGCTCCAAAGCTGAAGGTCATTCACGTCACGACTCACGTTGGCATTATCGATGCCGTTAAGATGATCAATCCGGAACGCGTTTATAAGGTCATTCGCATGGCGCATGAAACGTTGCAAAAGGCAGGCTTTGCCGCTCCGAAAATCGCTGTCTGCGGCATTAATCCACATGCCGGAGAAAATGGGCTGTTTGGTTATGGAGAAGAAAAAGAAAAAATAATTCCCGGCGTCAAACAGGCTCAAGAAGATGGCATTCATGCGGTTGGGCCCCTTCCGGCCGATACCCTGTTCTTCCGAGCGACGCGCGGCGATTTTGATATCGTCGTAGCGATGTACCACGATCAGGGACATGGCCCTATTAAAGTGCTTGGACTTGAGGCTGGCGTTAACATTACCGTCGGTCTGCCTATTATTCGGACCAGCGTAGACCACGGCACCGCGTTTGATATTGCCGGCAAAGGAATCGCTGACGAGCAAAGCATGAAGGAAGCTATCCGCCAAGCGATTGAGTTAGCTCCTAACCGCGTATATCATCATCTTCCTTGAAGCAAACAATCCTAAGGTTGCGATAAGTTCCACTAGTTCATATGTCTAACTAGGCTTGGCACAGCTTTCCCAATTCTGAAAGCTATGATATGAAAAATTATGAGAGAACATCCTACAAGACCTATAACAGTAGATTTATCAGCTATCCTTATTTGCCGGTCTATCAATTTGCGGAGGAATACAAGTGGCATCGCTTTAATCCGCATAAGCTGCATCTCGGGCAGATCGGTTTCGGCTTTTGTCTTCAGAGGAGGAGGCTGTCCTCTCCGAGGAATTGACCGATACAAGGCAACGCTTGACGGAAGGCTTTCCGGATCATCATACTCCGGGTTTCCCGCAAGACGGTTCTTGGACGGTGCGTTTCGAGGGCTTGAAAAAACTGCTATAACGCAGAAAAGTATGAAGAGGAGGAAATGAAATGGCTAAGCGTTCAATACCGGATACGTTGATGCTGGAAGAACGGGCTGCCCATGCTCTGAATGCGATGGTGGGCATTGCGGATAGGGATTACGATTATGTGCCGTTCTTTGCGGCAAATTTAATGGCTAAGCCCGCTTACATGACGCATGGAGATTGGGATTACGGTTCCTCCCACGGCCGGATGATCGACGGGATGATCCTTGCAAGGCATATGTCCGGTGAAACGTTCGGACAGGAGGTAGAGGAGCGATATCGCTCCAACTTGCTCTCCTTCTTTAAGGAAGACGGAATGAGCTACCGCCAGTTGAATCCGGTACACAAATGGGAGACGAATGCGAATCTGATCGATCAGCGTGCTGTGATCCTGTCACTGACAACCTGGTATATGGAATCGGGAGATCAGAAGGCTAAGGAAGCTGCGGATCGTCATGTTGCGGCACTTAAACGGATCGCGATCAAGGAACGCGACATCTGGTATTATCCGGCTTCTGAATATAAGGAAACGGGATGGCCGTCCAAGAATGCCGTCCAACTCCGGCTTGCTCCGGACCCTGCTTCTTTCTGCGGGAGACTCATTATGCCACTGCTGAAGTACCACGAATTAACGGGGAACCAGGATGCGTTTGAGCTCTGCCAATATTTCACGGCGCTCATTACGGAAAGAAGTCGTGTATTCCTTGAAGATGGGAGCTTTAATGATTCTCTAGCCTACCGCAGCGGACACTTCCACACCCGGTTGGGTACTTTGGACGCGATTGCCCGTTTCGGTGAGTTCACGCGCAACGCCGCGATGATTAGCTGGGTTAAGAAGAGCTATGATTGGGCGCTAACGAAGTGCACCGCATTCGGCTGGACACCAGGCGACCTTCACGAGCAAGCTTATGAGCACGAAACCTGCTCTTTAGTGGATCTGATCGCGACCGGGATTACGCTCGCCAAAAATGGTTACGTGGAATATTGGGGAACCGTTGAACGGTTTCTCCGGAACCACCTGGCGGAATCTCAACTGCTGGACTTGAATTGGGTAGAACAATCTACGGACAAGTTGAGGGACATTCACGCAGATCGCTCCTATTATAAGGTTGCAGATCGAACGCGGGGAGCCTTCGCCGGATACTCCGCTCCTAACGACTTCTGCTGTGACGTTAATGAAGGACGCGGCCATACGAACGATTTGCAAATTTGCTGTTTAGGGTCTGGAATGCGCGGTTTGTTCATGGGTTGGAGTAATAGTATTACGGAGCAAGAGGGCATGATCAGCGTGAACTTCCTGCTAAACCGGGGTTCAAAGTGGCTTGACGTTGACAGCTACTTGCCGCACGAAGGAAAAGTCGTGCTTCACATTCATCAGGATCTGCCGCGGCTTGCCGTCCGAATTCCTGAGTGGGCGGGATTCACAAAAATCAACGTTGCCCGCAAACGAGGCAATACATTGACGGAAGGCAAAGGAAAAGATCCGAGCAGCTGGATTAACAAGTGTTTCCTGTTACTTGGTCCCGCATATGAAGGAGAAACAATTACGATTACGTTCCCGCTGAGCTTTCGAACAACACAGGAGAATGCAGTTGGTCAAGTATTCGATACACAGTGGCGCGGCGATGATGTTGTAGACATCAGTCCAAAGGGACGGCAAAAGCCGCTGTACAGCGGGCGCGAAGTATATGATCATGCACCGATGCGGATGGGCGATTATCGGAGACTGGATCGTGAACTTATCTGGTAGAGTGGAAAGCGGTATGACGTTTCTGAAGGAAGTTATTCAGGTCACGAATGAAGTGACCGTGCAGCGGCTTCTCCGTACTGCTTGAGAACATGGGAATCTGCAGAACAGAATTCGTTCCGCAGATTCCTCTTTTTTTTGGAAGTGCAGAATGAGACCTCTAGTGTCGATACGAGCCGCGTTCAAAAAAAGACAGAACTTTCGTCATTCGGGAGGAGAGATTGCAATGAAAAGAACAATTGTAGCGGTCTATACGGGCCAAGGCCTTGCAGATCCGTTAAAAAAGGTATTCAACGAGCTCTTGCCGGACTGCCGACTCGTTAATATCATCGATGACAGCCTGATTTATGACGTCGTACAGGCTGGAGAGATCACTTCACAGGTGTCCGGGCGGCTGTTGAACTATTATCAGAACGCGGTGGAGCTTGGGGCCGACGTAATTTTGAATACCTGCTCGTCGGTTGGTGAAGTGGTCGATCGAGCAAGGCCATTTGTATCCGTGCCAATCGTGAAGATCGATGAGCAGATGGCTCAGGAAGCGGTAAGGCGCTATTCCCGCATTGGCGTCATTGCGACCTTGCCGACGACGCTGCATCCGACAATGACCTTGCTGCGTTCCCAAGCAGAAGCTACTGGAAAATCCATTGAACTGGTGGATGGTCTGGCGAAGGGAGCATATGACGCGCTGGTCAGCGGCAAGCCGGAGGAGCACGACCGCTTAATCACGGAAACGGCGGCGAGTATCGCCTCTTCGGTGGACGCTATGGTGCTCGCGCAAGGCTCGATGGCAAGGATGGAAGCAGCTCTAAATGAGAAAACCGGCAAGCCGGTATACACCAGCCCGTATTTAGGCGTATTGGCGGTTAAACGGTTATTGGAGGCGCTTGAATAAATCGATAATTTGCGAGGTGTTTAAATTGAAAACAAAACGTATAATAGCCATTTATTTGGTCGAAACCCCGTTCACGCTTGAGCAGGCAGCTGCGTCCATCGCAGGGGAACAATCAACCGGAACGTTCACAGCAGTGCCTGGCGAAACGGCGTCGCTTAAGGATCGTCATGGTGCCCGAATCGAGTGCATCACACCTTTGGAGCAGGTCGGGCAGCCTTCGCTGCCCGGGGCGGTCTTACCGAAAGGCCATAACGGTACCTATTCACGCGGGGAAGTCGTTGTTTCTTTTCCGCTTCATAATTTCGGACCGTCGATTCCGAACCTGATGGCTTGTGTAGCCGGTAACTTGTATGAGCTGCGCGAGTTATCGGGGTTGCGGCTTCTAGATTTGGAGCTGCCGGATGACTTCGCGGCCTGCTATCCGGGGCCGCGTTTCGGCATCGAAGGGACACGACGGTTAACCGGCGTTTACGATCGACCGATTATCGGTACGATCATCAAGCCGAGTGTAGGTCTGGGTCCGGCGGATTTAGAGTCACTTGTGTATAAGCTGGCGATATCGGGACTTGATTTTATTAAGGACGATGAATTAAATGCGGATCCGCCTTATTTCCCGCTTCAGGATAAAGTGGTGACGGTCGCGCGGGCGATTGAGCGGGCAGCAGATGTTACGGGCCGTAAGGTGATGTATGCCTACAATATTACGGGAGACATCGATGCGCTGAAACGCAACCACGATCTCGTGGTCAAGGCAGGAGGCAATTGTGTCATGGTCAGTATGAACAGCGTTGGAATCGCGGGTCTCACTTATTTGAACACCTTTAGCGAGGTTCCGATTCACGGTCATCGGAATCAGTGGGGGATGCTGACGCGACATGGGCAGCTTGGTATGGACTTCCGGGCATATCAGAAGCTGTGCAGGCTCGCGGGTGCTGACCATCTGCATGTCAACGGATTAGGTAGCAAGTTCTATGAATCCGACGATTCTGTCGTGAGGTCTGTGCAAGCCTGTATGCAGCCGTTATTGGGCGGTTATGCGACGATGCCTGTCCTGTCTTCGGGACAATGGGCGGGGACGGCAGCGGTCACGTATGAACGGACGCGCACGGTTGATGTAATGCATCTCGCTGGAGGCGGTATTCTCGCTCACCCGGACGGCCCTGTCGCTGGCGTCGAGAGCATGAAGCAAGGCTGGGAGGCTGCGATACGCGGTATTCCTGCTGAAGATTATGCGAAGGATCGAGTCGAGCTGCGCCGCGCCTTCGACAAATTTCTACGTAAGGATCATGCGCAATGAACAACTTAGACGTAATGATGCAAAAAAATGAAAGACTGCTTTGCTACTATGGCGATGATTTTACCGGCTCCACAGATGTGATGGAGGCTCTGGCCATGAATGGCGTGGAGACGGTGCTGTTTCTTGAGCCGCCATCAGCGGAGCTTCTAGCTCAACGGTTTCCGAACGTGGAGTGCTTTGGCGTTGCCGGAGTAAGCCGAACGATGACGCCGGACGAGATGGAGCGCGAGCTGCGGCCCACTCTTGAACTGCTGAAATCGTATGGGACGGCAGTCGTGCATTATAAAATATGCTCGACCTTCGATTCTTCGCCCCGCGCAGGCAGCATTGGCAAGGTGCTGGAGATGGGCCGGGAGATCTATTCTCAATGCAGGTATGTGCCGATTGTGGCAGGTGTGCCGATCCTTAAGCGATATACAGTGTTCGGCCATCATTTTGCCGCTGCCGGAGCGGATGGAGAGACGTATCGGCTTGATCGTCATCCCACGATGTCCCGTCATCCCATTACGCCGATACATGAATCGGATCTTCGACTCCTTCTTCGGCAGCAAACCGAATTGCCTGTTGCTTTAATGGAACTGCCGGCATTGGATGGTGAGGCTGAGAAAGTAGCGGCTAGGCTCGAGCAGCGGCTGGAGAATAAGGAGACAGCTGCTGTCCTGTTCGATGTGCTCGATGTCTCGCGCTTGGAGACGACAGGCAGGTTGATTTGGCAGGAAGCGTTAGATCAGAAGATGAGCTTATTTGTAATCGGCTCCTCAGGCGTCGAGTACGCGTTGACCGCACATTGGGCTAGTGAGGGGCTCGTTGACCGGGATAATGTACAATTACAAGCACCAGGCGAAGTGGATCAATTGTTGGTCGTATCGGGGAGCTGTTCGCCTGTTACGCAATCGCAAATCGAGTGGGCTTTGGGGCAAGGCTATGCCGCCATTCAGGTGCCAGTGCAGGATTGGCTGGAGCCGAATCGAGCGGAAGAGTCGAGACAGGCGCTTCTGAAGCGGGTAATACCGCTCCTGGTAGAAGGCAGGAATGTTATTCTTTATTCCGCTATTGGTCCGGAAGATCCGGCAATCGAAGCGCTTCGGAAGGTATTGGATGTTCTTGGTCTAGAACCAGCGGATTCCGGTCGTATTATCGGTATGCAGCTCGGCAGACTGACCCGGGATATTTTGCAGACGTCCGGCCTGCGTAGAATTTTAATTGCGGGCGGTGACACTTCCGGTTATGTAACACGTGAGCTGGGGATCTATGCAATGTCGTGTATAAGCACGATTGTCCCTGGAGGTCCGCTATGCCGTTGTTATGCAGAAGATTCCCGAATGGACGGGCTTCAACTGTCGCTTAAAGGCGGGCAAGTTGGCGGAGCCGATTATTTTGAGCGCGTTAGGCGAGGAGGGTTATCATGAACTGCATGGTCAAAGCATTACCGGATTGGGAGAACCTGCAAATGCTGACGCCCCCGGGTGGAGTTTGATGTCACGGATTTCTTGAAGCCAGGGAACAATCGCTTGGCCGTTCGCGTCATCAGATGACCTGACTAATAATTGGGCGGAGGGAATGAATGTTAAACGTTAACATTGTAAGACGTCTGCGTTCGATCGTCGGAGCAACCTATTATAGAGACGATATGGAAGCATTGGTCGCACATTCCTATGATGGCACACCGATGCTGCAGGCTCTGCCTGACGGAGTTATTTACCCCGTTTCTACGCATCAGATTGCTGAGATTATGACTATATTATCTGAAGAAAAAATACCGCTTGTGACCCGCGGGTCAGGTTCGAACTTATGTGGTGGTACAGTCCCGGTACAGGGCGGAATTGTGATGGTCATGCATCGGATGAACCAGATTATTGATGTCGATTTAGAAAATCTCACTGCGACTGTTCAAACTGGATTAATAACGGCCGAATTTACCGCTCATGTCGAATCATTGGGTTTGTTTTATCCACCTGATCCCAGCAGTATGCGTATTTCTACAATTGGGGGCAATATCGCAGAATGTTCCGGCGGTCTTCGAGGATTAAAATATGGAACAACAAAAGAATATGTCATTGGTCTTAAAGCGGTATTGCCGAACGGAAGCATCATCCGTACCGGGGGAAAGCTAATGAAGGATGTAGCTGGCTACGACTTAACCAAATTGTTAGTCGGATCGGAGGGAACGCTTGCGGTTATAACAGAAGCAACGCTTAAACTCATTCCTCCTCCAAAAGCCAAAAAGACGATGCTCGCGATGTACCGTGATCTCTATGGTGCAGCACGTACGGTGTCCAAAATTATTGAAGATAGAATTATTCCAGCGACGCTGGAGTTTATGGATAATTCGACAATTCGAGTCGTCGATGATTTCGCTAAGTTAGGGCTGCCGCATGACATGGAAGCCATTTTATTGATTGAACAGGACGGAGATCCTGAGACCGTTGAGCGCGACATCGAGCGGATTAGAGAGATTTGTATGCTTGAGCAGGCTGACCGAGTTGAAGTGGCGGCGAACCGTGAGGAAGCGGAGAAGCTGTTAATGGCTCGGAGGAGTGCATTTACCGCTTTGGCTCGGCTAAGACCCACGACAATACTCGAAGATGCAACAGTACCTCGGTCCAAAATTGCCGACATGGTGCTTAGGATCAATGAAATTGCGCAGAAATACCAGGTTACAATTGCCACTTTCGGCCATGCAGGTGACGGTAATCTTCATCCTACGGCCATGACAGATGCAAGGGATACGGAAGAGATACATCGAGTAGAATTGGCCTTTGCTGAAATTTTTGAGGCTGCTATCGAGTTAGGAGGCACGATAACCGGAGAACATGGCGTGGGAATTGTAAAGGCACCTTATCTCGAATGGAAGGTTGGTACGGCAGGCATGGAAGTTATGCGCGGTATCAAAGAGGTATTTGATCCTCACCATATTCTGAACCCTGGAAAAATATTTGCCAAAGAAACGAAAAAAAGGGTGGTTCTGCAGCATGGCTAACGCTGATGATATGACCAAGCCTAATATCGAACACAGTAATCCACTGTCACATACACTTCTGAAAAAGATGGATTATAATCAATTAACGAACTGCATGCGTTGCGGGTTCTGTCTTCCGGCTTGTCCAACTTTCCGGGAAACAGGCGTAGAATCAGAATCACCGCGTGGTCGTATTGCGCTTATGAAAGCGGTTGTTGATGGGCTGATGGAGCCGGATGACAGATTCAAGGAACAAATGAATCACTGCCTTGGCTGCAGGGCATGTGAACCGGCTTGTCCTGCGGATGTGAAATATGGACAGCTCATTGAACAAGCTCGTGATGCCATTGAGGACCATAATGATCATAGTCTTCCCGTTAAAGGTATTCGTAAATTATTATTTAACCGAGTTTTTCCGCATCGAAACCGATTGAAATGGCTGGGGCGTTCCTTGCATTTTTATCAGAAATCGGGATTGCGGCGTGCGGCTAGAGGAACTGGTATGATGCGGTTATTCCCTGACTACTTGCGAGAGATGGAAGGGATTTTGCCAGAGGCAACCGCCTATGGAGTAGTCGAGCAATTGGGAAACTTCTATCCAGCCAAAGGAGAAGCGATAGCAAGAGTAGCTCTATTCAGGGGTTGTATCATGGATGTTTTGTTCGCCGGAACGAATGTGAATTCAGTGGAATTATTGTCAGAAGCAGGATTCGATGTGCTTATACCTAAGACTCAGGTCTGCTGCGGAGCGCTGCATGCACATAGCGGAGAGATGGATTCCGCGCGAGAGCTGGCTAAGAAAAATATTGCAGTCTTCAAGGAGACAGGCGTTGACTATATCGTTTCGAATGCTGGTGGCTGCGGAGCGCTGCTGATGGAATATGACCATTTGCTTAATAAAGATGAGAACTGGCGTGAGGACTCAAGCTGGTTTGCATCGCGCGTGGTCGATATCAGCCATCTTGTGATGGAAAAGGGACGAATTCCAACTTTTACCGAGAATCTTGTGAATAACAAAGAAGAGAAAATTCGAATTACGTATCAAGATTCCTGTCATCTTCGCAATGTAATGAAGAGTTCAGCGGCCCCAAGGCAATTGATGAAGCAGGTAACAAACGTGGAATTCATTGAGATGAAAGAAGCGGATCGCTGCTGCGGTTCTGCAGGTATATATAATGTTACTCAGCCAGTAATGGCGGGGCAACTATTGGAGCATAAGATGGTACTTGCTAAGCATACACAGGCTCGATATATGCTGACAAGCAATCCTGGTTGTTTACTCCAAATGAAGCTTGGAATTGAGAAGCATAAGCCCGATGAAAAGATGGAGGCTATGCATATCGTCGATTTTTTGCATGAGAGAATGGTTAAGTCCGAGTAAAGTCATTCATCTATAAATCTCAAGTATAGAAGGATCATCATGGAGGAGCCGTATGCGATGACCGCATGTCCGGATCTGGGAGAAGCCTATGCGCACGCGCATAGGCTTACTCGATTTTCATGTTAAAACCATTTTTGTCCCTAGCGAGCTATGTCGAAAGTGAGCCGGCCGCTTTTGAGACAGCCCCACGCTTTTTACATATACAGTAATTGTTTTGCAGGGCTCACTCTCGCGTGTCATTATGTTTGCCAAATCAGTTTCGCAAAATGGATCGAATGTCCCGTTATCCATGGACTCTTTCAAAAATCCCCTATAAAGACGGTTGAACTAGCCTATATACGGAAGCCTGAAACCGTGTAAAGTGGTTGTCAAACGAGCTTCCGGAGAAGTCTGCGAAACTGCAGAACCGAATTCAATATATCGGTTGAACCGGGAAAAGATGAGCAATAGGAGAGGAGAGGATAAACACATGGTTTTGGGCTTGGCACATATGCGAGATCGTTTTACGGAGCCGGAGCCGGATCCGCATTACGGACCGGTGCCGTTCTGGTGGTGGAGCGGCGAAGAAGTAACGGAAGAGAGAGTAAGGTGGCAGCTTCAGAAGTTTCGGGAGGGAGGCCTTCGCAACATCGGCATTATCCATCTGGCGCCGACCGGCCCGCAATACGGTTCCTGCGGGGATCTTCCCGTCTACATGAGCGAGGAATGGTGGACATTGTTCGAGGTCGCGCTGCGGGAAGCCGAGCGGCTGGGGATGAGGTTGTGGTTCTACGATCAAATCGGGTTCTCTGGCGCTAACGAGCTTGCGCGACTCGTGGCGGAGAAGCCGGAATATGCCGGATACCAGCTGCGCAGGTACCCGCTGCCGGAGGAATTGCCTTCTGGCTCGCAACTCTTGCTGGAGACGGGCGAATACCGTTATGCCGCCGTACGTCAAGGCTTTAACTGGCTTGATCCGCGGGCGTCGGCTGCTATGCTAGACCGGATACACGGCGAGCTCGAAAGGCGCTTTCAAGGCGACCTGGGCCGTACGATCGCAGGCAGCTTCCAAGACGAGCTTCCACCGCTGCCGCTATGGTCGCCGGATGTTCCGGTCATTTATGGCGAACGTCACGGCGAGAATTTGATTGATGCTCTTCCGGCGATGTTCGACAATATTCCCGGAGCTGCCGACGTCCGGCGCCGCGTCTATGCGATCGCGGCGGAGCTTGCCGAACGAGCGTTTTTCATTCCTCTAGGCGACTGGCACCGGAAATACGGCATGCTGATCGGATGCGACCAAGCCGGACCGGCGCGCAGGGTTGACGTTCACGGCGCGCAGCGGTTATATCTCGATTATTTCCGGACTCACCGCTGGTACAACTCGCCCGGAGCGGATATGGACGGGGATTCGAAAGCCCATTCCTCTATCGTCCATCTGAACGGCGGATCCCGCGTATGGCTGGAGGCTTTTCATTCCAGCGGCTGGGGCGGAACGATCGAGGAAACGATGCACTGGCTGGTCCCGTGGCTGCAGTCGGGGGTGACGCTGTTCAGTCCTCACGCCGTATATTATTCCACCCGCGGCGGCTGGTGGGAATGGGCGCCGCCGGATACGGGCTGGCGTCAGCCATACTTTGAGCACTACGGCGTATTCGCGGACACGGTCAGCCGGGTATGCCGCTTGCTGAGCGAAGGGAATCACGTGGCTGACATTGCCGTTCATTATCCTTCTTACGCTGCGGTAGGCTATCTGTCGCTTGACGATGTAAAGCCTTTCGAGCATCCGATGGCAGCTTCTAACCGCGACCCTAATGAGCGAATTACGCAGCTGCGGAAGGCGTACTTGAGCATAGCTGGAACCATTCACAGGAAGGATACCGAAGCGTATTCCGGCTCTCTTCGCAAACGTAAGCTCGACTTCGATATCGTGGACGACTCCGTTCTCGAAAGAAGCGACGTCCGGGACGGAAGACTGGAAATTGCGGGCGAACATTTCAAGGTGCTGGTACTTTGCGGGACCACTTTAATGAACGAGCCTGCTTTTTCGAAAGCGCAGGCCATGGCGAAGCAGGGCGGGCTGGTCGTCGGGGTGGATGTGCCGGAGGAAGAGCGCAGCTCGCTTCCGGGCGCCGTGTTTGTCAGCTCGGCGGAGGAAGCAGCTGAGCTCATCGACCAAAAGCTGGAGAAACGGGTGGAAGGCCCCGGCTTGTCGCTTCATCGGCGAACGGACGAGGCGGACATCTTCCTCCTGCTGCCAGAGAATGGCACGCTGCTTCGGATGCACGAGCCGGCGGGTGAGTCCGCTCGGCCTCTTACGGCAGCTGCTTATCGCCTTCGAACAGCAGGCGTTCCGGAGCTATGGGATCCGGTAAGCGGCCGGACCGAGCCCGTCGCTTATAAGCGCGAAGGAGATTGGATTTCCCTTGAGGCGAGCTTCGACCATTGGCCGGCCGCGTTAATCGTATGCCCCGAGGCGTCCGCTATGAATCCGGGCAACCGAGCGGCGGACGAGTTTTCTGAGGCTGCCCCGGCCGTGGGCTTCCGGAACGGGGTCGTTCCTTCCGTGACAGTCCCGACCTTGGGGAGAGCGCGCTTCCCTGCAAATCTGGTCGCATGGACGACAAGCAGAGGAGAGAACCGGACGCTAGACAATTGGCGCGTCCGGATCGAGGCGACGCTGGACAACCGGTACGGCGACTTCGACCTGCACAACGACCAGCGCGGTCTTATGCCTCCCGAGCGGCGCATGATGCTAATCCGTACGGAGCAGCCTGGCGAAGACGGGGTGGCGGAAGGCTGGCATATGCCAGAGCTTTCCGAAGCAGGCTGGGAAGATCGGCTGTGGAGCGAATCAGCTTACTGGCATGTCCATAAGGGGGAGTCCTTCGATCCGAAAAAGGCGCAGCCTCTCGTCTACAGCACGGTGTTCGGCGATTTGGCATTCCGTTCCTGGGCTGGGCGGATGGGCCGCGTGCCGCGAAGATATTTGCATCTTGGCCAAGCTTCCAAGGGTGAGTTCGTATGGGCCGTCACGAACGCCGTTGCCGCGAAAGAAGGGCGCTACTGGATAAGGGCGGAAAGCAATGCCGAGCTAATAGGCTGGATCAACGGGAATGCCGTCGAATGGAGCGGAGGCCCTGAGGAGAAAACGGCATGGGCCTGGCTGAAAGAAGGCCCGAATACGGTCGTGCTGCGCGCGGAAGCCAGATCGAACGGGATGCTGCGTGCCGGAATCGAAATAAACGAAAACGCTGGGGAGCCGCTGCCGAAATGGCTTTTCGCCGGGCGGCCAAATCCCGAATCTTGCTTGCGAATGAAGCTGGCGGCTCCTGCGGATCGCCCGGTGAACCGCGTCCGCGTCGTATTCGCCGCGCGAGGGAGGGCAGTGCTGCAGGTGAACGGCGTCTCCATTACAGAGCACGGAGACTTCAATCCGTATATTCGTCAGGGACAGGAAGAAGTCGATATTACGGCTTATTGGCGCGAAGGCATGAACGAAATCAAGTTCCTGCTGCCAGAAGGCAAAGGCGAAGTGTTCGCGGACGGAAGAATCGAGCTGCATGACGGCGGAGTGATCCCGTTCTGCACAGGTCCAGGCTGGCTGGATGAACAAGGTCATGCTTCGCTTGTCCTTCATGCGGGGGTGCTGCAGTTCGCCGAGACGGAGTCATTATGGATAAATGACCGACCTCATCCTCTTCCCGGCGTCGGCTGGCTTATGCCCGGCTCGGTACCGGAGAAGCCGCCTGTCCCTTTCGTTTCGGATGTTGACGCGATCGGCCGGCCGGTCTGGCTCAGGTTCCCGCTGCCTGCCGGCGCGTATCGGCTGCGCCTGGAGACAAAGGGCCGGGTGCGCTTATGGATCGGAGGAGAAGAAGTGCCATTTGCAGGAGGCGGATCCGTATTCACTGCGCAGGATGCAGGAACGATGGCCGTCGTACGGATTGAACCGGACGGCGCAATGACGGAAGCCGCTGTCTTGAGCGCGCCTGTGCGGTTCGAGACAGTCCCTCACCGCGGGGAGCTCGGCGACTGGCGGACGGCACTTCATCTGCCTCATCACAGCGGAGCTGTGGAATACGAGACGAAGCTGGAGTTCAAGGAGGAAAGCGCGGTTACGCTGGATCTGGGCCATGTCAGAGGGACCGCGGAAGTCTGGGTGGACGGCGCTCCGGTTGGCGTCCGCGTATGGCGCCCTTACCGTTATGCGATAGGGACGCTGTCAGCAGGCTCGCACATGCTGCGTATACGCGTAACGAATACGCTTGGCACGCATTACGAGCACGGTCGTCCGACCAGTCTCGTCGGCGCGAATCCGGCCGTCACTTATTGGGACAAGACCCATCGGCCGGAATGGCAGGCTTCTTTTCCGACAGGAGGTTTGTATGGTCCCGTGCGCGCATCGATCACACAACCGGGGGATGATGGAAATTGAATATCAATAATTGGCTGACGCCTTATAAATGGAGCAGGCCGGTGCTGGTCGGCTCCGGCGAGAAAGGCGCTTTCGACTATCATGCAGTCGATTGCCCTTTCGTGTTCCGCCACCATGGCCGTTTCTATATGATGTACGTCGGCTACGACGGTACCGGCTATCAGACGGCTCTTGCCGTTAGCGACGATCTGCTAAAATGGGAACCCCAATCGACAATTTTGCGCCGGAACGATGGTTCGGGCTGGGATTCAAGGAACGTTGCGGGAACTTGGATTTTGCGGGATAACGAGATGTATGGGCCGGGCACGCTGAAAAAATGGAACGGCAAGTATTGGCTAGCCTATCATTCCTATCCGGGAGATGGATACGAGGAAGGCTCCGCCAAAATCGGTCTGGCTTGGACGGAGGACGAAAATTTGCTCGAATGGCATCGCCTGCCTGATCCGATCCTGACGCCGGAGGGAGGCGAGGCGTGGGAAAGAGGAGGGCTCTACAAGGAGTGTCTGCTGCAGCACGAAGGGACATTCTATTTGTTTTATAACGCCAAAAACAAAAACCACGGACGCTGGATCGAGCAGACCGGGCTTGCCACATCGAAGGATTTGAACCATTGGACGCGGCATAAAGATAATCCCGTTATCCGCGTGACGCCGGATGCGTGGGACAGCGGGTTTGTCAGCGATCCATGCGTTCTTCGGGACGGAGGCCGCTGGGCAATGTTCTTCTTTGGCTACGACTACAAGAAGGCGCAGGAGGGAATAGCCTATTCGGGCGATCTTCTGAATTGGACGAAGCATCCCGAGCCGATCATCGCTGTCGGCGAAGAGGGAGACCTTGATGAAGTATATGCCCATAAGCCTTCCGTCATCGCGCATAATGGCGTTCTATATCACTTTTATACGGCATGCAGAAAGCCGCAAGAAGGCGATAGGACCTGCAATTTTTTCCCCGAATACCGGACGATAGCCGTCGCAACATCACAGAAGCTCTGAACGGGTCCGGTCCAATGCATGTCGGCATTTCCGGCGATTGAGCAATCAGGCTGCCGCTTCCAAGCGGCAATTAAGGAGGAACACGGTGGCAGCGATCGAAATCGCGACTTTGCGCACAGAAGGAATACAATTTCCGCTCGGCCTGGACGTTGAGAGGCCGCAGTTTTGCTGGTCGTTCGGCAGGCCGGATGGTCCCGGAAGCAGCCAGAACGCATTCCGGATTGCCGTTGCAACCAGCGAAGAACGGCTGAAGACGGGATTGCCGGATGCGTGGGATAGTGGAATCGTGAGAACCGGCGCGCATACTTCTGTCCCTTACGAAGGCGTCGCGATATTGCCGAGGCAGCGGTATTACTGGAATGTGACGGTGTGGGACGAACATGGGAAGCCTTCGACCAGCGGTACGGCGTGGTGGGAAACGGGTATGCTGGCAGGAGACCGTTGGTCGGGACGCTGGATCGGCGCCTCTGCCGGGGCGAGCGGCGAACAGCCGCTCGTCCAGATCCGAAGGTCTTTCACCGTAAAGGGGACTATTACGCGTGCGCGTGCATACATTTCCGGATTAGGCCACTATGAAATGCGTTTGAACGGGGCGAAGGTTGGACAGCGGGAACTTGAACCGGGATGGACGGACTACGACAAAACCGTGCTTTATTCGGTCTATGACATAACTTCCCAAGTCCGGCAGGGGGAGAATACGGTTGGCGTTCTTCTCGGCAACGGATTTTATCATGTCGCAGGCGGCCGCTATACGAAATTCAAAGACAGCTTCGGTGAGCCGAAATGTCTTGCCGAGCTGGTCATCGATTATGATGACGGTACGAGAGATACAATCGTCACCGATCGTTCGTGGTCGATGAGTGAAAGTCCCCTCACCTTCTCCTGCATATACGGCGGAGAGGATTATGATGCCGGACTGGAGCAGGAGGGTTGGGATGAGCCCGGCTTCGAGGAGAACGAAAGATGGAGGAGGGTCTGCGAGCTGCAGCCGCCGCAAGGCAAGCTGTCGGCGCAATCGTCTCCTCCGCTCACGGTAACGAAGCGGTTTCCGGTGTCCGGCGTCTCAGAGCCGCGCAAAGGAGTCTACGTATACGACCTGGGCCAAAATTTTTCGGGCTGGCCTTTCATCCGCATAAGCGGACCACAAGGAACGCGGGTCAAGCTGACGCCTGCGGAGCTTCTGACGGATGAGGGCATGGCCAATCAGAAATATTCGGGCTCGCCGTACGAGCTGAACTATGTCTTGAAGGGCGGAAGCATGGAAGAGTGGCATCCCCGGTTTTCGTACTACGGCTTCCGGTACGTGCAGGTGGAAGGTGCAGTGCCGTACGGATATGAGAGCGGCGGGGATGCGTGGCTTCCGGTACTGCACGGTCTCGAGGGCCAAATGATCTGTCCGGACACGCCCGTATGCGGCGGCTTCCTATGCTCGGACCCGATGCTGAACCAGATTCACGAAATAATCGATTGGGCGATCCTCAGCAACATGAAGAGCATTTTCACGGACTGCCCTCACCGCGAGAAGCTGGGCTGGCTGGAGCAGCTTCATCTGATGGGCCCCTCCATCATGTTTAATTACGATATTGAAGCGCTTTTGGACAAAATCATGCGCGATATGGCCGATGCCCAGCTTCCGAACGGGATGGTGCCGACAACGGCGCCGGAATTCGTAGCATTCAAGGAGCCTTGGCATATGTTCCGCGATGCGGCTGCCTGGGGAGGCTCTTACATTCTGGCTGCATGGGAAATGCTTCAACGTTACGGCAGCAAAGGCTCGCTGGAAAGACATTACGATGGGATGCGCCGCTACATCGATTATTTAATTGAAACGTCGGACGGATTCATTCTCCGTGGCGGACTCGGAGATTGGTACGATATCGGACCGAAGGGGCCGGGCTTTGCTCAAAATACGCCCGTTGAGTTTGTGGAAACCGCCATCTACTTCGGGCTGGTCGGCGCGATGCGGCAAATTGCGGCCGTGCTTGGCAAGGAGGAGGACGCGTCCGCTTATGCGAAGCTTGCCGAATCCGTCAAAGAGGCGTTTAACGCGGCGTTCTACGATCCATCCTCCGCGCAATACGCCGAAGGAAGCGATGCCGCGACAGCGATGCCGCTCGTAATCGGCCTTGCGCCGGAGGAGCAGCGCGGCGCGCTCTTGAACCGCCTCGTCCGTAACATAGGGGAGCGGGGATGGCTGACGACCTCGGGCGATGTCGGTCATCGGTATGTGCTACTGGCACTCGCCCGCGGCGGCCGTTCGGATGTCATCTACCGGATGACGAGGAACACGGATACGCCCGGCTACGGCTATCAGATTACGCACGGCGCAACGACGCTGACAGAAGCCTGGGACGGACCGACCGTCGGAAAATCGCAAAACCATTTCATGCTCGGCCATCTCGAAGAGTGGTTGTACAGCAGCTTGGCCGGTCTGGATTACCGTTACCAGCCGGGGACCGGGCGCTTCATCGTCAAGGTGAAGCCGGCCGTCTTAGGCGATGTTGCATGGGCGGAAGCATGGCAGCAGCTGCGTCCCGGCTTGGCGAGCGTGAGATGGGAGCTCGGTCCCGGGCGGACGGTTTCAGTAAAAGTCGAAATACCCGCGAACAGCGAGGGCCGTATCTTCATTCCTGCAGCATCGCACGCGGAGGTGCGCATGAGCGGACCAGCAGCCGAATGGCTCGTGTACGAAGACGGTTATGCGGTTTACCGCACGGGTCCGGGTTCCTATTTCTTTACCGCCGCTTATTGAAGAAGGCGGCTGGACGGCCTTGGGTCGGCGCACTCCGCCGGTTCAGGGCCGCCGTGGTATTTCGATCGAATGAGGCGAAGAGGAGCTGTTAAGACATGAGATTGCGTTTCAATCAGGAGCAGCCGGATTGGGAGAACCCGGACATTTTGCAGATTCATGCCGAGCCGGCGGACGCGCGCGGCATTCCTTTTCCCGACAGGGAGACGGCGCTTGCGGCCGCGGCTGCTTGCGACAAGAACGCCTCCACCTATGTCCAAATGTTAAAAGGCGAATGGAAGTTCCATTATGCGGAGTGTCCCGAGGATGCGCCGGAGGGGTTTTTTGACGAATCGTTCGCAGACGAGGATTGGGACCGGATTCCGGTGCCGTCGAACTGGCAGCTGTTCGGTTACGGAACGCCTTTATACAGCAGTAGTAAATATCCATTCCCGGTCGATCCGCCTCATATTCCGAAGCGGAACCCGACCGGTTGTTACCGGCGATCGTTCGACTTTCCGGAACAGCAGGCAGGCGGCGACGTGTTTCTTGTATTTGAAGGCGTAGACTCTGCCTTTCACATCTGGGTCAACGGCGAGGAAGCGGGCTTCGGCCTTGGCAGCCACAACCGGATGACGTTTAAGGTGACGGACCTGATCCGTCCGGGAGTCAACAAGCTTGCCGTTCGTGTCTATCAGTGGTCGACCGGCAGTTACCTGGAGGATCAGGATAAATGGCGGCTAAGCGGCATTTTTCGGGAAGTCTATCTGCTGTCGTTCCCATCCGCCGTCCGCCTGGGGGACACCCGTATCCGTACCCGGCTGTCCGATACGTACGACAGCGGAGCGATCGAGCTTGGCATAAGCTTTGCTGCGTCCTCGGGCAGCACCGGAGAGGGATATCGGATCCGGACCGAGCTGCTGAATGCCGACGGATCGACGGTCGCCGCAAGCGAAACCGGCGTTCCTCGTCTTTTGGGTTGTTCGCCGGAAGCCGACGTCCGAATAGAGATTCCCGTGTACGCTCCCATGCTTTGGTCGGCGGAAGAGCCGAATCTTTACACGCTGCTCATCACCTTATCCGGCGAGCAAGGACAAGCGGAGGAGGTATATCGTTACGCGGTCGGTTTCCGGGATGTCCGGGCGCGGGACGGACGCCTGCTGGTTAACGGCAAACCGATCATCATCCGCGGGGTTAACCGGAACGAATTCGATCCCGAGCTCGGCCACGTCACGACGATGGAAGCGATGATCAAGGACGTCGAGCTGATGAAACGTCACAATATCAATGCGGTACGCTGTTCGCATTATCCGAATGACGAGCGCTGGCTAGACCTGTGCGACCGTTACGGTCTGTTCGTCGTCGACGAAGCGGATTTGGAAACGCACGGCTGCGTTTTTCTGGGCGAAATCAGCCGCTGGGTCGACAATCCTGACGAGAAAACAGCCTTCGAAAGCCGGTTGGCGAACGACCCGGCATGGAAGGATGCATTTATGGATCGTATCGTTCGGGTCGTAGAGCGGGACAAGAACCATCCGTCCGTCATCGTCTGGTCGCTTGGCAACGAATCGGGCTACGGCGAGAACCACGATGCGATGGCTGCTTGGGTACGGGAGAAGGATCCGACACGTCCGGTCCATTACGAGCGGGCTTACGACGCACCTCTCGTGGATATTGTCAGCAGCATGTACCCGTCAGTGGATATGTTGATTGCGGAAGGCGAAAAAACGGACGAAACCCGGCCCTATTTGATGGTCGAATTCGGTCATGCAATGGGCAATGCGCTAGGCAACCAAAAGGAATATTGGGATACGGTATTCCGCTATCCGCGCCTTTGCGGGGGCTTGATCTGGGAGTGGGCGGACCTGTCCTTAAGGCGGAAGAAGCCGGACGGCGGCTTCGAATACGCTTACGGCGGCGATTTCGGCGACAATCCGAACAGCGGCCATTTCTGCATCGACGGTCTGCTCTTTCCGGACCGGTCCGTCAAGCCGGCGCTTCTGGAGTTCAAGAAGGCGATAGAGCCGGTCGTCGTGCAGCCGGCCAATGGGGAACGCCTGCTCCGGATTCGCAACCGGTACGATTTCGTCTCTCTCGAGCATCTGGACGTCCGGTGGACCGTCTACCGGGATGGCGAAGCGGTCGAGGATGGAACGCTGCCGCCGCTCGCGATTGCCGCGAGAGAAGAGCGGTTCGTCACCGTTCCTTACCAGACGAAACCGACGCCTTGGAGCGGAGAATATTGGCTCCATGTGAGCTTCTTGCTCCGCGAAACGACATGCTGGGCGCCCGCCGGGCATGAGGTAGCCTGGGCGGATATTCCCATTCCGTCCGCAGGGGCTCCCTTGACGCCGGTATCGCCGGCGGCCATGAGCGGCGTTTCCTTAGACGATGGCAGCCGGTTCGTAAAGGTGACCGGAGCAGGATTCGCTTTAACTTTCGACAAGCTGAGCGGCGTGATGGACCATTGGGAGAAAGACGGCATAAGCCTGCTGGAGTCGGGTCCCCGGATCCAGCTGTGGAGGGCTCCGGTCGATAACGATGTTCATCTGGCGAAGCGATGGCGGGAGGCCGGCTATCACGAGCTGGAAGCTCACGTCAGATACATTGAGGCCCGTCATATCGCGGGAGGCCTGGCCGTCCAGGTTCGGACGGAGACGATTCTTGGCGTGAATGGCTTGCGGCCGGCGTTCTCGGCTGTTCAGCTGTACACCGTCTACGGCAGCGGCGACGTGACGATCGAAACCGTGATCAAGCCGCTCAAGGAAGGGCTCCCGCCGCTGCCAAGGATCGGACTGAGGTTCGTTATGCCCTCCCGGTTCGGGCGTATGACCTGGTTCGGCCTCGGCCCGCATGAATGCTATGCGGACCGCAAAGAAAGCGGCAAGCTGGGCTTGTACGAGGGAACAGTCGATGAACAATTCGTTCCGTACATTAAGCCGCAGGAGAACGGCAGCAAGGCCGATGTCCGCTGGGCGAGCATCGCCGCCGCTAATGGAGCCGGACTTCTGGTTTCCGGAACGGGTGCTCCGCTCGGACAGGTCGGTGCGCGGCCGTATTCGACCGAGGCTTTAAGCGCCGTCCGGCACCACTCGGATTTGGAGCTTCTAGGCGCGACCGAAGTAAGCATCGACTGGCGCCAGTCCGGACTCGGCAATCACAGCTGCGGCTATGCGCCGACCCTGCCGGATTATTTGATCCCTGCGGAGCCGGTTTCGTTCTCGATCCGATTGATGCCGATCGCTGCGGGAACGGATCGCGGCGAAAGCGCAAGCCTGCGATTACCACGACGGATTGAGTGGGAACAGAGGAGAGAGGAGCCGGTTCAATGAACGGATTATCAAACAAAATATTATACGGCGGGGACTACAATCCCGAGCAATGGCCGCGCGACGTGTGGGAAGAGGACATGCGGCTGTTCAAGCTTGCCGGAATCGATATCGCCACGGTCAACGTCTTCTCCTGGGCACGGAACCAGCCGGACGAGAAGACGTACCGTTTCGAATGGCTGGACGACGTCATGGATCTGCTGCACGCGAACGGAGTACGCGCTTGCCTCGGGACCGGCACCGCAGCCCATCCCGCTTGGATGGCGCGTCATCATCCGGACGTATTGACCGTAGATTCGCAGGGCCGCAAAAAAAAGTACGGGCGCCGGCATAATTCCTGCCCGAACAGCCCGACTTTCCGCCTTTATTCGGAGCGGATGGCAGAGAGGCTGGCGGAGCGGTACAAGGATCACCCGGCCTTGCTGCTCTGGCACGTCAACAACGAGATGGGCTGGCGATGCTATTGCGACAATTGCGAACGGGCGTTCCGCGCCTGGCTGCAGGAGCGTTACGGCACGCTTGAGGCGTTGAACAGCGCTTGGTACACATCGTTCTGGGGGCATACGTTTTACGACTGGGAAGAGATCGTGCTGCCGAGCCAACAGAGCGAGCATTTCAATGTTTCCGGACATGAATCCACGGCATTCCCGGCCATGTCGATCGATTACGACCGCTTCAACTCGGACAGTTTTCTGGCGTGCTATAAATTAGAGCGCGATGCGATTAAATCCGTTATTCCGGATGCAATTGTCACGACTAATTTCCAGAGCAACGGCACTTATAAGCCACTCGATTATTTCAAATGGGCTAAAGAGTTGGATATTGTCGCGCTGGACAGCTATCCGGACAATGACATGCCAATGAGTCAAATTGCCATGCGGCACGATCTGATGCGCGGGCTGAAAAACGGCGAACCGTTCCTGCTGATGGAGCAGAGCCCGAGCCAATTGAACTGGAAGGACGTTAATCCGCTGAAGCGGCCTGGCGTCATGCGGCTGTGGAGCTATCAGGCGGTCGCGCGGGGAGCGGAGGCGGTCATGTTTTTCCAGCTTAGACGTTCCGCTGGCGCCTTTGAGAAGTTTCACGGGGCCGTCATCGACCATGCCGGCCATGAGCATACGCGGGTATTTTCCGAATGTGCAGAACTCGGCCGCGAGCTTCAGCAGCTGGGCGATAAGCTGCTCGGCGCGACGACGAAGTCAAAGGTGGCAATTGTGTTCGATTGGGACAATTGGTGGGCGATCGAGCATTCCAGTGGTCCGACGAAGCAGCTCAAATATTTGCGGCAAATTCAGCGCTATTACGACGCTTTCTACGCCCTTAATGTGCAAGTCGATATGATCGGCACGGATACGGAGGTGGGAGACTATGCTTTAGTTATTGCGCCCGTGCTGTACATGATTAAACCGGGCTTCGCGGAGAAGCTGGAGACGTATACGGCGAGCGGCGGCACGTTTGTGACGACATTCTTTAGCGGGATTGTGCAGGAAAACGATTTGGTGTCGCTCGGAGGCTATCCCGGCGAGCTTAGGAGGCTGCTCGGCATCTGGGTGGAAGAAATCGACCCACTGTTTCCAGATCAGACGAACTCTCTTGTGATGAATGGGAATGCCGGCCTGGCGAAAGGCACTTATACATGCGGCTTGATGTGCGAGCGCCTCCATATGGAAGGGGCGGAAACGGTTGCCGTCTACGGCAGCGACTTTTACGCAGGCATGCCTGCGGTTACGCGAAATCGGTTCGGCAAGGGCGAGGCTTGGTATATTTCGTCCGATCCGGAGGAGCGGTTCTTGTCAGCCCTTTTCTCGGAATTGACGGCTAGTAACATGATCGTCCCGGTTGCGCAGACGCCTCCCGGCGTGGAAGCGTGCGCCAGAGTCAAGGACGGAAAGAGATACCTTTTCCTGCTTAACCACAACGACCGCCCGTCTAACGTCTATGTCGGCCCGGAGCCGCTGCGCGAGCTGCTCGGAGGCTCGGAAATTAGCGGTGAAGCCTCGCTTCCCGCCCACGGCATCTGGATTTTGGAAGACCGGAATGATGCGCAAGGAGGCGATTAACGTAATGAGAGCGAACGAAGGGATGCTGTGGTACCGGAATCCTGCAGCGGAATGGGTGGAAGCGCTCGCCGTAGGGAACGGCCGGCTGGGCGGGATGGTATACGGCGGTATTTTTCAGGAACGTATTGCACTGAACGAGGATACGTTATGGTCGGGACATCCGTCCGATCCGAATAACCGGGAGGCGGCAGCCTATCTGGAGAAGGCGCGGAAGCTCGTATTTGAAGGGAAATACCCGGAAGCCCAGCGGATGATCGAAGAGCATATGCTGGGGCCGTGGTCCGAGTCTTATCAGCCGCTCGGCGACTTGTATCTCGGGCTGGAAGAGGTCGGCGAAGCGGAGAATTACAGGCGTGAGCTTGACCTGAACGATGCGGTCTGCCGGACGCGGTTTACGCTGAACGGGGTGCGGTATGTCCGCGAAACTTTCATCTCCGCGGCCGATCAGGTGATGGTCGTGCGTTATACCGCCGATCAGCCCGGCCGGATAGCCGTCCGGGCATCGTTTGACAGCCAGCTGCACCATCAGGTGCTCCGGGTCTCCGCCGATAAGCTTGCGATGCAGGGGCGAAGCCCGTCGCATGTGGAGCCGCTTCATGCCCGAAGTGACGATCCGGTCATCTATGAGGAAGAGCGGGGCATCTGCTTCGAGGCGCAGCTGCTCGCCCTGCCGGAAGGCGGCGCGGCGGCGGACGACGGGGAGGGACGGATCCGGATCGAAGGAGCGGACACCGTAACCTTCCTCCTGGCAGCGGCGACCAGCTTCAACGGCTTCGACAAGGATCCCATCCTGGAGGGCCGAAACCCTTCCGAGCTATGCCGCTCCTATCTAGAGGCAGCTGCCAAGCTTACATACAGCGAGCTGCTGGACCGGCATGTAAGGGATTACAGGTCGCTATACGGACGGGTGGAGCTTGAGCTTGAGGCGCCCGGCCAGCAGCTTCTGCCGACCGACGAGCGAATTCGGGCGCTTCGCGAAGGAAAGGAAGACGAGCAGCTTGCCGTTCTGTTCTTCCAGTTCGGAAGATATTTGCTTCTATCGTCGTCCCGGCCAGGAACGCAAGCGGCGAACTTGCAAGGCATTTGGAATCAGTCGGTCAGACCTCCTTGGTCGTGCAATTATACGGTCAACATTAATACGCAAATGAATTACTGGCCTGCCGAGGTTTGCAATCTTGCGGAATGTCACGAGCCACTCTTTCGTCTATTGGAGGACTTACGGATAGCCGGCAGGGAAACGGCGCTTGCCCACTATAAAGCAAGAGGCTGGGTCAGCCATCATGCCGTTGACCTTTGGCGAGTCACGACGCCGTCCGGAGGCCCGTCCAAAGGCCCCGCAAGCTGGGCGTACTGGCCGATGGGGGGAGCTTGGCTCTGCCAGCATTTATGGGAGCATTACCGGTTCGGGGGAGATCGGACGTTTTTGGCCTCGACCGCTTATCCGATCATGAAAGAAGCCGCATCGTTTTTCCTGGACTATCTTGTCGAGGATGCGGACGGCTGCTTGGTTTCCAATCCGTCCACTTCGCCGGAGAATACATTCATCGGGCCGGACGGCCGCAAATCCGCCGTCAGTCTGGACGCCACAATGGATATTGCCTTGATCCGCGAGCTTTTCGGAAACTGTATGGAAGCTTCCTACCTCCTCGGGATCGATCAGGAGCTGCATCGGGAACTAGCCGCAGCCAGGGCGCGTCTTCGCCCATTCCGGATCGGCCGCCGTGGACAACTGCAGGAGTGGTTCTTGGATTTCGAAGAAGCAGAGCCCGGACACCGGCATATGGCCCATCTATATCCGCTGCATCCGGGCAATGAGATCGACATGCGCGGCACCCCCGAGCTTGCAGGTGCTTGCCGAGTATCGATCGACCTTCGGCTGCTTCACGAGGGAGAAGACGCTGTCGGCTGGTGCTTCGCCTGGTTGATCAGCCTGTTCGCAAGACTGGAGGACGGTGAGATGTCGCATCGTTATTTGACCAAATTGCTAAAAAATCCGTTTGACAATTTGTTCAATGCCCACCGACATCCGAAGCTGACATTTTATCCGCTTACGGTCGAAGCCAACCTCGGGGCGACGGCGGGTATAGCCGAGATGCTGCTGCAGAGCCATGCCGGCGAGCTGAACCTGCTGCCGGCGCTGCCGGGCGCGTGGAAGGGAGGCCGTGTAACCGGATTGCGCGCACGCGGCGGGTTTACGGTATCACTGGCATGGGCGGATCACTCCCTTCGCGAAGCTGTAATTGCATCGTCGAATGGCGAGGTTTGCCGTATTCGAACCGATGGAATCGTGCAGGTAACCGTCGGATCGGAAACGGTCGAAGTTCGCGAGATCGCTCCTTGCGTCTTGGAGTTTCCGACGGAGCCGGGCATAAAATATACGATTTCGCGGCCATTCGAAAAGCAGTACCAAACATAAGTATGAATTCAGAAAGCGAGCAGGCCTAAATGGTCTGCTCGCTTTCTGTTTCTCGCGGCATGGTGAGCGAGCCGGACCATTAAAGTTTAAATGCCCTATGGAAAGCAGGGTTGATGGATTGTTTGCCCCAATAGGCGGTGCTAGGATTAAGGATGATAGGGATCGAAAAATATTGATAGGCGATAGAGGCTATCGTTCTTTCTAGAAGGGGAGGCGCTTAATTGATATCTGACCGAACGCAAGAGGGCAGTTCACAGGTTTTGGATCCTTTCGCAGAAATTGCGCTTCGCGAGCATCCGCTTGCGAAGGACGGCATGACCGTAATCCGGCCGCGCGAATGGAAGAGGAGGTTGTTCAGGAGGGGAGATAAAGCCGCCGAGCGGTTGATCGAGCCGGGCTTTGAGGATCGGCTGAGTCGGTTCGGGCAAGAACTGGCAGAGCTTCGCGGGCGATATCGCCCCTATCTGAGGCGTCTATCGCCGCCTCCCGCCTATAACCGCCCCAGCCGGGAGCTGGTCAGCTTCGATTTCCGTTACGAAGAGGGTGGAAACGGGGAATTTGCTCGCGTGCTGCGGGGCGAAGGTGAGTGGAAACGGGTTTCGATTCCCGACTTCCGCGGGCCGACGAAGGAGGAAGGCCGGTGGACAGGCTATTACCGGACGACCTTCAGCTATCCGAAGACGAAAGCAGGAAAGAAAGTGTTTCTAGTTTTTAAGGCTGTCGACTATGAAGCGGCCGTTTACGTGAATGGCAAATGCGCGGGCATGCACGAAGGATTGTTCGCGCCTTTCGAGTTCGACATCACTTCTTTGCTTGAGGAGACGAACGTGCTCGTTGTCGAAGTAAAGAACGATTATCCGATGATGGGCGTAAACGGTACGCGACTCGATGGAGACAAGATGTACGCCGCCACGGGCCCAGGCTGGGACGAGCCGGTGTACGGCTGGCATCATTGCCCGCCCGGCGCAGGCATTTACAACTCGGTGTTCCTGGAGGAACGGGCGGAGCTTTTCGTGGAAGACATATTTATTAAGCCAAATCCCGAGGACGGCTCTTTCGAGGCATGGATCGACGTCATGAACATGACGGCGGGTCTCATCGAAGGATCCGAGCTGACGATCGACGTTTTTGCGGACAATTTCGAAGGGGAAGGGCTCTCCGGCATTCGTTTCCCGATTGCTTACGCGGGTCCGGGCATGAACAATTACCGGTACAAAATTTTGTTCCCGGCATTCCGCAGCTGGGAGCCTGACGCACCGCACTTATACCGGCTTAGGGCGAGTCTAGACTGCGAAGGGAGACTGTTGGACGCAAAGGACCGCTGCTTCGGCATGAGGTCTTTCCGGATGGACGAAGCAGCCGAGCCGAAAGGATCGCTCTTTTTGAACGGCCGGCCAATCCTGCTGCGGGGCGCAAACGAAATGGGGCATCTCCAGCAGTGCATCATGCGGGGAGACGAAGAGCAGCTCATTGACGATATTTTGATTGCGAAGCTGGCCAATCTGAATTTTTACCGGATTACGCAGCGCCCGGTGCAAGAAGAAATTTACGATTTTATGGACCGTCTCGGCATGATGAACCAATGCGATTTGCCGGCGTTCGGCTATATCCGTCGAAGCAAGTTTTGCGAGGCGGTCCGACAGGCCGCCGAAATGGAACGGCTCATTCGAAGCCATCCGAGCGTCGTAATGGTATCGCTCATCAATGAGCCATCCCGCCCCGCAAAGCGGGGCAAAGGACACCGGCATCTGTATCGGGACGAATTGGAAGCTTTCTTCTCGTCGGCAAGGCATGCCATTTATATCGAAAATCCGGACCGCGTCGTGAAAAACGCGGACGGCGATTATGATCCGCCGACGGAAACGGGGCTGTCCGATTTTCACTGCTATACGATGTGGTATACGAACCATATGATTTCGTTCGGAGAGCTCTATAAGGGCGGGCTTCCACCGCTCAAGAAGGGCTGGAAGAGCGGATGTGGGGAATACGGATCGGAGGCTCTTGATCATTATGCCTTGATGCTGAAGCGTTATCCGCGTGAATGGCTGCCGAAGAGCCCGGATGACCCATGGATGCCGGATGCAATCGTCGACAGTCAGACGTATTCGCATCATGGGGATTGGTACCCGGAATCCGACCGAATCGGGGATTGGATCGAGCGGAGCCAGCGATATCAGGCTACCGTCACAAGGTTGATGACCGATGCAATCCGAAGGCGTTCCGATCTGATCGTGCAGTCCGCCATCCATCTGCTCATCGACGCCTGGCCGTCGGGATGGATGAAAGCGCTTGTCGGAGCCGACCGGGTGCCAAAGCCTGCCTACTTCGCATATCGAGACAGTCTGGAGCCGCTGCGCGTTCATTGGCGGAGCGACCGATGGCGCGCTTATACAGGCGAGTTAGTTGAGCTGGAAGCCTGGCTGCTTAACGATACTCCTGATGAATATCAAGGCTTGAGGCTGGTCGCTACGCTTCGGAACGAAACCGAGGATTACGCGTCCTTTGAGCTTGAAGCAGACATAGGGAGTACCGATTCCGCTTATGTCGGCTCCGTGCCGTTCGTCATGCCGGCGGTCGATAGACGCCGGACGCTCCAAGCCGACATTTCCCTATATAATCGTGCTGGAGAACTCATCAACAGCGAGCGGATAGACATCGAGGTATTCGCGAACAACGTCGAGCTCATAGAGGGCGAAACTACGGTCACTGCTGCGGCGATCGGAACCGCTGCGGAAGCGCTGTTCTCCGCAATGGGCGTTCGCAGCCGGAGTTATGCAGCAGGCCTCCCTTTCGACGTAATAGCTTTGTCTTCGGCTGAAGCGTTCCGTCTCCACGAAACGGAGATCGCGAGAGCGATAAATGCTGGGGCAAGGGCGATCATTATCCCTGACGAGAGAGGAGAAGCCGAATGGCGAATCGGGGATATCACCGTGCGACAGGAGAAAGCAGGCAGCCTGTATACGCTGGCCTTCGACGAAGCGGATAAGCGGCTAGAGCGATTCGGGGCTTCCGAGTTCCAATTCTTTTATAACAAGACGTTGGACCGAATGGACGCTCTGACAGGATGCGGCTGGTGCTCGGAGTCGATGTCGCCGCTATTGTATACGTACGCGAAGCCGGGAAGCGGGACGGCATCGGCTGGATCCCGCAAACGCAGGGTGCCTGTCGTCGGCTCGGTTCGGCTTGGGCGGGGCGAGCTTATCTTTATGGGTCTTCGCCTCGAAGGACGGATGGGCTGCAACCCGCCGCTTGACCTGCTCTTGCATGAGATTATTTTCGGCTGAAAGTAAGGAAGAGGAGACTTGGCGATTAGAGAAGGGAGAAGAGAAATATGAAAGCCGTTGAAATAAGTCCGGCCTATGATGTGTCTTGGACGCTGGATACCGGTTATTGTCATGACGGGATTCCGTTGTCGAACGGCGTGTTCGGAGCGCTAATCTGGTTTCAGGACCGGACTGTTATGCTGACGATTAATCGGGCCGATTATTGGGATCATCGCGGAGGAACGATATGGCGGGACGATTGTACGTACGGGCATCTGAAATCACTACTGGAGAGCGGTGAATTCGAAGGCGCGCGGGAGCTCTATCCGACCATGATGATGAACGGCAAGGAGAAACGGCCGACTCGGCTGGCGATGGGACGGTTCGAAGTGAGGCTGAAGCCGGATGTGCGAATTCATTCGGCTTTCCTGCACATGACCGAAGGTGAAGCACGGCTGGTCTGCAGCCATGGGGGAAGTGAGCATCTCATCCGCCTTGCCGTTCCGATCGACAAACCGATGCTGCTGATGTCGGGCGGCGGAGAGCTGATCGAGAGCGTAAAGCCAATGCCGTCTTATTCTTTCGGGAAGACGAAGGCGTACTTCGACGACTTCGGGATTCTGGCCCCTGCGTCAATGGAGGATGGCTGGGTGCAGGAGCTTCCGGAGGATCCGGCATGCGCCGTATGGATGAGGCAGGTCGGAGGGAAGCTTGCGATAGCCGCTGAATACGGCGCTGATCCGGAGAAGGCGGCGCGCGCGGCAAACGCTCATCTGGATTCGGTTTTCCTTTCCGATGCCGCTTATGCCGCCGCAACAAGAGGAACAAGAGAGCATTGGCGGGCATTATGGCGTCAGGCGGCGGATATAGCCTTGCCTGATGCCGAAATTGAGCGAATGTATTACTTGGGAATCTACAGGATGTTAGGCAATTCTATGCCGGGAAAAATCGCACCGACGCTGCAAGGTCCCTGGGCTGAGGAATACCGGAATCCGCCATGGAGCTGCGATTATCACTTCAATATTAACGTTCAACAGTGCTTATGGCCGGCATACGGTTCCAATCTGCTGGATTGCCTGAAGCCGCTTTTCTCCATGATCGATGGCTGGAAGCCAACGCTGGCTCTGAACGCCAAGCGTTTCGTCGGCATCGAAGACGGATATATGCTTGGCCATTCGGTGGACGACCGCGGTCGTCCGGTCGGCGGCATGTGGACCGGAACGATTGATCAGGCGAACACCTCGTGGATCGCCCAGATGATGTGGCAATATGCCCGGTATGCCGGTGACGAGGAGTACATGCTGGGCGAAGTGTATCCTTTTATGAAAAAGGCTCTTAATGTATTCAGGGCGATGATGGAGCAAGGTGGAGAGCGCTATTCGCTGCCGGTGACCGTGTCGCCGGAATATGGCGGTTCGTCGCAAGCCGGACTCGGCCGGAATTCGACCTTCTTTCTCGTCAATGTCCGCTTTTTATGCGAAAAGCTGCTGGAGCTCGAAGAAAAGTACGGAATCGATTCGGTTACCGCAGCCATAGCATCCGACATCTGCGCGAAGCTGCCGCCCTATACAGCAGGGCCGAGGCAATTCCAAGAGTTCGGCAAGAAGCCTGGGCTCGAGCTGTATCTGTGGGAAGGACAGCCGCTCTCCGAATCGCACCGTCATCATTCTCATTTGGCCGGCATCTTTCCATTCGACACAATCAATATGGACGATCCTGCGCAGAGAGAGGCCGTTTCGAACGCTTATAAATCATGGATCGACAAAGGCATGGGGCGATGGGCCGGCTGGTCGATGCCTTGGGCTTCGATTTTGCACAACCGCTTGGGCCGTGCGGATATGGCGCTGCTTTCTCTTCACTTGCTGAGGGAGCTCTACATGATGCCGAGCTATGCTACTAGGCATAATGCCAATTATGAAGGCTTCTGCCAGTTTACCGGAGGCGATACCATGCAGGCGGAAGCCTCGATCGCCGCGGCGGCGGCCGTTCTGGAAATGTATGTGCAATGCGTAAGAGGAACCGTCCGGGTGTTCGAGGGGCTGTCACGGCGATTCAAGGATGCCTCGTTCGCCGGCATCCGGGCGGAGGGTGCGTTTCTGCTATCGGGAATCAAGACGGGCGGAAAGGTGGAGAGTGTTACAGTGTACAGCGAACGCGACGAAACGATCCGGCTCGTCAATCCGTTCGGAGGAAGAGTATCGATTCGGAAGAACGGCGCGATCGGCTGGACGGAGGAGGAGATCATTACCCTCGAGCTTCATTCAGGCGACTGCGTCGTATTCGAGAACGGCCGGGATTAAGGAGGAAACGATGCTGGCATTCTCGTCACAGCTCGTCACAGCTCGACACAGCGCTTAGTGCTGCTAAGCAATACGGGCAACCGCTTGGGACTTCCGCCGGAGGGGGAGCTGACAGGCAAGACGCTTTAGGCCGAGGTGTTCACTTGGCCAAGGCGTAACGGGTCGACGAGACTGAGTAAAATATGGTGGTGCGGCTTTACCCTGTACCGCCATTTTTTCATATTCATAATCCCCTATAAATACAGCGCAATAAGCCTATAAATGGAGATCGGAAACCGTGTAAAGTGTTGTTAAACGATATAAGATGGAGGGCGTTATGGAACAACCGGAGAACCGAATTCGGTACGTCGGCGGCGTGACCGCCAACCTGGATTATCACCATGGACAGCTGCGTCCGGCGGTCGGCGTCCGGAGCAGGCAAGTGCTAAGGGCTAACCGTTCGCATCCGGAGTTGTCGGACGGGAGCGGATGGACCTATAATCATGCTCCCATGCTGGCTTACTGGAGAGGCAGCTTTTATTTGGAATATCTCAGCTGTCCTGTTCACGAACATGTGCCGCCGGGCCAAACTCAGCTTACGACTTCGAAGGACGGCTGGAATTGGTCGACGCCCGTCGTCCTGTTTCCTCCATACCGGCTGGACCATGAGCATCATTATCCGGACGGCGAGTCCCTTCCGGACGGGACTTACAGCGTGATGCATCAAAGGATGGGCTTTTACGCCGCTTCGAATGGCCGTCTGCTTACGCTAGCGTTTTACGGATTTTGTCCGCTGCCAAGCGTCAGTCCGAACAACGGAAAGGGCATCGGACGCGTCGTTAGGGAGATCGGAGCGGACGGCAGCTTCGGCCCGATCTATTTCATCCGGCTGAACCGGCATTCCGGCTGGTCCGAGCAGAACGTTAATTATCCCATGTATTCCGAGTCCATGGACTTAGGCTTCCGGGAAGCCTGCGAGGAGCTGCTGTCGGACCGAATAGTCACGCTCCAATGGTGGGAAGAGGACCGCAGCCTTGATGGCTTCTACGCAGTTGAAGCAGGAACGGCTTTCGCCTCTTACCGGCTGCCGGACGGACGTACCGCGGGTCTATGGAAGCATTCGCTCTATGCGGTAACGGCTGACGAAGGACGCACTTGGTCCAAGCAGGTTCGTTCGCCTTCACTCATTATGGCAGGCGGCAAAGTGTGGGGGGAGCGCACCTCCGATTCGAGGTACGCGCTTCTCTACAATCCTTCGCCGATCGGTAACCACAGGTGGCCGCTTGCGGTCATTACGGGCGACGACGGACTTGCTTTCGACGACATTCTTCTCATTAACGGCGAAGTTCCGCCGAGACGCTATTTCGGAAATCATAAAAATTACGGCATGAGCTATACCCGGGGCATCGAAACGGGGGACGATCTCCCGACTGACGGCAGCATGTGGGTCGCCTACAGCGCGAACAAGGAAGATATTTGGGTTAGCGAGGTTCCGGTACCGATTCGTTACCGGGTCAGCGGGCAGGTCAACGACACGTTCAGCGGGCTGTCCGCGGAAGACCGGGTACCGGACTGGAACGTCTACTGCCCGCATTGGGCAAGCGTCTCCGTCTCGGCGTTTCCGTCCGAGCACGATAGGAGCCTGGTGCTTAGCGACGAGGATCCTTGCGACTATGCGAAGGCGGAGCGCGTGTTCCAGGAATGCGCCGCAGGCGAGCTTCGAATCCGGATGCTGGCGAAGCAGGCGAATGACGGTCAACTTTATATTGAGCTATGCGATGCCAAAAGCGCGGCGCCGATAAGGATTCGGTTTAATTCGGACGGGGCGATTCAAGTGCTTCAGGCCGGCACATGGACGGAGCTGCAGCGATACGAGCCGGACCGGTGGTATGAGTTGGCTATTCGCTTCGATACGGAAAGACAGCGTTTTGAAGTTAAGATGAACGGCACGCCCGCTCCGAAGCCTTATCTTTTCTCCATGCCGGCATACACGCTTGAAAGACTCGTGCTGCGCACCGGTCCGATGCGCACGGAGCCGAATGTCGAGACGCCGCTTGCGGGTGCGGATCTGCCGGATGCGGACGTACCGGTGAAAGCCGTTACTTATTATATAAACGAAGTTAACATAAATCCGATTAAAGGAGGCTCGGACAAGTGACAACGACTAAACGAGCATGCACGGAAGCATTGCCGTTCGATATGCCCGAAGTGGAATTGCCGGTATTTCCGGACAAGACGTTCAATATTACCCATTTCGGCGCGGTCGGCGACGGACTATACATGAATACGGAGGCATTCGCGGCAGCTATAGAAGCTTGCGCCTCCCAAGGCGGAGGAACTGTTCTCATACCGGCAGGAATATGGCTGACCGGGCCGATCCGGCTGCAAAGCAGAATCCGGCTTCATGCCGAAGCAGGTGCCCTCGTCGTGTTCAGTGCGAACCGCGACGATTATCCGCTTATCCGCACAAGCTACGAGGGACTGCGTACCGTACGCTGCATGCCGGCGATTTACGGCGCTGATTTGGAGAATGTCGCCATTACGGGAACGGGCATCTTCGACGGTTCGGGAGAGAACTGGCGACCGGTGAAGCGAATGAAAATGACGGAGGGGCAATGGAAACAATTGGTCCAATCCGGCGGCTATAAGGAAGGAGGGAGCTGGTGGCCGACGGAGCAGTCGCTCCGAGGCGCAGCGCTCACGAAGAGCCTAATTGCGCAGAACGTTCAAGAGCCATCCGCGTTCGAGCCGGCCCGAGACCATTTGAGACCGACGCTTGTGCAGCTTGACCGATGCCGCATCGTGCTGCTGGACGGCCCGACCTTCCGCAATTCGCCTGCCTGGAATGTGCATCCCTGGTTGTGCGAGCACGTGACCGTCCGCAACGTCTCGATCCGAAATCAGTGGCATTCGCAGAACGGGGACGGTCTAGATCTCGACTCCTGCCGGTATGCGAATATTTACGACTCCGTATTTGACGTCGGGGATGACGCCATCTGTATCAAGTCCGGCAAGGACGCCGACGGCCGTGCGCTTGGCGTTCCGACCGAATACGTCACGATCCGGAACTGCCAAGTGTTCCATGGACACGGCGGATTCGTCATCGGCAGCGAGATGTCCGGAGGCGTCCGGAACATTGCCGTATCGGACTGCGTGTTCATCGGAACGGACGCAGGTTTGCGATTCAAGAGCACGCGAGGCCGCGGCGGAACGGTCGAGCGCATCTATATCCGCAACGTTCTGATGAAGAATATTGCCAAAGAAGCGATTATATTCAGCTCGTATTACTCGGGCAAAAACAATACGGATGATCCGGTACCCGTCACGGAGGAGACGCCGGTGTTCCGCGATTTTCATATCAGCGATACGACGTGCATCGGCGCGGGGGCGGCGCTGCACATCAAGGGGCTTCCGGAAATGCCGATCAGCGACATTGTCTTCGACAGGGTACTGCTGACCGCCCGCACCGGCGCGACCTGTACGAACGCCCGGAATATTGTATTCCGGCAGACGAAAGTGCTGCCGGAGACCGGCGAGCCGTATACGATGAACAATGCCGAGGATGTTACCGTAACCGATTAATACATCTAACGAACGGGAGGAAGCCACTTGCTGGAAATGATCGAAATTGGATACGAATTGGATGCTTCGCCCCGAATGCTGCACGGCGTGCGGCTGCTGAAGGAAGCGCTCGAGGCATGTGGTTACACGGTGGAGGAGAAGGCGGGCGGCTGGGCCTGGAATCGTTACCGCGATACGGGTAACCGCAAAATTTACGTCGGCCGCCGCACCGGCTCCGAGCTGCTTGCGGCGCTCGAGGAGCGCGATGTGCTGCTCTACCATACGGATGAACCCGCCTTGGAAGGCTTCTATTTGTCCTCGTGTCCGGGCCGGCTCGTTGTGGTCTCCGGCGGGGACGAAAGCGGCGCCCTGTACGGCTGCCAAGAGCTGTCGAGACGAATTCGCGAGGAAGGCGGGCTGCCGCGCGAGCTGGCGATCGGGGACGCTCCCCGATTTACCTGGCGCGGACCCGTGATCGGCTTGCAGAAGCAGCGCGTGGAGCCGGGGCGGCAGCTCTTCGAATATCCTCTGACGCCCGACCGCTTTCCATGGTTGTACGATAAGGCCATGTGGCTGGACTACTTGGACATGCTGCTCGAGCACCGGGGGAACTCGCTTTTCCTATGGAACGCGAATCCGTTCGCCTCGCTAATCGATCTGCCGGATGAACCGGAGGCACGCGAGGTGACGAAGGAGCAGCTGGAGACGAATGCAAGTTTGCTGCGCTGGCTGACGAAAGAGGCGGACAGGCGCGGCATCAGATGTTTTCTGGCCTTCTACAGCATTCATATTCCGCATGGTTTTGCCGATAAGCACGGATTGTCGCACAAGCAGACTAAACCACTGCCGGTGACAAGCGACTATTTCCGCCGTCTGATGGCCGCTTTCGTACGCGATTTCCCGACGGTCGGCCTGATGGTATGTCTCGGCGAGAGGTTGAAGGGGCAAATGTACGGGGCGGAGTGGCTGTGCAAGACTATTTTGCCCGGCATCAAGGAAGGCTTCGGCGAGTCGGCCGCCGCAGAGCCGCCGCCTGTCGTCGTGCGCTCGCATGCCATCGACATCGAGAAGGTGATGGAGGAAGCCGACGCGCACTATCCGAACTTGCACACCGAAATGAAGTACAACGGGGAATCCCTCACGACTTGGACGCCGAGGGGCGCAACGCGGGAGTTGCATCAAAAGCTAGGTGCGCGGGACGGCAACCATATCGCCACCGTGCATATGCTCTCCAATTTGGAGCCGTTCCGCTGGGGAGCTCCATCGTTTATTCAACGCTGCGCTCAGGCAGCACGGTACCGGTTAAAAGCTTCAGCGCTGCAATTTTATCCGCTGTCTTACTGGAGCTGGCCTTACTCGCCGGACCGGTCGGAAGTACGGATCAAGCAGGTGGACCGCGACTGGATCTGGTTTGAAGCGTGGCTCCGTTACGCCTGGAATCCGGACCGGGAAGGGAGCGCGGAGAAGCGCCACTGGATATCCCGTCTGGAGGAAAAATACGGAAGCAGGGAAGCAGCCGAGCATCTATTGCAAGCATATGAAGCTTTCGGGACATGCGCGCCAAAGCTTCTGCGCCGATTCGGCATAACGCAAGGCAACCGCCAGACGATGAGCCTCGGCATGACGATGAGCCAGCTCACGAATCCTGAACGGTATGTCCCTTGGTCCGAGCTGTGGGAATCGCATGCTCCGCAGGGGGAACGGCTGGAGGAATTCGTGCTGAAGCAGCTGGCAGGCATGCCTCACCTGGGCGAGACGCCCCTCGATATCGTGGAGGAAGCGGAGCGCTCCTCCGAAGAGGCTTCCAGGGCGGTAAAGCAGGCCCGAATGACCGTTCAAAAAAATAAAACCGAGTTCGAGCGGCTCGCCGCTGACATCGAGGCGGTCAAAGCGATGACGGGCATGTATACGTGCAAAGTAAGGGCCTCGCTGCTGGTGTTTATGTATAAGCATACGGTTGGTGATAGGTATGCCGAAAAGGTGGAGCTGCTGGAGGAGGCGGCGGAGTGGCTGGACAAAAGCGTCGCCGTGTACCGCAGGCTGACGGAAACGACGGAGAAGCAGTACTGGTTCGCTGCCGGCATGCCGACGCAGCGTCGCAAAGTGCCTTTCCGCGACGGGGAATTCAGCCATTGGAGGGATTGCCTGCCATTGTTCGAACGGGAGCTTGCCGCTTTCCGGCAGCGTATCGGGGATCTGAGGACAGGAAAAATGCAGGCCGCTCTGGATCAGGTGCCGTCCGTTTCCTATCGGCGTTATAGTCAAGCCGGTTTTACGCTGCTGAGCGAGAACGCCGAGCTGTATCGGATCGAGAAAGGCGCCCGCGTCTTTACAGACGGCGACATCCCGATCATAAGTTGCGCGGAGGAGCTGTACGGCTTAACGGGGATAAGGTACAGCCAGCTGCGCGCGGCATATGAAGAAATTCAGCTTGACGTGGAGCTTAAGGAGCCTTCCCTGATTCTGGTCGGTTGCTTCAATTCCAGGGACGACCAATGGCTGAAGCCGGGCGGAGTGAAGGACGGCGAGAGCAGTACGCTTGGGCTCGACCCCGTGATCCGCAATGGCATCCGGCTGTTCGTTTACCCTTCCGTCCATGTTCATGCCGTGCCGTATGAAGCGGGCCGGCATACGCTTCGATTCGGCATGGGAGCATTCCTGATTCTTGGCGTCATCGAGCTGAATCAGAACCTTTCCGACCGGGAATTCGAGCCGCATAACAACGAACGTACGCTGCTCGATTGGCTGTACGAAACAACGGAGGAGGTAATGGTGCAGTGAAATCCGACTACGAAGCAGCGGCCGGGCTGATCGGTCTTGTCTCGAGACATGCCGACCTGCTGCTAAAGCACGCTGCTGATTCATCCGGAGAAACGCCTTTGTTTGTCAATGCGCTCGATTCGCATACGCTCGCACCGGTTAGCCACGATCCGGATCATGTGAACCGCGAGGCGCTGCTCGCAAGCCCAGCAAGCCAGTAGCGGTGGCTGAAGCTGCTTGGCGGTCTTTCCCGGCTGACGGGCGATCCGGCGTACGAAGAGCAGGCGTTGTCGGTCTGCCGTTACCTTCTGCAAAGTCAGACGGATGGCAGCGGCCTGCTCTACCAGGGAGGACATACTGCTTACAACATAGAGAACCGATCGGTCGAATACGCAGGTGACAAATCGAAGGTGCACGAGCTGAAATTTCATTACCCGGATTACGAGCTCATGTGGAGGGCGGATCTGGTAGGAACAAAGCGCTACATCGAAGAAGCAATTTGGAATGCGCACATGCTGGATTGGTCGCGCCTTGATTTCAACCGGCACGGACCGTACGGCACTCCGCTTGGACCGTTATGGGAGCTAGAGTACAAAGGCGGGGACGTCTTCTTCTGGGGACGCGGGCTGACGTTCGTCAACGCCGGCAGCGACTTTGTATTATGCGGCCGCTATGCTGGCGAAGCTGTCGGGCGATGAAACGCCGCTGGCGTGGTCGAAACGGCTGGCGCACCGTTACGTGGAGACGAGGCGGCCCGGCATCGGCATCAGCGGCTACCAATTCAGCCAATCCGCAGCTTCCTGGTGCGACGGCCCTGCGGTACGGGGCGACCGGGCGCAGTATCAGGCTGGCGCTGCACATACCGAAAGGTCATACGGTCTATGAAGGGACGCTCTTCAAGCCGCGGCCCGTCGTGCAGCGGTGCCAAGCTGGCGATTGATGAGCAGGTCGGAGAAGCGGCGCAATGCTTCATCCGGTGGTCCTGCGAGGAAATGGCGGCTTGGGGGAGAAACGCCTACCGCCGTTCTGACAATTGCTTTGTTCCGATGCTGACGGACGGGTATCCGATCGAAGGGCTGACGCTGGATCGCAACGGCTATTTCGGGCCGAAAGGAACGGTTTTTCGGGTAATCCCTGCGGGTCCGGAGTTTTTCTGGATGTACGCGGCCGGCTACCGGCTTTCGGGCGACCCGTTTCTATGGGAGATGGCGCATTCCGTCACCGAAGGGATGGGCCAAGGAGCTATCGGACTTCCCGGCGGCGAAACACGCATATGGAAGCCGCGGGAGGACAACGCCGATTACCGGATGCTTTACGGCCTGTTAGAGCTGTATAAGGCTACGAACGACCGCTTGTTTCTTTCCTTTGCCCGGCAGTCGGCGTCGCATTTGCTATCGAACGCTGCCATTAACGGCGCATTCGTATCGGGCGGAAGGATTCTGACCGACGCCCCCCTCCCCCTCGCACTGTTGCATCTTGCGGAAGCGCTGCTGGACAGACCGGGATCCGTTCCCGTCACGTGGAAGTAGAGGATGAACGACTAGGGTGACGGTATTTTCTCGAAAGTTGTGTTGTATTCCCCTATAGGAAAGGCGGTTTCGCCCTAAAAAAGGCAGCGGCTTTGTCATTATAATTAGACTTGTCAACAGCATGAATCACATAGAGCCGTTCATTTGAAGGGGGGAAACGGCGGCCATTTATCAGCAGGAAAGACAGCGCTTACAATGGGGAAACGAAAATCTGAGGTTGATTAGAAAAGGGAGGAAATAATTATTATGTTACGGAAAATGGTTTCAATGATGCTGTCCTTGTTCATGATTCTAACTGTTCTGGCGGCATGCTCCAGCAATTCCGGAGGTAATGCGGAACCCTCGCAGAGCGAGAAGCCTTCCGGGTCAGAAGCGACTGAAGGTTCCGCAGCCGGTACCGGCAATCCGGAGGAACTGAAAGCCGATTTGACTTGGTTCGGCTTGACGAGCCCCGAACAGTTCGAGGAACGTTACGGCCAATATATTAAACAAAAATTCCCGGAAATCAATATCACTTATATCAACCAAACGGACGAACGGAAATTGGAACAGGTCATCGCATCCGGCACGCAGATCGACATGTTCCTGTCGTCGGCCGGCGAATTGCGGGAAGACTATGTGCCGGCTAATATGGCTCTCGACCTCAGTTCGTTGATCGAGGCGCATGATGTCGATATCAGCACCATCGAGCCCACTTATTTGGAACCGGTCAAGATCGACGGAAAGGTAAATCTGCTGCCGGTCAGCGACAATAAATTCGTTATGTATTACAACAAGGGGATCTTCGACCGATTCGGAGTAAAATATCCGTGGGACGGCATGACCTGGGACGATGCGCTGGAGCTGTCCAAACAGATTACCCGCAATGAAGGCGGCAAGCAATATATCGGTCTGTGGATGTCGCCGAAGCACTATCTCCGCGTCGCCCAAAATTCGGCCGGTTTTATCGATCCGGCGACGAATATGGCGACCGTCAATAACGACCAATGGAAATTCATATTCCAGAATATTTTCTATAACTTCACCCGGGATCCGGGAGTGCAGCAGCGAGCCAACGAGAAGTGGCTGGCGCATGCGGACTTCAATAAGGATTTCGTGGTCGGCATGTATGTCTATACGTCGGGTTGGATGCAGAGTGCCGAGACTTCTCTCGCCATGGACTGGGATATTGCAGCCGTTCCGACCTTCAAGGATATGCCTGAGGTGAATACGCAGCCGTATGCTACCTATGTAGGCATTTCGGCTCTTTCGAAAAACCAGGACACTTCCATGGAAGTGCTGAAATATCTGATATCGGAAGAGCACCAGACGACTATGTCCAAGAAAGGCATGATTACGCCGCTTACGACGCAAACGGTGCGCGATGCGGCATTTGCCGAATATCCGTTCGCAGGCGAAAAGAACATCAAGGCACTCTACTACGGCAAGCCCGCTACTCCCCGCGTCCTTACGCAATACGACGAGATTGTCATCGAAAAGGCCTTAGACGAGGATATCGTCCGTGAAATTGCGAAGGGCAATCTCGACGTCAATACGGCGCTTCGAAGAGCGGAAGAGAATGCGAATAAGCTGATTCAGGAACAATTGGCGCAAAAATAACAAGCTTAAACGGCTGATGCCGTCCTTATGGGACAGCTAAGCAAGGGGGATGGGCGACCATCCCCTTTTTCCGTGCGAGGGGCGATTGAATTAGCAGCTTAGCCTTAACCGCATGATAAATCATCTCTTGCAAGCGACGGATCAATAAATAATCATAGGGGATTACGGTCCGGAGCAAAGGAGGGGCATTCGGCAAGCGAGTTCGATTGCCCTATAAATTCTTCGTTAACCCCGCTGAACAACTATAGCTTGGCCGATATACTAGTAATTGAGAAACCAAACGATTGGAGGTAGCTGTAGCATGATCGACGAGGAGTTGAAGGCGGGGAGGAAGGCGCTGTGCACCGTCCCGGGAGGTCTTTTGCTCGGTCCTACGGGCGCGCGTTTATGGGCTGATTACGTTGAGGCCGCTCCAGGTTTTGTCGGCCGATTCGACTTCATTCACAAAGTAAATATTCCGCTTCTTTTCACCATTACGGCTAACGGCCAAGCATACAATATGGAAACGGCCAAATCCGATTGGTATCCCAGCCAGCTCCGGCTCGCCTATTCCGACGACCGGATCGGCTATGAGGAGACGAAATTTATTACCTGGGAGGACTGCGCCGTTTCCTGCCAGACTTGGACGAACCGGTCCGATGGAGAGCTGCTGCTGCGGGCGGCCGTGCCGTCCGGCTTTCAGGTTTGCGGCTCCGCAGGTCTGCAGGGCGGCTTCGATATCCCTTTTTACAGCTTTGACATCGATGCGTGCATCGTTGGGAGCGAGCCTTCCTTGTTGAGCGACGGCCTGAGGCTGCAGCCTGGTGAGACGAAAACGTTTATCGTTGCCGCGGCACTCGGAATCCGGTCGCTCGACAACAATGAAGCATTGATGAGCCTCGCATCGCGTTTCATCCGCAAGCCTGCAAGCCTTGATGAGACCGCATCCGGGCAACAGGCGGCGTACCAAGGATGGTTCGACGCAGCGCCGCGCTTCAAGAGCAACGATCCGGTGCTGGACAAAACGTGGACGTACCGGTGGTTCCTGCTCCGTCACAACATGGCCGATCCGCGTTACGGCTTGCTGCAGCATCCGCTGTTCTACGAAGGACGTTCCCATAAGAAGGACAAGCGCCCGTTCTCCAAGGGCGGGTGGGAGTTCAGCAAGCTGATCAATTTGTCCGTCCCGCTGCATCTGACGGACGCGAGGTGGCACCACGATCCCGCCGCCAGCATGGGAGCGCTGCGGAACATGCAGGAAACGCCTGCGGACAACGGCATGTACTGCTGTCTGACGGCGGATGAACGGATGCACTCCTTTGCCAATTATATCGGTTGGGCTGCTTACCGGCTGTTCCTCGTTCATCGCAACGAGAACGCAATAATGGAGGCGCTTCCAGGACTGAAAGCCCAGATTTCGAGCTGGCAGGAAGTGTACGGCAACGAACGGGACGGTTTAATGACGGAATACTGGCATACCCGGACAGGGAAGGAATATCAGCCAAGCTATTGGTATTTCCACGATTATCCTCGCAATCCGAAGGATCCGGAAACGTATACGCACGTGAAGCGGGTGGACAGAACCGTCTATCATTATCTTAACGCTCTCGGCGTGGCTCGGTTGTGTGAAAGCACAGGCGATCCGGAGTCGGTCAAATACCTGCAACTGGCAAATCGGATCAAAACCGATATATTGGAGAAGATGTGGGACGAAACGACGGCTTTCTTCTACGATCTGCATGATCAGACGGATGAGAAGGCGCTTGTGAAAAATATCGTCGGCTTCTACCCGGCGTGGGCGGACATGCTTGACGACAGGCATGACGGTCTTGCCGCTCATTTGCTGGATCCGAACGAATTCGCCACGGCCTGCCCGTATCCGACGGTCTCGGCCGACAGCGTCGCCTATTCGAAGGAAGGCGGATGGTTCGGCCACTTTATTAAAGGACGCAACGGCTGCATGTGGAACGGGCCCACTTGGCCGTACACGAACTCGATCGCGCTGGACGCGCTCGCCCGCGAGAGCAAGCGGCGCGGATATGTCTATAATGAAGCGTTCGCGCGCGGTCTGAGGGAATATTCGTTCCTCCATTTTCAGAACCGGGATTTGGACCGGCCAGGACTGGTGGAGCATTACAACAGCGGAACGGGAGAGCCGCTCAGCGACGAGCAGGAATACAACCACTCGTATTATATCGATCTGATCGTCACCCACGTAGCAGGGCTCTCCGTTGAATCCGATTGCCTCCGTCTCGATCCGCTCGATATCGGTCTCGATTATTTCGAGCTTGACCGGGTGAAAGCGGCGGGTCATGAGATTCGGATCACTTACGGCAAGCCGGGCCTCAGCAGGTATCCGAATGGAATAGAAGCAGGCTACCGGTTGTACCTGAACGGAAAGGCGGCCTTTGTATCGGATCGCCTGGCAGCTGCGACGGTGCCGCTGGAATTCATGAAAGAACAACGGAAAGGTGTGTAAACCATGCAATTAACGGAACGATATAACGGTATTTTGAGTCCATCGGAGCAGGATCCGCAGCTGACGGAAGCGCTTCTGCCGATCCGGTACGAGCCCGACAGCCATTCGGCGAATTTGCTGGCTCTGGACAATGGCGACTTGCTTTGTGTTTGGTTCTCCGGAAGCGGCGAGGGCAACCCGGATACGAATGTGCTGCTGGCGAGGCTCCCTGCAGGCGGCGACCGGTGGGAGGAGCCGATGGAGATAGCGGCCGACCCGGCGCGCTCGGAGCAAAATCCGCTCGTCTTCCAAGCGCCGGACGGCAAGGTATGGCTTCTGCATACGTCTAACGAGCCCCATAACCAGCAGACCTCCAAAGTCGCCGGCCGCATCTCGGAAGACCACGGATATACTTGGGGGCAGCCTTTTGTACTGCATGAGGGCCCCGGCCTGTTTCTCCGCCAGCCTATTCTGGCGATGAGCAACGGGGAATGGCTGTTGCCGTGCTATTACTGCAAGCCGGGCGGGCATTACAGCGTCGTACTCCTTTCAGCCGACCAAGGAAAGACGTGGACGGAATTCGAAGTGCCGGGCAGTCTGCACCGCGTTCAGATGAGCGTAGTGGAGCTCGATGACGGGACGTTGTTCGCCGTCTACCGCAGCCGCCATGCCGACCGCATTTACAGCAGCGTCTCCGCGGATTTTGGAAGAACCTGGAGCGAGCCTGCGAAGACGTCTTTGCCGAACAACAATTCCTCTATTCAAGCGGCGAAGCTTGCCAGCGGCCATTTGGCGCTTATCTATAACGATTCCACGATGGAGAGAGATCAATACCGCTGGATCGAAAGAAATGGCGAATGGCACAAGAAGACGCTGCGGACGCCGCTCACGGTCGCTATCTCGGAGGATGGCGGAAAAACATGGCCATATGTAAAAAATATCCAGATGTCGGATCTCGAGCATCGGGAGAAGCAAACCGGCTATTCATATCCGAGTATTATGGGGACGGGGGACGGCAGCATTCACGCCGCCTATTCGTACCTGCGGAAGGCGATCAAGTACGTTCAATTTACGGAGGACTGGGTGAAGCAGAACGGCAGGACACCCGTCTAAGCGAACGGCCATGAAATATTTTTTAGTGGACTCAACACATTTTGTAATCGCTTTAATTGAAAAGTTTTGATACGATATACTGTACTGAAGTGTCCATGAAGTTCACCTACACACACTCGACTGGGGTGATTGTATGAATTGGCGTGTCATCGAATTGAACGGGGACAGGTTTTTCAACCCTGAATTTGATATATTTATCAATCGCGAAGTAGAGTCGTTTTCACTATCGCAGCATACCCATGATTTTATTGAAATCAGCTATGTGGAGGAAGGCAGCGGGTATCACTATATCGAGGATCAGATGATCCCGATCAAACGCGGCGATCTGTTTGTCATTCCGATCGGCACGTCGCATGTGTTCCGGCCGTCTTCCCGGGACAAGCAGCTTGTCATCTACAACTGCATCTTTCGGACGCGCCTGCTGGAGCAATTGAAATCCGTCGTCTGCGAATCGTCCATGCTGCACAGCTTTTTGTACGGCTCGCCGCCGTTCACTGTCAAGTGGCTTCAGTACCAGGACAAGTTCGACAAGTTTTTGTCCATCATGCACGGGATGTACAGGGAATTTCTGAAGAAAGGACCCCGTTATGAATATTTGATGATGGGGCAGCTTATCCAGGTTCTAGCCATGCTGCAGCGCTACGAATGCGACGGAAGCCTCGTCTCAACGCCGACGAACAACATGGATGACGCCATCCAGTATATTAACGATCACTTTGCCGCGAACCTCACGGTTCAGCAAGTAGCGGAGCGATCGTTCATTAGCCCGAGCCACTTTCAACGTCTGTTCAAGAAAACGTCGGGCGTCACGTTCATGCAATATTTGCAAAATATCCGTGTCCAGCGCTGCTGCGAGCTGCTGAAATCGACCGAAATTTCGATTCAGGAGGCAGCCAATCAGGTCGGCTACCAGGACATGAAGTTTTTCCATGCGCTGTTTCGCAAGAAGACCGGCATTACGCCGAGAGAGTATCGGCGAAGCACGCAAGATATGGATATGAAGCTGGCCTCAATATAACGAAAGAAGCGCATTTCCCGGCGGGAGCGGCGCTTCTTTTTTTTCTACGACAGCATAATCAACTAACAATTAAGTAGATCCCATCTTTTCTCTAACTCGCTGAGGTAGCTTTCAGTATTGCGATTAAATTTTTTACGTAATATGACGTTGGTTAATCGCTTGT
>NZ_JAVIFU010000013.1 GCF_031157315.1 Paenibacillus sp. LHD-38
GCGTCCGCCGTCGGCGTTCGCCTGCGCACCGCGCTCCGCGGCTCCAGCGGCGGCGGTCTCAGCCGCCGCCAGCGCACGGGCTTCCGCGCCCGCAGTCCGCGGCGCGGGCAAAACCGGCCTATCCGGCGCTTCAGGCAGCGCAGCGCCAAGCCGCGCCTGATGCTCGCCTGCTCGCTTCGCAATCGCCGCCAGCGCCTGAAGAGCGCCAGCCTGCGCGCGCAGCGCAGCAAGCTGTGCCTCTGCATCGGCAGCAGCGGCTTCAAATCCCGCCGCTGCATGATCCGCCAGCGCGTCGATAAGCTCTAGCGCCCGCTGGCGATACACTGCCTTCACATCCGCGGCCAAGTCGCGGCTATACGTCATCGTATATTCGTTTCCGATCACCGCTCCGGCTTTTACTCGCGAAATGAGCCAATCTGAATCAGGCAGCCAAGCCAGCTTGCCCGCAAGCTCATCTTCCAACCGCTCGCCGTTAAAGCCGATACGTTCAGCTTCCACGCGCAGCAGATGCTTGACATGCCAATCGATAGACGCGCTGATTAAGCTGTTTAATTCCTCGCTGAAAGCTTGCAGCCTGCGTTCTTGCTCCGCAGCCGTTTTAGCTGCTGCGAACAGCAAGCCTGCCTTAAAGCCCGGTTTGCGGCTCTCCAGAAACGACTGGGCCAAATCCCGCAGTCCTGCCGGCGTAATATTCGCATTATCCAGCAGCGATTGCAGCTCCTTACGCAGCTGAGCCCGGTAAACCTCTTTTTGCTCGGACAAGCTTTGTAAGAGTGCCTTCAACCTTCCCATTTCAGCTGTCACACGCGCCGCGGCCTCTTCACCGCCAGCCTCCTCAAGCAGCCTTTCACGTTCAGGCTCCGCTTGAAGCTCGCTCCATTTCAAATGGCTGGCAGCCAAATGGCGCAAGGAAGCGTCAACGCTATAGACGCAAAGCGGCCCTCGAATCATCTGAAGCTGATCCAGCAATTCCATCAGCTGGTCCCACTCCTGATGCGGATGCTCCGGCTCGCGCAACGACAAATAAACGATTCCTGCCGGCTCCAAATGCCAAGCATGAAACGCATCCTCAACGCTTTGGCGATAACTGGCGAAAGAAAGCTCGCGGTCGCGATGCTTATCGATCTGATTTACGATAAAGTATAAGGGCTTACCCCAATCCTTCAGCTGCTTCGCAAAAGAAAAATTGATTTCGGATTGCACATGGTTATAATCCATAACGTAAAACACGACGTCAGCAAGATGCAGCGCCGATTCTGTAGCCATCCGATGTGCATCGTCGGTGGAATCGATACCAGGCGTATCTAAAAGCACGGTATGGTTCCCGAGACGCTTGCTTGGATAGACGATAGAGACCGAAGTAAACTGCTCTCCGTCAACGCAATAGCGATCAAGCTCACCGATCGGCACCTCCGCTTTGGAGAGAACGCCGTCACGAAGTATCTCAACAGCTGCATAAGCCCGTTCACCGCCGCGGATGGATACCACGTTCGCGCTGGTCGGAATCGGACTTGAGGGAAGCAGCTTCGCCTCGCATAAACGATTGATCAATGTTGATTTACCCGCCGAAAAATGTCCACAAAAAGCGACAGTAAGCCGACCATCGGTCAGCTTACTGTTCAGCTCTTGTGCTTGCTTTGCATGTAAATTATCTCCTGCAGCTGCCATTAAGCCTGCAGCCTCGGATAAAGCTCCCGCTATGCTTTGCACCGTTAATTCTGTCATTTGCTTCTCCTTAAACGGCTTGCTCTTCTTCAGACGGCAGGCAAATTTCAAACACGTTGCCGTGCTGCAAAATCATGATATTGCGTTCTTTATCACGCATAACAACAACCTCGGGTTTAACGCGCATACGCTCGATATACTGCTCAGGCACGTCGCCGGAGCCGCTTACCGTAATGCCTTCCACGACGATGTCCTCATTCTCCTCTGGCGGAGATTCAAGCACCTGCTCATAAATATCGGAAAAAAGCTCAAAATTCTTTGTGTAAACGGAAATACAGTTCATCGTCATCATCCTTCACTGGCTATTTTAGGTTTTATAATCTTATTTTTTGTTTTAAAGCCTGGCTTCATACGTTGTTTTCCTTCTTTGCACAAATCAAGCAGCGGACATATCGGACACTGCGGGCTTTGCGCTTTGCAATGATAGCGGCCAAAAAAGATCAGCCTATGGTGAGTTAAAGTCCATTCCTCGCGCGGAACAAGCTTCATTAGCTTCTTCTCGACTTCCAGAACCGAATCATCCGCCTTTGCAAATCCTAGCCTCTTTGTCACGCGGTCCACATGCGTATCAACGGCAATGGCTGGAACGCCAAATGCGTTTGACATGACTACGTTAGCCGTTTTGCGGCCGACGCCTGGCAGCTCGGTCAATCCCTCATGGCTTTCCGGCACTTCCCCGGCATATTTATCGATGACGATCCGGCATAGCTTTTGTATATTGGAAGCTTTGCTTCGAAACAAGCCGATGCGGCGAATGTCCTGCTCCAGCTCTTCCAGCGGTACGTTCAAATAATCCTCAGGACGCTTATATTTCTCAAATAAGCCCACCGTCACTTTATTTACCGTTTCATCCGTGCATTGCGCTGATAGCAGCACGGCTATCGTAAGCTCAAACGGATTGCTGTGGTTAAGCTCGCAGTGCGCATCTGGAAACATCTCCGCTATGATATCCAGCACATGACGCATTTTCTGTTTCGCACTCATCGTCCTCTCTCCTAATCAAACACTATCGTTCAAAGTGTAGCGAAATTTGTCACGCTTCGCAACCGTAATCAAGCACATTCTATAAAAAAACTGCCCATATGGGCAGTTTTTTCACAAAATTTAAATATCTCTGGCTCAAATTCATGAAATTTCAAGCATTTTGCTACTTGACGACCGCAATCGCATAATTTCTAAAGCCATAGATCGTAATGGCATCGCCCGCCTTAAAAGCGGACACGGCAACGGCATTACCGTTTAAAAAATATTTCGAATTGCTGTTTACGTTAAAATAATTCCGGTTGTCTGCGTCCGACACTTTCTCTGTCCAAATTTGTGACGCGGATACATTATAGTTCGAGAAGATGCGGCTCTCGCCAACGGCTACCGAAATTTGAGTCTTGTTTGCGGCAGGCTTCTGAACCTCGACATAGTCGCCAACCGTAATCAAGCTGGTAGCCGTGCTCTGAGAAGCGCCTTTGATAGCCACGAAGCCTGCATCGACGTTATATACGACCGTTTGGCCTGCAAGGTCTATGATCGTAACGCTGCTCGCCGATACGGCTTGTACTTTTCCGAAGGTTGCAGCTATGGTGCTCGCAGAAGCTGCTTGCTTGCCGATATAGCTAACATTTATGAGCGTTCCCGCTGTAATTTGATCTATCGTCAATTTAGCCCCCGCTTCATTCGTCAGCTCCGTACTGAGTACAGAAAGGTCAAATGCAGCTGTCATCGCGTTTTTCACACGCAGCTTCTTGCTGCCGGCATCGACGGAAACAACTTCGTACTGGGCATTCGAATGTACTTTAATCGCTGCAACCCGGTCCTGCGTATTGTTCAATTCCAATGTCAGCAGATCGCCAGTCTTCAGATCGCTCAACCCTGCGCTTGCTATAGCCGAATGCTCAACGTAAGCGGTATTGTAAGGCAAAGCTACCATCGATCCGTTGTCTAAACGAATAGTCATGAGATTGCTTGCCGCGTTCATCGATACTAATGATCCAGTATATTTGGTTACGAATTGCAACGATACAATCGTATTGCCTGTATAACTGATTACAATTTTACGGTTAAGCGTCAGCAAATTATAGGCAGACGAAAGCGATATCGCATTGCCGCTGTATTCAATTCTTGTTTTATCCGTAAAATATAGCGCCTGTGCGTTTCCACCGCTCGCATCAACGATCGTTAACAGCTTCTTATCATTAACATAGCTGGCAATTTGCGCGCCCGCCAGCATTTTCACATTGCGGTTCACGACTTTAACCTTCGTCACCTTATCGGAATCATTTAGCGTCAGCTCGACTTGATCGGCTTCTTTGATTAAGTCACCGATAGTCGCGCCGCTCAAGCCGTCTATCTCTACCGTTACCGTGTCTGCCATAAATTTAGATACGAGCGTGGTGCCCTGCATAATCGTAATTAGGTCCCCGCTCGCTCCATAGAACGCACCCTTAACATTCGTTGACGCTGATTGAGGGGCAGCGATGATTTTCAGCGCTAACGGCGTTTCGCGGAACGAATCCTGCACGATGCTGATCTGGCTGTCTCTTTTGATAGCGGACAGAGCTAGCGCTTTGCCGTCACTGTCTGCGACAACGAGCTTGTCATCATAAAAAACTTCAACAGGCTTGTCATTTATCCACACATAGATTTTCTTCTCATCAGCAATCACACGATCAAGTGTGCCTGTTACGGTTTTGGTATAAACTTTGTCACCCTTCACCTCAACATAAAGCGCTTTTCCATCCTTAGCAATAACAGTTACATCGCCATACTCAAGCAGCTGCTGCTTCGTAATCGGTGTTTCTGTGTTGTAATGATAAAAAAGCGTGTCCGCGTTGATGGCATAGTTCATTTCCTTTTTGTTGCTGTAGAGCGTTAAAGTTGTATCTGTCAATCGAGATACGATGCCATCGACCTGTCCTTCATAAGCGACAGGATACAGCTTTTCCGCACGACTGAACATTGTAGCTAGGCTTGCGCGGGTCACGTTAGCTTTGGGATCAAATTTTACGGTTGTAACGCCCTTCACCAACTCAAGCTTAGCTGCTAGATTTACGTATCCCTTATAGATCGAATTAATTTGGGAGGCGTCTGAGAAGCCGGAAGCCGTATTTTGCAGCTTCTCCGCTTCCTCCCGTTGGTCTATGGCACGGACCATAAGCTTCGTTACCCATTCACGGGATGCAGGCTTTGTGCCCCATGCAACTTTAGCGTCTTTGGCAGCAAGCTGATATTCTTCCTCTTGATCAAGCAAGCCTTCTTTGAAGGCCAGTGTTATGTATGCTTTAAAATAGGCACTGACGGAAAATGAAGCCGGGAAACCGATTATGGCGTCCAAGTCGGCTTTTTTATCTAAACCGGCAAACCGCAGCGCCATCAGAACAGCCTCTTGCTGGCTCACGTTTTCACTTGGGCGGAATACAAACGCACCGCTTGTTGTCGTATAACCTTCAATGATTTTCTGAAGCGCGAGCTTGGCGATATGCTTCTCTGCCCAATGACCGCTGGTTACGTCTTTAAACGGTGTCGTTAAGGATGCGGCATGAACTTGTTTTGGGATAATTACGCCGCTCCCTGCCACCAATGAAAAAGCCAATGCTCCGATCAGTATTTTCTTGCCCGCAAAATGCGTTGTCATAAGTTGATATTCCCCCTGATTGTTTGTGTTGATTTAAGCAGAACGGCTTCGCCGTCCTAAAATAAGGACGGAGCGAAGCCATCAGTGTTATTGCATTATTCCTTGTTCATCGGATGCTCAAGTTCAACATGTCCCATTAGCGTTTCGATCTCCGCTCCATCGACCAAAAGTTCAATAGATTTCACAAAATCGAATTGGAACAACGTTTTCTTGAGCGTTTCAATGACGAACATTTCTCCAGGAGCGCCAAGACGGGCTTCATCCGGCAAATGGATGTCAAGCGTAACGAGTCCGTCAGCAAGCTCTACGGTTTTGACTTCAATCGGTTTCCATAGGGACAAAGCATTCTCACCCGCATCCTTCTGTAATTCGGCAATTGCCGCTTTCACCAAATCGGACTCTGTTTCATAGTTAAGCTTAACTGGCTGTTCAACTGTTTCAAGCAGCTCGGCATCGGTTAAATAAATAATAGCTTCTTTCTCGTTCAATACGGGTGTTGGTTCCGGGGTAGGCGAAGCGGTTGGCGCTGCCGTGCTTCCCAGGTTACTATCTGGCTTGCCCTGTACACCACAGCCTACGATCGCAGCAGATAAAATGATGACAGCAAGCAGCCCGCGTGCTTTGAAATTTTTCATTACACTGAACACCTGCTTTCTATTTAACTTTTAAATATTCTTTGATTCCGGCTACCATTTCTGCAGCAATACGGTTCTGGGCTGCATCGTCAAACAACATTTTCGCATCGACTGAGTTAGATAAGAATCCTGCTTCAATCAGAACCGCAGGCATCGTCGTTTGCTTGATCACTTTGTAGGCCTCTTTCTTGAGACCGCGATCTTTGATCTTGGTGCCTGCAATCAAGTGTTTGTGAATGATTGCGGCAAAAGCTTTGCTATTTTCACGATAATAATAAGTCTCTGCGCCCGAAGCTGCAGCAGCTCCGCTATTTGCATGAATCGACATAAATAAATCCGCTTTAAGATTCTCGGCAAATTTGACACGCTCGTCCAAGGAAGGATAAGTATCTCCCGTTCTCGTAAAATGAGCTTTAATTTTAGTTTCTTTATTGAGCAGCGCTTTCATCTTCAAAGCAACACTCAAATTAAATTCCTTCTCCCATTTGTTCAATACGCTTTTCGCACCGGGATCTGAACCCCCATGACCGGGGTCAATCACGATATCGAAAACATCATCGGAAACTGGCGGTTTTTCCGGATCAATGATGACCGGCGGATCAACCGGAAGTGTCGGATCGACAGGAACATCCGTAATGGGCATCAGTTTTAACTGGAACTTGCCCAAATCCTCTGTCATTACGTAGCCTGTATTATCCGCAATCAGGATAACCAAACGCGCGGTAGCCGGGGTTTTCGAAAATAAGGAATAACGGAACCCTTGCAAATAAGTGCTGTCTGTAACATTGACCTCAAACTGCCCGTTCACAAACTGTCCGCTCAAAAGTGGTGAATAATCCGTATTTGGAAAATCAAATACGATTCGCTTCGGATTATCCAGCAGCAAAGGCTTGTTAGCTTTGACTACGCCTTCATAGTTAATGCTAATCGTACTCTCGCCGCTATAAGCCACTTCCGTAATCATTCCTGCTGATTCTACGGGTGCAGTTGGATCAGTCGGTTCCTTCGGCTGCTCGTACATATGTACTTCTTTCTCCGTAGTTTTCCATTCGACATTCAAGCCGAACTGTTCGCCAATAAAGCGAAGCGGAACTAAAGTCGTACCTTTAATGATTGATGCCGTGGTATCCATTTGAACCATTTGGCCATTAACTAGCGCAACATTGTCATTCATTTTGAGCTTGATGACATTATTGCCGTGCGTGACCGTCGCTGTTTTGGCCGTATTGTCCCAGACAATTTGATAGCCGAGGCCTTCTGATACCGTCCGCACCGGTACGACTGTCGCATTGTTGATGATTTGCGGATTGACATCAGATTTTAGCTGCTGACCATTCAAAAAAAGCTTTGGGACGACCTCTGCAGCTTGTCCTACAGTGGCGAACATCGTGAAAAAAACCGACATAAACAACAACATGGATACAAATCTTTTCATTTCCCACCTCGATGACTGAAATTGCCCGCATCGAATGAGTGCATTCGACTTTTACAGACTAAATTATAGACGCAGCTTGTCAGAAAAAGTTGCGTTTAAAGGAAAAAAGAGGACGATTCGCCCATACAGGCAAAATCGTCCTCTTAGTTTCGTTTGCTTAAACTAGACGAGCGGCGTGTTTTTGCTCGTAAGCTGTAATTTTATCCTCGTGTTGAAGCGTCAATCCGATATCATCAAGCCCTTGCAGCAAAAATTGACGACGATGCTCATCAAGGTCAAATGCGATCGTTAAGCCATGCTCATCGGAAAGCTGTTTGTTTTCCAGGTCAACTGTCAGCTTGTAGCCAACAAATTTTGCAGTGCGCTGGAAAATCTCTTCAACTTGCTCTTCGCTAAGCTTGATTGGCAAAATACCGTTTTTAAAGCAGTTATTATAGAAAATATCCGCATAAGACGGAGCAATAATTACTTTGTAACCATAATCAAGAATTGCCCATGGCGCGTGCTCACGTGAGGATCCGCAGCCGAAGTTTGCACGGGATACAAGGACGGAAGCTCCCTCGTAGCGCGGTTTGTTTGGTTCGAACTCAGGATTTACGTTGCCGCTCTCGTCAAAACGCCATTCAAAAAATAAAAATTGACCAAAGCCGCTGCGCTCGATGCGCTTTAAAAATTGTTTAGGTATGATTGCATCAGTGTCGACATTGACCCGGTCGACCGGGGCGACGATGCCTGTAAGTTGTTTAAACGGTTCCATATCGGTTATACCCCTCTCTCGCGTTCAATTAGTTCAACACTTCGGATTTAATTTCCCAATCGCGTACATCTGTGAAATGACCTTTAACTGCCGCAGCAACTGCCATTGCAGGAGATACAAGATGCGTACGTCCGCCGCGTCCTTGACGTCCTTCAAAGTTACGGTTGGAAGTAGATGCGCAGCGCTCGCCTGGTTTCAATACGTCAGGATTCATCGCTAGACACATCGAGCAGCCCGCATCACGCCATTCAAAGCCTGCTTCTGTGAAGATTTTGTCGAGGCCCTCTTTCTCCGCTTGAATTTTTACGCGGCCTGAACCTGGAACGACGATAGCTGTAACGCGGTCGCTTACCTTGTAGCCTCTAGCAATTTCAGCTGCAGCGCGCAAATCTTCAATACGGCCATTCGTGCAAGAGCCGATAAACACATAATCAATTGCAATTTCATTCATTGGTGTACCTGGCTTCAGATCCATATACTCAAGAGCTGCTTCAGCCGCTTTACGCTCATTTTCTGTTGGAAGATCAGCAGGGAAAGGAACCTTCGCCGTGATGTTCGTACCCATACCTGGGCTAGTACCCCAAGTCACTTGCGGAATTAGAGCGTCAACATCGAAGTGAACGACTGTATCATACTCAGCACCTTCATCCGTTGTAAGCAGTTTCCAAGCTTCAACCGCTTCATCGAAGTTAGCAGGCGCATATTGACGGCCGCGAAGGTAATTAAAAGTTGTTTCGTCCGGAGCAATAAGACCAGCGCGAGCGCCTGCTTCAATGGACATGTTACAAACGGTCATACGCTCTTCCATAGTTAAGCTGGTAATAGCCTCACCAGTGAATTCAATAACATAGCCGGTTGCGAAATCTGTACCGTATTGAGCAATAACGCCTAGAATTAAATCTTTTGCCGTCACGCCCGGTTTGCGTGTGCCGTTGAAACGAACCTCCAGCGTTTTTGCTTTCGATTGCTGCAAGCACTGGGTTGCCATAACATGTTCAACCTCGCTCGTGCCGATACCGAACGCCAAAGCGCCGAATGCGCCGTGAGTCGAAGTATGGCTGTCGCCGCAAACGATTGTTTTACCCGGATGCGTAAGTCCAAGCTCAGGTCCCATAACGTGAACGACACCTTGGTCGATGCTGTCAAGATCAAACAGCTTTACGCCAAAATCTTTACAGTTTTGAGTTAGAGTATCAATTTGCTGCTTGGAGATCGGATCCGTAATATTAAAACGATCCTTTGTTGGTACGTTATGATCCATCGTAGCGAAAGTAAGATCCGGACGACGAACTTTGCGGCCGGATAGGCGCAGGCCTTCAAATGCTTGCGGCGACGTTACTTCGTGAACGAGCTGCAAATCGATATAAATAACGCTTGGCTTGCCTTCTTCTTGATTAATGACGTGATTATCCCAAATCTTCTCAAACATTGTCTTTTTCGTCATTATATTCACCCCATCGTTTCATGAAATCTTCTGCGTTTCTTAACTGAACCTACTATAGCATTTCTTTCTTCATTGAACCAAGATATAATATCTATAACGTCTATAGGTAATAACTATAATGGAAGTTTTCCTGCTCGAAAAAAAATAGAGGAGATTACTCATATGGAATTACGGCAATTAAATTATGTGATTCAAATCGCCTTGGAGAAAAACTTCTCGCGCGCCGCGGAGAAGCTCCATATTGCACAGCCTTCGCTTAGCCAGCAGCTCTCAAAGCTGGAGCAGGAAATTGGGGTACTCTTGTTTCGCCGTACGACGAACTCCGTGGAATTAACGCAGGCTGGACAAGTTTTTGTTGAAAAATCGCAAGCGATTCTCGATGCGGTCGAGCAGCTTAAGCAGGAAATGGACGATATGGCGCAAATGCGGCGCGGCCGGCTGGTCGTCGGCACGCTCCCGATTACGGGTTCCCATATCCTGCCGCTTGTCCTGCCAGTATTCGGCGAGCAATACCCGCAAATCGAAGTCGTGCTCGTTGAAGATACGACAGCCAAGCTAGAACAGCTAACCGCCAGCGGCGGAACGGATCTCAGCCTGCTTTCCCTTCCTCTTATCGATAATTCGCTCTCGTGGGAACCTTTCTTAGAGGAAGAGATTTGTCTCGCGGTTCCGCCGAACCATCATCTTACCCGCAGAGAAGATCCCATAGATATCTCGGAACTTGAAGAGGAGCCCTTTATCGGTTTGAAAAGAGGACAAGGCTTCCGTCAAATTACAGTCGATTTATGTGAGCAATCCGGCTTCACGCCGCGAATCGTGTTTGAGAGCAGCAATATCGAGACCATTCAATCTTTGGTGGCCGGCGGAATGGGAATAGCCTTTGTCCCGCAAATGCTAACGCGGGTCAAAGGCTCGGAGTTTGCTCCCATATATTTGCCTTTAAGTTCCAAACCAACCAGAACGCTTGTCGTCGCGAGCCGCAAGGGCCGTTATTTGTCCAAAGCTGCGGATGCCTTTATCCGTACGTTGAACAAAACGATTAGCAGCTATCGATAATTAAGCTTCATATATAGATGGTCTGCGATCTTCAAACACCGGGATTTTGGCGCGAACCGAATCGACCAGCGACAAATCAATATCCGCATACAAAATCGTTTCTTCTTCGCCGGCTTCCGCAATGGTTTCTCCCCATGGATCTAGCACAAGCGAGTGACCGAAAAATTGGGTGTCACCGCTCGTGCCCATGCGATTGCAGGCGATGACGAACATTTGATTTTCGATCGCGCGCGCAGTCAGCAGCGTCCGCCAATGATGCAGGCGCGGATTCGGCCATTCTGCCGGTACAAACAAGAGCTTGGCACCCTCAAGCGCCAGCTTTCTAGCCAGCTCTGGAAAACGGATATCATAACAAATCATCATCCCCGCTTCCGCGCCTTCAATCGTAAGCTTGCCTGGTTTATTCCCTGCTGCTAAATACTTTTCTTCATCCATCAGACGGAACAAATGAATTTTTGAATAATCAGCAACCACTTGTCCGGAACGGTCAAAGGCATAGATGGTATTTAACACCTGATCGCCCTTCAACTCCGCAATCGATCCACCAATGATATGCACTTGATGCTTTTTGCTGAATTCGGATAAGTATGCCTGGGTACGCTCTCCTGCTGGATCTGCTATCGTTTTGATTTCCTTTAGCGCATAACCTGTGTTCCACATTTCAGGAAACATGATGACATCGGGTTTGTCAGCTTGGCTTACCGCTTCTTCAAGCATGCTCGCAAGCTTCGCGAAATTAACTTCCGGATTTCCTGCTTCTATGTTCATTTGCAGCAGCGCTAGCCGCAATTGTTGGCTCATCTTACGATTCCTCCCGATAATGCTTTTTTTCCCTAATGATACCCTGTCATGGTTCTGTGTCAAGATGGGAACCGTAACAACGAGGGATTTACTACTTTTCTATACAAAAGGAGAATGTCAGTTATGCTTTCAAAACGAATAGCCGCAATGCTTCTGGCTTGCTGCTCGCTTTTCCTGTTTGCCCAAATTGCTGTTGCCCACCCTGCCCACAGCGCGCCAAGCTCTGAAACCGGACTAAAGCCGGTACAAGTATTTGATGTCGCCGCAGGCAAAGTCATCAAAACGATTCCAAACGACGCACAATATCAAACTTTTGCTTCTTCATGGGTCAATTCAATAACCGGACTTGCTCCGCAGGTAACAACGGACGAGAGCTGCAGCTATGTGTATCGGGTACCGCTTGAAAAAGCAGTAACCATAAAACAGAGGGATGTGTCGGTCACATCGGATGATCTTTTCCTGTTTTACTGCAAGGATAAACCGCCGATTCTGCTCGTTTTTGACGAGAAACGCAGACCCTTTTTGTTCCTATTCAAAGCCGATATCAAGCCGTTCATTCAAAAAGTAGGCGTGCCTGCATTGTAGGCATTGCTTCTATTCTCCCTGCATTCATGCTACATTTAAGCTATTGCTTAATATAGATAGCATTTTGTCATGTGGAGTGTGAGGGAATGGAAACACAAATCGGTAAACATCTTATTCAACCTGCAGATCGGATGAATGGACTTCCGACGCAATTTTTTGCCAAACTGGTCGCCAAAGCGAATGCGCAGACGGCCAAAGGACGCGATGTCATCAATTTGGGACAAGGCAATCCGGATCAGCCGACTCCTCCCCATATTGTTGCGAAGCTTCAAGAGGCTGCGGCTAATCCGTTATACCACAAGTATCCGCCATTTAGCGGCTATCCTTTTCTAAAGGAAGCCGTCGCTAAGCGGTACAAGGAAGATTACAACGTTGATGTAGATCCGACGACCGAGGTTGCCATCCTCTTCGGAGGTAAGACCGGTCTCGTCGAAATCAGTCAATGCTTGCTTAATCCGGGCGATGTCTGCCTCGTGCCTGACCCAGGATACCCTGACTATTGGTCTGGTGTAGCGCTTGCGGGTGCCGAAATGGCATTCATGCCTTTAACGGAGCAAAATAGCTATTTGCCTGATTACGATGCGATTAGCCCTAAACTGGCTGAACGTGCCAAGCTGATGTTTATGAATTATCCGAACAACCCTACAGGCGCGGTCGCGAATGTTGAATTTTATGCGAAAACAGTCAAGTATGCTGAGAAGCATGGCATCGTTGTGGCGAGCGATTTCGCATACGGCGCAATTGGCTTCGATGGGAATAAGCCGATCAGCTTTCTCCAGACGCCCGGTGCAAAAGAAGTGGGCGTCGAATTCTATACGCTGTCCAAAACGTACAATATGGCCGGCTGGCGCGTAGGCTTTGCTATTGGGAATGCCCAAATCGTAAAGCTAATCAATTTAATTCAAGACCATTACTACTGCAGCCTATTCGGCGGCATTCAAGAAGCTGCCGCACTCGCTTTGACCGGTCCGCAGGATTGTGTTGCTGAGCTGAGAGCGATGTACGAAAGCCGCCGTGAGGCTCTATTCAATGCGCTCGACCGCATTGGCTGGAAAGCCGCGCGTCCTGGCGGGTCATTCTTTTGCTGGCTGCCGGTTGCAGAGGGCCACACCTCTGAATCCTTTGCTGATCTTCTTTTGCAGGAGGCTGATGTCGTGGTCGCACCCGGCGTAGGTTTCGGTACTCATGGCGAAGGCTTTGTGCGGCTCGGCTTGCTTACTAACGAAGCACGTCTGCAGGAAGCGGTTGAGAGGATCGGAAAGCTGAATTTATTTTAGGACAATCCGCCATTTCCCTTGCTTTACAGCGGCATTGGATCGTGATATGCTTGTAGGAATTGAACATGAAACGTGATGACGGGACTAGTAAGCAAGATAGGTCGCGATCAGAGAGTAAATTCCATGGGCTGCAAGAATTTACCGAAGGCCGCTTGCTGAACCTACCTCCGAGCGGCCGGCTATGAACCGGACAGCGCCTTCTGTTATAGGCTTAAGCTGGATAACTCTCATTTCATGAGGTTATCAACAAAGGTGGTACCGCGGAAGCTAAGACTTTCGTCCTTTATGGACGGAGGTCTTTTTTGTTGTCACGAAACAAGCATAGGATGGGATTAATGATGACGGAACGCATTGTCGTAAAAATTGGCAGCAGCTCACTGACCTCCGAAGAAGGCGGATTGAACCGCGAACGCATACAGTACTTCGCTTCTGAGCTGGCTTCCTTGCACAAAGAAGGAAACAGCGTCATGCTGGTAACCTCTGGAGCGGTTGCAGCTGGATTTCGTCAGATCGGCTACGCTGCTAAGCCAAAAATAGTACATGAAAAGCAAGCTGCCGCTGCAGTCGGTCAAGCGCTGCTGATGCAGGCCTATCAGGAGGCCTTTAATGGATATGGTATTGTCGCGGCGCAGATTCTTCTGACTCGCGCAGACTTTTCCAACCGCCGCCGGATTCAAAATGCACTTATGACGATTGAAGAGCTGCTGCGTCTAGGGATCATCCCGATTATTAATGAAAACGATACGGTTGCCACCGATGAGCTGGTCCCCAAATTCGGAGACAATGACAACCTATCCGCGCTTGTCGCTGCGATGACGAAGGCTGCCAAGCTTGTTATCATTACCGATATGGATGGCTTATACACGGAGGACCCGCGAAAAAATCCGCAAGCGGTCAAAATCGAGCGCGTAGATCAAATCTCCGAGGATATCATGAAGTTAGCCGGCGGCGCAGGCTCCTCTGTAGGCACGGGCGGTATGCGCTCCAAAATCGAAGCGGCCCGCATTGCTATGCGTGGCGGCGTCCATGCTTTTATCGGCAAGGTGCAGCTTGAGGGTGATCTGTCCCTTGCCGTTCAAGGCATTGGCCGCGGCACCTACTTTGATACGAAGCTGGACAGTTTGCCGATGAAGAAGCAGTGGCTCGGCTTCCACTCTATTCCGCTCGGGCGCGCTACCGTTGATGACGGGGCTGCCCGCGCATTGCTCGAAGGAGGGAAAAGCCTCCTCCCTGCCGGTGTCGCGGAAGTCCAAGGAGAATTTTTGCCGGGCGATATCATTGAGGTCGCGAATCAACAAGGCGAAACGATCGGTCGAGGTGTCGTTAACTATGCGGCTTGGCAAATTCAAGCGGTAGCCGGTCTCAGCACCGAGGAAGTAAAACGAAGAGTCGACGTAACCCGCATCGAGTTTATTCATCGCGATGAATGGATTACATTAAAATAATAAGGAGGCTATCTTCTATGACCAGCGAAGTAAGAACAAAAGCAGCATTGGCCCAGGATGCTTCAGCCATCATGAACCGATTGACTACCGAACAAAAAAATACAGCACTCCTGCGCATGGCGGATGCCCTGCTTACGGAACAAGCAAACATAATCGCCGCAAATGAGCTTGATTTGCAGCGCGGGCGCGAGCAAGGCACCAGCCCTTCCCTGCTTGACCGTTTGGCTCTGAATAGCGATCGCGTAGCCGCCATTGCTGAAGGACTCAGACAAATCGTCGAGCTTCCGGACCCGGTTGGCGAGCTGCTTGAGCATTTTGACCGTCCAAACGGATTAAAGGTCAATAAAATCAGAGTGCCGATCGGTGTTATTGGCATGATCTATGAGGCTAGGCCAAACGTAACCGTCGATGCAGCAGGTTTATGCTTGAAAACAGGTAACAGCGTTGTGCTTCGCGGTGGCTCGGCTGCGATTGAGTCGAACCGCAAAATCGTTGAAGTATTAAAAAATGCGCTTGCTGCTACGGAAATGCCGGCAGATGCCATTCAGCTTATCGAGGATTCAGACCGTGCTTCCGTGAATGAAATGCTTAAATTGAACGGCCTGCTGGATGTAGTCATTCCCCGCGGAGGTGCATCGCTTATCCGCAACGTCATCGAAAACGCAACCGTTCCCGTCATCGAAACAGGAGCAGGCATTTGTCATACTTTCGTTGATGAAAGTGCTGAATACAACATGGCGGTTGAAATTGCTTTTAATGCAAAAGTCCAACGTCCTTCGGTTTGCAACTCAATGGAGACCCTGATTGTCCACGAGCGCTTTGCCGATCAGCATCTCGTTTCCCTTGCGGAACGTTTCCTCCAAGCCAGCGTTGAGCTTCGCGGCTGCGAGAAAACCGTTGCCCTCATTCCTGGCGCAAAATTGGCTTCGGATGAGGATTTTAGCACAGAATATAATGACTATATTATGAATATCCGTATCGTTCCCGATTTAGATACGGCGCTCGCGCATATCCGCCGTTTTAGTACGAAGCATTCAGAATGCATTGTTACAGAAAACAAAGACAACGCAGAACGCTTTATTCAAGAAGTGGACGCAGCAGCGGTTTATCACAATGCCTCCACTCGTTTCACGGACGGCTTCGAATTCGGTTTCGGCGCGGAAATCGGTATCAGTACTCAAAAGCTGCATGCCCGCGGGCCAATGGGACTGCCTGCATTGACTTCCACTAAATATCAGATTTTTGGGAATGGTCAAATTAGAGGTTAATACCATGAGCTATCATGTCATCTTATAAATGATTTAACGGAGGAATGCTACCATGTCACAATTAACGCAAACCAACATTTCCACCCTTCGGCTTTGCTTCTACGGCGCAGGATCAATGGCTGAGGCAATCGCAAGAGGGTTGATCAATAAAGAGCTTATCCAAGCAAACCGCATCTCTATGCTGAACCGTCAAAATGCTGAACGTCTTAATGAGCTTCACGAGCAATACGGCGTACAAACCATTCTGCAAGGCGGAGCAAACGAATCTTACATGCGGGAAGCGGATATTATTTTTCTCGTGATGAAGCCAAAGGATGCTGCCGAAGCGATCGCTTCCATCAAACCATTCGTTTCTCCTAACCAATTGATCATTTCCGTAATTGCCGGATTATCGATCCGTACAATTGAGCAGCTCCTTGGCGATCAATCGGCTGTCGTGCGTGTGATGCCAAACACCTCAAGCACGATAGGCCTTGGCGCTACAGGAATTAGTTATTCAAAAAAAGTCACCCCGCAGCAGCGCCTGCTTACGGAAGCGATTTTCAGTTCGGTCGGCATTAATGCCGTCGTCGATGAATCGCTCCAGCAAGCGGTAACCGGCGTGTCGGGCAGCGGTCCTGCTTATGTTTACCATTTCATGGAATCCATGATCGAAGCGGCTATTCAGTTAGGTCTATCTGAATCAGCAGCAAAGGAGCTTGTCGTACAAACCGTTCTAGGCGCAGCGGAAATGGTTCGCCATACGGGCGAAGAGCCGGCGGAACTTCGCCGCAAGGTAACATCCCCCAACGGCACTACGCAGGCCGCTCTTGAGCTAATGGCCGAAAACCGCTTTGCCGAAACCATAAATAAAGCCGTTCATCGTTCTGCTGAACGCGCGGGTGAGTTGGGCGCAGCCATCGAGAGGAGCATCACGGAATGAATGGAGTATGTATAGCAAATTACCGCGCTTATGACGATAAAGCCGATTTTAATAAGAAGGCGCTCTCGATTGCTGTAGGCTTGACCGTGGGCAGCTGGACTGAGCTTCCTGAAGCTCAAAAAGCAGAAATGGAGAAGCATCTCGGCAAGGTGTTGTCAGTCAACACTCATGAGCCTGCGAGTGTCGCGCCTGGGGAACGTTATGCCGATATCAAGATTGCTTATCCCGATATCAATTTCAGCCGTGATCTACCTGCCCTGCTCGTTACCGTGTTCGGCAAGCTTTCCATGGATGGTAAAATCAAGCTGATGGATCTGGATGTTTCCGAAGATTTTGCATCTGCTTTTCCTGGTCCGAAATTCGGGCTTAACGGGGTTCGCGAGCTGCTTGGCGTCCATGATCGCCCGCTGCTTATGAGCATATTCAAATCCGTCGTGGGCTATGATTTGGCCAATCTGCAGGATCAATTTTATAAACAAGCGCTCGGCGGCGTTGATTTAATCAAAGATGATGAAATTTTATTCGAAAACCCGCTTACACCGCTTGAGAAGCGTGTCGAAGCCTGTATGGAAGCGGCTCGCCGCGCAGAGGCAGAGACAGGCCAGAAGCTGCTATACGCTGTTAATTTAACAGGTCCGACGTCTCAGCTTGCTGCCAATGCCCGCAAAGCGATTGATGCGGGTGCCAACGCACTTCTGTTCAATGTACTCGCATACGGCTTTGATGTTTTGCATGAACTGAGCAGCGATAAATCGATTCATGTGCCTATAGCTGCACACCCCGCAATGGCTGGAGCAATGTATCCATCCCCTCATTACGGCATTAGCGCATCCTTGCTGCTTGGCAAGCTGATGCGTCTCGCAGGGGCAGATCTTGTGCTTTTCCCATCGCCGTATGGTTCGGTCGTCATGCCGAAGGAAGAAAACTTAGCGGTTAAGGATGCTTTGCTTGCACCTATGCATGGACTTCGGAGCAGCTTCCCTGTGCCATCTGCTGGCATACACCCAGGGCTCGTGCCGCTCATCTTGAAGGATTTCGGCACAGATGTTGTCGTCAATGCAGGTGGCGGAATTCACGGCCATCCCATGGGAACCGCGGCGGGAGGACAAGCATTCCGTCAGGCAATTGCAGCCACATTAGCTGGCGTTCCGCTCCGCGATGCGGCTGAGCAAGCTGGCAATGAGCCGCTGCAAGCGGCAATTCAAGCATGGGGGATCAAAGAATAATGACAGACAACAAGGCAGCTAAGAAACGCATCGTGTTCTGTGATTTCGATGGAACGATTACGGTAAACGACAACATCATCGCCATAATTAAGCATTTTGACCCGGCGGGCTGGGAGAAAATTGCGGAACAGACGATTGCGCAGGAGATCACCATCAAAGATGGCGTTGGTCAGCTGTTTCGGCTCCTCCCTGCTTCCATGCAAGCTGAAGTCATTGCGTTCAGTATTTCGAATGCCCGAATTCGTGAAGGATTTGCCGAATTCCTCGAGTATTGCAAGGAGCAGCAAATTGATTTTTACGTAACGAGCGGCGGTATCGACTTTTTTGTTTATCCCATTCTCGAAGCGTTTAATATTCCAAGAGATCATATTTATTGCAATAGCAGCGATTTTAACGGCGAACGCATTGAAATATTATGGCCAAATCCATGTGATGAGCACTGCAGCAACGATTGCGGGATGTGCAAAACAACGATCATGCGTCGTTTTCCTGCCGATCAGTACGAGCGTATTATTATTGGCGACAGCGTTACGGATTTCGAAGGCGCAAAGCTTGCTGACGTAGTTTATTCCCGCTCTCATTTAACCGTAAAATGTAACGAGCTTGGGCTGCCTCATCATGAGTACGAATCGTTCCATGACATTATTAACATTATGAATATCGAAAGGAAGATTGTGAAATGAGCTTTCAGCAAATCGCTTTAGAAGATAAACAGCGGGCTCTATCCGAGCTTCGCGAAGTAAAGGAGCTCTTTGCTTTACGCGGATGGTTCCCTGGCACAAGCGGCAATCTATCCATCCGTGTCGGAGATTTCCAAGCTGATGATTTTCAGTTTGCGGTCACGGCAAGCGGCAAGGATAAAACCGTACATACGCCGGAGGATTATCTATTCGTTGACCAAGATGGCAAGCCATGCGAGGCAACGCGGTTAAAACCGTCTGCCGAAACACTCATTCACTGCGAAATTTATAAACTGACTGGCGCCGGAGCTATATTCCATATCCATTCTGTATTCAACAGCGTCATTTCTGAATACTTCTGGGATCGTAAATCTGTGCCGGTTGACGGTGTTGAGCTCATCAAAGGCTTTAATATTTGGGATGAGGAAGCCCATATCGATATCCCTATTGTTTCAAACTTTGCCCATATCCCTTCTATCGTCCCTGAAATTACGGAACGAATCGTCAAAAATATTCCCGGCATTTTACTCCGAAAGCACGGGATATATGCATGGGGTGCCAATGCTTTTGAAGCAAAACGCCATCTTGAAGCTTTCGAATTCATTTTCGAGTATGTTTATCGCATGGAGCTGCTTATGCGCGGTAATCGATCGTAACAAGCGTAAACGGCTGTCGCCGTCCTCAGTGGCAAAAGCTATCGTTTCGCGGAGATATATCAGCACATTTATAAGTGAAAACTTATAAATTCTTATATATTTAAATAATAGATGCCTCAGAAGCAAAACCACTGCTGAGGCATCTATTTTTATATTCAAGATTTAACCGCATGACCGACTTGCTGCATCACGCGGCTAAGTCTCGTTTGCATGTTTCCGAAAGATTGACTTTGACGTAACGGAAACGTTCATAATGACATAAGAGGTGATTTTTTTTGAAGGTGCATGAGGCAGCTCGACAGCTCGGCGTTACACCCCGCACGCTGCGATTTTACGAAGAAAAAGGACTCATTAGTCCTAGCAAGGCGCTTGTAAACAAGTATCGTTCCTATTCTGAGCATGATCTTATCAGGCTGCGCTGGATTACATCGCTTAGGGAACTAGGTATGTCCTTGTCCTCCATCCATGATGCTTTATCCTCTATGGATGAGCCTGAAGCATTTATTCGCACAGTTGACAGTGCACGCGCTGTTTTATATGAACAATGGATTACCGCTTCGAAAGCGCTGCAGTCGCTTGATCTTACGATATCCGAATGGCGGCGCAGCGGCCTCCCCGAGCTTGATAAAGTGGAAAATGCGGCTGAAGAAATGAAGCGCAACCGATTGGTCCGAGCTTCTTGGAGCGATCAATGGAATTATGATTTTTTAGCGCTGCAGCACGGGTACGATACGCCTCTCGTTACGCTTGACGGATTGCTGTCAGAGGAGCAATATAATGAAGCCTTAATTAAAACGGTAGAATGGCTGGATCCGGGTATGGGCGAGGTTGGTTTAGAGCTGGCACCAGGCGGCGGCAATTTATCTGCCCTGCTCGTTAGAGCAGGAGCAAGACTCACCGCTGTCGAGCAATCCGCCGAGATGCTCGCTATTCTTAGGGAAAGGCTGCCTTCTGTTGATGCTAAGCTAGGTAATATGCTGGCCTTGCCGCTCTCTGCCCAAAGTTATTCCTTCATTGCATGCAGCTTTGCCATGCATCATCTAAATCATAACCAGCAGCTCTTGGCCCTTGAAGAGATGGATCGTGTGCTGCTTCATGGCGGCCGCCTCGTTGTAACAGGAATCATGACCGCAAGATGATAAAGTTTTGAAATCACCTTTATACATGGAGAAGGAATCACATTCAACCTGGCATCTCTCCATTGCTTCCGAGCTGGTAAACTGGCTTGAAGGCAAAGGCTATTCAACCATGCTGGCCAATCTAACTCCCGTGACGGCACTTCTTTATGCGAGTAAGCCGTAAACAGCTTTCTCAGCCTATGGCCTTCTCAATTAACGGGAACATCTCCCGCTATTCTGACACAATTAAATAGTGAATTACGATTAACGGGAATTTCTCCTGCTGATTCTATTGATTTCGTTATCAATACTCGTTTTTCTCGAAATTAAATGGTGAATTTCCAGTTAATTTTCGCTGTTCGCCTAATACATGCTCATTAACAGGAGTTTTTGGAGTTAAACTATAAAATAGACAATCCAGAAACCTGTGTAAAGGAAAAAAGCCAAGTCACGTTAACGACTGATCGTCCGCGACTTGGCTTCTTCCCCAGGGCATAATCACCCTCGCTTTATTCCCAAATGCTTTGCCTTATTCAAAAATTGCATTTGCAATAACCGCTAGATCAGCAACATCAATGACACCGTCATGGTTGATATCCGCTTTTTTGATCAAATTCCAATCAGGGCTTGCCGAGTTTTTACCATAGCTGGCAGCAACAATACCGAGATCGCCAATGGTCACCTTACCGTCTGCGTTAATATCACCCGATTTTGAAGCATTGACTGAATTTTCAAATGCTTGCAAAGCCTGATTTAAGATGCTTACGGCTTGATCGATGGCTGCTTGGCTTTCAGCATTCTCGGATGCTGCCGCGGCTGCAGTTATCGCAGCTTGCAAAGCAGCTTTGGAACCAACCGGGTATTGTCCTGGCGCACTGCCTTCCACCGCTGCATCCACAGCAGCCTGTGACTCAGCAATTAACGAATTCAAAGCTTCTTTGTTCAGATCATTAGTGCTAGTGACTTGCAGGTTATGCGTGACAGGTGCAAGTGTTGTCTCCACACCCGCTCCGCTTGCAAGCTGTGCCCGAGACAGAGTAATACTTGTATTAGCTGTCTCTTTGATCGCTTTCCAGTTTAATTTAAGCAGATCCCCATCGCTGGTGACGGGATGATCCGCACCTTGGCTTGCAAGCAGAATACGGACTTGACCAAGGACTTCCGTTTGAGAATCAATGACCAAAAGACCTTCTTTCAGGGATACGGCTGAAACAAAATCAAGCTTTTCGGGATCATAGTTGAAGATTAGATCCTGTGCAAAGATAGCATCTTCCAAACTGTTCGACACATGGGCTAAACCATAGTTCACCTCGAAATCATTTCCTAGCGGAACTTGAGACATGCCTGTAAGTGTCCCCGTTAATTCTTTTGAAACATTTGGATTTGGTACATCTGCCTTATACGTCGTTAAAAAGTCTAAATTCACATTACCAATACTTCCGTTATCAATACGATAACTGATTACATTTTCACCTGCTTGTAAGCTCAAACGCTCAGAAGCGGTAAACCATTCATCCCAGCTGATTGCCGTTTTGTCTGGAGCAATTGTTTTTACGAGTATACCATTTACATAAACATTGATTTTTGCCCTTGCTGGTAATTGCGTCGTAGGATTATTTGTAGATTCCCCATTTACTTGTACGCCGTAAGCATATCTCACGCCAACGATATAATCCCCTTCTTCTTCTGCATTCACGACAAAACTCGCTTCAGCACCAGAGGTTTCCGGCAGGTTAATATAACCAGTACCTTGATAATTTGCATGGGTATTGTCTTTTGTAATGTCACCATAGTGAATGGCGTCTTCTGCTTGATACATATCACCTAGGCCCAAATCTCCCGAAGGTAATTCTTGCCATTCATAGGGAGAAACCGGTTCGCCAAACTGAGGTGTTCCATCCTCATTCCAACCGATTTTCTTAATATTTACTTCACGCCACCAGTTACGTCCCGTATCTTGATATACGCGTGAATGGTAAATCATCCAATCTTCCGTGCCGTCTGCCGATTTTACAAATCCTGCTCTGGCGGGTCCGGATACATCACTGGTAGCTACGAAAACATCATTCGTACGGGTCCAAGAATCCGGATTTAAGAAATCCCCATCTGTATTTGTGAAATAAGATAAACGATAACCATCTGACGCATAGTCGCCCTCTGACATCGTGATAAATACTTTTCCGTCTTTTTGTAATACACGAGGTCCTTCCCCGCCGCCGCCTGGCAAGAAAGAGCGATCTGCCGTAATCGTATATGGATTATCCATTGGAGCAATGGCCGGTCCGATCGGCTCCCCGGGGCCTAAGGTACCCCAAACCGCATAAAGTTGTCCGTTATATTCGAATACCGTAAAGTCATTTGCTTGTTTATACTCGCCATTCTCGCCAGCATATAAAGCGCCTTTATCCACATATTCCCCTAGCGGATCATCGGTGACGGACTCCAAAACGGTTGCCATATGTTTGTAACCATATTCTTTTAAGTCGGCACAGTAATAGATATACCATTTTCCGTCAAAGAAGAAGATTTCCGGAGCGAAAATCCTAGTTTGTGTTCCTTTTGAATCAAATACCATGACCTTTTCACCTTGATCGATCAGGGTACGGGATTTGGATACATAAACTTTATTGTTAGAGTCTAGATTACTGGAAGATACAAAGTAATAAAATCCGTCTTTATAAGTTACAAAGGGGTCCTGTCCTTGATAAAGCGGGTTGTTGAATTTGTCAGATACCGAAAAACTTGTGACTCCCATTTCTTTCATAAAATCGGAACGGGCAATAGAAACGTTTTCAATCGCTTCTATTAATAATTCTGCCTTCTCTCTGTCATCTACTTCTTGGTCATCAATCGTGTCAAGCAATGTCTCTGCGGTTATTTTTACGGCATTTATCTGATTGAATGCGCTTTCGGTTACTTTGTCAGCAAAGTTTTCTGTTAAATAAACCACCTTTTGAATTTCTGCTGCCAGATCCGCTTTTTTAGTTGCGATCAATCGATCTGCCGGCAAATAAAGTGCTGATTCAGGAACGATCTCTCTATTCTGGCTTGCGCTTTCCCATTCCATACGAAGCCATGAACCCCCCCAGCCTTGCAGATACTCAACTTTGATGTCATAATGTTTCCCTGCTTCCAAAGAAACCGGGACACTAACTTGTGGGATTTCCCATTTTTGCTGCCAAAAGTCAATAATCAGCGCTCCATTAATCCATACTCTGAACCCGTCATCACCAACCATATGGAAGGTATAATCCTCCGTATATTCTGGTACTATGGTACCTGTAAATCGTGCTGTGTTAAAATCGGGTGTTCCTGAAAGTTGGTTAAAAATGCTAGCAAACGAATCACCATTTAAATTGGCAACAGCTCTTTCTCCTCGTAAATCATCGAATTTAAATATAGTAATATCTTCCCTGTCATTAGGGTTTTTTACGCATTTAAAAAACTCACCCAACAATCCGTGACCTTCCATTGTTGAATCTGCAGCATGAGCATTCATAGGTAAGTTGATCATACCTGTAAATAAGATAATAGCCATGAGCATTCCTAATGCTCTTTTCATACTGATTCCTCCAATTCTAGAATTCATATCTACTTTAACCATTTGGCAGCATTATTTACTCAATAGGTTTCCTCCTTTTCCCATATTTACGGTGTGCTACAAACTTAACACATTTCCAAAAATATATATTTCTAATATCCCGATCTTTTTTACAATTTTCTATCCTTTTTTTCTATTTTCAGAATACCGATTAACCCATTGATTTGATTATCGTTTACGTTAGACCCTCGCTTTGATAGCTTGATCCGTATAAAAAAAGAGGCTAAGCCTAAGGGCTTAACCTCTTCCTCCGCGAAACTTCTGTGCATGCGCGCGGGCTTCGTCAGCATTTGTTACCCGGTTGCGGCTCCATTCAATCAATATCCGGTCAATGTACCGCAGGCTTAGCTTACCTGCAAAAACAGCTTCCTTCAACGCAAAACGGATGATTTCCTCCGTATACCGATCATGGTCAAGCCATCCGGAGATCGTCTCGCACTCAATGGGAGATAATAATCTTCCGAACTCCTGCTCGAATACGCTGAACAAATCCGATGCTGGCGCTTGCTGCTGCTTTGCAGGCTGCCGATCAGCCTTTTTCGTTTCCCGCTTCAGCTCTGCAGTAAGCGAAGTAGCTTTAAGCAGCCATCCTGTCCAATTATAGCGCTCCGATTGCCTGCCCGTGGAGTTGTCCACATATTCATCAATGGTTAAAAAATCTTCCTTCATCAACCGGCCGAGCAGTTGGCCAACCTCTTTTACGGTTAACCCCATACGCTCAGCCAGCTCCGCTGGCGTAGGAAAGTCATTCCTATCGGCATCCATGTAAACCATGATTTGCAGCAGCAGCATCGCTTCTGTGTCCGATAAACCAAGCTGGCGGTATGTACGCAACAGCATCGCCGATACATATACGCCGCCTTCCTGCACTGCAGCAGCCATACCATGCGAGTAAGCCTTCCATATCTCGTTGTTCACTGCCAGCTGCCTCCTAAATTAACCTTTTATGACTTTTTAGCTTGCTTGACTAAGTTGTAAGTATCTCTCGCGATCAGCAGCTCTTCATTTGTAGGAACGACGAGTACTTTTATGCGGGAGCTGTCGGTCGTAATTTCACGCGCATCCTTGCGTCGCTCGGCATTGCGGGCTTCATCAAGCTCAATGCCGAGAAAAGAAATGCCTTCACAAATCGCTTTGCGCAAAGCTACGGAATTCTCGCCCACGCCGGCCGTAAACACGATGGTATCTACACCGTTCATAGCAGCCGCGTAAGCGCCGATATATTTCTTCACACGGTAAGTATACATATCAAAAGCAAGCTTGGCGTTTTTATCCCCATCGACCATCGCCTCAGTAACCTCTCGCATATCGCTGCTTATCCCAGAAATAGCCAGCATTCCGCTATGCTTGTTAAGCATAGAATTAACTTCATTTAATGTCAATTCCTCTTTATTCATAACAAAAGGCACGATAGCTGGATCAATATCGCCGCTTCTCGTCCCCATCATTAGACCTTCGAGAGGAGTCATCCCCATGCTCGTGTCGAATGATTTTCCGTTCAAAATCGCTGCGCAGCTTGCCCCGTTTCCGATGTGGCAGGTGATCATTTTGAGCGATTCCAACGGTTTTTTCAAATAGTCCGCTGCTTGCGCGCTCACATAGGAATGCGATGTGCCATGAAAACCATATCTACGAATTTTATGTCGGCGGTACAATACGGTTGGAATCGGATATAAATAGGATGTGTTTGGCATCGTTTGATGGAATGCGGTATCGAATACGACCGCTTGCGGAACATCCGGCAAATTCGTTTCTACTGCCGTAATTCCCATCATATGGGCCGGGTTATGCAGAGGGGCTAAGTCAAATAATCTGCGAATCTCCAGTTTAACATCCTGCGTAACGAGTACGGAGCTGCTAAACACCTCGCCTCCGTGTACGACACGATGTCCAACCGCTTCGATTTCATTCAAATGACTGATTGCGCCGAATTCCGGATGCGTAAGCATATCTATGACCCGTTTAACAGCCGTAACATGATCGAGTATTTCACTTACATTACGTACCTCCGGCTTATCGACCGGTTCATGCGTGACAATGGAAGAATCCATTCCGATACGCTCTACGCGGCCGCTTGCCAGCACGGATTCATCTCTCATATCGTAGAGCTGATATTTTAACGAGGAGCTTCCTGCGTTGATGACTAGTACTTTCATTAGATCCGGTCCCCATCCTTATCATATTTAAAGAAGCCGACGCCTGATTTGACGCCTAAATGTCCTGCACGCACCATTTTTTTCAGCACAATGGACGGACGGTATTTGAGTTCCCCGTATTCACGGAACATCCGGTCAAGAGCAGCAAGCACGGAATCAAGTCCGAAGCGGTCGCACATTTCAAAAGGCCCATGCTGGAAGGAATACCCTATACGCATTGCTCTGTCGATATCCTCTGCGGAAGCTACCCCTTCCTCCAATACATGAAGGGCTTCATTAATGAATAAACAGATGAGGCGGGATGTCACGAAGCCGGGAGATTCAAACACCATGACTCCTTTTTTGTTAATGACTTCTTCAACAAAATGTTTCGTCTGCACGAACGTTTCCTCTGAAGTCTTCAAACCGCGGACGATTTCAACCAAATCAATCTTAGATACGGGATATATAAAATGCATGCCAATCACGCGGTCAGGCTGCTTCGTTACACTGGCAAGCTCCGTTAAGCTAAGCGTTGATGTATTGCTCGCAAGAATAACATCCGGGCCGCAAATCCGATCTATAGCTTCGAAAACTGCTTTTTTCTGCTCCAAGTCCTCCGTAATCGATTCGATGACGAGCTCGCAATCCGCCAGCCTTTCATAGCTTGTCGTTGCCTCTATTCTATTCATAATAAGCTTCTTCTCGGATTTCGTGAGCGCCCATTTTTCTATTTGTTTGTCCAGGCTAACTTCGATCATTTGTTTGCCATAAACAAGACGCTCGTCCGAGTGCTCAATAATAATTACATCCAATCCTTTTGAGGCAAGCATTTCTGCTATTCCCTGCCCCATGGTCCCCACGCCTACCACGCCTACTGTTTTTATATGCAATGTATTAGCTCCTTTAGTATGGTAAGTCTGCTTCTTATAACGAATTGAGAAGCATTCTCTGCAATAATAATTCAATCTTATTATAACGGTTTTCATCAAAAATAGAAGGCGGATAGACACTCCGCCTTCAAATTGTAATATTGTAAACGTTTTATGCTGCTGAATTTGTCGCAAATAGCGTTCTAAACTCATCTCCGCTAAGTGTTTCCTCTCGCAGCAGCGTTTCCAGCGATTTCGTAAATACATCTCTTCTGGATTCTAACATCCCTTTTGTTTGCAGCATAAGCTCATCCAAAATCGTGCGGTTCGTTAAAGCCCATACATCTTTTGTCATCATGGATGCATCGATTATGCCTAGATCGGTCAAACCGGATTCCACTAATGTTTTAACAATATTCATAGCTTGCTCGAAATCGCCTCTCGATCCGGTGCTGCGGTCACCGTAGAACATTTCCTCCGCTGCAGCTCCGCCAAGCGCAATCATAATTTGTCCATTTAGGAAATCTTTTGTATATAAATACTGATCCTGCTGTGGATTATGACGCACATAACCCAGTGCTTGTCCCCGTGGCGATAAGGCTACCTGTGAAACACTGCCTGGGCGTACCAGCTCCGCCATTATCGCATGACCAAGCTCATGAAGCGCGATGCGCTCACGTTCTTCCTTTGTCGCTTCCCGATCCGTCTTCTCGCCCATCATCACTTTATCGATCGCCATGGATAGATGATTTTCCGCGATTTGCTCACGGCTCTCCCGCATCGCATAGATCGCTGCTTCATTCATGACGCTCTCAAGCTGTGCGCCCGAGAAACCGAAAGATTCTCGCGCGATTCGATCCAAGTCAACCCCGTCTTCAATGGGCTTATTGTTAGCATGTATATTCAAAATATGCAGCCTGCCCTTTTTATCCGGCAGTTCGACGCCGATATGGCGGTCGAAGCGGCCTGGCCGCAAGAGCGCGCTGTCCAGCATCTCCTTGCGATTAGTTGCTGCAATCAGCAAAATCCGCGGGGATTCATTGGCGTGTATGCCATCCATTTCCGTCAACAGCTGATTCAAGGTTTGATCATATTCCCGCTGCTGTCCGCCGTCTCTTTTGCCGCCGATGACCTCGATTTCATCAATGAAAATGACTGCACTGCTCTTTTTGGCTTTATTTGCTTTGGTACGCGCTTCTTTGAACAAATCCCGTACGCGTCCCGCGCCAACGCCGACATACATCTCGACGAACTCACTGCCTGAAGCAGCCAAATAGATCGAATCTGTATATTGAGCGGCAGCTTTAGCAAGCAGGGTCTTACCGGTTCCCGGAGGGCCCGCCAATAATATGCCTTTAAGCGGACGAATGCCGAGCTTTGCTATTTTGTCCTGATGAACAAGAAAATCAAGAGCTTCAACCAGCTCCTGCTTTGCCCTCTCCTGGCCTCCAATTTGCTCAAAGGTAAAGGGAGTAGACTTTACGTCGGTACGCTGTTTCTGTCCGGTCATGGCCGTTAGCTTGCCTCTGCCGCGTGCAGCATAGACGACTGCAAAACCAATAACGCCGAGCATCAGCATAGGAACGACATTTTGTCCGATAAAGATCAAAAACGCAATGATAATTGGCACCAATCCAATCGCAATTTCAATCCCATATTTCCGCATATTACCAAGCCTCCAATTCGTTAGAGGTGCGAGGCAGCACGACGTATTTCACCGCTTCAGGATTTTTTATCGTAATATATACGTTTTTTTCATCCATTTCCGTTGAAATCGTTATATCTTTGTACGCTTTAGCTGCCTTATTCATCGCTTCTGGAATGTTGGAATAGGTTTTGGTCTCCATGGCTTCAGCAATATCGAACATGGCCGCATACCATAAATCCTCAAGCTGCTTATTTGGTTTCCCTTTAAACTTCAACGTAAGCTGACGGTCATCAAATATATCTTCGCCGTTTGCCTGAATTCTCTCATATACATCGCGAAGATTCGCATCCTCGTTCAATTCAATTGGAATGGTTACCTGCTCATTATCCATAACCGGCTTATCTGAAGAAACGACACCGGTTATTTCTTTAGCGACCTGCTCTAACGGCGCTGCTACTGCTACTTGATTGTAAATTGCCCAACCGCCAAATAAAACGGAAGCCGATATGGCTGCTGTAATTACTATTGGTATCACTCGCGGTCTCAACATATGCAAAATCCCTCCCGCAGCTTTTTATATGATTATTCCGTATATCAATTCCTCTATACGAGAGTATATCATGTTTTCCTGCTGGATTCGTCCCGCAAATAAAGGAAACGGAGCCTTACGGCTCCGTCCGAGATGGAAGTTTATAGGAATCAATGAAGTTTCCATTATCAAAACGATAGAAATCATAATGGTAATGGGCCGGGTTTTCACCGTCGCTGTAATAGATTTCCCACACTCGCTGACCTTCAAGCAAGCCGGGTTGAATCCTTTTCACAACTGCTTTTGGCTGCTTGCTCTTGAACGTAGCTTTAAGGTCCTGCGCGGAAATTCCTTCTGAGGCTTTGGTCACCTCGGGCAGCTTCTCCTCCGCTAACCATACAAATACATTCTCATCCTCTTTATTGATTCCTTCAATAATCCAGGTTTCTTTATTCCAAGTATGGTGATAGACCTTTTCAACTTTAGTAAGCTCGGCAGCTTCTATAGCTTGCTTCTTGGCAGCTTTAATTGCCGCCCATTGCGGATTTTGTATTTCATTGAAATAAATAAAACCGACTGTTAGAAGCAGCAAGAGACAAGCGATGATTACGAATAACCATCGCTGAACCGTCATGAACGGCGGACGTTTCCTTGCTGTGGCGCGCATTAGGCGTTAAGCAAGCGATCGAAGCTCGCCTGCGCCTCGTAACGAATTTTCTCCTCATCGAGGAAGGTGCATTCGCCGTTTTTCAAAACTTGCCGTCCGTCGATCCACACATGCCGAACGTCTCGCCCAGAGCCTGAATAAACCAAATGTGACACAATATCTGTCTTCGGATAGAAATGCGGCTGCTCGATATCAATTGCGATGAAATCGGCTTTTTTACCGACCTTCAGGCTGCCGAGTTTATCCTCCTGCCAGATTGATTTAGCCCCATAAACCGTTCCAAGCTTTAACGCTTCCGAGGCCGGAATAGCCGTCGGATCTCCTGAAACCCCTTTATGAAGCAAAGCAGCGAAACGGATTTCCTCGAATAGGTCGAGGTTATTATTGCTTGCTACGCTGTCTGTACCTAGAGATACCGTAACACCTGCACGAAGCAGATCGGGAACGCGAGCAATTCCGCTTGCCAGCTTAAGATTGCTAACGGGATTATGCGATACGGCAACCCCTTTGGCAGCGAGCAGCTCAATTTCAGCGTCATTTAAATGAACTGCATGGGCAACAAGCGCGGGACGGGAGAAAAATCCTAGGCGATCCAAATGCTCGACAGGGCGAAGTCCGTAGTCTTTGACATTTTGTTCAACCTCGGTGATGGTCTCAGACATATGAGTGTGCAGAGGCAAATTATAATCATGCGCGGCCTGTACAAAGCGTTCGATATATTCAGGAGGACAGGTATACGGCGCATGAGGAGATATCATCGTCGTAATACGACCGTCTGCTTTACCATTCCAATCGCGTGCGAAAGCAATGGCTTCAGTAAGCTTAGCTTCCTGTACGTCAGGAGGGCAAAGTCCGATTACGCCTCTCGTCAAAACGCCGCGGATGCCGCTTTGTTCAACCATCTGTGCAACTTGATCCATGCGATCGTACATATCAACAAATGCTGTTGTACCAGATCGAAGCATTTCCACGATAGCTAAAGCACTGCCGGCGCGGGTATCTTGGTCGACATATTTGCCTTCCATAGGCCACATCTTCTGTTCCAGCCACACCTGCAGGTTTTGGTCATCCGAGTAACCGCGAAGCAGGCTCATAGCGGCGTGTCCATGCGTATTGATGAGTCCTGGCATAAAAGCAAGCTTACTGCCATCCACTTTTTGAACAACTTCAGAAAGCTGCTCAGGAGCTTGTGTACCTATGTACGTAATACGGTCGTCGGTTACGACCATATGTCCTTTAAATGACGGGTTTTCATCATCCATTGTAATAAACAATCCGTTTTCAATCCAAATCTGACTCATCCTGCGTCTCTCCTTCTCTAACTAAATAATAGGCTATGCTAAGCAATTCCCTTGTAAAATCCGCATTTTGAATACGCACCTCATCAGGCACCCGCAAAATGGCAGGCGCGAAGTTCAAAATGCCCTCTACGCCTGCTTCTACGAATTGATTAGCCACGTTTTGCGCTTCAAAAGCGGGAACCGTGATGATTCCGATTCTGATTTTTTGTTCTGCAACCGTAGAGATAAGTTCGCTCATGGGCAATACTTTCAGATTATTGATGCTCGTTCCGATCTTGCTCGGATGAACATCAAAAACCGCCGTAATTTGCATGTTATCCTTGGAATACTTATTGTAATTGCACAAGGCATGCCCCAAATTACCCGCGCCGACAAGCGCGACCTTGATCGTTTGGTCAACCTTTAGAATCTGACGGATTTTTTCAATCAAATAAACGACATCATAACCGACGCCCTTTCGGCCGAACTCACCGAAATATGCAAGATCCTTACGAATTTGAGCAGGATTCAAATCAAGCTTTGTGCCTAAATCCTGTGAAGAAACGGTTTGGATTTCTCGATTCACCATTTCATTCAACACTTGGAGATAAACGGGAAGCCTTCTGACGACAGCCTCCGATATTTTCGTTTGCTTCATCGCTTCTCCTCCTCTGCGCTTGCCTCGTTATGACGAACCACGGGCTGGGCAGTTTTCTCTTCGCTTAGCCACTCCCGCATTCGTACAATCATTTGATCCGTATGCATGGTTTCGATTTTTGGACCGGGCAAGGAATATAAGAAATGTTTCCCGTAATACGTATCGATCACTCTAGTATCATAGATGATGACGATTCCTTTATCCTGCGATGTTCTCACCAAACGGCCAAAACCCTGCTTAAAGCGAATAACGGCTTGAGGGATCGAAAGCTTCATGAACGGGTTTTGCTTTTGCCGCTGCAGCATTTCCGCCTTTGCTTCCGCTAACGGATGGCTTGGCGGTTGGAAAGGCAAACGCACGATCGCCAGACAGATCAATGCTTCACCCGGTATGTCCACGCCCTCCCAGAAGCTGCTTGTGCCGAGCAGAACGGATTCAGGCGTTTGGCGGAAGCGTCTTGTGAGTTTTGTGCGATTGCCGCTGTCGATTCCTTGCCCCAGCACTTGAATGCCGGAGACGGAAAGCTTCTCTTTTAATGGCTCGTATACTTGTTTAAGCATGCGGTACGAAGTAAACAATACAAGCATTCTGCCCTTCGTTTCCTTTGCGGCGTCAGCAAGCGATGCAACCAGCATTTCCAAATAAGTATCATCGACGGAGACTCCCTTCAAAACAGGGAAGTTACGCGGAATGACCACCAGCGCTTGCTCCCTATAATTAAACGGAGAAGGCAGCTGCACCGTTTTTAACCTGCCTTGTTCTTCATACCCTGTTAGGCCAAGCTGCTCTTCGGCATACTGAAAGGATTTCTGAACGGACAAAGTAGCGGAAGTCAGTACGATACTTTCTTTCACATCGAAAAAGTACTTTTGCAGCTGGGCGCTTACATCAACCGGCACGCCATAAAGCTGCACTGAGCGATAACGGTAATTGTTGCTTGCTTCGATCCAAAATACGGAATCTGTAAGTTCTAACTTGATAAATGTCCGAAGCTCATCCTTTAGACGGGTTAAATCGCGGACAGCACCGTTTAGATCCGTAATCAGCGCCTGAACGGATGAATCGTCAACACGATCCTTGATATCCGTGACCATCTTGTCGACGGTGCGGACTACTCGATTCAGCTCGGTATGAAGATTTCCTTCTACCGTGACTCCGTCCTCCCAACCCGCAGGCAGTTCATTTTTCTTCAGCCTGCATACCGATTGTCCATTTTCAGTCGGACCATCCGATGAGGTAGTCGTGAAGCTGTAGAACATTTCAAAGAGCTTATCCCAGTGTTCTTTTATTTCTTGGAAAATCGGAATAACCGTATCTATGGTCTCCAGCCAGGAAGCCTGATGCGCGTCATCCTCATACAATAGCTTTTGGCGAAGTCCCGGCAAAAGTCCCGAGCGCGTATCTTTATAAAGACGAAGTACAGCCTGCGTTAAAGAGAAATAATTGATCTGCATGCCCAGATGCTTGCCAGCCACCTCTTCGACATGATGTGCTTCATCAATAATGAGATGAGTATACGATGGCAGCAAGCGATGATCTGCTTGGACATCGGTAAACAGCATGGAATGATTCGTTATGGTGACATCAGCTATATTGGCTTCATGCTTAGCCCGGTGATAAAAGCATCTTTTAAACCAAGGGCAGGCACGATTTAAACATGAATCCGTATCACTTGCTACGGTAGACCAAAAGTCAGAACCTTTGTTGCCAAAATTCAGCTCCTCTTGGTCCCCGGTCTCCGTTTCACCCAGCCATACGACCATTTGCGCTGCCGTCACCGTATCCTCGATTGGCGATACCAAATCTTTTGTGTTCACTTTGCCTTCAAATTTTCGCAGACATAAATAATTCCCTCTGCCTTTGAAGATAGAAGCTCTAAAATCAAATGGTAAAATTTCTTCCAGAAGCGGCAAATCACGCTGTCTCAGCTGCTCTTGCAAATTGATAGTGTGGGTGCTGACGACTACCTTTTTACCGTTTTGGATTCCGTAATAAAGTGCCGGTATTAGATACCCAAGCGATTTCCCTGTCCCCGTTCCCGCCTCAATTAGCAAATGCTGATTTTGATTAAGTGCGCTGTACACCTCTTGGAACATGGCTACCTGCGCTTCCCGCTCTTCGTAATTATCAAACTTTTGCTCGAAACGATGCCTTACATCGGCTAGATAATTATCGAATGAAACATCGGTTAACGGCATGGAATTAACGCTGCCAGCCCGCGGCGGTTGTTCGTCGCTCCATTCGCGCACCTTTAACGCAAATTGATTGAAATAATCATATTCATTGGATTCAAATACGGTCCGATACTCCATTTCCTGCTGCGTATGCTTGATGAACCAGCTTAAATCGCTTCCGTCGTCTACAAGCGCGGAAAGCCGCTGCAAAGTGAGCAGCGGCAGTTTGCGAAGCTTTTTAACCGTTTCGATTAGCAATAACGCGGTTGCCTTAGCGTCGCTATCTGCACGGTGATGCTGATCATGCGGGATACCGAAAAGCTCAGAGACAGCTCCAAGCTGGTACGTATTTATTGTAGGATAAAATATTCGAAGTAGTTCAATGGTATCCAGCCTGCGTCCCCCAAACGGACGTAAGCCGCAACGGTTCAGCGCTTGGTTTAAAAATCCGGCGTCAAAGCCAACATTATGAGCGACCAGCACCGCATCGTCCAATAATGGAACAAGGCTGTCGATAACCTCTTTGAGTGTTGGAGCATCCGCTACAACCGATTCATCTATGCCTGTTAGTTGTGTAATGAAGGCCGGTATTGGGATGTTAGGCCGAACAAAGGAGCTAAACGTATCGATGATTTCAAGCTCATCAGAAACGATGACCAGCCCAACCTGTAAAATGTCATCCTCCGAGCTATGTCCCGTCGTTTCTAAGTCCAATACTGCAAATTTCATTCATTCCCCGATCCTCTCACAAACAGCACAGCTCCGTGCTTCCGAAATATAACGATAATTGCTTAGGCGTTTCTTGACATGACTTTAGGTTGTTTAACGGATCCTTGAAGCTTGGGCATACATCATAAGCCTTCATGAATAGTTGTTCTGCTTGCGCCAAGTTCATATGCACCGCTTGAATGCACCCTAGCGCATTATAGCCCATTGCCAGCCATTTGGGGAAGTCCGTCAATGCAATCAATAATTGAAAATGTCGCTGTGCCTCGCTCCAGTTTTGGAGATGCATGTGGGTCATGCCCAAAAAAAGTCTTGCCAAATTGCATTCAGGCGATTGGATAATGACTGATTGAAATTGCATCGCCGCTTGCGGAAACATAAATAACTTATAATAGCCTTGACCTTTAGATATGACTGATGCGAGCTCGTCTGGAATTTCTAAATCAGCTGCGTTGCAAGTTGCTGTTTCGCTAACAGGCAGATTTTGCTGAGCCGCTCCTGTGGAGACAGGCATCTGCGGTATTGCTGTCAGATCGCCGTGCTGCTCCTTAAACTCAGCAAATTTCTCCTCAAACACAAGCCATTGCTCAATAAATGTATCGCTGACCTTTTTCAGCTCATTCATCTGCTCGTCGAAATGCTGTTTTTCCTGGACATCAGCATCTTGATACTGCTCAATGATTTGATCAAGCATGTCGTTCATGGATGAAAACATATGCTGGAACATACCGCATCCCGCCTTCGCCAAAGAATTAAGGAGTGTTATGTTCATTTTTTGTTTTAACGAGGTTTTTCATACAACAACCCATTCGTTACATAATGCAGGGATTAACGTAACCGTTCGTCAAATTAAAGGATAGTCGAGTGATGCTCCTCATTCAAGATCTGAAGGGGGCGATTGTTCGCATCCAAAATGGTAACGATCGGTCTATGCTCCCTAGCCTCGTCATCCGTCATCATCGCATAAGAAATAATAATAACCTGATCGCCAGGCTGTACCTGCCGTGCTGCGGCTCCATTTAGGCAAATGACACCAGAGCCTCGCTCACCTGTAATCACATAAGTTTCGAAACGTGCACCGTTGTTGTTGTTAACAATCTGCACTTTTTCATTTTCCCATAGATTAGCAGCATCCATCAGATCTTCATCAATGGTAATGCTACCTACATAATTCAAGTTCGCTTCCGTTACGGTTGCCCGGTGCAGCTTGGATTTCATCATCGTTCTGAACATGTGCGTTCGCCTCCATTGCCTGTAAAATGCGATTGTCGATTAGCCTTGTAGTCCCGAACTTTACGGCTAATGCCAATATTAAAGGTTGATTCATTGCAGCAAGAGCTGCATTTGCTTCCGGTAACTGCAGCGACGGATACTGAAGCAGCTCAACATAGTCGATTACCGCTTCGCTCGCTTTAGAAATCTCTTCTTTTACCCTTGCGACAATCAACTCTGCCGTCATGTCATCCTCTTTCATCCAAATGGCTGCCAGCTGCAAGCTTTTTGACAGAATAACTGCCTGCTCGCGCTGCTCGGCATTGAGATAGACGTTTCTGGAGCTGAGAGCAAGGCCGTCCGGCTCCCGAACGATCGGACAAGGAATGATTTGAACAGAAAAATTAAGATCATTGACCATTTGTTGGATAACGGCAACCTGCTGCGCGTCCTTCATGCCAAAGTAAGCTCGATCCGGAGCGACTAGATGAAACAACTTGCTAACGACTGTGCCAACTCCGTCAAAATGACCTGGACGCGAAGCTCCGCATAAACGATCCGTCACTTGATTGACGATGACGCTTGTGAGCGGTTTTTCGGGATACATTTCTTGTACCGAAGGAATAAATACGATCTCCGTTCCGTTTTCTTCAGCAAGCGCTATATCTCTTTTTTCATTTCTCGGATATCGATCCAGATCCTCGTTTGGCCCGAATTGAAGCGGATTTACGAAAATGCTAAGAACGACCGCATCGTTCTCTGTGTCCGCTTGACGCAGCAAGGAAGCATGCCCCTCATGCAGAAAACCCATCGTAGGCACAAAACCGATCGATTTGTTTTGTTCGCGCAAAGCGGATATTTGATTTTTCAGCTCAGCCTTCGTACGGCAAATGATCATGTCAGCCGGACTCCTTTCTTCGGCAAATCTTTCTTGTCGTTTACAGGGTCCTTCTGACCTTCATTCGCACCGCCGTATAATGCCGGAATGGCTGCGGGCTGGGCAGAGAACACATGTGCTTCCTCGGGAAATTGACCTGACTTTACCTCTTCCACGTAGGATTGGATCGCATTTCTAATCGTCGTACCAATATCAGCATAGGTTTTTACGAACTTTTTCTCGAAATAAGGTGAAGAATATTGCAAAATATCATGATATACAAGCACTTGGCCGTCACAGCCTCTTCCCGCGCCAATACCGATTATCGGTATCGTGAGCATTTCGCTAATCATCGTTGCAAGCGGTTCAGTCACGAGCTCCAGAACGATACTGAAAGCTCCGGCTTCCTCTAGCGCTTTCGCGTCATTCATTAATCGCTCGGCATCCGCATCAAGCTTACCTTGAACTTTATATCCGCCGAGTTGATGAACGGATTGCGGCGTTAATCCGATATGTCCCATCACCGGAATACCGGCTTTGACAAGCGCCGAAACATCCGATGCAATATCAGCGCCGCCTTCAAGCTTCACCGCTTGGGCGCCGCCTTCTTGCATTATTTTAGCTGCATTCCGCAGCGTAGATTCACGTCCGATTCCGTAGGTCATAAAAGGCATATCGGCTACGATAAACGTTTGCTGGGCACCCCTGGCAACCGCTCTTGTATGATACACGATATCGTCAATCGTTACGGGTATTGTCGTATCATAGCCAAGCACGACATTCCCGAGCGAGTCTCCGACAAGAATAACATCGATTCCAGCTTCTTCAGCAAGCTTGGCTGAAGGATAATCGTAAGCTGTCAAAACGGAAATCGCATTGCGGTCCTGCTTCATCTTCTTTAGATTAGTAATCGTCAGTCGTTTCCTCATCAGCTTCATCCCCTGTTCAATGATAGGATAAACACAAAAAAACCTTTTAGCCGCTGCTAAAAAGGTCCCCAAACTGAAAAGGAAACGTTTGCTTGTTGTGCTTCCTTCTGTCTCGGTCCCTACGGCTCAGAGCAGAGTGTGCATTCCCAACCATTTACATATTTTTAAACATCATCAGTGCAGCTTCCTCAGAATACCGCCTGATAGTTCTAGTTTACCAAACTTTCCGCATTCCGTAAACGACATGAAATGCACTATAGCGGTTCACCCATTTCTGCGGAGAAAACGGGCTTGATCGTACCGTCTGCCAGCTCGATTCTTATCGCTCCGCTCTCGTCAAGGCCGATCGGAACGCCAACAATATCTCCTTGCGGCGTAATTAGTCTCGCTGGCTTGCCTAAGGAAACGGATAAAGCCTCCCAAAGCGTTACAATCGGGCTAAAGCCTTGCTCTTGGTAAAGAAAATAAAGCTGCTCCCATTCCTTCAAAAAATCTGCAATGACGGCTTCCCTTGTCCATTTCTTGCCGCTGCGAATGCGAAGCGAAGTTGCTTTCTCCAACAATTCAACCGGATAATCCGATTCCTCTAAATTCACGCTAATGCCGATTCCTGCTATAACATAACGCAGGCGTTCATCCTCTGCCGCAGATTCGAGCAGTATGCCGCTTATTTTCTTGCCTTCGATAAGCAGGTCGTTTGGCCATTTGATACCAATCGGCAGAGCGGTCACACGCTTCAAGCTCCTGCATAAAGCAACGGCCGTAAGCAGCGTAAGCTGAGGTGCAAAATGTATGGGGACAGACGGACGAAGCACCATGCTCATCCAGACGCCTTTGCCTCGCGGCGATACCCATCCGCGTCCCATCCGCCCGCGTCCGTTTACCTGCTGCTCCGCGAGGAAGAGCGTGCCTTCAACGGCGCCATCTTCCGCAGCCGCCCGCGCTAAATTTTGCGTAGATTCTACCGTCTCAAACAAATGAACGGTTTTGCCAAATATCTTTGCTTCTAAACGACCAGCCAAGTCCTCCGTTGACAGATGTTCCGGCACGCTGATTAAACGATAACCAAGCCGTCTTGACGCCTCAAAATGATACCCCGCGCCTTCAAGCTTGCGAATTTGCTTCCAAATCGCGGTTCTGCTAACTCCGAGCTCTTGGCTTATGCTCTCTCCCGATACATATTCACCGGGCTTATCCATAAACAATTGAATCAAAGGCTCATGATTCATGAAAGGTGACCTCCTAAAAGTTTTGCGGAGCAAAACTTGCTTCGTAAGCATGTACTTAGTTTTGCTCAGCAAAACTGACTTCGTAAACTGCAATTAATCCCAGAGTGATGCTTGTAGGAGCAAAGCATTTTTATCATTTTCAAGCTCGCCGGCAGCGACAAGGAGCAGCAATTTATTTAAATATTCGCTTACCCATGGTCCCGCCTGCTTCTGCATATGGCTCGTTAAATCCTTACCGCTGACGCTAAGCTCCTTGAGCTTGGAGATGAACATTTGCTCAAGCCATTCATTTAACTGCCTTAGAAGCGAATCTGAGAAGCTTGGCGTCGATTCCGGAAGCACATGAATGATTGAAAGCCAATCAACCATAGCTTGTTTACCAAATCGAATCGCAAGGCTTAACCATTTGATGCGCAGCCTATGTTCATTTGCTTCATACCCGCTGTTTATCATTTCCCGATGAATTTCAACCATCGACAAAATCGATTTGGTTCGCGCATTCGACAATCGAAGCACCTGCAGTGCTTGCTGCGCCGCATCATATGATAATTGCAATCCAATCGCCAAAGCAGACCATCGCAAATCGACATCCATCAGCTCATGCAGCCTCGCAAATAATGCTTTGGTTGTGTTTGACTGTTCTGCCTGCTTAAGCGCCGTCTCTGTTTCTTTGGCGAAAGGCTCTTTTAGATGCAGCAAAAGGCCGCTTGCGACGAGAAAATGCAGGGCTCTCTGAGGAGAGCCTCCTGTTAGCATCTTATCAAGCTCAGCCTGTACCCGCTCCATTGCAATAAATTGGAGCAATGCCCGGTGCTGCTTGAGCGCTCTCCAGGTACGATACGCCGGATTAAGCTGATATACGCCGATAAACCGGACAGCCCGCAGCATTCGAAGCGCATCCTCCTGAAAACGCGCATTCGGATCACCCACGGAGCGCAGCCTATTGCTCTGCAAATCCGCCATCCCGCCATAGGGATCATGCAGCTCTCCGTCCGCGGCAAGCGCCATTGCATTCATCGTAAAATCCCGGCGCAGCAGGTCCCCTTCAAGCTCAGTTATGTAAAGCACGCTCTCTGGCTTGCGATGATCCTCATACGCTGATTCAAGCCTGAAAGTAGTCACTTCATAGCCAATGTCCTCATTGATTACCGTAATTGTTCCATGCTGCAAGCCCGTCGGAATGCAGTGCTCAAATAGATCAAGCACCTGCTCCGGACGGGCTGAAGTTGCAATATCGACATCCTTTATCGGTAAGCCGAGAACTGTATCTCGCACGGCGCCGCCTACGAAGAAGGCTTCGAAATAATGATCTCGAAGCCGTTTAACGATGGGAAGCGCGGATAATATCAGGTCGGAAAATGCAAGCCGCATTTCAAACACCATCCTTGGCTGCATTCATAGTCTGCTATTCGCTGCACACGGCTATAGGCAAATCTGCCTCAATGCCAAGTACCCGATAATAGATTTGCTCATATTGTGTAGTGATGACATCATTACAAAATTCATTGCGCGCTCTAAAAATGCAGGCTTGCTTAAAGCGTTCATGCAGCTTCTCATCAAGCAAAAGCATCTCTGCATTTCTTGCCATATCCTCAACATCTCCGATTGTTGACAAGAACCCAGTCTCTCCGTGTGTTACAAGCTCAGGGATGCCTCCTGCGTTTGAACCGATTGTCGGAACGCCGCAAGCCATGGCCTCCAAGGCGACTAAACCAAAGCTCTCTTTCTCAGAAGGAAGCAATAGCACGTCTGCCATGGATATCACCTGCGCGACATCCTCCTGCTTGCCTAAGAAATGTACGCGGTCTTCAAGACCTAGCTGGCGAATTCTGCATTGAATTTTTGATAACTCAGGTCCTTCTCCCACCAAAAGCAGCTTGGCCGGAACCTTCTCAGATACGCGTGAAAATATATCGACAACATCGCCAACCCGCTTAACCGGGCGGAAATTCGAGATATGCATCAGTATTTTCTCATTCGGGGCAGCGTAATCCGAACGTAGGGAAACGACATCTCGCGGGTAATAAACTCGCTTGTCAACAAAATTATATGTCAAATCAATCGGTGTTGTTATATCTAACAGGTTCCTTGTTTCATTAATCAAGTCACTAGAAACGGCTGTTACCGCATCGCTTTGATGAATGGCAAGACGAATTAAATCTTTTAAGGATTCGTCCTGTGCAAGTACAGTAATATCAGTTCCATGCAGCGTTGTAACCGTCTTGAGACCATCGCCGTTCATCTGCTTGGCTAAAAATGCACAAACCGCGTGCGGCACGGCATAATGAACATGCAGCAAATCAAGCTGCTGCATCTTGGCTACCTGGGCCATTTTGCTTGCCAAGGCCAAATCATAGGGAGGGTACCGGAACACGTAATAATCGTTAACCTCGACCTCATGGAAAAATATGTTTTTATTAAAATGTCCTAATCGAAACGGAATACTGTGCGTTATAAAATGAATTTCATGGCCGCGTTCTGCCAGAAGTTTGCCTAGCTCCGTAGCAACAACACCTGATCCTCCTAACGTAGGATAACAGGTTATGCCAATCTTTAATTTTCTCGCCACTGTTGTCGCACCTCCTGTGTTCGTCACGTATAACTATTGTATTACACATGAGCTGTACGAATTGTCAAAAATATTGTACGGCATGAGGGCGCTTCAATGCAAAGCCCTCTGCATATGCCCATCCTCTTGCTTGTCCAAGCAGCGAATCCCGCGCCTCGACCCGTTCTATGTATCGGTTTGTTAAAGGGGTTGCTACACGATCGGAACCCGCAGCAGCCGACTCGAATTGAGAACGATAGGCTAAAAGCGCATTTCGTTTCGTCTCATAAAAATCACTGACATCCACGATCAACGACTCATGCTCGGAATCATTAATATAATAATAAACAAGCTGAGTTACTTGCACGGGAGGCAGCTCGGGCATATACCGACGAAGCTTTGCATTGAAAACGGCTTCCTCAATCAAGCGGCTGCAAGCCACATGATCGGGATGACGATCCACCCAATATGGAGCAAAAACGATCCGCGGCTTGAAGTAACGAATTTCGGCAACGATACGTTCGATTTGTTCCCGCGAAGGCTCTAAGCCGCGATCAGGCAAACCAAGATTCGTGCGCGCGCTAAGCCCGAGCACCTTGGAGGCGTTATCTGCCTCCTGTTTGCGAAGCTCTACCGTGCCGTTGGTAGACATTTCGGCCATCGTCAAATCGCACACGCCAACCTTATGCCCAGCTTGCACATGCTTCGCTATGGTCCCGCCCATTCCGATTTCAGCATCGTCGGCATGTGCGCCAAAGATTAAGATATCAAGTTCTGCTGTCATTCGGCGATACCCGGCTTATATTTATGAACGAGTTCGCGCCAGGCAAAATCTCCGCGTTCAAGCGCTTTGACAAGCAGCTCAGCTGTCGCTACGTTGGTTGCAACGGGAATACCCTGCACATCGCAAAGCCGAAGCAAAGCAATGATGTCAGGCTCATGCGGCTGCGCCATAAGTGGATCACGCAAAAATATAATTAAATCCATTTCATTTTGCGCTACCAAGGCTCCAATTTGTTGATCCCCGCCAAGAGGGCCGGACATAAACCGATGGATAGACAGGCCAGTTTGTTCCATAATTCGAGTACCCGTCGTTCCTGTCGAATATAATTTATGAGGAACAAATACCTTTTCATAGGCAATGACAAAATTGACAATTTCCTCTTTTTTTCGATCATGTGCGATAAATGCGATGTTTAACATGTCGTTCCCCTCTCCTGCTGTCGAATCGAGCTAATCCATAATATGTTCGAAGCCGTAAATTAATCCGCTATAGGTCATAACCTTCTTAACTGCCACATTTACGCCAGGCATATACCCCGCGCGATCGTAAGAATCATGACGAATTTTGAGCGTTTGCCCGTGTCCGCCAAATACAACCTCCTGCTGCGCAAATACACCAGGCAGTCTTACACTATGTATACGAAAACCGTTATAATATCCGCCGCGCGCGCCTTCAATTACCTCTTCCTCATGCGGATTGCCCTGACGCAGCTCCTGGCGAGCCTGTGAAATCAGTTCAGCCGTCTTGATCGAAGTTCCTGAAGGTGCATCAAGTTTCTGATCGCCATGATATTCAATAATTTCAACATGTGGCAAATATTTAGAGGCTTCAGCCGCGAATTTCATCATCAAAATTGCACCGATAGAGAAGTTAGGCGCGATTAAGCCGCCGATTCCTTTTTCCTGGCAAAGCTCGTCCAGCTCCTCGATTTGCTCAGGTGTGAACCCGGTTGTCCCCATAATGGGACGAACTCCAAATTCGATCGCGGTTTTAGTATGGCCGTATGCCATATGCGGAATGGTAAAATCAACCAGCACATCCGCTTTCGAGCTGCTTAGCGCTTCTTCTAGCGTAGCACTCACTGTAACTCCGGTTTCCGGCTTTCCGGCAAATAAGCCTGCATCTATGGGACCCGCAGAAGGAGCGACGGCCGCCACCAATTGAAGCGACTCGTCCTCCAACACCATTTTCACAACCTCACGGCCCATACGTCCGCTTGCTCCTGCTACTGCCACACGAATTTTTTGTGTTGACATCTCGTGATCACCTGTTCCTTTTTCTTTTTGTTGCATTTATTCGGATGCGCAGCATGCGTCTCTTTCGGTTTACGTCAGCAAACAGCCTTCTCGCTGCTGAATGGCCTGGATCAAGCCGCATCGCTTCCCGTGCGTTTACAGCTGCTTTATCATAAAGATTCTGAGAAGCATACAACACGCCAAGCGTATAAAACGCGTCAAAGCTTAATGGATCGAGTAATACAGCCTGCTCGAGCAATTCCGCCGCTTCTACAAGCTTTGGAGGTACCTTCGCGAGAAGAAGATCCGCATCTGCGAGGAGCAGCTTCGCTTCAACCACTTGCAAATGATAAATATACTCCGTGTGCTCAGGATCAAGCTTGAGTGCTGCCTCAGCATGCTGCTTGGCTTTCGCCCATTTGCCGCTCCTAGCGCATGATACGGCGCATGTATGGTAATAAAATGAATTTTCCGGTTCGGCCTCGATCGCCCGCTCGAACCAATATATCGCTTGTTCGAAATCACTATTCAAAATAAATTCATAACCCTTTTTGATGCAGCTCTCTCCATCCATCTGCCCATCCTCCTTGTACACAGGTTGATGGTACAGCATATGTTGGGAGCTTGTTTACAGTTCGGTTATTTTCTTCGTCCAACGATTTGCATCGCGAGTCGCGAACTTATGCATAACCTTATTATGCGCTTCGGTTAAATCGATATTGAGTGAATTAGCGAAGCAAGAAAGAATAAATAAAATATCGCCTAGCTCCATCTCAACGGAATTCTCCGCTTCATCGGCTTTTTTTGGTTTTTCTCCGTAGAAGTGGTTTACTTCGCGTGCAAGCTCGCCCACCTCTTCTGACATTCTGGCCATCAAAGCAAGGGGACTGAAGTAGCCTTCTTTAAATTGAGAAATGTAATCATCTACTTCTAGTTGAATATCTGATAACGTTTTTTCCGACATCGATGCATTTCCTTTCTGTCGATAGCTATACTTCCTTATGTTAACGTAAAGCCCTAATTAAAATCAATGTTTTTCGAATCCTGTATTTTAGCCATACTACACAGTGTTAAATGTTTTCGATTCGAAGTTGCCAATACGGATTTTATCTGTCTGGATTGGGACAATGGACAAGGGGTGTTGAGAAATGTCAAAACCATTACAGCAGATCCGCAGCATTATTCCCATTCTGATCGGCACCGCCATTTATGCTTTTGGTCTGCATTATTTTGTAATCCCGAACCAGTTGATGGAGGGCGGTGTAACAGGCATCGCTGTGCTCCTTAATTATGCTGCAGGATTCCCGCTTTCCATATCGACCTTGGTCTTGAATATCCCTTTGTTTTTTTTGGGCTGGAAGGCGCTTGGCCGTGATCAAATGCTCTATACGCTGGTTGGCATTGTCTCTCTGTCTGGTTTCCTTGCCTTAATGGAGCAGATGATCGAACGCAAATGGCTCATCCCCTTTGGAGGCTCGCAGGATTATATGCTCGTCGCTCTCTATGCGGGCGTGTCTTTGGGAACTGGTCTTGGTATCGTGTTCCGCTTTGGAGGTACGACAGGCGGTGTTGATATTATCGCCAGAATCGTTTCGCGATCTAAGGGAATGAGCATGGGGCAAATCATACTGACACTCGATGCTTTGATTATCGGGGTTTCCTTGCTTTACATTCCAATCGAAAAGGTTCTATATACGCTAGTTACCGTATTTATTGCGTCCAAAATCATTGACTTCATTCAAGATGGCGCATATTCGGCTAAAGCCTTTTCCATCATAACGGAGCATGGAGCGGCGATATCCAAAGAAGTCACGGTCGAGCTTGACCGCGGCGTCACGCTCATTCCGGCTAAGGGTGCGTTCTCTGGACAGCAAAAAGAGGTCGTGTATTGCGTCGTTCAGCGGCAAGAAATTCGCCGTCTAAAATCGATCGTCCGCAATATTGACCCCCGTGCTTTTATCGTTATTAATGAAGTGCAGGATGTGCTAGGAGAAGGCTTTAAAGAGGAATAACACTTTTAGGGAAGCGGTTTTACGCCAAATGGATTATTTTTATATTTTCTCCAGCCCGTGAAGGTGAGGATAGCTGAAATAAATGCTCCTAAAAAGAACGTCCAGCTTAATGGATTCGAGATGGGCGTCGAAACCGCAGCTGTCGTTTCTTCTTCAGCTCGGCTCTGAGCAAACATCCGATTTAATGATTCCTTCATAGCAGACAAGGAACGGTCAATCATAGCTTCATTCGTCTTATTTATGACACTCGCATCTAACAGACGATTTGTATAATTGATTCGTTCTTTCAGCTCGGCCTCCCGCATGCTGCCAAATTGTATGCTTATTGCAGTCGAAATACGGACAGCGTGAGTCTCCAGGCTCGTCATCGAAGCCCTAGCTGCAATTGCCCCGTCATCGGTTTGACGCTTCCAGGCTTTCTCTACACGCGATAAATCTTCCAGCATCACGCTCTCATATTGCAGCCACAATGCTTGATCCGGTCTCACAAGCGCATCAGAAGCTAATCTGATTCGCGATGCCTCCATCAACCAACTCGAATCAGATACGCCTTTCATGAGCTTCTGCTCAATGAGTTCGGTATCCTTCTCAATCGCTGACCAGCCTTCCATTTTACCTACGGAATGCCTAAGTTCACTCTCTAATACACGCTTTAACTGCTGGATATCTTGAAAGCCAACCTGCCGGTTGTTCGAATAGGCAGCTTCATATAATGAGCTAACAATGACGTCTAATCGTTCAAGCTGCTTATCACGACTTTGCGATAGCAGATCCGAATATGCATTTAATGATATTCCGCCGCCCCAAACTGAATTTGCGTAACCAATCGTCATGACGATACATAAGACGAATGGAATGATAAATCGTATCTTCATGGACATCCCCCCATAGATCACTCTATGAGGGGATGCAATGTGTTATACCTTCTTTCTAAGGCGCCAAACGAGCAGCGCTGCAAGAAAGCTAAAGAAGGATAAACCATATGTAAATGCTCGAACTGCAGATAAATCATCATCCAATTCATCTGCGAGGTAAGGAAATACGCCAAAGGTATAATCAACTGTATCATTGAGCAAAAGCCAGCCTGTAGCGACGGCCAAAGCCAATGCCCCAGCCTTCATAAAACGGAAAAACAACAGCGCCTCGAACGCCATACCCAGGTGTGATGCAATAAGCATATAATGCTGCCAACTCAGGTCAGCCCCCTGCCAAGCTCCTGCTACGATCATCGAAACGGCCCAAATGCCGTATTTAACGGAGCACACGACAGCTAAAGCCTCTATAATATAACGTCCAATCCTTACAAGACCGTATGAACGCTGTGGCGGAAATAATAAATAGAGGAGAGCGACCGTAAAAAATAAGCTTGCCGTTGGCGAGTCCGGAACAAAGACGATTTGCCAAAGCGGATGATCGTTCAAGGTAGCAGCCAGCTGGCCTTCATACCAGATATATCCGTATACGGTTCCGGCAAAGTTAACAAGAAACAGAATCCACAAAAATGATCGGCTAAGCAAAAATTCGCGGCTCCAAAAAAAAGCAAGCATATTGAACCACTTCTCCTTCAAACTATCATAATGTGCATGTTCGAAGAAAAACCTGACCGCGTAATACGATCAGGTTTTTCCGTTAACGATTTATTCGGTTGCAGCCTTTTGCTTAGAAAGCCAGGTTGTAAGCTGTTCAATCTCTTCAGCGGACAATTGATCTTTGAATGCCGGCATGCCATTACGACCATTTGTAACGACTTCTACAAGCTGTTCCTTCGTCAATTTGTCGCCTACGCCGACCAAGCCAGGAACAGAGCCTTGACCCTTCAGATCAGCAGCGTGACAACTGACGCATTGTGCTTGCTTCGCGATATCCATTGCCGGATCGTTCGCATCTACAAGTGCTGCTTCAACTGCAGGCTTCGTGTAATTCGGACGCTCTTGACCTGCTAAAGCAGCTTCACGCGCTTTCTCTTCACGTTCGTGATGTTCAGGCACTTGACCGTTAATTTCCAATTGGTGCTGGTAGTGGTCCCAAGAAACAACCGTCAAGTAAACGCAAGCAATAAGTGTCAATCCCATCAATGAAGATGCAATCGGACGACGGTAGAAGCGGCGCTCCTTGCCTGTGTCCAGAAATGGAGCAAGCAGCAAAGCTCCGAACATAACTCCTGGTATGCCAACTGTACCAAGCAAGATATAATCCTGCGATACATATGGATATTTCAAAAATTGATACAGGAACAAGAAATACCAGTCCGGCATCGGTATGAATGCCGCATTCGTCGGATCTGCCGGATAACCTAGCGGAGCCGGTTCAGCAATAACCCATACTAGAAAACCAACCAAAACCACACAGCCGACCATCCATTCCTTAAGCAGGAAGTTCGGAATAAACGCTTCCGATTTACCTGGGAAAGATGTATAGTCCGGCGGAATGCTTGAAATGTTGCTTTTCTTAACACGCGAGTCGCCTACATAGACAACCTTCTCGTTCGAATTATGACCATGCGCCATAAGTATGCCTCCCTTCGCTTAAAGTGGTCCCGAAATACCTTGTTTCCGAATCATGATAAAGTGCGCTGCCAACATAGCAATCAAAGCGCCAGGCAAGAAGAATACATGGATCGCAAAGAAACGAGTCAGCGTTTGCGCGCCTACGATATCGCCCCCGTATAGGAAAGAAGCGAGATATGGTCCGATTACCGGTACGGATTCAGCAATTTGGACACCAACTTTTGTTGCGTAGTAAGCTTTGTTATCCCAAGGCAGCAGATAGCCTGTGAACCCTAGGCCTAACATGATGAAGAAAATCAGCATTCCGACAACCCAGTTCATTTCGCGCGGTGCCTTGTAAGAACCGGTAAAAAACACTCGAAGGGTATGTAGGAACATCATAACAATAACTAAACTTGCCCCAAAATGGTGCATGCCTCGAACGATTTGTCCGAAAGCTACCTTATGCTGCAGGTAATCAACGCTTGCGTACGCGTTAATAATATCCGGAACATAATACATCGTCAAAAACATACCGGACAAGATTTGAATGACTGTGATGAAAAACGTCAAACCGCCGAAACAGTAAACGAATGCGGAGAAGTGATGGGCTGGGTTAACGTGCTCAGGCACCTCATGGTCAGCAACATCTCTCCACAGTGGCGTAATGTCAAGACGTTCGTCGATCCAGTTGTATACACTTTTAAACATCTGCAATACGCCCTCCTTAACTCGTTCTTGTATTCGGCATTACTGGACCCAAATATACGAATCCGTTCTCAAGCTTCACTTCGTACTCATCCAATGGAGTTGGGGCAACCGTTAGGTTTTTCCCGTCTTTCGTATAGCGCGCGTCGTGACAAGGACAATCATATTCATTTTGACCTTTTGTGTTCCATCCGATCGTACAGCCTAAGTGCTTACATACTGGAGAAAGTGCAAAAATCTTGCCATTCGCATCCTTCGAAATCCATGCCGCAAGCTCAGGGTCACTAACGTACCAACCATCGATCTGATGAATTTTAAATTTAAATTCTTGCGGCTCGTTCGTAATTTTGCTCTCTTCCACAACTTTTACGTAAGTGCCCTCGCCCTTCTTCACAAGGAGCGGGTCCACTGCGAAACGAACCATCGGCAATACCGCGCCGCCCATCATAAATGCTGTCGTGCCGCCGAGCGTATATGACAAAAATTGACGCCGGGACATTTCTTTGCGCTGAACCGGTCGATGCGCGGTCTCGTGTTGTTCATGGTTACTCATCTTCTGTTCTAACCCCCTTTGCCAACCATATCTCGCGTCTTGCCGCAGGGCAAAAACACATGACGAACTAGGACATTACTTATAATAGCCTAGGTGCTTGGGAGCGTCAAGAATATGGCTTCATATTTGCAAGCTTATCAAAATACCGTTCAATAATTTGTTATTATTTTGTCACATTTGACCTTCTCTGGCATTTGTTTTCCCCAAATTTTGATTATATTATACGACAAATTCAAGGAATTCATGTAGCTTGGCCGCTCCATAACGAACGAATAGCAGTCGAAACCTCTGCTTGCTGCGGAAGCTCCCCATCCTGCCCCGGCCCAAAAAACAAATCAACGGCGGAGGATTCAAGTCTTAACTCTTTATTTGCCGTTACTACAATAACATAACGAAACCCGCCGTTTTTCGCAGCTGAGCACCATTCATTCAGATCCTTCATTAATTGGTCTCTATCGCGATGGTAATGCCAGGCCGGATAAGTGACCACTCTTCCTTTAAATGGAATTTCAATTAAGTCCATGATGTCTCTTAGCTGCTCCAGCCATTCAGTAGCCTCGTAAGGCTTAACAGAGTCAGCTATTCCCGTTACGGGCAGCAGGCAGGTGTCTAAGAAAGGGCTTAGCTCCTCCCATTGCTCTTTTGAAATTTCGCTAAACTTCATTGCTTCATTCTCACTCCTTAACTTAGTAGTAAATCTATTAAAACCAATGCTTCTATGTTAACTCCAATTTCGCAGAATGCCAAATCCAACTTTCAGAAAAAAAAGCCTTCCTGCTCATCATGCGAACCCAAAGGTCCGCATGAGTCAGGAAAGCTTCTTGCAGAGTATCGACTCGACTTCCTATTAACGATACTCCCTATTTTTTTAATGCATTTAACTGTTTCGCGAGACGGTAAAACGTATCCTCGTCACCTGCGGCCAGTGCTTTGTCAATTGCCGTATAAATTTGGTTGGTTTGAAACTTCAATACTGCATCATCAAGCACGAATTCTGCAGCTAAACCAAGCATCGCTTCATACGTTACTTTCATTTTGTCCATAGGATACACCTCCAAACCGGCGTTAAGAGATCCTATATTCTATTCCCTTTGTCACGTAGCTCTCCATCGTCTTTCTCATACGCTGTAGATCGTCATCTGTTAATTCTCTTACGACTTTGGCGGGTGAACCGATAGATAGAGTATAGGATGGTATTTTTTTGTTCTCTGTAACAATCGAACCGGCTCCTACTAAAGCATATTCACCAATGTCTGCGCCGTTAAGTACGATTGCCCCCATTCCAATTAATGTGCCTCTGCCTATCGTACAGCCGTGAATGATTGCGGCATGTCCAATAGACACCTCATCTGCTAAAATCAAAGGTTGGTTCACATTTACGTGACCGACAACTCCGTCTTGTATATTGCAGCTATGCCCAATTCGTATTGGTGCTAGATCTCCTCGCAGCACCGCATTGAACCACACCGTGCTTTTTTCCTTGATAGAAACATCGCCAATGATCTTTGCGCCGTCTGCTATGTATACTTCTTCTTGAATATTTGGCATTATCCCTTTATAAGGAATCAACATTTTTATCCACTCCCTCTGGAAGATCAAATATAGTAAGCTGATTTTACCCTGAACTTTTACTCTAGCTTATATTTGATCATACACCAAGAGTTGAATAAAAAATCAATGCAGTCCTACTGTCTCTAAATCTTCTAAGCTTATGCCCGATACGACGGATCTTCCAGCCTTCGTCATTCTTACGACGGCACCGTGCATCGAATGCTCCCCGAGACGCAGCAGTCCTAAATGAACCATCATAGACATAATTCGCTGCTCTAGAATTGTGTTGGCGTCATCATAATAATAAGGCTTAATAAACGGCACGAGCACTTTTCTCAATGACTCCACCGTTACCCATTCCACCGCCAGCGCATTGATCCAATGAACGAGCGACAGCAAGTGCGTGATAGGCCCTTTATACAACTTAAGCCAAAAACGGTAGATTTGCTCTGCTTCTCCAGCAGGTTTGCCTAGCATGCGCTCCTCGCCTGATCCCGTGATGTTCAAAAGCGTCTGATTCTCATTTATGTATTTTGCGTAATAACAATAGTCGTAAATAAACGAGAATCGATTCGGATACTGGTTGAAATGCCTGCCATACCCAAAGCGCCAAGCCCCTTTTGCAGGCAGCTCTTCCTGAACGCCGAATTTGTCTAGCAGCTGCAGTGTGAATCTTTTGTACATGGAACCGTCAGCGGTAAGCTGTACTTCATTATGGTGCAAGTAATGAAGCAAATGAGAAATATCATCGTGAATTAACATTTGCTCATCACGATATACTGGCGGCTCTTCCGTATATCGCAAATCCGCAGCAAACCTTTTGGCAAGTGTATCTCGAAAACGTGCCTTTAAATCAATTGGTACCTGAAACAAGTACCTGCTCGGTCCGCTAAAGCCGTTAAACAACCAACCCTGATGCTTGAATTTTGCAATCATCTCCCGCGGACTTAGCGGTTTGACTTCTGCTGCTGCCTTTTTTTTCGTTTTTTTTGATTTTTTCAGCGTTTCTGGCTCTGGCTGGATGACCTCTTCACCAAATCTGCTCTGCTGCACGCGTGCAAGCAAATCCTCCAGACTGAAGGAGTTCCTCGCTTCGAACAGCAAAGAGTTTAAGAATCTTAAGTCCTCTAATTTCATGCTGCTTATTTGAGCTTCAAAGACATCATTTCGACTTACGGTAGAGAGAATGGATTGAATCAAATCGTTTTTGGAATGTCCGTTGCACTCACATCTGTAAACGTCAGCAATTCTGCTAAGCTGTTGAATGTCTGCATAACCTAGCATATCCGATAAATTCATAACTCTCTCCTTTCTTCAGGAACCGTCACTTAATGCCTCATGTTCCATTTCGTAAGCGTTTTGTGTAATGGATAAGCCTCAGTTGATATCATTATGGGAAAGTATCTATTGTTTTATAACCTAGTTTGCAAGGATTGCATAAAAAAAAGAGTCCCGCCTTCATAAATGCAAAGGCAAGACTCGTTTGTGATGCTCTATTGGTTTAAATGGATCGTGCAATTATACAGCTGCGGATGCCACTCCTCATCCCGGCGCTCCAAGATGGAATACGACAAGTTGGATAAGTACTGATCCTCTAACCCGGAACAAACTTCTGCTAATAGCTGCGCCAAAAAACTTCCATGGGACACGACAAGCAGATTCCGATCCGGATAAGCAAGCTTCCATTCATTAATGGCGCTTAATCCGCGAGCCCTTACTTCGTCATTCGATTCCACGCCTTCGGCCACGTCCCGCCATTCCGTTCCCCAGCGTTCATGCCGCTCCTGCTCCTTCGTTCCTTCAACCTCGCCAAAATACCGCTCTCTCAGTCGCGGGTCACTTTCAAGGAGAGGAATATTCAGCTTCTCGGCAATGATTTGCGCTGTGGCATATGCCCGCTTTAGGTCGCTCGAAATGACAGCATCCCAAATCCGCTCTTCGCCGCTTAAACGGTCCGCCAAAGAAATGGCCTGTGTAATGCCAGCCGCATTTAATGGTATATCGGTCTGTCCTTGAATTTTTCCTTCTTCATTCCAATCTGTCTTCCCGTGGCGCACTAATCCGATTAACAAGCAGCAGTCAGCTCCTATTCGATATGAATACAACAAAAGCTCCCTAGGGAGCTTATTGAGTCTTAAAGTCAGTTTCGTGTTCTTGACAGCCAATTCAATATTAACAGCGTCATGATCATACCCAGCAAAGATAAAGCAACATAATATTGAGGGAACGCAGGCATGACCTTTAGAACGAATGGATCGCTAATACTGGCAACCGGAACCTCTGCATAAAAGCCTGTGGTGACAAGCCCATCGCCGGAAGCATTTGCCGTATCCATCAATCCGCTTATCTCGGCAATTTCAGCTTGAGACGAACCTCCATGATTGTCAAATACAAAAACAAAAAACGCGCTTGCAAACATAGCCATGCAGGCTGCAACGATCAAGGCAATATTGCGGCGAAATGATTTGGAGAACTGATAGCTTTTGTGCGGAACAGGCATTAACCAGGATTCTTCCGCATAAATGCGATCCATGACATTACGATTTACATGCTCGATCGGTCCAAGGCTATCCTCTTCCTCCGATAGAAAACGAATCATCTCTTCGCTCTCTTCCCACAGTTGAAACTGCTCCGCACATGCTTTGCACTCAAGCAAATGAGTGTCAATCGCTATCCGATCCTCATCATACTCAGATAAATCCCAATATTCGCCGAATTTGTCTTGCGCATCGTTGCAATTCATCTTGTATTCATCCCTTCATATTCTTCCATCAGGGGCGATTGTCCGAAATACGGCTCTAGCTGCGTTTTTACGCTTGCTCTTGCCCGGAAAAGCAGTGATTTGACAGAACTGACCGTTTGCCCCAAAATATTAGCAATTTCTTGATAGTCCAGCTGGTCATATTCCCGAAGAATAAGTGCTGATCGTTGTTTCTCTGGCAAATTATTAATCGCTTCACGTACCATGGCCATCCGTTCATTCCGCAGCACATGCTGCTCAGGCACAGCATCAAGCGCAGCTACCGGCTCAAATCCCGATTCATCAAGCGATATATGCGCAGACTTTTGCTTACGAAGCTCACTTAGCACTGTATTGCGCGCAATCGTATAAAGCCATGTCGAAAAAGAAGCATCCAGTTCGCGAAACGAATGAAGGCTGCGGTATGCTTTATAAAATGATTCGGAGCACAGGTCCTCGGCTAACAGCTCAAGCTTTGCGCTCTTCAGCATATGATAGATAAATGCCAATATTTTTCGTTGATAGCGCCGCATAAGCTCGGAGTACAGCTCGACATTGCCATCCTTTATCTCACGTATTAATTGGGAATCAGTCATGACAGGCGAACCTCCTCCACCTGCGGATTATTCCCGGACCGCTACATAATATTGTACCGACCCGAGAACGAAAAGTTGCGGTCTTTATCATAAATAATTCAATATATACGAGTATACATATAATTCGTGTTTCGCGGGCAAATTCCTGCCTCTTTCGACAAAAGGATAAAATACAATATTTTTACAACTGAAAACAACAAATGCTTTAAGATGTATAATGAGCATCCAGCTTTTATATGCCTGTAAAAAATCCAACATCCCTGCAATAAGCTTCAACCAAGAAAAAGCAAACAAGCGTAAACGGCTGTCGCCGTCTTCAGTGGCAAAAGCTATCGTTTCGCGGAGATATATAAGCACATTTATAAGTGAAAAATTATAAATTCTTATATATTAAAAAAACGAGTGACGAGAGCAGCAAATCCCCTAATGGTCTGCTGTCTCTTCATCACTCGTTGTCCGTATCTTTTTCATTTAGTTTCCTTCGAATCGGCATGGGGCTTCTTTTTTCCCTTGGCCAGCTGCTCAATAATTTGTTTTCCGGTCGGCGTCTGCGCCAGTCCCCCTCTTGCCGTTTCGCGGTGGGCATCAGGCATCGCGCTTCCCACTTCAAGCATAACCTGAATGACCTCATCCGAGGGAATAACGCTCCTTACGCCAGCAAGCGCCATATCGGCTGCTGCCAACGCATTCACCGCGCCGAATCCGTTACGGACAATACATGGAATTTCCACCAAACCGCCTACCGGGTCGCAGATCAAACCCAGCGTATTCTTTAACGCCAATCCGACGGCGTGAATCGCCTGGGCAGGCGTGCCTTCCTTCAGCTCGACAAGCGCGCCTGCTGCCATTCCGATTGCAGAGCCGATTTCGGCTTGGCAGCCACCTTCCGCACCGGAAATAAAAGAATTGTTCGCAATAACATATCCGATTGCTCCGGCACAAAATAGTCCTTTGACCATGTGATCGTCATTCCAGCCAAAGCGCTCCTGGCTGCTGACGAATACGCCGGGAATGACGCCGCAGGAACCGGCGGTCGGCGTAGCCACGATACGTCCCATGGATGCATTCACCTCGGATACGGCAAGCGCGTAAGCCATCGCCAGTCCGGTAAACGGCTCGAGCGATGCATCCGGCTTTCGGGTATATTCAAAAACCCGTTTCGCATCGCCGCCGGTAAGCCCGCTTCGGGATGTTTTCTCCGAAGCTATTCCTTTCGTTACGGCCTCTTTCATGATGCCGTAATATTTTTTCATTTTGTCCCATTCCTGCTCGGCCGAACGACCGGATTCCTTAGCCTGGTCCTCCAGCATAATACGATAAATCGGTTTCCCTTCATCTGCGCATACCAGTGCCAATTCCTTTAAAGAGCTGAATCGCAATGCGGTCCACCACCGTTCATATCGATATAATTGAGGCTTTTCACATGTGTCAGCTTTTTGATTTCGCTCAGCAGCTTCTCGGGAATCGCGCCATCCATCTCGATAACAGTCGCCGCCTGTCCCAGTCTGGCTCTGCGGTCAACATCCATATAACCGATATTGACGCCGGCATCGCTGAGCAGCCGCGTTAAGCTAGCAAGCACGCCGGGACGATCGACATGATAGACAATCAAAGCAGGGTAATTGGCCGTAAATTTAAGATCAAACCCGTTTACTTCGATCACTTCAATATTGCCTCCGCCAATCGAGCAGCCCGTCATCTGGCTCCGTCTGCTTCCAGAGCTTAGCTTAATCGTCAATGTGTTTGGATGAACGGCAGGCACGCTGCTTGTTTGAAAGTCTATCTTCATCCCCGCTAGTTCAGCCAGCTCAAGCGATTCTGGAATCCGTTCGTCATCCGTATCGAACGCAAGCAACCCCGCAATCACGGCAAGATCCGTTCCGTGCCCGCTATAGGTAGCAGCCAGCGAGCCATAGAATACGATCTCAGCTCTCTTGGGCTCTTCGCCGAACAAGCCGCGGGCTACTCTGCCTAGCCGAACGGCACCCGCCGTATGAGAGCTGGACGGTCCGATCATGCCGGGTCCTATAATGGAAAACACATCTTTAAAGCGCATAACTCATTCAATACCTCCTAAGTCAGCCAGTCAGAGAGATGCAGCTTAACGAATTCATCGTCATTCAAATACGGATAATCCAGGTCTTGTTTTGTGACCCGTTTTATTTCTTCCAGCATTTGCACCGCTTTATGCGTCCAAATTGCCCAATGCCCGGGAAGCCCGCCAACTATTCTTTTTTCAACCATTTTGCCCTTCACCTGAAAACGATAAACAGTCAATAAATCATTTACAATATGATCGTCATTGCCTTTGCGAAATTCCACTGCTGTCCAGTGTATCGACATTATCTCCGGACCGGTGACATTAAGAAAGTTGACCGCTTTTCGCAGGCGGGGAAGGAACGACTTCAACGATCTTATTGTCAGGCGTAAAGATCATTACTACCTTGCCTTGTGCTGCTTTGTCGTTAAGAGCAGGCCCCATGTAGAGGAACCAGCATGGATCTGCAATACCCGCTTTGTTTCATTCCACAACCTGATCAATAACGCTTGCTGCATTCAGATCCGCTCGGTTATCTACGTATGTTTTGTAGAAATTGTTGTTTATAATAAAAAAAAAATCAATGGACGGATCTCTCACACCCGATATTAAAACTTGACCAAGCGTAAACGGCTGTCGCCGTCCTCTGTGGCAAAAGCAGTCGTTTCGCGGAGATATATAAGCACATTTATATGTGAAAACATATAAATTCTTATATATCAAAAAAATCCTTTTGATCTTTATTTTTTTCTAAAAACATCTGGTTTAATGTACTAACAAACAGCTTGAACAACTCAGCCCTCCCTTAGGCAAAAAAAAACCACCCCGAAGGGTGGTCCGTACTCATGATGAGCACTATAGGATTTGGATAGGAGTGGAGAGAAACCATACTGTACTTTTATTATATGTATACGCTTCCAATTTGTCAATAAGCGTTTTCATTTTTGTTTTAAATAATTGTAAGCGCTTGATTTCGTAAAAAAAAAGACGAACACCTAATTACAGGTGTACGTCGTATCCTTTTTCAGTTAGTAAAATGACGGCCTTGTCCAGATACTCCTGGCTCCGGAATGAAAGTCTTAGAACGCCCGGCACGTCCTCCCTGCTCTCAATGATGTGGATATTGCTCAAGTTGATAAGACTATTCCCAAGCTCGCTTGTGATTTTACCGATAATACCGGGATGATCCGGTATATCCACATAACAATCAAAAGCCGAATGGATCATACCCTTGCGTCGCTCAGGCATTTTGCTGCGGAAATCTCCCGCCGTTTCAAATGCTTCTGCGATGGCATCACCGTCAGCGCTCTCCAGCATCCGTACGAATTTATCCGTTTCGTTGCTCCAATCACGAAGCAAATTAAGTACAACCTGACGATTGTTTATTAAAATATCGCGCCACAAAATCGGGTCGCCTGAGGCTATCCTCGTAATATCACGGAAGCCGCCCGCTGCCAGCGATTCATAGAGCCCATTATTTTCATTGTAGCCGCGAATTTGATTAACAAGCGAAACCGCAATAATATGAGGCAGATGGCTGATTGCGCCAGCTATCTCATCATGCTCCATCGCATCAACCTTTACAATATTCGCTTTCGTATGGCTGAGAAGCTCAACAAGACGCACTAACGCATCCTCTGATGTATCCTCGTCGGGCGTCAGTACATAAAATGCATTCTCATAAAGATGGGAAGATGCCGCCTCTACTCCCGTTCGCTCTGATCCCGCCATCGGGTGACCGCCGATAAAAGAGGCTTGACCGAAATCAAGCGATTTCGCGCATGTCATAACGGAAGCTTTCGTGCTGCCCGCATCGGTTATGATACAGCCAGGCTTTAAATGAAAAGCGCTGAGTTTTACAATATATTCCTCAATATTTCCAACCGGTACGCACACGAAAATAAAATCAGCCTGCTCTGCGGCCTCCTGCATGGATGTCGTAGCGTAATCTACAACCCCTCGCTGCAAGTATTTATCAACTTGCGAAGGACGATTTGAATGCCCAATTACGGTGATACCAGGTTTTCCTTTAAAGCAAAGGGCAATCGATCCACCGATCAGCCCTACTCCAAAAATCGCTACAGTTGTCATAACTTTATCCTTGCACCGCCGATTCTTGTAAAGCCTGTTCTAATGCCGAAATGAATTTTTCGTTCTGTTCGCTCGTTCCGACTGTAATCCGAATGTGATTCGGGTAATAGGTCCAGCGCGGCCTCGATATGATTCCGCGGCGCAACAAACCGTCGAACACCTCCGTTGACGTACGCTTCACATCAACCATCATGAAGTTTCCGTACGCAGGGAAATAGGACAATCCCAAACGATCAAATTGCTCGGATAAGTATAAAAGGCCTTTTTTGTTTTGATCACGGCAATAATCAATAAACGCTTTGTCTGAAAGAGCCGCTTTGGCAGCTGCTTGGGCTGCTCGCGACGTATTAAAAGGCTCACGCACCTGATTCGTAAAACGAATGACGTCTGGGTGGCCAACACCATAGCCAATACGCAAAGCAGCTAGTCCGTAAATTTTCGAGAAGGTACGAAGCACGATCAAATTTCGGTGCTCGCTCAGAAGTTTGATCCCGTCTGGGAATTCAGGATCGTCAATATATTCACCATATGCCTCATCAAGAACAACAAGCACGTTTGCAGGCACCTGCTTCAGAAAAGCAGATAATTCAGGCAGCGTAACGATCGTTCCGGTAGGATTGTTCGGATTGCAAATCCAAATGATTTTGGTACGGTCATTTACTTTAGCTAACATGGCAGGCAAATCATGCTTGCCCTCTTTTAGCGGAACCTCAATGATACGAGCATTCTCGATTTCTGCATTATGCTTGTACTGGGGAAAGGTTTCATCCGCCATAATCGTCTCGTCCCCGGGAACGATAAACGCTCTATTAATCATAAGGATAATTTCACTGGAGCCTGTTCCAAAAATAATTTGATTCGTCTCGACGCCAAGCTCATCCGCTAATGCTTCCGCAAGTTCAACGCTCGCGCCATCGGGATAAATATTGAAATTACCTATTTCTTCAATGACAGCGGCTTTCGCCTGTTCGGAGCAGCCGAACGGATTTTCATTGGACGCTAGCTTTATTACTTCTTTTAACCCAAGCTCCCTCTTAACATCTTCAACCGGCTTTCCTGGCTGATAGACGGGAAGGTGGACGATATTACTTTTAGGCTGCATGAGCCGTTCACCTCTTTTATGATTGACTAATCTCTATACTCGACCTTCATTGTCTCATATCTGTGTGAGGTTTTAAAGTTTTTTTAACACAAGAATAATTGCTTCTTTTAAAGTTTGAAAAGAATTAGTAAAAATTTTGATCTTATCTCTGTATTTGAATGCTTACATGAATGGTCAACATTAAAGATGTGACATGGAATGAGCCGGAAAAAGGGAAACAAAAACAGCAAAAAAGCTCTCTATCCACGGGACTAGAGAGCTTTTTTGCATTTTCTATTTAGTCATCAATTGATACTGCTGCTTGCATGAACATGTCTAACTAGGGAATCATTATCCCTTCAGCTGAACGACAAAATCGCCAATTTGTTTAAGACCAGCTTCACGCTGAGCAGGGTCCTGCAGCTTAGGAATAGCTTCTTCAATTTGACGTACGATTGCGCTTCCTACGATAACGCCATCGCATTGCTTCTCAAAGCGAGCAACTTGCTCGCGGCTCGAAATTCCGAAGCCAACCGCAATCGGTAAATCTGTGGCTTCGCGAACCATGCCAAGAAACTCATCAATCCCGGTATGGAAATCTGCTCTTTCGCCCGTAACGCCGAGTGACGATACGCAATAAACGAAACCTCTGGCTTTGCGCGATATGCGAGTGACACGAGCTTTCGAGGTTGGCGCGACAAGCGGTATGAGATGTACATTTGCTGCTTCAGCCAGCTGACGAACCTCTTCATCCTCCTCGATCGGCAAATCAGGAATAATAAGTCCGCTGATGCCTTTGCTTTGAACAAGCTCAAAAAATGCATCTAATCCGTATTGGAATACTGGATTGTAGTACGTAAACAAAATAAAAGGAATTTTTACGCCCGCTTCGCGAGCCTGCTCAGCAATTTCGATACAATCTCTCAAGGTAATGCTGTTATGAAGCAGCGCCCGCTCGGATGCACGCTGGATAACTGGTCCGTCCGCCAGCGGGTCGGAATAGGGAACACCAAGCTCGATCATGTCAGCGCCCGCTTTCTCGAGCGTTTGGATAATGGCAACCGATGTCGCAAGATCCGGATCACCCATCGTAAGAAAAGGAATGAGTGCTGTCTTTCCTTCAGCTTTTAAGCGCGCAAACGCCGTATCAATGAGATTCATGTTTTTCTACCCCCAAATAGCCCATAATCGCTTCTACGTCTTTGTCTCCTCGTCCAGACAAGTTGACCACGATCACTTTGTTTTTATCGAGCGTTGGTGCCAGTTTGATCGTCTGAGCGATCGCATGCGCAGATTCAAGCGCTGGAATAATTCCTTCTGTGCGCGATAGCAGCTGCAGCGCTTCGAGTGCTTCCGCATCCGTCACCGGCACATAATTAGCACGTCCTGAATCCTTCAAATAGGCATGCTCAGGTCCGATACCCGGATAATCAAGCCCCGCGGAGATGGAATGTGCAGGCTGAACTTGTCCATGCTCATCCTGAAGCACATAGCTCATAGAACCCTGGAATACGCCATGACGTCCTTTGGTCATTGTTGCGGCATGTTCAATCGTATCTACGCCGCGGCCAGCCGCTTCAACACCAAGCAGCTTAACACTGTCATCATTGATGAACGGATAGAAGATACCCATTGCATTGCTGCCTCCGCCCACTGCTGCCACGACGTAATCCGGCAATCTGCCTTCTTCGGTCAAAATTTGCTTGCGCGCCTCGTCGCCGATAATACGCTGGAAATCGCGAACCATCATTGGATAAGGATGCGGGCCGGTTACCGAGCCCAAAATGTAGTACGTATCGTCTACATGACTAACCCAGTAACGAAGCGTCTCGTTGCAGGCATCCTTAAGCGTCCTGGTCCCGGACAAGACAGGCACAACTTCGGAGCCTAGCAGCTGCATGCGGAAAACGTTCAGCTGCTGGCGCTTCATATCCTCTTCGCCCATAAATACTTTACATTCAAGCCCCAGCAAAGCAGCGATCGTAGCAGAGGCCACGCCATGCTGTCCGGCACCGGTTTCAGCAATAATCTTCGATTTGCCCATCCGCTTAGCAAGAACGCCTTGGCCAATCGTATTATTGATTTTATGTGCGCCTGTATGATTAAGGTCTTCGCGTTTTAAGTATATTTTAGCTCCGCCGAGATGTTCTGTTAAACGTTCAGCATAATAAAGCGAGGTCGGGCGGCCCGAGTATTTATGCAATAAATAGTGAACCTCATCTTGAAAAGCCTGGTCCTTTGAATAATGTAGATATGCTTCCTCCAGCTCGAGTAGTGCGTTCATCAATGTTTCCGGTACATATCTTCCGCCAAACTTTCCAAAGCGGCCATTCTCATCTGGTATTTGTGTCATGCTTCTATCACCCTTCTTACAAATAATCGTATTTTTTCGATATCTTTCCGTCCATCCGTCTCAACACCGCTGGATACGTCAATCCCGCCAGGTGAATAAGACCTCAGCAGCTCCTGAACATTTCCCTCATGCAAACCGCCTGCAACATAAAGCGTTATCCCTAATTCATTGGCTGCTTGGTTATATTCATTTATCGCTTCCCAATTAAATACATGGCCCGTGCCTCCGCCAGGCGCGTCGATCATAACGGCATCAACGGCATCTTTATACGGAGTTAACCGCTCGGTTGCTGTTTCTGGCGCTTTGCCTTCAGCAGCCTGATTCATCGAAAATACTTTCCACACCTGAACATTCAGTTTATCGCGTACTTCCCTGCAAAACTCTGCCGTTTCCCTGCCATGCAATTGTACGATGTCAAGCGGTGCTTCCGCCAAAATTGCCTGCAGGCCCGCAAATTGTTCATTAACGAATACGCCTACCGCGAGCGGACGCTTACCGCTTGCTGCTTTTAACTCCGAAACCGCCTTGATGAGCTCTGCTGCCGTCGTTCCGCTAATTTGCCTCTTGCTGGGTGCGAACACGAATCCTATCTCATGAATAGGCAGACCGTTCATCGCTTGTATCGTCTGAATGTCCATTAGCCCGCATATTTTGATGCGCGGCTGCAGCTTCATCGTGCACCTACCGCGCCCATTAGGTCATGAACCGCTTGGCCAACATTTTCTTTCCGCATAAAATGCTCGCCGATCAGCACGCCATGCGCGCCTATCGCTTGCAAATAATCCATATCCGCATTTCCTGCAATGCCGCTTTCGCTAATAACGGTAACATTTTTAGGCATTAAGCCTATCAACGCTTCTGTGGTTTTCAAATCGGTGACGAAAGATTTCAAATCTCGGTTATTAATTCCGATCAGACTTGCTTTATTTAGCTCCAGCACGCCTTCAAGCTCTTCTTGGTTATGCACTTCGACGAGCACGTCAAGGCCGATGGATTTGGCGAGATCATGAAATTCTCCCAGCTGCGCAGGTGTCAAAATAGCCGCAATCAATAAAATTGCGTCAGCGCCAATCAGCCGTGCTTCATAAATTTGACGGTAATCCACCGTAAAGTCTTTTCTTAAAAGCGGTACCTTAACCGTATTTTTGACAGCTTCCAGAAATTCGTTCGAGCCTTGGAAATAATCACGATCAGTCAATACCGAAATGCAATCCGCCCCGGCAGCTTCATAAGCGGCAGCTAACAATGTTGGTTCAAAGTCGGCGCGAATCAGCCCTTTAGATGGCGAAGCCTTCTTCACCTCAGCAATAAGTCCCATGCTCCGATTGCGCTCGGCTGCAGATAGAGCCTTTTCAAAACCTCGGCATTTCTCAAGCGCCGCAATCTGCTTCTCTGCCTCAGCAAGGTCAAATCGCGCAGCAAGTTCTTCAACCTCTGCCCGTTTCGTAGCTACAATTTTATCCAGAAACATGTGCCAACTCTCCTGTCGTTTGAATGAGACTTACGAGCTTTCGCTGCGCATCTCCAGAATCGATAACCTCGGCCGCTTTCGCTACGCCATCACGGAGCGAATCCGCCAAACCGCCTACATAAATACATGCGCCTGCATTAGCAAGCACGATATCCCGGTATGCTCCTTGCTGCTCTCCTGAGAAAATCGCCCGGATAAGCGCTGCGTTCACTTCCGAATCACCGCCCATTACATCTGCGATTGGCCAGCGTGTTAAACCTAGCTCCTCAGGAGTAATATCAAAGGTTCTTACTTTACCATCTAGCAACTCCGAAATTTGCGTCGGCGCAGAAATACTTATTTCATCCAGTCCATCATGGCTGCATACAACAAGCGCCCGCTTCAAGCCAAGCTCGCCAAGAACCTCGGCTACCGTTGACGTACGTGCTCGGTCATATAAGCCCAGCAGCTGCCTGTCTGCTCCTGCTGGATTCGTAAGCGGTCCAAGCATGTTGAAAATAGTCCGGATGCCAAGCTCACGCCGCGGAATAGCCGCATGACGAAGCGAAGGATGGTAAAGCTGCGCGAACATGAAGCAAATGCCAATATCCTTTAAGCATTGTGCTGCTTGCTCAGGAGTAATCGTAATTTGCACGCCGAGCGCTTCCAACACATCGGCACTGCCTGTTTTACCTGACATTGCTCGGTTTCCGTGCTTGGCGACTCGAATGCCTGCCGCAGCGGCAATGATGGAAGACGCCGTAGAAATGTTGAATTTATGAATGCCTGATCCGCCGGTTCCACAGGTATCCAGCAAGCCTTCCTGTTCGGTATGAAGGTGGCTCGAATGCGCGCGCATCGCTTCGGCAAATCCAGTAATCTCATCTTTTGTTTCGCCCTTCATCCGCATGGCGGTAACGACTCCCGCGATTTGCACTGCCGTAGCTTCCCCGCTCATGATAATGCTCATGACCGCATTTGCTTGCTCCCGTGAGAGGCTTGCACCGCTTATCAGTTGATTTAGCGCTTGCTGCATCGATATCGTTTCGGTTCCCAGCATTATTGACCAAGCCCCTCTCCAGCCGTGACGTAATAATCCATATTAATGGAGTTGAAGCTTTCTTGCGTATTTTTAGGCTGTGCAAAAATCGCTTCCGCAGCGCGGATTGCTTTTAGCATACCTTTCGCTTTGTTTACGGTTTCCATATATTCGCTCTCAGGAACAGAATCCCATACGATTCCTGCACCTGCTTGCACGTAAGCTTTGCCGTGCTTGAAAATAATCGTCCGAATCGTAATGCATGTATCCATCGAACCGCCAAAGCCTAAATATCCGATCGCACCGGCATAAGCGCCGCGCGCTTCATTCTCCAGCTCCGAAATAATTTCCATCGCTCTCAGCTTCGGTGCGCCCGAAACGGTTCCAGCAGGCAAGCAGGAAACAAATGCATCAAAGAAGTCCTTGTCCTTATGAAGCTTGCCCGAAACGTTGGAGACAATGTGCATGACGTGGGAGTATCTCTCGATTTCCATAAATGAATCGCATTTCACTGTACCGAATTCAGAGACGCGCCCGATATCATTTCGTCCAAGATCAACCAGCATCAAATGCTCTGCGCGTTCCTTCTCGTCCGCAAGCAGCTCCGCCTCAAGCGCTTTATCTTCTTCCGGCGTTTTGCCGCGCGGCCTGGTTCCCGCAATCGGTCTCGTTTCAACCCGATCGCCGTTAACTTTCACAAGGGCTTCCGGAGACGTGCCGACAATGACCTCTTCGCCCATTTTCAAGTAATACATGTATGGGGATGGATTCATCGTACGCAGAACGCGATAAACATGCAGCGGATCGATATCGGTTTCGATGCTAAAACGCTGCGACAGCACGACTTGAAAAATATCACCTGCGCGAATATATTGCTTCGCCTGTTCAATATTGGTGATGAACTGCTCTTTGGTTACATTCGATTGAATATCGCCCAGCTCATAATCCACCTCAACGGAGCTGCCTGTCGTAACCGGAATCGTGACGGGCTGCTGCAGCCTTTCAATGGTCGCTTCAATTTTGGCAATCGCTGCTTCATAGCTTTTGGCTATATCGGTATCCGTAGCACCCTCAGCGATATGTACGTTGCCGACAATTTGCAGCTGCTGCTTGAAATGGTCAAATACGATAACTTGATCGCAGAACATAAACTGCATGTCATTCATATTTAAATCATCGATTCGGTGAGCCGGCAGCTTCTCGTAGTATTGCAGCAAGTCGTATCCGAAAAATCCAATCGCCCCCCCAGTAAAAGGAGGAAGCCCCGGAATCGAAGGGCTGCGGAAGGAGCGCAACTGAGCTTTCAGAAGTTCAATTGGCTTATCGCCCAGACTTTGTTTTTCTCCGTTATGCTCCAGCACCATCTCGCCGTTTTTGCCATACAGCATCATGAATGGATCTGTTCCTATAAACGAATAACGCGCCCATTTCGCGCCACCCTCAACGCTTTCCAGCAAAAAGGCGTGATCCTCTTTCGCGAAATGCTGAAACAACCGAATAGGTGTTTCAGTGTCCGCCATCATATAACGAACGACTGGAATTAAATTGTATTGACCGGCAAGACGGATAACATGCTGCAGCTCATTTGACATTCGGAAACATCCTCCCTTTGTAAGTACTTTATCTATTAATGTGTACAAAAAAAGCTCCTGCCAGAGCAGGAGCGTTGGTTTAGATGATGACGGAAGTGTGTAAGCGGAAAATACGCATATTTGGATAGGGTGAAACAGCACTTTTACCATCAGCCGCGCGCATACGCAGTCGATCGTTCAGCTCTTTCGCTAACTCCCTGTTCACTCCATGCTTATCTCTGCTACTCTCAACTAGTCTCGACTCATCTCAACTCTGCTCATAAAACGACTCTGCTACTCTCACTTACGTAACCAAATATACAACAACGAACAGCTATGCGTCAACAAAGGGATTTCTTACTTAATGAGCTTATAAAAATATTATGCCTTAGACAGGTCTGGTCGAAGCGCTTGTGCACCTTTTAAATAAACGTGGCGTATTTCCGCTTGTGTTTTGTCCGTGTTAATCAATACCATCAGTCTGATGCATCGCTCTAGACTTCCTTTAACTGGAACCTCAAGCGCGCACATAAGCGGTACAAGCTCCCAGCCCTTCATTTGGCGAATGGCACGAGCCGGGAAGGTCTCGTCCAAATCATTCGTAACCGTCACGAATACGCTGCAAATATCGTCTGGTGCGATCTCATTATCAGTTACGATACCATTCAGCATTTCGATCGTTGCCTGCAATATGGATTGTTCTTCGTTTGCTTCAACGGTAATTGCACCGCGAATTCCTCTGACACTCATTACAGCTCCGCCTCCTGCTTTAATTGCTCCACGATTTCCCGCACCCATTGCACGGGAACATCCGGTTTGATTTCTACTTCGCCAATAGCCGTTGGCACGACAAACACCATCGTCCCCTCGGAAAATTTCTTATCGTGCATCATTGCTTCCATAATTCGATCGACATCAAAGTGCTCGGGCAACCGCACGGGCAGACCGGATTTCGCAAGCACGCGCTTCGTCACGCTGTATACTTCTTCTGGAGCCCCATAACGAAGTCCCAGCTTTGCCGATCCGATCATCCCGATGGAAATCGCTTCTCCATGCAGCAGTTCGCCATAACCTGCTACAGCTTCTAAGGCATGGCCAATCGTATGACCCAAATTCAATATCGCTCTTAGGTCATTCTCACGCTCATCCTTCGAAACAACGGCCGCCTTCACGCTGCAGCCTTTATACAAAGCATAACCAAGCGCTTCCGCATCAAGGGAAAGCAGCTTCTCCGCATTAACTTCGCACCATTCTACGAATGCTTCATCCCAAATGAGTCCATGCTTAACCACTTCGGATAAACCGGCGCTCACCTCTCTTGGAGGAAGCGTTTGAAGCGTATTCAAGTCATATAAGACTAATTCCGGCTGGTGAAAAGCACCGATAATATTTTTGGCCAGCGGATGATTGACGGCTACTTTGCCGCCTACGCTGCTATCATGCGCCAGAATCGTTGTCGGAACCTGGACGAATTTGATGCCCCTCATGTAGGATGCGGCAACAAATCCAGCAAGATCCCCTACAACGCCGCCGCCAAGCGCCACGATCGTTGATTTGCGGTCAAGACCAACTTCCAACGCTTTGGTAACCAGCGACTCCAGCATTGACAGCGATTTAGAGCTTTCTCCTGATGGAACGACTACACTTGCTGTCTTAAACCCAGCGTTAGCCAGCTCTAACTCAAGCGCTTGCAAATGAAAATCGGCAACTCGGCTATCCGTAATGATGAGCAGCGGAGATTTCTTGCTGATTCCGTGTTTTGTAAAATAAGCGGAAGCCTCCTGAAGGAGGCCTTCTCCGATATAGATAGGATAAGAGCGGTCACCTAGTTCGACTGTTAGCTCACGCATATTTAGTACCGTCCAAGCTGTTCAAGGTAGTTATTCAAATTTGCGCGAATTTCCTCGATGGAATCGCCCCCGAACTTTTCAAGGAATGCTTTCGCTACTTCCCAAGCGACGACATGCTCCATTACGACGCTTGCCGCAGGCACAGCACAGCTGTCCGAGCGTTCAACCTGGGCAGTAAACGGCTCCTTCGTATCAATGTCAACGCTGCGAAGCGGCTTGTATAGCGTTGGAATTGGTTTCATTACGCCGCGTACGACGATTTGCTCACCATTCGTCATGCCGCCTTCAAAGCCGCCGAGCCGGTTTGTTGCCCGATGATAGCCGCGCTCCGCTTCATATATGATCTCATCATGTACCTGCGAGCCGCGAAGCTTCGCCGCTTCAAAGCCAATGCCGATTTCACAGCCTTTGAATGCGTTGATGGATACAACCGCTTGCGCAATGCGTCCGTCTAGCTTACGATCCCACTGAACATGACTGCCAAGACCGATAGGCACGCCTTCGATAATGCATTCCACAATACCGCCGATCGAGTCGCCTTCTGCCTTAATTTGATCGATATAGTCCGTCATTTTTTGTTCGGTTTCTTTATCAACGACGCGTACGGAGGATTCCTCCGTCAATCGAATCAGCTCATCGACAGGAAGCTGGTTAGCTGGCGCTTCGATTTCGCCTATGCGGATGACTTGTCCCGCCACTTTAATGCCGAATTCAGCAAGCAATTGACGCGCTACTGCCCCGACTGCCACTCGAGCTGCAGTTTCACGGGCGCTGGAGCGCTCCAATACGTTGCGAAGATCCTTTAGATCGTATTTCAATCCGCCGTTCAGATCCGCATGACCCGGACGCGGGCGGTGAACTCTGCGTTTCTCCTCATCGCTTCCTTCAATCGGTTCAATATTCATGACCGAGGTCCAATGCTTCCAATCATTGTTCGCGACAATAAGCGCTACCGGAGCACCTGTCGTTCTGCCATGGCGCACGCCCCCTACAATATTAGCCGTGTCTTTCTCAATTTGCATCCGGCGTCCACGACCATGACCCTTCTGGCGACGGTGCAGCTGAAAGTTCAATTCCTCAAAATCAATGGTCAAATTGCTAGGTAATCCTTCGATAATTGCTGTTAATTGGGGACCATGCGTCTCCCCTGCTGTCAAATACCTTAAACTCAACCCAAGCTCCTCCTTCAAAACAAGCCTTTAAGCGCCTGCTATGCTTTACTGCACTAAACATCTTTGCTCATTATAGTACAGCGCTTCCGGTTTGACAAGAATTCGAACAACGCGGAAGCAGCTCCCGCCATATAAAAAGAGGCCGGGAAAATGTCTTGTATAAAGACATTTTCCCCGGCCTGTTCGATGTTGGGCTTATTAACTATTAACCGATTTCTTCTCAATCAGAGACGCTCCGTCTTTCGCAAACAACGGATCATTTACAAGCCTCGTCATTTGCAAGCTGTCGACCCCAATGATTTGAGCGCATTCTTGAATTGAAATAAAACCACGCCTATAGGCGGCGATTACCTTGCGTTTATCCATCTGTTGCTTCATCCTCCAAGTCATTTACCTTACAACTAGTATAGGAGAAGATGGAAAACGGTATACATCGGGATTACACCCGACGGTAAAAGAATGTATCTGCGGTCTCAAAGCCGTATTGCGCAGGCGAGAATATCTGCTCTGTGCTGCCAACGAACAGCAGTCCACCAGGCTTAAGTGCGTTAGAAAACTTTTGATACAGCAAATGCTTGGCTTCTTCCGTAAAATAAATCATAACGTTTCGGCACACAATTAAATCAAACGAGCTGTCAAAAATGTCATGAAGAAGGTTTTGCTGCTTAAATTGAATAAATTTTTTTAATGAATCCGAAATCAAAAAAGCGCTTTCCGCTTCTTTGAAATATTTTTGCCGGCATGCAGGAGGCACATCGCGCAAGGAACGCTCCAAGTAACTGCCTTCCATCGCCTTTTGCAATACGCCCGAATCCAGATCGGTCGCCAGCAAGGACGAACGCTGTAAGGCACCAAGCTCCGATAAAATCATCGCAAGCGTATAAGGCTCCTCGCCTGTTGAACATGCGGCGCTCCACACCTTTAAACGATTATTGGAACTAAACATTTCAGGAAAAAAGCGTTTTTGCAAAACATCCCATCTGGATGGGTTTCTCCAAAATTCCGATACATTTATCGTCATGCGATCCAGAAATTCATTCAGCATGCTGCGATTTTGTTCAATTGCCTTCCAGTAATCCTCGAATGTTTGAAAGCCGTGCTTCATTCGCAGCGTGGTCAGCCTGCGTTTCATTTGTGCTTCTTTGTATTGCGATAAATCAATGGCGGTCTTATGCTTTATCCGAATAATAAATTGTGCAAAATCTTGATCCTGGTGCATAGTTTCCTCCATCGCGATTGGCGAGGTAATTATATCCACTTTTGAATTGAATGTTCATAATTAACTATTTCCGACTGCGGGAAGAAAATGCCGATTTCTCTTTCTGCATTCTCAGCCGAATCAGAGCCATGAATGAGATTGAAATTCGTATGTACAGCAAAGTCAGAGCGAATCGTGCCCGGCAGCGCGTCTATCGCATCCGTTTTGCCAATGAGCGCGCGGGATAAAGCAATCACGTTGTCGCCCTGCCAAACCATCGCAAATACAGGTCCAGATGTAATAAAATCAAGGAGAGGATCATAGAAGCCTTTCCCCTTATGTTCTTCATAGTGTCGCTCCGCAAGTTCACGGCTTATAACCATGAATTTGGCTGCCGACAGCTGCAGTCCCTTTCTTTCAAACCTCGAAACGATTTCTCCGATCAACCCGCGTTGAACGCCATCTGGTTTAATCATCAGAAAAGTTCTTTCCATCTACAACCATTCCTTTCTACTTTGCAGGATTAGTAATTACGTTTACCGACAAAATGTGCAATATCCATCAAGTTCTTCTTCGCTGTTATATTGGGTAATCCCTCTAAAGCATGCAGAGCTTTTTTTATGTAGCGGTTCGCCAGCTGATCGGCTTGCTCGCCGCCGTCGCTCTTTCGAATCATTTCAATAGCTCGGCTGGTATCCCTCTTGCCCCCAGACTCACGAATGGAAGAGATTTCATTCAATAACGGTTCACGGGTTTCAGCATCCTTCAGGGCAAGGAGAACAGGGAGCGTGATGTTTCCTTGACGCATGTCCGACCCTGGGGGCTTCCCGATCTGCTTTTCCGTACCATAAAGATCAAGCAAATCATCACGAATCTGAAAAGCCATGCCTACATTATAACCGTATCGATATAAGCGATTAGCGGTCTTCCGATCTGTATTTGCGGCAACGGCGCCAAGCTGGCAGCTTATGGCGATTAACAAAGCCGTTTTCCGCCTGATCCGAAGCAAATAATTCCGTATCGATTGCTCGGTATTGAAAAAATCGCGAATTTGCTCCATTTCACCGACGCACATTTGCACAAGAGCGTTCGATAAAATTTGATGGATTTGCGGATTAGGAAGCTCAGCAGCTATGGTTAACGCTTTACCGTGAATAAAATCACCCGTATACATCGCAATACGGTTATCCCATTTGGATTTTACGGTTAGCTGTCCGCGACGTGTTTCCGCATCATCGATAACATCGTCATGAACAAGCGATGCCATATGAATAAGCTCTAGAGGAACCGCGACACGCTTCATCACTTCCAGCCGATAATCACCAAACTTGCCAGCCAGCAGCACGATTATAGGCCTAATCCGCTTTCCGCCGGCTTTGAGCAGATGCAAAGAAGCTTCGCCGAGCAGCACATGGTCATCCGTTACGCTCCGCACCAGCTCTTGTTCGATCTGATTTAGGTCGCCTTTCATCTTTGCATACAAATCTAGTAGTTTCATTCTTTCACCTATTGGGCAGATTGGTCTTCAAAAAAAGTAAGCTCCACATCATTCTTAAGCAGACCGAGCTGCTTGGAATAATCAAAATACAATTTAAGTCCTTCTTGCAGCTTGCTCCCGAAATCATATTGAAGCGAATGAAAGTACATCTCCCAATAAGTCGATTCTCCTCCAAGCTGCTTGCAGGCTTGTTCGATAAGCGGACGGAGATGTGTCTTATTATACTGTTTGCTCGCATTCAACGCCTTATATACAGCTTGTACAGCTTCAGGCGCTGCATTTGCCACTTCTTTGCGCGCTGCGACAACAGCATAGGTCATCCCGAGCCCCGTCCATTGATTCCACAACTGTCCTAAATCGATAACATGAAGTCCATGATTCAGCCAAGAAGCATGAATGGCAGGGTCGCCAATAATCAGTGCGGCATCAGAGGTTTCCAGCATTTTCTCAAGAACAGGTTCTGCCGTAACATATTCCGGCTTACATTCAAAGTACATAGCCATTAAAATTTTCAATAAATTTACTGATGTTGCCGATGTCATCGTCATCGAAATGCGTTCTGGCCGCTTGCGTGAAATCGGCTCCTTCATAAACAATAGGATGGAATTCACATTACCGACAGAACCGACGGACAATTCAGGCAGCAGTACATAATCATCGGCATTTTGTCCGTATGAGAAGGACGAAATTGCCGATACGTCTAATTCACCAGCTTGCAGCATTCGGTTTAATTCAGAAGGTACGCGTTTAACGACCTCGAAGCCTTTCCAATCCGCTCGTTCCTCGAACTGATGAAATAGCGGCCATGCGTTCGCGTAATCAATTCTTCCGATGGTGATCGGGCGATTCATGCCCATTCTGTTCATCTCCCCATCTTCTGTACAAATCATGATCGATTGTCATATTATCAAGTATTTTTCCAACTAAAAAGTCAATCATCTCTTCCATGCTTTGCGGTTTGTAATAAAAAGCCGGCATAGCCGGAATCACTCGAACGCCAAGCCGGGCAAGCGTCAGCATGTTTTCCAGATGGATCGCATGCAGCGGCGTTTCTCTTGGCACAATGAGAAGCTTACGATTCTCTTTCAGCATCACATCTGCGGCTCTAGTCATCAAATCATCGGAAATGCCGTGCGAGATCGACGCAAGCGTCCCCATCGAGCACGGCACAATAACCATTCCTTGAACGCGATATGAACCGCTTGCGATGCTTGCACCGATATCCGCATTCGGATGGTACACCAGCCTTTGCTCAGCAACAGCATCGCCAAAGCGCAGCTCAAGCGCAGCCGAGCGACGAGCGGTCTCCCAGCCAAGTTCTTCCTTTATTACTCTCCAGCCTGCTTCAGTCACTACAAGATGAACCTCGTATTCCATAAGCAAAAGAACTTCAATCAGACGTATGCCATAAACAGATCCGCTGGCGCCAGTTATGCCAACAACCCATCGTTTCGTCCAGTCCGACTTGGCAACCGTTTTGATCTCTTCTACCATTGGTGAATGACCAATAAATCAACGATAACAAATAAGAAAAGCACGACGCTTAGCGTTCCATTCATTCCGAAGAACGCCGTTTGAACGCGTGATAAATCATTTGGACGCACCATCCAGTGCTGGTAAAACAACAAGGAAATCGAAATTAGCGTACCAAGCAGATACATCCAACTTAGATCAGTCATCCAAAACAAAGTAACGAAGCCGATTGCCGTAACGACATGCAAGCAGCGCGCTATCCACAGCGCACCAGCAATTCCGAAGCGAGCTGGAATGGAGTATAGACCCGCACCGCGGTCATACTCGAAATCTTGCGTCGCATAAATAATATCAAAGCCGGCAATCCAAAGCGCAACAGTAATATAGAGAATCCAGGCTGCAAGATCAAATTGACCAGTAATAGCTACCCATCCGCCAAGTGGCGAGAGACCGATCGTAAAGCCCAGTACCAGATGACAAAGCCACGTGAAGCGTTTCGTATAGGAATAAAGCACGAGCAGCGCAACCGCGATTGGCATCAATTTCAGCGCAATCGGCGCCAAGTTCGCACTAGCGACAAATAATAAAACGAACGAAACAATAATAAACAGCAATACTTCCGCTGATTTCAATAAACCGGCAGGAAGCGCCCGTTTCTCTGTTCGGGGATTTCGTAAATCAATCGCTTTGTCAATCAAGCGGTTTAAGCTCATTGCCGCGCTTCGGGCTCCGAACATCGCAAGCGTAATCCATCCGATCTCTGCCCATGAAGGCAACCGCTGCTCCATCATAACCGCACCTAGAATAGCACCCATAAAAGCGAAAGGCAATGCAAAAACCGTGTGTTCAAACTTAATCATTTCTAAAATAATACGTAATTTGCGAATCATTGCTATTTCTTCTCCTTTGTCCCCATATGCAGCGCAGCTACTCCGCCAGTAAGAGGATATGCCTTTACCTGTTCAAGACCAGCTTCTACAAACAGCTCTGCAAGCTGCTGCCTTCCGGGGAACATTTTTAGAGATTCAGGGAGCCATTTATATTCTTGAAAGCTTTTGGCGACGACCTTACCCATGACAGGTAATATACGTTCGAAATATAAATTATACATCGCTTTAAATGGCTGCCAGGTTGGTTTAGACACTTCTAAGCATACAACTTGCCCGCCTGGTTTGACGACACGCTGCATCTCCCTCAGCACCTGCAAATAATCAGGCACATTGCGAAGGCCAAAACCTATCGTAACAAAATCGAAGGAATGATCCTCAAAAGGCAAGCTCATTGCATTCCCTTGTACCAAAGTAATCTGTTTGTCCAAGCCCACCTTATTTACTTTCAGAGCACCGACATCCAGCATGTTCTGGCTAAAATCAAGACCGACAACCTTACCAGTCTTGCTTGCGTCAGCTAAAGCAATCGTCCAGTCACAGGTTCCGCAGCAAAGGTCAAGCGCCGTTTGTCCTTCCTGGACGTTCATTTTCTTCATCGTCACCTTCCGCCAAGCCTTATGTCTGCGAAAGCTGATCAAATCGTTCATCAAATCATATTTGGGCGCAATCCGTTCAAATACGCCATGCACATGGCTCTTGGAGTTCGTATCCATTTTAGCAGGTCACCTCGTCTCGTTGAGTGCGGGCGTGTAACCGGTTTGTTCGTGTAACAAGGTATCGACAATTGAAGTCAATTCACCGAGCAACTTGTCCGATTCCAGCTTTCCAGCCGCGGCTTTCACTGAATCTGCTGAGAGCTTCAGCTTCGCCCTAAGTTGGCTGCGCACATTATATTTTTCCGCCAAACCGTGAATAAATGCGCACTCATAGGTACGCATTGTTAGTTGTTGATGCTCTTCATCCGTAGCGACTTGCATGAAGTGCCAATATGCCCAGCCCTGATCGAACCGATCTGAGCTTTCACTTCGTGCGATCTCATCAACCAATACCTCACATCGACTGAGACCATTAAGAACCTCTGACCAAACACGGGAAAGCGTCCCTTCCAGCAGATCAGAGAAAATGTGGAACAGGGTGCTTTTAATTTGTACGGAGTAGCCTAGATAATCTTCTGCTGACAGCTTATTCTGCCTCATCCGAATATAAAGATTGACCTTCAGCCGGTTTACTTCGCTAACCGCGCTGCTGATTTTTGCAATCATTTCAATTTGGCCTGCTTGCGAAAGCAGTTGATAAAATGTCGCGCTAAAGTAATCCCCAGCGAGCACCTTGAGCTGCCTCGAACGCATCTCTGCTTCAGTGCGCTGCTCTTGCTGCGTATCGATTAGATCATGCGTATCCATTCCTAGCTGAACGAGAGATACGACGAGCGTAAAGAGCTCACTGTGTGTCTGTAAAGACTGCTGCTGACTTAGGAAGGCATGCAGCAGGCGCAGCCTTGCATTCGCTAATTCAGGAAGAGCAGTATGCTCTTGGATCATGTCATATTCCACATACTTTTGAGCTATTTCAGGTACACGGTATGTTTTCATTGGGGAAGCCTCCGAACAGAGAAGCGCAAATCGCCGCTCAATAATCTAAACTATTATAGCACAACTTATTCTAAAGAGCATACGATTCAGCCTGCTTGTTCAACAAATTGCAACATACAACCCTATTCCTCCTGCGAAATGAAGGAAGGCTTTACAGTAAATCCCGCTACAGGCCCGAATCGTTCCTCCCACGCTGATGTGAAGCTAACTCTCAGCCTCTCGCGCCACACCTCGTCATGCACCGGATCTGCCTGCGAGAGATGCTGCATTTCGTTGATAAGCCATTCATCCGTTTTCCTGACGTCGACAGCTGCAAGCAGTGCTGGACCATCCGTACGTTCTTCTACCATTCGGATAAGAATACGCTTCACATTCTCCAGTTGCAGGAACGAAACACGTACCAGCTTCTCTACGTCCGCAAACCATAACGCAGGTCTTCCCCCGCTTGTGCTGACCAACATATCTACCGACAATACCCCGTTGCTCCAATCCGCCTTTTTTAAACGCTCATTAAGCTGGATGGCAACAAGTACGTCAACTAAATTGCTATTAGTAAGCCTAACGGCTGGCGAAGCGCGAAAAACAGCAACCTCATCCCGGTTTACCGTATTCTGCCATACTGTATGGGGAAGCCAAGTGAACAATAAAGTTACTGCCAAAGCGGTCGCGCACGCCGCAAACAGTGGTTTTCCGATTTTCATTCTGTACCTCCAATTCAGGGCTCTTTAATAAAACCTGCTATACAGGTCTCTTCATGTGATAAGTCTCTTATCACATTGTACGAGCGGTACAGAATGAATATTCGAAACGCAAGCGCGCAAAAAAAAAAAGCAGGCATCGCCTGCTTGCTCGCTTGATATTACTGGTCGGTTTCCATTGTGCCGTATTTCGTCATAACGACCGCTTTACCGCGAATTTTAATTGCTGAAGTATGATCGGTAAACTGGCAAATTAATATTTCGTTTTTGTCCAACTTTTCCGTATGATGAAATTTCGTGTCCAGTCCGCGTGTTAAACCGATGACTTGCACGCCTTGATCCTTTGCTTTTACGATAATATACTCGCCATGTGTAGGCTCCATCGTTATCCCTCCGCATCCGTATTTCCAAGCTATCCATGTGAATTATAGTGTAAGTATGACGTTTGTGCAATCCATACACGTCTGCCTCCAGACAAAAAACGCTCGAACGGTTTCCCGTCCGAGCGTTTCCAACGCAAAATATAAGCATTAATAAGTTTTCTCCTTATGTAATTGCTTATATTCCGGCACATAACTCGCTTTGTTCTCATCCGTACGGATGGGTTCAATTCGTTTATGCTCTAAGTATGCTTAATTGGATACAAGGTCCTTGAGTGATTTTCCCGGTTTAAAAGCAGGTGTCTTGCTTGCTGCGATCTCGATTGGATCTCCGGTTTGCGGGTTGCGGCCTTTACGGGCTTGACGCTCGCGAACTTCGAAGTTACCAAACCCAACCAATTGCACTTTATCTCCGCTTTGCAGCGCGTCGGAAATAGCATCAAAAACAGCATCAACTGCTTTCGTTGCGTCTTTCTTCGAAAGATCGGTCAATTCAGCTACCTTCGTAATCAAATCTGTTTTGTTCATTGTTTCACCTCCTCCAAAGTGCAGTTCTGCATTAATCTCATGGCTAGCATATAAACGCTCATCTTATCCCTCTTATTAACGGAAAACTTCAAAAATATACCTTTTGACCGAACAAACCTATAGTAATACAGCCGTTTGCCAATTTCAAGTGCTAAGCTTCAATTCCTCCAAAACAAATAAAACCGCTCCCTATTTGGCAGCGGCTTATCTGTATACTAATTTTTTTTACTTACAAGATGATTGCAATCAATCCGCCAGAGCCCTCGTTTATGATTCGTCCAAGCGTCTCTTGCAGCTTGTAGCGTGCATTATCAGGCATCATTGCAATTTTTCCTTGGATGCCTTCACGCACAATGGAATGCAGGGAGCGGCCGAATATATCAGACTCCCAAATTTTGATCGGATCGTTCTCAAAGTCTTGCATTAAGTATCTGACCAGCTCTTCACTTTGCTTCTCCGTTCCGATAATCGGAGCGAATTCCGATTCTACATCGACTCGGATCATATGGATGGACGGTGCTGTAGCCTTCAGTCTAACCCCAAAGCGCGAGCCTTGACGGATTAGCTCCGGCTCATCGAGTGCCATTTCCGCAAGTGTCGGCGCCGCAATGCCGTAACCCGTTGTTTTGACCATCTCGAGCGCTTCCGCAAATCGGTCATACTCCCTTTTGGCATGAGAGAATTCCTGCATCAGCTGAAGCAAGTGGTCCTTGCCCCGAATCTCTACCCCAACGACCTCCATAAGAATGCGGTCATACAGCTCATCTGGCGCATACAAGTCAATCTCCGCGACTCCCTGCCCCATGTTCATGCCGCTAAGGCCTGCCCTGGCAATGAAATCATATTCCATGAACTGAGTAACTACTCGATCGACGTCGCGTAATCGGCGAATATCCTTAACCGTATCGCGAACAGAGCTCTCATAGTTGCTGCGGAGCCAATGATTATCATTCAGCACCATAACCCAGCTCGGCAGATTTACATTAACTTCATGAACAGGGAATTCGTAAAGCACTTCCCGCAGAACGGAGATGACTTCTTCCTCGCCCATGGTCGCCACGCTAAGCGTCATAACCGGGATATCGTATTTCGCTTGCAGCTCATTGCGCAATTGCAGCGCTTCTTCACTCTTAGGGCGAGTGGAGTTAATGACGAGCACAAATGGCTTGCCGACTTCCTTCAACTCGTTGATGACACGCTCTTCTGCTACCACATAGGAGCTGCGCGGAATTTCTGCGATTGAGCCGTCTGTCGTTACAACAACACCGAGTGTCGAATGCTCTTGGATTACTTTTCGTGTTCCAATCTCAGCTGCTTCCTGGAAAGGAATCGGTTCATCAAACCAAGGAGTCGTGATCATACGTGGACCATTTTCGTCCTCATAGCCCTTCGCGCCTTCAACCGCATATCCAACACAATCGACCAATCTCACGTTTACCTCAAGTCCATCGGTAACCCTGAGTTGAACCGCTTGATTCGGAACAAATTTAGGCTCTGTTGTCATAATCGTCTTACCTGCGGCGCTTTGAGGAAGTTCGTCCACGGCTCTCACACGGTCTGATTCATTAGCAATGTTCGGAAGTACAACCGTCTCCATAAACCGTTTAATAAACGTTGATTTGCCCGTCCGGACTGCCCCTACAACCCCGAGGTAAATATCCCCGCCGGTTCTTTCGGCTATGTCCTTGAAAATGTCCACTTTCTCCACTGAATATCCCCTCCCAATTGATTTTTCCGGTTCGCCGCCATCCACCGGTCAATAGGGTAGGCCAGCGACGCAACTCGTACATGCTTTTGGACTAGTAACATCATATGTGCAGGCTTTCCGATTATGACGATTCCTTCTGCGAAAACTTTTTTTTCTTACGCTGCGGGCTTTCCTTCCAAGACTGAGTTATATGAGAAAAAATGCAAATCTATGACCCTTGAAAGCAAAAAAATCCTCTCCCAGACATTCGTCTCGGAAAGGATTAAAGCTGAATTTATTAATAAAACGGCATGTCATATGGCTTTACGGCCTGCGGCTCTTGGTTTACCAAGTGGTATACAGGAGCCTTTACCGGAACAAAGTCTGATCCGTCTACAAGCAGCGCGCGCAAATCAAAATCTGCAGCATAATCTTTTTTGTCGCTTTTTTGAATGTATTGCATGATGTCTATGCCATAGTCGGAATATACGACGCCGTTTTCATCAACGAGAGCCTGCAGGGTTTGCCCTGTAAAAACGCTTCGTATCGTGGGAGCCGACTTATTCATTTCTTTATAATCGATTTGATAAAAACCGGGGTAGGTTTGCTCTCCCTTTGGCAGCACACTGTTCGTCTGAATATAAGTCGTTACCCAATTCTGAATATCGTTAATCTGCTGGAAAGCGAGGATATCCAGCAGCTTTACTCTTGGCGAAGTTTCCTCATCGATGACAAGAAAGCTATAGCTGCCTCCTTTTTCAAATGCAGCAGCTGGGATATCGCTTAAATAGCCTGTCCGACCAAGCTTTGCAAAATCCACATAAAATTTTTCATACTTAGGCGTTTCGGCTGTGCTGTTTTTGATCGGCAGCATGCCTGTCTCTGTTTTGTACTGGTCAATGGCTGCCTGCACGTTGCGGACTGCTTCTTTTGGGGCGGTCTGATTTTGTTTCAGCCGATCCTTAGGATACAAGCAGCCCGTCAATGAAATGAGCATAACGCCAAGCGCAGTTAGCAATGCTAAAAGACGAATGCCACGCAGCGCACCACTCTTTGTATAACCGTTCACTCGAATAACCTCCCTTAAAGGTTTGTGTAACAAACCTTCTTCGTAAGCCTGTGCTTAGGTTTGTATAACAAACCTTCTTCGTAAGATCTTCCTACCACAAATCGTCGTTTTCCTCCGCTTGGCGCGCGAGCTGTCGCGCAACCGCTGCCCGCAGCGGATCTAACGGTATTTCCACGTTCACCTTGCCCGCTACCCTTGCTTGGCAGGAAAGCCTAATATGGTCGCCATCTAAGCCGGATAGCTTACGTTCTTCATTATCCGCAATCGGCAATAGCTCGCTTCCTGGCCGCACTGTGACCTTGCACATGAAGCATGCGGCTTTGCCTCCGCATCGTGTGCGGATAGGTATATTCGCGCGTCTGGCGGCGTCTAGCAGCGTTGTACCCCGTTTAACCTTAACCGTCTTCCCAGATGGCCAAAAGGTTACCTCTCCATCCATCACAAACCACCGGCCTCTCGATTTGATAATATAAGATGGAGACTACGCAACGCCTCTGCTGTGAACGAGTTCTTTGCTTCGATAGCGTGCATTGCACGTCCATGCAGCGCAGGTGCCTCGGCAAAGGCTTGAACGATGAGATCAACACGGTCCATTCGATCACGCAAAAAATTAAACCAAAGCTCATGCGCTAGGGGCACGATGGGCACAGTCACTTCAACATCGCTTAAATAGATATGGTCGGAAAAATCCAGAAGCACCTTCCGCACCATGGTCTCATAGTGGCAGCCGCTTGCCTTCACCTGGAAACCTCCGACCAACTCAACCTGTATATCATGGATGAGGTAATGACTCAGAATAGAGTGGTACATGCCGGTTTCGCTTATTGCCGGTTGGTCAAGCGCATAGGGCTCCAACGCCTTGTGGATCGCATCGATATTCTCTTCGTCGCAATATATATCCAAATCACGCGGCAAGGCTGATAATGGGAAGCCCCGAAGCATAAGGCTGGTGCTTCCGCCTAATACCCATTCCGAAGCACTTGCTTCTGTTGCTTTTTTCACGACGGCCAGCGCGTTATGAATGCGTGCATTTTCGGTCATCGCCGGCACTTCCTTCCACGGCATTAACATTAAAAATATGGCTTATTCGCAGCTGTAATTTTTGCTTTAGCGGTTTTGACGATTGCCTGGCAGCCTAGTCGATAGCCTTCTTCAAACTCCTCCGGCTCAAGGCGATCCCACTCTTCGTCCGTGATGCCTTCAAGCTGGTCCGCACCTTCCGTTATCAAGCAGCGACAACGGGCGCAAGTCCCGCGTGCGCACGAAAAGCTCCAATCAATATTGTGTTTCATTGCAAGATCAAGCAGCGACAAGCCTGCTTCCGCCTCTACGACAGCCGTTTTGGTTCTACCCTTTAATTCAATCATTGTATGTCTAAATCTCCATTTCCGTTAGTAATCTATTGTCCCTATGTAGATCCAGTTAAATAATGGATATTAGTCCGCAAATAAATCCGATTATCAAAATAAAAAAAGCAATGAGTGACAGTACGAATTTCAAAGCGCCCTTCGTTTTCATACGGGCAAACGTAATTAAAAGGGCCGCAATCGCCATCATCCCAATGCCGAAAAGCGAAACCCACATTTTTGTCATTGCATCCATAGTAATTCCATTCTCCTAATCTATATCATAATGAATTCTCATCCATTATAACATCGCATAAAAAAAAGGACAAAAGCTGACAGGACGCTGCACCGAATGATAAAATTCGGGTCGCCTATCGCTTTTGCCAAAACTGCGCTTTATTTTTTGATCATCATTTTCATCAGCGTTTCCATATTGCTTGCGTTCATGCCACTAGCTTTTACAGCCTTCACGATTTCATTGACGGTCGAATCAGCAACCTTAACCTTTGCCATTTCTGACACCTGCTTGATCAGCTTGCGAAGCTCCGCTTCGTCCTTCATCGTTTCTGGTGTAACGCCGCTAGCCAGCTTTTTGACAGAACTCTCGGAAATACCTTTGCCGGTTTTTTTGTTTATCGAGTTGAGAATATCTTTGGAAAAATCCTTCGCCATATCCTACACCTCCAGGATGCGCAAGTGTCTTGCTCCATGCATCATATGAGAAGGGCAGATGTTTGGTGTAGGCGCTGGTCCTTAGCCTAGATCCTCAATTTCATGTGTCTTGAGCCTGCCCATTAAATGTTCAACGGCAGTCCTTGGCGCTTTGTTCGCGAATAATACCTCATACAGCTGAAACGTTATCGGCATTTCAACCTCATATTGTTTCGCTAAATCATAAGCGGCGCGGGTGGTTCTAACGCCCTCCACGACCATCCCCATGCGGCTAAGCACCTCATCGAGCGGCGTTCCGTCGGCAAGCATGTAACCCGCGCGCCAGTTGCGACTGTGCTTGCTTGTACAGGTAACGACGAGATCGCCTACGCCTGCAAGTCCGGCAAAAGTGAGCGGATTCGCCCCCATAGCTGTGCCCAACCTGCCGATTTCAGCCAGCCCGCGCGTAAGCAAAGCAGCCTTTGCGTTATCTCCGAATTGCAGTCCGTCGGTCAAACCCGCTCCCAAAGCAATAATGTTCTTGATTGCTCCGGCAACCTCTACACCAACGACATCAGGATTCGTATACACACGGAAATCCGTATTCATCAAAGCATCTTGTGCTTGCTCCGCTGCTTCAATGTTTGCTGACGCAACAACAACCGTTGTTGGCTGCTTCAGGATGACTTCTTCCGCGTGACTAGGACCTGAGAGCACGACCAGTTGATCTAGCGAGCGGTTGAGCTCTTCCGAGAGCACAGCTGTCATCCTCTTCAGCGTATCCGTCTCAAAGCCTTTCGTTGCATGCACCACGAGCGTTTCGCTGGACAAATAAGGTGCAGCTTGCCTTGCCACCTCGCGCATCGCGCCAGATGGCGCTACGAATAAGGCTAGCTCGGCATCCTGCAGCGCATACTCGATATCGGTGGTTGCATGAATAAGCTCCGGCAGCTGGACATCCGGCAGAAACTTGCTGTTTACACGGTTGCGGTTAATATCCTCCGCTTGTTCCTTATTGCGCGTCCATAGCCGTACCTGATAGCCATTATTTGCGAGTACGGAAGCAAGCGCAGTGCCCCAGCTCCCCGCAACGAGCACGGCTGCAAATTTCTGTTTTTCTCCACTCTGGTTTGTCATGCGACGCTCACTATCCTTTCTTAGCACCTAGCTTATTTTCCGTTCCTTGAAACAGCTTTACGATATTCGTCCGATGGCGTACGAAAGCAAATATACAGATCAGAAGACTTGCACAAAGTAAAGGTACGGAAAAATAAAAGATGGAAATGAATAATGGCGTTAAAGCCGCAAACAATAACGATCCCAAAGATACGTATCGGGTTATAGCGATCGTTGCAATCGCAACTACACCTGCACAGAGAGCAGGGATGAACGCAAGCGTGGCAATAACGCCAACTGTCGTAGCAATTCCTTTGCCGCCTTTAAACCGAAACCATATCGGCCAATTATGACCAACGATGGCTGCCAGTCCGCATAGAACCGGAATCCAGTCATTTTCGCCTAGGCCGTGCCCGATCCAAACAGCAGCAACGCCTTTTGCGATATCAAGTACAAACACGAGTAAGCCCGGCCCTTTGCCGAGCACCCGCAATGTATTCGTTGCCCCTGCATTGCCGCTGCCATGCTGACGGATATCGATGCCTTTAACCCATTTTGCAATAACGATACTGAAAGAAACTGAACCTAACAAATAGCTTAAAGCAATCGCGATTACTCCATATAACAAGCTACTCTCCCCTAATCTTCCTCGGACTTACGACGCGAGAATATTCGTATTGGCGTCCCTTCAAAATTAAATGCTGCACGGATTTTATTTTCCAAATAACGCTCATACGAGAAATGCATGATTTCCGGATCGTTCACAAATACAACGATCGTCGGCGGCTTGGTCGCAACCTGCGTAACATAATTGATGCGCAGACGTTTGCCTTTGTCGGATGGCGGCGGATTAATCGCCACAGCGTCCGAAACGACATCATTAAGAAGATGCGTCTGAATACGCATGGCATGCTGCTCCGATACATGCTTAACGACAGGCAGCAGCTTTTGTAAGCGCTGTTTCGTCAAAGCAGATAGATAAACAATTGGGGCATAAGACATAAACAAGAAATGATCGCGGATATTTTGCGAGAAAACTTGCATCGTCTTCTCGTCTTTCTCGACGACATCCCACTTGTTCACAACAAATATCGAGGCTTTTCCTGCTTCATGGGCATAACCTGCGATATGCTTGTCCTGCTCAATAATGCCTTCTTCCCCGTTTATCAACACAAGAACCACATCCGCGCGCTCGATCGCTTTCATCGCACGCATTACGCTGTACTTCTCCGTTGATTCATACACCTTGCCGCGCTTGCGCATACCAGCCGTATCGATTAATACGTACCGTTGGCCGTCACGTTCAAAAGGCGTATCGATTGCATCGCGTGTCGTACCTGCTACATTGCTTACAATTACACGGTCCTCGCCAAGAAGCGCATTAACGAGCGAGGATTTACCAACGTTAGGCCGTCCAATCAATGCAACGCGAATAACATCCTCATCATAGCCGTCATCCGTTTGCTCCGGCAGCAGCTCAACAGCGGCGTCAAGCAAATCGCCGATGCCTAAACCATGTGAACCGGAAATTGCAATAGGCTGACCGAAGCCGAGCCCATAAAACTCATAAACCTCGTCCATACGGCCATGATTATCAACTTTATTAACTGCAAGTACAACAGGCTTGCCTGAACGGAACAGCATTTGAGCTACTTCATCATCCGCGTGCGTCAAGCCGGTCTTCGCATCGGCCATAAAGATAATCACATCAGCCTCTTCAATAGCGAGTTCAGCCTGCATACGAACAGATTTCATGATTTCATCTTCACCATCAATTTCAATACCGCCAGTATCAATAATGCTGAACGGTTTTCCATTCCACTCTCCGGTGCCGTAAAGTCTGTCACGCGTGACACCCGGTTTATCCTCAACAATTGCTAGACGGTCGCCGATGACCCTATTGAAAATCGTGGATTTACCCACATTCGGACGACCGACGATAGCGATAACGGGTCTTGCCATAGTTTGTTTTCCACTCCTTCAAAAATACTCACGTTAACCATCATAGCAAAAAAGTGCGTTCTTGGCTAACTTTTCTATTATCGGTGATTCACTAGGATTATTGTACCATTCTTCAAATCATGCGCGCTTGCATCCAATATCTTCTCGAGGAGGAACGAGGTTTCCTCCAGCTTGTCCGCACTTTCTACTAGGAAAATGGGAGCGCCTCCTCCTACAGTTTCCGGCTTCATCGATACGACGGCGACAATCTTAGCCATTATCGCTTGCCCCTTTCTTATTGACAGATGCTTCCGTAGGCATGCGAACGGCCGACTCTAATATCGGTACTCGCATAATGACTTGCTTTCCTTTGTCCGCATCCATTTCCTGGGGCAAAATAAATACAGCCAAGCGGCCATCCTTCATATCAAGCTTGGCCATTGGTATTAATGCCGGTTCCCCGTCATCCCGGTACACACCTAATATCGTAGCCATATCATAAAGAATGGCTTGACGTTGTCCCAGATTGCTTATGGTTACTTTTCCGTTTGAATTGTAGGGCGTCAAAATAAAACCCATTCCCCGTTCAGCGATAATTTCTTGATTGGCTTTTAGCCCCACGTTCATAATATAAATATCTCCTACGAACAAATCAGGACCATCGACTCTAACTTCCGCAGATTGAACAGCAGCGATATGAGAAACGGCCTTGCCTGATTTCAGCTTTTCGACAAGCAGCAGCGATAAAATACCGGCAAGAATACCTATCCAGATATTCAACATAATGCTAAATAAGCTTGTCAGCAAAGCAGTCATGATCACTAAGTAATTCCGACCTTCAAATACCATGGCTATTCCTTCGATATAGGTTGATCCCCGCCCAACCAATTCCATACTGTCTATTTTAGTCAATGTTTCGCGTTCCATCTTACGAACATCTCTAAACTGCTGTGCAGCAAGTGAAAGGAAGGTGATTGCCGTATAGTCCTTATTAAACAATGCGGGGACGGCTACAGCGCCTAATGCCGCTGCGATAACACCTAATGAAATATGGATGATACGACCATGCGGATATGTCGGATACTGTCGATAATCAGTTCTAAGCATTAGCAAGCGCGAAATAATTCCGAAAGTGATACCTAACAAAACGCCAACCAAAAACTTATTTTGGACGAGATAATGCTGCATTATGAAGAACGTCCTCCCTTAATATGCCATAGCTTTACGCTAAGCTTCGATGCACCCGTACGAATCGCTCTGAGGAGCAAGCTAAACACCCTGGCTGTCGCAAGAGCAATCCAAAAGCTGTCCCACCAGCTTGATTGACCAATATGAGCCGTATATGCACCGGATTGAAGGACTGTATTTAACGTTTCACCAAGCACCGCTCCCCAAACCATCATTCCAAATTGATGTTTTACCTGAGAGGTAAAAGCCCCGCAAAATATTCCAGCTAACAATGGTGCATCCCAATTTGGACCTATCCAATAAAATACAGGATCATAGCTATACATCTTGCGAATGAATCCCCAAATGATTGAGATCATAAGGGTGCACAAAATCAAATAGCCAAAATAGCTCCTTGCCTCGGACGCTCTATTCGACATCAACACTCCAATCACAAGCATCAAACAAACGCTCATATGGATTTCAAGTCGAATGAACTCGGGAAATGGCGACCACCACAGCGGGAAAACGAGCAGCATAACCATAAAGATTCCTAGAAGCGCCATCATGCGGCTGCTTATTTCCGGAGCTAAATAGGTCTTCCAACCTGTCGCGATTAGAATGAAAGTTATCATCATAATCCAAATCGACATAAAACCGGGATTCACGTTATATCACCTCTTGTACCCCCTATTATGCACCAAAAAAAAAGAGCTATTCCTGCGACAGATCGCAGAAACAGCTCTTTTTTATATAAAAAATTATTATTTAAGATTTTTAAGCTTATCGCCAAAACGCTCTGCAAGAGAATAGCTCATGCTTTCATTGCTCAAGCTAACATTCGGATTATCGATTTTTTCGATTTTTGGCGAACGAGGAGCTCTATCCGGTCTTGCGCTTGGAGCAGCTTGTTCAGGAGCTTCTTCTGTTTCTTTAATGCTTAGGCTAACGCGTTTTTCAGCAGGGTTGAAGTCAAGAACTTTCGCTTGTACTTCTTGGCCTTCTTGAAGAACCTCGTTAGGAGTCGCAATGTGACGGTGAGCGATTTGGGAAATGTGAACAAGTCCTTCAACGCCAGGAGCAATTTCAACGAAAGCTCCGAATGGAACGAGACGGCGAACTGTACCTGTTACGATATCACCAATTGCAAATTGACCGCCTGCAGAATCCCAAGGACCTGGTTGCGCAGCTTTCAGGCTGAGGCTGATTTTGCCAGCAGCTGGATCAACTTTAAGTACTTTAACACGAACAGCTTGACCTTCAGAAACAACATCCTTCGGATGTGCTACATGCTGCCATGAAAGCTCGGATACGTGAACAAGACCGTCAATACCGCCGATATCAACAAACGCACCGAACGGTGTAAGACGTTGAACAGTACCTTCAAGTTCTTGACCAACTTCAAGCGCTGCAATCACTTGCTTCTTGCTTTGCTCGAATTCAGCGTCAAGCACTTCTTTTTGAGAAAGAATGACTTTGTTGTTTTCACGGTCGATTTCTTTAACCTTCACGCGAAGCGTGCGGCCTTTGTAATCGGAGAAATCTTCAACAAAGTGACGCTCAACCATAGAAGCAGGAATAAATCCGCGAACGCCAACATCGGCAACGAGGCCGCCTTTAACAACATCAGCAACAGCAACTTCAAATACTTCGCCGTTGTCAAAGCGTTCTTGAAGAAGATCCCATGCTTTCTCGCCGTCAACTTGACGCTTCGAAAGAACAAGCTTTTCTTTCTCGTCGTCGATGCTAACCACTTTAAGCTCAACCTCTTGACCGATTTGAACAGCATCCGTAGCGTTTTCAATCTGCACCGCAGAAAGCTCGCGAATCGGAATAACACCGTCATATTTATATCCAAGGCTTACATAAGCTTGGTTATCTTCGATTTTGACGATCGTACCTTTAACGGAATCGCCTTTTTTCAAAGACACGAAATTATCCAAAGCGTCTTGGCTTACTTCTTCCGCCACGGATTCTTGCACATTAGTTTCTTCTGACATTGAAATAACCTCCTCAGTTCATACCCCAACTTTATTTAAATCCGCAAGCGCCTAGAGCGAGAGCAGCATTTAAAACATACATTAACGATTGTTCGAAGCAAGCTCGCGAATGCGAGCCATAATGGCATCTGTTACTTGTTCAAGCATGTCTGGAGATGATTCCTCAATAAGTGCGGTAAGATCGACAGGCTTGCCGTAACAAACGACGATTTTGCTAAATGGTCTATACTTGCCGACAATGGCTACGGGAACTACAGCAGCGCCGCTTCTAACGGCAATCATGGCCGCGCCCTTCTTGGCTGCACCGGATTGATTGTTGCGTGAGCCCTCTGGGAAAATCCCCATTACATTGCCTTCCTTCAGCAGTGTGATCGCCGACTTAATGGCATCCTTGCTTACACCGCCGCGTTTCACGGGAAAAGCGCCAAACGCGCGAATGAGCGGACCAAACACCGGAACTCTAAACAATTCCTCTTTTGCCATAAAATACACCTTGCGCTTTACCTTGACGCCTACCGTAGGCGGGTCAAAATTACTCAGGTGATTTGAAGCAAGCACGACTGGACCGGTGGCAGGTATATTTTCCGTACCCCTTGCTTCCAATCGAAAGAGCAGCGTATACAGAACGCGCAGTAAAAAACGGAAAATAAGATATAACATAGTTTACTTCGCCTCCGCCATTTTGGTTCGGCTTAATTTCACAATTGTCTGAATGACTTCATCAATTGTCATGGCGGTACTATCGAGGACGATAGCGTCAGCAGCGCAAATTAACGGTGAAATATCGCGTTGCTCGTCCAAACGGTCACGTTCAGCAATCTCGGATTCCAATTGTTCCAACGTAATGCTTTGGCTGTCCACTATTTCACGGTAACGGCGAAGTGCCCGTTCCTTGACGGATGCGGTTAGAAAAATTTTCAATTCCGCTTGCGGCAGTACATGTGAGCCGATATCCCGGCCGTCCATTACGACACCTTTGCGTTCTGCAAGCTTGCGCTGCAGTACTCCGAGAACCTCACGTACAGTCTCGTTCGCTGCAATATGTGATACCTGCAGCGTCACCTCGCGCGAGCGAATCAATGCGGTTACATCTTCTCCGTTCACAAATACGGACTGGCCTTGCTCGCCAGGCTCAAGTTCAATCTCTAAAGATCTTACTAGTTCTGCAAGTTTGGCTGTCTGAGACACCGTTATTCCCGCTCGCTGGGCGCTGAGTGTTACAGCGCGATACATAGAGCCGGTATCGATGTACACATATCCAAGCTGCTCGGCGACTTTTCGTGCAACCGTGCTCTTGCCCGCGCCTGCCGGCCCGTCAATCGCAATGTTCATACGGTCGCTGTCACCTTCGTGATGCACCACTTAAGGTCAACCCCCTTTTAGTAGAGACGGCTGGCCGAATGCATGTAAGAATGCGACGCAAACCTCTCAAGAAAAAAGCAGGCTTTGCCTGCGAACGTGAAAATTATACCACACTATAAACGCAGATGCAAAAGCCAAGCGTCAGTTCAAGCGGGTTCCTTCCCGCTGATCCACGCCCGTTAGCCAATGCCGAACAACATTATTTTGCAAAGCTGCCTGCGAACATACCAATAAAATAACAAGCGTTATAATGATTTTCCGCAATACCGCACTAACGTCATCTGTTAGCTTTAACATCTGATTGCGGCTTCTTTTCTTGTGCAGCAGTTTCTTTATCACCTGGAAAATCCCCCTTCCTCTTTCCGGGTAGTTTTCCAAGTATCGCAAATGTTATTCACCGATTTCGATATTCTAGCTGCTTCTCAAAACAATACCGGATAACCTTCTGTCGTTCTGAGTCGTTTATACTGACATATTTGATCATAGCCTGCTTCCTTCCGGAATCAAGCTCTACTACCCTCACAATTTCTCCTTTAAAGAAAGCATGCTCGATGCTGCCGTTCTTGAAAGGCACGAGCAACCAGCATTCAAGCTGCTGCCCGGATGAAAGCGGCCATTTCCCATCGCAAATAAACGAAATTCCGCCGCCGCCCACATCATCCGTTTCACAAACGAATCTTAAATTACCGGCCGTTTTGATCGCAATTTCCAGCTCTGCCGGCACCCTAAGAAAGCTCCGCCGCTGAACCTTAGTTATACGGTCTGGTTCAGGCTTGCGGATCTTGATTAGCTTCACGCCGTCTTCCTTAAAACCGAGCACATGCGAATCGAAAAAACTTTTGATGCCATCCTCGGAAATAAAATAAACAGAAAGCTCATCGCCTAGAAAAAGTCGCTTGTAACGTCCGGATTTCTCGCTGATCGGAACTTCAATAAGAAATCCGTCTTCTTGGTCATCAGCAATCCGGGATTTGTATTCAATAGATGCTTCCTCTTCATCTGAAGAAGCGATCTGAAAGTGCAGCATTTGGTTCAATTTAGGCAACAAATTGGCTCCCCCCCATTTACATGCCATTATAACACGTCGATTTGAGGGGAGCCATATCGTTATTTGTCAGAAGCTGCCTTGGAATCGTAGGGAGACATTTCCTCAATGGATTCTTCTAAGCCTGTTTCTGAATTTACATAGATGCGGTAGAGCGAACCATTGATCTTACCTGTATATTCATAACATAATACTTCTTCGCCCAGATCGTTGTCGATTAGAGCTAATTGCTCCGATTGTACTTTCATTTCCGGATTTAGCGCCTTTTTCGCGTCTGCCTTTGTTAGAATTGGACTAGGAAGCTTCCTTTTGTGATGCTCATATACGTAATCATTTGCCTGCAAACCAACCGTCTGTCCATTGTCCAGCGCCACCTTCACAGTCAGCTTATCTGGATAAATGAGCACGCCGCTTTGCACACTGACGTAGGTGAATGCTCCCATATTGTTATGCAAATCGTAGCTGATGGCTTTCATTCCCGAGAAACCATGTTTGTCCAGGAAAGAATCCGCTGATGCTTTTGCTTTCTCAAGGTCTACCTTTTTCTCGCCAATGTCGCGCGAATTCATAAACCAAATGAGCTGTCCGCCCTTTTGCGTAAAATCCATTTGAAGCTTCTTGTCCTTGCCCTCGTTTACCGTCGCTGAGAAAGAAGCATATTCCGTCCCCTTCGCATTTTCGACAACGCGGATGTCCGCTTTCGGGTTTTGTGTGAATTTTGCGGCAAGCTTTTTGATATCCTCAGCGGTAACCATTTTCCCGCCCAACATTTTAATGGTCCGTTTTTGATACATGCTGCTGACAGAAGGACCCCAGTTGATTTCCGGGTACTCGCTCACTTTTTTGTCTACTGTCTTAAAGCCGTCAACAATCGTATTATCATTATTCGATTTCTCGGATGCCAGAGCAATTTCAACGTCCATCCATCTTAAATTATTCGCAAGCACTTCTTTTTGCATGCCGATTAATTCATTGGAAATTTGCTCGGAATTCGCGTACAGCGTCTTCATCGTCTTGAACTCATCTTGCGTAAGCGGCTGCTTTGTCAGGTCGCGGACAGCTGTTTTGTATGCAAAATTAGCTATACGCGATAAAAAGTCTTCCGCCTCGTTGAAAGGGAGCAGCGTAAGAGGAAGCTGGTTGATTTCATTTTGAGCCTCACTCGTTAAACGCCATACGTTCACTAGACCCTTTCGATGATAACTTTGCGAGGTGGAGTTAACCGCAAGGGTCGTGCCGAGCTGTTGGTGCAGCTGCTCGACATGATAGGTTAAGTCATGAAATGCCCGTTGATACTGATTTTCGGCTTTAATCAATATCGAGTTCTTTTCTTGATGCTCTTGATAGCCCCAATAAATTGCGCCTATGAAAAGCAAGGACATAATCGGAAATAGGATCGAGCTGAGTCGATGGTACATTATACAAAAGCTCCTTTCTTGTGCAAAACCTGGTTTTAGTTTGGTTTGCCTAAGGGAGCTTTATGCATCCATCTATTTAATTGTAACTACTTCATTTGTTTTCCTTTAAAACATGCCATGCTCCTCAATATCAAGATCATTGGCATTATTACAAATACACTGTTTAAAGCCGGTATCAATCGAGCCCTTTTCTCTCCGTCCGCGGAGCACGAATTTCTCTCCGCACACGTTGCACCGAATGGTTACCTTGATTCTTGCAGCCTCCATATGCGCCTCCTCAGCCATTATTCGAATGCCGTCTTTTCAGGCATTGCTATATAATGTAAGTATGGACGGATCAGCTACAGTTTAATCTCATCTTCACGGACCAAAAATCGAAAAGGAGAGCGTGAATTGGCATGATTCATCTTACGCAGTCCCCATACCCAAAGCGCGATCATGAAAGGAATGATGAACCACATCCAATTCGTCCGGACGGTAATCATAATCCAATCATAGGTACCATGTAAAAGGATCGGCAGCAATAGGGATATACTCAAAAAATATACACTTTTGTTCTTTGGAGCAAATTTCGCCTTCCCTAGGTAATACCCCATCATGATACCAAACAAGGCATGACCCGAAACCGGGAGCAATGCACGAACAAGCAGCGTACCGAAGGTTGCCGGCGAGTAGATCGCATATAGCACATTTTCAAGCGTGGCAAAGCCAAGCGAGATGGATGCCGCATAAACGATACCGTCATAAGGCTCATCAAATTCCGTGTGGCTGTATATAACGTGATAAAGCACAAACCATTTTACAAATTCCTCAACGCCGGCTGATTCTCCAAAAGCAAATAAAAACGAATGGTCACCAAGCCATAGCTGAAGACCGCGCTGAATAACCATTATCGGAACTACGACGAGAATGCCTAATACAAACATTCTCGCGACCATGTGGATCGGCTCGGCTTCGTAGCGATCTCTCAAATATAAATAAGTAAGCAGTGCTACGCCGGGCGCAACAGCTGCCGTTAAAACAGAGAACAACAGCATTCAGTCCCTACTTTCTTACACCCAGCCGCGATAGCGAACAGCTTCGGCTAATTTGCGAACGCCAGCCATATAGGCGGCCAACCGCATATCAATTTTACGGGTGCGGTGTATTTCGTACACTTGGTTGAACCCTCGGATCATCATAAGCTTCAGCTTATCGTCTACCTCTTGCTCATCCCAATAGTACCCTTGATTATTTTGCACCCATTCAAAGTAGGATACAATAACGCCGCCACTGCTTGCAAGAACATCCGGAATGAGCAGCACGCCTCTATCGGACAAGATTTTTGTCGCTTCCAGCGTCGTCGGGCCGTTTGCAGCCTCTACAATAATCGATGCGCGAATGCGCGGGGCATTCTGATCCGTGATCTGATTCTCGATTGCCGCAGGTACCAGAACATCGCAATCAAGCTCCAGCAGCTCTGCATTCGTAATCGTCTGCGTGAAAAGATTCGTCACGTTTCCAAATGAATCTCGACGATCGAGCAGATATTCGATATCGAGTCCATCTTCATTATACAACGCTCCGTTCACATCGGAAATACCTATGACGCGCGCACCGGCCTCATGCATGAATTTGGCAAGGTAGCTTCCGGCATTTCCAAAGCCCTGAATAACAATTCGCGAATTTTTCATTTCAATCTGCTTAATGTTTAGCGCTTCTTGAATCATAATGACAACTCCGCGTGCAGTAGCAGTCTCTCTTCCCTTGGAACCGCCTAGAACAAGCGGCTTTCCAGTAATGAAGCCAGGCGAATCAAATTCACGAATCCGACTGTATTCATCCATCATCCACGCCATAATCTGCGAATTCGTCATGACATCCGGTGCAGGAATATCTTTGCTTGGGCCTACAATTTGGCTTACCGCTCGAACGTAACCCCGGCTGAGGCGCTCTATTTCTCTAAACGACATCGTACGAGGATCGCAAATGACGCCGCCCTTGCCGCCGCCATAGGGTAAATCCGCAATCCCGCATTTTAGGCTCATCCATATCGATAAGGCTTTAACTTCATTTTCGGTGACGGCCGGATGAAATCGAACGCCGCCTTTGGTAGGTCCGACTGCATCATTATGCTGAGAACGGTAGCCGGTAAATACTTTTGTTGTGCCATCATCCATTCTAACCGGAATGCGTACGGTAAGCATCCTCAACGGCTCCTTAAGTAAGTCAATCATATCCTGATCATAGCCAAGTCTTCGCAGCGCTTGCTCAATTACAATTTGAGTAGAATGCAAAACATCATTTGCTTCTTTGTCACTCATTCCATTCACCGCCTTTGTCTACATCTAATATGAACGCCTTTCCTCTCCCGTATTCCATTAAAATGGCAGTTTACATACAAGAAGAGCATCGTGCAGACAAGAATCAGCCTGCAGATGCTCTTTCAAGGTACAAATTGTTAAAATTTAAAATGATTACATATTTCCCGAACCGCTTTCTCGGGCATAATCACTTTACCATATTCTTCCAACATGGCATAAGTAACCGAAGTTGCTTCACCATACTCCGCAAGCAAAGCGATCACAGCATTATGCCTCGAAGATTCAATGAGAGCAGGCTCCAATGCCAAAATGTACTTGCCGTTATAAGAGTACAATCGCCCGTCCTCAGTTAGGGCGGAGCTTTGCAATTGCTTGCAAACGGATATTACATCTTCAAATTCGCGGAAGGAGTACATGACGATGTCGCTTTGCTCAAGCGTCACTTCCATCTCGTATATTTCGTCTTCCGTGTCGTCATCTTCGGTTGCCCGATCGCCTGCATGACTGTTCATTTTGCCACGGGTGACAATCACTACCATACCTTGCGCGGGGAGGGCAAACACTTCGACCGCTAACGGGCCGCTGGCATCGAATCCAAGTTCACTATATGCTTGATCCATCATTTCACTGAATAGTTCGTGTACTTTTGGAATTTCGCGCCACATGTCGTCCTTCTGGATCCCCCGTTCCAGCAGGTCGTCGAACGTCAGGAAAATCCGTATCTTGTCCTGGCTCAGTCGTTCGATTTTCATGACAGGATCCTCCTCTGCAGCATCTGTTGTAATAACTTATGAATTTTTTAGTAAGATGTGATCGATTTGACCAAATCGTGCTATGTAACTACTTTATCATTTCTTTTCGACGATTGCACTAATATTGAACGAAAAAAAGAATCGTTTGACCGCATAGCATTTCTGCTTTGCGTCCCACGATTCCGCGAACTGACTGATTAATTAATGGGCTAACGCCGACGATTCCGCTTTGATCTTTTCCGCTTCCTTTTTCAATTGGGGATCACTATTTACAATAGCCTCAATCTGTCCCCAAGCGGCTTCGGATTTTGCGGCGGTATCGCCTGAATGCTTTGGGGAAAGCATAGACGCCTCATCCTTTATCGATCTGCTCATGATTTTAGAGACGGATTTCCGGGCAACTGAAGAACATAAATCCGATAACGCATGGCCTGCCCAAGAAACTGCGCCTGGCTGCTTCCGAGACATATAAACGGTGGCTGCAGCACCAATTAAACCTCCGACCAAAAAGCCACTTAATTTCATAATCGCATACACCTCTTCCTTGTTCAGCATTCGTCTTCATTAAATAGTTTGGCCGCTTCTCTGTGTGCTCATTCCTTATAAAATAAGGAAATCATTCTGGTTCTGAATTCTGAACATAAGCAAATATGATACAATAAGGTCGATTCAGCAGGAATAACAACTGAGTGAAGGAGGTTTCATCAAATGAAGAAAAGCCATCTAATCATCTCCAGCCTTCTTCTTGGAACGCTTCTGACGGCCTGCACCTCTCAGCAAACCAGCGGGAACCGGTCATCAGCAACTGAAATTACAACCGCCGTAACCCAAGAAACCGCTGCTAGCACGCCGACCATAACGGAAAATGATGCATCTAAGCTAAACGAAGAAGCTAATCCGACCCCTGAACCATCTGCCGAGGCAGAGATCAAGAACACGGCTCCCCTTTATTCGATGAACGAGGTTTACCGTTTCGTCCCAATCGAACAAAACACGACGAACAAAGTGGTTTTACTGACCTTCGATGACGGACCAAAGGATCAGGAAGTATTAACTAGCTTATTGGATACGCTTGACAAGCATGAGGCAAAAGCAATATTTTTCGTGAACGGCTATCGGGTGAAACAAAACCCTGATTTATTGAAGCTGATTGATGAACGCGGCCAAACGATAGGCAATCACTCCTGGGATCACATTATTTTAAAAAATGAAACAGAGGCCGTCGTTGAAAAGCAAATATACGATGTTCAAGCTGCTGTCGAAGCATTGGTCGATAAAAAGCCGTTATTTTTCCGGCCTCCCTACGGCTCTGGCGGAGATACGGTAAAAAAAATAGCAAAAAACCACGGCATGCTTTACATGACGTGGTCAAATGGTTCGCTCGATTGGGATAAATCAGCCAAGGATAAGCCGGAAGTCGTTATCAAAAACGTGCTGGAGCAGCTTCATCCGGGTGCAAATATTCTCATGCATGAGCTAAAGTGGACCGCCGATTCGCTCGATGAATTGCTTACTGCACTAGAAAATAAAGGCTACGGCTTTATTGATCCTGCCAGCATCAATATTAATCCGTAAATTTTAAACCATACCAGAATAACCCTCCAACTAAGCTTACAAACAACACGAATAAAAGATTATAATACCATTTCGTTACTTTATAATTGCTCGAAGGATGTTTTTTTCGCCTGGGCGGCAGAGCTTCTCCTTCATTGGAATTCGTTCCGATGCTGGACGGCGCGGCCGTCTCTTCATGCTGACGTGCTGCTCTCGAATTTCCAAACTTTTCTTTCCTGCTCATGACTCCCTCCTGAAACGTATAATCAACCCCATAATAAAATCAATTAGAAAATGAGCGATAATCGGCGCCAAAATTGAACCAGATTGCATATAGATCCATCCGAGTCCGTAGCTTATCGAGAACACAAGACCTGTTGGGATCCAGTGTTTTAAATATCTAACATGAATAGTAGCAAAAATAATGCTTGTCCAATAGGGACCAATGGCATGTTGTATCGCTCCGCGAAAGAGAAGCTCCTCGCATATCGCGACAACCAAGGATAGAACAGCTATATGCCAAACCGGACGCGTACGGAAAATACGCTCATTTACACCTCCGTCATCGCTTGCTTCCTCAGGCACAAATCGAGATATGAGCAAATCAACGACAATAACTGCAGCTGCCAGTCCCGCTCCCCAATAGACATATGAAAGCTCCTTCGGCGGTGTAAATAAAGAAAACAAATTTTGGTGCTGAAATAATACCCATATTAAACCGATAATAAAAGTAAACGCTTGAGTCGCGTATAGGTTGATGAGCAGCATACGGTCATCCAGATCGTCAACGGACACCTTTCGGATGCGAATATTTCGAATATCAAATTTTTTCATAACTTCCCGCCTGTCTGGAACGTTCGTATTTTCTTTTTCGACCTTTTCACCTATACTGATAGGACAAATCGACAGTATAATTTTTTTACATAGAAGGAGATAGAGATAGAGATGGAAAAACGATTAACGACAACTGCAATGCTATTCAGTGTAGGCTTTGTGTTTATGCTTGTTTGCTCAGTCGGCGCTTTTTTCTACGGTATCCAAATCGGAACTGAAAAGACAGAAGCCAAGTATGAAAAAGATGAAGAAGGCACGATACAAGCCTCCGCTTCTGTAAGCCCTTACCAACAGCAGGATTTGGTTTCTTTCTATCATACTGTATTTTTACCTTACCGTGAATTTCAAAACGAATGGTTTACGGCAATGAACAAATTATCGCAAGGAAAAACAAATGAAGCAACTTCAATGTTTAAAGATTTGGCAAGTTTAGCCGATGATAAAGCTAAGGAAGCGAGCTCGGTCGACATGCAGCGCTCTCCACTGCTTGGACAAGCCCAAGTCAGCTATATCCGCAGTCTCAAGCTTTTCAAAGACGCTTCTATAAAAGCGGCGACTAATGCCAAGACTCAAACCTATAATGAGCTGAAGAAAAACATCGATCAAGAAAAAAACTACCTATCTGCTTCCCAATTTGCACTGAGCGCGCAGCAAACTTATTATTCCGCGATGCTGAAATGGGCAGCTACAGTAGATCTTGATATTCCTTCGGACTATAAGTCGCCGGCTCTGCTTGAGCTGACACAGTGGAAAAATCTAACAATAACGATCAAAAATAAATTAATGGCCGATCAGCTGTTGACTCGCAAAAAGCTTACTTCTTATTATCCGCAGGACTTAACTAGCCGCGTTGACGAGTTTGTCGAATCGGGACAAGCATCCAAAATGAAGGTTCATACCGTTTCAGCCGTTGTTGATCTCCTTATCAATACGGAAGCTGTCCGGTCAGGTGATTTTACTGAAAGCAAGTCACGCCTTTACGAGCAAGCACTGCTTCCTCAGCTGCCATTTTTCACTTCAGAAACGAATTAATTAGTCATATTGAAATCCTTTTAACGAGGCTATTGCTGCCATCCCGCCGGTAACGTTGTGGAGGCCGCTATAGCCTTGTTTTTCTAAATAATCGCAAACCGCTGCGCTGCGAACCCCGTGCGCGCAAATAATGTAGATGGGCTTTGAATCATTCACTTCGTTCAAACGTGCGGGTATCGTATTCATAGGTATTAATACGGAATTCTCTAAATGATAATAATCCCATTCAAAATCTTCTCTCACATCTATAATTTGGTTTGCTTCAACTTCTCCGCTGTTTAGCAAATCAAGCATCAATTGAGGAGTCACATCCTGCCATTTTTCCACGTAAAAAGACCTCCCATGTCATATTTTGTTGTTTATGATGCTAGAATCATAACGAAATTTTCACAATTCAGCAAGTTTGAGGATTGCTTTTCCACACCCCCTTGCATTAAAATAGAAAAGTCTGAGATCGATGATCAAACTCTCGTCCCGCTGCTGCACAACGGTGCCGGGTAGAGGGTTTTTCTGTTCATATTAAGCGAAGCCTTCAAGCTTCGCCCCAATTTAGGAGGCATGCTTCACATGTTTAAAGTGTTAGTTTCCGATCCAATTAGCGATTTGGGCATTCAGCAGCTTGTTGATGCGTCAGATGTCGCAGTCGACAAAAAGCCTGGATTAAGCGAAGACGAATTAGTAGCCATCATCGGCGAATACGACGCGTTGCTCGTACGCAGCCAAACGCGTGTTACCGCTAAGATAATGGAAGCTGGTAAACAACTGAAAGTCGTTGGACGTGCAGGTGTAGGTGTCGATAATATCGACCTTGACGCAGCAACCCAACGTGGAATTATCGTAATCAATGCACCAGACGGCAATACGATCACGACCTGTGAGCATACTTTTGCAATGATGATGGCAGTTGCCCGTCATATTCCACAAGCTTACATGAAAACCGTTGGCGGTACATGGGATCGCAAATCTTTCCTTGGCGTTGAGCTTCGCGGCAAAACATTAGGCGTGCTCGGCATGGGACGTATCGGAAGCGAAGTTGCCAAACGCGCAAAAGCTTTCGGCATGGACATCATGGGCTACGATCCGTTTATGACGGAAGAAAGAGCAGAAAAAATCGGTGTTAAGCTGGCTAGCGTGGATGACATTGTTCGCAATGCTGATTTCATGACCGTACATACGCCGCTTACAACGGAAACACGCCATATGATTGGCAAAGCACAATTTGAAGTCATGAAGCCGGGCATGCGCATCGTAAACTGCGCACGCGGCGGAATTATCGATGAAATTGCATTGGTTGATGCTGTAGATGCCGGTATTGTTGCAGGCGCAGCATTCGATGTATTCGAAATTGAACCTCCTGCTGATGATCATCCGTTCTTGGGACATCCAAAAATTATCGTGACGCCGCATCTTGGCGCTTCAACTGTTGAAGCACAAGAAAACGTTGCAATCGATGTTTCGGAGCAGGTCCTTCACATTCTGCGCAGCGAGCCGTTCATCAATGCGGTTAACATGCCTCCGATTCCTGCTAACCTGCAAAGTATTCTTCAACCTTACTTCACGCTTGGCGAGAAGCTTGGTAACTTTATTGCGCAGTCAACGGAAGGTGCGGTCATTGAAATCGTTGTCGGCTATGCCGGTGAGCTTGCAGAGGTAGATACTCAGCCGCTTACTAGACATATCGTTCGCGGCGTTCTTGCTCATCACCTGGGGTCCGAGCAAGTTAATGTCGTTAACTCCCTGCATCTTGCAAAGGTTCGCGACGTAAATATCGTGATTCAGAAATCACACGCTTCGAAGGATTTCACTAACCTTGTAACGGTATCGCTTCGCACGAAGAAGGAAGAGCGCGTCGTTTCCGGCACATTGCTGACAGGTTATGGTCCTCGTATCGTACAAATTGATAAGTACCCTGTGGACGTTACGCCAGAAGGCAACCTGATTCTGATCTCGCATAACGATAAGCCTGGTATCATCGGCCGCGTAGGTACTCTTCTCGGCAATAATGACGTCAACATCGCTACGATGCAAGTAGGTCGTCAGCTCGTTGGCGGATCGGCGATCATGGTGCTTAGAGTCGATAAAGCTACACCAAAAGAAGTGCTTGAGCAGTTGACGAGCATGCCTGAACTTAATACCGCAAAAGAAATCACTCTTTTTTAAATCGTATACAATAAAATGACAAGAAAAGAGCCAATCGAATGATTCGATTGGCTCTTTTTGTTTCACGAGCAACAAGAATTATCTGCTGTATTCTACAAAAAAAGCGCCCCCTTAGGAGCGCTGTGACAACTACTGATGAGCTTCGACAGGGATCAGTAACGTAAACGAAGTTCCCGTTCCAGCACTGCTCTCGACAACTATTCGTCCATGATGCAGGTCGATTAGATTTTTAACAATGGCAAGACCAAGACCGGTACCGCTTGAAGAACCGCGTTTACGCGCTTTATCCGCCTTGTAAAAGCGTTCAAAGATATAAGGCACATCTTCAGAAGGGATCCCTTGGCCCTCGTCTCTTACGCTAAGCTGAACATACTGGCTGCCATTGACATTCTCATGCTTGCCGGCAATGGAAATTGATTTTCCTGAAGGGGTATGCCGCAGCGCATTATCGAGCAGGTTAGTTAAAACTTGCTCCAACCTGTCCTCGTCCGCTTCTTTAACCAGCAGCGGCTCCTGCGGCAATTCCGCAAGCAGCCTCACCTCGCGTTCCTTTGCATACACCTGGAATTTCCGATGTACCCGTTTAAGAACATGACTAAGATCGACCTTTTGGAAGTTCATATCAACGTGACCTGCTTCCATGCGGGCAATATCCAGAAAATCATTCACCAGTCTGCCCATACGAAGCGATTCGTCATAAATAACCTGAACTAGCTCTTTCCGATCTTCTTCAGAAACCACAATGTCATCTAGCAAAGCTTCGCTATAACCTTGAAGCATAGAGAGCGGAGTTCTGATCTCATGGGAAATGTTAGCCACAAAATCTCTTCTGAGCTTCTCGAGCTTATGCTCCTCCGTCACATTCCGAATGACCGCGACTGCCCCCCGAATGACCCCTTTAGACTGAAGCGGAGCCATTACGGCTGACCAAACGCTGCTTAATACATGCACCTTATCCGTCGCATCGCGCCCTTCTTCCATGACGCTCTGAAACAGCTCTCGCAGCGGCATAGGAACCTCGCTGTAGGAAGATGAGCTTTCAAATAAATCTTCCTGCCAAGCCTTCTCAACGCCTGACCACTGATTAATCAGCAAGTGTCCGCTCGGATTGGTCAGAATTATTTTTCCATCGGCATCAAAAGTTATAACCGAATCGCCCATGCTTCGCAAAATGCTCGCAAGATGATTTTTTTCATGGTTTAAATCATGAATGAGCTTATCCAGCTGCTCCGTCATATGATTAAAGGTTTGCGCCAGTTCTCCTATCTCATCGCTGGAGCGTATATCCACTCTTGTAGAGTAATTCCCCTGCGAGATGGAGACGGCAGCGTCTTTCAGCTGCAGCAGCGGCTGCTGAATCTTCTTGGATAGGAAAAACGCAAAAAAGGTAGATAATAAAAAGCCGATAATCGCAGTTAAGACGAACAGCACTTTCACTTGATGCGTATTGGTTTCAACCCAGATGTCAACGTACTGCAGTAAAAACACACCAACAATCAAAAGTACAACAGCAACAAGCAGCATAATGGTCGCCCAGAGCTTGCCAACTACGCTGCGCCAGAGCTTGCCTGCCAAACGCTGCCACAAGCCCATTTACTTAGGCACCTCTAGCTTATAGCCAACGCCCCACACGGTGGTTATCATTGACGCCGCATCAGGAGACACCTTATTCAATTTCTCTCTTAAACGTTTAACATGGGTATCAACCGTACGTAAATCGCCAAAAAACTCGTAATTCCAAACATCCTTAAGCAGTTCTTCACGTGAAAACACTTTATCGGGCGACACTGCCAAGTAATGCAGCAGCTCATATTCTTTAGGCGTTAAGCTCACTTCATGTCCCCCTGCGGTTACACGGTGAGCATCATGCTCGATAATGAGATGAGGGAACACAATGTTATTGCTTGAATTGATCTCTTTGGTTAGAAACGCCGTAGCAGATGAACGTCTTAATATCGCTTTTACACGGTATATGACTTCGCGAGGGCTAAATGGTTTAACCACATAATCGTCTGCTCCAACCTCAAATCCCTGTACTCGGTTCATCTCTTCGCCTTTTGCGGTTAGCATAATAACTGGGGTTGCCTTTACTTGACGCAAGCGGGAGCATACCTCTACGCCGTCAATTCCCGGAAGCATCACATCAAGCAAGATGAGCGCATAATCGGTATTCGAAGCTAATCTAAGAGCTGTTTCACCGTCTTCAGCTTCATCGATTGTATAGCCTTCCTTCTCTAAATACATCTTGAGCAGTCGACGAATGCGTTCTTCATCATCTACGACCAATATACGGCTTGAATAATCAGACATAAGGCAATACTCCTCTCAATCTAAATACTAAACACCAGAATAGGAATGTAAACCTGCAATGACAAGGTTAACGCCCACGAGCGTGAACAATACGACGACAAAGCCGATTACTGCGAGCCAAGCGGAACGTTTTCCTTGCCAGCCGCGCGATAATCGGAAGTGCAAGTAAGCACTGTAATACAGCCATGTAATAAGGGCCCAAACTTCCTTCGGATCCCAGCCCCAGAAACGGCCCCATGCTATATTGGCCCAGATCATGGCGAATATCAAGGCTCCTAGCGTGAAAATTGGAAACCCGATCGCTATCGATCTGTAGCTGATTTCATCCAAATCTTCGGGGTCAACACCCTCCATAACCGGATGTATAACTGCGCCGAGCGGCTTGCGGAACACGAGACGCAGCAATCCGTAAAGCAAGGAGCCAGCGATGATTGACCAAACAACGGTATTAAGCTTGCGACCCGAATTCGCGCCATTCATCCAATAAGGAGCTTCAAACAAGGGCTCCTTCATGCCAAGGAAAGTATCATACTTAACGATATCGCTATTATAAGGCTTAACGATTGGCGGCAGCGAATAATCGACTGTTTCCGTAGTCGTCGTCTCAATTCCTTTTCCATCGATGCTAGACTTTTCTTGAATAAATTGCGCTTCGTAGCCTGCTCCACGGAATGCAAAGACAGCTACGATAAAGCCTACGATTAGAATAATCGAGTATAACGAGAATTCCACCCAAAACTGCGCTTTTTTTGCTTCCTTCGTTTTGCCTTTAAAATCGACTACACGAAGCAGGTACATGAGGCCTGCGGCGAAACCAACCGCAAAAAACGCCTCGCCCAGCGCTGCTGTAGTGACATGCACTTTGAGCCAATAGTTATTAAGAGCCGGTATCAACGGCTGTACTTCTTGCGGAAATACAGATGCGTATGCAACGATAATAACCGTGAGCGGCAGTGAGAACATACCTAGCAAAGGTTTTCTATAGATGGCAAATACAATTGTAAAAGCAATCATGATTGCCATTCCGAGGAAGGTCATAAATTCATACATATTACTCGTTGGAATTTGCCCGCTGCCTGCCCATCTTGTGAAGAAGAAGGTCAGATGCGAGGCTAATCCAAGACTCGACGTGATAAATGCAATGCGTCCCCAGCGTTTCTCGTGCTGCAAAGGGTCACGGTTACTCCATTTCTTACCTGCAATCGCGATTACATAAAACATAAAAGCAAAACAATAAAGAAAAAATGCGACGATAAATGCGTCGCTGCTAAAATCAACTAAACTCACGCGCTGTTCCCTCCGTTATCAAGCGACTTCGGATCTACGGTTATCCCTATTTTTTGAAGCGCTCCCGCTACATCTGAGCGCATACCGTACCAGTTTTTGTTTGTGTGAGCACCCAATGAAAGCTCGCCGTCATCAATGCGCAGCCATATCCGGCGATGCTGCCAATAAGATCCCATCAACAGTCCGATCATCGAGAAGGCTGCTCCGATCCATACATAAGGCAGCGCCTTGTCCATACGCACATTTAAGTAAGTTGACGCTTCCGAAAAATCTACATTTTCCATCCCGTCGACGCGTATTTCAATTTTATCCGCGATAGCATGATTGATCGCATCCTGCGAAAACTTTACCTTATCCTTCTGCATAGGGAAATACATATACGGCTCGCCATTAGGTTCAAGTCCAGGTCCTTTAACGTTAAAGACGAACGCCGGAGCAATCGGATCACGGGACAAGGTCGTTGGTTCGCCATTGTCGCCAATAGCGAATTCCATGTAATTGGCATACAAATCAAGCGTGTATGGACCAAGCTTATGCTGCAAGGCCGAATCCTTCATGGGAAGATCAAACGGCCCGTATTTTTCCCCTGTCTCCTTGTTTACGAGAATAGGATGAACGGCATTTAAACGAGGCGTCGTATCAAAGTCAAATTGATACAGCTTTAACCCCTTATACTTTAGCGGCTCGTTCACAATGATATTATGCCGCTTAACTTCTTTGAGCTCTGGCTGTTGCGATTGATCCGAACAGTTGCTCAAGCATTCATAAAGCACCGCTTTTGTTTCAAAAAGCTTTGCGCGTGCTGTGCCTTTAAGCTTATCAGGCAGCTCATCGTCCTTGTAATACTCAACGGTAAACTTTTCATTCTTGACAAAATAATTCGTGTCCGCGATTTGTACGGTATCACCGTCGGGAATCGTTATGTAGCTGTCCATTTGCCAGCTAGGAATGCTCCTTGCCAAAATAGCCAAGAGAAACAAGATTAGCCCGATATGGTTAATGTAAGGACCCCAGCGGCTAAAACGATTTTTCTCCGCGAGCAGCGCGGAACCGTCGCGATGGATGCGGTAGCCCTTTCGCTTGAGCTGCTCTCCGAATTTCTCCACCCAATGCTCCTCATTGCCTTCTATGGACTGCTTGTACACAGTCTTTTGGCGATGAATGAACTGTAAGTGCTTGCGAATTTGCTGCTTGCTCAGCGCACGGTATAACGGCAGCACCCGATCCAAACTGCAAATGACAAGCGACGTCCCGATCATGACCAGCAACCCAATGAACCACCAGGTTTCGTACGTATGCGTCAATCCAAACAAATAATAAAGCTTGCCCGGCAGTCCGTACGTCTCCTCGTAATAAACTGAAGGATCAAAGTTATTTAGAAAGGTGTTTTCCTGCGGATAAATTGTTCCTAACATTGCTGTCAAAAAAGTAATGACGATTAAATAAATCGCAATCTTGACGGAGGAGAAAAAATTCCATATCTTATCAATGAAATTCGGATTGCTCTTCTGTGAACGACGGGCAACCCCGTCATACCTCATTTCAAGAGGCAAGTCAGAAATATCATTGTTCTCGAGCGGCTTTCCACAGCTCTCGCAAAGAACGGTGCCAACCGAATTCTGATGGCCGCACTCGCATTTTGTGTTCTCAACCACTAACACAGTAAAACCTCCTACAGCTTAAGCAGCCTTTCAATCCGTTCGTCTATCTCTACTTCTGTCATACCGCCTACTTTGATTTCCATTATTGTCCCGTCCGGATTAATGAAAAAAGTAGTCGGATAGGATTTTAATCCATAGCTGCGTTCCGTTTTCCGATTGACGTCACGCAAAATCGGATAATTCAAATCAAAGCGGTGAACAAAATTGTTCACGGTTAACGTATCTTCGCTTAAATTAATAGCTAAGATAACGAGTCCTTGATCCTTCCATTTTGCATACTGTCTCTCGAACTCCGGCATTTCCTTCACGCAGGGCGGACAGAACGTGCCCCAGAAATTAACGACGACAGCTTTGCCTTCATAATCGGACAATTGCCGAGAGTTCCCCTCAAGATCAACAAGCTTAAAAGCCGGCGGCTTGTCGCCTTCTTTCAGAGGACCTTTGTCATCCGCGGCAAATAAGGTAGATCCTATTGCATACCCACCAATGATCAAGACGGCAATCAGTATGACAACTTGAACCGTCTTGCGCGATTTTCCCATAATTGAATTCACCACCAGCTTCTGTCTATGCAGTCACGAATATTACCATTATAACGAAAAGTCGACGGCAATTACTGCCGCCGTCGATTACTTTTTATGAACTTTATGTGTCTTGCTGTTCGCAATGTCAAGCAATTCTTTGATTTCCTGCGGCGTTAAATGACGATACTTACCTCTGCCTAGATTTTCAAGTCCAAGCTCGCCAAAACGTATCCGTTTCAATCTCGTCACCTTATGTCCAATCGCTTCGAACATCCGGCGAACCTGACGGTTGCGGCCTTCAAAGATCGTAATCGTAATCGTTGCTTCATTTCCGTCCGTGTCCACATCATGATATTCCACTTCAGCAGGAGCGGTCATGCCGTCTTCCAGCTTGATCCCCTTTTGCAGCTGCTCCAGCGCCGTTCCATGAGGAACGCCTTTAACCGTTGCACGATAGGTTTTCGGAACATGATGACTCGGATGTGTTAATAAATTGGCGAATTCACCATCATTTGTTAGGAGAAGAAGCCCTTCCGTATCATAATCCAATCGCCCGACCGGATATACTCTCTCTTTGATCCCTGGCAAGAAGTCAGAAACCACTTTGCGGCCTTGAGGATCCTTGGCGCTTGTGATAACTCCCTTGGATTTGTTGAGCATGAGATATAGCTTCTTCTCGCTTCGAATCGGCTTGCCATTAACTGTAATGGCATCGACTGAAGGATCGGCTTTCACGCCAAGCGTCGTGATCTTCTCACCGTTAACCTCAACCATCCCTGCCAAAATCATTTCTTCACACTTGCGACGGGATGCGATTCCCGCTGCGGCTAATATTTTCTGTAAACGTTCCAATGCTTTCACCTCAATCTCCATCATAACGATATGAAGAAGAAAGTACAAGCTTCACTAACCGAATATGTATAAGCAAATTAAAATTGCAGCAAAAAAACCGACTAAATCTGAAAATAAGCCAACTTTCAACGCATACCTGGATTTCCGGATGCCTACAGCTCCAAAGTAAACCGTCAGAACATACAAGGTGGTATCCGTGCTGCCTTGGATGGTTGAAGCAATCCTGCCGATCATGGAATCAGGTCCAAACGTCTGGATAAGATCGGTCGTAAAGGCTAAAGAGCCTGCACCTGTCAGCGGGCGCAATATACCTAAAGGGAGCACTTCACTTGGAATCCCTGCCCAATCGAATAGCGGTCTTACCGCCGAGAGCATTAACTCCAGTGCCCCAGAGGAACGGAACATACTAATCGCGACCATCATGCCTACTAAATGTGGAATTATGTTTATGGCTGTGCCAAAGCCGTCTTTTGCCCCTTCGACAAAGGTCTCATAGACGGGTACCTTGCGCCTAAGTGCTGCGTATAGCGGAATAAAAACTATGATTGCCGGAATCATCCAAGCCGATAAACTGGTAAAAAGGTTATACAACGCTCTCACCTCCAGCAGCAGGCAATGCCGCCTTCATACTGATTGGCTTAGGAGGAGGAGTAATTGGCGGTGGTGACTTTCTCCTGTACCAGCGGTCGGCAAGAATTGCAGCGGAGGTTGCGACGAAGGTTGCGGCAAGCGTCGTTCCAATAATTTCAGCTGGATTAGCTGAGCCGTAATTCATCCGAATTGCGATTAACGTGGTGGGAATAATCGTGATACTCGAGGTGTTGAGCGCCAGAAGCGTGCACATGGCAGGTGTTGCCGTAGCAGGGTCAGGATTAAGCTTCTGAAGTTCCTGCATCGCTTTTATTCCCATAGGTGTTGCGGCATTGCCAAGTCCAAAGAGATTGGCGCTTAAATTACTCATAATGTAGCCGATTGCCGGATGATTAGGAGGAACATCAGGGAACAGCTTCCTCACAATGGGTCCGAGCATACGGGCCAAAGTTTGAAGCAGACCTGCGTCCTCCGCGATTCGCATCATACCGAGCCAAAACACCATGATGCTTATTAAACCAAAGCTGACGGTGACGCCAGATTTAGCCCCCTCAAAGGCAGCTTGCGTCACCGCATCCATCTTTCCTGTAATCGCAGCAACGACAACACTCGCTACGATGAAAAACAACCATATCCAGTTTACCATTAAGGTCGCCTCCCCAACTGTGCAGCTTGCGGTATTCCATCAACGTCTCCCGCGCTGATAGGAATTAATGTTCAAATAATGCATCCAATACTTTTATGACCGAACCAAAAATCGGCTTTCGCAGATCTTGGTTTGTGGCCTTTTGAAAATCAGCAAGCGATTGTAAATATTTTTGCGATTTCATCGATTGCTCAAGCTTTGGGCTTGCCACATCATAAACGGGTACTGCTCCGATTTTGACGTTATTCATATGCCATTCCAATATTCCGCGTTCACCTAATGTGTAACGAATAGAATCCATTTCGTGCAGAACCAGGCGTGATTGAATATCGTTTGCTTCTTCCTCCGCAAGCGGATATTTGAAGGATTGTCCAATCGTATAGGGATATCCGGAAATTTGCTGTCCTTTGGCAGCAATCTCCTTTAAGGGATAATTGCCAAAGCCCCAATCGAGCATTTTACGATGATCCGCCCAATCGTCTCCGTCATTAATCGTAACAGCCGCAAGCTGCTGCCCCTCTCTTGTTGCGGAGCTGACTAGACAACGAAGCGATTTTTTTGTATATCCCGTTTTCACCCCGTCTGCGCCTTCATACATAGACAACATTTTGTTTTTGTTCGTATAGCTGTATTCCCATTTTTCATGCGGATTGGGCACCTTTTTGACTCGTGTGCTCACGATTTCGGCAAATACCTCGTTTTTCAGAGCATATGCGGTCAGCTTGGCCAGGTCATTAGCTGAGGAATAATGACCTTCCTCATCTAGGCCATGTGGATTTTTAAATTGCGTGTGCGTTAGACCCAAAAAGGTTGCTTTTTCATTCATCAGATGTACGAAACCTTCCTCGGATCCGCCTACATGCTCCGCGATAGCCGTTGCGGCATCATTTCCGGATCTGAGCATTAGCCCATAAAGCATATTAAGCAGGCTCATTTCTTCGCCCAGCTGAAGATAAATCGAGGATCCTTCCTTACCGACAGCGCGTTTGCTTGTCTTGACCTTATCGGTCAGCTTGCCATTATCGATGGCTACGATCGCCGTCATAATTTTCGTTAAGCTCGCTATCCGCATCGAAGTGTCGCCGTTGCTGCTGAACAACAGCCGACCAGACTCAACATCAATCAGAGCCGATGCTCTTGCATTCGTATGGAGTGGACCTGGGTTTGCCAAGGCTGTTGTCGGAAGGCTGCTTGTCCCAATCAGCAAAGCTGCCATTAAACTCAAAGCAGCAATCCTCCGCAGTTTCATGAAGTACATATCCAATGTTGCTCCTCTCGCAGCGTTTGTAGATAAAGCTTGTGTCTATTTCAGTATATGCCTGTACACTCTGCTCTAGACGAAAAGCCCGATAAAAATGAAAAACTGCCCTCTCGGGCAGTTATGTCATAAGAGGTGATTTACTTCGACATGTCCGCTTATTACGGTTGGGGACGGATCGACGTATGCAGATGTGCTGGAAGGCTGCTTCATCATCGATTGCAGCTTTTCGAAGACATGAGGCGCGGAGTCGATTACCCGCTCAAGCAAATGTGTTTGGCTGTCGAGTGGTACAATTTTCACGCCATGCGTACCTACAACCAAGAATGCGATAGGTGTAATGGATACACCGCCGCCGCTACCACCGCCGAACGGCATGGATACTGAGGCATGCTGCGCATCGGACTGTGAACCGTTTTTATGATCGGCATCATCTAATCGAATGTCGCTGCCCCCTGCTACAAATCCAAACCCCACTTTCGAAATTGGCATAATAATGCTGCCATCAGGCGTTTGTACAGGGTCACCGACGATCGTATTGACGTCAACCATCTCTTTAATATTTTCCATTGCGGTTTGCATTAAACCTTGAATAGGATGTTCTGCCATGCTTTGACGCCTCCTTTCATTTTCCTCATCCGAACTAAAAGTTGCAGTCCGGCAAGGATAGCATAACCGAAGCGTATTTGGGCTATGCATGACCATTCCGTCGTAAAAGCAGATTGTTGATAATTGGGCTGAACATTCATATTCGGTTCTGTTTTCAGCTTAACCATTTGGGACAAAACGCCGATAATCGATGTTTTTACGGACCAGACCAGGCCAGTTGACATCGCGGTCCACATCGCATCACCGGTACCTACAGACGTAGACCAGTTCCACTCCAATAGCCGCACCTTCGTTAAAGTCTTTCTCACCCAACCCGTTAGATTACGTGTCATTTGGAGCAGATGCTTAAATTTATCGATGGCATTTGCGACCTTATCGGCATCAATTTCCTCATTGAATTGCTTCCATGTGTTGATTCCCGCGCTCGTATTCGAGACCTCTTCCTTCAGTTGGATAGATGTACCGGTAAATTGCATAATCGGCACTTTCTTGGTATATCGGATTATTCCGAAAAGTGCTTTTATGTTCACTTCTGCATCATCATCGTTGCCAATTCGCCGCATCTGACCTTTAATGACAACCTGCGAGCTTAAGACAACAACTAAAATGAGCAAAAAAAAGAGACTGGCCGCCGTTATCCAACCGTAAGGGTAACCGAGCATCATGATGCTTCCTCCGTTTCCCTAATATGGGTTGAATATAGTATGACCCGGCGGCCAATTCTCATTCTTTTATTTCTTCAATTGTCATCTGCTGACCATCAAGCCGATCGAAAAGTAACTGAGTCTGCTCCTCAAGCGCATCATCGATATCCACGTTTCCTGGTTCTGGCAGTTCTTTGATGGAAGGTAATCCAAAGTAATCTAAAAATGATTTCGTTGTTCCGTATAATATCGGGCGGCCAATCTGCTCGGCACGGCCAACCTCTTCGATTAGATCTTTTGATACGAGCGATTGAATCGCCCTATCGCTCTTTACACCACGGATTTCTTCAATTGAGATTCTCGTGATGGGTTGACGATAAGCTACGATAGAGAGTGTCTCTAGCGCAGCCTGTGAAAGCTGTGAACGAGTGGGTGTATAAGCCATCCGCTCAAAATACGGAGCGTGCTCCAAATGTGTGGTTAGCCGATATGAAGCAGCAACCTCCGCAATTTGAATGCCGCGTCCCTCGCGTTCGAGGTCACGCTGCAAATCATATACCAAATCGGAGGCAAGATCCGCGTCAAGCTCTAAAATATCTGCGAGCTGCCGCTTAGTCAGACCCTCATCGCCTGCCATAAACAGCAAACCCTCAATAATTGTCTTCAACTTCTGATAATCCAATTTGAGACGACTCTCCTCTCCAATGAATAACGATGTCGTCAAAGAGCTGATGCTGAAAGCAGCGTACTTGCTTCATTTTCATAAGCTCCAGAATCGCAAGAAAAGTGACCACGATTTCGTGCCTGTCCATATTTTCACGAATGAGACGCGAAAAACGAACCGTTTCAAATTGCTTTAGCACATCCACGATATCTCGAATGCGATCCTTGACAGAAATCTCGTCACGCTGAACCGTTGCAACGACATTGCGTCTTGCTGCCCGTCGCAGTGCCTTCTGAAAGGCAGAAATTAAATCAGACAGATGGACGCCCTCCACTGGGTTAACCTTCTCTTCCTTCATGAATGGCGTCATATCTTCCGGTTCACGAGAATAAACAAGGCTGCGCTCGACTTCCTTCTCGCGCAGCTGTTCGGCAATTTGCTTGAACTTTCTGTATTCTACGAGCTTCTGTATGAGCTCGTCTCGCGGATCCAGACCATCATCAGGCCAATCCTCGTAATCATCCTCAAATACGGGAGGCTTAGGAAGAAGCTGCTTGCTCTTTATCGCCAAGAGGGTAGCCGCCATCACTAGAAACTCACTCGTAACCTCCAGCTCCAGCTCCTTCATCGCATGCAAGTAATCCATATATTGAATCGTAATCTCGCTGATAGACACTTCATGGATATCGATTTCGGCTTTGTCGATCAAGTGAAGCAATAGATCAAGCGGCCCCTCAAAAGAATCCAGCTTATAAAGCACCGACACTTACATTTCCTCCCGCCTAGCCTTAACTTCGCAGCTTAACCTTGCAATTGCTTTGTCAAATTCGCCATTTCAATTGCGCTGGCAGCAGCCTCGTAACCTTTATTTCCTGCTTTTGTGCCAGCACGCTCGATAGCTTGCTCAATCGAATCCACCGTGAGTACGCCAAAAATCGTTGGGATACCTGTTTTCAGCGCGATTGCTGCAACGCCCTTAGCCGCTTCATTGCAAACAAAATCAAAATGCGGCGTTGATCCGCGAATGACCGCGCCAAGGGTGATAACCGCGTCGTATTTTCCGCTCTCAGCCATTTTTTGCGCGATTAGCGGAATTTCGAATGCACCTGGAACCCAAGCGACTTCAACGTCAGAATCCTGTGCACCGTGGCGCTTAAAAGCATCCAATGCTCCTCCAAGAAGCTTGCTTGAAATAAACTCGTTGAAACGTCCTACTACTACTCCATATTTTAAACCTTCTGATACTAAATGTCCCTCATAAATACGTGCCATTTTGTCATCTTCCTCTCGTTATATTAAATGATATAGTCAATATCTTCAAAGCTAAGTAAATGTCCCAGCTTAGATTTCTTGGTTCGCAGATAACTTTTATTATCTTCCTTCGTCTCCATTTGAATCGGAACACGTTCCACGACCTCTAAGCCATAACCCTCGAGCCCTTTAATTTTGCGCGGATTATTTGTCATCAAACGCATTTGGCGTACGCCAAGATCCTTCAAAATTTGAGCGCCAATACCATAATCGCGCAAATCAGCCGGAAAACCAAGCTTTAAATTTGCATCAACCGTATCCAAACCTTGCTCTTGCAGCTCGTAGGCCTTTAATTTGTTGATCAAACCAATGCCTCTTCCTTCTTGACGCATATAGAGCAGCACACCGCTCCCTGCTTCTTCAATTTGCTTAAGTGCCGCTTCGAGCTGAGGACCGCAATCACAACGATGAGAGTGAAATACATCCCCCGTCAAGCACTCGGAATGGACTCTTACCAGCTGTGGACGTTCAGGCTCGATGTCGCCTTTAATAAGCGCTATATGCTCCTTATTGTCAACAAAATTCGTATACGCAATCGCGCGGAAAGTACCGAAATCCGTAGGCAGATTAACATCAACCGCACGCTCTACCAGCTTTTCCTTTGCATTGCGGTACTGAATAAGCTCTTGAATCGTAATGAGCTTTAGATTGTGCTTCTCTTTAAAGACAAGCAGATCAGGCAAACGGGCCATCGTACCGTCTTCATTTATAATTTCACAAATTGCCCCAGCCGGTGCTGATCCGCACATAACAGCCAGATCGATGGCCGCCTCGGTGTGACCTGCGCGGCGAAGCACGCCGCCTGACTTTGCAATGAGCGGGAAAATATGGCCCGGTCTGCGGAAATCAGATGCTTTTGTAGATGGGTCAATTAACGCCTTGACCGTTTCCGAGCGCTCGAACGCCGAAATACCGGTGGTAGTCCCCGCGTAATCGACGGACACGGTGAACGCTGTGCCATGATAATCCGTATTATGCGTGACCATTGGCGGCAAATCAAGCTGTTCCGCACGTTCCTGCGTTATAGGTACACACACAAGGCCCCGGGCTTCGGTGATCATAAAATTAATGACCTCCGGTGTCGTTCTATCAGCTAGCGCGATAAGATCACCCTCGTTTTCCCGATCTTCGTCATCTACGACAATAACCGGCTTACCGAGCTTAAGATCCTCCAACGCATCCTCGATTCTATCAAATGGACTTTTTTCTGTATGTTCCATATGGGATTCCCTCCTTTGTGACAACCATGCTAAAGCTACAACCAAACCTTCAAAGGCTACATCCAAACCTTCAAAGGCTTCATCCAAACCTTCAAGGCTTTTCGAACCCACCCAAACCCTCCCTTCCAAGGGAGGGCCCCGAGGACTGCGTCCTCTGGACACCTGCAATTGGACTAACGCGGGAGCCAAACCGGTGCATGTGTGCTGCGTCTGCGGCGGATCGCTTTCGTCCCTGCAGGACACGCTTTACTTTTTGGAGGATGAGCTTTGGTTACTTTTACGAACAGACAACAAGACCTTTAAAGGATCAACAAACCTTATAAGGCTTCATCAAAACTTTAAGGCTTCATCCAAACTTTAAGGATTCAACCCAACCTTAAAGGTTCAATAAACCTTCGAAAGATTCAACCCAACCTTTAAAGATTCAACCAAACCTTTAAAGATTCAACCAAACCTTTAAAGATTCAACCAAACCTTTAAAGGCTTTTCGAACCCACCAAAACCCTCCCTTCCAAGGGAGGGCCCCGAGGACTGCGTCCTCTGGACACCTGCAATTGGACTGACGCGGAAGCCAAACCGATACATTTGTGCTGCGTCTGCGGTGGATCGCTTTCGACCTTGCGGGACACGCTTTACTATTTGGAGGATGGGCTTATGGGCTTTGGTTACTTTTAGGAGCAGACAACCAGACCTTAAGGATTAACAACCCAGCTTCTGCAATAAATAAATTAAATGGATATTCTCCAGTTAATAATAATGTTTACAATGATTTAGACGAATTAACTGGAATTTCTCCATCTAATATCAGCAAATTTCATTCAATGGAAGAGAATGCTCTAATTTACATGGAGAAATTCCAGTTAAATGAGCTATTTGAACCGTTTGAGTTAAATTAACTTGAGAAATTACCGTTAATTGAACACTCGGCTTACACTGATCTGCAAATAATTAACGAATGAATTTTATTTGGCAGCCCTATTAATTAATCTAATCATTCAACTAAATCAAGTTATAAGAAACCATTCTCCAACAGGAATGCCGTGCTGAGCTTGGACTCGGCTTTGGCAGCCTCAGGCTTTTTGAAATGAAGCAGATGATCGACATATTTGCCGATCACATCGCATTCTATGTTGACGGTATCGCCTGCATGCTTGTGCTGTAAGGCAGTCTCGCCAAGCGTATGTGGAATGATCGACACTGATAAGGAATGTCCGGAAGTATCCACAACAGTTAAACTAATACCGTCGATGGTTATGGAGCCCATAGGAATGACATAGCGCAGCATGTCGGAATCCTCTAATTGAATCTTATACACGACCGCGTTCGCATCCGAATTTCGATTGACGATTTTGCCAGTGCCGTCTACATGGCCTTGAACAATATGACCGCCAAATCTTCCGCCAGCTTGCATTGCACGTTCTAGATTCACTCGTTCACCAGCACGAAGCTGGTGAAGACTGGACTTACGGTACGTCTCTGGCATGACGTCAGCAGAAAACGATGAAGAGTCAAAAGATGTAACGGTTAAACAAACACCGTTGACCGAGATGCTGTCCCCAAGCATGACACCATCCGTCACATGAGTTGCCCCGATTACCAGTCGCATCGCCTCGCCCTGCTTCGTAATTCCTTTCATTTTCCCCACTTCTTCCACTAATCCGGTAAACATGAGCGTCCTCCTCAAAGGTTTTGCGACTGCAAAACCTACTTCGTAAGCATGATTCAAAGTTTTGCAAATTTATGTCGCCTGGTTCAGCGAACGTAAGATCTATTCTTCAATTTTAAGCGGCGATGTGCGAAAAAACAGACTTATAAGCTATGAACATTATTAGGTTTAACCCGCATGCCTTAACTTTTAATAAACGGGATATCCGGAGACGCAAATATCTTCGCCTGCCATTTCTACACTCACACGTTCCAATTGAACGGCATCTGCCATTTTCTCAAAACCAGCAAAAGTGAAAGCGCCTGGCGCGTCAACTCCGCCAATAATTTTTGCTGCGTAATAAAGAACGATTTTATCGATTAGACCCGCTTCCAGCATTGCACCGTTTAGTTGTCCCCCGCCCTCAAGCAAGATCGAACCGATCTCAAGCTCACCTAGCTTTTTCATACCGGCAATAAGATCAACCTTCTCATCAGACCCGCAAGTCACGACTTCAATGCCCGCTGCTTCCAAAGCATGTCGGCGATCTTCACTTGCTTGGCCAGAGGTCAAAACGATGGTACGAACGGAGCGATCGACTACTACCCGAGCATCCAATGGCAGCCGCAGTGTAGAGTCCACAATTATGCGCACGGGATCAATAGCCGGGACTGCTGCTCTCGTATTTAAGAGCGGATCATCTGCGAGCACAGTACCGATACCAACCATAATGGCCTCATGCTGATGACGCAGCGTATGAACCTGTTCCCGAGCAGCCGTCCCCGTCACCCAGCGGCTATCGCCAGTTCGAGATGCTATTTTCCCATCAAGTGTGCTTGCAGTCTTAAGGGTTACAAAAGGAAGACGCGTCGTAATGTACTTATTGAATTTCTCGTTAAGCTGCTGAGACCGCTGCTCGAGCACCCCTACCGTAACGTCGATGCCTTCTTCACGAAGCCTTGCAATTCCTCTGCCGGATACCTCTGGGTTCGGATCGCCGCTTGCGACTACAACCCTCGCAGCTTTTGCATCGATAATGCGCTCACAGCATGGCGGCGTTTTACCGAAATGACTGCAGGGCTCAAGTGTCACATAAACAGTTGCGCCTTCCGCCTCAGCGCCTGCCATTTGCAGGGCATGCACTTCGGCATGACCTGTGCCGCGTTTCAGATGCGTTCCAATTCCGATAATTCGTCCATCCTTCACCACAACACAACCGACGACCGGATTAATTCCGGTTTGACCAGAAGACTTTGAAGCCATCTCTAGCGCTAACCCCATGTAATACTCATCATTTAAAATGTCCATGAACAACAAAACACCCCTATCGGCAAACAATCCGACAGGGGTGATGAAAGACAAACTGAGAACTACGACAAAACCGATCGACGTTGTCGGCTTTAATGGCCGAATAATCGTAAACCGCAAAAGCTGCGATAACGGTTTGTAAAATACGCTAAAAAAACAAACCAACTCTACATGTGAAATAAAACACACACGCAAACAAGCGGAATGTTATAGCTGTCGAAGCATCCCCTTCTCCCATCCAGACTGTACTGTCGGTCCCGGATTTTCACCAGGTCCACCGTTCTAATTAGCTTCTATCGAAATTATCCGAATAAAAAGCTGCTTAGACCGGGTCACGGACTGACGAGCATCACAGGAGTTCGGTTATCCGATGCTCCTGTGTTTACTCGATCACCGCCGGTTAGGAATTTCACCTGACCCCGAAGGAAAGCTGCACTTACATAATTATAGTTAGTATATTAACACTAAATCGTTTCAACTTCAACCTTTTCCATTTTGTCTCCGCCTTTGAAAGCATCAACAAACTCCATACCCTTAGAAACCTTACCGAAAACCGTGTGACCGCCATCCAAATGCGGCTGTGGAGCGTAACCGATATAAAATTGGCTGCCGCCTGTGTTACGGCCGGCATGTGCCATTGCAAGCGTACCGCGCTCATGCTTGTTAGGGTTGATTTCGCAATTGATTGTGTAACCAGGACCGCCTGTACCATTTCCTTTTGGACAGCCGCCTTGTGCAACGAAGCCCGGGATTACGCGGTGAAATGTAAGACCGTTGTAGAAACCTTCGCTAGCAAGTTTTTCAAAGTTTGCTACTGTGTTCGGAGCGTCTTGATCAAATAGATCAATTAGAACCTCTCCGCCGTTTGCTAATGTAATTTTTGCTTGTTTTGCCATTGCTGCATCTACCTTTCTTTTATCCGAATAAGACTACGTTACCAATTTCGCCCTTATTTCGCAAGCGATGATTTTTGAAGTCTAGCCGGAATGACGTCATTGCATACGATATTTTCAAGCGACTCACGTTTAACCGCTAGGTCTGCTTGACCATCTTTAACGAAAACGACAGCCGGACGACGAATACGGTTATAGTTACTCGCCATTGCATAATTATAAGCACCTGTACAGAAAACAGCAAGCAGGTCACCATTTTCAGCTTTAGGCAATTCCAAGTCCCAAATCAGCATATCACCGCTCTCGCAGCATTTGCCGGCAATCGAAACCGTTTCTTCAGCAGCGTCATTTGCACGATTTGCAAGTACTGCTTCATATTTGGACTGGTAAAGGGCTGGGCGAGGGTTGTCCGTCATACCGCCGTCAACCGCAATGTATTTACGTACGCCAGGGATATGTTTGCTTGTGCCTACCGTATACAAAGTCGTTCCTGCATCGCCAACCATACTGCGGCCTGGCTCTACCCAAATCTCAGGCAGCGGGAACTCAGCGTTTGTGAAGTTTGTAATAATCGCTCCTGTAATTGCTGCTACATATTCGCTTATTGGAAGCGGAGTATCGCCTTCCACGTAACGAATACCGAAGCCACCGCCAAGATTGATTACCTTAAATGTAAGTCCAAGCTCGTTACGGATTGCAACCGCGAAATCAGCAACTTTATCAACCGCCATACGGAAGCCCTCAACTTCGAAAATTTGCGAGCCGATATGGGAATGAACGCCCAAAATAACTAGGTTAGGCAAAGCAAGAGCTTCTTGAATCGCTTGTTTCGCAGCACCGTTTCCAAGGTCAAAGCCGAACTTGGAATCTTGTTGGCCCGTAGAAATATAATCATGGGTATGTGCTTCTACACCTGGAGTAATACGCAGCAAGATGTTTACTTTCTTGCCTTTATCGCCAGCTAGTGCGTTCAACAGCTGGAGCTCCATAAAGTTATCGACTACGAAACAGCCGATTCCAGCGTCAAGCGCCATATTGATTTCTTCAGGTGTTTTGTTGTTTCCGTGGAAGTGGATACGCTCTGCCGGAAATCCAGCTTGCATAGCCGTATAGAGCTCGCCATCAGACACAACATCAAGAGATAACCCTTCTTGCTCGGCAATTGCGCACATAGCCATTACGCTGAATGCTTTGCTTGCATAGGCAACTTGAAATCTTAAACCAGAAACTTTGAAAGCCTCGACATACTCGCTCGCGCGTTGACGCACTAGAGCCTCATCCACAATATATAGTGGCGTACCAAACTCCGCAGCCAAATCAGCTACATCGCAACCGCCAATTTCCAAATGACCTTTTTCGTTAATTTTACTAGTTCCATGCAGGTACATATTTTCCCCTCAGCTTTCTTCTAACTGCAAGCAGGTAGAATGGATAGAATTTGCATCAATAGAACCAGTATAACGCAATTTCCCCGCCCTGCGTAATGGATAAATCAACATTTCATTTGCATTTTATGAATCACTCTGTTTTGGGCATCTTATCGCGCTGCTGCGGCCTCAAGTTATTTGGACGGGTTCGGTTGTACAAAACGGGCTGGCGGACCATGATGCTCCAAACCGCTCTCACATCAAATGGTATAATTGGCCACATATAGGGACGATTGAAGGAACGTTCCATAGTAAGCATCAGCATAATGGCTGTCGTTGCTATGACGAAGCCAGGCACGCTGAAGGCGGCCACCGAAATGATGAGCACCAATCGAACAATTCGGTTTGCGAGCCCAAGCTCGTAGCTGGGCGTTGCAAACATGCCAATCGCCGCAACAGCCATATACAAGATGACTTCATTCACGAAAATTCCGGTTTGGACCGCAATATCACCAATTAGAATCGCAGCAACGAGTGACATCGCCGTTGCGAGCGAAGTTGGGGTATGTACGGATGCCATCCGCAGTAAATCCACTCCGATCTCGGCAAGCAGGAACTGGACGACTAACGGCAGTTTTGCCGTTTTATTCGGACCTAAAAATTCTAGCGCCGGCGGCTTCAATTCAGGATGCATTACAAATAACAGCCATAGCGGCAGCATGAACAAGGAGGCAAAAATACCAATAAATCGCACCCAGCGTAAATAAGTACCGATAAATGGCGTTTGCCGGTTCTCCTCTGCATGCTGCATAAGATCTGAATAGGTAGTCGGTAGGGTCATAACGCTTGGCGAAGTATCAACGAATACCGCGACGTACCCCTCAAGTAAGTGTGCGGCAACCGTATCGGGTCTTTCCGAGTAACGGACGAGCGGGAACGGACTCCAACCCCGCTTAACGGTTGACTCTTCGAGCTGCTTATCCGCTAGCGGCAAGCCATCGATCTTCACCATCGAAATTTTATCTTTAATCGATTTGAGCAGCTCTTTATCAACGATATCATCGATATAAGCTATACAAACATCCGTTTGCGTCCGCTCGCCCACACGAACGATCTCGTAACGCAGCTGCGGATCGCGGAGCCGTCTCCGAACGAGCGATACATTTACCATTAACGTTTCCACAAAGCCGTCTCTGCTGCCGCGTACGACTTTCTCCAGTGACGGTTCCTCTGGTCCGCGCGCAGGAAAAGCCTTAGCATCAATCATTACTACGCTCGACTCGCCGTCGATAAACAACGCGGTTCCGCCGGATAACACGCCCGTCAGCATATTATTCCAATTATCTTCTTTTGTTACCTGAGCAGCTGGAACGTACAAGTCTAAAAAAGAATGGAACGCATGAGCCGAAAGATCTTCCGGCTGCAGGAATGTCAAACGCTTGAGCACCTCGGTCAGCAGCGTATCCTTGACCAAACCATTCATGCATAACATAGCTGTTCGCCGCTCACCGAATGTCATTTCTCTCACGACGACATCGAAGCTCGTTTTATAACCGATCTCATGTTCCAATCGCGCCAGCACTTCGTCTAAATCAGATGGAATCGGTTCTTTGTCCGGCTTTTCATCATTTTTTCTTGTAGATTCGGAAATCGCGCTCCCAATCTTTTTTCGTTTGTTTGAGTGAACAAATGATGCTTCATCTACCGCAATGCCCGATTCCTCCTGCTGCTGCTCCGGAATATTTAAAATGGGAGGCACGATGTGCCGATCCTTTCCCTGTCCTTCGGAATTCTGATTATCCTTCATTCGCCTTCACCTCGTCCTTTATGTATCACCATTGAAATACAAGCCAATCAAACAAAGAGCCTAATGTTTTCCCAAGTACCATAGCCATAACTAGCGCGACCATGTAATCAGATAAATTCATTCTTTTTGCCAAAATGGGAAGTACGTTCATTACCTCTGTCAAAGCTGCCGCAAGCATCCCAACAAATATCCCGTCAAACAGCCCTGCTGTGCTCAAAAATAAACCTGAAGGCAATGACAGCTTCCAATTCATGAAATCGGCAAACGTCCAATACAATGATCCGCAAATGACGGCTGTCTCGAACCACACTGACATGCGATATGCATTCGCAATCTGAGCAAGCCGAGGAATAAGATCAAGAACAATAAGCAAGGCGACCAATCCGCTTCCTACAGCAAGGCCGCCCGCCAGCCCAAGCAGTGCAACAAAAATATTAGCAAGCGCGCTAATCATGCTCTTTATCCTTTGTCTGGTCGTAATCCGATTTTTTGCGCATTTCATCGGCAATGACATATGCATTTACATTTTCTTGATACATATAAAGCTCTACCTCAAGCGGATTCGGTTCCTCATTGAATCTTTTCCGGAAGATGTGGTTAAAGAACAACACCATTCCAAGCCCTATCCCAAGCGAATAAGGAATTTGAAACCAAAGCGGATGATCCGTTCGTTTACCGGTAATCAGCTCGACAATGCGTATATGAACCTCCTTCATGCTGACATCTGTATGAAAGTTCATGATCGCGAGGCCAGCTCCGAAAAAAAGCAGAAGCCAAGCTAGAATAAGGATAGGAATCCGTGGCTTTACCGGTTTTTCCGCTATCATCACTAGCACCTGAGGGTCTCCATAGGCTTCGACAGTTATTCCTGGCTCAAGCTCGCGAATAGCTTTGACGATCTGCAGCAAATCGATCACGACGCGATTGCCGTCCGCTTTCTTATGCTCGTAAAGCACAAGTGACTTCAATTTTTTTTCGAGATTATCGTCCTTAGCCAGAAGCCTGGCTGCCTGACCTAAAGTGACCTGCTGATTTGGTTTCGTGTAGATTCGTTTTTTTAGACGCAGATAGAGGACCGAATGGTTTGGTATTGCCATCTGTCAGCTTCCCTTCTGCTTAAACTTTGGAGTATGTTTCCCTTTTAGTATGAGAAAAGGACGATTCGGATACTCATTCAAAATGAGGTAAAAAATAGAAAAAACCAAATCGCCTTAAAGGGCGATTTGGTCTTTTATGGACTGTAATATTTTTTTCTCGAGACGTGAAACCTGAACCTGTGATATTCCCAGCCTGCTAGCCACCTCGGATTGCGTTTTGTCGCGGTAATAACGTAAGTATACGATTAATCTCTCGCGTTCGCTTAGACCTTCTATGGCTTCAACAAGCGCAAGCTTGTCAAACCATCGATCTTGGGATTCATCCGCTATTTGATCCATTAATGTGATGGGATCGCCGTCATTCTCAAACACAGTTTCGTGTATTGAAGTTGGCGGTTTATTTGCTTCTTGGGCGAAAACGACATCCTCAGGTGTAATACCCAGCCGCTCCGCAACCTCACTAATGGTGGGCAAACGACCTAACGTTTTGGAGAGCTCATCCTTCATTTTGCGCACCTTATTGGCGGTTTCTTTGAGGGATCTGCTTACCTTTAACGTACCATCATCGCGTAAAAACCGTTGAATTTCCCCAATAATCATGGGAACCGCATACGTGGAAAACTTCACATCATAGGACAAGTCGAATTTGTCTACTGACTTAAGCAATCCAATGCAGCCGATTTGGAACAAATCCTCGGGCTCATAACCGCGATTGATGAACCGCTGCACGACTGACCAAACTAGCCGTATGTTGCACTGTACGAGTGTATCCCTTGCAAGCGTATCGCCGGATTGACTTAACGCAATAAGCCGCTTTACTTCCGCGTCATCCAAATATGGCTGGGCCGTCTGCTTTAGATTGACATCCATGAGGTTCAACCCCTATACGCTAATTGTAAAGCGCTTTTTTCGATTCGATTCGTTTCAGCATGGCTACGCGCGTCCCGCCGTCTATCTTACTTGAAACTTCAAAACGGTCCATAAAGTTTTCCATTATCGTAAAGCCCATCCCAGAACGCTCAAGCTCAGGCTTCGATGTGTATAGCGGCTGCCGAGCAAGTTCCAAATCTTCAATGCCACGGCCATTATCCGACACGGTAATCGATACGGAATCACCTTCGATTTGGGCTTCAATTTTAACCTCGCAGGTGGGATCATTCTCGTAGCCGTGAATAATCGCATTCGTTACGGCTTCGGAAATCGCTGTCTTTAAATCATTCAGCTCCTCGAGCGTCGGATCGAGCTGCGACACAAATGCAGCGACTGCAATTCGTGCGAAGGCCTCGTTTTCCGATCGGGCGCTGAAGGAAAGCGTCATTTCATTAGATCCGTTCATGACACCACCTCCAAACTGGAAATTGCGTTTCGCTCATTATCATGTATCGTCAAAATCTTGAACAAGCCCGACATTTCGAATAAACGATGAACATTTGGATTCACATCACAGACGACCATCTTGCCACCCTTGCTCTTCACCTGCTTATACCGTCCCAAAATGACGCCAAGACCGGAGCTGTCCATAAACTGCAGCTCCTTCAAGCTGAGAATGACATGCTCGCTGCTCCCCCGGAGAATGGCTTCCTCCATCTTATAACGCACGACATCGGCTGTATGGTGATCCAACTCGCCCCGAAGCCTTACGATCAGCACATTACGGTATTGCTCCAATTCAGTTTGCAGACTCATTATGCTGTTCATCTCCTCTAGGTTTTTTCAAACATAAGAAAGAATAGGTCAATCCTGTATACCTTCCTTACATTCCACCGTGCAACACGGGCTGATCTGCGGTGAGTCAGAATCAGACAGTTACACTTGCCGAGATAGAACTAGCAATTCTCCAAATTGATGGCCTTTTCCTGCATGCCGACAAAACTAGAAGCATACCGCTAACAGCTGACAAAATGCGAGTTGTTTTCAGCATATATTCGCATGGATTACCGCATTATGTTACGAGAATAATCCCGAGACGGATCGCTTAAGTAATTTCCACCAGCCAGCACGCTCGACCGATAGCGGCGCGTCCACGTCAAATTCTTTAAGCACTTGATTGCCTTGGTAGACTACGAGCTTGCCGATTGGCTGACCAAGTTGGACCGGCGCTTTAAGCGGACCGTCGATTTTCAGCTCATACCGAATGTCCTTGGTTTGGCTGCCTTTCTTCAAAAGCACGCTGTAAGCATGTTTAGCAACGAGCGGCAGCTCAGGTGCCACACCCTTCTCTATTTGCAGTGTCCCCATGGATTCGCCCTCTTTAATAATCGAGTGATTCATATATTGCGCGAACGTATAATCAAACATTTGGGATACTTCAGCGTTGCGGGTCTTCGTGTCAGGCTCGCCCATTACAACAGCTATAACACGCATGTTATCACGCTTGGCAGTTGCCGATAGACAATACTTTGCTTCACTCGTAAAGCCTGTCTTCAAGCCGTCTGCTCCGCTGTAGAACCGCACGAGCTTATTCGTATTTACAAGCCAGAAAGGCTTCTCAGACGTTTTACGCAAGTAATCCTGGTAAAGACCTGTATATTTTGTAACCTCGGAATGCTTCAGAAGCTCTCTAGACATCACGGCGATGTCATGCGCTGACGAGAAATGGTTCGCTACGGGTAATCCGTTTGGATTAACAAACTGTGTATCGTTCATTCCAAGCTGTTGTGCCCGCTCATTCATCATCGCAACGAATTGCTGCTCTGTACCAGCAAGCTTCTCCGCCATCGCCACGGAAGCATCGTTCCCAGATGCCAAGGCAATACCTTTAATCATATCATCTACGGTCATTTCTTCTCCCGGTTCAAGGAAAATTTGCGAGCCGCCCATAGACGCAGCGTATTCACTCGTCTGGACCTTGTCAGAAAGCTTGATCTTCCCGTCATCCAACGCTTCCATGATCAGCAGCAGCGTCATGATTTTTGTAATGCTCGCCGGCGGCAGCTTATCATGACTATTTTTCTCGTAAATGACCGTGCCGCTATCGGCATCCATTAGAATGGCAGATCGCGCAGAAGGCGCCAGATTTGCGTTAGGTGCTTGATTGGAAGGCGCAGGTCCGGGAGCCGGCGTCGGCTCCACAGCAGCATAAGCAGCTGCTGGCAGCATGAGCGTGAATGCGAGAATAATTAAACATAGCTTGATAGAACGATTTTTCAACTAGATCTCCTCCTGAAAAGTTTTGTGAAGCAAAACTTACTTCGAAAGCATTCTCTTAAGTTTTGTGAAGCAAACGAAGATGCCACACAATTCGCTTATATTTCTCTTTTCAGTGTTGACTCATAATCTGGAAATTATTCCAAATAGCTAGAATGATTTGCACAACAAAAATCCGCCCCTATATAGGAGCGGATTACTTTTATGTTTCCAGAATTAATAACGTTGTACGCCCTCAGCTGTAATTACCGATAGTAGCAAAGCTCGCGGCTCAGGCTTCTCAGCTGACAGGGAATATGCCTGCCTTACTTTTACAGCTACTTCTTTTGTGGCTTCATCAGCGTTCCGAACATGAAGCAGCGCAAGGGTATCCCCAGTATTGACGGTGTCTCCTACCTTTTTTCGAAGCGTAACACCAACGGCATAATCAATTATTGCATCCTTCGTGGCTCGGCCTGCGCCTAAAAGCATTGCAGCCAAACCTAACTGTTCTGCTTCAATGGCGTTTACGAAGCCCGATCCTTCGGCTGTCACCTCGATGATGATAGGTGCCTGCGGCAGTCTAGATGGATCATCGACAATCGATGCGTCACCGCCTTGAGCGGCTATGAAAGCTTTAAATTTCTCTAAAGCGGCTCCGCTCTTAATCTGGTCGCGAAGGAGCTCCTTCGCAGACTCTACTGAATCCGACTTCCCGCCCAATACGACCATGTGAGCGCCTAATGTTAGACAAAGCTCCGTAAGATCATCTGGACCGTTTCCTTTGAGTGTTTCAATTGATTCCTGCACTTCAAGGGCGTTGCCGATCGCGAAGCCCAGCGGTTGATCCATATCACTAATGACAGCAGCCGTATTTCGCCCGACTTCCGTCCCGATATCTACCATCGCTTTCGCCAATTGCTCGGAATCCTCCAGCGTTTTCATAAACGCCCCGCTTCCCGTTTTTACATCAAGCACAATGGCGTCTGCCCCGGCGGCAATCTTCTTGCTCATGACTGAGCTTGCGATCAGCGGAATCGACTCCACCGTAGCGGTAACATCCCTAAGCGCATATAGTTTCTTGTCCGCAGGCGCGAGATTTCCGCTTTGACCAATAACAGATAATCCGATATCGTTCACCTGCGTCATAAACTTCTCACGGGAGAGCTCTGTACGAAAGCCTTCAATGGATTCAAGCTTATCTATGGTTCCGCCGGTGTGACCTAAGCCGCGACCGGACATCTTTGCAACAGGAATGCCTACTGATGCAACCAATGGCGCAAGGATTAAGGTAGTTTTGTCCCCAACGCCGCCTGTACTATGTTTATCCACTTTAATTCCGCTAATGGGACCGAGATCTACCTGATCTCCCGAATTAGCCATTGCCAGCGTGAGCGCAGCCGTTTCCTTCGCAGTCATTCCTCGGAAAAAGACAGCCATTGCCCATGCCGAGAGCTGATAATCAGGAATATCTCCGCGAGAATATCCGTCAATTAAAAAAGTTAACTCAGAAGCGGTCAGCTCGCCACCGTCTCTTTTCTTCTGTATTATGTCTACCGACCGCATATTTCCCTCTCCATTCGCCATTCCGTCGTTAACTAACTATAAGCGCGTCGCTCCCTCTGCACCTGGACAATAATCTCATCAAGTGATTGGCTAAGCATAATTACGTCCAAATGCTGAAGGCTTTCATTCAATAGAGCCGCTTCTACCATCTTTTTACGCAACTGCTCCATCTGTGTGATTAATTGCTTGTCCATATTCTTTGTCCACTCCATCTTCCTGTAATCAGGGACATTATACGACGAAACATAAAAAAAACACTGTCATATTGAGTCGACGGAATTATTACAATTGTGTTACAAAAAATATTACATAGCTGCTATCAACGCAGTAACAAGTCCCAAAAATTGGGACTTGACTCGTTCAGTCGTTTCCATTACTTCCGCATGTGACAACGGCTGATCCAAAATACCTGCGGCCATATTGCTTATACAAGAAATTCCGACGACCTCAATTCCCGAATGACGCGCAGCTATTACTTCCGCAACAGTCGACATTCCGACAGCATCGGCGCCAAGAACTCTCAACATTCGAATTTCTGCCGGCGTTTCGTATGTAGGACCAAGCAGTCCCGCATAAACTCCTTCACGCAGCGTGAAGCCTTGGGCTGTTGCAATATCGCGTGTAATTGCTCTTAATCGTTTGCTGTATGCTTCGGACATGTCAGGAAAACGTACGCCTAACTCATTATCGTTCGGTCCGATTAGCGGGTTTTTTCCCGTAAAATTAATATGATCGGAAATCAACATCAGGTTGCCTGCTTCATAATCGGTATTGATGCCGCCCGCTGCATTGGTTACAAGCAATGTCTGTACGCCCAATGCCTTCATGACGCGAACCGGGAAAGCTGTAAGCTCCGGACCATAGCCTTCATACATGTGAAAACGCCCGCGCATGAGCAGGACCGTTTTTCCCGAAAATGTTCCGATTAACAACTCGCCTGCATGACCCTCTACCGTCGAGATCGGAAAGTACGGAATGTCATGATATTGAATCGATACGGCATTTTCCAAGTGGTCACCTAATACGCCAAGCCCCGAGCCCATAATTAAGCCAATCTCCGGCCGCTGCTCTGTTTTTGCTTGGATATAGGCTGCCGCTTCTTTTATATGTGCTGCCGTTAGTCCTGGTGATGTAATTGTAGTCATTTCAATTCCTCCTAAAATAAATTCAGTAACTCATTAATATCCTAATCCGCTGTTTTTTAAGCTTGTTTTTCTACGATCAATTCCGAGAGGAAGCTTCTTCCATTCGGAGGTGCCTGAACACCGAAATTATCAGCTATCGTTGCGCCAAGATCCGAGAAGGTTGAACGAACTGGAAGTAGGCCCGGCTCATTAAACGCAGGGCTGTATAAAAGAATAGGTACATATTCACGGGTATGGTCCGTACCTGGATGCACAGGATCATTCCCGTGATCGGCTGTCACGATAAGAAGATCTCTCTCGCCCAATTGCTGCTCCAAAGCAGGTACCGCCTGATCAAATTCCTCTAATGCGGCAGCATACCCTTTTGGATCGCGGCGATGCCCGTAAAGGGAATCAAAATCAACAAGATTCGTGAACAAAAGACCTTTAAACGGCTGCTTAAGCTGCTCAAGCGTTTTTTCGATTCCATCGGCATTGCTTTTTGTAGGCGACGAAGCCGTTATGCCCTCTCCATCAAAGATATCATTAATTTTGCCAATCGCGATGGAGTCAAAGCCTGCATCCTTCAAAGCGTTTAATACGGTAGGCTGCGGTGGCTTCACTGCGTAATCATGTCGATTCGGTGTGCGCTTGAAAGCGCCAGGCTTGCCTATGTATGGCCTTGCAATGACACGGCCGACCGTAAAACGGTCATCCATGGTGAGCTCTCGGGCAATTTCACAAGCACGGTAAAGCTCTTCGAGAGGAATGACATCCTCATGGGCAGCAATTTGAAACACGCTATCTGCCGATGTATAGACGATCCAAGCGCCTGTTTCCATTTGCTCCGCTCCAAGCTCGTCCAAAATCTCTGTACCGCTAGCAGGCTTATTGCCGATCACTTTCCGTCCTGTGCGTTCCTCAAAGGGAATAAGCAGCTCTGGAGGGAAGCCTTCCGGGAAGGTTTGAAACGGAACCGTCAACTTCAGACCCATAAGTTCCCAGTGCCCAGTCATCGTATCCTTACCTACCGAAACTTCGGCCATTTTTCCATAATAAGCAGTTGAAGATTCGGTTGCTGGCTGCCAATCATGAATCGGAGCGATTCGGTCAAGTCCCCATTTTCTTAAATGCGGAAGCTTCGTAGTTTGTACACTCTCCACGATATGACCAAGCGTATGGGAGCCTAAATCCCCAAATGTCTCCGCATCAGGAAGCTCGCCAATCCCCACGCTATCCAACACAATTACCGTGATGCGATCAAATTTCATATGTATGATTTCCTCCTCTGTGTCTAATCCATCCTTGCTCCCCTGCCTTATGCGCGCGGATGAGCACGGTTATATGTATCCTTTATACGCGTTGTGGATACCTGCGTATACTTAAGCGTAGTCGAAATGTCGGCATGTCCGAGAAGCTCCTGGACCGCTCTAATATCCGCCCCGTTATCCAGTAAGTGCGCAGCTACAGAATGCCTAAGGGTATAAGGGGTAATATCCTCATTGATTCCCGCTTCCTTCGCATGCTTCTTTATCGTCTTCCAAAACCCTTGTCTTGTCAAACGCGTACCTAAATGATTTAAGAATAAAGCAGATTCCGATTCTCTTTCCGTCAATAATTCAGTTCTTCCCGAATCGAGATAATCAGATAATGCTTTTGCCGCTAACCGCCCAAAAGGAACGATTCGCTCCTTAAGGCCTGTGCCAATACATTGAATAAATTCCAGCTGCATGTTGATATGTTCAATATTCAGTGCCACAAGCTCAGACACCTTAATTCCCGTGGCGTAAATGAGCTCCAGCATCGCTTTATCACGTTTTCCTGCTGCGCTGGCACTGTCAGGCGTCTCAAGCAATGTGCTGGTGACAGCGACACTCAATATGCTTGGAGGCTTTTTTTCCTGTTTAGGCGCTTCCATATAGATTGACGGGTTAGACAAAAGATAGCCCTGAGCGACTAAGTAGTGAAAAAAAGCCCGGACAGAAACAATATGTCTTGAAAGCGTCGCAGCTTTTCTACCCTGCTCCTTCAAATGAAGCATATACCTTGAAATAAGATGTCTTTGTACGGCAGTTATGTCATTAATCCCTTGCTCCTGCACATAATGAATAAACTGATTCAAATCCCGTTCATAAGAAGATAGTGTATTTTCGGACAACCTTCGTTCCGTTCGCAAATAATGTATATAGTGATTTAAATGAGCTTTCATTGGACTCCCTTTCACTTAAGACACACGGCATGGTTAACCATGCTTTTCTACAAAAATATTCAACATTCGACTCTATTAATCCTGCTTGCATGGATTTTCTGTACAATCTGCACAACAAGCTACTCGCCATACCAATAAAACCATCGGAGCCGATCAGCAACATCTTTGCTATCAGGTGAATCCGGATCTGTGAGAAAAACCTTCATCGCATCCCCTTTCGGTTCACGATAAGGATGTACAGGCGATATTGCATCCGCAAGCCAGCGGTAGCCGCCGGTGACAACGAAAAGCAATACGGTGAAAACCACAATAAAAACGATACGGCTCGTCCATCTGCGGATCGAAAAAACCATACAAACCAGCCCCCTTAGCATGCCGATACGATTGTTCGTCCGTATCACCATATGTGGAGGCTGGCACGAATATGCCATTAATCCTGCAAACCTTCGTAAGGCACGCTGTCCAACCATTTCTCAAGCGGTACATACGGAAGACCGGTTGCTGCGGCAACAGGCTCGTAGGTCACTCTGCCCGCATGTGTATTCACACCTTTTTGCAAAGGTATGCTTTTTCGAACAGCTTCCATGCCATGGCTTGCCAAATCGAGCGCATAAGGTATCGTTACGTTCGTTAAAGCAAACGTAGATGTCCGTGGCACTGCTCCCGGGATATTAGCAACCGCATAATGGACTACGCCATGCTTGATGTAGATTGGGTCCTTGTGCGTTGTCGGCCGATCGACTGTCGCGATAGAGCCGCCTTGATCAACCGCAACGTCTACGATAACCGAGCCTTTCTTCATGGCTTGCACCATGGGCTCCGTTACCAAATGAGGCGCGCGCGCTCCCGGTATGAGAACCGCTCCAATGAGTAAATCAGCTTTGGAAACCGCTTCGGCAATATGGTAAGGACTCGACATCAGCGTATGAACTCTCCCGCCAAAAATGTCGTCCAAATATCTCATTCGGTCAGCGCTTCTTTCCAGAATGACGACATTGGCCCCCATGCCTAATGCGATTTTTGCAGCATTTGTTCCCACAATCCCGCCGCCTATAATTACAACCTCTGCTGGCGGTACACCAGGCACTCCTCCAAGCAGTACGCCTCTCCCTCCATTAAATGCTTCTAGGAATTGCGCCCCTACTTGAACGGACATTCTTCCCGCCACCTCACTCATTGGAGTTAAGAGCGGCAGACTGCCATTGGCCAGCTGAATCGTCTCATAAGCAATCCCCGTGACACCTTTATCAATCAGCGCCCTCGTTAATTCGGGCGCTGCTGCCAGATGCAAATACGTAAACAGCAACAGTCCCTCGCGAAAATAAGCAAACTCCTCCGCAAGCGGTTCCTTCACCTTCATAATCATTTCGGCACGATCCCAAACCTCCGCAGCGGACATGATAATCTCGGCACCCTCACGTAAATAATCACTATCTTCAAATCCGCTGCCGCTGCCCGCCCCAGATTCCACAAGCACTTTATGTCCGGCAGAAGAAAGTACGGTTACGCCTGCAGGGGTTAAAGCAACTCGGTACTCACTTTGTTTGATTTCCTTAGGGACTCCCACAATCATATCTAATACCTCCATCAGGTTTCTTCTAATCAAGCGGCATAAAATATCGCTTTCTATGTTGTATGAGAGTGCGAGACGGAATGATCGTCCATTTGGAGAAGAGCAATGGCAAAATGTTCGCTCAGCATTTGTTACGTTTCTATACTTTGTTATATTTCAAAAAATATGTGCGCTCGTGCAACAATCATATATGTGTAAAATGGCTAATCCCATTGACTATGTAAGAAAATGTTTGAATGTTGGTTCCTTATAAAATGCCAAAACGGCTTTGCCGTCCAGTTATGCTGGGCAGCCAAGCCGTTTAAGTTTGATTTTCATTAGGGTTAGCGATATCGTTTTTCTCTTTGCAACGACGACAAATGCCTTGAAAGTCAAGACGATGGTCGATGACAAAAAATCCGTACTCCTGCTCTAGCCGTTCTTCTAATGGCAAAAGCCAATCTTCCTTAATCTCATCCATTGATCCACATTGCACACATATTAGGTGATGGTGATGATGCTTGTTGCTGTCCGTACGCAGATCGTACCTGGCTACCCCATCGCCGAAATTCAATTTTTCGACAACATGCATTTCGCTTAGCAATTCCAATGTCCGATAAACCGTTGCAAGTCCGATTTCCGGGGCCTTATCCTTTACTAGCATAAATACATCTTCAGCGCTCAGGTGGTCGTCTTCGTTCTCTAACAAAACACGCACCGTTGCTTCGCGCTGCGGGGTTAATTTGTAGCCCTGCGACTGCAACTGTTGTTTAATTTTCTCAATCCGGGCTTCCATGATTTCCCCCCTACCACATGTCTGCGCCTATTTCAGGAAACGTTACCTCTCATTATAGGTGCTACCATGCAGTAAAGTCAAACATTTTGGTGTCAGATTGTGGCACTCGCAGACGAAAGCAGCGGTGAAACCCAGCTGATTAATGCAGGTGAAATATACGCTTCAAACAGGGCTGCGCCCGCAAAAAAAATTAGCATCAGTATGGCCGTAGACGTAAAGGAGCCCAGCTGGGGAGCAAGCTCCCCCTTCTGCATAAGAAGCCTATTTTTGATAACAAACATGGAGAACGAAATCGCAGCTGCACTCATAATGACCATTGCCGGAACAGCTATCATGTTTTGCGGGGCAATCGAGACCAATGAAAATAGTACGCCTTTCCATGCATATTGATTGATGAGTGTTCCTACCGAAAATCCGACCAGTGCTCCCTTCAAGAAGTTAAGGGCTAGCACCCCCGGTATGCCGACAACTGTGATGCCCAAAAGCCACAATAACAGCAGCCATTTGCTGTGGAAGAAAAAACGATCCCAAAAGGAATGGACCGCACCTGAACCAATGCCGTCATTCATGAGCTGTACATATTGATCGACGTCTTGTGCAAGCTCCTGCTGCTGCTCAAGCGTAAGAGCATTGACCATTAACGCTCCGAAAATAACGCCCACGACAAAAAGTACGGATACGAATACATACAATGACAATTGGTTTTTTATCATGGTCACCAAACCTTTCACGAATGTGGAACCCAGCCCTTTATAAAGGATTTCTCCCTGCCCTCAAGGGTTATTATTTTTAAGAGCTTTTCTAAGAGCTTTTCTAAGAGCTTTTCTAAGAGCTTTTCTAAGAGCTTTTCGAACCCACCCAAACCCTCCCTTCCAAGGGAGGGCCCCAAGGGTTGCACCCTCTGGACACCCGCAACTCGACTAACGTTGTTGTTCATCCGGCACGTGTAACCTTTGTTTGAGGCGGATCGCTTTCGTCCCTGCGGGACACGCTTAACGTTTGATGGACGAGATTGGGCTACTTTTACGGGTTGATTACAAAATACATCTAAAAGTTTCAACCTCACCCAAACTTCCCTTCCAAGGGAGGGCCCCAAGGGTTGCACCCTCTGGACACCCGCAACTCGACTAAAGTTGGTGTTCATCCGGCATGCGTAACTTTTGTTTGCGGTGGATCGCTTTCGTTCCTGGGGGACCGCTTAACGTTTGATGGACTATGCTGGATCTGCGGATGAAACCTTTCGTTATCAATGAACACGATTTACTAGATATAACGGGAATTTCTCCAGCTATTTCGCTGGTATCAGCTGAATTTATGCAATTAACTGGAAAAACTCCTTCTAAAATTAATCGGTTGATCCAATTTGGCATATTCCAGCTCATTTAGCTGCAATTTTCAAGTTATTTTCTAACGAACTACATCTGCTGTTCTCAAAATTGAAATTTATAGATAAAACTAAACTTGGAGTCTATTTTATTTTCATCTATTTCAATAATCAGCGATTTCCTCATATGGGTAAGACATCGAAATCACACAAAAAGGGGTTGTCTTTTTTATTGTATTGTATGAAGAGTTATAGCGGGGTATGACGGGTATGTAGATAGAAAAGAAGGTCGGCTACAGCCGACCAGTTAGATTATATAGTTTCCAAGCATAGACAGCCAAAATCGTTTTCGCATCACTGATGCGACCCTCTAGTATGTAGGCTTCGGCTTGCTCTAGCGTAATGGCTTCAACTCTGAGATCTTCATCGTCGTCCGGGTTTTGCACGCCTTGCTCTACCTTGTCCGTGAAATAGATATATAGTTTCTCATCCGCGAAACCTGGGGAGGTGTAAAACGCGCTCAATAGCTTCAGTTCGTTGGAGCGGTAACCCGTCTCCTCCTCAAGCTCGCGAGCTGCAGCTGTTAACGGATCTTCTCCAGGGTCTAGCTTGCCTGCAGGAATTTCGATTTGAAATTTTTCAAGCGGTTTGCGAAATTGCTCAACCACAAGGAGCTTTCCGTCTAATAATGCCATAACGGCAGCCGCACCGGGATGCTTCACGATTTCTCTTGTCGCTGTTCTGCCATCCGCAAGCGTTACGGTATCAACCTGCAGAGTTATCATTTTACCTTCAAATATAGGCTCAGTATGAATGGTTTCTTCACGCCATAGAACAGTCGGTTGTTGCTCTTCCAATCGTAATCTCTCCCTTAATTGTTGTGTGTTTACTACGCATAACTTGTCCTGCCGCTGCATAACTATCATTATATCAAATCGACAGGGGCGAATAATATGAAACAATACATTGCGTTGAATCATTTACGATTAGTTGGCAAAGGTTGGGAAATTAGGCATCAGCTGCGCAAACTTTCAGCTTCATCTTTATCCAAGACACCTATGTCCGAATATACAGGCGTTATCAGCGTGCGCCGTGTTCCTTTAGAAAAAACAAATTAAATACGTCTTATAAAGCCAAAAGACAAAAACCCTCCATCCGCGTTCAGCCTAAGCTGAGCCGTATGAATGAAGGGCTTTCTGTCATGTTCGGCAAGCTAATGCAATTCAGCAATCGGCGAAAAATATTTTTTCATTTAATTATTCAGCTTGCGCTGCCTGTTTAATGATTTCTACCACAAGCTCGGTCGTTTTAACTAAGTCTTCGACCTTAATTTGTTCTTTCGTTGTATGAATATGTTCATAGCCAACGGCCAGATTGACAGTAGGAATGCCTAAGCCGTTAAAAATATTCGCATCGCTGCCTCCGCCCGAGTGGAACGTGCGCGGTGTGCGACCGATAGCAATGATCGCTTTTTTCGCCAGCTGTACGACCGGATCCTCATCATCATACTGATATGCCGGGTAAATTACTTCACTCTCCAGCTCTCCCCGCGCCCCAAACTCTTCCGCTGCGCTTTCTACCGCTTTTCGCATCGCTTCGATTTGATTGTCCAGCTTATACTGTACGATACTTCTCGCTTCAGCATCCAGCTTTACATAATCACACACGATATTTGTAGCGCCTCCACCTTCAAAACGGCCAATGTTCGCAGTTGTCTCCTCATCGATACGGCCAAGAGGCATTCTTGCAATCGCTTTTGCCGCAACTTGAATAGCACTTATGCCATCCTCTGGATTGACTCCTGCATGGGCCGAACGACCATACATTTTAATCGTTACCTTCGCTTGTGTCGGTGCTGCTACAGCAATATCCCCTATCGCTCCGTTCGAATCCAGGGCATACCCAAACTTCGCTTCTAGCTTTGATGAATCCAGAGCGCGAGCGCCCAGTAGTCCTGATTCTTCACCGACTGTAATAACAAATTGAATGCGCCCATGCGGCAGCGATTGCTCCTGTACAACACGTATAGCCTCAAAAATCGCAGAAATACCGGCTTTATCATCCGCGCCTAAAATCGTCGTGCCATCGCTCCGTATGTAACCATCCGCATCCAATTGCGGCTTAATGCCAACGCCTGGCGTAACGGTATCCATATGACAGGTGAAAAATATAGTTGGCGCTGCTGCTTCCGTACCTTCAGCTTCCCATATGGCAATCATGTTTCCTGCTCCATGACCTGTCTTAGCTGCCGCATCATCTTCACTAACCTTTAAGCCCAGCGCCTCAAATTTTTGTTTAAGCACACGGCTGATTTTTTGTTCATTTTTCGTTTCGCTATCCACTTGTACTAATTCCATAAATTCATTCACTAATCGGTCTTTTGCAATCATTAACGTTTCCTCCGTCCATTACTTTCGTATACAATAGAGTAAATGACAAGCTCAGAACATTCGATGATGTTCCAAATCAAGAAAGGGGTTTTCCTAATGCGCAGACAACGTTTGATTAGACTCGTTGCCATTTTAGTCGTAACCGCACTCATTGTAACAACCTTGTTGGCCGGTATTGGCTCGCTATTTCTTTATTAAATCCAATTCACATTTAAATTCTCTGACAAAATGAGGGAGCAGCTGCTTGGCCGCTTCCTCTACCGATAGCTCGAGACCCGTTAAATCATTGAAGGAGGTTACACCGTATTGTTGGATTCCGCAGGGAATGATCCCGCTAAACCCCTCCTTAGCAATCCCCGATTTAATATTGAGCGCAAAACCATGACTTGTAATAAAGCCCCGCCGACGCCGGGCTTTATTAAATTTCACTCCGATGGCTGCAATCTTGAGATTGCCAACCCACACTCCTGTATATTCCGGCTTTCTGCCCGCTTCTATTCCATACTCGCTAAGCCAATTAATAATGACCTGCTCCAGGCTTCGCAAATACGCATGTAAATCAAGACCCTCAGCTTCCAAATACAGAAGCGGATAGCCCACCAGCTGTCCTGGACCATGATACGTAATATCTCCGCCGCGATCGATTTGGAACAACGTAATCCCGCGTTCCTTTAGCTGTTCCTCATCGAGGAGCAAATGTTCTGGATGCTTGTCGGAGCCCATCGTATAAGTAGGCGGATGCTGAAGAAGGAGCAGCGATTGTTCCCGCTCCTCCTGGTCTATTTGCTTTACGTATGCTTTTTGCAGCTCCCACGCCTGTGCGTAATCGAGCATGCCGATATAATGGGCATCCAGCCGTCTCAAGCTTATTGCGTCAGCCGCTTCAGCCATGATGGTGTTCCCCTTTTCTAGTACAATTTGCTTTCTAAATTAAAACTTTCCAAATTATCCTTAACGCGCTGCAAGAAACGTCCGCAAATGACACCGTCCAAAATCCGATGATCAAGAGATAAGCATAAATTAGCCATGGAACGAACCGCAATCATATCATTAATGACAACAGGACGCTTCACGATCGATTCAAACGTTAAGATTGCAGCCTGCGGGTAGTTGATGATCGGATAGGACAAAATCGAGCCAAACGAGCCTGTATTATTAACGGTAAAGGTACCGCCTTGCATATCAGACAAGGTCAGTTTACCTTCTCTTGTCTTACGGGCAAGCTCTTCGATTTCTTTAGCCAAACCTGCAACGTTTTTGTGGTCGGCATTTTTGATAACGGGCGTAAGCACGGAATCTTCCGTTCCTACAGCTAGCGCGATATTGATGTCACGCTTCACTATGATTTTGTCTACCGCCCACATCGAATTCATGATCGGCACATCTTTAATTGCATTTACGACTGCTTTGAGCAAGAATGCTAAATAAGTTAAATTAATGCCCTCACGCTTCATAAAGTCGTCCTTAAGCTTGTTTCTAAGCAAAACAAGATTAGTCACATCCACTTCAATCATCGTCCAAGCATGTGGAATTTCAGTCACGCTTTGTCTCATGTTGCGTGCAATCGTATTGCGAATAGGCGTTACATCGATAAAATTATCGCCGCGGCCTGTTCCGGACGCACCCTCCACCTCGATTTTCGGGAACCTTGGTGTTTCCGTCAAGTGAAGACCAGAGGATCGAACCTGTGCGGCTGCGTCTACCGTACGCGGCGCAGGCGCTGCGTTATTTCCGCCTGATGACTGACTTCCCTTGCCTGCACCTGCTTCAAGATACGCAAGAACATCCTTGCGTGTAATGCGCCCGCCTAAACCTGTCCCGGGAACATCGGTCAGACGGATTGCATGTTCGGCTGCCAGCTGCTGTACGGCAGGTGAGAAACGATTGCGCATAGGGGCGTCTTCTACTACAGCTTCGTTTGTTTGAGGTTGTGCTGCATGTTTCGATGGAACCGACTTGGTCTCCTGACCGGCACCATCTGCGGATCCTTCTGTTTCGATAATGCAAATAGCTGTGCCAACTGGAACAGTCTCGCCTTTGCTTACCAAAATTTCCACGAGCTTGCCTGCAACGGTAGAAGGCAATTCCGCATTTACTTTGTCTGTAATAATCTCGCAGACCGGTTCATAGATATCGACCCAGTCACCTGGCTGCTTCAGCCATTTATCAATTGTGGCCGATACGAGCGATTCCGCAAGCTGCGGAACGACGATTTCCGTCATAGTTTTCATAATTCACATCTCCCTACTGGCCCAAGCGTAAACGGCTACTGCCGTCCTCTGGCGGCGCAGCATACGTTTCGCGGTGACATATAAGCTTAAACCTTATATCTTCGAGAATTCTAATAAAGCGCTAGCTGACGCATCGCTTCTTTTACTTTTTCTTTATTGAGCATAAAAAATTTCTCACCTGGCGGGTTGATCGGCATCGCCGGTACATCTGGTCCGCATAGTCTCATAATCGGTGCATCCAGCTCGTATAGCAGCTCTTCGGCTATAATTGCGGACACCTCAGCACCAACGCCGCCTGTCTTATTATCTTCGTGGATAATGAGCACCTTGCCTGTTTTCCGAACCGCTTCCAGTATCCCCTCTTTATCGAGCGGCTGAAGCGTACGCAAATCAAGAATATGAGCGCTTATGCCTTCACCTTCGAGCTCAGCCGCAGCCTGCTCTACAAAATGAAGCGGCAGACTATAACCGATAACGGTAATGTCGTCACCTTCGCGAAGAACATTTGCTTTCCCGATTGGAACAATATAATCATCATCGGGAACCTCGCCTGTGATGAGTTTATAGCATTTTTTATTTTCAAAATAAAGCACCGGGTCAGGATCACGTACAGCAGCCTTCAGCAAGCCCTTTGCATCATAGGCCCGGTATGGAGCAACGATTTTGAGACCAGGCGTACCAAAAAACACGGACTCCGGACATTGCGAATGATACAATCCGCCAAAAACGCCGCCGCCGATTGGCGCGCGGATAACAAGCGGACAAGTCCAGTCATTATTAGAGCGGTACCGTATTTTGGCCGCTTCGCTAATAATTTGATTCGTCGCCGGAAACATGAAATCCGAATACTGCATTTCCGCAATTGGCTTCATGCCGTACATTGCCGCACCGATCGCAACGCCAGCAATAGCTGACTCTGCGAGCGGTGTATCAAGCGTGCGCAGCTCGCCGAATTGCTCCTGCAGACCTTTGGTCGTTGTGAATACGCCGCCCTTAAGTCCAACATCCTCCCCGAGTACGAAGACATCCTCATCGCGTTCCATTTCTTCCTTCATCGCTTGCCGAATGGCGTCAATATATTCGATTACTGCCATTATTCCTTACCTCCTTGCTCAGCATCATCCGCATAGACATGCAGCAATGTAGATTCCGGCGTCGGGAACGGCGCTTTGTCGCCATATTCAGTAGCCTCATCAAGCAGCTTGCGAATTTTGGCTTGAAGCTCAGTCTCAAGCTCCTCGTTCCAAATACCGCAATCTATTAAGTATTGTTTATATTTAGGTATGCCGTCTTTCGCCCGGTTGAGATCAACCTCTTCCTTCGTGCGATAAGCCAGATCATTATCTGAGGTTGAATGTGGAGAGATCCGGTACATTAACGCTTCAATTAGCGTCGGGCCTTCACCAGCAATGGCGCGCTCACGCGCATCCTTGACTACGCTGAAAACTTCAAGCGCATCGTTGCCGTCTACCTGGAAGCCGGGAAAGCCATAGCCGATCGCACGATCAGCGACCGTTCCTGCCAGCTGCTTATGTACAGGCACCGAAATGGCGTATTGATTATTTTCGCACATGAAAATAACGGGCAGCTTGTGTACGCCTGCAAAGTTGCAGCCTTCATGAAAGTCGCCTTGATTGCTTGAACCTTCACCAAAAGTTACAAAGCTGACCAGTGACTTATTTTTCATTTTCGCAGCAAGCGCTATGCCCACCGCATGCGGTACCTGCGTGGTTACTGGACTTGAACCTGTTACGATTCTGAGCTTCTTAGAACCGAAATGGCCCGGCATCTGGCGCCCGCCGCTGTTTGGATCTTCTGCTTTGGCAAATACTGATAACAATAAATCACGCAGCGTCATGCCAACAGAGAGCACAAAGCCATAGTCACGGTAATAAGGTAAAAAATAATCGTTTTCACGATCAAGCGCGTAAGCTGCGGCTACCTGAGCCACCTCTTGGCCTACTCCAGAAACGTGAAAATTAATTTTGCCGGCGCGCTGCAGCAGCAGCATGCGCTCATCAAACTTACGTGCGGTCACCATAGTTGCGTACATATCAATTGCTTGCTCATCGCTAAGCCCTAATTCCAAATGACGAACATTTTGCCCAGTGGAAGCAGATTGGGTCATAAGGTGTTCCTCCTTTTTTCAACTCTATTATAACCTGGTACTAAGACTTGATCATATATATTATAACTCCATTTGATTCAAAAAGAAAACAGTCTTCCTTAGAACGATATTGCATTGCCATCAACCGCAAGCATCGCTTCACCAAGCGCCTCTGCAAGCGTCGGGTGTGGATGGATCATTTGTCCGACCTCCCAAGGCGTCGCGTTTAGTACGCTTGCCAGCGCAGCCTCTGATATCAAATCAGTGGCATGGGCGCCTATCATATGAACGCCAACGATGTCATTCGTCTTCCGATCGGCAATTACTTTTACAAAGCCATCTTTCTCTCCTAATACGAGAGCTTTGCCGATCGCTTGGAACGGTATTTTTCCCGTTTTAATATCATGGCCCTTCGCCCGGGCTCCATCCTCTGTTAAACCGTAGGAAGCTATTTCAGGACGAGAGTAAATACATCTTGGAATGAGATGCGCCTCTACAGCTGCCGGCTTCTCACCGCATATATGCTCAACAGCAATTAGCCCCTCGTGTGCAGCAGCATGCGCGAGCTGAACGCCGCCTATGACATCACCGATCGCATAAATATGCGGCTCGCTCGTTTGACCGAACGCATTGACTTCAATCATTCCGTTTATTGTGCGAATATCCGTATTTTCAAGGCCGATTCCTTCCACATTCGCTTGACGGCCAACAGAAACCAGTAGTTTCTCGGCCGTTAGCACGACATCTCCATCCGTAGTAGCAGCTACGATAGAAACTTCGCCGTTCTCACCTTTATACTGGTCAGTTTGCAGCTGTACGCCTGTAAGTATGCGTACTCCCCGCTTGCTCAAAAGTCTAGTAAGCTCCGCAGACACCTCAGTGTCCTCACCTGGCAGCAAACGCGAACCCGCCTCCACCAACGTGACTTGTACACCGAAATCCTGCAGCATTGAAGCCCACTCAACGCCGATTACACCTCCGCCGACAATAATGATTGAGCTGGGCAGCTCGTCCATCACAAGCGCTTCGTCACTAGACATAATGTATTCACCATCCGGTATCAAACCTGGCAGTGAACGGGGTCTTGAGCCTGTCGCGATAATGAGATTGGTTGAAACAACCGATTCCATTTCTCCATCTGGCAGCTCAACCGCCAACGAACCGCTGCGAGGTGAGAAAATGGAAGGTCCGATTACTCTTCCTTTGCCTTGAATAATTTGAATCCCGTTTTTCTTCATCAAGCTTTGAAGTCCGCGGAACAGCTGATCTACCGTTTGCGCTTTGCGGTCCTGCACTTTCCCGAAATCCAATGAAATAGCTCCGTCAGCGACTTGTATGCCATATGAGCTTGCTTCAAGTAAGGTTGTATAAACCTCAGCACTGCGCAGCAGCGATTTACTTGGAATACATCCTTTATGTAGGCAAGTGCCTCCGAGTTTGTCCATTTCAATAATCGCAACCGATTTCCCTAATTGAGCAGCACGAATGGCCGCCGTGTATCCGCCAGGTCCGCCCCCGAGTACTGCTACGTCTACCTGTATTGCCATAATATCATTCCCTCCGTTATTACCTTCAATATATGCTGGTGTTGCCTATTCTTTTCATCCCCAGAAGTGCCCATTGGCATTGTAACATGACATTCATCCCTATTGTACCTGTTTTTACCGCTGAAGGCATCGTCGTTTATGAAATAGACACTCTTAGCTTAAAAAGGTATGATAGAGCTAACTGTATATTTTGACCGATAAGGAGACACTGTATTTATGAAATTAGTTGCTGCCCGATTTATTGCAATCCTCATGTTGGTAATTCCCGGCCTGCTTGCATGCTTTGGTTTTTTAAAAATGAAAGATTCTATATTCGTTTATTTTTCTGAATTTGGTGACACAACCATTACGCCTGATTTTGAATGGCTGAAATTTTTACTCGGCTTTATTATGTTCGCGGCAGGCGCAGGCTTTATCGCAGGCTGGACTTTTTTCCGGGATCGAAAACGCAATTATGTAGCTCCACGCTTCAAACAGAAGCGACCTCGCCCGCCAAAACCGCAAAGCTAATTTATTAATAACTTAAACCGCCAAACAAGGATCTAAATGATCCCTGTCTGGCGGTTTTTTTCATTTGCTTGCATGTTGATGGCTACTCCACGTAATCCAGCATCTGCAAATATGCTTTGGGTACCATATAGGAAGCAGCAAGTTCTGTCTTGTCTGACATCAAAAACATTCTGACTAGCGAGCTGCTTGTTTGCATGTAGTGCGTATAGGGCGATAAATAAATCGTATCCGCCATCGTCGTATTTCGGATATATTGCTCAAGCTGCAGCTCATATTCAAGATCCGTCGCATTCCGGATACCCCGAATGACTACGTTAATATCATGTTTATTAATATAATCCGCTACTATTCCCTCATAAGGAATAATTTGCAGCTTTTCGTCCTGTGGAATGGACAACGCAACAAGCTCTGTTCGCTGTTCAATTGTAAAATGATGTCTTTTTGAACGGTTGTTTGCAACTATAATGTGAACCTCGCTAAATAATTGAAAAGCTCTCTCGATAACAGATACATGGCCAAGCGTAATGGGATCAAAGCTCCCTGCATATACCGCTCTCATCCTGTCACCTCTATTCGATTAATTTACATTGCGATGATGATTATTAAATAAAATTACATTTGTCAGCATTCCATTTTATGATCTCTAAATACATCAGGATTATGATAAGACTATCCTAAGAAGAAGAGGTGCAAAGATGATCATCGTGTTCGACGTTACCGTAGATGGTAAAGTAAAAGAAACGATTCAGCCAAAGACACAACGCCTAAAAGAAATTCATAGCTTTATAAAAGCAGAATCTACAGGATTAATCAAGAAATATGGAAGCAATGTTTATTTAAACCGAAGAGTTGTTTACAACTAAGGCATACTGACAGGGCCTTTTTTTGTTTTTACGGAATCTATTTTCATATCGCATTAAACAGAAAAAACCGAGACAATAATTGTCCCGGCCTCCGTCGTGATATCAGTATCGTTCACCTTCAAGATCTGTAACCCCTTACAAATCCCCCTCTTACTCTCAGCTTACTTTATGCTCAATCCGCAGCTTATCAGCCACCATCGCAATGAATTCCGAGTTCGTAGGTTTTGATTTGCTAATATTGATTGTATAACCGAACAGGTGTGAAATACTGTCGATATTGCCGCGCGTCCAAGCGACTTCGATCGCGTGACGGATCGCACGTTCTACGCGGGATGGTGTTGTTTTGAACTTTTCGGCGATAGCAGGATAAAGTGTTTTGGTAATTGCGCCAAGGATTTCGATGTTGTTGTACACCATCGTAATGGCTTCACGCAAATATTGGTACCCTTTAATATGCGCTGGTACACCGATTTCATGAATGATGCTCGTAATATTTGCATCTAAATTTTTTCCTTTAGCAATGGGAACAACATTTGACTTCAGCGAAGAGGAGCTCGTCGTGAAGCTGCCTGTTGAGGAATACGTTGGATTCCCAGCCAACTGACGTATGCGATTAGCTAAAATATCCATATCAAATGGCTTTAAGATATAATATGAGGCACCAAGCTGTACCGCTTTTTGCGTAATATTTTCTTGACCAAAAGCAGTCAACATAATGATTTTTGGCATTGGGGATAAATTCATTTCTTTCAAACGCTCGAGAACACCCAGTCCGTCTAAATGAGGCATAATAATATCAAGGATAAGTACATCTGGAATCTTTCTTGTTTCCTCCAAATGTCTAAGAACCTCTTCTCCGTTGTACGCGACTCCACTCACACTCATATCACTTTGTTCTGATATGTATTCCGATAACAGGTTAGTAAATTCACGGTTGTCATCTGCTAATAATACTTCGATCTTATGCAAGTTGTGGTCCTCCTCTAAATGATATTGATGATTACGCTCACTAGTTGTCTGCTTAAAGTTTTCGACATGTGGAGTTGAATTCCTTCTGTCGAAAATTATTTTTCTTTATTTTTTTGTGGCGATTCGATATAATAAAAAATTTATTACATGGAATGATCCGATTCGTTCTTCTTCGACAAAATTCATGGCCATTCCGTTCATTCACGCGGTTTTTAATTTAGCTGGTTTTCTTCATAAAAAAACGTCTGCTTTAGCTTAGTATCAGCTTAAGCAGACGTTTTGTTATCAAACGTTAATTATGCAGCTTCACCGATATATCCATTTGCTGATTTCAACAGTACACCTGCATCTTGAAGCATCCACTCGATAAAGCAGCCATAACCAGAAGAGGGATCATTGACGAATACATGGGTTACAGCTCCAACTAACTTGCCATCTTGTATTATGGGGCTGCCCGACATTCCTTGAACAATACCACCGGTCTTACTCAACAGACGCTTGTCCGTTATTTTGATAACCATGCCTTTCGTTGCCGGACCAGATTGCTTGGATACGTGAACGATCTCGATATCAAAGCGTTCAACCTTCTGTCCATTCACAACAGTCAAAATTTGCGCCGAACCTTCTTTCACATCTTCGGCAAATGCGACGGGAACCGATTTCTCGCTGTAGCTATGCGTTGGAACTTCATTCATTTTGCCGAAGATACCAAATGGAGTATTACGCTCCACATTGCCTAATATTTTGCTTTCTTTCACAAAATGTGCTCTTTTTTCTCCCGGCTCGCCATTTTGGCTTTTGTTAATAGACGTAACGCTGGACTGTAAGATCTGGCCTTCTCCAACATCGATAGGGGTTTGCGTGTCCATGTCTGTAATTACATGCCCGAGTGCTCCGTAAACTCCTTGATCAGGAGCATAAAAAGTCAGCGTGCCTACTCCCGCAGCCGAATCACGGATATACAAGCCTAATCTCCAAGCCTTATCCTCCGCATCAAAAACGGGGTTCAGGAGCGTTTTGTTTAACTGCCCGTCTCGCTTGTAAGTGACCTCAAGCGGCCGCTTATCATTGCCAGCCTTCTCACTTAGCTCTGCAACCCTGTGAACTTGATTAATGCTTGTTCCATTGATCTTCACAATCAAATCACCTAGACGGAGTCCTGCGGCCTCGCCTGGGGATTGTTTCATCCCGTCACTTCCAGCCACTTGATGATGACCTACAACTAAAATGCCGGATGATTTGACTTTGACGCCAATCGTTTGACCTCCTGGAATAACACGTAAATCAGGTACCACATTAACTTTTACAGTTTTAAATGGAATTTTACCAAATAATTTCACTTTCATCTTGGTTTGACCGCTTTGACTCGATTGAAGTGACAGTGGTTCGTTCAAATTTACGGATAAAGAATGACTGGTTGATCCGTTAATCTGAAGCATTTGTGGGTCGACCGTTACTTCTGCATGAACGGGCACTCCGTATTGTAATCGTTTCAGCTGCCCGGAGAATAAACGAAGTTCATTCGGGATTGCGGCAAAATGTTGAAACGGTGTGGAGCTTCCGATCACGCAAATGAAGAAAACGAGAACTAGGCCAAACCATCGCTTCCTTTGACTGGAGTTCAATGATTTCACGCTCCCTGTAATTCCATCGCATGACGAAAAAGGTTAAGTCGCCATTGGCGTACCTTTAAGTTACCCTCACCCGCATGTTTTATGTCCGCAAAAAGATTCCCGAATTGGCTTCCATTACGCCCCCTTCTGTCTATGAGCCAAATCAAGCATTTCTTGTGCATGATGCCTTGTTTTTTCCGTAACTTCCACACCGCCGAGCATACGGGCAAGTTCATCAATGCGTACTGTATCAATCAGCTCGCTAACGGAAGTCGAAGTTCTTGCTCCAATAACCTGTTTGCGAATTTCATAATGATGATCGGCCATGCATGCCACTTGAGGCAAGTGAGTAATCGAGAAAACCTGGCACTTTAATGCGAGCTTAGACATTTTCTCTGCAATGGCTTGTGCTGCCCGTCCGCTAACTCCGGTATCAACCTCATCGAAAATAAGCACAGGGACTTGATCGATTTCCGCAAAAATACTCTTAAGGGCGAGCATAATTCGTGACATTTCTCCACCGGAAGCAATCTTGCTTAGCTGCTTCATCGGTTCGCCCGGATTAGTGGAGAGCATGAATATCGCTTCGTCCATGCCATTCGAATGAAGACGAATTTGCTTCGTCTCACCGGAGCCTCCGACAGTGGTATCAATTTGGACACAGAACTTCGCTGATGGCATTTGGAGCTGTCTCAGCTCATTCTCAATCGCCTCAGACAGCTTTGTAGCAGCATGTTCTCGCAGCTGAGATAATTCCTGAGCTAATACCAAAGCCTGATCGTACAGTTTTGTTTCTTCTAGACGAAGCTCCTCAAGCAGCTGGTCTCTATTTTCTATTTTGTCGCGATCAATTATTGTCCGATCTAAATAAGCCAAAATATCTGGAATCGTCTCGCCGTATTTACGCTTCAAACCATTGATCAAATCAAGCCTGTCTTCCACTTGGGAAAGCTGATCAGGATCAGAATCAATTCCATCTCTATAGTCGCGCAGTTGGAATGCAGCATCCTCTGCTTGATAAAAAGCAGATTGCAGCTGTTCTAGCAACGGGTTTAATTTAGCAGGATCATAGGTTTGTATATCGATCAGTTTCGCAACTGCCTTACTAACCATATCAAGCCCTTTGCCTCCATAAAGCAAATCATAGGCTTCAGAAACCGAATCCATTCTTTTCCCCGCGTACATTAGCTTGCGCCGTTCTTCAGCTAGCAATTCATCCTCTTGCGGCTTTAGCTGTGCGTTCGTGATCTCCTCTATCTGAAACCGATAAAGATCAAGCATTTGTACATTATGTCTGGTCGAGTTTTCTAAATCCCGTAGCGAAGCCCTTGCCTGTTGCAAACTACTGAATACGCTGCGATAAATCTGTTTGCGTTCGATGAGCAAATCGCCGGCAAACAGATCAAGCCACTCCAAATGCTGCTCTGTACGAAGCAGCGATTGATGCTCATGCTGGCCATGTATGTTTACAAGACATTCGCCGATTTCCCTTAGCATGGTCATTGTAACGAGCTGCCCATTCACTCTGCTGCTGCTCTTCCCGTGTGCTGAAAGCTCTCGTCTAATGACCAGCATCTCTTCACATGAAGCATGTACGCCCAGTTTGTTAAGCACGCCCCATACCGGATGGTTGCCTTGAAGATCGAATAAGGCCTCCATCTCGGCCTTGTCACAACCATATCGAACCATGTCTGCGGAGCCTCTGCCGCCTACAAGCAAGCTAAGTGCATCAATTAATATCGATTTGCCTGCACCTGTTTCTCCTGTCAACACATGAAAGCCATGATGAAAAGTAACGTTCACTTCTTCAATTACCGCTAAATTCCTTATAGACAACTCACGCAGCATGGTTAAATACCTCCCTTAGTTCAACAGCTCAAGTATTCGTTCTACGACTTCGCCGCTTTGCGTCTTCGTCCGGCAAATCATCAAAATTGTATCATCTCCGCATATTGTACCCATAACCTCTGACCACTCCATGTTATCAACTAATGCGCAAATCGCATTCGCAGACCCAGGCAGACACTTCATCACTACGAGGTTATCTGTATAGTCGATATGTACAAAATGATCAAACAAAGCACGCTTTAGCTTATGGATCGGATTTTGTTTCTGATGCTCATGAGGAATGGAGTACTTGTACCTTCCTTCACCTGCAGGAACTTTGATGAGCATTAATTCCTTCATATCACGAGAAACGGTTGCCTGAGTCACTTGCATACCTGAACCGCGAAGTGCCTCCACCAGCTCCTCCTGCGTCTCAATTATGCTATTGGTAATAATTTCTTTGATTCGATACTGACGAATCCCTTTCATGCAAAAACCTCCGTGAATTATTATTCTGAGATGTGAAACGTGATTTTTCGAATGAGCTTTTCTTTCGCATCCACGAACAAAACACCGTCGCATTCCGGGAGAAGGAGCGAATACACGAGTAATCGGTCTCTCACTCCGCTTGGCGTCCAATCGATCGGCATGCGATCACGCGCAGTCTTCACGATGAACGTGCGATTATCCATTTCCGCAATATAGTCAATATATAACCGACTTCCCTTCCCAAGCGGAATATCATTCAGCTTGATCGGTATCGGCACTAAATGCTTGCCTGAGCTTACCTTATATCCTGCTTGCTCCAACAATATAATATTTTCATCATCTGCCGCAAGCGCGCCGCCTTTGCCTAGCTTTAAACGATTAACGCTCGCAGGTTCATGCAGCCAACGGTGAAAGACCCTAAACAGCCAGACCAAAAATAAACCGCCTGCAAACAGCATAATTATTAAATCCCCGTACGTCCCCATAAGCATCCCCCATTCGTAAATGGATTGTTATCTTAATCGTTCGCTATGCTGGGGGCTTTTTCCTTTATGCGGAGACTACCGAACGTTTGTTTGCTTTTCTATAGTTTATCAAAAGGTGCATACTGCTGTAAAGTAAAAAAGATGCCGGCAGCTAAAACACTGCTCGACACCTTCCTAGTTAACTATTATTTATTCGTAGTAAAGGTTTCATTCGCTTGTTTGACTAAATCAGCCAACGATTCATCGTTTGGAATTGCGGCATTCGGCTCAGCTGACCAAGTCCAATAAGCCAAAAACTCGATATTGCCTTCTCCTCCAGTAATTGGAGAGAAGGTGATATTCTGCAAAGAATAACCAAGCTCCGCTGCAGTAGTCAAAACCGTTCGGAGCACATCTCTATGCACGCCGGAATCGCGAACGACGCCCGATTTACCGACTTTCTCACGGCCGGCTTCAAATTGCGGCTTAATTAGCGCGACAATGCCGGAACCAACCGACAATAATGTAGATAATGCAGGCAATATATGCTTTAACGAAATAAAGGATACATCAATGCTTGCAAACGTTGGCTGCGGACCTAACAAGTCAGCAGGCTGTGTATACCGGAAGTTGGTACGTTCCATAACGTGGACGCGTTCATCTTGTCTAAGCGACCAATCAAGCTGATTATAGCCGACATCAATCGCATAAACATAGGATGCCCCGTTCTGGAGTGCACAATCCGTAAAACCGCCTGTCGAAGCACCAATATCAAGCATTACGCGGCCGTTCAACTCAATCCCGAATACCCGTATGGCTTTCTCAAGCTTCAAGCCCCCACGGCTAACATAAGGATGAAGTGCGCCTTTAACCTTTATGTCCGCTGTTCTAGGTACTTTCATCCCGCTTTTGTCAACAGGCTCATCATTTACAAGAACAAGACCCGCCATCAAAGCGGCTTTTGCCTTTTCCCTGCTTTCATAGAAGCCGCGCTCAACCAGCAGCACGTCTATCCGTTCTTTCGCTGTTGTTGTCATCTTTCTCCCTCAGTCGTCACTGTTGTCCAGTAACCCGCTTCATACGCCTTGGATGCATTGTTTTCAATTCGGTAGCCACTCGCTCAGCAGTTAACCCGATTTCTTTTCTTTGTTCCTGGATGGTTCCATGCTCGACAAATATATCAGGTACGCCTATGATCCGAATTGACAATCCGTAAATGCCTTTGAGTGAATAAAATTCCAGCACCGAGCTTCCAAAACCGCCAAGCTCAGCATTCTCTTCCAATACGATCATATGCTTGCCCTCAGCTGCCAGGGCTAGAAGCATTTGTTCGTCAAGCGGCTTAATAAATCGTGCATTTACAATTTGAACGTTAATGCCTTCACGCTTGAGAAGTCCTGCAGCTTCTTCGGCAACTTGAAGCATAGGTCCGATGGCTAATATTACGCCTGAATCACCTTCGCGTACCGTTTCCCATTTTCCGATAGGAAGTGCTTGGGGATTAGGATCCATCTCTACGCCTAAACCCGCGATTCGAGGATAACGTACAGCGATCGGTCCGTCGTCGTAATCGACGGCTGTCTTAAGCATCTGTCTAAGCTCATTCTCATCCTTAGGCATCATAATGACCAAATTGGGAATATGTCTCAAAAAAGATATGTCGTAAACGCCATGATGCGTTTCGCCGTCCGGTCCAACAAACCCCGCACGGTCAATCGCAAAAATAACATTGAGATTCTGACGGCAAATATCGTGAACGACCTGATCGTATGCACGCTGCAAGAATGTCGAGTATACAGCAAACACAGGCTTCATGCCTTCCATGGCAAGCGCCGCGGACATTGTTGCCGCATGCTGCTCAGCAATTCCGACATCTATCATCCGGTTCGGGAATTTTGCCGCAAAAGGAAGCAAGCCAGATCCGCCCGGCATAGCCGGCGTAACAGCTACGATCCGATCATCCTTCTCAGCGAGCTCGATTAGCATTTGACCGAATACGTCCGTATATACCGGCGGGCCTACAGCCTTAACGACTTGGCCGGACTCAATTTTGTATGGAGTAATGCCATGCCATTTGAAAGAATCGGCTTCGGCAGGCGAATACCCTTTACCTTTAACCGTTAATACATGAACCAGTACAGGTCCAGGCATCGAATCGGCTTGTTTCATAATATCGATCACTTGCTCAATATCGTGACCGTCAACTGGTCCAAGGTATGTGAATCCAAACTGCTCAAACAAAATGCCGCTGACAAGCAAATATTTCAAGCTGTCTTTGAACCTTTCAGCCGTCTTGGCCAGCTTGCCGCCAATTGCCGGAATTTTGTTCAATAACTGCTGAAGCTCGTCTTTCGCTTTATGATAATGACGATCTGTTCGTATTTTCCCTAGGTAATGATGCAAAGCACCGACATTCGGCGCAATGGACATTTCATTGTCGTTCAAGATAACGATCAAATCTTTTTTCTCATGACCGATATGATTAAGCGCCTCTAAAGCCATACCGCCAGTAAGGGCGCCATCGCCGATTACGGCAACTACGCGATTGCTTTCACCTTTCAAATCACGAGCTAGCGCCATTCCCATTGCCGCAGACAATGACGTGCTGCTGTGGCCGGCCTCCCAAACATCATGTTCGCTTTCAGCACGTTTGACGAAACCGCATAACCCTTTATATTTACGCAGCGTATCAAACCGGTCCATTCGACCAGTTAAAATTTTGTGCACATATGATTGATGTCCAACATCAAATATGAATTTATCTTCAGGACTGTTAAATAAATAATGCATGGCTAGGGTCAGCTCTACAACTCCTAAATTCGGAGCGAGATGACCACCCGTAACGGAAAGCTTCTCAATAAGGAACTGACGGATTTCAGCGGCCAGTTGCTCTAGTTGAGCGGTTGACAAAGCTTTCAAATCTTGAGGTCCGTTAATCTGGTCAAGCAGCACGTTACTTTCCTCGCTTTCGCGGACAGCTAATATATACCGTCCCATGAACATCTACATTTTTCCTATTATAGCATACTGCGATTTTTTTCCCAACCAAAATGGAAAAAGCACTTCATTCTCAATGGTCCCGTTGAACGAGATAGTCCGCAATTTCAAGAAGTCGGTCTGGCATTTTAAACTCTGCTTCCAGTATGGACGACTTTGCTTCTTGGGTTAATCGCTCAACCTGAGCTTTGCTCTCTTCTATTCCGATAAGGAAAGGATAGGTTACCTTATTTTGTGCAACATCGCTATTCGTTTTTTTACCAAGCTTTTGCTCGTCTCCAATCAGATCGAGAATATCATCCTGAATTTGGAATGCAAGCCCGATATTGCGCCCATAACGAGCAAGAAGCTCAAGCTGTTTCTCCGTCGCCCCTCCGATACGGCCCCCTGCCGTTACCGAGAAAGCGATCAAATCGCTTGTTTTGTGAAGATGAATATACTCCAGTTCTTCAATGGAAGTAATACCTTGCTCGCCAAGCATATCGGCTACCTGTCCGCCAACCATGCCGGGTGCGCCAGCAAGCTTGGCTAAGTCCTCAACAATGGCAAGAGCAGTATCAGCGCCGATGCCTCCTTGACGTGCAGCCTGAGGAATAAGATGGAATGCGTGAGTAAGCAGCGCATCTCCTGCCAATATCGCCATGGCCTCGCCAAACACCTTATGGTTCGTCAGCTTGCCCCTGCGATAATCATCATTATCCATTGCAGGCAAATCATCATGTACGAGAGAATAAGTATGAATAAATTCAACCGCACAGGCAACAGGCATCGCAGCGTCAATGATTGTCGCTTTGCCATGTACCGCTTCGGCAGCCGAGAGAACGAGGGCTGGTCTAAGACGTTTGCCGCCAGCTTCTAACGAATAAATCATCGCTTTCCTTAGTCGCTCGGGAACATCCCATGAGCTAGGCAACGATTGTTTAAGCGAAGCTTCAATTTGCTGCGCGCATTGCGATAAATACGTTTTTATTGCGACCTTCTCGTTCAAGCTTATTCCCCTTTATCCTCGTTCACGTCTGTAAACGGTTTTTTCTGAAAACCTTGCTCCGTCTCTATCAACAATTCAATCTTACGTTCAACTTGCTCAAGCTTGCCCCCACAAAGCTGCGATAGCTTCATGCCTTCTTGAAACAGCTCGATTGCGGTCTCAAGAGGAACGTCGCCGTTCTCAAGTTTAGATACAATAGAATCTAATCTTTCCATCGCTTGCTCAAAAGTAAGCTCACTCTGATTCTTTGCTGCCATCCATCCGAGCTCCCCTCAATGAGTCTACATGACAATCCAGCTGGCCGTCTGCTACCTTCACCTTAACGATATCGCCAGGCTTCACATCTTGAATCGATTTAATCAATCGTTGTTCCTGCTCGTCATAAACAAGACTATATCCTCGTGACATAACCTTTAATGGACTTAAAGCGTCAAGCTGCTTCATCGTGCTGAAAAGCTTATGCTTGTTCTCCTTAACGGATATGCTCATGGCATGCTCCAACTGTTTATGTGCTGTCTGCCACCTTTTCGAGGCAAAAGCCACCCTGTCGCCGGGATGATGACCTGCAAGCGTCGTTTGTAATCTGGCGAGCCTTGTATGTCCACGATCGGTTATTCGCTTTGTACGCTGCTCCAGACGTTCTGTCAAACGATCCAGTCGTTCGGCCTGCTCCAATAAATACTTCCGCGGATATAAGAAAAAAGGTGAACGACGAATGCGCTGTAGTTTTTCCTTTTCGTCTTGAACACGATAACGAATACCTTGCACGAGCCGCTGCTGCTGACGGCGAAGCTGCTGCTGCAATTCTGCCGTACTCGGTACAGCAAGTTCTGCCGCAGCTGTCGGAGTCGCAGCTCGCAAATCCGCAACAAAATCCGCTATCGTAAAATCCGTCTCATGCCCCACAGCGCTGATTACCGGAATCACGGAAGCCGCAATGCTTCGTGCGACAGCTTCCTCATTGAAAGCCCAAAGCTCTTCCAGTGATCCGCCGCCTCGCCCAACTATTAATACGTCAGCCTCGCCAAAACGGTTCATTGCTTCTATCGCTTTAACGATAGCAGGCGCAGCCTGCGTCCCTTGCACCAACACGGGGTAGACAAAGATTGGTATTAAAGGATAGCGTCGTTGTAAGGTTATTATGATGTCTCTAACCGCCGCCCCTGTCGGAGAAGTAATGATCCCGATTGCACGTGGAAAAAGAGGAATTGGCCGTTTTCGAGATTGCGCGAAAAGCCCCTCATTACTCAGCTTGCTTTTCAGCTGCTCGAAAGCAAGATACAAGCTTCCAATTCCGTCCGGCTGCATGGAATTGACATAAAACTGATAATTGCCATCGCGTTCGTAGACGGAAATGTTACCTCTGGCAATTACCTTGGTCCCTTCTTTAGGGATAAAGGGAAGCCGCTGGTTTTGCGAGGCAAACATAATTGATTTTATTCGGCTGTCGCTGTCCTTCAGCGTAAAATACATATGACCGCTGGAGTGATGCGTGAAATTAGAGATCTCACCGCGCAGCCACACATCGCCTAGAAGCAAATCCGACTCCATTTTCATCTTAATGTAGCGGTTAAGCTCTTTTATGGAATAAATTCGAGGCTGATCTGCCATGCCTGCCATCACTCCTTGATTCCGTTAGCCCTTTTTGCTGCTGTAATTGTATTTTTCATTAGCAGGGTAATGGTCATTGGACCCACTCCGCCAGGTACCGGCGTGATATAGCCCGCTGTTTCCAAGCAATCCTCAAAATCAACATCGCCAGCCAACTTCCCGTCAGGTAAACGGTTAATGCCTACGTCAATGACAATCGCGCCTGGTTTAACGAAATTACTTCCGATTGCCTTAGCTTTACCTATCGCAACGACGAGAATATCTGCTTGCTTAGCAATCTCTTCCATGTTAGCCGTACGGGAATGACAAATCGTCACTGTGGCATTCTCGCGAAGAAGCAGCATGGCTACTGGTTTGCCGACAATATTGCTTCTGCCGATTACAACGGCATGTTTTCCAGCTATGTCAACGCCGCTGCGCTTAATTAGCTCGATCACGCCTGCTGGCGTGCAAGGCAGCAAGCTGTCATCGCCAATAACTAGATTGCCTACGCTTTCCGGATGGAAGCCATCTACATCTTTATCCACGCGAATGGCATCAATAACGGCCTTCTCGTTAATATGCTTAGGCAGCGGCAGTTGAACGAGAATCCCGTTTATTGAGTCTTGATTGTTAAGTCGGTCAATAACTGCAAGCAGTTCTTCTTCGCTGGTATCAGCGGATAAACGATGGACCTCGGAGTAAAAACCGAGCTGCTGACATGCTTTTTCCTTCGAACCTACATAAACCTTAGAAGCAGGATCCACCCCAACGAGTACAACCGCTAACCCGGGAATAATACCTTTTTCTTTCAAGGCTGCAGTTTCCGTAATCATTTCCTCACGGATAAGGTCGGAAATTTTCTTTCCTTCAATGATTTGTGCGCACATAGCTCCAGTCTCCTTTAGCATCGATGAATGTGTGGATTTTGTATCTCAATTAAGATTTCAGTTCTTCAATCTCCAGAAGCAGTTTACCAAGCACTCCGTTTACGAACTTGCCCGATTCCTCTGTGCCAAAATGCTTAGCAAGCTCAATCGCTTCGTTAATCGTAGCCTTCGGCGGTACATCATCCCGGAATACCATCTCATAGCAAGCAAGTCTCAGCACTTGACGGTCAACACGCGATAAACGGTCGATCTGCCAGCCTGTCAAATACTGCTGCAGCATCCCGTCAATGGCTTGTCTGTGTTCCATTACGCCAGATACGAGCTCACGCGAGAACTCGTCCGTGCTGCTTGCCTCGGAAGGGTCTGCGCCGATTTCATTTTCATGACGAAGCTCATCCATCAGCATATCGACCGCATCCGATGCCGAAACCTCGTTCATTTCCATTTGATACAAGCTTGAAATTGCTATTTCTCGTGCTAATCTTCGTTTCATGTTACCTCCGCGGCAGCTTAATGCCGATAAAATGATTTTATTCTTTTATACTCTTTATTCCAAAAAAAACCTATGATCTCCTCCCTGCCCCGAATTAGCGGCTTTCCGAAATCCGGAGTACGGAGGAGACCACAGGATCATCTAAACGGCCGAAATCTTTCTAACAACGAATACCAAAGCCGCTGCCATGGAAAGATAGGTCCGCTGCTTGTTTCCTTCTGAACGCCGATCCAATAACCAATTGAGACAAGAAGCCCTACAAAAAGCATGTCCCAAAAACCGACAAACAAATAAAGCAACCCGAAAAACAGCCCTATCGCGGCGCCAGCTGCGCGTTTTCCATAGATGGCCCAGAAATCTCTCCACATCAGCAAACTCACCTCTATTCCACGCGACTCTTAAATGTGCCTGTTTGAATGATGTTTGCAACATATACCGCTACGTTTGTTACAGGTATACCCGCTATATCCTCCACATGCTCTTTCACCGTGCGTTGAATCTCTTCCGTAAGCACCGGTATTGAGCTTTCGCCATCTACGACAGCACGTATTACGATATCAAGTCCGGCATCCGTTGCCCGAATGCGTGCGCGTAAATCCTTAACGCCGCGTTGACGTGATGCTGCCTTCAATGCCAGGTTCTCAATGGTTTCAATAGAAATTCGAATGTCCCCGAAGTCGGTTCTTTGGTCGATCGAAGGAGCGGAAGCCGAACCGCGATGCAGCGATACCATAAAAAATCTAAGGCTGAGTACAAAGAGGATGACACCTGTTGCGATCAAAGTGATTTTCAGTGAATCGAGCCGGTAGAGCTCATCTATCCAATCATTCAAGAGTCCACTGGACAACCAACCGAAACCAATGCACACCAGAACAACGGAAATACAGCCAATTACAATGCTATACAAAAACAAAAGCAGCTTGTCCACGACCTTAACCAAGCGTAGCGCCTCCTCCTGCCAAGCCGAATGAAAACCCCCTTGCGCCGAGCGGCATGCCCATTCACGAGGGGGTTGTACGGGATTTATTAAACCAGCTTTATTTATTTAACTCTGTGTAGAAAGTCTTCTTCTTCCGGTTTATCAGGCGTCTTGAAATGTACATCGTGAATATGTACGTTCACTTCAACAACGTGGAGTCCCGTCATCATTTCGATCGAACGTTTCACATTCCGCTGAATTTCCGAAGCGATTTCCGGAATCCGATTGCCATACTCAACGATAATAGATACATCAACCGCAGCTTCACGCTGACCCACTTCAACTTTTACACCTTTGGATAAATTTTTACGACCAAGAAGCTCAACAATGCCTCCAGCAAACCCGCCGCTCATTCCCGCGACGCCATCCACTTCAATCGTAGCTAATCCAGCGATAACTTCAATAACTTCAGGTGCAATTTGAATCGTGCCAATGTCCGTTTTCTCATACTCCGCAGCGATCGTACTCATGATGGCTGTACACCTCCTTAAAGTTGCGCGTACTCGGCGAAAAGCCAAGCAATTAACCGCATCTTGTTAATATACTATAACATTCGGCAAGAAATATGACAAACTATACTACTTGTTCACATTTTTGTCGTAACCTCACTCGGTAGCGTTAATATCATGCTCCTCGAGGAACTTAATGTCGAAGTTTCCGCTCACGAATTTTGGATGATTCAAGAGCTTTAAATGGAAAGGAATCGTTGTCCGAATGCCTTCGATGGCAAATTCGGATAATGCCCTTTTCATTCTTGCAATGGCTTCTTCACGTGTCGCGCCCCACACAATTAGTTTCGCGATCATCGAGTCGTAATGCGGTGAAATCGTGTAGCCGGGATATACTGCGCTATCCACTCGCACACCCGCGCCACCCGGCGGCAAGTAAAAAGGAATTAATCCTGCAGACGGCATGAAATTTCTTTCAGAATCCTCTGCATTCACCCGGCATTCGATGGACCAGCCATTGATTTTCAAATCGCTTTGAGCGAACGAAAGCGGATTTCCTTCTGCTACGGATATCATTTCTTTAATCAAATCTACGTTAGTGATCATCTCGGTTACGGGATGTTCAACCTGTATGCGCGTATTCATTTCCATGAAATAGAAATTACCATCCGGTCCAAGCAAAAATTCAAGCGTTCCGGCTCCGGAATAGTTAACAGCTAGCGCAGCGCGAACTGCTGCCTGTCCCATCCGTTCCCGAAGCTCGGGCGACAGCACGGAACACGGTGCTTCCTCGACGAGCTTTTGACGTCTGCGCTGAACGGAACAGTCACGCTCGAACAAATGAACGGCGTTGCCGTGCTTATCAGCCATAATCTGAATTTCAACATGCTTCATGCCCGTTAAATATTTCTCCAGATATACGCCAGCGTTACCGAAGGCCTTCTGTGCCTCCTGCTGTGCAGTTGATATTTGTGCAACAAGCGTCGTCTCGTCATCTGCAATTCGAATGCCTTTGCCGCCGCCGCCCGCCGTTGCTTTAATAATCACGGGATATCCGATTTCACGTGCAACGCGGATGGCTTCCTCCATGTTCTCAACAAGTCCGTCTGAACCTGGAATGATCGGCACATCAGCCGTTCTCATTGTCAGCTTGGCGACAGCTTTGTCACCCATCTTATTGATCGCTTCCGGGGATGGCCCGATAAATGTGATGTTGCATGACTCGCAGATCTCCGCAAAATCAGCGTTCTCAGCAAGGAAACCATAACCGGGATGAATCGCATCACATTCGGTAATCGTTGCAACGCTCATAATGTTCGTTAAGTTTAAATAGCTGTCTTTCGATGCCGTAGGCCCGATGCAGTAAGCTTCATCGGCTAACCGGACATGAAGCGAATCACGATCCGCTTCCGAATAAACGGCAACAGTGCTAATACCAAGCTCGCGACAAGCGCGTATAATTCGAACCGCAATCTCACCGCGATTTGCAATTAATATTTTGTGAAATTTCACGTAGGAACCCCTTTCAAACGACAGTTTCCCTGTTCGGACGTTAACTCACTTCATTACTCTGGCTTTACAAGGAACAATGGCTGACCATACTCAACAAGCTGGCCATTTGATACCAAAACTTCAACGATTTCTCCGCGAACCTCTGCTTCCAGCTCATTCATCAGCTTCATCGCTTCCAAGATGCAAACGACACTCTTGTCACTGACGCGATCGCCGATTTTGACGAAAGCTGCTGCGTCCGGAGTCGGCGAGCTGTAGAATGTGCCTACCATCGGGGAAACAATTTGATGCAAATGATCTGTTGAAGGAAGGACTGCCGCAGCCTCTTGCACGGCTTGAGCCTGTGCAGCAGGAGCTGCTTGCTGAGTTTGTAAAGGTGCAGGCGCGTATGTATGCGTAACTGGAGCCGCTTGCACATTCACCACTTCTGTTTTCCCTGGCTTGCGGATGAGCAGGCGAGTCCCTTCGTTTTCAATTTCCAGCTCATGAACGGAAGTTTGATCAACCAATTTGATCAACTCTTTGATCTCGCTCAATTTGAACATGAATATTTTCACTCCTTAAATTTGCGATAGCTAAATGCTTCTACAGCACGCAACCCAATAAGGTTACCATGCCAATATAACCAATTCTTTCACATAACGTTTAACATTATATCATAAACAAGGCTGAACACGAATCATTTTTTGTTCGCTAGAAGATAACCACGAAAAAAAAGACCTTGGCATCACCAGCACATATGCTGGAACGCTAAGGCCTTTTCTCTATTGTGAAGCGTAAAATCTTTATGGAATATAGCGGACGGACACTTGATCCGCGCCGACCTCCATCGTGGTCATCACCAGTTTGATAATATCAGCAGCTTGCTTTTTCTCAAGTTTATCGCTGGAAACGACAACATGGTATTTATCGCTTTGCTCGTCGATTACGACATTTTCATAAAGCTTCAACAGCTCCGATTCAATGCCCGTCAGTTTAGAATTTTTTTCTTCAAGCAGTTCAAGCTCCGCGATCGCGGCGGATGCTTCTTCCGGTTTTTTCTGCGTGTCGTTAATTGCGGCCATGATTCTGTTATCTTCTTCGGTGTACTTGAGCTCCCGTTTTGCAAGCAGCTCGCTGAACAAGCCGCCCGCCGCCAACCCTTGCTCTTCAATCTGGTTCAATACCTCTTTGTCCGCATCGCTTAAGATTTCTTCACCAGCTGGCTGTTCCACTTCATTAACCACCAGGTCGTTTCCGCTAGCTGCCGCCTCAGTAGCATTGTTGGCAGCTTGCTCCGTTTGCGAGCCGTCTGTAAGTACGTCTGGTGACTCCACATCCTGCGTGAATAAGTAATAAGCCGATAGAACCACCATTAAGCTAAGCATCGATACAAGCCATACCGTTTGTCTTTTCGTGTTCATGAGAACACCCTCCCCAACATTTCAATTTGGTTTATTGCTTGCTTGGCACAACAGAAATTCGATTAATCGGCACGCTAATGCCTTTCTCCACCGCATTTGTGATGAGACGCCTGACCGTTGCATTTTCAGCGCCTTTAGCGACTATGAGAATTCCGCGTATACGCGGGTTAATCGTTTTTTTTACAATGGGCTTTTGGTCACCGGAAACCTCATACAAAACAACCTGTCCTTCTTTCGTAATGGAGGTTATATGCCGTTTCCCCCCGTTTGGGTCATTCTCATCTGTAACCTGCTGAGATTCCTGCGTATTTTGCACGATCTCTATTTCTTCCGTGGAATCGACGGTAACAAGCACATCCACGGTTCCTACTCCAACGATTTTCTCCAGTATATCTTTCAGCCTGGTCTCCATAGAGTGCTCGATTGCTGTAAACAAAGATCCAGCTGATGAATCCGAACTACTCCAAACCGTCTCGGATTGAGGCGGCGGATTTGGATCCTGCACCGAGGGCTCAACTCCCTTATATGGCAAAAATGAATTTAAAATCATTAGCGCTGCGCCAATCCCCCCAACGATTAGCAATATTCGCAGCGTCCGTACTCGCTTCGGGCCGCCTGGACCGCCGCCAACCGCTGATTCTAAGCTTTCCAGCCATTTGGCCACCGCGCCTTACCTCCTCTCCATTCCCAGCCTATTACTTAGGCAACCGCTGCTCTGCTGGCTGCCTAATGATGATTTGATCCTCAGCCAATCCCCAGCCTTTCGTAATCAAGCTGCTTATTTGGGATACCGATGCAGGGTCTGCTCTTGACCATTTCCCATCTGCCTGCTCCGTCTCCTTAGATCGACCGTTCACAGCTTCTGTTTCTTGGCTGCTAGGAAACGAGCCGTCAGCATCTACTGGCTCGATATCTACATCGACGATGACAGGCTGAACCTCGTCCACTGGATCACCTTCCTTAACCAGGCTTTTATTCTGCTTTTTCGTTTGGAGCGTCACGGTTACTTGACTGATGTAAGGCGTCTGATGGCCGGATACGTTGACCCACTTGAGCGTTGCATCCACATCAGCTATCCCTTCGTCCGTTCGCTCGACCAACTCATTTAAAATAGAGGCCTCAAGCGTTCTTTCCGTTAATTTGGCGGCTTCTATGCTGCGTTTCTCGCTCATCGCTTCGGCATCTCGATTGATTTGACTTAGACCGGCCATCTGATTCTCGCCAGCCATCGCTGATTTACTCCAATTCTCCATGCCTTCATCCAACTTTCCTCCAATATCGCTTTGAATTAGCTTAAGGATCGGCGAGAGAATGGTCAGGAGGATAAATAAGCCGATAACGAGCCGCGCATAACGCTGCATCGCTCGATTTGGGAGCAGCAGTTCAACGAATACCGCCAGCAGAATGACTGCTATGATATCTCTCAGCCAGTCGCTTAACCAAGCAACCACAACCCTCGTCCCCTTCCTTACCTCACCATCAATGCCGCATTGCCTGCAGTCAAAATGATCGTTACCGCAAGAAAAAACATGAGACTGACTGCAGCCAGTGCTGCGAATACATAGATCATCGTCTTGCCTATCGTTTCCAGGCAGGTTACGATCGGCGAATCTCCAAGCGGCTGCATGACGGCAGCGGCAATATTATAGATAAGCGCCAGCGTCAATATTTTGATTGCAGGGAACGCGCTGATGAATAGCAGTACAATTACGCCAGCCAAACCTATGGCGTTTTTGGCGAGCATCGATGCTGAGATTACGGTATCCGCCGCATCGGAAAACATCCTCCCCACTACGGGCACGAAGTTTCCAGTGACGAATTTTGCCGTTCTCAGCGTAACCCCGTCTGTAACCGCGCCCGTTACGCCTTGTACCGAAATAACGCCAAGAAATACGGTTAACAGCACACCCATAATGCCGACGCTGATGTTCCTAAGCAGGTTAGCCAGCTGCGTAACCTTAAACTTCTCGGAAAGTGCGCTCGTGATATGAAGCACAGCAGAGAAGAAAAGCAGCGGGAATACCAAAGTATAAATGAGCGTGCCTACTGCATGGATCATAAAAATAATGAGCGGATGAAGCACAGAAACCGTCACGACGTTTCCCATTGAAGCAAGGAGCGTTAGAAGCAGCGGAACCATCGCCAGCATGAATTGAATCATGCTCTCGATTGCCCCCTTCGCATAACCCATTGCGACATGGAAGCTGTTCACCGCGATGATGATGAGAACCATGTAAGTAATCGAATAGGCAACCTTGCTTACCGCATTTCGTTCAAATGCGTTCTGAAGTGTCTCCAAAACCATGCTGAATACCGTTAGCATGACGATCGTTACGAGCAGCTTTCCGTTATAAAGCACCTCGTGCCACAAATACTTTACAAGCCCTTGCAGCATGTCCGTTAATTTAAGTCCGTCGCCTCCAGGCAAAATCATTTCCATAAAGCTAGGCACATGCTGATCCGGAAAGTAACCGCCATACTCACTTGAAAGCTTATTCCAGTACGACTCTACGGCCTCTGTTTCAAGATTTCCCAGCTGCTCGTTTGCCAGCTCTTGCGAAAGCTTATCAGCCTCCGCTTGATTGCCGGTAGGAAGCGCCGCGCTCTCATTGCTCATCGCATATCCAATGTGAGGTACAAAAGAAAATAAGAAAGTCGCAATTAATATAAATAGCAACAGCTTGGCTCTTTCTCGGGCAGGAGCGAGCTTTATCATTGGCATCAACTCCCATCCGGCAGCAGACCGATCACCGTCTCGACGATAACGCTGATAATGGGAACGGCCATTACGAGAATAAACACCTTGCCTGCAAACTCGATTTTGGATGCGATGCTTTCTTGACCTGCGTCTCTGACGATCTGGGCACCAAACTCCGCGATATACGCGATTCCGATGATTTTCAAGACCGTCTTCAAGTAAATGGAAGGGATACCTGATCGATTAGCCAGATCCTCAAGCACGGAAATGACAATTTCGATTTTGCCGATCAAATACAGGAATATGAACAATCCCGTAAATGCGGCGAGCAGAAAAGCGAACATCGGCTTTTGCTCCCGAAGGACAAGTATGAGTACCGTAGCCATCAGACCAAGTCCGACGATTTGAATCATTTCCACTTCGCTCACCTGCTTGCATGAACGTCCTTTAGAAGACGTCTACTGAAACAAAAATATCGATTTAATTTCCTGGAACAATTCATTGAGGAGCCGGACAACCATAAACAGAACGACTATAAAACCAATAACGGTAACCCATTGCGCCATATCTTCCTTCCCCATTTGCTTCAATACAGAATGTACCATTGCGATAACAATTCCGATCCCGGCAATTTGGAAAATGGCGCTCACATCCATGTTCATCTATGCGGCACCCCACTACACCATCAAAATGACGACCAGCACAGCAATCAAAATCCCGAGACTTTTCCACATCTTCTCGTAACGCCCCTGATCGTCTCTCGCTGCGTCCTCCTCAGCCTTCAGTTGCAATAACGCAAGATGGATATGCTTCATTTGATCTTCTTTATCGCTGATCCCAAGCGTTGAGCCAAGACGAATAAGGACAGCCTGCTCGTTTTTTTTCATCGAAGTCATATCCCACTGCGTTTTGATTGCCTGCTCCCAACTATCGCGGAAGCTAAAGCTCTCCGTTTCCCACACACCGCTGGCCGCTTTCCGGAATATTCCTGCGAGCGGTTCCGGCGTTGCTGATGCCGTTCTCTCCAGCGCTTCCGGCAGCGGTGTATGTCCGTAGCCGATTTCAGTCTCCAGACGCTGTAGGGCATGTGCGAGCTGCCGCAGCTGCCTTGGCCGTTCAGCGAATTTCGCAGCCTGCTGAAAGCCGATCATCGTCCCTGCAAACAAGAGCAGAACCGCGCCAATCAGCTTTATCACGGGTCATCAGCTCGATGTCTGCCTGTCAGAGCATGTACAGCATCCAGCGGTACAGAGCGGCTTAAGGTTGAGTGCTCGCGCGTGGATAGCCGTGCCGCGATCGCTTCTGCCGGTACTACACGGTGCATGATGCCCTGCTCCGTACGCTTTAGCTCAACCACATACGTGAATGCCCCTTCTTCCAGCAGCTTAAGCAATACCGGCCTGCCTCTTGCGTCCTGTAAATCATAGGCATGCGCGGTGGCGACTACGCTGATGCCCGCATGGCTGGCTTCCCGGATCGCTTCGCCGTCCTCAGGTCTGCCGATTTCGTCTATAATCAGCACCTCGGGCGACATGGAACGAACCAACATCATCATGCCTTCTGCCTTGGGACAAGCATCCATCACATCGGTTCTTGGACCAACATCAAAGGTGGGCACGCCGCGAACGCATGCCGCGATTTCCGAGCGTTCATCCACGATGCCGACCTTTCTTCCTTGCCAGCCGCTTGCTTCTAAAGTGGGCCATAAGCCATAGCTGACGGATCTGGCAATGTCCCGCACTAGCGTTGTCTTACCCTGTTGTGGTGGAGCTAAGATTAACGTAGAGTGCAGCGTCTTCCTTGTTCGGTCAATAAGCTTAGGCAAAAGATGGGCACTTGCGCCAATCACCTCTCTAGCTACCCTTATATTGAATGCGCCGATATCACGGATACCGCGTACCGAACCGCCGTCCAATATCGTTCTGCCCGCAAGGCCGATGCGATGGCCTCCTGATACGGTTATAAAGCCCCTTCGCAGCTCCTCCTCCATCGCGTATAAGGAATAATTGGTAATGCGTTCAAGCAGCTTGCGGCAGGTATCTGCCGAGGGCTTGTATGCTCCATCGGCAGCCTGACGCAGCGAACCGTCAATCATCATAAATCGAGACTGTCCTCGAAAGCCTATTTCAAGCGGCCGTCCCTCTCGAATCCGAATTTCCTCCAGCTGTTCCTGCATTGGTTCAGGAAGGCGCTCCAGCAGCGTCTTCAGCTCCAATGGCAATAAATGCGCTACGCGTGCCAGCATGTGATTATCACTCCCGGGTGTTTGTCCTTCGTAGTTCCTATTTGTATGCGTGCATCTCGAAAATATGTCTGCTTCGTTTGGGAATTGCTAGAGTTGAAATCTATTATTTTTTTAAAATACCGATCATTAAACAAATCACGCCTGCTCCAACCCATAAAAACTTGGACGGAGACAGCTTGTCAGACATCCCGACAAGCCCCACCGTTGTCGTTGCAATTAGAATGAGTGGACCTACTAGAGCAAGCGATGAATTTACGACAAGCGCTTTGTCGATTTGGTTTAATCTAAGCATCAACAGCGCGGCGCAAATTTCAATCGTTCCGGAAGTGAGCCGCAGCGAGGCCATCGTCAATACGATTTTATTTAACATGAACGCGAACCTCCTTTCTTAATCCAGATGTTCCTTATTCATATGCAGGCTTGTCTGGCTTTCATACCGGACACCTGCCCAGAGGCAAACGCATATCATAAGGTATTGAGCTTAAGAAGGGCGGAATACACAACATGCATGTGCAGGTCATTTCCAGTGTTAACGAGGCAAGCTCCGCAAGATTTCATCACAAAACGGCAATCATTATCGATGTATTGCGAGCTACAAGCACCATCATAGCCGCTTTATCAGCAGGTGCTTCCTGTGTAATCCCTGCTGAAACCGTTATGGAGGCCAGGGCACTCCAGCGCCCTGGCGATTTGCTTGGAGGCGAACGTTTTTGCCGTAAGATCGCAGGTTTTGATTTGGGGAACTCGCCTGAGGAATATACCGAACAGATTGTTGCTGGTAAAAGAATTGTGCTGACGACCACAAACGGTACGAGGGCCATACACAAATCGATGAGAGCGGATTATGTGCTGACAGCGTCTCTTCTAAATGCGGAAGCTTGTGCGCGGGCCGCGATTGATCTTCGCAGGGATGTTGTCATTTTATGTGCGGGAAGCCACGATGAATTTGCTATTGAGGATGGCCTATGTGCAGGACTCGTGCTGGATAAGCTTCACTCCATAAGCCAGGTCTCGATTGAGATGGATGATTTTGGATCAGCCATGCTCGCGCTTTACCGGAACCGGTCGCAAAACGTGAAAGAAACGATTATGAATGGCATGACGGGGAAAAAGCTTTTGAAGCTTGGCATGAAAAAAGATATCGAGGCTTGCTCCGCGATCGATATTTATCACGATGTTCCTAGACTAAACGGCGATCAGCTAACGAGGAACGGTTAATGTCTCAGCGCACAAGCCTAAACGGTTGTTGCCGTCCTAAGTCGGAAAAGCATACGTTTTGTGAAGCAATATAGGCACATTTATATGTGAAATCATAAATGCTTATATATTAAAAAAAGGCATGCCCCGGTATTCCGGAGCATGCCTTTTTGATAGAGATTCTTTTTTATTAACGACGATCCTGAGGACCGCCTACGAAAGCCTGCTCTGCTGTATCTAGACCGTATGCGGTATGAAGCGCACGTACAACATCACTCAAAGGTTCAGCGCTAATCACGCAAGAACATTTGATTTCAGAGGTACTAACCATCTTGATGCTTACGCCAAGGGATGAGATCGTTGCGAACATTTTTGCCGCTACCCCTGGGTTGCTAACCATGCCTGCACCTACGATCGATACTTTAACAAGATCCGATTCCGATGTAGTTTCACGGAAAGGAACCGTGCTGCGAATTCCCTCGATTACCGAGATCGCTTTATCCTTATCATCGCCAGATACGGTGAAGGAGAAATCAGCTTTGCCGTCCTGCACACCGCTTTGAACGATAATGTCGACATCGATGCCGTTCGCAGCCAATGCGCCAAACACATTTGCAAGCACACCCGGTACATCCTCAACACCCAATATGCTTATTCTTGCTACATTTTTGTCAAACGCGATGCCGCGAACGACCACGCCTTGCTCCATGACCGCTTCCTCCTTCACACTAGTACCTTCGTTTTGGGTAAAGCTCGAACGCACAACCAGCTTAACATTGTTGTGCTTTGCATACTCCACCGCTCGCGGATGCAATACGGCAGCGCCCAAGTTAGCGAGCTCAAGCATCTCATCATACGAGATTTCAGATAGTTTGCGTGCATTCTTCACAACGCGGGGATCGGTTGAATAAATGCCGTCAACATCCGTATAAATCTCGCAAACGTCTGCATTCATCGCAGCTGCCATCGCAACTGCAGTCGTGTCAGAGCCGCCGCGGCCGAGTGTCGTAATTTCCCCGTCCTCTGTCATCCCTTGGAAACCGGCAATAATGGCTACGTTGCCTTGCTCCAGCGCTTTAAAAACACGCTCAGGATTAATATTGGTCATCTTTGCCTTGCCATGCACCGATTCTGTGCGAATGCCTGCTTGCCAGCCCGTAAAGGACACGGCTTTAGCTCCTAATTGATGAACGGTCATCGACAATAATGCTATCGATATTTGTTCACCAACGGTTAACAGCATATCCATTTCCCGCGCCGGCGGATTTGGATTAAGCAATTTCGACTGATCGATTAAATCGTCCGTCGTATCTCCCATGGCAGAAACGACGACAACGATATCGTTGCCCTCTTGCTGCCTTTCAATTATTCGCTTCGCTACGCGCTGCATCCGCTCCGGCGTTCCCACGGAGCTGCCGCCAAACTTCATCACTATCAACGACAAAGCTGATTCACTCCCAACCCTGACATGTACATACAAGTCAATATTATACCACAACGAGCGCCACTATGGGTATATCCACCTACAAAAAAACCGTCCGATACGATCCGGACGGTTTTTTGAAGCTGCTTACTAAGCGCGCGAGATGTATTTACCTTCGCGTGTATCGATAAGCAAAACGTCGCCTTCGTTAATGAACAATGGCACTTGAACATTAAGACCAGTCTCAACCTTAGCTGTTTTTGTTGCGCCTTGTGCTGTATTACCTTTAACGCCTGGCTCTGTTTCAATAACTTTCAGCTCAACGCTGTTTTGCATTTGGATACCAAGTATCTCACCTTGGTAGCTTGAGATGTTTACGTTCATGTTTTCTTTCAAGAAGTTAAGCTCCCATTCAAGCTGCTTCTTGTCCAAATTGAATTGGTCGAAAGTTTCATTATCCATAAACGTGTACTCCGAGCCGGAGTTGTACAGGTATTGCACTTCACGGTTTTCGATAATTGCGCGGCCGATGCTCTCGCCCGCACGGAAGGTTTTCTCAACAACGTTTCCGTTGCGGAGATTTTTCAGCTTGGAGCGAACGAATGCCGCGCCTTTACCTGGCTTAACGTGCTGAAAGTCAAGAACGGTGAAAATATCTGTGTCTACTTGCACGGTCAAGCCTGTTTTAAAATCGTTTACTGAAATCATTGCTGATTCCCTCCTGAATGAATAGTCCTTAGCCCAGAGTGATCAAGTCCTTCGGGGATGAGGTTAATATTTTAATACCGGTTTCAGTAATAACGATGTCATCCTCAATGCGCACGCCGCCGAAGCTTGGTACGTAAATGCCGGGTTCTACCGTAACCGTCATGCCGGGGGTTAAAATCGTTTCGCTTAGTTTGGACAATCTCGGCGCTTCGTGAATTTCCATGCCGAGTCCATGACCCGTTCCATGTCCGAAGAGATCGCCATAACCGTATTTCGTGATGATATCGCGAGTTAGCGCATCCGCTTCACGACCAGTCATGCCCGGTTTAATATGTTCTAGAGCGTGTAGTTGTGCTTCGAGAACGATATTATAAATCTCCAAATGCTTGGCTGTTGGCGTTCCGACAACCACGGTCCGAGTCAAATCGGAACAGTAGCCGTTATAGTAGGCGCCAAAGTCTAGCTTCACAAACTCATTATTACCGATAATGCGGTCGCTGGCTACTCCATGAGGTAATGCAGAACGTTCGCCGGATGCTACGATGGTGTCAAAGGAAGAAGATGTAGCGCCGTGACTGCGCATATACACTTCCATTTCCAGAGCAATATCCGTTTCACGCACGCCTGGACGAATCAGCTTCAGAATATGATTGAAGGTGCTGTCAGCAAGATCAGCTGCCTCCTGCATAATTTGCAGTTCGGCTGCGTCCTTGATCTGGCGCAGCTGCTCGACTAATCCTGACGCCGGCTCCAGCGTAATGCCGCTGAGCGTTTTGGTCCATGACGTAAATTCACTATACACGACATGATCCTGCTCGAAAGCAAGCTTTGATAACTTCTGCTGTGTTAGAATCTCCAGCACATCAACAAGCGGGCTGGCCCCATGCTCGACAATCTGAAAACCGACTGCTTGCTGCGGCGCTTGCGTACGATAACGGAAATCCGTAAGCAAAAAGCTTTCGCTAAGCGTAATCAGCACCATACCTGACGAACCCGTGAAGCCGCTTATGTAGCGTCGGTTATACTCGCTACCAATTAGTATCGCTTCAAAGCGATGTTTTTCCATCAGCTGGCGAAGTCGCTTTACTCTTTCGTTTGGCATAACCGTTCCACCCTTTCATGACTTCTTACAATTTGTCCAAGTGACGCACGAGTGCAGTTAATCCGAGCTCATAGCTGTGTGAGCCAAAGCCGGCAATTTGTCCGACTGCAATTGCCGCAACAACAGATACATGACGGAACGATTCCCGTTTATGGATGTTCGACATATGTACCTCGATGATCGGGACCCCAATGGAACTAAGCGCATCACGAAGCGCATAGCTGTAATGCGTCCAAGCGCCGGGATTAATCACAATACCGTCCGCTTTGCCAAACGCGCTATGTATTCGATCAATCATTTCGCCCTCATGATTCGTTTGGAAAAATTCAACGGAGACGCCCAGCATCTCGGCTTTATCCTTCAAGAGCGATTCGATGTCTGCCAGCGTTTCTGACCCGTATACATCAGGCTCACGAATCCCGAGCATGTTTAAGTTCGGTCCGTTCAATATAACGATTTTGTGCATGAATGCACCTCCCAAGCAACCGAATCCATCATAGGTTCAAAGATCAATAGCCATTTTACCACAAATGTCTGCTGCTTGAGAAGTAGAACTCATGACTGCACTTTAATTGGCTCCCTTGAAGCTTCATCCGTGAACTCGAATGCTATCGAATATCCAATGAATACACCCCAAAGAAGAAAGACGCAAAGCTCGGTAAACAGCGTATTCCAGCCGACTTGTCTTATTCCTCCCATGATTCCAAGCATCGGACCGACAACAATAAATAAAATAGCCCACCAGACGGCACCGTATAATACTCCCGGCCATGGTCCCCGCAATTTGCCCAGCGCTATTTTGTAAAGAAAAGCAGCAGCTATTGAAAAGAGAATGAAAAATGCGATTCCCAGTACCTCCCCCCATCCCGTCTTTAAAAATGATTCCTTAAAAAACGGATCGGCAGCAAACCCCGGAAGTATCGTCGTAAATTTCATCTCATAGAACATCCAGCGTACAATACCCCAAATAAGCCCTGCAAAAAAACCGATTTGGAGTGAGTAAAGCCATGGGTTCGTATGATGCTCCTGCTCATGATGTCTGTTATTTTGCTTCTTGTTTGCCATTTTGAAATCCTCCGCTCCTGTTTCCTTTGTAATCCGAATTAGTATGTGAAAAAATTCCGATTCATAACCGTCCGTACGCTTTCTCTTAACTTGCGCTTCCCATATGCTTACGTTGGCAATTAGCTAATAGATCAAGTACAATAGACTTACAAAGTTCAAGGTACATTCGTTGTATCAGCTAAGACGATATTCCACTCAAGGAAGGTGACAAGCACTTGCCGCAAGACTCCCGAAACATATATGGCGGACAAGCGGTTATCGAAGGCGTAATGTTTGCTGGCAAACACGTTAACGTAACCGCTGTAAGGCGCAAGAATGATGAAATCGTATTTTATGAAGTTCCTCGTACAACCAAGACATGGATTCAAGCTCTAAAAAAAATCCCGCTCGTTCGAGGCGTGGTTGGCATACTTGAATCAAGCGCCAAAGGCTCGCAGCATTTGAACTTCTCAATGGAGGCTTATGCGGAGGATGAGGCGGGCGAAGAAAAAGAAACAAATTCGGCTGGGCAAGCCCCGATCGTAAAAGAAGAGAAAAAACAAGGCTGGAGCCTTAGTATGGTTGTTGGTGTGGCTGTTGCGGGTGTGCTGTCCTTTATCTTCGGAAAGCTCATTTTTACTGCAGCTCCTGCAGCACTTGAAGAATTGCTTTTCTCCGGGGTATTTGTTAACAAAATCGGTCATAATTTATTAGAAGGACTTATCAAAATCATTTTATTGCTCGCTTATTTGTATTTCATTTCAATGACACCGTTAATTAAGCGTTTGTTCCAATATCACGGCGCAGAGCATAAAGTAATTAGCGCTTATGAAGCCGGCGAAGAGCTAACGATCCAGAATGTACAGAAATACAGCCGTCTCCATTACCGCTGCGGTTCCAGCTTTATCGTATTCACGGTGATCGTCGGCGTCGTTGTCTACTCACTGCCGTTCTTTACGTGGGATTCCATTTGGGAGCGCGTATACATCCGAATTTTATTGCTGCCTTTGGTACTTGGTCTCTCCTACGAAGTTTTGCGATGGACCAACGCATTGCGTGATATACCCGTATTGCGCTATCTCGGTTATCCCGGCCTATGGCTGCAGCTGCTAACGACGAAAGAGCCTCGCGATGAGCAGGTTGCCGTATCCATTGCTTCTTTCAGCCGCATGCTCGAGCTGGACAAACAAATAAAATAGTTTTTCGAATGTAAGGAAAGGCGGTATTTAAAATGAGCAGAACATCAGGCAAATGGAATATTTGGTCCATTACATTTTTGGCGCTGCTAGTAATCGGACTCGTTTACAGCGTTATCTTAAGTCCACTAACATTTATCATTCCTATTGTGGTGCTTGGCGGAATCTTCTGGTTATATAAATATCCGCCTTCTTTTTTAAGAGGATACAATTCGCAGCAAGGACGAACGCAGGTCAAGCAAAGCCGGGCAACTGCTGCTAAAACCAAATCAAACAAGCCGCGTTCCAAAACGGTTCCGTTCCGCGTCATCGAGGGCGGCAAGGAAGACGATGATTTGCCCAAATACCATTAATCAAGCCTACAATATAAAAAAAGGTCTGAGGCATCGATGCCCCAGACCTTTTTTTGTCCATTTTTGTATGTATTACTCGCTGTCCATTTCCGCCCGAACGGCGCGAAGCTCGTCCATTCTCTGCGAATCTCTACGGAAATATTCAACCAATGTTTCAATACAGGTAATGGAATCCCAGCTTAAATGATGCTCGATCCCTTCAACATCCTGGTAAATGTTCTCGTCCTGTACGCCAATCGTAGTTAAAAAAGATTCTAACAGCTGATGGCGATCGACAAGCCTTTTACCCATTTTCTTCCCTTTATTCGTCAGGACCAGCCCGCGATACTTCTCATAAATCAAATAATTATCCTTGTCGAGCTTCTGAATCATCTTGGTGACGGAGGACGGATGAACTTCTAGTCCTTCTGCAATGTCCGAGACACGCGCGTAACCTTTTTCATCAATTAACTTATAAATTCTTTCCAAGTAGTCTTCCATGCTCGGTGTCGGCACTGAAGAACCCCCTAACCATACATCTTCACCTTACTACGCAGGCGTTACTCATAGTATCATACACTGTTCGCAGCATTCACTGCAACCCGTTCGGCATTCCATAGTCGTTTTCCATACCCGAATGTCGCTTGAACAAACCAGTTTCAACAGCGCGCCTCCTCCACTCCAAAACAGATCGCTCCACACTCTCCTTCATTCCTGAGCTTGTCTATTTTGAGCCTTCTGCTCTAAATTATCCATAAGGCCAGCGAATTTTCGAATGACTCAAAAAAGAAGACATTCTAGCGCATTGAGGCGGCTGAAAAGGTAGCCAGGGCAGGTTATCCAATGGGCTTCATCATTGCTCTGATTATTTGAATGAAGGCTGGGAGAATGGCTATGGCGAGCTTATAGCTAGGCTTGCAGATCAGCTCCCGTCCGATGCGACCAAGGGAAATACGTTTATCCCTTCGTTTATCCCGATGAACAGGCAAATGCGCTCCGCATCTATTTATCGGAGCGCATTTTTGAACATTTTCCGGAATTGAAAATTGAATACTTTACTTAGGCATCTGACTTTGACCAAGCTCCTTTTAGAAAGCGAGCCATTCCGGAGTTATGACATTTAACCAGATGGTAATCTTGGTCATCTGGTCCGTAAACAATAGGAGACCCATCAAGATCATGACGGCTCCGCCAATTTTCATAACGGAAGCTGAATATTTCAAAATCCACCTTGCCGTACCTAAGAAAAAGGCGAGGACAAAAAAAGGAATGGCAAAGCCGAGCGCATAGGCTGTCGTCAATTGGAACCAGGTTCCCGGTTCAGTTGCAGCCAAGCCTAATATAGCGGTCAATGCAGGTCCCATGCATGGGGTCCAGCCTGCAGAGAAGCCGATTCCAAAAATAAACGAGCTGATGTAGTTGGCTTTTTTGGGGATCAAATTCATACGCCGTTCTTTCAGAAGCAGCTGCGGCTGGAATAGCCCAATCAGAAAAAGTCCCATTAGAATAATCAAGATAGCGGATAATTGCCTGATGAGCTGCCTGTATTCGCTAAAAAATTCAGCAAACACATTCGTCCCATAACCTAATGCATAATAAACCGTGCAAAATCCCAAAATGAAGAACAGCGTATGCGACATCGTGCGCATGCGTTTTTGTTTTGCATTCGAATTTTCCTTCAAATCCGCCACTGAAATTCCCGTTATGTATGATAAATACGAGGGATATAGAGGCAAGCAGCAAGGAGAAATAAACGATGCAAAGCCGGCGCCGAAGGCCAGCCAAATGTTAATGTCTGACAAACCTTTTTCCCCCTATCCAAATCAACTGCCTGCGCGCACGCCGCGGCGGAATATAAGCAGCAAAAGCAGGACTGCAATGAGCAGCAGCACAATGGTACCGCCAGGTGCCAGATTCCATACACCAGCAATGATTAAACCTGCGATAACGGCAAGCTCGCCAATAATGACAACAGTGATCACACTTTGACGGAAGCTCCGGGCAATAATCAAGCTGCAAGCAGCCGGTATGGTCAGCAGTGCGGAAACAAGCAGCGCACCTACAATTTTTATAGATACACTAATAATTAAAGCGGTAAGCACGCTAATCATAACATTATAAAATTTAACCGGCAAGCCGCTGACTGCTGCTGCATCCTCGTCAAACGTGATTAAGAATAGCTCCTTCACCTGCAGCCAAATCGCAAGAAGCACGATGATTGTGACCACGCCTATTACATAGAGATCCGTATTGTTCAGCGTATAGATACTGCCAAATAAATAACTGTTCACATTATTGTTGAATCCTTTTCCCATCGTGAACAACAATGATGCAAGAGCAACCCCGCCTGACATTATGATAGCGATGGACAGCTCTGCATACGATTTATATGCTTTGCGGAGCTTTTCTATGGCAAAGGACGCAGCGATTGCGAATATTAATCCTACTGCTATCGGATACACGCCGATCAAAAATCCGAGCGCTACGCCGGCAATCGAGACATGAGATAAGGTGTCTCCTATCATTGAAAGCCTGCGAAGCACAAGAAATAAGCCCATAAGCGGGGCGGTTACGCCAATGAGCAACCCGCCTATAAGAGCTCGTTGAAAAAACTCACTAGTTACGATCTCCAATCAAAACAACCTCTTTCCTGCTCTCCATTTGCTCCCTAAGCCCTTTCAAGCTGTGCGCCAGGTCATTTTCCACGCAATCCTGCGTTTCATGCGAGTGCTTAATATGAAACTTTAGCTTCCCGTTTGCTGCGGCAGGCTCTTGTCCCAAATATGAACGAATCATATCCAAATCATGGGAAACCATCAGAAACGTAATATTGTGATGCTGATGCATGTGCTTGATCATGTGGAAGAAGCTCTCTTGCGTTTCGGTATCAATACCGACTGTAGGCTCATCCAAAATAAGCAGTGACGGATTGTTGATTAATGCTCTTGCTAAAAATACGCGCTGCTGCTGTCCGCCTGACAGCTGGCCTATGCGCTTATCTTGTAAATCATTGATCCCCATTGCATGAAGTGCATCGTCGCATTTTTTATAATCCGCTTTGTTCATTTTCTTGAACAGCTTGCTTCTCCCGTAAAGCCCGGAGAGTACAACTTCCCGCACCGTAGCTGGGAACAAAGGGTTTAACGAATTTTTCTGCGGAACATATCCGATTCGTTCCCAATGTTTAAATCGGTCTAATTTCTCTCCAAACAAACGAATCGTGCCGCTAGTCGGTCTCAACAGCCCTACAATCATTCGCAGCAGCGTTGTTTTCCCTGCGCCATTCGTACCTATCAAGCCGATAAAATCCCGTTCCTTCACCGCAAAGCTAAGATTTGAAATGACCGTCTGCTGTTGAAAAGAAAAGGAGACATCCTCCAATGAAATAACCTCTTGGTGACAACTGGCGTCGGCATTTGCCATTCGATTTGATTGCGCCATAATTTCTCTCCTCACAGCAATACGGAGCTTTATCAGCTCCGTAGGTTTGCCTTTTGTTCTATTGTAATGCTTGCACAAGATTTTGCAAGTTTCGTTCCATAAGGGTTAGATAAGTTTCTCCGTCTTTATCCTGGTCCGGCGTTAAACCTTCAAGCGGATTGAGCACCATCGTTTCTACGTCAGCCTCATTCGCCAATGTCTTGGCAAGCTGATCCGACACGAGCTCCTCGAAAAATATATATTTCACATCATTGGCTTTAACGAACTTTGATATTTCCAGCAAATCCTGCGCACGCGGCTCCGCATCCGGGCTTAGTCCCATGATCGATACCTGCTTCAAGCCATAGTCGCGAGCGAGGTAGCCGAACGCCTGGTGCGAGGTCACGATATTCTTGTTCGTGATTTGCGCTAGCTTAGCCGTATATTCCGCATCGATTGCTTCCAGCTTCGTTTTTAATACAGCATAGTTTTTCTCGTAATCTGCTTGGTTGGCGCTATCTGTCTCTATTAAGCTGTTTTTGACATTTTCTGCCAGGGTGAGCGCTGATTTCGGGCTGACCCAGGTATGAGGATCAGAGCCTTCATGATCATGCTCTTCCTCTTCTGCATGCTCATGCTCATGCTCATGCTCATGCTCATCTTCATCCTCATGCTCATCCTCAGAGCCTTCGATTAGCGTAATCCCATTGCTAATTTCTTTCGTAACCACGGTACTGTCCTTGGATAACCCTTTCAGGAATCCATCAACCCATCCCTCAAGTCCCGCTCCATGATATAAAAACAGTTGTGCCTTTGAAGCGGTGTCCAAATCACGGCTCTTCGGAGTCCAATCATGCGGCTCTATACCTGAAGCAACGAGGTTAACCGCATTTACATGGTCGCCGCCAATCTCGGATGCTAGAAAATAAAGGGGATAAAAGCTGGTTACTACGCTAACCTTCTCTTCATTTCCTTTGCCCGATGCAGCATTGTTATTCGTAGCATTTGTCGATGAACCCGAATTATCCGTATTATTGCCGCATGCTGAGGCAAACAGCAGCATCGCTGCCAAGAAAAGACTCAGCGCCGCTGTGCGTATCGATTTTATCGAATCTTTCATTCCGATATCTCTCCATTCTATCTTTTCTTCTTCGTAATCGTTATTATTACGTTTTGTATTATACGATGCCGTTTAAGAGACTGTCAACCCTGTTCAATCGATATGTTGTTCTTCTGTGATAATGTCATCCCATAACTGTTCTGAGATAATGTCACTATGGGACAGGAGACAATTACATTGAGCAGAGAAGAAATGAAGAAGGTACTTGTGGTGGGGAAAATC
>NZ_JAVIFU010000014.1 GCF_031157315.1 Paenibacillus sp. LHD-38
AGTTCACCAACGAGAGCGAGTACGTCATATCCATAGGAGGAATGCTTCATGCTAAGCATTTCAGCTTCAGCAGATTTATAGGCAACTCCTGAATGTGAACAACCTGTATTCTTACAAGCATAAGCCATGCTCCAAGCGTGGATGATTCCGTCTCTTGTGACAATCTTTTTCTCCCACGCGGTATGGGTTCTCCGCAATTTAGAATCACAGTGTGGACAGTTTTTAAATTCAGGTCTGAAGTAAACTTTTGGCGCATTACCCAATCTATTTTTCTCAAGCATGAAGGTCATCTCCTAGGATAAATTCTGACCTATATACCTTCGACAAATGTTTGGAAATACCTGCTAGTTAATCTTGCTGTCGTAGTTTTTTTTACGGTAATAATACTAACACGAAGCTCCGTTGCCGCTTGTCGTATAGGTGGCAAACTATACCCATTATCTAGTTCGCCATTGAGAATTTGTGAGCTGATTTGTTCAAAAAGCTGCTGATAGATGGGTTTATCAGATATGTTCGAAATAGCTATGTTCATTATATTTCCACTTTCTCAAACCGTTTGATGGCAATATGATAAGCGATAATCGTAAATACCGCAAATATCACGATGCCTGCATTAATTCCAGGATTACAATAACGGATACCATTGCTTTTACAATGTCTTTTTTTGTTACTGGCAGCATGGTCGTAAATATCAAATCATTCTGAGTTTTATACCCTGCAAACATATTCGGTATCGTGATAAAACAAAAGTAAAGGAGGACAAGGAAATATAACCATCCAGGTATTAGCATTAAGGCGCCTGTCAAGAAGGGCATTATATAAAAGAAAGGACTTACGCCTAACTTTAATTCTTTCATCAGTAAGTTATACATGGATACCCTCCTTTTTTGAGAAATAGATCATAATCTCCTCAAGATTAGGCACGATTGACTTCATATCCAAAGACAGATCAAAGTCTGTAGTATAGATCAAGCCAGTGAAGCCAAATGAATTCTTTTTGTAGGCAATTAACTGGTCGTTTATCAAATCCAATTGGTCTTCTTTCCCATTCACCAAGCGATAGGTATCAATAAATTCTTCTTTCTCAGAGCTGTTGATAATTTGTCCGTTATCGATAAAAGTAATATAATCTGCGCATTTTTCCAAGTCGGTTGTGATATGAGTCGAAAACAGGATGCTGATTTCTCCATCTTCCACCAGTTCCTGAAAAATATCTAACAGATTGTCTCTTGCAACCGGATCAAGGTGGTGCGGAACGCTGTAAAAAAAGCAAAGCGGTCGACCCTCATTTATGGGGTGGGCCGCGTGTTATGAATATACCTCAAATCGAAAGAAATTCGAGTGTCCATCGCTAAGTAAGCGTTATCAATATTGTGCAACAATAGTTGCTAATTGGCTCTAATGATGCTCCTTCAAACTTACCCTATACTAAGGATGTACTAATCATTTAAGGGGGATAAAAACTATGAATAAAGCGTTTTATCTGGGACTTGTAAGCGTAATGTTGATGTTGTCAATTACGGCTTGCGGCACTAACAACACGCAAAACAGTGGAGAAGCTGTCCAGGCTACCAATGAAGGAGCTAATGGCGGAAATACGGAAGAACCGAAGGCAGAGGCACAGAAAGTCGAACTGAAAGTGCAAATAGGATCACCGCGTTTCAAAGAACAATTTGAAAAGTATTTTGAACAGTTTAAAGCCAAAGAATTAGCAGAGAAAAATATCAATGTTACGGTCGATCTCGAAATGCCGAATCCGGACCAGGCTAAGCAAGTTCTACAAGCACGTCTGGCTTCTAATGATGCACCCGATATCTTTGATGTACATGCCAACGATCTCACAACGTATGAAAAAGCTGGTTATCTGGAAGATCTTACGAGTCAACCGGCAATTGCAACCTTATATGATAGCGTGAAGAATACCGTTACGCTTGACGGCAAAGTTGTTGCCCTTCCACTTGAGAGCTTGGCATGGGGGTACCTGTACAACAAAAAGATCTTTAGTGATGTGGGAATCACGCCTCCACAAACGCTTGATGAAATGAAAGCAGCTGTAGATAAATTGAATGCGGCTAAAATAAAACCATTCTTGCTTGCTTTCCAAGAGTCTTGGGTGCCTCAACTAATGACAGCTCTTTCTCTTGGTGGAATCATTTCCTCTGAAAATCCGGATTGGATCGAAAAAATGAACAAAGGCGAAGCTTCTTATGCAGATGTTCAAGGGATATTCAATATTATCGACCTCATTAATGCAAACGGAACAGATAAACCCTTTGAAGTAGGCAATGAAGCGGGTTCCACTGAATTTGCGAACGGAAAAGCTGCGATGTGGATACAAGGACCATGGAATGCAGAAACGCTTCTAAAAGTAAATCCTGAGTTTGAGTTTGGCGTAGCCCCACTACCGGTTAGCAACAATGCCGCTGGAACGATGATCAACTTGTCGACCTCCACAACGCTTGCTGTATCGAAAACCAGCGAGAATAAAGAAGTGGCGCTTGATCTCTTGAACTATATCTTGGATGAGAAAGATTCGTCGGCATTGTTCCAAGAACTGAAGTTCAATCCAGTATCGAGCGTTCACAAATATGAAGTGTTCCCTTGGGTAAATGAAGCTTCCGAATATGTGGCACAAGGTAAAACGTACCAAGATCTCAAACTGCCTAATGGTGTTACAGACGAACAGGCCAAATTGCTGCAAAGCTATTTCGTTAAAGAGGTTACCAAGGAGCAATTCATCAGCACGATGGATAAGGCATGGGCAACTGCAGTAAAAGCAGCGCAATAGGTATGACAAACAGGTGGCCGGGAGTGACGGATTATGAATTATTCAAAAAAATACAAGCAAACGGTCATCCTTCTCGCCTTCGTATTTCCAGCATTATTATTCTATGCTGTATTTACCATCGCCCCCACAATCGGGGGCGTGTTGTACAGCTTGACGGACTGGAATGGATTGGATCCCACCTATGACTGGGTGGGATTCTCCAATTATACCGAGGCGCTGAAGGATGCTTATTTCATGAAATCAATATGGTTTACATTGAAATATGTGATCTATATGGTTGTACTGCAAAATGTCATTGCTTTGCTCTTAGCAGTCTTTGTGGAATCCAGGCGGCAGAGCAAAGTATGGTTTCGAACCATATTTTTTATGCCGAACATGCTCAGCTTGATCATCGGCGGATTCATGTGGGTGTTCATCTTTACGAAAGTGCTGCCATCTTTTGTTGAGTCTACCGGTATCCACTTTCTAGATCAATCCTGGATTGGCGATCCGGCCTATTCCTTCTATTCCATCATCATCCTTTCATTATGGGGCGGGGTAGGCTATCAGATGGTTATCTATATAGCCGCTCTACAAGGTGTACCCATGCAATTGAAAGAAGCAGCAGCTATAGATGGGGCAAGTAGCGTTCAGATCTTTCGTCATGTTACGTTCCCCATGATATATCCGGCTCTAACAATCGGTATTTTCCTAGCGCTTAGCACTTCATTTAAAGTGTTTGACGCCGTATTTGCATTAACCGGTGGAGGGCCGGGAAGGTCAACGCAGGTAATCGCGATAAACATAGTGGAAGAAGCCTTTCGTTTCAACCAGCGGTTCGGATATGCCAGCGCAAAAGCGATTATCCTATTCTTGATTGTCCTCTTAATTACACTCATCCAATTATTAATTATGAAGAGAAGAGAGGTAGAGGCATAATGGCACAGAGGCAATCGAGCAATAGATCGATCGGACGCGGGGCCGGAAATGCTTTTATTTTTCTCGTTTTAATTATTGCTTCTATTTTCACGCTTTTCCCCATTTATATGGCGCTATTAAATTCTTTTAAGCCGGATGGGGAAATGCTGACGAATATCATGTCGTTTCCTACCCGATTAGATTTTGGAAACTATATTGATGCATACCAAAAGATCGATTATCTGAACAGTTTTGAAAATACAATTGTCGTAACGATTATCGGGGTAGCAGGGATCATTCTTTTTGCTTCCATGGCCGGTTATAAGATGTCGAGGACACCTGGGAAGTTAAGCAGTTTTCTGTTTGGATTATTTGTCTTATCGTCATTAATCCCGTTTCATTCCATAATCATTTCACTGGTCAAAATCGCTAAGGAACTGAAAGTGCAAGGAACTTCATACGGTCTGGGATTGATTTATATTGGTTTGGGGGTAGCTCTCGCGATATTTCTGTACCATGGATTCGTAAAATCGATTCCTAGGGATCTGGACGAAGCAGCATTGATGGATGGATGCGGTGAATTTCGGCTTTACTTTTCTATTATTTTGCCATTACTTCTACCAATAACGGCAACAGTAGCTATATTAAATGCTCTGTGGATGTGGAACGATTTTCTCCTGCCGCTGCTTATGTTAACCGATTCCAAATATTATACACTTTTGATTTCTACGAACATGCTATTTGGCGAGTATAACAACGACTGGTCGGCTATTCTGTCCTCTTTGGTGCTGACGATGCTGCCGATTATTGTCTTGTATCTGCTCCTGCAAAAATATATTTTAAGCGGTATAGCAGAAGGTGCAATTAAAGGCTAATAGGAAAGGATGCGGATTGAGACAATGGGAAAATCCATTGAAGTACATGGTTTCGTAAAAGCCTCCGGAAAAAAAATCATTAACGGCAGCGGCCAAGAAATCCTGTTTCGGGGCGTCGGCTTCGGCAGTTGGATGTTGCCAGAAGGCTATATGTGGCGGTTTCCAAATCAAGGTGACCGTCCTCGCCGAATCGAACGCATGATTAAAGAATTAGTCGGAGAAGAAAAAGCCGCACAGTTTTGGGATATGTATTACGAAAATTATACATCGGAAAAAGATATACAAAAAATAGCGGCTGAAGGATTCAACTCCATTCGTTTACCTATTAACGCTAGATTCCTTATCGAGGATGGAGAACCGCTGCGTCTTATCAATGGACGTATCGAGATCATTGATAGAGTTATTGAATGGTGCCGTGAACACTCGCTTTATGTCATCCTTGATTTACATGGTGCTCCCGGTGGACAAACGGGGACGAATATTGACGACTCTGAACATGATAAGCCGGAACTGTTCATGGATGATAAGAATAAACGGTTAACGGTTGCCATATGGAAAATGCTCGCGGAACGCTATAAAGATGAATGGATCGTCGCAGGATATGACCTGCTGAATGAGCCGTTACCGGATTGGTTCTCCGTATATAACGATCAAGTTATGCCGCTTTATAAAGAGATTGTGAACGCGATCCGAGAAGTGGATGACAGGCATATGATTATTTTAGAAGGTGCGCACTGGGCTACCGATTGGTCCATTTTCGATGAGAAGATTGACGACAATCTCATGCTTCAATTCCATAAATATTGGAATAACCCGGATACGGAAAGTATTCAGACATTTTTAGATAAACAGGATGAGTGGAACGTACCGATATTCATGGGCGAAGGCGGGGAGAACAATTGCGATTGGTTTGCAGGAGTATTTCGACTATATGAAGATCACAATATATCCTGGAACTTCTGGACATGGAAAAAGATGGACTGCACTAATTCACCTTGTTCTGTAAATACGCCAAAGGGCTGGCAGTTGCTCATTGACTATTTGGAGGGCGGCATTAAACCGGATGCGGAAACTGCAGAGAGGATCCTGTGGGAATACCTAAACAATATTTTGTTTGAACATTGTGTGTATCGACCAGAAGTCGTTAATGCTTTATTCCGTAGGCCTCCAGTTCGTATTCCTGCAATCTTTTATGGTTACAAAGGTGAGGGTACAAGTTTCGGCATTGGGAAACCATGTGATAAGAAGATTGGTTTTAGAGTAAATGACGGAACAGATATCCGATTTGTTAAAGAACAAAGAGATAAACCTCATTTTCAACATATGAAGGGTGAAGAATGGCAGCCGGATGAGCTTTTATATGTACAGCTTGCTCCGAATGACTGGCTTGCTTATGAATTTACTGTTCCTTCATTCCGTTCCACATTAGAGTTTACCTTAGAATTATGTGTTCAAACAGGAGAATTTGGGTTTATCGAAGTTACTGTGGATGATGTCCTTTTCGGTGTAGCCGGTACATGTGGAGATTCCTGGAACTCAATTAAACTTCACAAACATTTCAGTGCTAATGCTGGTCTGCATCGGTTAGTATTGAAGGCAAAAGGACAGCCTGTTGCCATTCAATGGCTTCGAATAGTACCCGTTTAAAAAGAAAGAGGTCGTAATTCCACCCATAGCATCAAAAAAAACCTCCAAGCGGAGGTTTTTTTGTCTGGACAGGTGGGAGATTCCAAAAAAGAACCTACCAACCCCCGGAAAGGTGACAGGTATTGTCCCCTTTACATGTTATTTTTAATTTATGAGGTATGGCATTATAACGACAACCTTCATAAAGGAGAATGATATGGGACATGACTTTCCGGCAAAAGGACAGCAAGGAGTAAAGTTTCTTTATCAATCAGACAATCAGGCTAAGGTTGTTTCAGTAGCAGGAACCTTTAATTCCTGGGATCATACCAAACATAAAATGGACCAAAAAGGGAGCAAATTATACTATAAATGTGCCAGTACTGTTCAGTTTTATTGACAATTAAACCACGTCCTCTGGACGTGGTTTTCTGTTTTATACTAGTCGATTTAAAGAAAACGGACGAAAACGAATAATATTGCAATGGATAAAGCGTTTTCATGATGATAGTGTTGATCCTGATCATACGGAATGATGCTTTATGATTTTAGTATAAGAGGAGGTTATATGAATGCGAGTAAAGTTCCGGAGCGGTTTGTATGAGAATGATTTCTATCCTAGGGGGACTGTAAGCAGCAGTAAGCACATGACATCAAGGGAGGTGAATATGATGTTTCTGAAAGGGATTAATTTTGGTAAATGGTTTAATAAGCGTTTATTAGCCTTCGTTGTTTCCATCTGTTTGTTGGCAACGATCCTGCCGTTACCGGCGGAAGTATCTGCAGCGGAAACAACTGAGCTATCGATTATTACCGGATATCAGCCCATAATTAATGAGGTAATCGATGAAAGCGGATTCAAACATCCTGGTGTCGGACTAACTAAGGATATTCTTGAAAATTTGAGGACACAGGTACTGGCGCAAAAAGAGCCTTGGTCTACCTATTTTAATCAAATGCTCTTATCTTCGGCCGCTTCAAAGACTGTCACATCCAGCAATCAGAGCGGCGCGGACCCGACAAAACCGGCTAGTGATGCCTTTAACAGTCAGGGCTTTAATTCAAGATTTATAGCCGATGGTTTGAAGGCTTATACCCAAGCCCTTTTGTATATCGTATCCGGTGATGAGGTATATCGGGCCAATGCGATGCGTATTATTCGAATTTGGTCACAGATGGATCCTGGGAAATACGTGTATTTTAACGATGCACATATTCACACGGGAATCCCGCTCAACCGAATGGTTTCTGCCGCAGAAATCTTGAGGTATACAAGCACGCAAAACGAAGAACTGGAGTGGACGGAGAAAGATGTGACCGATTTTACGAATAATCTAATAAATCCGGTCATTGAAACCTTCCAACACACGAATGATCGATTCATGAACCAACATCTTTATTCGCTGCTGGGAGCCATGTCAGGTTATATATTTACCGGCAACAGGGACCGGTATAATGAGGGAGTCGAGTGGTTTACCGTTAACAAGACCGCCGTCGATCAGGGGCAAAATGGCGCTATTAAAGCATTATTCAGACTGGTAGATACGAATATATTGACAGGGGAAGAGGTAGATCCCCCAGTAGTTCAGCATGTCGAAATGGGCAGGGACCAGGCGCATGGCGCTGGCGACGTAACCAATGTGGAAATTTTATCGCGTTTATTGCTAGCCCAGGAAACAAAGGTAGATCCGGTGCAAGGGACGGTTTCTACAGCGCCGAATGCTGTTGGCCCCTACGAATTCCTCGATAATCGAATCTTAAAAGCTGCGGACTATTTTGCCCGGTACATGATTGGCCACGATACACCTTGGATACCGGTTGCGGCACGTACAGATGTAAATGGAAGTCCAACCATCGTGTATAAACAACTGGCCGGCGGTTATAGAGGAAGAATTGGCGGTAATGTGTATGACCTTTACTATTACTATAAATATACGGCAGGATTAAATATGGAGACAGAAGCTCCATATTTTACCGAGATGTTTGCCAAGAGATTGCCTTTCTACTGGGAGTCGCCGGATGGAGGCGGGGATTATTGGCTTTATATCCCTGAAGAAGCGGAGGCCGAGGGTACACAGAATATTCCGAAGGCGATAACAAATCCGGATTTGAGAGAAATAGAAGATCGATACACGAAGCTGGACAGTCATTCGACGACAAAACTAGAAGGAGATACTACCTTCGCTCAGATTACGGCAACGGAAGAGGGAAGCAGAATTGCATTTGTTGGCGCCGGCAGCGGCGAGAGAACCATTGCATTCAAGATACGGACCAGTGGCGTAGCGAAAATGGAAGTGTTTGGCGATACCGTGACGCTGCCGGATACAAAGGGGCAATGGAGATATATCAGCTATGCGTTCAATAATTTCCAAGGGCTCGGCGACCTCGTTTATTTCAATATAAAAGGAGCCGGCACTACGGTTGATATCGACCACATTCATTTAAAAGCCGGAGTACAGCTGACGCCTCCAGTATTTACAGCAGGCAACGAGCCATTATCACTATTTACCTATTTGGGGTCTACAAACGCTGTCCATTTCGATTTCTCTGCGACAGACGCTGGCACAACGGATGTAGTTACCTATCAGGCTGATCATTTACCTGTAGGTGCCGAGTTCGATGAGACCACCGGCGCATTATCCTGGTCTCCAACACAAGCGGGAACGTATTCCTTTGTAGTGGGAGCATCAGACGGCACTTCGGTTACGACCAGGGACGTTACCATTGTAGTGGCAAACGATCGGCAATCTGCAGTTAACGCAGTAACTGCGCCTTATCATGCAGACACACTTTATATTACGTCAACGCTTGATCATTATCACAATGTTTATGCGGACGTAATGAATCAAATTTCGAGTGCATCTGATGAGGTTTTCTATCAAAAACTATTTGACTTGAATCATGCGGTTCAAAGTCTTCAAGTATTGACGCCTTTGATGGAGGACGGAAGCGTTAATTTTACGAATATGTTTGTTAGTTCAACCATGGGCAATGCCGTTCCCAACTGGTTGGATGGTACGAATGATAGTTTTGTGGGCTTTTTTACAGCGCAAGATCGGACTCATTACATGGATTTAGGGCCCAATTACAAAATTTCAGCAAATGCCTTCGAGCTTCAGGTAAGAGCTAGTTTTCCGGAACGAATTGGCGGCGTTGCTATGTTCGGATCCAATGATAAAGTAAATTGGACAAGGTTAACACCAGGTCTAACAACGGTTACGGAAGAGATGCAGAGACTTGAGGTACAAGCCGGGCTCGAATATGAGCAATACCGATTCTTGAAAATGCAAATGATAGAGCCGTCGAGTACCATGCTGGAAGTCGCTGAGTTTAGAATCTTTGGTCAGCGCCATGAGACGGTAAACAAACTGGAGTCCGTTTCCGTCAGCTCGGATCAAAGCCTGAAAAATCGAATTGTTCCAGGGGATACGATCCGATTGTCCTTCAAGTCTACAGAAATGATCAATCATGTGAATGTAAATATTCAGGGCCAAACGATAGCTGCCAGCACTGTTGACAATATCAACTGGACAGCAACGTTCGTTACGGATCAAAGTGTACAAACAGGTACAATGAAATTCATGATCAATTACAAAACGGCTGCTGGAATGGATGCAGAGGAAACCATTTTTACAACAGACGGATCTACATTATTTATTGCAGACCAGACAGATTATGTTTCTAATGTGCTTGGGATAGCTAATCTTATTGATTCCAGTGGAAGAAATCCGGCTGATCTTTTGGCAACGGCAAATGCATTGTTTGATAAAAATTTAGGTACCGTTACGGATTTCCGGCTAAATGGCAGCGGATATGGCGCTTACCTTACCTTTGACTTTAAAGAAGGCGGCCAAGCCTTGCTTTCGAAGGTGGAAGTGATCGCAAGGCAGGATGGTTATGCCAACAGAATTAATGGCACCGTGGTGCAAGGCTCTAATGACAACGCGACTTGGACGAACATCACGGGTGCAGCATGGAATACAACGGAATGGCAGACGCTTACGATTAACAGCACAGTACCCTACCGTTATATCCGAATAACCAATGGAAACAACTGGTATGGGAATATGGCCGAACTACGGTTATATGGCTCTGTTGAATCCACGAACAAAATCGAGACGCTTTCGATCAGCTCGGCTCAGAGCCTTAAAAGCAGGATTGTGCCCGGTAATACGGTAAAACTGTCCTTCAAAGCAAAAGAAGCGATCCAAAACGTAAAGGTTAAGATTCAAGGCATGGATGCAACGGTTAGTTCTGCCGATAACATCAACTGGACAGCAGAAGCGACCTTGAATCAAGGTACGGCAGCAGGAAGCGTGAATTTCGCTGTTGATTACAAGGGGCAAAGCGGAGTGGATGGATACCCGGCGACATCTACGACAGACGGTTCCAAGCTGTACATTGTCAATGAGTCCGATGTGATTCGCAATGTGACTAGCATCGCCAATCTCATGGATTCCACTTCAGGGAGATCTGCAGCAGCAACCTTGTCAATCGTGAATAGTCTTTTTGACAGCAATTTAGGTTCGATAACTGATTTCCGTCTGAATGGCACTGGAGCGGGAAGCTATATTACCTTTGACTTTAAGGAAGGCAATCAAGCTTTGCTTTCGAGTGTGGAGCTGATTGGAAGATAAGAGAGTAATCTATTCAGCAGAATAAAGTATACCGTAATCCAAGGTTCCAACGATAATACGAACTGGACTGATCTTACAACAGCAGCTATAGCATCAGGAGATTGGCAAAGCTTCCCGGTCAGCAGCAAAGTGCCATACCGTTATATCCGTGTATACAATTGGAGTAATTGGTTTGGAAATATGGCTGAACTGAGATTGCATGGGGTTGTAAAAGCGGCTGACCTGACGCCTCCGGTGACAACGGATGATGCACCGGAATGGGCTGACAAGGATACCAAGGTAACCTTCAATGCCGCTGATGCGGGTTCCGGTGTTGCGGTGACCTATTTCACAGTAGACGGGGGGGCGCAGCAAACCGGGAACTCGGTTACTTTGACCAGCGAGGGAGCGCATACGTTAGTATACTGGAGCGTTGACTGGGCAGGCAATGTGGAACAGCCGCATACGGCTGCGGTGATCATTGACAAGACGGTCGCATCTGTAAATCCTGAAGTACCTAACGGAAGTAACGGATGGTATACCGTGCCCGTAACGGTGACGTTGTTGGACTACGGGAATGTGCAGTACAGCGTGGACGGCGGAAGCAGCTGGGGCGTTTACGACGCGCCTGTCACCTTGGGACAGGAAGGAGCGAACCGAATGCTGTATCGTCCTATAACTGTAACGGGTTCTGTTAATCCGAAGTCGGTGGAGGTGAAGATCGATCTGACCGCGCCTCAAGTGGAAATGATCGGAGAAGCGTCGTATACGATTGATCAGACGGTCAACATTACATGCAGCGCAGCCGACACCGTATCCGGCGTCACTTACTCACCATGCGGCGCACCGCTCGCGGATATCAAGGCGTATACGCTGGAGCCGGGTGTTCACAGCGTAACGGCGGAAGCGGAAGATGCGGCGGGACACCGCGGGTTGGCTGAACATTCGTATAGCGTATATGCGACATTCGACAGCCTATCTGCGCTGACCGGGACATTCGCGGCAGAAACCGGCGCACTGGATTCAGAAAGCGTAGTAAACTCACTGAAGCAGCAGCTGGCTAACGCCAAAGCGAAAGCCGAGCAGCGCAAAGGTGCGGAAGCCCGTTCACTGCTGCAAGCGTATACCTTGGAAGTGAACAAGCAAAGCGGCAAAGTATTCACGCCCGAACAAGCCGCGGCACTGACACGCTGGGCACAGTGGCTGCATGATGTAACTCCGCTTGCAGGCGGAGCACCGGGGAAACCGGTACTGTCCGACAACAATGGACACGACACGGGATTGAAAGACGGCAGCTATACCGTTGCCTTGAATCTGTGGTGGGGGAACAACGGTACTGAATTCAAGCTGTACGAGAACGGCGTGTTGATCCATACAAAGACGTTGACGGACAGCTCGCCGAATGCGCAGACCGTGCAAACGGATATTACGGGCAAAGCGAACGGAACATACACGTACACTTGTGAGCTGGCGAACAGCTTCGGCATGACAGCATGCGACCCGCTTGTCGTCACCGTCACCGACGCTGCGCCGGGTAAGGCAGTATTGTCCCACGACAACTGGGACGGGGATGGGAATTACGGCGTCACGATGAATCTATGGTGGGGAACGAATGGTTCGGAATACCGACTATACGAGAATGGAGTAGTGATCGATACGCAGACGCTGAGCGCAGCGACGCCTGCCGCCCAGAAGGCGGTCACGAATATTTCCGGCAAGGCGGCGGGTGTATACGAGTATCGTGCCGAATTGGTCAATGCGTCCGGCGAGACGTCCAGCGAGAAGATCACCGTAACCGTCAAGTAAGAAAGTTGACCGGTGCTGCGGGGAGTAAGTAACTGATCAAGAAGAGTGCCTCTTTCCATACGGAATGAGGCACTTTTTGCGTGCGGTGTGTATTCATCAAAAAAGGTTAAGGAAACAACAGATTTGCGCCAAAAAATCAAGCGGCATGAGCAAAGGCGGCTGCGAAATTATTAAAAGTGTTGATGCCTCATTATGCTCGAGAACCAAAAAAAAGCCGGAGAATCCCCTGTTGAGCAGGGACATTCTCCGGCGTTCATTATTTGCTGCTCATTATCTTCTTCAAGAAAGGAATCAGTAAGCCCGACTAGGGTTAGTCTTGATGTCAGCGGAGCTTTCCTGGTCCTTCAGTTCTGCAAGCAGCTTATCGCCTTCGACGTCCAGATTCGGCAGCATGCGGTCTAACCATTTCGGAAGCCACCAAGCTTTATCTCCGAAGACCGCCATGACTGCTGGTACGAGCGCCATGCGGACGATGAAGGCGTCAATAAGGATGCCAATCGCCAGCGCAAAACCGATCTGTTTGATCATGATATCATGAGCAAAAATAAAGCCGGCGAAGACGGATACCATAATCACGGCTGCGGCTACAACAACGCGGCTGGCCTGATTGTATCCGTGAACGATGCTCTCCGTTCCACGATGACCATGGACGTAAGACTCGCGCATGGAGCTGACCAGGAAGACCTGATAATCCATCGCCAGCCCGTAAAGAATGCCGGTAACCATAATCGGCATAAAGCTAAGCAGCGGGCCGCCGGTATCAAAGCCGAAGAGGGAGTGAAGCCATCCCCATTGGTACACGGCCGTAGTAATCCCGAAGGTGGCGAGTACACTGAGAAGAAAACCGACCGTAGCTTTGAGCGGAACGATGACCGAGCGAAATACGAGCAGCAGAATAATTAGCGAGAGGATAACGATAATGCCGACGTAGAGTGGGAATACCTCTGCCAGCTTTGACGACATATCGATGTTGATCGCGGTGAATCCAGTAACTCCTATCGTGACATCATTCGTCAGCGCCATGCTCGAATCGGAAGCCCGAATCACATGCACTAGGTTTTTGGTCTCTGTGTCCGTCGGTCCTGTTTTTGGGATGAGGCTAATAATCGCCATATCTCCGTTTTTGTTAACGCCCATAGGCGTTACTACTGAAACATTGTCATTCTGCTGAAGCTCTTGAACCAGCCCGCCCAGCGTCTCCATCGTTATGGCGTCCGAGGAATCTTGCGGCTGGGCAACTAGGAGCAGCGGGCCATTGAAGCCTTCGCCGAAACCGCTTGAAATGGCGTCGTAGCTCTGTCTTGATGGAGTGTCCAAGTTCGCCGTTGCACCCGATGGGATGCCCATTTCCATATTTGCGACCGGGAGCGCTGCTGCGCCAAGTATAACAATGACGCCAACAATAATAAGCCAACGGCCCTTCGAAACGTCCGTTACCCAGCGGTGTGAGAATCCATGAGAAATTTTATTCGTTTGGCTGCTGCTCTTCGTGCGCGCTTTTGCCGAGCAGATGCGTTCACCTAGCAGGCCTAGCAGAGCCGGCAGCAGGGTAAGTGCAACCAGAACGTTGACGAGGACGGCCAACGCGGCAACAAGGGCCATCGCGGACAAAAAGCCAATCCCAATCACAAGCATGCCGCACAAGGCAATGATAACGGTCAAGCCAGCGAAAAACACGGCGCTCCCGGCGGTGCCGACTGCTCTGCTAGCTGCTTCACGAGCGCTTAGTCCCTGATCGAGAATCATGCGGCGCTGACGGTTCACGATGAACAGCGAGTAGTCGATTCCGACGGCAAGCCCGACCATAAGCGCCAGAACAGGCGTGAGGTCGGTCATATGGATGAATTTCGAGAAGGCATATGCCCCTCCTACGCTTATCCCTACTCCCATTAGAGCGGTCAGAAGCGGCAAGCCTGCAGCAACTACCGAACCGAGAGTCATGAAAAGCACAACGGCGGCGACGGCAATACCGATTGCTTCAGTCGAACCAATTGCAGGCTTGGTCGAAAGCGAGTCGCTGGGTAATGCGGTAATACCAGTCTGCTGGGTGGCCATGACAGCATCGATTACGGAATCGGGGACCGATTCCGGCAGCGACATTTGCTGAACGGTGAATTGGAATTGGAACAGGGCGACGCTGCCGTCAGATGCAAGCATCACGCCAGGAACCGGAACACCGTCCACCATCATCGGGCCGTAAGGAGGCAATTCGCCTGCTGTTCCTTGAGCGGACCCGGCAGCGGCTTCCCCTTGCGCAGTCTGGCTGCCTTGCGCAGCCGCGTCGGTCATCGATGCTCCGGCTTGTGCAGCCAGTTCGATCGGATTAATAACATACTCAAGTTTGTATACCTCGTTAACAGCTTCGCTTATAGAGGTCAAACGCTCCGGCGTGTCCAAACGCTCGCCCTTTGGGACCGTAAACACGATACTGGCTTGACCGCCCGAAGCTTCCGGCAGCTCTGCCGATAACTGATCTAACACCTTCTGCGATTCCGTGCCCTCAATTTTCATATCGGAACTGACATGTATTCCGTTGACCCCGAGCAGGGCGAGCACAACTCCGAGGATCGCGATCCAACTGACAATGAAATACCATGGCCTGGTATAGGCTGACTTGCCTAATCTGTACAGGAAAGTTGACATAGGTTAATGCTTCTCCTTTGCATGTAGAAATAAAGTGAGGTAATGAACTAGAATCCGTTACGCAAGTAACCGAACATGGTGTCTAAATAGTGATCGAGCGTAATAGCCTCTGGGGTTTCGGCGGCTGATTGACCTGGAAGCAGCACGTTCAGGCTGCCGTCAAGCAATGGCAGCACGGCTCCGTAAACAGCACCGACGAGAAGGTGGATGTACCCCTCGGGATAACGTCCATGGGATAATCCGCTCAATGTCTCCTGAGCGGATATTTGCAAACGGCGCAGTCCGCTGAGGATGTATGGCTCAAGTGACGGGTACTGCTTCGAGAGCGATACAAGCTGTTGTAATTTCACGAAATGCTCTGCTGTCAGCTGCATCTTCATCAAATGGTACAGGATCTCAAGCGGGGAAATGTCCTCGTTTAAGCGTGCAATCCAATCCTCAATTTCATCGGCGCCTTTGAAGATAAGAGCTGCCGACGCTACCGCTTCCTCCTTGCAGGAGTAGTGGTTCGCGAACGTTCTTCTGGAGTAACCAGCGTACTGCACGACATCCTCGACGACGAAGCCGTCCATCCCCTTTTCCAGAGCTAGAGCAAACGCTGCCTCGGCAAGCGCATTCGCGGTTGCTTCCCTTTTGATATCGCGTAAGCTTTGTTTGTTCATCATATAACGCTTAAGCGTTCACCTCTTTTCAGATAGACTGGAAGCTTTTTCAAATATAAATCCATATCTATATTATTGCCCAATGGGCAATGATGCACAATGAGCAAGTTGTTACGGATTTGTGGCGTTGAGGGGCAAAGTTAGACAAAGAGTAAAAAAAAGTCGGGAAAGTACTATCAAGTAGTCGTAATTATGTTAGTTAACTAACAAGTATTGTGATAAAATGAGGAAAAAGCAGAATTTTGATAGGTAAAAGGAGGGGCAAAGATGGACGTTGACCGATCGGTTGCGCTGGAGCTCAGAACGTTAAGAAATATGTTGAAAAGACAGGTTGACGGGTTTATTAATCAAAAATACGCAGATCAGTTGACAGGCATGCACGGATGGGCGTTGAAGTACTTTGTTGATAACCGAGACAAAGAGATTTTTCAACGCGATTTCGAAAACGAGTTCTCGATTCGTCGTTCGACGGCGAGTAAAATTTTACAGTTGATGGAGAAAAACAATCTCATTACGAGACAAGCGGTTCCCTACGATGCGCGATTAAAGAGGATTATGCTTACGCCTAAGGCCATCGAGTTCCATGAAACCATTATAGGGAAATACGTTGAATTGGAGCATGAATTGAAGAAGGGCTTGTCGCGAGAGGAACTGGATACGTTTTTCGCTGTCTTGGATAAAATCAAAAACAATTTGGAGTAGCAGTCGTCAGTGTTGTCGGGACGGCTTTAATTAAAGTAATATTGTTAGTAAGCTTACAGTTCCATTGCTAACTACAAGGAGAAGGAGCGTTGGGTAGATGCTTAAGATTTTAAAGTATTTTAATCCGAAAAATGTTTGGTTTATTCTCATTAGCACCGCGTTTATCGTGTTCCAGGTGTGGCTCGATCTGAAGCTTCCCGATTATTTGGCCGAAATTACGAAGCTGGTGCAGACAGAAGGCAACTCCTTGAGCGAGGTGTGGGAGCCGGGCGCCTATATGCTGCTGTGTGCGATCGGGAGCTTACTTGCTTCCTTCATCGTCGTCTATCTCGTCGCGCAGAGCGCTGCGTCGCTCGCCAAGAGGCTTAGGAGCCTGCTCTTCGACAAGGTCGAATCGTTTTCGATGGCCGAGATGAACCAATTCTCTACGGCGAGCCTAATTACACGCTCCACGAACGATATTACGCAAGTGCAAACGATCGTGGCCATGGGGCTGCAGGTCATGATCAAGGCGCCGATTCTAGCCGTTTGGGCGATTGTGAAAATCTCCAGCAAGAGCTGGCAATGGACGCTTTCGTCCGGCATTTCGGTTGCGATGCTTCTGTTCATGATCGCGATCATCATCTTTTTCGCCATGCCGAAGTTCAGAGCGATTCAAGGATTAACGGATCAATTGAACCGGGTAACGAGGGAAGGGTTGACCGGACTGCGAGTCATTCGTGCCTATAACGCGGGACCGAGCCATGAAGCGAAGTTCGATCATGCGAATCGGGAATTAACCGATGCGAATCTGTTCACCAGCCGATTAATGGCGTTAATGATGCCTGTAATGAGTCTCATCATGAGTGGATTAAGCTTGGCAATCTATTGGATCGGCGGCTATCTGATCGCTGGGGCGGATACGTCGGCAAGACTTGGCTTGTTCAGCGACATGGTCATCTTCTCTTCTTATGCGATGCAGATCGTCATGGCCTTCATAATGCTTTCGATGGTCTTCTTCATGCTGCCGAGGGCGTCAGTCTCCGCTAAGCGCGTTATGGAAGTGTTAAATAGTGAACCAAGCATCAGGGATGGCAGTATGAAATCGCCATATGGCGCGAAGGCCGGAGAGATTGAATTCCGGAATGTCAGCTTCAAGTATGCGGATTCGGATGAATATGTACTTAGGGACATCAGCTTCGTTGCGCGCAGGGGCGAGACGGTTGCATTCATCGGCTCGACGGGCAGCGGTAAGAGTACGCTGCTGAACTTAATTCCGAGATTTTATGACGTGTCGGACGGAGAGGTGCTCGTCCATGGGTTGAACGTGAAAGAGTACGCGCTGAGGGATTTGCATAACAAGCTCGGCTACGTTCCTCAGAAAACTGTATTGTTCAGTGGAACCGTGACGACCAACGTCGCCTATGGCGATAACGGGCGAGCAGCAGGCTCGGCCGGCGATGTGAAGAAAGCGGTTGCGATCGCCAAGGGTGAGGAGTTCGTCGAGAAGCTGGAAGGCGGGTATGAGGGGAGCATCTCGCAAGGCGGCTCGAACTTGTCCGGTGGACAGAAGCAGCGGTTATCCATCGCACGAGCTGTATTCCGTAAGCCTGACATTTACATTTTCGACGATTCCTTCTCTGCGCTTGATTACAAGACAGACCGTCAGCTGCGCTCCATGCTGAAGCAAGAAACAGCTGGCGCTACCAGCCTGATTGTGGGGCAGCGAATCGGAACGATCAAGGAAGCCGATCTCATACTCGTTCTCGACGAAGGCAAGATCGTAGGAAGAGGCACGCATCAAGAGCTGCTTCAGACCTGCGAGGTATATCGTCAGATCGCGAACTCTCAGTTATCGAAGGAGGAGCTTGAAATTGGCTAATCAACAGGTCGCAACCAAGCAAAACATCGATTTCAAAGGCACAATGGGCAAGCTAGTCGCGTATTGCAGGCCATACGTTCCTCTTATTGTCGTGGCTCTGCTGCTGTCCGTCGTGGGCACTATCTTTACGATTATCGGTCCAAGTAAGCTGGAAGACATGACGGATCACATTACCGAGGGTTTCATGGGCGAAATCGACATGGACGCGATTAGCCGTATTGGTATTCTGCTTGCCGTCCTGTACGGATTAAGCGTCATCTTCTCGTTTTTCCAAGGCTACATTATGGCTACGGTAACGCAAAAGGTAACGAGAAGCTTGCGTACACGCATATCGCAGAAGATCAATAAGCTTCCGCTGAAGTATTTCGACTCCACCAGTAACGGCGACGTGCTTAGCCGCGTCACGAACGACATTGATACGATCGGACAAACGATGAATCAGAGCGTCGGGATGCTTGTGACGTCCGTCACGATGCTGGTCGGCTCCTTGGTTATGATGTTCTATACGAACGTTTGGATGACGTTGACAGCTATCATTTCGACTTTTTTAGGCTTTGCATTTATGACCATGATGATCAAAAAATCGCAAACGCATTTCGTCCACCAGCAGGCGAACCTAGGTGCGATGAATGGCCATGTCGAGGAAATATACTCGGGCTACGATGTCGTTAAAGTCTATAATGGAGAGCGGAAGGCGAAGGAAACCTTTAACGAAATTAACGATAAATTATATGAAAGCTCATGGAAGTCGCAATTTTTATCCGGGTTGACGATGCCGCTCATGATGTTTGTCGGAAACTTCGGCTACGTGGCGGTCTGTATTGTCGGCGGAGCATTAGCGATGAACAATCATATTTCGTTTGGTGTCATCGTCGCTTTCATGCTCTATGTCCGGCTGTTCACGCAGCCCCTTGGGCAAATTGCGCAGGCCGCGACAAGTCTGCAATCGACTGCAGCCGCAGCCGCACGCGTTTTTGAATTTTTGGAAGAGAAAGAGCTCGAGGACGAGAACCATAAATCGAAGGTGCTTAAGGATGTTAAGGGGCAGGTGGAGTTCCGGAACGTTACCTTCGGGTATGATCCGAATAAGCTCATCATTAACGATTTCTCAGCCCGCGCTTTGCCCGGCCAGAAGATCGCCATCGTTGGACCGACGGGTGCGGGGAAGACGACGATCGTCAATTTGTTGATGCGATTCTATGAGCTGAACGGCGGAGAGATTGTCATCGATGGCGTTCCGATTCAGGAGCTCCAAAGGGAAAATGTGCATGAACAGTTCTGCATGGTGCTTCAAGATACGTGGTTATTCGAGGGCACGATCAAAGAAAATATCGTCTTCAACAAGCAGGGCGTTACTGATGGCGAAGTGAAGAACGTCTGCAAGGCCGTCGGCATTGACCATTTTATCCGAACCTTAACGCATGGCTACGACACGGTATTGAACGAGCAAGTGAACCTTTCCGCAGGGCAAAAGCAGCTCATTACGATTGCAAGAGCGCTTATTGCGAACGCCCCGCTGCTCATCCTCGACGAGGCGACGAGCTCCGTCGATACGAGAACGGAGCTTCTCATTCAGGAAGCGATGGACCGACTGATGGCGGGACGAACTTCTTTCGTTATCGCACACCGACTGTCCACGATTAAGAATGCCGACATGATCCTCGTCATGAAGGACGGCGATATCATCGAAAGTGGAAATCACCGAGAGCTGCTTGCTGCGAACGGCTTCTATGCCGATTTGTATAACAGCCAGTTCGAGACTACGGAAGCGGTCGTATAACAAAGACGTATGCTCAAAAAAATGAAAGAGACGGCAGCAGGTTACTAATAAGCTCCCCTTACGGTAGACAGGTGAAATAATAAAACCTGCTGCTGTAAGGGGAGTTTTTTCATGTTTAAAAGAAAATACGGCGCTGCGGACAGACTCGCTATCCTTGAAGAAGTAACAAGTGGAGAAATCGTTTTTCAGGATGCAGCCAAGAAATGGTTAAACCTCTCCAAGATGAAAATTTCCTCAATTCTCTGGTAAGATAGATACAGAGATTTGACAAGGAGGCGCTTACAATGGACTTTCAAACCGATATTTCTGATGAATACGCGAGACAAAAGGGGAATTCCATACTATCGTTTTTATTAGATTGTGTTCGCGGCGGCCGTCGAAAACAAATCGAGAGAGAGCTGAGTACCCCCGAATATCAAACCTATACTAAGCTGATTTTTAGCGATCAATTGTCTTTTACTTATATGGTTGTTCAATTTCTATGGCCTCAAATTGTGCGTTCCGCCGTAGAGGGAGGGATGTCGGAGATGGAGGCTTCTGGTATTTACCGCAATTATATCGATAAGGCACAACAGGCCAAATCTGTACAAACTTTATTAGATTTGCATCATCAAGTTTTCCTTGAGTATGCCGACAACGTTGCTATTGCCCAAGAGGATGATCGCTATTCTCCGTTAGTTCGGAAGTGTCATCATTATATTAAAGAGAATTTGTACGATTCTCTTACTGTCAGCGAAATCGTGGAAGCGTTGCATTTCAGCCGAAGCCATCTTTCCCATGTATATAAGCGAGAGACGGGAGAAACGCTTTCTGATCGCATCCGTAAGGAGAGGATTGCCGAGGCTATGCAACTTCTCGAACATACTTCGCTGACATTGAACGATATTGGACAGAAACTTGGCTTCAGCTCACAAAGTCATTTCACCGATATATTCCGGAGGGAAACGAGGATCACACCTCATCAGTACCGTCTTAAACCTGATCGCAATCAAAGTTTAACCATTCGAAAATAACGCTAAGGAACTGGTCATCGTAAGAGGCTGAAGCAAGTAATAACCAAAAATAAACGAGTGAGTTCAGAAAAGAAATAGACCACCTCCTTGGAGAAGAATGGTCTATTTCTTATTTGCCTATTAAAAGATAACGTACAAATCTGATATAAAAAGCAGCAAGCTTGTAACGTTACCGATTCGATATTTGTTAAAGTTATGGTGTCATTCATATTGGCACAGGATCTGTTTTCATAACATTGTTTCAAAAATCTATCAAATAGTTGAGGTGTCGTAAATGAAATTTAAAGATAAAGTTATTGTTATTACTGGGGCCGCTGCAGGTCTTGGAAAACAAAATGCAATCCGTTTTGCCAAAGAAGGGGCAAAAGTAGCAATTTGTGATATCCAAGAAGAGAAATTAAAGGAAACTGCAAAGCTGTGTGAGGCAGAAGGTGCAGAAGTATTAGCAATGATTACAAACTTAAAAGAACAAGAGCAAATGAAGGAATTTGTACAGAATATTCAAGAGAAATTTGGTCATGTAGATGTTTTAATTAATGGGGCAACTGCTTCGAACTATATGGTTTCTTTTTTAGATCAAACAATTGAGGACTTAGATCATTCATTGAAAACGCAACTCTTTGCAACATGGACGATGATGCAGCTTTGCCATCCTTTAATGAAAGAAAATGGCGGGTCGATTATTAATTTTATAAGCAATGCCGTGCAAGGCTTGGATGGATATGCGTCTTATACTGCAGCTAAAGGCGCTGTTGGTGCTCTAACTAAGACCGTCGCTAAAGAATGGGGTAAATTTAATATTCGAGTGAACAATGTAAGTCCTATAGCGATAACTGATACGGTAATAAATGACTCTCCGAAAGAACTTTATGATGTAATTATGACGGAAGTTGCGAAATCTAGTCCTTTCAATAGAGTTGGAATACCAGAAGATGATGTTGTCCCCGTTATTTTATTCTTAGCTTCAGAAGATAGCAGATGGATTACAGGACAAGATATACGTGTTGAAGGCGGCGTGGATATTCACTGGTAAAACCATACGGAGGTGTATCTAAGTGAAAGCAGCAATTTACAAGGGGTTAAGGAAGTCGTCCTCGAGCAGTTTCCGGATTGATCGAAGGCAGTGAGACAAGGATTGTATTCGGATGACGTGGACCGATATGAAATAGAGCATAAAAGTATGAGCGAAAAGCATCTGATTCAAGGTAGGCTTCACCCTTGGTTCAGGTGTTTTGTTTGTTTGGTGGAGTGTTATTCTCGGGTGGCGAAACGGTATGAGTCAATCGAAAGTCTGTAAACCGTCATTGAGAAAGTCGTCAAACCGTTAGATGGAAAGCAATCCGTCCGCTACGATGAAGACAGGATAGTCCAATGTAGAGTTAGATTACTTGTTGTCTCCAGAGATGAGAAGATGAAGATCAAACTTATGAAACTATTTGGCATTTCATTAGAAAGGAGTCTAGCTAATGAGTAAAAGAATTACTACCGTATTAGGGGACATTAAACCAGAGGAATTAGGGTATACTACGGCGCACGAGCATGTGTTGGGAGACATTTCCTTATTGAGCAGAGAAGTTATGAAGTATAAGGGTAGAATACCTGACTCGATGCTGGAGCTTCGTATGGAAAATCTGGCAGGCCTAAGGCAGGGAATGTCCATTTTTTCGGAGGATTGTTCATTAGCCGGGGATATTGATTTCGCGGTCGCTGAATTCAATGCTTTCAAAATGATTGGAGGAAAGACTGTCGTCGATGCTTCTCCAATAGGAATGAGAGCTCCTGCCGAACAGTTAAAAGAAGCCGCCCAAAAAAGCGGAATTCACCTTATTACCTGTACCGGTATTTATTACGCTGCCGCCCGTCCAGATGAATATATCGGGAAAGACGATAAGTTTATGTATGAGGTATTCAAAAAAGAAGTGGAAGAAGGAATCGATGGCAGCGATGTGTTGCCCGGTTTCTTAAAATGTGCGGTGAATACCATTCATGAAGACGGTTCCATCGATAAGAGTGAGTTAGATGCGCTTCGCGCACAAGCAAGACTTTCGAATGAAACAGGTCTTTCGGTTCATGTTCATTCCGGCTACCCTATGACGAATAATCATATTTATGGGGTTGTTGATGTGGCTCTAAAAGAATGCGGCATGAATCCTGATCGATTGCTAATGATGCACCAGGATCAGTTTCTACGCAGAGGTTGCGAGAATCAAGCGTATCTTTACAATCCCGAAATCGGAAGAAACGTGAATACGGATTACATCGAGAAGATTTTAGACCAAGGCGTGTACGTTGGTTTCGATTCTTGGGGTTCATTCATTTCAACGCTTCCGGATGACTATGATAGATTGAAAGGTTTGGTTGCTTTATTGAAAAAAGGCTACGGATCTCAAATTGTCTGCGGGCATGATAGCGCATCGAAGGCACATGGAAAGACGGCTGGTTCTTATGGATATACCCGTTTCCCGGAGATGTTGGGACAGTTGCAGCAGTTCGGTCTTGGCGAAGAAATTGTGAAGCTTACCGTCGAGAATCCCGCAAAACTCTTAGCCTATTGATTGAAGGAGGACAACATGGGGACACTGGAATGGGAAAACCTTGAAATATTGCATGTCAATAAACAAGACGGATCCGCAACATCGATACCATACGATAACGAACGCAGTGCCCTGCTGGGCGAACCGTCGAAGTGGAAGCACTGTTTAAACGGAGAATGGAAATTCCATTTTTCGAACAATCCGAAAGAACGTCCCGCAGATTTTTATCGCGACGATTATCCTACGGACCATTGGAGCACATTGCCTGTGCCATCCTGTTGGGAAATCAAAGGATATGGTTTTCCTATATACACTAACGTGGCTTATCCGAACCCGGTAAAAACAGATTCGCTGGAAGCGATCCCGAGCATTGATCATGACGATAATCCGGTTGGAAGCTACAAACGTGATTTCGAGTTACCGCATTGGAACGATAAGGAAGTGTTTATTCATTTTGCAGGCGTAAAGTCGGCATTTTACTTATGGATTAATGGGGAAAAGGTCGGCTATAGTCAGGGTTCTATGACGCCTGCGGAATTCAACATCACGCCTTGTGTCAAAAGCAGCAAAAATAACGTGGCAGTAGAAGTCTATAAATATTCGGATGGAAGTTATTTAGAAGATCAAGATATGTGGCGTCTTGCCGGTATTTTCAGGGATGTCTTCGTGACCGGAAAGCCGAAGTTGGATATTCGCGATCATTTTATTTATTGTGACCTCGACGATAACTATGAAGATGCCTTTTTGAATGTCAGGGCAAAAATCACCAATTATCATGGTAAGGATGTTGGCGGATATCGGGTTATCGTTGGATTAACGGATGAAAATGGCGTTCCTGTCGGCGAGAGGGAGCTTGCGTCGCAGGAGATTTCTATCGGTGCTCGACAGGAAACGACCGTCAAACTGGAACATCGGATTTCGAATCCGCGAAAATGGTCAATACGATGGAAGAACTCAATAGGGCAACTCATGTTCATGAATTACCGATTCGAGATGATATTATTACGTTGAATATTGATTCCAGACAACGCGGGGTAGGCGGCGATTTGCCTGGAATCGCCAGCAGGCATGAGGAGTTTACATAAAAGGAAAATAGGTTATATCAATACACTTACAGAATTACCCCTTTGATCTAGGCTTTTTAAGCAGCGATGAAGGAGCTGTTCCTTATGGGACGGCTTCTTTTTGTTTTGCGGGATACCAATAAAGTCGTAAAAGTGCTACTTCAAGGGTCGGCAAAGTGTTAGTGAGCTTCTGTTGGATGGATTATTATGATGTTAGCACCCTAACATTGAGAGGTGAGAGAATGAATCTGCCCAACGCAATCAGCTTTGAAATTAAAATACTGGCAAATTTGATCAAGCGGAAGTTGGACGACGGTGAAAAAGGGCTGACGGGTATGCAGGGCTGGGTGATTGGTTACCTCCGATCGAATGCGGACCGCGCGGTGTTCCAGCGAGATCTGGAACGGGATTTCAATATCCGACGCGCGACGGTAACGGGCGTTCTGCAGCTGATGGAACGGGACGGCCTCATCGTGAGGGAAGCAGTAGAGCACGATGCCAGACTGAAGAAGATTACCCTGACGCCGAAAGCCATTACGCTTCATGAGCAAGTCATTCGACGGTTCAATGCGTTCGAGATTCATCTGCGCAGCGGATTAACGGAAGAAGAGATCGCGACGTTCTTCGCGATCACGGAGAAGCTAAAGAAGAATCTTTAAGTGTGCCTTTATTGTTAGATAACTGATAGTAAGTGGCGAACATTGGGGCAGCAATGACAAGGAGCGTTGTTATGAAACTTATTTTCCGCTATTTAAAACCGTTTGCGCTATCGCTTGCGGCCTGCATCCTATTTCTATTCATTCAAGTATCGAGCGATTTGGGGCTTCCCAAACTGATGAGCGATATGGTCGACACCGGCATTCAAGCCGGGGGGATTGAGGGGGGAGCGCCTACTGCGATTAGCGATGACGGGATGGAGCTGCTGAAGACTTTCGCGGGCGAACAGGACGCAACTGTGCTCGATGCGGGCTACGCTTTGATTCATGCTGGAACAGATGAAGATACCTCGGAACGGTACCCGATATCCGCAACGAAGGATATTTATAGGCTAGTCGGCGATCCGATCAAGGGGGTTGGCGATGCTTATACTCGCGCGGTCTATGCGTTAGTCCTTTCTTTGCAAAACATGCCAGAAGGCGAGTCGGCGAATGCCGAAACTGCGAAAGAGAGGACCGCGAACCTAGAGTTGGAGCCGCTGTACACCATGTCGCCGCTGTTTAAGGAGCGCCATTCAGCCAGCGAGCTTGACGCCTATATCTCGTCTGCTGCGGAGGATGAATCCATGGCAGGCTCGCAAGTCGCGGTGATGTTTACTCGCCTATTCTACGAAGAGCTTGGCGTCGACCTGAAGCAGCTTCAGCGCGAATCCATTATCGGAACGGGACTGAAAATGATCGGGGTTGCGCTGCTCGGCGGTTTCTCGGCAATCGTCGTGGGATGGTTCTCCTCCAAGATTGGCACGTCCGTCGCCATGCGGATGCGCCGCGACATCTTCGAGAAGGTTGGCCGTTTCTCGAGCGCGGAGTACGACAGCTTCTCGACAGCCTCGCTCATTACCCGGAATACAAACGACGTGCAGCAGATCCAGCAGCTGATCATGATGGGACTGCGACTCATGTTACTCGCGCCGATCATGGGCATCGGCGGCGTAATCCTTGCCATACGCAGTAGCGTGTCGATGAGCTGGATCATCGCGGTAGCGGTCATCTCCATCGTCGGCATGATTCTCGTTTTGTTCTCCTTGTCCGTGCCGAAATTCAAGACGCTGCAAACGCTGATCGACAAGCTGAATCTGGTCAGCCGGGAAAGCTTATCCGGGATGATGGTCATCCGGTCGTTCGGGAACGAGCGTTATGAAGAGACTCGGTTCGAGCAGGCTAACGACAACTTAAGACAGACGAATCGGTTCGTTCAGCGAACGATGGCTTTCATGCTTCCTGCGATGACATTGGTCATGAATCTGGTTATGCTGCTTATCATTTGGGTCGGGGCGAAGTCAATTGCGGAGTCCGAGCTGCAGATCGGCAATATGATGGCGTTTATGCAGTATGCCATGCAGATCATCGTGTCGTTCCTGTTCCTGTCGATGATGTTTATGATGGTCCCCCGAGCAGTTGCTTCCGCCGAGCGGATTCAGGAAGTGTTGGGAACGGAGCTGTCCGTCCGCGATCCCGAAGAACCGAGGACGCTAACATATAATGAAGGGATAACACTTGCATTCAAAGGCGTTTCCTTCAGCTATCGGGATGCTGAGAAGCCCGTACTGGAAGACGTTAGCTTCACGGCAAAGCCAGGCGAGACGACGGCCTTCATCGGAACGACGGGATCCGGGAAATCGACGCTTGTGAGCCTCGTTCCCCGCTTTCACGACGTGACGGCAGGACAAATTACGATGAACGGCATCGAAATTCGGTCCATCTCGCAGAATGAGCTGCGCGAAAGCATCGGTTACGTGCCGCAGAAGGGTATGCTGTTCTCGGGGGATATTGCTTCCAATGTTCGGTACGGCAAGGAGTCAGCCGATATATCCGAAGTCGGAGAAGCGTTGGAAGTCGCCCAGGCGAAAGGCTTCGTCGAAAAGCTTGAGCAGGGGATCGCGACTCCGATCGCACAGGGAGGGACGAACGTGAGCGGAGGACAGCGACAGCGTCTGGCCATCGCCCGTGCCCTCATCAAGAAGGCGCCGATCTACATTTTCGATGATAGCTTCTCGGCATTGGATCTGAATACGGATGCGGCGCTTAGAAGGGCGCTGAAGTCCTTCACGGCGAACGCTACCGTCTTGGTCGTGGCGCAGCGCGTGAGCACGATCAAGAACGCGGAGCAGATTATCGTTCTGGATAAGGGACATATAATCGGTATAGGTACACATCAGGAACTGCTGGAGAGCTGCGCGGGGTATCGGGAAATTGCGGAGTCGCAGCTTTCGAAGGAGGAGTTGGCATGAGGAATTCCGAGAGCAAGGCGAAGGATTTCAAAGGCGGGATGAAGACGCTATTGTCTTATCTGACGCCATTCCGATGGAGGCTGGTAGTGGTCGCTTTCCTTGCCGTGGGAGCTACCATATTCGGCATCGTAGGGCCCAAGATCATGGCAATGGCGACTGACGAGCTAGTGGCGGGCATCTCCCGCATGATGAAAGGCGAATCGGCAGCGATCGACTTCGACTTTATCGGTATAATCGTTCTTTCGTTAACGGCACTCTATTTGTTAGGAGCATTTTTTAGTTATATGCAAGGCCATGTAATGGCGGACCTCGCGACGAAGATTTCGTACAATCTCCGGAATGCCGTCATGGGCAAAATCAATCGGCTGCCGCTCAGCTATTTCCATCGGAACAGTCAGGGTGATGTTTTGTCCCGGATGACAAACGATGTCGATACGCTGGAACAGTCTCTTAGCCAAAGCATTACGCAGCTGCTCGGTTCTTTGGCCATGGTCATCGGCGTTACGGCGATGATGCTGACAATCAGCTGGCAGCTCACGTTGATCGCCATCGTGATGGTGCCCGTCTCGATGATGTTCGTCATCGGTATGGTGAAGGCGTCGCAGAAGCATTTCCGCCATCAACAGCAGTATCTCGGCCGCATGAACGGTCATGTGGAGGAAATCTACGGCGGTCACGTCGTTATGAAAGCATTCAACGGCGAGAAGAAAGCCATTCGGCAATTCGACGCTGAGAATGAAAAGCTCGCCGAAAGTGCGAGGAAAGCCGAATTTTACTCCGGGTTAATGATGCCGATTATGATGTTCGTAGGCAATCTTGGCTTTGTCGTCATTAGCATTGTAGGGGCGACGATGGCGGCGCAAGGAAGGGTTAGCATCGGCGATATTCAAGCGTTTATCCAATATGTTCGGAACTTTACCCAGCCTATCACGCAGATCGCGAACTTGTCGAGTCAGTTTCAGCGTATGATAGCTGCGTCGGAGCGGGTGTTCGAGTTCCTGGGCGAAAAGGAGGAGGAGAAGGAGAGAGAGGTTGTCACGTTAGCAGATCAAGCGGGCATCCGTGGGCATATCCGTTTCGAGCACGTGAAGTTCGGCTACGAGGCGGGCAAGCCGATTATCAAAGACTTCTCCTTGGATGTGTTGCCAGGTCACCGCGTCGCGATCGTCGGTCCGACGGGCGCCGGCAAAACGACGATCGTCAAGCTGCTGATGCGCTTCCACGACCTTGACGGAGGAGCTATATTCATAGACGGCCATGACATTACGTCGTTCGAACGGCACGATATTCGAGCGAAGTTCGGCATGGTTCTGCAGGATACGTGGCTGTTTAACGGCTCCATTATGGACAATATCCGATACGGCAGCCTGAGTGCGACGGACAAACAGGTTGTTGAGGCGGCGAAGGAGGTGCAGGTCGATCATTTCGTCCGTACGCTGCCCGAAGGCTACCGGATGGAATTGAACGAGGAGACGAGCAACGTATCGCAGGGGCAGAAGCAATTGCTGACTATCGCGAGGGCGATTCTCGCCGACCCGCGAGTGCTTATTCTGGACGAAGCGACCAGCTCCGTCGATACTCGGACGGAGCTTCTAATCCAGAAAGCAATGGATAAGCTGATGGAAGGGCGAACCAGCTTTATTATCGCACATCGGCTGTCCACGATTAGGAACGCGGATCTCATTCTGTGCATGAACGAAGGAGATATCGTCGAGCAAGGCTCGCACGAGGTATTGATGCGGAGAGGCGGGTTCTACGCGAACCTCTATAACAGCCAGTTCGAGAATGCGGATGCCGAGGTGGCAGTAGGTTAACGGTTCCGCTGGGGGAGTTTGAGGGAATGCAGACGCCGGTTGGCATTCAACCGGCGTCTGCATTCCCGGCTTTTTTGAACATGTCTAAAACAAAGATGTAAATCTCGGCCCTTTTCGAGCAACGATTTTTAGTGAATCTGTTTATTTCAGGCGTAGATTGAGGTTTATGCCGTTGACTACATTTGATAGAAAATATAGATTAGGGGTATAACGAAGTCAACAAATGTTGATTTCGATTACTTTCTTGGGAGGTTTAACATGAATCTGATCATTCAAACGACAACGGGTCAAGTAAAAGGAGTTGAAACTGAGGGCATACACGCCTGGTACGGCATACCGTTTGCGGCGCCCCCTGTAGGCGATCTGCGTTTCAAGCGGGCGCAACCAGCCGATTCATGGGAAGGAGTAATGGACTGCACGACTTATGGCAATGATCCCATTCAGTTTGTCGGTCAGCGCGAGAAGGAAAACGAGGACTGCCTGAATCTGAACGTATGGGCTCCCAAAGACGCCAAGAAGCTGCCCGTTCTGGTATGGATATACGGCGGAGGTTTTCATTTCGGCTACAATAGCGATTTAAGCTACGATGGAGCGCGAATGGCGGCAAGCGGCGGAGTTGTTCGCGTCAATATCAACTTCCGCTTAGGGCCGCTCGGATATTACGATTTCAATCAATACGATAACGAGTTATTCGATACGAACTGCGGCTTATCCGATCAGATAGCGGCTTTGAAGTGGGTGAAGGAGAACATCGAAGCATTCGGTGGAGATCCGGACAACATCACCATCGCGGGCGAAAGCGGTGGTGGCTGTGCCGTGTTTAATTTATTCGCGAGCCCTGCGGCTAAGGGATTGTACCATAAGGCGATCGCACAAAGTGCCCTTCCGCGCGCCAGCGGCGGCAGATCGTTCACGAAGATTAGCATTCCTCTATTCCTGAAGCAGCTCGGCGTGCAGCCCGATGACATATCGAAGCTTAAAACGATGGATATCGCCAAAATCAGGGAAGCGGGAGCAGCCTACTACAACGAGTTTACGAAAGTGTACAGCGGAATGTTTATGCCGGGTCCATTCTTCGGCGACGATCTACTCCCCGAACGTCATTGGACGGCGTTAAAGAACGGCAGCGCGGACGGGGTCCCTGTTATAATCGGATATACCCGCGATGAAGGCGACACGTTTGTTGCAGATTCCGAATTTACCAAAGCTTGGTTCTCGTCATGGAATGATGTAGAAACCATGTTGAGAAACAATGGGAAGGAACACTATTTCCCCGAGCTGAAAGCGGCCTACGAATGTTTTGAATCGAATCAGAAAGGTCTAAGTGAATTCGTGAAAGATTATCTGTTCGCCATGGATGCGCATCGTTGCGCGGACGAGCAGGCGATGCACGGCAAAGTATGGATGTACCGCTTCGACTTCGTGCCGGTCGCTTACAAGCATATGAATATGGGCGCGGTTCATGCGGTTGAAGTCCCTTTCTCTCTGAATACGACTGATCGGGGCCATTTCTCCTATGCACTGAGAGGTACGCCACAGGAGCAGTTGGATGCCGTACGCAACCATATGAATGAGGTATGGTTCAACTTCATGAAGACGGGCAATCCGAGCGGCAGTGACGTGGAATGGACGCAATACGAGAGCGAAACCAGTATGCTGCATCTTTTTGATTTGCAGCCTTCGAATCAGTCGATCCGAATCGATGATAAGGTTATCGCAGTTTGGGAGAAGATCGGGTTATTGTACGACATAGAATAGTCGGAAATTGCAGGGTCTAATTGAATCCGGCTTTTAATAATGAATTAAATTAGCCGCATTGAACCTTCAGGTTCGAATGCGGCCATTGTCGTCTAAGGGGATGGAGGATCACAGCATTTTGTTCAATCCTTCGTACCGTACTATCCAAGTACCGTCTTGAGGAAAACCAGGAGCAACCGCATCAGGACTTCCCATCCATCCGCCGGCCATCATGGCGACCGCCGTCAATAAGCCGCCGTTGCCGGGCAGATAAATCGGCAGTCTGTTGGTCTGATAATTGTGGCCGTTCGGCAGATAGATATTCTTAACCGCGTCCATCATGAGAAGATCAACAGCTAATCCGCCTTCTCCAAGTCGTGCGGCTGTCATGGCCATCATGGGATAGTCCCAGCCCCAGGTCGTCTCCCAATTCCAAATACGAATGACTTCGTACAGTGTCCGTCGCATCGTAACCGGATCCGTAGTCATCCCGGGCAATATGCCTAATGAGGCGAGCATGGTCGGGTGATCGTTTACGCCAACCAGGCCGCTGAATGTGTCAGGAACTGTCTCGGCAGCAACATAAAGCCCGTCGACTATAGGTAGAGGAGACAGATTTTTAAGTACATGATCCCATATGTCCACTCGCGTTAAACCAAGCCGTTCTCTCCAACAGTTTGCCACGGACAAGCCGAAAGTCCAATAAGCAAGCTCGAAGGTTGGGTTCATAGTGACCGAATGATCATAAAGTTCCTGTGCCGGAGCAACAGGCGGCCCTAAAACATAACGCATATTCACGTCATCCCATTCCGCGAAGGAGGCCATGAAATCCGCGCTCTGAAAAACGATGTCTGCATATCGTTTTAATGTTTCTTGATCGTTTCGTATGGAATACAGCAGTTCGGCGAAATAGATTGGATGGGGCTGCTGCCAAATCAGAAACGGTTCGATATAACATGGGGATTGATTGCCCTCCGCTGCTATGCACTTTGGCCAGCGTGCACCTGTGTATCCTTGGGATTGCGCGGTATCCATGGCTCTAGGGAGCATCTCTTGGTACCAACTCATATTATTCTCGAGTAATTCGGGACGATTCCAAAGCGCGAAATGCACAGAATGCCACCAATGCATCTCCAGATGAAACTTACCGGCCCAGCTATTCATCGTCAGTCCTGTTTCCTGCGGCGGAAGTGATCCGGAAGACTGCACCGCAGTCAAATATTGCGAAAGCACGATTCGTCGCTCCAACTCATGGGCACGATGATCTGTGCTCCCGTCGAATTCTATGGCAGCGCCGCTGTTCCAAAAGTTATGCCAGAACTCCCGCGAGCATGATATGACATGCTCGAAAAGTGGAAGTGGAGAAGTCGTTTCATCCCGAGAGTATCGAACAACAAGTTCTAGTTCATCCGTCGTTGGTGTAAGTACAAAAAAATGAGGGTCATCAGTATCGTTCTCGAGCCTGCCGTTGGACCATTGCGCCGAGACAAAATACTCGTTCTGATCCAATGTTCTTCGGAATCTGATGGATCGATCTGTTGACGCCTGAATTTCGGTCCGGTGTGCATTCGGGCGGTCCCAAACTGCGCCTGAACCGCCGAAGGCTTCACTCCCGTATGGAAATCGCAATACCAGTTTGAGATTGCCTTTCGACATAAGCCCGGACTTCACACGGATGGCAATTACATCTTCTTCAGGGTGGCAGCAAGTTATTACGGCAGCAGTTTCGCCAGTTAAAGAAAATTTGCTGGAGATGACGCCCGTCCAAAGATCCAGCAATTGATCGATATCCTGTAAGTTCTCCGGTAGAGCTGGTTCGCCAGAGGGAAGTGTAAGGAGAAATTTGACCGCTCCTAGATGCAGACGGTGATGATTAAAGCGCAACCATTTATATTCCTCGCTAGTATGGTTGTGCGGCATATAGGGATATCCCACCGTTCTTCCGTTTAATGTCTTATAAAAGGTTTTGGGAAATTTTTCGGTGTCGTAGCCGATGGGATTGGGAGTGGTATGCCAACCCCAATTCGACAAATGCCCAAGAGCGACCCCGCCATTTTCATACAGCTCGGGAAAGGTTTGCAATCCTGTTGCGTCGACGGTGAAAGCGTAATTCCCGTTCCCCACTGTAAGAGAAGATAAGGGGTCGAAGCCCTTGATCATGGGATTATGGCGACGCACGAGGGATTTTCTATTTATGGCTTTCATATATTTCATCCTTTCAAATTCCAGCATAGATTTGCATCTGATTACAAGTAATATACGACGGTGAAAGGTGTCCATAAAGAGGGGTTTTTAAGTTTCCACTGGGTCATTTTTTAGTTTTTTACTCCAACGGATTCTTAACATGGAATGCTCCGAAAAATGACCTAGTAAATCCTTAAATTTGCCTGTTTAAGAGATAAAGAGGCTAGGCTATCGTTAAATGATATTCACATAAATAGGGGAGGGAGTATAGAATGCTGACATTCTAAATAGCACCATTCATCGGCGGCTAGTTGAGAAGCAGCAACCTTTTTTCCGTAGGCCATATTTCTTCGGTAAAAAGATGTAAGTCTGATCACAGCATGCCTAATTATTGAATTGCAGCTGGTAGGTTCGGGAGGTTTTTTGATTTTATTTTCTTGGATTGAAATCAAATAAATGACGAGGTGCTTAGATGTGATATATGTGGGAACTAACTACCATCCTCATGATTGGCCAAAGAGTCGTTGGCCAGAGGATATTGACTTAATGAAGGAAGCCGGATTCAATCTAGTACGTCTTGGTCATCTCTGCTGGGATAGCTTTGAGCCCTCGGAAGGTTATTATACCTTTGAGTGGTTCGATGAGGTGATGCAATTGTTTAATGATGCAGGGATGAAGGTCGTACTCGATATTGCGACACGTCCTTCCCCAACATGGCTTCATAAGAAATACCCAGAGATTGATCTTGTCGACCGTAATGGTAACCGACTGCCTGCGGTTCACCGTTATATGGAAGACGTAGGCAATCCTATGTTTCAAGAGTACGCGTTTCGATTCGCTGAAGCCATAACTAAGCGGTACGCTGAGCATCCCGCGTTATATGCATTCGGCTTATGCAATGAGGTTGGCAGTGGTATGCCCAGCTTTTCTACTGAGGCACGCAAGCGGTATGTCCAATGGCTAAGGCGAAAATACGACAGTATCGAGCAGCTAAATAAGGCATGGGCTTCTCATAGGTGGTCCCGGAGTCTGAATAGCTTCGAAGATGCCGAGTTTCCGGTAGCCGGTGCTCTAAACGGAGCGCCGGAGAGAATGCTGGATATGTGGAGGTTTTTCTCGGATGAGCAGCTTGCTTATCTTCATGGCTTAAGCCAGATTGTCAGAAAATATGCACCGAATGCCAGAGAATCGACGAATCACTGGGGTGAACACCCAGGGTATGGCTTCGATTACTTAAAGGAATACGGTAACATTTTTGATTTGCCGGGAATTGGATTCTACCCTGGAGTTAATCCAGAAGACCGCAACGCGCTTTTTGGCGCATGTTTTGGAATGATTCACCGGATCGGCGAGTTGGATAAGCCGATATGGTGCCTGGAATTCCAGACGGGCTCCTTTGGAGCCTACGCACCCCCGAAGGGTAGTCTGAGGATGTATGCATATCTGTCATTACTTTTCCGGGCAGAAGCGGTATGTGCCTGGACGTGGCGATCAATGCTAGGCGGTGAAGAGCAGTATTTGTTTGGTCTACTCGATCATGACGGACGTCCTGGAAGAAAGTTGGACGAATATCGCCGATTTGCTCATGAGATGGAGATACTGAAGGATGTTGGTCTTCCCTATATGCCACAGCCAGAAGTGGCTCTTGCTTACTCTTTCGAATCGTTTAAAGTATCCGAAAATCAAAAAGGGTATTACAAAACAGCATACATTGAACAGATGATGCAAACCTTTTTGGCCATTAACTCGGATAATGTCGACTGCAATATGGTGAATCTTCGCAATATCGAGAAGAACTATAAGCTTCTCATCGTTCCCGGACATTGTATGATGGACGAAGCGACTGCCCAATCAATCAGACAATTCGTGGAGCAGGGAGGGACAGTCGTTATGACGGCTTATTCTGCCAAAGTGGATGAACACAATCGCGTATTCGACACATCTTTGCCAGGCAGGCTTAGCGATGTATTCGGAATCCGCGCGAATGCTTTTGAACGTCCGATTTACCATCATTCTGATGTCAATGAAGGCGGACTTCAAAAGAAAAAAATGGACCTTCGACGTGAACATCCAAAAATCAGAATTGGAAACGAAAATTTGGAAATAACGATTGATTATTATGAAATACTGGAGCCAGATACAGCAGAGATATTGGCCTCCTTCACTAATTTGGAGATGGAATTGCCTGCGATTACTGTGAATGCTTACGGTAAGGGGAAAGCGGTTTACGTAGCCATTCCGGCTCAAATTGACCTTATGAATAAACTGTTGAACCAATTTTACGTACAGCTTGATATACAGAAGGGACCGGAAACGCCAATGGGCGTTACTGCAAGGCGGATTGGGGAATATGTAATGTACGTGAACACGACTTCTCTGGAGCAATCTGTTACCCTTTCTGGAAGTGGCAAAGGCTTGACGACGGATCGGATTTACGAAAGTAGTTTGCAATTAGCTCCGTATGAAGTTGAAGTCTGTCAAATGAACATTTGAATATAAAAGGTTTATGTGGACTAATCTTAAAAATGCCCTAGTTTCTCCCCAAATCTGCCTGTTTATCATGAAAGCGCTATAAACTATTCTATTTGTAAGCGCACACAGTGCACCATGCTCTTGATAGCGCTTGAAAATCATATGAAATAAGGGGGAAAAACATGTTTAGAAAAAAAAGTGTTGTATTACTGTTGATCACAGTGATCATAACGGGTATTATTGCCGGCTGTTCATCGAATTCATCGAATCAGAATGGCAACGAACCATCATCAACGGGATCGGACAATACGTCTGGCCAGTCACAAGCGGACAACGAAATCGTCGATCTCGAAGTATGGAACGGAAACACCGGATTCAAGGGTGTGGAGAAAGGAAGCCCCTTATACAATTTCTACGTGGATCTGTTAGGCGTCGGTTACATTAGCCCGTATGTCGAATGGAACGGCGGAACCGATTATTTGAATGCTTTAAACACCAAAATCGCTGCCGGGGAAATGCCTAACGTTTTTCTGCCTTTCAATGGTAATGAAGCCGATCTTGCACGGAACGGCGCGATTGCCGACTTGACGGAGCTATTGCCGAAGTATGCGCCGAAGCTATGGGAACGCATCTCGGAAGAGGTATGGAATATCGTGAAAGCCAACGATCCAACGGGCCAAGGGCGTATATACTGGGTGCCGGGCATCAACTCTTACGAGAAAACGACAGGATTGATTCGCAAAGATTGGCTTGAGAAGCTTGGGCTGGAGATGCCGCAAACGCAGGCGGAATACGTCAATGCTCTGAAAGCGTTTAAGGAGAAGGATCCGAATAGCAACAACAAGGCAGATGAAATCCCAACTGGCGGCCGCGAGAATGCCCGTTGGATGGACCATCTCTTTAACCAGTACGGTGTCGCTATGCTGGAAGGCTTCCCTGATTGGGATATATACGACGGGAAGTTAACATTCTCCGCAGTAACTCCGAACATGAAGGATGCACTAGCGTTTATCTCTGCTTTGTACAAAGAAAAACTGTTGGATCAGGAAACCTTCCTTAACGATAAAGCGGCATGGGACGGTAAAATCGACAATAATACCGTCGGCAATTACTATCACTGGGGCCAAGGAGCTTTCGAACATCTGGAGAAACTCGAGCTAGCGGCTGGAGTGAAAGCCGACATCGCGGTTCTGCCTGTTCTTGAAGCACCGGGTTACGAAGGGAAAGGCTATATCTCTACGAAACAAGTTGGCAGACCTGAATGGGTCGTTAGCGCGCAGCAAGACGAGAAACATCTGATTGCGAGTTTGAAATTCCTCAACTCAATCGCCGATGAATCCAAATGGCTCGATATATACATGGGCGTCGAAGGGATGCATCATGAGGTCGTTGATGGTAAGAAAGTAAAGTTGCCAGAGGACAAGAGCACGCAACAGAACGGCGTGTCTCCATTCTATCAGTTCGGCTCTATGGAATTCCAAGAGAATCTCTTGCTGGAGAGCGCAACACAGGAAAACAAGTGGCGTTATGATCAAAGCATTAACAACATGAGAGAACTGCAGCAATTCGTGAAAGTGATTGAGGGAGATGGTTTGCCTTCTAGCATTTACGAGAATTATCCCGACATTAGGAATAATACGCTTTGGTTTGAATACGCGACTAAGATCATTATCGGTACGTATCCGATCGAGAAATTCGACGAGTTTGTCGAGAAGTGGAACAAGTCCGGTGGCGAGGAAGTTACTAAGAAAGCCAGAGAATGGTATGCCAAAGTGAAATAATTTAAGCCGCAATATTTTTGAAGAATGGAGGGCAATCTATTTTTAGGGTTGCCCTTTCATTATAAAGAGAAGGAGTGGAGGGACTACCAATGAACACAGCATCTTCTTCGAAAGGACTGGTTCACAATGTTCGACGTCACTGGCCATTGTATGTCATGGCGATACCGGGCATTGCCTTTTTTATCATTTTCAAATTTATACCCATGGGTGGATCGATCATTGCATTTCAGGAGTATTCCGTGTTTAAAGGAATGCTCGAAAGTACTTGGGTCGGCTTCAGGCATTTTGAGATTCTGTTTAATTCCCCTGACTTTTACCGAATATTCACGAATACGTTGATTCTAGGATTTCTAAAAATCGCTATCGTCTTCCCCGTGCCGATCGTGATCGCTTTGTTTCTCAATGAAGTTAGATTGGCTGTGCTGAAAAAAAGCATACAAACAGCGCTCTACATTCCGCATTTTCTATCATGGGTTATCATCGCGGGCATTGCATTCGATGTATTCTCGCTCAGCGGGATGTTCAACGCAATTCGAGACTGGTTAGGCATGGAGCCTATCTTACTTATGCAGCAAGAAGAGTCCTTTCGCTGGATTTATGTTTTAACTGGCATTTGGCGGGATGCGGGCTGGGGGACGATCGTCTACCTCGCCGCGATCAGCGCCATTGATGCAGAAGTATATGAGGCGGCCGTCATCGACGGGGCATCACGATTAAAACAAATGATTCATATCACGCTGCCTCTGCTAATTCCGACCATTCTAGTGCTCTTCCTACTCGATCTGGGGAATTTTATGGAACTTGGATTCGACCATGTCTACAACTTGTTGACTCCAATGACTTATTCCGTAGGCGATATCATCGACACATATGTATTCAGGACTGGTATTCAGGAAGCGCGCTATAGCTTTGCTACGGCTGTTGGTCTTTTTCAAGCCGTTATCGGTTTTGTATTGGTCCTATTATTCAATCGGTTATCAAAAAAAGTTTCGGGCGGGGGGTTATGGTAAGATGATATCTTTGTCCTTTGGAGAAAGAGTGCTGCAGACCCTTATAATCATTTTACTTTGCATCGTTGCAGTAATCGCCCTCGTACCGCTCATTTCGGTGCTTTCCGTATCGTTCAGCTCAAGATTGCCGGTTGAATTGAATGCGGTGTCTTTCTGGCCGCAAGGTTTCACTTTGGATTCGTGGAAGTATGTGCTGGACAGACTGGATCTGTGGAGATCTTTCACGATTACGTTAGTTTCGACGGTTATCGGTACGGTGTTGAGCTTGCTCATTACAGCTTTGACCGCATACCCTTTGACGAAGAAAGCATTTAAGCTTGGAAGGTTAGTGATGATTGCGGCAGTCATTACGATGGTTTTTAAGGCACCGCTTATTCCTTACTTTCTTACCGTGAAAGAGATCGGGCTTTATAACAATCCATTGGTACTGTTTATACCGCATATCCTAACAGCATTCAACCTTGTTATCATGAGAACGTTCTTTCAACAATTTCCTGCAGAATTAGAGGAAGCAGCCGTCGTGGAAGGCGCAGGATACTTCAGAACGTTGTTCAGTCTTGTCCTTCCGTTGTCCAAGGCTGTGCTTGCAACACTAGGGCTGTTCTATGCGGTTGTAATTTGGAATCAATTCCAACATCCATTGCTCTTCATTAATGATCCCGATTGGTTCCCGCTTCAACTCAAGATCAGGCAGTTCATTACGAGCGACAATGAATTACCGATCATTGGCGATATCTCCCAAATTAATTATAATGCAAGGACTTTGCGGTCCGTTACAATCGCGTTTTCCATCGTTCCAATTATCATCGTCTACCCGTTCCTGCAAAAGTACTTTGTGAAAGGCGCAATGCTTGGTTCCGTAAAAGGCTAATATTCGCACCTGCCGCCTGCATCGTGTACAATTTAATGGAAAGCGATAGGTTCCATGGAGAGTAGCTAATACTATGCGGAGACAGGGGATCCTACATGGCACATAGGTCTATACGGAAACGAATCGGAGCATGGAAGCTGCGGAATAAACTGATGATCAGTTATTTCGTGGCTTCTATTGTTCCGATTATTGTCATTAGCATTACGGTTTACCAGATATCCTCGAAGAGCGTGGAGGAGGCTTCACAGGAGTTTGCATCTCTATATATTTCGCAAGCCACGACAAACCTGGATCTGTTTTTGGATCAGCACGACAAATCAACCCGATCAGTATTGCTTGAAAGAGATATTATGAAAATATTGGGCAGCGAAACGCCTTTCTCTATGGATCAAACCATTGAGAACAAAAAAGTTCTTCAAAGATTCTTCGGGCGATTGTCAGAGGTATATCCGGAAATTGAATCGATTATGCTCGTTGATGTGCGAGGCGACATTCACCATTTCACCAAAGCAGCGGACACGGTAAACACATCGGTTTTACAAGAACAACATTGGTACGGAAGCATTAGAGAATCAGAGCATTCCATGTTTGTAACAGCAGTACACGACAAATCCTATTACAACCATGACAAAGGCGGTGCCGCATTTACAGTCGGACGGGTATTATGGGATTACGACGGCTCCTATGCAGGAATGATTTTATTTGATATGGATCCATCCAATCTTATACAATTGAGCAAAGATTTTTTGTCGATCGGAAATCGGTACGACATTCGTCTGATGATTACGGGCAATCATCATCAACTGATCTATCATTCTGATGCTGCGACGGGGAAAATTCCATGGAAACAAGTCATTGGCGCTGCCTACCGTTCAGAGAGTGCTGGGAGCAATAGCGATACAATCGTGCTATCACATGAAGCGGGCGGCGGAGGATTCCTAATTAGCGCGGAAATTCCATTGGACAAACTTCTGGCTCGAATCAAAAGCATTGAACATGTTACAATATGGGCCATCATTGTATCTTTGTTATTTATTATTATTATTTCTACTCTTTTCAGCTATCGCATTACCAGACCAATACTGGAATTGCGTAGAAGCATGAAGCAAGTAGAGCTAGGACAATATTCCGTTTTGAGTCCGGTCCCGTCGGCAAATGATGAAATCAGTGGGTTGATAAAGAGTTACAACAATATGATACAGAAAAACAAAGAGTTAATCGAAGATGTTTATATTGCAGGGATTAAGCGAAAACAAGCGCAATTCCTAGCACTTCAAGCTCAGATTAATCCCCACATGCTTTACAATACTCTGGAGTCTATACGAATGAAGGCCGTTGTGAAGAGCCAGGATGATATTGCAGAAATGATTAAGAGGTTGGCGAGGATGTTCAAGCATTCGCTAGGCATGCAAGTCGAACATAATCGGGTACGCAACGAGGTGGAATATGCGGCCAATTATTTATACCTACAAAACATTCGATACGATAACCGTTTCACCTTGGAAGTGAATCTGAGCGATCAGGTGCTGGACACGCAGATCATTCCAATTTCGTTTCAGCCAATCGTGGAAAATTGCATAAAGCATGGTTTTCAAGATTATTCTAAATCTTTGATTATAAAAATCGAGGAGTCTCGCATCCCGCCGAACGATGTGCTGATTCGGATCGTGGATAACGGAAAGGTGTTATCTGACGAGAAGATGCGCAAAATCAATGCCATTTTACAACAAGACGTCGATGCGGGAGCGAATGCTATTGTGGATTTGGATACGATTCAAGGCATCGGCCTGCGCAATATTGCGGAGCGAATCAAGATGCAATATGGCGAACGCTACTATATAAAAATCGGATCGGAAGGAACGGGTACCTACGTTGAACTGTTGATTCCGCTCCAATAGATGGTTAGTGAACAAGGAGGATGGGTCTGTGTACACAGTGATGCTGGTTGATGACGAGAAAGGGATCACAGACGGCTTGAAAGTGATCATCCCCCGATATTTACCGGAATGCCAAGTCATCGGATGCGCATATGACGGGATCGATGGTGTTAATATGGTTCGAGATCTACGTCCAGATATAGTGATAACGGATATCCGCATGTTAAGGAAAGACGGATTAGAAATGGTTCAGACACTTGTTAACGAAGGCGTAGATACCAAATTCATAATCCTAAGTGGTTATTCGGAATTCGAGTACGCTAGGAAAGGTATGCACTTAGGTGTCAGATTTTATTTAAATAAGCCTATTGAAGAAGAGGAATTGCAGCATTGCGTGAGAAGCATCATTCGGGAGATCGATAAAGAAAGGGAAAAAGAAAACACTCATGGAAAAGAAGCTAGTCTAGATATTAGCGTGGAAGAAGACGATTCCTTTTTGAAGAAGAATGTGATTGTCGAAATCAAACAGTATATCATCGCAAATTTCGAAAAAAACATTAGTTTAGCGGATTTATCGAATCGTTTCTTTATCAACATGCATTACCTAAGCCAGCTGTTCAAAGAGAAAACGGGTCAGACTTATTTGGAATATTTAACGCAAGTCAGAATCGAGCGATCCAAGGAGTTACTGGAGAAGAGCGAACTGAGAATCTATGAAATATGCCAAATGGTAGGTTATACAGATACGACGCATTTCTCGAAGCTTTTCGAAAAAGCGGTAGGGTGCAAGCCGAGCGAGTACAAAAAAATGAGAAAATAAGAAAACCTGCTCTGTGGAGCAGGTTTGTTTTTCGATATGGTAATATTCTACAATATCCCTAGTTTGAATATTAAATGTTTTTAAAACGAGCTGTCCCGAAAGCAAATGAATCGGCTTTCGGGACAGCTTTTCGTAACTAAAAATGTTTTTTAATAAACTGTGCCGTTTCTTGAAGTACCTGTAAGCTTTCCGGCGTACCTCTTCCTGTGGTAGCGAAGGCATGGAATGTACCGTCCCATTTCTGGTAATCCACTTGAACGCCCGCCATTTGAGCTTTTTCTGCTAAGAGATCCGCATCATCGGCAAGGACCTCGGTACTGTCCGTTACGATTTTCAGCGGAGGGAAGCCCTCGAAGTTACCATAGAGGGGAGAAATGTACGGATGGTCAGGGTTGTTATTAGGGAAGTATAAGGCCCTGATCTCCGATTCTAGTTCAGCGCCAATAATAAAGTCTGTGGCACTAAATCTCGTTCTATCGATTTTACCTGTTACATCTGCAGGAGGGCTGTATAAAGTAATGGATGTAGGAAGAGGTATTCCTGCATCCATTGCTCTTAAAGTTGTTACGAGTGAAAGGTTGGCTCCGGCACTGTCACCTATAAGTGAGATCTTGATTCCTGGGTACTTGGACAAAATTGCAATATATACGGTGAAACAATCGTCGGGAGCTGCAGGGTAAGGATGCTCTGGGGCAAGTCGATAAGATACCGAGTAAACGCGAAGCCCTGTTTCCCCAGCCAATTGTGATGCGAAACCTCTCGAGGCGCGTGCATTTCCGCATGTAAAACCGCCGCCATGTAAATAAATGATGATGTCGTCACCCGACATTTGGTTAGGCGTAGACAGCTCAACTTCTACCCCGTTCAAATCTTCGGAAGTAAAGGTAACCCCTGGTTCTGAGGGCATTCTCTCCGATGCTGCGTTCATCGTTTCACGCAGTAAGGCGTAATCAATTTTCTCGACGGACTTTGTCATTCCTTGCATCTGCATCATTTGTTGCATTCTTTGTCTAAGCTGCATCATTTCATTACTAGTTGCACGCGGCATATAAATCCTCCTCCAATTTAAATAAACACTTGTTGACTTCGAGATTACAATAATTTAAAATATCGTTCATCGAATGTCAATGAGCCATCGTCTAGCGGTCTAAGTAAATAAACAGAATCAACAAAAAAATGTTGCGTAGAAAGGAACCAACGAAAAGCATGCACAAAAAAATATTCCATACCAAACAGGCGCTTCGGCAAGCGCTTTTCACTTTGATCGAAACAATAGATATTCAAGAGATTACCGTTTCGCAAATATGCCGCGAGGCTAATATCAACCGAACCACGTTTTATAAATATTTTGCACTTCCGATTGATATCTTGAATGAATATGTAGAGGAAGTTAGTGAACAAGCCTTACGGTTTATCAGAAAGCAGAATGGAGTTCCTTCAAAAAGCGATACCTATACGATTATGTTGGATATTTGCCGGATTTATTATGAAAACAAACAGCTGATGAAAATATATATGGCATGTAATAAAACGTTGATTCCAATGTTACAACGGATCTTTGTGGAGTTCTCCGCAACTTCACTGAAAGAAAACAGTTTAAAGTGTTTTCTTTCCGGTGGAGTTTCTGCCATCATTTTTCAATGGAGCTTAGAGGATTATAAGCAGTTACCTGAAGAAATTGCCACGATACTGAGCCATTATATTCTTCAATTAAGTTCCCCATCCGGTGAATAATGTTTGGATTGCGAAAATTAACTACTTGGGCAGTGTGAGACGTGTATGCAAACTGGGAACAGCTAGATAAAAAGAGAAGAGAGGCAAGCTCAATCGGGCACTCGAATCGAAGCGGGTGAAGTTACCAGTCGGAGAGCCTGAGAGTCATATTTTTTTCCGGAAAGTCGTGAAAGCGTCACTGAAATAGTCGTTATACTGTTAGCGAGTCCATGTCTTTCGAAATACGATTAGTATAGTCACATATTTAGTCGACTAAAAACATTTCATAGGGAGGTTACAACATGTCGAAGGAGAACTCGTTATCGGGTGATTCCCATACCGAAACGTATCATCACGGCATTGGAAGGATTGCTGTAAGTTCGGTCCCAATGCCGGATGAGATTAAACTTCAAAGCGGTACTTACACCTATTCAGGAAAAGTCTTGGTAACGTATACGACGGATAAGGATCTCCATCGCAAAGATTTTTTTAACCTCGCTTCGATGAACGACGATGGAACGGATTTTAAGGTGATCTTCTCAGGGGAAATAACTGCGAAACCGAAGGCGAATGGTATTCGATTTCTGCCTTTTCAGGACAATACGCGCGTGCTATTAGGAGATTATGTGCTGGAATGCATCCCCGATATCGATACTTGTATAAGTGCAAAGCTAGTTCCGATCGTATACCCGTCGTACATCGAGGCAGACCCCAAAACAACCCACCATTGGTCCGAGATCATTATTGCGCCAGATAACAAGCATGTAAGCTGGACGTTGCTCCGTGCCGATATGGGAGGAGGCGCGGCAATCGGCGTTCTGGAGCGTGAAGCGGACGCCTATATGATAACGAACGTGCAGTTGATTAGTTCCCTATCGAATTTCGATCCCGATCCAAATCGTCCAGGCTATCTAATTCCGAAACCGGTCCGTGGAGGAGAGGTGAAACAGTTTGTCAGGGGAGGCAGCGCCGTCTCGGTGGTCGGTGGCAAGAGGAACGGTACGCCTGATTCCATCGTGCAGGATTTGTCTACCGAAGAGATTACGCAAATTACACATACTCCCGGTTACGATGAAACCACCATCTTCTCGCCCGATGAACGATTGGGCATTGTGATGAGTACCCGGTTTTCCAAAGCCACGGACCCGGCGATCTTCGGACTCCTTCCTCGGCCATACGCCCTCCAAACCCTTATGGGCATGGCGTGGTCTTTGTATATGTATGCCGTGAGCGGTGTACGCCAGTTCAGGAGAGGGAATATCGGTCCGGTCATGATCGATATTCAGCGTTCCATGAACGAAACAGGCTATCAAGGCATACAGCTGACTACGGACGAAGATTGGGTGTATTGTTCCCCGATGTCGTGGCATCCAAACGGAAAGCATGTTATGTGGCCGGAGATGGCTAGAGGCAGCGGCGGTTCGCAAATGCGGCTTCAGAAAGCAGAGCTGTTGGATTATGAGCCGCAAGCGTCCGTCCCCGTTGTGGAAACGCCGGACGATATTCCGTACGGGATTAAAGATTTATCCGCATTGCAATCCGTCAATCCGGACATAGAGGGGAAAATCGCGGGCAGGAGCACAGGGTACATGTCCTTTTCCAGGAGTTCTGATGGAACTTCCGGGAAAACAGAGGCGGAATATGTGAATTTTAGTGATGACGGCGTTCACTTCTATAACGGATACGAGAAAGCGTATTATGATTTTAACCTTGAAAACCGATATGAAGCGGACCTTCGATTAAATGGTTCAACACAAGGGGAGATGAAGCTGAGGGCAACGTTCTCGCCAGTGTTCGGACCTTCCCCAACGAAGCTGCTGTTCGAGGCAGATGTGGACGGAAACCCCAAAAGTTACGGGCATGCCACCTATAACGGGGTCACCCTTCATATTTCCGATTTATCCGAATAAATCCTATATTGGCATGGTTTTCACAAGCTTCAGGCATTGTTTCAAAGGTAGTAGCTAACGGATGGAATGGTATTAGCGAACAGCTTAAAGAGCAATATTACTATGATATGTACGTGGAATGCTGTCGATCTTGAACTCGATGTGAGGATACTCAAACACTGATAAGAATGTAATTACGCGCCATAAAAAATCATTCCACTCCAGAATGAAGGTGTGGGTCCGGACTTCGTATCGGACTCACACCTTTTTCGTTGTAGAAGAAGGAAGTCGTCAAAACGGCATTCAAAATGTCGTGAGAGTGTTAGTGCCCTAACGAATTTATCTTTATTATTGGAGGTATTAAGGAATGAAAGGAAGTTTTTCATGATTAGAGAAAACCTCAACCGTTATTGGGAGTTCGTAAACGGGAAACCGTCCTCGATTCCAGGATTCGGAACCAATCAATCTAAAACTGTTAACTTGCCGCATGACTTCATCATCGAGACTGAAACTACTCCGGAGGCACCTGGTGGTTCGTTAACGGGCTATTACGGAGGCGGCGTCGGCACGTACACCAAGATGCTTGACATTCCCGAAGATTATGACGGCAAGCGGGTTCTTGTGGAATTCGACGGATCTTACATGAATACAACCGTCACCTTGAACGGACATACCGTAACGAAACAGCATTACGGTTACTCGCCGTTCCACGCGGATCTTACGCACTATATGAAGCCGGGGAAACCGAATCGTCTAGCGGTTACCGTCAACAATGGAGCGCAGCCGAACGCAAGATGGTATACCGGAGCAGGTCTTTACCGCCATGTGGATCTTCTGTGCGCTCCAAAGATCCATATTGCGCCTTGGGGTATTTATGCCCATACTTCACATATTGTAAGCGGCACCGCGTTTGTTACTGTAGAGACGACCGTCGAGAACCATACGGCCGAAAGCGCAAACGTATGGGTGGATCTTAAGATCGAGAAAGAGAACGGCGGTCCTGAAGTGGGCTGCGGCAGAATCAAAGTGGTTATCCCCGCAGGGGAGAAGGGCATCGGCCGCGTCAAGGTCGCGGTAGAGAATCCCGAACTGTGGGATATTGATTCGCCGAATTTATATCGAATAAACGCTCAATTATCCGATCGCGAGTCAGTGCTTGACCAAGACAACACGCTGTTCGGAATCCGAACGATTTCCGTCGACGTCAAGAACGGTTTCATGTTGAATGGGCGCCCCCTTAAACTAAAGGGCGGCTGCGTCCATCATGATAACGGCATTCTAGGCGCAGCGTCGTTCTATGACAGCGAGTTCCGCAAGATGAAGGTCCATAAGGATAACGGTTATAATGCGATTCGCTTCGCGCACAATCCAATGGCAAGGGATATGCTGGAGGCATGCGATCGACTCGGACTGCTTGTCATAAACGAGGCGTTCGATGTCTGGGTCATGGAGAAGAATACGCATGATTACAGCCAGTACTTTGAAACCGACTGGAAGACGGATATGGAAGCCTTCATTCTGCGCGACCGTAATCATCCTAGCGTCATTATGTGGTCAACCGGCAACGAGGTTCCAGAGCGGGGGGGCATGTCGGACGGCGCTATATGGGCAACGAAGCTGGCTGCCTATGTGCGAGAGCTTGACCCTACGCGTCCGATTATTAATTCCCTATGCTCCTTCTTTAACGGACTTGATGATGAAGATCAGGCTAAATTTTTCGAAGGGCTAAGACAACAAACGATGAAAGGCGACGGCTTGCAAAACTTGGATTCGGAATTCGGCAGAAGCGTGTGGCCTGAATATACTGAAGCCTTTTGCGCTCCGCTGGATGTCGTTGGATATAACTATTTGAATTATCATTTCGAAGATGCTGTCACGAGATTTCCGAATCGTGTCATCTGCAGTACCGAAAGCAAACCAATGGAGATGGATATTTACTGGCATGACGTTGAGCGCTTCTCCCACGTCATCGGCGATTTCAATTGGACGAGCCACGACTACCTTGGCGAAGCTGGGATAGGTAAACAATTGTATGTGAATCCGGATGAGGTTGCACAAGCCGCAATGCGGGTTCATATGTCCCCTTATCCGTGGCGAACTGCCTACGATGCCGACTTCGACCTTTGCGGCTTCGAGCGGCCGCAGCTCGCTTATCGCAGAATCGTTTGGGGCTCGAGCGAAACCTTTATCGCTTCGCATAACCCGGCTAACCACGGCAAGATTGAGCTGCTAGGCAGGTGGGGATGGCCGGATTGCGAGAACGCGTGGAGCTGGGTTGGCTACGAAGGAAAACCGACGAAGGTTGACATCTACTCGTCTGCTGAGGAAGTGGAACTGATTCTGAACGGGAAGAGTCTTGGAAGAAAGCCGGCCGGCAGAGACAATCGGTATACGGCTCAGTTCGATCTTGCTTTCGAGCCTGGAACGTTGGAAGCCGTAAGTTATATCGGCGGCGAGAAAGTTTCGTCTGATCTTCTGAAGACTGCCGGCAAGCCTGCCGGCATCCGAATTAGCCCTGATAAGAAGGAGCTTGCGGCAGACGGGCAGTCGCTAGTTTATGCGACCGTGGAGATTGTTGATGCAGAAGGTAACCTCGTTCCGACAGCCGAATTCAAGGCGAATGCAGGTGTGGAGGGTGCGGCTACGCTTGCCGCGTTCGGAAATGGCAGACCGCAGACGACCGAGAATTATACGAAAGGCGAGTTTACGTCCTATAAGGGCACCTTGCTTGCGATCGTCCGTGCGGGTTACGAAGCAGGGACAGCGGTACTGACGGTCAGCATGGACGGACTTGATACCCTCTCTGTTGAGATCCCTGTAAACCGCGTATAATTTTTGGCCCTGAACCATACATGGGTCTTTATTAATCAGCCGAGACGGCCGCCAACCGATATGATCATATCAGGGCGGCCGTCTTGCATACGGAGAGGAAGACTGCAATGAAAATTATTCGGCTCAAAACAAATCGTATGACGAACCCGCTAGGCTTCACGCTCGATAAGCCGCGGTTCTCCTATGTCGTCACGGATACTATGGCCAAGAAACAAACTGCCGCGAGGTACGAAGTAGCCTTGGATGAAGCATTCTCTAACGTCATCTATGATAGCGGCAAACGTGAGGATATCGATAGTCTTGCCTTCAAGCTCCCGACCGAATTGCAGCCAAGAACACGCTACTATTGGCGCGTGGAGGTCTGGGCGGACAACGACGATCATGCTGTCAGCGACGCTGCCTGGTTCGAGACGGCCAAACTAGACGAGCCTTGGAACGGAGTATGGATCGTTCCCGAGTTGGATAAGGATACGCACCCTTTACTCGGACGTACATTCGAGATAACCGGAGAGGTTGCTTCTGCTCGTGCATATGTCTGCGGGCTTGGTCTTTACGAAATGCAAGTTAATGGGTCGAAAGCCGGCGAAGAGTATTTTGCCCCTCACTTTAATGCTTACCAGAAGTGGCTGCAATATCAAACCTATGACGTGACGGAAATGCTGCGCAATGGTGAGAATCAGGTATCGATAAGTCTTGGAAATGGGCTGTATAAGGGAAGGTTTGGTTTTGATGGACATGCGGCCGAGTTATACGGCTCAGAATTTGCTCTGTTATGTGATATCGTAGTAACCTATATCGATGGTTCAACGGCTGTTATTTGTTCAGACTGTTCATGGACGGCAACCAAGAGTAAAGTAATGAGCGGCAATCTGTACGACGGGGAAGTGTACGACGCGACCTTCGAGTCTTCGGAAACTTTCGCAGTACGGGAAGGGGATCTCGGATATGAGCGGCTGAAAGCGCGCCTCAGCTTGCCGGTCGTTATTAAAAAAGAGCGCAAGCCAATCGAGGTCATCCATACCCCGGCAGGAGAAACCGTGCTTGATATGGGACAGAACATGGTCGGTTGGCTTCGTTTCCGGACCGATGCACCTAAAGGCACTGTTATCCGGCTGCAGCATGGCGAAGTGCTGCAAGACGGCAACTTCTATCGCGAGAACTTGCGTACGGCCAAAGCGGAATTTCAATATATAGCTGACGGACAAGAAGCGGTTGTACGTCCCTACTTTACGTTCTATGGATTCAGATATGTGAAAGTCGAAGGTTGGCCAGGCGAGCTGAGTATCGACGATTTTACCGGCTGCGTCATCTATTCGGATCTCGAAGAAATCGGGACTATAGAAACGAGCGACCCGCTGGTAAACCGACTGTTCCAAAATGCGCTATGGGGTCAGAGAGGTAATTTTCTTGATCTTCCAACAGATTGTAATCAGCGAGATGAAAAGATGGGATGGACGGGGGATGCGCAAGTGTTCTCCGGAACGGCATGCTTCAATATGGACTCCTATGCCTTCTACAGGAAATACGGGTATGATATGGGCAAGGAGCAGGAAGATCGCGGCGGATGGGTTCCGAGTGTCGTTCCTGCCGTCAATGTAAATACAGGCGGTTCCAGCGCATGGGCCGATGCGGCTACCATTATTCCATGGAACGTGTATCTCCACTACGGGGACAAGTCCATCTTGGAACAGCAATTCGATAGCATGAAAGGCTGGGTCGATTTTATTATCCGGTCCGATGAGCAATCCGGAAGCCGGAGATTGTGGACGACGGGGTTCCATTTCGGAGATTGGCTTGCCCTTGATGGAAGCGATCCGAGTTCCTCGATGGGTGGTACCGACATCGACTTTATCGCTTCCGCCTTCTACCGGCATTCCTCCCTATTAGTGGCGAAGGCGGCACAAATACTCGGGAAATCCGAGCTCGTGGAGTACTATGAACGTATTTCGGATGAAGTAAAAGCGGAAATTGAAGACGAATTTTTCTCGAAGAACGGCCGCTTGACCATTAATACGCAAACCGCTTTTACCATCGCGCTATATATGGATCTCTTTCCGGATGCTTTCCGAACAAGGGTAGTTGAAGGATTGCGAAATCGGCTTCATATGGATCGTAAGCATCTGAAGACCGGCTTCGTCGGCACGCCTTACCTAAGCCGTGTCTTGTCGGAGAATGGCTTCAGCGATCTTGCTTATACACTGCTGCTTAACGATGATTACCCAAGCTGGCTATATGCTGTGAAGCTGGGAGCCACGACGATTTGGGAACGTTGGAATTCAATCCTGCCAGACGGTAAAATCAATTCTATGGGCATGAACTCACTCAATCATTATGCGTACGGCTCGATTGCAGAATGGATGTACCGCTCTATTGCCGGCATCAATCCGACCGAAGATGCACCAGGTTTCCGCCGAGTCTTATTGTCGCCTCAACCCGATCTGAGGTTGAAGTGGGCCAAAGCCCAAATCCAATCTGCCGTAGGACTATATGAGAGTGAATGGAACATTAGCGGTGAAGGTCATCTTTCCTACCGATTCGTCATTCCGTTTGGCGCCACGGCCTCCGTCAAACTTCCCGATTCGGACATCGAAACAATCAGGATTAACGGCCAAGCGTTCGGTAAGAGCGTCATAACGGGTATACAGATGGGAGACAAGTCGCACTTAGAGCTGACCAGCGGGGTCTATGAGATTCAATATGCACCGACCAAAGACTATTTCAAACGTTACAGCTCAAAGACCCCTTTGGCTGAACTTATGTGCAATGATGCGGTTCTTCGAAACGAATCGGTGATGGAGCTGATGAAGAAGGTGCTTCCACGTCGTATGGAGCATAATCCGGATGAGTTCCTCACTGCCATTGGAGATGCATCGCTTCGGAGTTTGTCGGGACACTTCCAGATGGATACGGCGGTTCTTGATCAGTTGGATGAGCGATTGAATTCTTTACCCGTTGGATGAGGTTAATATTAATGAAAAATAGACGGAAATTGGTCGTGAAAGCGTTATCTAAAAAGTCGTCAAAGTGTTAGTTGAGGTTTCAAGCCTAAAGCTATACTAAGAGAGCAAACCAAGATAACCAAATATACGGGGGGAAGAAAATGAATCGGAAATTCAAAGCATTCAAGATTTTGCTAGTCACGGCTCTCGTTACGGTTATACTAGCTGCTTGTTCGTCAAACAATGGCAATAATGAAAGCAACAGCAGCAATGTAGGCAACGGGGGCAGCCCGACAAACGATGCGGGTCAAACAGCAGAAGGTTCGAATGAGGCCATTAAAGATCCATACGATCTGACACTTGCGCTTCCTATATTCGGGGCTGTTCCAGCAGATATTGCGGAGGTTCAAGCGGAGGTCAACAAAATTACGCAAGCGGAAATCAACACAACGGTTACGCTGCTTCCGATAAGCATCGGCGCTTGGGGTCAGCAATTGAATCTTATGAACTCCGGCGGAGAAAAGTTGGATTTATACTTTACTTTTGGCCAAGGTTATTCTTACGCAGCGGCACAAGGGACAATCAAGGAACTTGACGAGCTGCTTGCGAAATACGGGCAGGGAATTGTTGAGGCGGTTGGCGAAGACAATATGAAGGCTGCCGAAATCGATGGGAAAATATACAGCGTACCTGTCACCGGTGTTTATGCGTCGGCATCTGGGATCGCGATGAGAAAAGACTTAGTCGAGAAGTACAATATTGATATTACATCCATCAAGTCTTTGCAAGACCTGGACAGCGTGTTCCAGACGATCAAGGATAACGAGCCTAACATAGCGCCGCTCGCGAGCGGTCTATCGTCGCCGCTGGAATACTACCGTTCATACGACCGTCTTTTAGACCGCTATGGAGTACTGCCGGGATATGATAATGGATATAAGATCGAGAACTATTACGAATCCGCGGAGTATGCAGAACTGTTGAATATGACACATAAATGGTATAAAGCTGGTTATATTAACAAGGATGCGGCTACGACACAGACGAATCCGTTAGATTTAATTAAAGCTGGAAAGGCATTCTCTTTTATGATGAAGAGCGAGCCGGGAACAGAAGCACTGACTAGCCGACAAACAGGGACAGAAATGGTTGTAGTCAACCTGATGCCTAATGCCTATTCGACGACCAACGATCTTCTTAATGGATTGTATTCGATCGCTCAGCATTCCGAGAACCCTGAGCGTGCGATGATGATGCTTAATCTGATGTATACGAACAGCAAACTTGCGAACCTTCTGGTATGGGGAATCGAAGGCAAACACTACGTTAAAGTGTCGGATACGCAGATCGATTATCCAGAAGGGGTTACTTCGTCAAACGTAGGGTATAACATGCAAGCCTGGCTCCTCGGCAACCCGCTTATTACCTATGTTAATAGCTCGCAAGCGCCGGACTATTGGGAACAAGTGAAGGAATTTAATGCAAACGCTATTAAATCGAAAGCGCTTGGATTTGCTTTCAACCAGGACCCGGTCAAGAACGAAATAACGGCTTTGAATAACGTAGTTGAACAATATCGTAAAGTGCTTGAGTCGGGAACGGTTGATCCTGCCGATAAGCTCAAAGAGTTCAACGATAAGTTGAAGGCTGCTGGTCTTGATAAAGTTATGGCTGAGAAGCAAAAGCAACTGGATGCATGGGTAACTGCAAACCAATAATAAACGATATGCGCCGGATCTCTAGTATCAGAGATCCGGTTTTTTCTATTTATATGAATATCGTAAATGATACTTCAAACCGCCGCTAAAGTCGTGAAACCGTCATTGAAGAAGTCGGCATACCGTTAGTTGCACCAATACCAATCCCTTATGATTAGGTTAATGAAGACATCATTAGACATAAGAAGGAAGGGACTTGAAAATGGAACAAGCCGCAGCAGCGGCGGCCGTGCAAGCGGAGCCGAACAAGAAGAAAAAGAAGACCGTTCAGAAAAAACATTTGCCATTGTTAATTATGATGATCCCAGGTCTTCTCTATTTGCTCTTCAATAACTTTCTCCCCATGCTGGGAATCGTTATCGCCTTCAAGGATATCAACTTCGCCAAAGGTATCCTACAGAGCGATTGGGTCGGGTTTGACAACTTTGAATATCTGTTCAAAACGTCGGATGCGTACATCATCACGCGCAACACGATTCTCTACAACCTTGTGTTCATCATCCTCGGGACCGTGTTAGCTCTCGGTTGTGCAATCTTGCTGAATGAGATCAAGAATAAAGTGTTGCTTAAGACCTACCAGAGCCTTATTACCTTGCCGCATCTCATCTCCATGGTCATTGTAAGCTATCTTGTATACGCGTTGCTGAGCGGAGAGGTAGGCTTTCTCAATCGAACGGTGCTTCCTTGGCTAGGCATAGAAGAAGGCATATCTTGGTACAGTGAGGCAAAACACTGGCCCGTCATCTTGACCTTAGTCCATTTTTGGAAGAGTATCGGCTATTCCAGCATCGTATTCTTCGCAGCGCTGCTTGGCATCGACGAAGAGTACTACGAAGCGGCAAGGCTGGACGGCGCGAGCCGCCGGAAGCAGATTACCCACATCACGCTGCCGTCGATAATGCCGATCATCATCTTGATGACGCTGCTAAGTGTAGGACGGATCTTCTACTCTGACTTCGGATTGTTCTATCAGGTGCCGATGAACGCCGGAGCATTGTTCGAGACGACGGCGACGATCGATACGTACGTCTTCAGAGGGCTCTCTGGCGGAGGCGACCTGGGGATGTCAACCGCGGCAGGTGTTTATCAGTCCATCGTCGGATTCATTCTCGTCGTACTGGCTAACTATTCGGTACGTCGCTATAGTAAAGACAACGCATTATTCTAAGGGGGCGTCATGTTGAAAACGGAAAGCAAATCCATAACCCTAATAAGCCATATCGTTATTTTCCTGTTCGCCGCAATTTGTATTATACCGCTCATACTGCTGATTTCGGCATCATTTACGGATCAGAACGCGATCGTGGCTCACGGTTATTCGTTCATCCCGCAAGTGTTCAGCACGGCAGCATACGATTATTTATTTGCTAGAGGCGCGGATATCGTAAGAGCGTACGGCGTCTCGGTATTTGTAACGGTGTTCGGAACAGCCGTCGGGGTAGCGATTACAACGCTTATTGCCTACCCGCTCTCGAGAAGAGAGACACCGTATCGGAACTTGATCATGTTCCTTGTATTTTTCACCATGCTGTTCAATGGCGGGCTTGTGCCTATGTACCTCGTGTACACGCAGCTCTTTGAGATTAAGAACACGATCTGGGCGCTGATTGTTCCGGGGTTGCTGACAAACGGATATTACATGATGATGATGCGGACTTTCTTCCAAACGACAGTCCCGTCGCCCTTGATTGAGTCCGCGCAGTTGGATGGGGCAAGCGAGTACCGGATCCTCTGGTCGGTGGTGCTTCCGCTCTCGACACCCGTTGTGGCGACGATGGGAATGTTCACGTCCATCATGTACTGGAATGATTGGCAGAACGGCATGGTCTATATTACAAAACCTGAATTTTTCAGCATTCAGAATTTGCTGAACCGCATTATGCAGGACATCCAGTTTATTACAACCAACATGCAGGCGGGCCAAGGCGAAGCGATGGCGATCATGCCGACCGATTCGGTCAAGATGGCAATGGCGGTCATGGGTGCGCTGCCGATTCTGATCGCGTACCCGTTCTTCCAAAAGTATTTTATTAAGGGGATTATGGTCGGCGCAGTAAAGGGTTAATTTATATTAGCGTAATTGCGCCACAACTTTCATATCGAGGTTGTGGCGTTTTGACCTTATTTGCTTGTATGATGGAACGGTAAATCCATTCAAAGGAGCAGATGCATTGAATATTCGTAATTGGGGACAAAGGCGAGGTTCCTTGAGGCGGAAGCTGATCCTAAGTGTGCTGCTCATGACGATTCCGCTCGTTGGAATGCTTTTGTACAATAATTTTTATGCCATTCATGTTGTTCGCGGTCAAGTCGCCGATTCGTATAATAAGATGCTTACGCTCTACATGAAGCAGATCGACACCGGTTTGAACGATGCCGATGCTTATATGAATACGATCGGCGGCAGCACAAGCTCCGACTTGGTGTCTCTTGGCCAAGCCAAGACGGATACGGAATACTTCAGCGCGAAGGTCTATTTGTTTAATAAGCTAACAAAGGAGATCGCGCTTTACGATTCGATTAATTCTTATTTCGTATACCAAGCTGATCGCAAGGATTTTATGGTTGTATCGCAAGGAAATATTCCATATGAGGAGATTGATCGAGTCGAGAGTCATGTCGTAGCGTTGATGCAAGACGGCCGAATTGCTAAAGGAACGGCTGTGAAGAGGTGGCAGCACCATCATATCGGACAAGACGACTATCTAATTGACATTATCCAGTCAGGTAACGTATTTATGGGCGCTGTTGTGAAAACCGACCAGTTGTTAAAACCGCTCGATTCCCTTCAGATTGGCGTCGACGGCGCCGTGCTGCTCGCAAATTCGAAAGGCGATCCCATTACGGGTATAGATAAGAAAAAACTTCAGGGGATCGAACTGCAGCAGCAGAAAGACTATTACCTCTCGGGTTCCAAGGAAAAGTATCTGGTGGTAGGTACTCCTTCCCTGAGGGGGGATTTTAGTTTGATTGCGCTCATTCCTGATCAGCAGATATTGGCCAAGCTTCCGTATCTACAATGGATAATATGGCTGATTACGGCGGTCACTTTGCTATTTGTTCCAATCGGCTTATACGCTATGAGACAGTCGATCTTGATGCCATTAACCCGGATATTGCTGGCCATGAAGAAAGTCCGCAGCGGCGATTGGAGCAAACGCGTGGACTTGCATCAGACTTCGGAAGAGTTCAGGCTATTAGGTGAATCATTTAATGCGATGATGACGGAGATCGAGACGCTGCGCGTTAACGTATACGAAGAGCAGCTCAACAAGCAGAGAGAAGAGCTGCAGCGGCTTCAACTGCAAGTGAACCCGCATTTCTTCTTAAATGCTTTAAATATCGTTTATAATCTTGCCAAGGTTAAAAACTTCGAGCTGATTATGCAAATGACGATGGCTTTGATTCAATATTTCCGCTTTCTGTTCCGCAGCAACACGTCATTCGTGAAACTTAAAGATGAGCTTGAACATACACGAAATTATTTAAGCATTCAGATTCTGCGGTTCCCTGGGCAATTAACTTGGCAAGTGGATTCCCCGGATTATTTATCGGATGTCCCGGTGCCTCCGCTTTCCATACAGTCATTCGTCGAGAATTCGATCAAATATGCGGTTACAATGGAAAAACCCATTCACATAGCTGTTCGCATCCGATTTGCCGACGAAGAAAGCGGATCTCATATCATCATTCGAATCGAGGATACGGGTAAAGGATTCGACAACGACGTACTAATTGAACTGCAGGCTGGACGAAGCGTTCAGAACGAGCTGGGCGAACATACGGGAATATGGAATGTGCAAAGGCGTTTAAGGCTGTTATACGGTGAGCAAATGACCATTCGCTTCTTTAACCATGGAGAAACAGGAGGCGCGGTAGTGGAATTAATCCTTCCTACCCGCGCGGAGATGGAGGAAACAACATGACCTATCAGATGCTGCTGGTTGACGACGAAGTTCATGCCATCGAAGGCGTGAAAGCCGATCTGGATCTTGCGAAATTAGATATTACGAATTTGTTCACGGCATACAGCATGCGGCAAGCCATGGACATTTTCGAGAAGGAAGTCATCGATATCATGCTTTGCGATATTGAAATGCCGCAAGGCAGCGGGATGGATCTGGTTGCTTGGGTAAGGGAACAGTATCCCGATACGGTAACCATCTTCCTGACTAGCCATGCCGACTTTAAATATGCCAAGGAAGCGTTGAAATTAGGAAGTCTCGATTATCTGCTCAAGCCCGTTATTGCGGATGATTTGGAACATGCGATTCGGGAAGCGCAATGCGTCATCGACCGCAAAACCGAAACAACGCGGCATACCCATTCCCATCAACTGTGGACGAAGCATCATGCCTATATCATCGAGCGTTTCTGGCTCGATCTGATCAACCAGTCGACGCCAAGCCAACCGGACGCGGTTCGTGAGCAGGTCGAGCGCCATCATATCCCGATTTCGGAAGGGGCTGTCTTTGTTCCGATTCTAATCGCCGTTCAACGTTGGAACAAACCGTTAAATCGCAGGGATGAGAAGATACTGGAATATGCCCTCAAAAATTCCGCGGATGAAATCATCAAAGGCAGCCATTCCAATGGAATATGTTTTGCGCTCGATCGAGGGATGCTGCTTGTTGTCCTGGCTGTCAGCGGCGATCACGAAGGGGATGACAGCTCGTTCGTGGAGGCATGCAGCAGCTACATCGACTCGTGCCATCAGTATTTTTACTGTGATTTATCTTGTTATGTAGGCCAGGCCGTCCTAGCGCACGAAATGGCTAGTATGGTGTTACGTTTAAGACAGCATAATACCAACAATGTGGCTTTCGTCAATCAGGTATATTCTGACCCTAATTCCTGGCAGACGATTCAACCTGTCACTCTGCCAGCGCTAAGCAACATCGCATCCTTGTTAAAGACGGGAACACAGGAAGCCGTCCTGCGCGAAGTTGATAAGGTTCTTGGCGATCTTGTTCGCAAGCAGGAGATGAATGCTGAGGTTCTTCATCAATTTCATCAAGACTTCATGCAAGTGCTTTACTCGTTCCTGAACGCTAAAGGGGTTCAAGCCCATCAACTGTTCGGTGACGAAATATCAAGACGGTTGTCCGAAACGGCAGGGCGGTCCGTAACCGACATGATGGGGTGGGTTCATCATGTCGTGAGCAAGGCCATGAAGCAAGCTGATGTGGTAAAAGAGACCGATACCGTCATTGAAACTGTTAAACGCTATATTGCGCATAACATGGATCAAGACATTTCGCGGGAGCAGGTGGCAGAACAGGTTTTCCTAAATCCCGACTACCTGTCAAGAATATTCAAGAAGGAAACGGGATCTTCTATTTCGGACTATATTCTTCTGGAACGAATTAATCATGCGAAGTCGTTATTGTCCCAAACGAATATTCCAATCAGTTCTATAGCCTCCGCAGTAGGGTATACAAACTTTTCTCATTTCGCAAAAATTTTTAAAAAGTATGTTGGAATTGGCCCAACTGAGTTTAGAACCCAACACAGTGATAGGACATGAATTAACCAATATGGATACCAAGAGCCGGCCCTGAACGGGGCCGGCTTTTGTGCATGTATTACAAGTTCAGGTTTTAATTTTTATTAAAAGTCGGTATAGTTCCATTCATTTAGTCGTAAAACCGTTAGTCGTCCATAGTTATCTTTCTTATGATTAGTTATAGACGAGAGCTGTCGCCAAAGGGAAGGGAGTGATCTTATGCAACAACTACCGGACAATGTTAGTCAAGTTCTAATACATCTCCAACAGAGGCATCGGGCACAGCGATTAGCCAATTTTGTTGAATTGAACAAGAGCGTGGAAAAAGGCGGTATCTTGTTTATCGGCGATTCGATTACGGAGGGTTTCCCGATTCATGAGATGTTAAAGTGCGGCAAGGCGATGTACAACCGCGGCATCGGAGGCGACAAAACGCAGGATGTATTGAATCTCATGAAGGATATCGTATATGATTTAGAGCCAGCGAAAGTATTTTTGTTAATTGGAACGAATGATCTTGGTTTTGACATTAAACCGCCTGCAATCGTTGAACGTATTAAAGAAATCGTTACGAACATTCAGCAACAGCTGCCGGAAACCAAGCTGTATTTGCAATCGATCTACCCTGTTAATCAGTCATACCCCGCATCGCAGGCGGGATTGCGGAACAACCACGATATTCAGCGAATAAACGTTGCAATCCGTGAAATCGCATCAAAAGATCAGATCGCTTATATCGATCTTTACCCAAAGTTAATAGATGGGGAAGGCTTGCTTCACGATGAATACACGTATGATGGTCTTCACCTAACGATCAAAGGGTACGAAGTCGTAAGGGAAGAAATTCAGAAGTATCTATAAGAAACGGCAACTCGGGGAATGCCTGCCCGGGGAGTCGTTTTTTTATGCAGAGGTTTGGATATGTGGCGATTAATAAGTCGTGAAAGCGACAGTCATGTAGTCGTCAAAACGTTAGTTCGCTAGAAGGGCAGTAGCTAAAATGATAATAGGCACTTAATACCGAACTACAGGGGGAATTCCACAATGACGCTTCAATTTCCTAATGGTTTCTTGTGGGGAGCATCAACAGCTGCCCATCAAGTAGAAGGCAATAATATACACTCTGATTTTTGGGTTATGGAGAATTTGGAAGGATCTATGTTTAAGGAACGCTCGGGTGATGCTGTCGACCACTTCCGCCTTTACCGCGAGGATATCGCCTTGATGGCTGAACTAGGGTTGAATGCATACCGATTCTCGATCGAATGGGCAAGAATCGAACCTGAAGAAGGAGTCTATGACGAATCGGCTATCGAGCATTACCGGAACGTTCTGAAGGCCTGCAATGACAACAACATTACTCCCATCGTGACGCTTCATCATTTTACGACTCCGGTCTGGGCCATTCGCTTGGGAGGTTGGGAATCGGAGGAGATGCCTGCACGTTTCGCCCGTTATTGCGATAAGGTTATGAGCGAACTTGGTGAATATATTCCGTACGTATGCACGATCAATGAAGCGAACATCTCAATTGGCATTACCAAGGTCATGAAGCGCCACCAAGCCGGAGGTACTGCCCAAGTCGGCATCAACACGGATATGGCAGCTCGTATGCAGACGTATATGGAGGAAGTAAGCAAAGCCTTTGGAGTACCGCCAGAAGAAGTACACTCCTTCCTCGGTCTGCGTACAGAGAAGGGGTTGGAAGTCATCTTTCGGGCGCATACAGAAGCAAGAACGATTATTAGGCAGATCAGTCCGAATACGCAAATCGGCATCACCATGTCCTTGTACGACGTTCAGAGTATACCCGGCGGTGAAGAGATTGCAGCGCATGCGTTGCAGGAGGAATTACTGCAATTCACGGATTATCTGAAGGACGACGATTTCTTCGGCTTGCAGAACTATACCCGTTCGGTATATGGACCGGATGGCATGCTTCCGGTACCGGATGATGCCGAGAAGACCCAAATGGGAAATGAGTTCTACCCGCAAGGACTGGAGGCAGTTATCCGATACATCTCGAAGCATCTGGATAAGCCGATCTTCGTCACGGAGAACGGAGTGGCTACGGACAATGACGAACGGCGCATCGCCTTTATCGATCGTGCCTTGAGAGGCATACATGCATGTATCGCCGATGGAATTCCGGTGCAAGGCTACATGCATTGGTCATTGCTTGATAATTTCGAATGGCAGCTTGGATTTTCTAAGCGCTTTGGACTTATTGCAGTTGACCGCGCGACACAGGTAAGGCATCCGAAGCCAAGCGCCAATCATTATGGAAATATCGCCTCAACGAATGTGCTGGCTGATTAATCATAACTCGCAGAAACATACCAAAGGAGCTAGATATGCATGTTATATCCAATCGTAACGGAAACTCGCAGCATCATCGATTTAAGCGGCATTTGGAATTTTAGTCTCGATTCGGGAAATGGTTTTCAAGAAGAATGGTATAACGACTACCTGAAAGATCCGATAAGCATGTCCGTTCCGTCTTCCTTTAACGATGTCGGGGTTACCGCTGACATTCGCAACCATGTAGGCTGGGTCTGGTACGAAAGAGACTTTACAGTACCGAATCTATTGTTCTCCGAACGAATCGTTATTCGATTTGGTTCAGCCACTCACAAGGCACAGGTATATGTGAACGGTAAGCTTGTCGTTGAACATATCGGCGGATTCACGCCCTTTGAAGCTGAGATCAATGCTTTCCTTCAAGCAGGCAAGAATCGTCTAACAGTCGCGGTAAACAACATCGTAGACGAAACCACGTTGCCAATGGGAAGCTATAGCGAGAGGGAACTGCCTGGAGTGGGCAAGATCGTCAAAAACAATCCTTACTTTGACTTCTTCAACTATGGAGGCCTTCACAGACCGGTTAAGATCTATACGACCTCTAAGGCGGCCTACGTTAAGGATGTAAGTATCGTAACGGATCTGAATACGTCGATCGGGACCGTTCGTTATGAAGCGTCCATCGAGGGTCAGGCACAAGTCAAAGTGACCTGCGTTGATCAGTCCGGCGCAATCGTTGCAGAAACGCAGGGGCAGTCTGGTACGATCACGATCGATAACGTGAAGACATGGGAACCGCTGAATGCCTACTTGTACCAGTTGAAGCTTGAAATCATGCAAGATGGACAAGTCATTGACGTCTATGAGCAGCCTTTTGGAGTGAGGACGGTTGAAGTCAAGGACGGTCAATTCCTGATTAACAACAAGCCGTTCTACTTTAAAGGCTTCGGTAAACACGAGGATACCCCGCTTAATGGCAGAGGTCTGAATGAGGCCGCGAACGTCATGGATTTCCGATTAATGAAATGGATGGGTGCCAACTCCTTCCGTACGGCGCATTATCCTTATTCAGAAGAAGTTATGCGACTGGCGGACAAAGAAGGAATCGTGGTTATAGACGAGACACCAGCAGTCGGGTTGCATCTTAACTTTAATGTGGCTCCTACGCAGGGACCCAAGAGGAACACATGGGAAGTGTTGAAGACCCAAGAAACGCATAAGGAAGTAGTGCGAGAGCTTATCGCTCGCGACAAGAATCATCCAAGCGTAGTCATGTGGTGCATCGCCAACGAACCGGCGTCCGAGGAAGACGGAGCAGAAGAATACTTCCGTCCGCTCGTGGAATTAGCCAAGGAGCTTGATCCGCAAAAGCGTCCCGTAACGATCGTCAATATGATGAATGCCACCCCGGATAAGGATAAAGTGGCTGAACTAGTCGACGTTCTGTGTCTTAACCGTTATTATGGCTGGTACGCGTTCGGCGGAGACTTCGACACGGCCAAGGCTTTGCTGCGGCAAGAATTGAACGGCTGGGTCAAGCGTTGCCCTGGCAAGCCAATCGTGATGACGGAATACGGCGCAGATACGATTGCCGGATTGCATGATGTAGATCCCGTCATGTTTACCGAAGAGTATCAGGTTGAGTATCTCCGTGCGAATCACGAAGTGTTCGATGAATTCGAGCATTTTGTTGGGGAGCAAGTATGGAATTTTGCCGATTTCCAAACGAGTCAAGGGATTATTAGGGTTCAGGGTAACAAGAAAGGTATCTTTACGCGCGAGCGCAAGCCGAAGGCTGCCGCCCACGAACTGCGCAGAAGATGGCAAACGATCCCGGATTTCGGATATAAATCAGAATAATGAATGGACTCTAGAGTAACTGAAACTGTACTGAGGTGAATGTTCATGCTACCGCAATTAATAAAAGAAAATGGTGTATTCAATCTTTATGTCGATGGTAAACCCTACATCGCTTTGGCAGGAGAAATTCATAACTCCAGTTCCTCTGACTTAGACTATATGAAACAAAAAGTATGGCCAAACCTCAGAGGATTACATCTGAATACGGTGATTCTACCCGTCTATTGGGAGCTGCTCGAGCCTAAAGAGGGTGAGTTTGACTTTCATATCGTTGACGGAATCATTGAACAAGCACGTGAAGAAAACGTTCGATTAGTGTTGTTATGGTTCGGATTATGGAAGAATGGAAAATCCACTTATGTTCCTAGCTGGGTAAAGAAGGACTACAAAACGTATTTTAGAGCTTCTTATAGGAACAAAGAGACATCGGATACCATTTCACCACTGTGTGAGAAAGCGGTAAATGCAGACGCGAGTGCTTTCAGACAACTGATGTCACATCTAAAGAAGATTGACGGTGACCAGCACACTGTTATTATGGTACAAGTGGAAAACGAAGTCGGATTCCTTGGCAGTGATCGTGACTATTCAGACATCGCGAATTGCGAGTTCAACCTTCCGATCCCATCTGAAGTAAAAGCGGCTTATGAAAGAAGCGGCACTTGGAAGGAAGCATTTGCTGGAGAAGCACCTGAGTACTTCATGGCGTATCATTATGCCCGGGCGGTAGAGCGAATTGCAAAAGCCGGTTCTGATGTTTACCCTATCCCGATGTTCGTTAATGCTTGGCTTGAGCAACATCCATGGAACCCAGGCTCATATCCTAGCGGTGGGCCGATTGCCAAAGTAATGAAGATGTGGAAGGCAGTAGCTCCGACCATATGTCTTTATGCACTGGATATTTATTTGTCCAATTTTGCAGAAATCTGTGAGGAGTATACTGCTGGGAATGACAATCCGCTGTTTATTCCCGAAGCTAGAAGGGACATTGTATCTGCTACCAACGTTTTTTATGCTATTGGAAAACATGACGCCTTATGCTTTGCTCCATTCGGGGTTGAAGACTTTCTAGATCCGTCTGCGGATGTGGGAGCAGGAGTCGATCTCAGTATTTTGATGGCTCTTAATATTGACAGCTCTGGTTTTAATATAAAAGGAACAGGTACTTATCTTGCTCGCAGTTATGAGCTTATTGGAAATATGATGGGTATCATTCAAAAATACCGTGGAACAGGAAAAATGACGGGATTTCTGCAAGATCAAGACCGTGGTTGTATCCTGTCCTTCTCGAATTATGACTTGAAAATCAGCTATACACACCGACAGGAAGGAAAACCGATATCCGGAGGATTGGTTATCGAACTCTCTAGGGATAAGTTTATTTTGGCTGGAATCGGGTTTAATATTGAGTTCCTGCCCAAAAGCGGAGAATCGAGCAAGGTAGGGTACATTCGAGTTGAAGAAGGTACATTCGTTCACGATAAATGGATTCGAGGCCGTGTCCTGAACGGAGATGAAGCTTCATACCGGCTTGGAATTGGCAGCAATCCTGGCGCAATATGTGTGGAAATGTATAAATACGAATGAACTGAGGCGGAAAATCAATGATTTATTCTAATCCCATATTAAAAGGATTTTATCCGGATCCGAGTGTTTGCAGGGTAGGAGAAGATTATTATTTAGTGACTAGCTCGTTTGGTTACTTCCCGGGGGTCCCGATTTTTCACAGCAAGGACTTGGTTAATTGGAAACAGATCGGTAATTGCTTAAACAGAGAAAGTCAGTTGCCCTTATTTGCGAATCATGCTTTCTTAAAGAGACATGTAGGGAAAACAGGTATCTATGCGCCTACTATCAGGTATCATCATGGAAAGTTTTATGTGGTTACCACTAACATGGCACATTATCGTAATTATGTTGTATGGGCGGAACAACCGGAAGGTCCTTGGTCGGAACCCTTAGATTTAGAATGGGGCGGTATTGATCCGTCGCTTTTGTTTGATGATGATGGCAAGGTCTATATTTCGGGCACAAGTGCTGGGCCCGATGAGCCTGAAGAAGGCATTTATCAAGCAGAGATTAACCTGGAAACTGGTAAATTGAATTCAGAACGAAGGCATATCTGGAAGGGAAGCGGTGGCAGCTATCCCGAGGGGCCGCACCTTTATAAGATCGGTAATGTTTACTACTTGTTGATTGCAGAGGGCGGAACGGAATATGGACATATGGTAACAGTTGCTCGAAGCGAACAACCGTATGGACCTTTCGAAAGCTGTCCATATAATCCGATTCTTACTCATAGGAACACCAATTCCCCCATTCAAGCAACGGGACATGCCGAACTGATTCAAGCACATGATGATACTTGGTGGGCGATATTTCTAGGTATTCGGCCTTCCGGATATCCCTATTATCATCAATTAGGAAGGGAAACCTTCTTGGCTCCTGTAAAATGGACGGAGGATGGCTGGCCGATTATCGGTGAACAGGGCCGCGTCCATCTCGAAATGGAAGCACCAGCGTTTTTTCAGGGGAATCTGGAAAATCAGATCCAACTGAAGCGGGACGATTTCGATTCCGAGACATTGAGTTTTGAATGGAATAGCATTCGAAGCCCGATAGAAGGAATCTGTTCGTTGAAAGAAAGATCAGGCTGGTTGGCGCTGCATGGAACAGAATTCGGATTGGATGATATAGAGGATAAGGCGTTTATTGGACGGCGACAGCAAGATATCAATTGTCGCGTTTCTACGTTGATGGAATTCAACCCGAAGGAACAAGGAGAAGAAGCAGGTCTTACGGCATTTATGAATGAAAACAGTCATTACGACATAGCCGTAACCAGCGCGAATGGAAAACAACGGGTAATGTTTCGTCGGCGTATAGGATCATTATGGAAGACAGAACGCGAAGATGAAATCGAATCCGATCAAATTATTTTATCTATTCGTACGAACAAGACCAATTATTTATTTTCATACTCGTTACCTGGACAAGAAGAAATCGAAATCGGCAGAGGGGAGTGTTTCTACCTTTCGACCGAGGTTGCCGGCGGCTATACGGGAGTATACCTTGGAATGTATGCAGCAGGGAATGGAAGTTCCCTCCAAACACCGGCATATTTTGATTATTTTGAATATCAAATCGAGTAACTCAGTCAATGAAGCGACATTATGCTGCCTTCAGGCTGTGAAAACGACCATAGCCACCTGATTTTAGGTGTTTGAGGTCGTTTTTTTCTGTTCCTTACGGGCAGGCAGCCCCAAATCGTCATTTATTGGGGTGAAGATATGGGCGAAACTCCATAATGAATAGGCCTCTTTGGGAGAGGCCTATATGCTGATTTGGGCGCCAACCTGTAGTAGCATGTCGTGTTTTTCTCAACATGCAAACGAACAGCCTCTACTTATAAGGACTCAGGTTAATGTTTAAACTTCTGACCTTTCTTAGCTGGCATAATATATGCACCTCCTAGAATTTCATCGGACAAAACCAGGGGGGCAATGTCCATTCTAAGGGATGCACTTCAGAATGCCCCGGGTGTCGTTTTTTATGCAGCGGTTTACGCGTGTCCCCTTTAATAAGTCGTGAAAGTGACATCCAAGTAATCGTCAAAACGTTAGTTTGCAAGAAGGGCAATAGATAAAATGATATTAGGGACTTAAAACCGAACTACAGGGGGAATTCCACAATGATGCTTCAATTTCCTAATGATTTCTTGTGGGGAGCATCAACGGCTGCCCATCAGGTAGAAGGAAATAATATACATTCTGATTTTTGGGTTATGGAGAATTTGGAAGGATCTATGTTTAAGGAACGCTCGGGTGATGCCGTCGACCACTACCGTCTCTACCGCGAGGATATCGCCTTGATGGCTGAATTGGGACTGAATGCATACCGATTCTCGATCGAATGGGCAAGAATTGAGCCTGAAGAAGGCGTCTATGAAGAATCGGCTATCGAGCACTACCGAAACGTCCTGAAGGCCTGCCATGACAACAACATTACGCCAATCGTGACGCTACATCATTTCACGACTCCGGTCTGGGTCATTCGCTCGGGGGGCTGGGAATCCAAGGAGACGCCTGCACGTTTTGCCCGTTATTGCGGCAAGGTTATGCGTGAACTGTGTGAATTTATTCCTTACGTATGCACGATCAATGAAGCGAACATCTCAATTGTCATTGCCAAGATTATGAAACGCCACCAATCCGGAGGCACTGCCCAAGTCGGCATCAACACGGATATGGCAGCTCGTATGCAGACGTATATGTTGGAAGTAAGCAAAGCCTTTGGAGTACCGCCCCAAGAAGTACATTCCTTCTTGGGTCCGCGTACGGAAAAGGGATTGGAAGTTATCTTTCGGGCGCATACAGAGGCAAGATCGATTATTCGTCAGATCAGTCCGCAAACGCAAATCGGCATCACCATGTCCTTGTACGACATTCAGAGTATACCTGGCGGCGAAGAGAATGCAGCGCATGCCTTGCACGAGGAATTACTGCAATTCAAGGATTATCTGAAGGACGACGATTTCTAGAGACGTTGGGCTGACAAAGTCCAGCGTTTCTTGCTAGTAGTGCCTTGCCGTATACACTCAGAATGCTAAGGGTTACGGGACGGAAATAGACACTTAATATTCCATTTTCTTATCAAAAAATACGGAGGTTGGTTAAATGAAGCTATCTGGAAAAGTAGCAGTTGTTACAGGTGCGGCGTCAGGCATGGGAAAAGCGATCGCCGAGCTCTTTGCCAAAGAAGGAGCTAAGGTTATCGTATCGGATCTCAATGTCGATAATGCGCGCAAAGTGGTCGAAGGAATTACGGCGAAAGGCGGAAGTGCGATCGCGGTCGCGACTAATGTCGCAATAGAACAGGATGTTCAGCAGTTGATTGACACGGCAGTAGAAAAGTTCGGAACGGTTGATATATTGGTTAACAATGCAGGGATCATGGATAATTTCGTTCCAGCAGGGGATATAACGGACGAGCTCTGGGAAAAAGTATTCGCCGTTAATACGACAGGACCGATGCGCACTACCCGTAAGGTGCTTCCGATCTTCACAGAGAAGAAGCAAGGGGTCATCGTGAATATCGCTTCCGCCGGAGGGCTATTCGGTTCGCGCGCAGGTGCGGCTTATACCGCGTCCAAGCACGCCGTTGTTGGCTTTACGAAGAACGTCGGTTTTCAATATGCGAAGCTCGGCATCCGGTGTAATGCTATTGCGCCGGGCGCCGTAAATACAAACATCGCTGCATCGCTAACTGCACCGAATCCTTTCGGAGTGGAACGCGCATCGATCGGAATGGCGATCAATCCCGGTTTAGGCCAACCGGAAGATATTGCGAAGGTTGCTTTATTCTTGGCTTCGGACGATTCGAGCTTCGTTAACGGCACTACAGTTACGGCTGATGCAGGCTGGACGGCATATTAGAGTTGAATCATTAAGATCGAATAAATCTGATCCCGTTTGATCTCTCTCCTATTCGTAGAAAGTTGATTATCTTTCTTCGTGCGGGGAGCTTTTTCATTATAGATATGAGCGAAATGGTGGGAACCGGAGTGTAATTTATTTAGAGAGAGTAGAAGGAGGAGTTTGGTTTGAACTTCGGTAGTGGGGAGAACAAAGCTGCGGATATCGACTTAAGCAAGATCAAGAGAGGGCCGCTCGTCGCTGCGCTAATTATCGGAGCGTTCGTCGCGATCTTGAACGAAACGCTGCTCAACATCGCATTTCCTGATCTGATGAAGGAATTTCTGATTCTACGGTACAATGGCTGGCAACAGCATACATGCTTGTCGTAGGAATGCTCGTGCCAGTTACGGCTCTATTGCAGCAATGGTTTACTACAAGACAAATGTTTATTGGGGCAATGGTGCTATTTTTAACAGGCACAGTCATAAGCGCAATTGCACCGATATTTGATGTGCTGCTCGCTGGACGCGTCGTTCAAGCATTAGGCACTGGATTGATGATGCCGGTGATGATGAACGTGATCTTGATCATCTTCCCTCCGGATAAACGCGGCGGCGCAATGGGCATGATCGGTCTTGTCATCATGACGGCACCCGTTATCGGCCCTACTTTATCGGGACTGATCGTGGAACATCTGTCTTGGCGCTGGCTGTTTTATCTGGTCATTCCGCTCTCCATGTTTTCAATAGCGTTTGCCTGGGTGTTTTTGAAAAACGTAATGACCCTCACGAAACCGCGGATTGATATTTTATCGATCCTTCTATCATGCATCGGTTTTGGGGGAATTGTATACGGCTTCAGCAGTGCAGGCGAGCGTGGTTCATGGTCGGATCCGGTCGTCGTGTGGAGTCTGATTACCGGAAGCATCAGCCTAATTTGCTTTGTGTGGAAACAACTCGTTTCGAAAGCTCCGATAATGGATCTTCGAGCTTTTAAGTATCCGATGTTTTCGCTCGTCACCGTGTTGATGCTGGTCATGATGATGTCGCTTTTCTCAACGATGATTATGCTGCCGCTATTTATGCAACAGGTACTGCTCTTAACTGCTCTAGCTTCGGGATTAGCATTGATGCCCGGAGGCATTATTAACGGAATCATGGCACCGGTGTCTGGCATTCTTTTCGATAAATTCGGTCCAAGGGTATTGATCATTCCCGGAATCTTACTCATGTGCGTCGCGCTTTGGCTGTTTATGGGCATTGAAGCAGATTGGACGCAGGGCCGCATCGTTTCCATACACATCATCATGATGCTTGGAATGTCTTTGGTCATGATGCCAGCTCAAACGACAGGCTTGAATCAGCTGCCGCGAGATCTCTACGTTCATGGGACCGCCATTTTGAACACACTGCAGCAGGTGGCAGGCGCGATTGGCGTAGCATTGTTCATCAGTATTATGTCATCAGGAACGAAAGAATACATGACCACCTCGCCGGATCCGACTTCTCCGATCGAGGTACGTCAAGCGATGGTCATGGGTCTGCACGATGCTTTCTTTGTTGGCCTATGCTTAGCCATACTGGCACTGCTTATTAGTTTCTTCATTAAGCGTACCGATGCACCGAAGAAAGAGAATACGGAGCAGTCTTTATCCGCGAAGGTTCAATTGAGTAAGGGATCATAAATGCTACACAAGCAGTTTGACGAGCTTTGCAGTAATGAAATTAGATATACTGTAGATAGAGAAAACATTTTAGATAGTATGGTGAATTTTACTATTAAGCTAAACGATTTGACCGGAAGGAATTATTGAAATACGGACAAATAAATTGCATTGTAGATTTGAAGCCATATTCGAAAAGCCGAAATCTGTAGAAGTTGTCATAAAAGTTACTACAGCAACTATTGTCGAGTGACAAGAACATATAACTATAAAAAGCCGCGTTGTTGCGGCTTTTTTCATTTTAACGATAAATCCAGACATGTCTTTGTGCCCCAATATTTTTGCCACATAGATCCATGGCGGAAGAAGCTTTATATCTGCAATAATATACTATAGGCATTTAATTTTAAGATGTAGGATATGAGAAGAACTTGAAAGGAGTTTTCACATGGATGTTACATCTTTTTTGATTTACTGTATGATTGCTACCTTTACACCAGGACCTACTAATATCGTTATATTGTCCACCGTGCATAATTTTGGGGCAAAAAAGGCAATGAAATATACGTATGGAGCAACGATTGGTTTTGCTTTATTACTTGTTATTTCTGCTATGTTGAATACGATGCTTATAACGATCATACCGAAAATATTAATTGTGATGCAGATAATCGGGAGCATCTATATGTTCTATCTTGCTTATCGAATTCACAAAAAGGATACATCAAACAGAGCTGTAAACCAAACGGCTACCTTAATGTCAGGCTTCCTTATGCAGTTTTTAAATCCAAAGGTAATACTCTTTACAATGACTGTAATTCCAAGTTTTATTATGCCTTACTATAGCGCAATCCCTGCGGTGACGATAAGTATTATAGCGATTACTCTGATTGGATTTTCAGCTTTCACAACGTGGGTTCTTTTCGGTACAATCTTCAAGGAGTTTTTACAGAAGTATAGAAAGACTGTTAATGTAATGATGGCCTTATCTTTAGCTTATGCTGCAATCATGATATGGAAGTAGGTAAGCTTTTTAAGAGGTGAATGGAATGAATAAGTTTATCTATAAAAAATCCGCAGGTATTACTGCGTTGTCTGCAAGTATGACTGATTTTACGTATAAAAAGCACTCACACCAGGAGTACGCGATAGGTGTAACATTGCGTGGTATTCAACAGTATGATTTGGATGGCAGTTTACAATTATCCTATCCAAACGGCGTTATGCTTTTTAATCCAGAGCAGGCACATGACGGAATGGCGCATGATGAAACAGGCCTTGACTATATTATGCTATATATTGAGCCGCAACTGCTTTTAGAGGTTATTGAGAAAAAGGATATTGTACGTTTTTCAACCCCTATTGTGTATGATTATGGGCTTGAACAAAAAATCATAAATCTTTCTCATGCAATATTAAGTGAAAAAGATGAGGCTTTGTGCAGCGAATTACTCTTATCCCTAACGGATAGCCTTATTCAAACTAATCTTTCCACTGACGATAAGAAAGATAACGCTCTAATTGGAAAAGCAAAGGATATACTTAATTCCAACTTAGAAAAAGCACTTAAACTTGACGAGATTAGTAAAGAGCTTGGTTTATCGAAATTCCAGTTTATCCGATTATTCAAGACTCATATTGGAAATTCACCATACCAATACTTTCTTAACTGCAAGATAGAACGTGCAAAGCAGTTAATCGAAAAGAATGGGGATATTTATTCAGCAGTAGCTGAATGTGGTTTTGTTGATTTAACCCATCTAAATAAACATTTTAAAAGCGTATATGGAACAACAGCTTTTGAATATATATCACATATGAGCGTATGAAGCTACTGAATAGCTGAAGAGAGGCCGCCGATTATATCGGCGGCCTCTTCTTGTTGTTGGTAAGCGATGATTTCTCTCTTATAATTTGGAGCCTTTCGCTAGCGATTCAATGCTCCAGCTCTTTGCTTGTTGAAGGAGACGAAAACGGCAAATAGCAGCAGGATGACTCCTGTAAACGTAAACCCTTCAATAATGGTGAACGGCAGCCAGCCTAACACGGAAGAGCCGGCAACAACACCAAGAGAGAAGAAGGCATAGAAGTAACCATAAGCTTTCCCGCGCAGCTCTGCTGGCGTGGCGTTAATGAGCATCGTATTAATAGATGGAAACAAGAAGGCAAAGCCTACTCCATAAAGACCTAACACGGAGTATAGTGCGAATGTCGTCGTTGATTGGCTAATAAGCAGCTGACTGAGTCCCATTAAGCCGATTCCTATGGCCATCGTTTTTGATGAGGCAACACGATCGAAGATACGATTCGTAGGAAGCGCAAATATTAGGACGGCAATGATCCCAAAAGTGCTCATTAAGGTGCCGCTTAATTTCGAATCATAGCCAAGCGTTTGAATATGCAAGGGTAACAAATAAGCGATCACGCCTTGTGAGAACATTAAGAAAAAGGCGCCGCCGTAAGCCTTTATAACGCCTGCATTGAAAATCGAGCCCGATGACGGAACGATAGTTTCGTTTTTCTCTTTCTTCGATATTTTGTACTTGCTGAGAAAAATGGCGGACAGGATGGCAAGTGTAAAACCCATAATAGATACCCACGTAAAAACAAAAGGCACGGAGGATTTACTCGCCATAATGCCGCTGAAAGCAGGGCCGATAATTGCAGCTAGTCCAACAAATGTACCGGTGAAGGCGACTTTTTTCCCCTGCTGATCATTTATCGTCGTATTCGCAGAGAATGTAAACGCAGCTGGGACAATTAATCCGGCGACAAAACCATGTATGATCCGAACAATGATCAAATATGATGGTTGATCGACAAAATGATAAAGCAGCAGAGCGCTGCTTGATAACAGCAATCCGACCATTAGTATTTTGAAAGGCCCGACCTTATCGGTCATCATACCGGATAAAATATTGCCAAGCGTATTGGCTAACGAATATAGCCCGATGACAAAACCTACAATAAACGAGCTGGCACCGACGGAAGTCGCAAATGTGCTCATGACCGGCAGCTGTGAGAATAAATCAAAAAAAGAAAAAAACACGATGCTGTAAACGAGCAGGGCATAGTTAAAAGGCTTCACACTGTATTTGACCTGCGCCTTCTTCAACTGCCAGTCCAATAAAAAGTTCCCTAATGGTACAAACGCTGCGATTAATGAGGCGGCAGCCCAAAGAGGGCTCCATTTCACTCGAATTGCCGTATAAAGGATAGATAATGTATATAAACTGAAAATCCCGCCGTGAATACTGCCTACAATCGTGACTGCTACGTCTATCCCCCAAATATATTTCAAGGGCATAGCGATGCTGAGTAATACCAGTAATGAAATACCATCAAAAAGGCCTGCTATACGTAAAATGTAGATTGGATGTGATCGCACTTAGGCTGCTCCTAATTTAAATTTTTAACGGATGACTCTATTCTAACATTTTATTAGGCAAGTAAAATAGGAGGGTTAAGGCAAGTGTATGAATAAAAAAATTACTTAACGCCAATGAAATAGGGCTGGCAAAGACGCCATTTTACCGCGTCTTAGCCAGCTCTTTTTTTATTTTCCGCCATCGAAATCTAAAAACACAAGTTTGGAATAAAAAAGTACACAGTTTTAACCGCTTGCTAAAAAAAACAAAAAAATTTAAAGGGAAACCGAAAGGGCCTCCGTATATCGACTTCATGAAAGCGATTTATAATTGCCATACACCAGAGATGGTGATAACGAAAGGGGATGAAAGAAGAAATGAAAAGGTACAGAAAACTAGGAGCGACTGTCGCTCTATCACTCATGATGATTTTTAGCGCTGCTTGCGGGAGTAATGCAAATAACGGTAATACGGGTGGGGAGAACGCGGGTACGAATGCAGAGGCTGGAGCTGCTGCTAACGATAATGCCGTAAAAGCAAGCGGGGACAAAAAAATCACACTTGGTTTCTCGCAAGTAGGTGCTGAAAGCGGTTGGCGCTCAGCAAACACCAAATCGATTCAAGAGTCTGCAGGTGAAGTGGGTTACGATCTAAAATTCTCCGATGCGCAGCAAAAACAGGAAAACCAAATTAAAGCCATTCGTTCATTTATCCAGCAAAAAGTTGATGTAATCGGCTTCTCCCCCGTTGTTGAATCGGGCTGGGACACGGTTCTTAAAGAAGCAAAAGACGCGGGCATCCCGGTCGTCCTGACCGATCGCGCCGTTGATTCGCAGGATAAATCGCTTTATGTTACCTTTATTGGCTCTGATTTCGTGGAAGAAGGCCGTAAAGCAGGTCAATGGTTGGTTGATCAATACAAGGATGCACAAGAACCGGTCAATATCGTAGAACTTCAAGGTACGACAGGATCGGCGCCTGCGAATGACCGCAAAGCGGGGTTCGAGGAATTGATTAAGACAAATCCTAATCTAAAGGTTATCGCTTCGCAAACGGGTGATTTCACTCGTGCGAAAGGCAAGGAAGTTATGCAAGCCTTCTTGAAAGCCCATAAAGATATCGATGTTCTTTATGCGCACAACGATGACATGGCGCTTGGAGCCATTCAGGCAATCGAAGCTGCCGGTCTTAAGCCAGGCGTAGATATTAAGATTATTTCTGTAGATGCGGTTAAGGACGGCATGCAGGCAGCAAGCGAAGGGAAAATCAATTTTATCGTTGAGTGTAATCCTCTGCTAGGGCCTCAATTGATGGAAGCCGTTCAAAATATTATGGACGGTAAGGAGATTCCGGCCCGTATTGTGACGGAAGAGTCAACCTTTACGTCCGAGCAAGCGAAAGAGGCTTTGCCGACACGGGCTTATTAATTCAAACTTATTTTAAATCAAGCGAGAAAGTCACTCGATCCAGCCGAATGCTGCCTCCAGAGTGGCTTTCTCATTTGAAAAGGAGAGATATCCATTGAGTGAGCTTCAACCTGTTCTGCAAATGACGGGCATTCATAAAGGGTTTCCTGGCGTTCGAGCATTATCAAACGTGAATTTCCGTTTATTCCCGGGCGAGGTTCACGCTTTGATGGGGGAGAACGGAGCAGGTAAATCAACGCTGATTAAGGTATTGACGGGCGTTTATTCCATCGATAAAGGCATGGTTCTCTTGAACAATAAGCAAATATCGGTTCAAAACCCGCATGAATCACAAGAGGCCGGAATCAGCACCGTATACCAGGAAGTTAATTTATGCACGAATCTTACGGTGGCGGAAAATATCTTTATTGGAAGGGAGCCAAGAAGATTCGGCCGTATTCTTTGGAAGGAAATGAACCGAAGGGCAGAAGAGCTTCTGCGCGATCGTCTTCATTTGCAAATTGATGTGACACAGCCTCTTCATGCCTATTCAGTAGCAATTCAGCAGTTAATAGCCATTGCGCGGGCTCTCAACATATCGGCTAAGGTGCTCATTCTCGACGAGCCAACCTCAAGCTTGGACAGCAATGAAGTAAAGCAATTGTTCACCATCATGAGAAAGCTGAAAAGCGAAGGTCTAGCCATCCTTTTCGTCACGCACTTTCTAGATCAGGTATACGAAATTTCAGATCGGATAACGATCCTTCGTAACGGCGAATTTATTGGAGAGTATCCGGCAAATAAACTGCCTCGAATCGAACTCGTGTCAAAGATGATTGGCAAAGAACTTCATTTGCTCGAGGACCTTCCAAAATTATCTAATGAGGTAGAGTCCCATAGGAATGAATTAGTAGTAGAAGCATCTGGGGCAGGGAGAAAGGGAGCGATAGAGCCCTTTGATTTGAAGCTCCATAAAGGTGAAGTAGTTGGACTCGCGGGTTTGCTAGGGTCAGGGCGTACGGAAGCCGCACGTTTATTTTTCGGAGCTGACAGACCCGACGTGGGATCAGTCGTTGTCTCGGGGACGAAGCAAGCGGTTCATTCCCCTAGGAAAGCAATCGAACAAGGGATAGCATTTTGTTCGGAAAACCGCAAGACCGAGGGCATAATCGATGATTTAACGATTAGAGAGAACATTATTTTGGCTCTCCAAGCGACTCGCGGCTGGCATAAGCCAATTTCCCGCAAGCGTCAGGATGAAATCGCCAACGAATATATTAAACTTTTGAATATTAATCCTCCTAATCCGGAGCATCTCATTAAAAACCTAAGCGGTGGCAATCAACAAAAGGTGCTGCTGGCAAGATGGCTGCTGACGGATCCTAAACTGCTGATATTGGACGAACCGACAAGGGGCATCGACGTAGGCGCTAAGGCGGAAATTCAGAAGCTTGTGCTATCGCTCGCAAAGAAGGGAATGTCGGTTCTCTTTATTTCCTCTGAACTGGAGGAAGTGCTGCGGGTTAGCAATCGCATAGCCGTACTGCGGGACAGACGCAAGGTAAAGGAAATCACAGACGAAAAATTCAGTCAGCAAGAAATTATGCAGACCATCGCAGGAGGATAAACATGATGAAACGGATGTTCAAACACCATCTATTTTGGCCTTTGAGTGTTTTAGGCGGATTGCTTTTATTTAATTTATTTTATTCTCCGGACTTTTTCTCCATTGTCATGAGAGACGGACATTTGTACGGCAGTTTGATCGATATTTTAAATTTCGGAGCTCCTTTGATGCTCGTTTCCATTGGAATGACCATTGTCATTGCAACGAAAGGCATAGACTTGTCCGTTGGCTCCATTGTGGCCATCGCCGGAGCAGTTACCTGTATGACAATAAGCAAGGGGGCTGATCAAAATGCGCTTTCGCTTGTGTTAACAGGAATTGGAATGTCTCTCGTCCTCTCTTTAGTATTAGGGGTTTGGAATGGCATTCTCGTTGCGGGAGCTGGCATACAGCCTATTATTGCTACTCTTATCCTTATGGTTGCCGGCCGGGGTATCGCACAGTTGATTACAAGCGGCCAAATTATTACGGTTTCCAGTCCGACTTATGCGTATATAGGGACAGGTGCGTTAGCTTCTCTTCCGTTTTCTATATTTGTAGTCCTATTTATATTCGTCATAGCTGCTTTGTTAACAAGAAAAACGGCGTTAGGTATATTTATTGAGTCAGTCGGCTCTAATCCGAATGCAAGTCGTTTAGCCGGTATCCGTTCCAATTTCGTTATCATTTCTGTTTATGTGTTTTGTGGTTTATGCGCGGGTATTGCGGGTTTGCTGCTCAGCTCAAACGTTTCTAGCGCCGACGGCAACAATGCAGGTCTCTGGTATGAGCTGGATGCGATCCTAGCCGTCGTTATCGGAGGAACCTCACTGAATGGTGGACGTTTTTACCTGACAGGCACAATCATCGGCGCGTTGATTATCCAGACGCTGACGACAACGATATACATGATCGGGGTACCGCCAGAAATTACACTCGTCGTTAAAGCCTTTGTTGTACTTGCCGTTTGCTTGATTCAATCGGAAACATTCCGGCAGTCGATCGTCAAGAGATGGAAAACAAGGCATTACCCTGCAGAAAAGGAGATCGTACGCCATGCTTCTTAACCGTAGATACATCCCGATTTTAGTTACATTTGGTTTATTCATTATTATGTTTGCGGCAGGTTCCTTTAGATATACGGGCTTTTTTTCTCTTCAGGTGCTGCTAAATCTTCTCATTGATAACTCATTTCTTCTTATTGTTGCAGTAGGGATGTCATTCGTTATTTTATCCGGGGGCATTGATTTGTCTGTCGGTTCGGTCATCGCTTTAACGACCATGATTTCCGCTAGTCTGATCCAGCAGCAGGGATGGCCGCCTGCAGTGGTTATTCCACTAGTCTTAATTATCGGATCCGTATTCGGTTACGCGATGGGCGCCATTATTCATTATTTCAAAATCCAGCCTTTTATTGTAACCTTGGCTGGAATGTTTTTAGCGAGAGGTCTTTGTTACATGATAAGCGTTAACACCATTACGATTGATAATCCTTTTTACACTTCAGTCGCGCAAACCAAAATCCCATTGCCCGGCGGCAGTTTTGTATCGATTAGCGTAATCATAGCTATAGTCGTCGTGATAGCTGCTATCTACGTCGCACATTACACTCGCTTCGGACGCAATGTGTATGCAGTCGGCGGCAGTGAGCAATCTTCCTTGCTCATGGGATTGCCCGTAGCCAAAACAAAAATAATGGTTTATACGTTAAGCGGATTCTGTTCCGCCCTTGCCGGAGTTGTCTTCACGTTCTACATGCTGTCGGGTTACGGGCTGCACGCAGTAGGACTCGAGCTCGACACGATCGCTGCGGTTGTAATCGGGGGAACACTGCTTTCTGGAGGTGTCGGTTATATTGCAGGAACCTTCTTTGGCGTATTGATTCAGGGGGTTATCCAAACTATAATTAGCTTCGAAGGAACTTTGAGCTCTTGGTGGACGAAGATCGTTATTGGTCTGCTGCTTTGCGTTTTCATTCTTCTACAGAAGGTTCTCAGCGCAAGACGCTCCACGATAAAGGCTTAATCGTTAATATGATCTTCCATGATCGAGGGGGACTTATGCGTAGTATTTTAAAATGGATATGTATTCCCTTGCTTGTTTTTTTCCTCAGCGGTTGTTGGTGGGGAGCACAATCGGAACGAATGGTATCGAAGGATGATGCGATTACGGAAACGGACCTGTGGACGCCTCCGATTACGCCCACTGATGGTTTAGGGGAGAGAATCAAGCTAGGCTTTTCTCAGCTCGGAAGCGAAAGTGATTGGAGAAGGGCAAATACCGCTTCAATCACCGAAGCGGCCGAAGAAGCAGGAATCACACTAATTATGGAAAACGCAGAGCAGTCTCAGGAAAAACAGTTCGAGGCCATTCGAGCCTTTATTAAGCAAAAAGTGGATGTCATTGCAGTTGCCCCGGTTGTGCAATCCGGTTGGGAAGCTATTTTGGAAGAGGTTAAGGAGGCTGGAATTCCGGTCGTCGTATTGGATCGATCCGTTAACGTAGAGGATACATCCCTTTATGTTACATTTATCGGGCCGGATTTTTACGAGGAAGGAATTAAGGCGGCCAAGTATGCTATTGATAAAATGCGCAATCATCCGGGACCTATCCGCATTGCAGAGCTGGAAGGCACAATAGGATCTACACCCTCTATCGACCGTGGGAGAGGTTTTAGGGATGCCATTGCAATTAGAGAAGATATGGATATCATCTGGAGCCGTCCGGCGGAGTTTACCGTAAAGGAAGGAACCAGAGTGATGAGGGAGTTTCTGAAGGAAGCGGGAAGCGAACGTCCCGAGCTCCTATTTTCACATAATGACGACATGGCGATTGGCGCAATCGAGGCGATTGAACAATCAGGACTTATTCCTGGCGAGGATATTATTATCATATCGGTAGATGGCACACGGCAAGCATTCGAAATGATGGTAGAAGGAAAAATCAATGCGGTTGTGGAGTGTAACCCGCTGTTAGGTCCCCTGCTCATGCAGGCTACTAAGGAAATCATGGCGGGAAGAACCCTTCCGAAAAGGATGATCCCGCCCGAAGATATCTACACCCAGGAGAATGCTGCGACAGAAGTGAAGAATAGGAAATATTAGACTTTTATGAATACAAGTGAAACCGCTGATTTGAAATTCAGTGGTTTTTTGTTGTTTTTGCCTAGGAGAGTCTATTCGGTGATACAGATTGGATGGGTGTAAATACTCCACTTTTGGATGGTTTGTTTTAACGCTTTTTCTTTTATCATAGTGGATACATTGTAATGGATAGCATGATAGATGAGAGAGGAGTATCCGTAATGGCCAAGGCGCTGGAGGGAAAACGAATTGTTATCACCGGTTCCCGTAAACTAAGCGAACTCAGTGAAATTATTGATAGACAAGGGGGGGATCCCCTTGTTCGATCCCAACAAGGTACGCTGCTGCCCGCAGAAGAGGAAGTTGAGCGTGATCTGAACCATCTGGTTGAAAGCGGGACAGATTGGATCATTTTCACAACGGGAACCGGGCTGGTCATCGTGCCTGAAAGTGAACGAATGGGCGCCATGATTATCGAGCTTTCGCATTACTACAAGAATCAAACGAGCTTAACGAGATGAAGCTTTATAAAGAACATCTCCTGACTGGAATTTTATCTGCGCTGCTTGCTAGCACCGGCGGCGCCGTTCTCATCATTAACAGCGCTTTGAAAGCAGGATTTACTAACCCGGAGCTCATTTCCTGGATGTTTTCTGTGTACTTTCTTGGTGGACTTCTGAATGTTGGTTTGTCCTTCATCTATAAAATCCCTTTCGGCGGAGCGCATTCGATAACGGCAGCAGCTTTTTTGAGCACATCCATCTTCTATTTCTCCATTGAAGAGTTGGCTGGTGCAGCCATTATGTCTGGTGCGGTCATCGCTTTTTTCGGGATTTCGGGTTTAGGGGAAAAGCTTTTAGCCTTCCTTCCGGTGGCGTTAATGGATGCCATGCTTGCGGGATTGATTTTTAACCATATTGTACAAATAATCCCTGCCATTAAAGAGACGCCTTTTATTGGAATGTTTGCATTGGCGGGCTTTTTTTTGTTTCCAAAGCTGATCAAAAAATGCCCCCCGATTTTGGGCGTGATCGGATTGGGGATGCTGGCTTTATTCATTGGTTATGATTTACCTAAATTCGATGATATCCCATTTTCCTTGCCTTATATGGTTACCCCGGTATTTTCATGGAACAGCTTTGTGTCGCTTTCGGTGCCACTTTCGTTACTAGTCATTAGCAATGATATATTCGTTGCTTTAGCGGTGCTTAGGAAGAATGGATATGAGCCTTCCGCAGCGAGAACGATAACGGTAACAGGAGCAGCGGCTTCGCTCGTTGGCTGGTTCGGTGGCCACTCCGTTAACATAGGCGGGATGATGACGATGCTCTGCAGCAGTGATGAGGCTGGCCCAAAAGAAAAGAGATATTTTGCAGCTATTGTATCAGGCTTGCTTGTAGCGTTGTTCGGGTTGATGGCGTGGAAAGTGATTGCGTTTATTAAGACACTGCCTATTTCTTTTATCTGGATGATTACTGGCTTTTCTTTAATGGCTGTATTCATGAAAAGCATACAGTCAGCCTTCTCAAAGCCAGAGTACCGCTATTCCACTGTGTTTACCTTTGCAATCGCGGTATCGAATGTTAGTTTTATGGGCATATCCGCTCCGGTCTGGAGTCTAGCCGTCGGCATATTTACAATGAAATGGCTTGGAGAGGGCAGAAATGCCGATGAAGGATAAGATCGCCTATCTTTGATTTATAAGAAAATTGAATGTCATACAATTTTTTATTTGATGGCAAACAATGAATGTTGTTACAATTCTCTTATCAGGAGTATGAAGTAAGGAAGGTAGATGAATATGAAATATTATGTCGTTGATGCGTTTGCCGAGAACGTTTTTGAAGGCAATCCAGCCGGTGTCTGTGTTATGGATGCTTGGCTTTCGGAAGAACTTATGCAGAAGATTGCGATCGAGAATAATCTTTCCGAAACAGCATTCGCGGTCAAAGAAGAGGACGAGCTTTATCGGTTAAGATGGTTCACGCCAGGAGGCGAAATCGATTTGTGCGGCCATGCAACGTTAGCAACTGCCTACGTAATCACTAACTTTTATGATACGGATAGCAAGCGTATACGATTCAAAACGCTCAGTGGAGAGTTAACGGTAATAAGAAATGGGGAACTGTACGAAATGGATTTCCCGAGCAGAATGCCGGAGACACAACCATTAACGGATCAGATGGTTGAAGCTCTTGGAATCAGACCTTCTGAAGCTTATCTTGGCCGGGATTTGATGTTCTTATTGGAGTCAGAGTCGGATGTCATTAACCTGGAACCGGATTTCTCCAAGTTAGCTGGGCTGCCGGAAGGGCTGGGCGTATTGGTTACTGCTAGAAGTGATGAGTATGATTTCGTATCTCGATGCTTCTTCCCCAAATTAAATGTCAACGAGGACCCCGTTTGCGGTTCCGCTCATTGCAATTTTATCCCTTTTTGGGCAGCGCGTTTGAATAAGCAGGAAATGACGGCAAGACAGGTCTCCAAACGCGGCGGTACGCTGTATTGCAAACTTGCCGGTGACCGGGTAACGATTAGTGGCCGGGCTGCACTATATTCGATTGCTGAGCTTTATGTTGCATAAGATGATGAAGATAAGCTATCGGGAAAAGATTATTCAACAAACATATAACAGCTAAGGGAAGACCCCAAAAGGATAAAAGGTGAACCTAAGTTCATCTTTGATCATCCTGGGGTCCTTTTTCAAGTTTTAAAATCCCGGTATCAATCATCTCTGGAATGATTTCGCCCTCACTTACTTTCATAAGAGCTTCTATGATCTTTCGACCCCATTGATTTTCATATTGCGAAATAATAGAGGTCACTTGGCCATTAAGCAGTGCTTCTTCGATATTAGGTGTGGATCCAATACTAAGGACATACCGATTTAGCCCATATGCTTTCCAGATCAAAATGGAAGCAGAGCTGGAAACGAAATCTAGGCTGAGGAAAGCATTGAAATGCGGATGTGCGTTAATCATATCTTCTAATTCCGTAATGGCGAGATCTTCACGACCATCATTGTAACGAACTTCCAACACTTCTATTTCAGTCTCAGAATTTAAATAGTCCAGAAGGCCTTCAAGTCTCTCCTTTAGGCTAAACATTTCCGACATTCCCGTTCCTACCATGACCATACCTTTTCCACCAAGCAGGAGATCCGTTGCTTTACCGAGTTGTCTGCCTGTGTCGTAGTTGTCGGCGCCGATATAGCTGAGCCGTTTGCTGTTAGGGGAATCTGTCTCAAAGCAAATGACGGGAATCCCTTGTTCTACCGCTTTATTAATGACGGGGGCAAGTGCTTCTGGGTTTACGGGCGCGATAGCGATACCGTCAACCTTCTGCTTAATCATCGACTCCATAATGCGAATTTGCTGCTCCAGGTTGGCTTCATCAGGAGCCGAGACTAACAGGCGAATGTTTGCCGCTTTTGCAGTGTTCTCCGCATTCTCGGTTATTTTCTCATAGGCTGGAATGGCCATTGGGAAGATGATACCGAATACGCGATCCCTATTGGATGGTATGGTGCTGGGCTCTGATGAGTTCACCAGGCTAGTTGGTGGAGCCGACTGGCAGCTCACTGTAAACAGTGCAAGGAATAAGAACATAAAAAACCAACTGCGTCGTTTAGGGAGCAGCATGTTATTTTCCTCCGTCTTCCGGTACATGTATCTTCTCATTTGTACTGCCTTGGCGCCTAAACTCCATGGGCGTCATGCCTGTTACTTTTTTGAAAATATTAGAGAAGTAATGCTGATCGTGGTAACCGACCTCAAACGCGATTTCAAACGTTTTTCTGCGAGTCGTTTTAAGCAGTTCCATCGCTTTGCGGATTCGGGATTGCGTTAAATACTCAGTTAGTGTTTGGCTCGTTTCTTGACTGAACACTTTGCTTAAGTGACTGGGACTGACCCCGACATGTTTAGATACGACGTGTAGTGATAATTGATCATCGTTGTAATGCTCATTAATGAATTGCTTGACGCTGGCGATCAGCTCACCGTATTGATCGGAGCCTTTAGATCGCCACAGCCACAAACGGTCTAGTAAAATAAGCAGATATTGCACGCAATCTTCCCAGCTTGCAATCTCCCTAATCTGCTGCTGCAGCTCTTGTATCGTGTCTGAGGTATGGTTTGAAGCCGTGAAGCTTTGCTTTGCGACACGGAAGGCCTCCAGTGTAATATCGTTTAACAAATAGCATCCATACATGGATGATTGCCAATCTAGGCCCCTGAGCTCGGCTGCGAATTCATTTACGAATTGTTCAGCCTTTACGGAACTTCCAATCTTCATGAAATCAACGAAGAGGTTGCGATCCAATAAGATATTGCTGATAGAAGATGCTTTAATAAAGTCTTTAAATGCCAATTTGTTTTGATTGGAAAGCCGTTGTAGGTTTTTATCATCATCTGCTTCCAAGAATGAGCTGTGTATGCCTTGGAGACGGTCTTGTATGCTTCCTACCCCTATAGACAGATCGCAGTTGAATAGTTCCTGCAGCTCATATCGGAGCTTATTGACAATGATGTTCATTGCTTCGGATATGGCCGTTTTATCGTTTTCTTTGATAATCCAAATCATGTCCGATCGGTTGCGTTTGTAAGAAAAGCCGGTAATCAATCTTTCCATTCGTTCTTTAAGGACATGCTCCACTTGCTCAGTACGTAACGATTCTTCGGATTCATGAACTCGAATGTCAATGATGGCAACTGCATAATAGCGAGCAATTAAATTAATTGAAATATTGCCTGAGGTTTCAATTGCATCTGAGGTACTGATCAGGCCGCCGCACAGGTCGGAAAGCAATTTATCACTCGTATAAGTTAACTTCTTCTTGTCTTGGCGTTCTTTGTCGATTCTTCTGCTAATTTTGTGCAGCATTTCAATCAAATCCGACGCGCCAACAGGCTTAAGGCAATAATCCTCAACGCCGATTCGTAGAGCGGACTGGGCATAATGGAATTCGTCATGTCCCGTAAGAATAGCTATTTTGATATCCGGCATACGCTGACGAACGATCGTGCTAAGCTCTAGTCCGTTCATAAAAGGCATTTTAATATCGGTAATTAAAATATCCGGCATCCATTCTTCGATTAGAGGCAGTGCCATTTCCCCATCGGGGGCATCGCCGCAGTAGATGAAACCCTCTTGCTCCCAATCCACGCAATTTCTAATGCTTTCTCTAATTAAGATTTCATCATCAATCAACATCACTTTTTTCATGGTGCTGCCTCCTTATTTCTTTGGTATGCGGAGGGAGATCCGCGCCCCTTCTCCTTCGATACTATCCAATTGCAAGCCGTAATGATCGCCGAAATAAAGACGAAGCCTTTGATGCACATTATTTAAACCAAACCCTCCTTCGCCGGGTCCATCTGGCAGCTCGGCGTCTTTTGGCCGCTCAAGCTGACGTCTTAGCTCGGCTAACCGTTCGGGTTTGATGCCTATACCGTTATCCTCGACGTTCAGAATAATATTTCTCTCATTCTCGACATAACCGGTTATTCGAATATTTCCCATGCCTCTTTTGTTTTTGATGCCGTGATACAAAGCATTCTCGACCAGAGGCTGCAGGGTCATGCCAAGCATCGGATAAACCTGCAGCTCGGCAGGGACGTCAATTTCATAGGAGAGGATGTCCCTATAGCGCATTTGCTGAATCGTTAAATAACTTTGTACATGCTCCAGTTCGGTCTTCAATGATATCCATTCTCTTCCTTTGTTGAGCGTAAGCCGGAAAAAGCGAGAGAGTGCTTTCACTAACTTGATTACGCTTTCATTTTTGCCTGCTTCAGCCATCCAGATGATGGATTCTAACGTGTTATACAAAAAATGCGGATTAATCTGCGCCTGCAGTATTCGCAGTTCTGCTTTCTGAACTTGTTCTTGTTCGCGAATACTTTTTTCTAGAAGCAGCTTAATATTTTCCAGCATGATATTAAAGCTGTTGCTTAGATCTGTAATTTCATCATGACCAGCCGGCTTTACCTTTGCTTCCAGATAGCCGCTCGCGGCTTGCTTCATTTTATTTTTCAGGATCTGAATGGGTCGAGTCAGCCGTTGTGTCAGAGAGATATAAATGGCAATTGCAAAAACCGCGCTAAGAATTACGCTAGCAATGATCAGCATCCTAATTTCATTCGCTTCGAAAATGATTTCCCGCAATGGTGCCATGCCGATGATGGTCCAATCCGTTGTCTGCGATCTCACATGGACGACGAGGTTCTTATTCCCATCAATTTTTTGGACGAAGCTTCCAGAAGTATCAGTAAACTGATTGGGCATTCCATTCCCCGCAGGAATGTTGATCTGTTCACCGGCGGAAGGCTTGAAAATCGGGACTCCTTGTGGATCCAGCACATAGAAGAAGCCTGTTTTTCCAATGGTGACATTATCGCAAAATTGTTCAATAATGGAGTCATCAAGGTCGATGACGATAAAACCAATCACTTCGTTTGTAATACGCTGCTGGATAGGTGCGATAATGGAAATGACACTTTTGTCTGGGTATGTAAAGCCGTCCAACCGATCGAACTCGGAGGAAGAGGACGGAGGTACCTTTAGTACAAGACCCGGATCATTCGTCAATTGAACAAAATGCGGATTTCTGAGAGGATTATGGTCAATTTGAAAAAGTCCTCTACGCTCACTGATTCCTTTACCATAGAGATTAACCATTTGTATGTTCAGTACGCTATCGTATTTGTACGTATCACGGTACATTTCAAAGGTACGAACGATTTCTTTGGCCTCCGCGTTTGTTTCGGATTGCGAGATAAGAAAATGAAGAACCTTCGGGTTATTTCCGAGTTCTAGCAGCTTTTGCGTATCCTGAAAAAGCACATCGATGTTTCGGACGAGTTGATCCGCGACAAGTATTGTGGAGGCCTTACTGTGATCGGATACGGTATGATAAGACTTTTGATAGGATACAAGACCAACCACGAGCAGCGGGATTGATGTCAAAATAATGAACATCACCAGCAGCTTCGCACGCAGGCTCGATGTAATACGTCGTATGAGCTTCATACTCTTTTTCCTTTCTATAAAGCTTAAACTCATATTGCAATTACATCATATATCAAAATCAGTGAGTTGAAAGGGGGAAATGGAATTGTCGATTAAAAATGCAACTTTTAAATAAAATTGTACACATTCGATACCGACACAAAGAAGAGGGCCAAATCTATAATAGTTCAAGAACGATCAATTGATCAACTGCTGAAAAAAATACCTTTATTGGAAATTGTGTTTTAATAAATCAGTAAAGTTTGGGTAACGAAATAAAGATATGTGTCTTGTATGATCAGGATCCAATTTGGATAATTATAATGATACAGTTGGTCGCTATCAATATATGTGAAATGGGGTTAGAACTGTTGCGGGAACCCATAATAAATAAGGCCAAGCTTTTGCTTACTGCATTATTGTCTGTTCAAATTTTATCGGCATGCAGTCAAAGCGGCAGTACGAATAACCAAATTTCAGATGAGACCGAACATGTAGTAGTTTATCAAGACATCGCGTTAAGCAAATATAACCCTCCTATTGATGTCACATTTGTTAGAGAAACCAGTGATAGCTTGGATAATTTAATTAGCCAATTTCCGGGGCAAACCTTGGAGGATAACAGTTGGAGCAATCTCTATGAACAGGTATTGGGTATTAAAATAAAGTATGATTGGATCGCTAAGGGCGATCTCTACCGTCAGAAACTAGGCGTTGCGCTTGCTTCGGGAAATATACCTGACGTAGTCAGGGTCAACGCACAGCAGTTAAGACTGCTCAGTAACGCAGGATTGATACAAGATTTATCTAAAGTGTATGAGAAATATGCCTCTCAGCTTACAAAGAATATCCTTAGCCAAGAAGGAACCGGCCCTTTCGATACGGCAACGATCGATGGTAAGCTGATGGGAATTCCTGAAACGAATTCCTCTATTGAAGGTGCACAGTTTATATGGATCCGAACGGATTGGCTGGATCAGCTTGGTATGAAACCGCCCAAAACCATTGGTGATGTTCTTGTTATTTCGAAAGCGTTTACAGAAAAAGACCCGGACCAGAACGGCAGCAATGACACGCTAGGGCTTGCGGTTACGAAACACTTATGGGATCCAGTGATGGGATTGTCAGCATTCATGGCAGGCTATGATGCATTCCCAAATATTTGGATAAAGGATAATTCCGGGAAGCTAGTGTTTGGTGGAATTCAACCGGAAGTGAAAACCGCATTGAAAGCATTGCAAGATATGTATCGAAAGGGTCAAATCGATAGTGAATTCGGTTTAAAGGACGGCGTCAAAGTGGAAAAGCAAGTCGCTGCCGGTAAGATCGGAATGCTGTACGGGGAGCAATGGGGGTCGTTTTTGGCTCAGTCGAGCCGCGCAGATAATCCAAATTCGGAATGGCAGGCATTTCCAATCGTTTCTGTAACGGGAGAAGCGCCGAAGGTTCCGCTCAGATTCAGCACCTCTCAGTACCTTGCCGTAAGGAAAGGTTATAGCCATCCCGAAGCTATCGTTAAACTTTTTAATCTGCACCTTGAGAAAAATTGGGGGGAAACAGCGGAATATGAGACTTACTACAGCTCTCCGTTTCCTGTATGGCAGCTTTCTCCTGTAACCCCGTATCCGGCAAGGAAAAACCTTGAAGCTTTTCGTCAACTTGAAGAGGCTCGCCGCACGGGGGATACTTCCGTGTTAAAGGACGAAGCCAGATCCATACAAAAGAACATCGATAATTATTTGGCCGGAAATGTAAATAAAGAATCAGGGTGGGGCTGGGAACGGACATACGGTCCTTCAGGTGCCTTTGCGATACTAGACCAATACGAAAAGAATAACCAGCTATTGTATGAAAATTTTGTTGGAGCCCCCACGGAAACGATGATTGAGAAACAAGCCATTCTGGATAATCTTCAACACGAGACTTTTGTTAATATCATTCTCGGCAGGCCCATCGACGAATTCGATCAATTTGTTGAAGAATGGCATAAGTTGGGCGGGGAAAAGATGACAACAGAGGTAAATCAGTGGTTTGCAGGAAGAGACAGCAAGTGAAGATAAGGTGGACAACCTCTGGCTTTGTCTGCTATCAGCATAAACAATTTAATCATACTTTAAAGCGGCTACGGAGGCGTTTTCTTGCTTAAATTTCCCGCCATATCAATACGCAATACAATCTTCGTTCGGCTGGTATTTACTTATCTCATCGTGATACTCCCCATCATATTACTAGGGGTGTATCTATATAACTGGAGTTACAAAAATGCAAGCCAAGATATATCGAGAGCTACCGTTAAGCAGCTGACTTATTATTTAGAAGGTTTAAACCGTGAAATCGTGTGGATGGAGCTTCAGCAATTCGATATTTTGGAGGATAGCGAGCTGAATAGGCTCGCTGCCACTTGGGGGATGATGGACAACGCAGAAAGAAGGTCAAGTTTGAACTACTTGCTGCATCGGCTTACTTCATTTCAAAATAACAGTCCATACATTAAAGATATCTATGTGCATATCCGTACGATTAACAAAACGGTTTCGGCGGTTAATGCGATCTATGATTTTGACACTGATAGGTTCGATTATTTTCGTTCCAGTGCCGGAGGAAATGAAAATCGGCTTATTAATTGGAATAATACGCTTCATCTCAGTGCCTCTAAACAAAGCGGAAAAAAGGGAGAGGAACCTTTATTCCTTGTCGAGATCGAATTGGACACGGAGAGGCTAAGGGATTCTTTACAACAGATCAACATTTATCCGGACAGCGGCTCTTTTCTGACTTCGGTTACGACAGGGTTTACGTTAATGAGCCATGAAGAATCAAACCCTATTAACCAGGACGGAGTAGACGCAGCGAATGCATCAAGCGACAACACCTATTTATTGAATATGAACGGCAAAAAATATCATATTAACAAAACCTATTCCAAGAAACTGGGACTTACCGTCGCTACGTATTTACCTGAAGAAACGGTTAAAAGACCATTGAGCATTTTTTATAGATGGGCCTGGGTGTTCGCCATAACGTCATTTTTTGCAGTTGTTATCTTTTCCTATTCTTCTTATAAGATTATCCATAAACCGCTGCTGTCTCTCGTCCAGAGCTTTAAACGGATGGAAGGAGGTGCATTAAACATTCGAATCGAACACGAACAGAAAGATGAATTTGGCTATTTGTATACAAGATTCAACCATATGCTTACGAAATTGCAAAGCCTTATTGATCAGGATTTTAAACAAAAAATGATGATGCAAAAGGCGGAGCTAAAGCAGCTGCAATCTCAGATTAACCCGCATTTTCTGTATAACAGCTTCTTCATTCTGAACTCATTGGCCAAAACCGGGGATATTGATCGGATCGAACAATTTACCAATATGCTTGGTGAGTATTTCAGGTTTATTACACGAAACGGGGAAGACCATGTTTTATTGTCGGAAGAAACGAGACACTCCCAAATGTATACGGAAATACAAAAACTCCGATTCTCAAGACGCATTCGAGTGCAATTTGATGACTTACCAAAGGAAATGGAACAAATCAAGGTTCCAAGATTAATCATTCAGCCCATTATCGAGAACGCTTACGAGCATAGTCTCGAGAAAATGACAGAGGAAGGCTTGCTTCGCGTTTCATTCGAGATGGATTATGCCGAGGCTCGAATCATTGTAGAGGATAACGGAGACAGCATCAGTGATTCCGAGATTGAAGCGTTAAGGGAGCGGCTGGATCCTTCCGCCGAATCCTATGAAATGACGGGCGTGATCAACATTCATCGACGCCTTGTTTTAACATACGGGGAAGGCAGCGGCTTGAATCTATCAAGGAGCGAGCTGAACGGCTTGAAAGTCATCATTAAAATCAAGCTGCAGGAGGAGATTTGGGATGTATAGACTGTTAATCGTCGATGATGAAGAAATTATTACGGATGGTCTATACGAGGTGTTTAATCAACTAATGCCGGAAACGCTGGATATTTGTAAAGCCTATTCCGGCAAAGAAGCGCTAAATTGGATGTCCCGTACGAGAATCGATATCGTTCTAACCGACATTCGCATGCCAGGGATGAGCGGTTTGGAGTTAACCGAAGAAATTCAAACCTATTGGCCAAGATGCAGAATCATTTTTCTCACCGGATACAGTGAATTCGACTATGCCTATAAAGCTATTCAAATGTCAAATGTCCGGTATTTGTTGAAAACGGAAGGGTACGCGAAGGTAACCCAAACCGTGCAAGAGGTCATGCAGGAATTAAATCACGGCATTCAAATGAATGAATTATTGGAGCAGTCCCGCGAACAGAAGGATACGCTTGAATTTATGGCGCAGGGGGATTACTTTAGGCTTTTCCTGCAAGAGAGTCATGGTTTTTATGAGAATCAAGAAGTGTTAGTCCAAGATTTTGACAAATTAAATATTAGTGTAGATCCTAAAGCGCCAGTCATGCTGGCCCTTGGCCGCTTATCGTATCCCGCTGGGGCTTCCTATACCGAAAGAAGCCAAATCCTTGCTTCGTCTAGAATCATATGGAATTCCTTTATGACGGATCAGACACGCAGCATTGGAATCGTGGATAAGTACGGTGACATCGTATGGTTCATTCAGACATCGCTGCACTCCGAGGAGAAGTTCAACAATCATTTCATGCGCTATTTGGAGGGAACGCTGGAGCTGATACAAGAAGCATGTCTTGCATCCCTTGGTTTGACGATAGGCTTTACGATAAGCGGTGCTTCTTGTGAATGGGGAAACGTAACTCCGCAGTATGAGAGGCTTCGACAGCTTCAGCAGTTAAAAATCGGCGACGGCATTTCCATGATCTTGATGGACCGTTCCGATCAATACAATAGCTCTTCTATTAAAGAAGGATTTGTGCCGAGCCATAAAGCCGAGATCATGGAGGCGCATCTTGAGGCAGGCAGGGCGGCGGAATTTTTTGAGGATTTGGAAGAAATGTCGAGGTCCATGCTGCTTGCAAACGGAAAAGTCCAGCGAACGATCGAAGGGTATTATTCAATCGCGCTTGTCCTGCTCTCTTACATCAACCGAATGGGGCTGCACAGTCAAATCGAGGATAACGGAAAGCTTATGCGTCTCGATGATCATGCCTCCATGAAAGAGGGATTCCTATATCTTAAACAAATCGCGGATGCGATATTTAAATTCAAGCGCAAGGATGAACGAGACAGAGCTTCTCATGTCATTGAGCGGATATGTCAATTTATCGAGGAGCATCTAAGCGAGGACTTGTCTTTGGTTCGACTGGCGGAAATCCATTATTTTAATCCGTCATACTTATCCCGTTTTTTCAAACAGGAACGCGGAATTAATTTATCCGAGTATATCGATAAATGCAGGTTAAGGAAAGCTAAGGATCTTCTTAGAGACGGAGATTTGAAGGTGCGGGAAGTGGCGTCGTTCGTCGGTTACGAGGCAGCCCATTCTTTTACCCGTTTTTTCAAAAAAGCAACGGCATTGACACCCCAAGAATACCGCGACAGTTTATCCGTAAACGATATTCAATAAATGAATCAAATGGATAATAGGACTGGACGAGCATAAGCTCTTCCGGTCTTTTTTTAAAATATAAGAATTTATAAGTTTCACATTTATAAATAAGCTTATATTTCACCGCGAAACGAACTGTTGCCGCCAAAGGACGGCGACAGCCGTTTACGCTTGTTGGATAAGCTCAAGCGCGAACTAATAATTCAGCAACCGGTTAGAAGCTGCGTTCCGATAATTGCTTGGCGTCAGATTTGTCAGCTGCTTAAAAGATTTCATAAAATGATGACTGTCGTAATAACCCAGCTGCAATGCGATTTCCGTGATCGTCATATTGGTGTCGGTCAGCAGGAAGGAGGCCGCATCCATTTTTTGCTGTAAAATAAACCGCTTGAGCGAAACGCCAGAAATCTTCGAAAACATTTGCGAAATATACTTTGCATTGTATCCGAAGTGATCCGCAATATGCGACACCTGAAGCTGTTCAAAACGGTTCCACTTGACGTAATCCACGATATCGTTATAAAGCTGCTGCTTCTTCAGCTGCGGTTGCGTCATTTTCTTTTGACCGAAAGTTTGATTATAAAGCTCGCACATAATACTTGTCGCCAAATAATTGTTAAGCGTTTGATCCTGGTAACTTCGAATGGAGTCTTGCAGTTGTTTCATCATCACGATTAATTTATCCTTATTGCGCAGCTTACCGCTGCCAGGAATAATAATATGTCCCGGCGGACAATCGGACGATTCGACTTTACATGATAGCTCGGGCTGACCTTCTGCAATGAAATGCAGCCAATAAAAGCAACAGTCGGACTCTAGGTAACCAAACTGCTTGCTTCGGGGAGGCATAAGCAGATAATCACCTTCCCGCAGCTCATATTGCTCTTGATCATTCGCTATGTACAAAGTGTCCTTAATCGGTACGAACAGCTCGTAATCCATCAGCATTCTGCTCATATGTTTCCAATCGGGAGAAGGCGCGACGAACTTTCCTGTCATTGTGAGCTGCACTGGTTTTGCAATATTTATCGTGTAGTTGTTCATTTGTACCGTCCTTTAGCTAACCTTTTGACACCTAATTATAGGTGCTCATTTCATCATATCAATAAATAATTATTATAACAATTGTGGTTTCGTTATCGTAATAGCTGAAACTTATTCATTTTGAAATCATCCAAACATATGACTTTTTTACACTAATTCGAACCTTTCGCCATTTACCTGTATACGTGTGAAGCGATAATCTAAAGTTGGTTAGCGTGATTTTACTAGAGGGTGTTTGAAAGGGAGAGATTTATGATAAATGGGATTAAGCTTATGCTCGATAACTTGCAGGATTTCGGACTGGACCAGGTTAAACTTACCGGCGATTATCAAGCCAACGCGTTTACAAAAGAGCTTCAATATTTACAAGATTACGATCCTGACCGACTGCTGGCCGGATTTAGGGAAACCAAGGGATTGGAACCCAAAGCTGAGAAGTATCCCGGGTGGGAAAATACGGAAATTCGAGGGCATACGCTCGGGCATTATTTGACGGCATGCGCCCAGGCATACGCCCAGACCAAAGATCCGGAGATGCTGAATAGACTAACCTATATGATTTATGAATTATCGCTTTGTCAATTCGAAAGCGGATATCTCTCGGCGTTTCCTGAAACGTTGATCGACAACGTCGAAAATAGACAACCAGCGTGGGTGCCTTGGTATACGATGCATAAAACCATTGCGGGATTGATCTCGGTGTACCATGCCACTCATTCGCAAGCGGCATTCGATACGGTTACAAGGTTAGGCGATTGGGCAGCATCCCGGACCTCGCGTTGGTCTGAAGAACTGCAAGCGGTTGTACTTTCGGTTGAATATGGCGGCATGAATGACTGTCTTTATGACTTGTATAAAATTTCAGGCTGTCAGGGGCATTTAGATGCAGCTCATAAATTTGACGAGCTTCCCTTGTTTGAAGCGATCAGAGAAGGCCGGGATATACTGAAAGGGAAACATGCCAACACGACAATACCTAAATTTATCGGAGCTCTGAACCGTTACTTGGTGCTCGGGGAAAACGAGCGTTTTTACCTTGAGGCTGCAATGAAATTTTGGGACATCGTCGTCGGTCATCACAGCTATATGACCGGCGGAAATAGCGAGTCGGAGCATTTTGGAGAGCCAGATTCGCTTAACGGCAGACGCACAGATATCACCTGCGAAACTTGCAACAGCTATAACATGCTGAAATTAACCCGCGAATTATTCAAGCTCACGGGGGACAAGAAATATACAGATTTCTACGAGAGGACCTATATTAACGCGATTCTCTCGTCGCAGCATCCGGAAACAGGGATGACGATGTATTTTCAGCCTATGGCGACTGGTTATTTCAAAATTTACAGCTCGCCCTTTGAGCATTTCTGGTGCTGTACAGGTACGGGGATGGAAAGCTTTACGAAGCTTAACGACAGCATTTACTTCCATAAGGACAATCGGCTTTATGTGACGCAGTATACAAGCTCTATCCTGGACTGGCAGCAGCAACAGGTGGTTCTCACCCAGTGTTCCGGTATCCCTGATCAAGATCAAGTCACATTGAAGATTGAAACGGCAGATCAGCAAGCCAGATCGTTAGAACTTTATCTACGAATCCCTTATTGGGCAAGCGGACCGATCGAAGCAAGCATAAATGGCGAACCGATTCGTTTTGTCCGTCAGGACGATTACATGGTAATAAAGCGAAATTGGCAGCATGGCGAGAAGCTGGAATTGCGATTGCCGATGAACATCATCGTTTCTCGTCTGCCGGATAATCAGAATGTGGTCGGCTTCCAGTATGGACCCGTCGTTCTAAGCGCTGCTCTAGGAACGGAGGATTTAAGCATTGCCCAGACGGGCGTTATCGTCAATGTGCCCACCCGCAAAATGCTGATCAAAGATTTTCTGATTCCGACCGGACAGAGTCCGGAGCAATGGCTGGAAGGGATAGAGAGCCATCTTGTGAAGGATAGCAGCGAGCTGGCATTTAGATTGGTGAATACAGACGAGGACGATCGGCTTGTCTTTACCCCTCATTACAAACAGCATCAAGAGCGTTACGGCATTTACTGGAGCATTGTAGATGCGGAATCCGAGGAATTAAAACAGCATTTGAATAAAACAAGAATGGAGCAGTTAATTAAGGATGCTACGATCGACAGCGTTCAGGTTGGCAACGATCAATATGAGCTGCAGCATGCGATTTCGGGGGAAGCCACTGTCGGCGGAGCTTGGGATGGACAGAATGGTAGAATCGTATATCCTGGAGGATGGTTCAGCTATCAATTGAAAATCGTTCCAGGTGAGCAAAATCTGCTTCAGGTGACTTACTTCTCCGTTAATAATGATCGTGTCATGCATATTTATGGAAACGGCAAGCTCTTCGTTAGCGAACGTTCGTCTTCTCATTTCAAACGCGAATTTAGCACGAAGCTTTATCCGATTCCCGATGAACTCATTAACGGACAAGACTTTATCGAGTTTACGTTCAAGCCTGATAACAAAATGAACGGTATTTATGGCGTCCTTCGGACCATGAGACCGATTGATTGAAAATAATATCATAACGCAAAAATAGACATTGCAGCCGCTTAAGCCTGTTGAGAAACCTCAACAGGTTTTCTTTAATATATAAGAATTTATATGTTTTCACATATAAATGTGCTTATATATCTCCGCGAAACGACTGCTTTTGCCACAGAGGACGGCGACAGCCGTTTACGCTTGTGTTCATACCTAAAAACCTATAAATTGACAGGTTATTTATCAGAAATCGGCAGGTTGTTGCCTCTATGTGTAAGCGTTACACTTTTTACATATAGGAAGGGCAGGAGGCTGGCGGAACATGCTTGTCAAATGGAAGCCATTTCTATTGCTGGCTGCGGCTTTGGTCGTGGCAGCAGCCTTGATCTTTATTCTAATTCGTTCATTTGATTCCAATCCCAATTCGGAAAGGAACACGGGCGAAAGCAGTCATGAAGCAGCGGGAAGCGAAACGCCAGCCGTGTTAAAGGCTTATTTGAAAGAAGACGCTGTAGTGCTTAGCAGCGAAAAGGGAATTGTTTATGATTTTCAACTATTAATAGATGAATTTCCGGATGATAGGGAAGTTCATCGAATTAACGCAACCGCTCGTATACCAACAGCATTCGAGGTCGTTAGCATTGTTCCGAATTCAACTAATCTAAAGGCAACGAATGTGGAGTTTAATTCGGTAAACGGCCGGTTGGAGCTTCATATCCATAACACGGATGATTCCGCTATTTCATTTGCGAATTCGGACACAAGCAGAGAATTGGCGACCATCAGATTAAAACTTAATCGGGAGTTGACAGTAGTCATGAATGAAGAAATTAAAGTGAATAGCATGGAGATCGGTTACTCCGACAACAAAACGGACTCGTATGACGTTAGCGGTGCCGTTTCCAAAGTGAGCTTCGCTCCGCTTGCCGGGGCGATCGGGAAGCTTCCTCGGAACGGAAACCCGGTTGTCTCCCATAAATTCGGCGCGGATCCGTATGCATTGGTATTCAAGGATCGCGTGTACCTGTACAATACGAACGACGTGCTGGAATATGACGGGGATGGCAACGTTAAAGACAATAGTTACGGCAACATTAACAAGCTGTCGGTCATTTCCTCCGATGACTTGGTGAACTGGACGGATCACGGCGAGATCAACGCGGCAGGCCCGGAAGGCGCGGCAAAATGGGCGACGCAATCATGGGCGCCTGCAGCCGCCCACAAAGTCATTAACGGACAAGATAAGTTTTTCTTATACTTTGCCAATAATGCCAGCGGCATCGGTGTATTATCAAGCGACAGTCCAATCGGACCGTGGGTGGACCCGATCGGTAAGCCTCTCATTTCGAGATCCATGTCAGCCGCGGCGGATGTGACCTGGCTCTTCGATCCTGCCGTGCTGGTAGACGACGATGGCAAAGCCTATATCTACTTCGGCGGGGGCGTTCCGGAAGGGAAAGATGAAATGCCGAATACCGCGCGCGTCATGCAGCTCAGCGAAGATATGATTGGCGTTGTCGGCGAAGCGGCTTCAATACCAGCACCCTTTATGTTCGAGGATGCCGGAATCAATAAATACAACGGCGTTTATTACTACACCTATTGTTCGAATTTCTACAATGGCGCCCGTCCGGAAGGAAGCCCGCCGGCTGGTGAGATTGCCTATATGACGAGCGACAATCCAATGGGACCATGGACGTATCACGGAACGATATTAAAGAATCCGGGACATTTCTTCGGGGTTGGCGGCAATAACCATCATGTTATTTTCCAATTCCATGACGCTTGGTACATTGCCTATCATGCGCAGACCTTATCCAAAGCAATGGGTGTTCCAAAGGGCTATCGTTCGACTCATCTGAACAAGGTTCTCTTTAGCGAAGACGGTTCCATTGGGGAAATCGCCGCAGATATGAAAGGCGTAGAGCAAATCAAGGATTTCAATCCGTTTGTCCGCGTTGAAGCGGAGACGATTGCGTGGAGCGCAGGGATCAACACGCAGCCGCTCTTGACGGATGATAAGGAGCAAACGTCCGTTAAGCTGGCTGTCTCCGATATTGGCAACGGGGATTGGACGGCGGTTTCAAAAGTAAACTTCGGCAGCGGGGCAACCTCGTTTATGGCATGGGTTGCGAGCGCGGAGGATGGCGGCAGCATAGAGCTGCGCTTGGATGATCCGGAAGGCAAGCTGGTTGGAACGCTTGCCGTGCCTTCGACGGAAGGATGGAATCAATGGGTCGAAGTGAAAACGAAAGTCTTGGGTGCCGAGGGTATTCACGATCTATATTTCGTGTTTAATGGAAAGCCGGGTACGGAGTTATTTAAAATTGGCGCCTGGCAGTTTAGTAAATAAGCTGACTGAACCAATAGCGAGCGTGGAAGGCGCCAGTCGGATGATCCGACTGACGCTGCCATCTATCGAGGGGAAGATGACTATAAAAGCAGCAAGTGGTACATGTGTATGACGCTTGTTGTGGACGACGAACAATGATGCCAGGAAGAACGCCCCGAAAGGGGCGTTTTTATGGAATAAATAATTTGAAGGTGAGGTGTTTTTTATGATTATGAATGGCTGGAAACGAAAAATTTCACTTCTGTTAGTCTACGTTCTCGCGCTGACATCCGCGACGCTAAGCGCGCCGATGAAAACAAATGCGGAGGCAATCTCGCTCTCCTTCGGATTCGAAGACGGAACAACGCAAGGATGGTACGCGCGCGGGGATACGTTGTCAGTATCCGGGGATGAGGCGTACAGCGGCAGTCACTCGCTCTTGTCCACAGGCCGCACTGCCAATTGGAATGGGCCAGGGTATAACCTGGTGTCCTTGCTGAAGCCGGACACTGAATACCAATTGGAGGCCTACGTGAAGCTTAAGGACGGCGAGGGCGACACAACCGCCAGTATGTCGATGCAGAGTGTGTCCGGGGGCGAGACGAATTACGACTCGATCGTTTACAAGACGCCGGTTACGTCCGGCTCGTGGACGAAGCTGTCCGCGCCTTATACGTTTACTGGCGACGTCTCGGAGCTGTCGGTTTATTTTGAGCTGCCGGATTCGCTCGGCTCGTTTTACGTGGACGAAATTACAATTACGGAAACGGGCAGCGGACTGCCGGAACCGACCGCGACTGATTTTGAAGACGGCACGGTTCAGGGCTGGTTTGGACGCGGGGGCTCAGAGGTGTTGACGGCAACGGCCGCTGCAGCGCATTCTGGCTCCTATAGCCTTCAGGTAGAGGGAAGAACGGAGGGCTGGAACGGTCCGATGCTCGACATGACGCCGATCATGGCAGCCGGCAAAACGTATGCGTTTACAGCCTGGCTGCGCTTGCCCGAAGGTACGCAGAATGCCCCTGTTTCGATGATGATCCAGCGAACGACAGGTGGTATCAACTATTACGAGCGCGTCGGCGCCTTAACCGTAAGCGCCGGCGGCTGGCTCAAGCTGTCGGGTGAATACAAGCTTGCTGCCGCGTCCGAGAACGTGGCCGTCTACTTCGAATCGTTCGACCACCCGACACTGGGCTTTTACATGGACGATTTCACGATGGCGCAAATTCCGGACCCGGAGCCGATCGAAATCCAGACTGATATCCCATCGCTTAAGGATGTTTTCGCCGAGGACTTCATGCTCGGTTCAGCGTTCCTGGTTTCTGAAATCGCAGAGCCGGACGGACCGCACGCACAGCTGCTTAAGAAGCATTTTAACAGCCTGACAGGCGGCAACGAGCTGAAATGGGACGCGACCGAGCCGCAGGATGGACAGTTCGACTTTACGCGTGCGGACCAGTCCGTTAATTTCGCCATCGATAACGACATTGCCTTCCGCGGACATACTCTCGTCTGGCACAGCCAGACGCCGGACTGGGTGTTCTACGATGACGAAGGGAAACTTGCAAGCAAGGAACTGCTCTTGCAGCGGATGAAGCGGCATATCGATACGTTGGTCGGCCGTTACAAGGGCGAAATTTACGCTTGGGATGTCGTAAACGAGGTTATTGAACCCGCAGATCCCAATGGTATGCGGAACAGTCTATGGTATCAAATCGCAGGCGAGGAATTTATTGAGAAAGCATTCGAATACGCACATGCTGCAGATCCGGACGCCAAGCTGTTCATTAACGATTACAATACGCATCAACCGGAAAAACGGCAATATTTGCATGACTTAATCAAGCGTCTGAAGGACAAAGGCATTCCTGTGGACGGCGTCGGCCACCAAATGCATATCGATATTCAAAACCCGTCGGCGCAGGAAATCGACGCAACGATCAATGCGTTCACCGATCTTGGCATTGAGCAGCAGATTACCGAGCTCGACATGAGCAGCTATACGAACGGCACGGATTCGTGGGAGTCGTTCCCTGTTGACCTGCAGATCAAGCAGGCTAATCGCTATAAGGACATTTTCGACGTGTTTAAGAAATATAAGGACGAAATAACTGCCGTGATCTTCTGGGGCAAGGATGACGGGAACACTTGGCTAAGCACATTCCCGACCGTTCGCCGTAACTGGCCGCTGCCGTTCGATGAGCGGCTGCAGGCAAAATATGCGTATTGGGGACTTGTCGATCCGAGCAAGCTGCCCGTCGAAATCAAGTATGCGACGGCAACCGCCGGAAGCGCGATAGTTGATGGTCAATCGGAAGAAGCATGGAACCGGGCGCCGGCGGTGTCCATTCTCAAGGCCGGGGAAACTGCGGGTGCTTTCAAGGCGCTTTGGGATGAGAGTCGTCTATACGTTACCGTAGACGTATTCGACAAGACGGTGAACGACAACGATGTGGTGGAGATTTATATCGACGGCAATAACGGCAAAACGGCCTTATACGAAGCTGATGACATAAAATACACGTTTGGGCGCAGCGGAGCAACTCCGCAAAATACGGGGGATTACAAAGCCATTAACACCGCTGACGGATACCGGATCGAAGCTTGGATACCAATGGACGGCGCTGTGCTCGGCCGAGAAATCGGATTCGATGCCCGAATCATTGACCAATCCGGGGAGGTCTTGACGGTAACGTCGTGGAACGACACGACGGACTCGCAGGATTCCGATACATCGGGGTTCGGCGTGCTTGAGTTCGGCGAAGGCCCTCTCTATACGGCGGCGGTAATGGGAACGCCTGTCATCGATGGCATCATCGACGCGCTTTGGGACGATGCGAATGAAATCGCAACCGACCGCTGGGTAATCGGGTCAAGCGGTTCGACCGCGAAGGTCCGGACGCTTTGGGATGAAGGCCGTTTGTACGTATTGGCCGAAGTAACCGACTCACTGCTCTCGAAGCAGAGCGCCAATGCGCATGAGCAGGATTCGATTGAAATTTTCGTCGACCAGAACAATGCCGCGACCGGTTATTTCGAATTGGATGACGGGCAGTACCGGATCAACTTCGACAATGAACAGTCCGTCAATCCGGCTTCAAAGAGCGGAAATCTAGACTCTGCTGCAAAGCGGACGGCGGACGGCTACATCGTTGAAGCGTCGATCGCATTGGATAAGATAGATCCTGCGCTCGGCAAACTAATAGGTTTCGACTTTCAAGTCAACAATGATCAGGATGGCGATGGCATAAGAGACAGCGTTGCCATCTGGAACGACCTGACAGGTTTGTCCTGGCAGAGCACATCCCGATACGGCGTACTTAAGTTCGCCGAAGCGGGAGACGGCACCGAACAACCAACGCCAACAACGCCAACTACTCCAGCAATGCCAGAAACTGCAGCCCAGACCTTTACAGATGCTGCTTTCGCCGCTGCATTACGCAATGCGCAGGGGAGTAAGCTTGTTCTTGAAGCGAAGGATACGGTGGGCGATAAGGTAACTGTTACCTTATCTTGGAGTCAGATTCAACAAGCCGCAGCTGCCGGAATCAAAACCGTCGAAGTGAAGACGGCATGGGCGGCCGTTCAACTTCCGATCTCCATCATTACCGGCGCAGGCAGTCCTCAGCAGGCTTCACTATCAGTGAATAAGATAGATCCTGAAGGGTTATCTGAGGAAGCTCGTGAGAAGGTTGGAGATAACACGGTATTTGACTTTACTCTCACTGTGGGCGGCCAACAAATTAGTCACTTTGGCGATAACCAAACCGTTCGGGTATCGTATCCGTACACCTTGAAAGCCGGCGAAAAACCGGGTCAGGTTGTCGTATATTATATTGCGGAGGACGGAAAGCTGGAAGTAGTCAAAAATGGACGTTACATTCCGGGCACAGGAAAAATAGAGTTTAAAGCCAAGCACTTCAGTAAGTATGCTGCGTCAGCCGTGAAATCTTCCTTCACTGACCTGTTCAAGGCAGCATGGGCAGCTGATGCAATCGAAGCGATAGCGGCTCGTGGGATTGTGAAAGGGGTTTCCGCTGTTTCCTTCGCACCGAACGATGCCGTCACTAGAGAGCAGTTCATCCACATGCTGGTTCAAACCTTAGGTCTGGAAACGGCGAGCGCAGGCCATTCCTTCAATGACGTGGCAAGCGGCGCTTATTATGAGCAGTCCGTATCCATTGCTGCGAAGCTGGAAATTGTGAAAGGTAAACCAAATGGCGCTTTTGATGTAGGTGCAAGCATTAGTCGCCAAGATATGGCGGTGATGACTTACCGTGCATTGCGAGCAGCCGGTCTGGCCTTGGAGAAGACCCAAGCTGCAGCTGCATTCGCTGACAGCGCGAAGATCTCCGCTTATGCAGGTGCCGGAATTTCCGAGATGCAGCAAGCCGGTCTTATCAAGGGCAAGCCGAATAACAACTTTGATCCGGCAGGCACGGCTACCCGCGCTGAAGCGGCAACGCTTCTGTTTCATTTGTTAGAAATGCAATAATAACAAGACAAACTTGGACGCATGGCATTGAAAACCGAAAACCACCGATATACTTGAAGAACTGCGCCAGCACGGCGCAGTTCTTTTTATTTGCCGGGCGGTAAGCGTCCATTTGGCCAAACGGGCAATTGTGCTCACGAGCTGAGCTCCCAAAGGACGGCGTCTGCAGTTTTTCGCTCATTAAACCTATTATTTGTAAGGTGAATAAACAAGAAACAAACGGGTATTGTTCGCTAAATGAAAGCGCTAAAATGATGAGTGTTAGTATCGGATCGGCTTTAAATCCATGGTGGCATGACTTTACTGCAACAACAATTAAATGAACTGGAGGGGGATCGCGATGTCTACGAAGGTAGAGAGAATGATAGAAGCAAGCGGCGAAACGATCCTGAAGGCAACCGGCATTAAACGAGTCTTTGGCAGAGGCAATACCGCCGTCACCGCGCTGGCGGACATTCATCTGACCATTCCGGCCGGGTCTATGGTGGCACTCAAAGGCCGGTCGGGTTCCGGCAAGACGACCCTGCTGAATATTCTCAGCACGCTTGATGAGCCGACGGAGGGCCAAGTGTTCCTTCGGGGACGGGAGATTAGCGGACTTTCCGGCGCGCAGCGCAGCGCGCTGCGGCGTAAGGAGATTGGCCTGGTGTTCCAGTCGTTCGGCCTGATTCCGTTAATGTCTGCTTACGAGAACGTGGAGTTCGGGCTGCGTATTGCGGGTACCCCGGTCAATGGCAACCGCGAGGCCGCTGAGCGTGCGCTGGAGCGCGTCGGCATGCGGGAGAGGATGAAGCACCGGCCGACGGAGCTGTCCGGCGGCGAACAGCAGCGCGTGGCGATCGCCCGTGCGATCGCACACGAGCCTTCGCTGCTGATCGCGGACGAGCCTACCGCGGAGCTGGACAGCAAGATGGGACTGCAGGTCATCCGCGTATTCCGTGATCTTGTGAATAGGTCAGGCATGACGATCGTTCTGACGACGCACGACCCGGGCATTATGGAGCTTGCCGATTACGTTATCGCATTGGAGGATGGAAAAATTGTATCGCAAACAACTCATGAAACACCCGTTGTTTAGTCTGATTCCCCGCGCCAAGCTCGTGGCCGTAATGCTCGCAGCAACGCTGGCGCTTACGGGCTGCTCGCTGCTCCCCATGGAGGAGGCGTCGCTTCAGCCACCGCTTGTCCAGCCGGCCGAGGAAGAATTAGACATCGTGGACGCAGCCAAAGGAAACATTCAGACGTTTCTCAAAGGAACGGCGAATTTCGTGTCCTCCAGCATGGATACGCTATCTTTCAAGGAATCCGGAGGGCGGTTGAAATCCATCAACGTGGCGGTCGGCCAAGAAGTGAAAGCCGGCGACCTGATCGCCCAGCTGGAGACGGGCGACCTGGACCTTCAGATCCGCCTGCAGAGGCTTAGTGTGGAGCGCGCCCGTCTGCAGTATGAACAGGCTCGGGCTTCCGGCGCGAACGCAACCGATCTGCGCCTGCGGGAGATCGATTTGGAACGGGAATCGCTGATGCAGGATTCCATGGAGAAGCGACTCGACCAATCGCAGCTGTACGCGCCGATTGCAGGGATCGTAACCTTCGCCGAATCACTGAATGCAGGCGACTTTATCAACGCTTACCAATCCATCGTAACCATCGCGGATCCGTCCAAAATGCAGCTGACGTATGCAGCGGCAAATTCGAAGGACCTGCTTCCGGTAGAAGCGGGCATGCCCGTCAGCCTGAAGTATAAGGGCAAGGACTATCAAGGGAAAGTGCTGCAATCTCCTTCTAACGTGCCCCTCGGCGCTGACGATGCGAAGGCCGAACGCAATTCGGTGACCATCATTATCGGCATGAACGATAAGCCCGAAGGGGTACAGATTGGCCATAGCGCGGAGCTCAATATCGAGCTGCAGAAGCGCGAGAACGTCATCTTGCTTCCGCGATCAGCGATCCGCTCCTATATGGGCCGCAGCTACGTGCAGGTCGCGGAGGGCGATCGGCGCAAGGAGGTCGACGTTGAGGTGGGATTAACGACACCGACCGAAGTGGAGATCGTCCGCGGGCTGGAGGAAGGCGAGAAGGTCATCCTGAACAATTAAACGCAGGGCGTAAACGGCTGATGCCGTATTTTGAAGGCTCAGTCTACGTTTCAAGGTGAATTCTAAGCGCAAATAAAATTGGAACTTTATTAATTCTTAGAATCGAACAATAATGCCCGGACTGACCGGGCGCAAGAATGGGGTATACGTATGGCCTTATGGACGATGATTCTCCGCAAAATGGCAAATAACAAATGGCTGCAGCTGAATCTGTGGTTTGGCCTTACCGTATGCGTGGCCCTGTTCAGCTCTATGCCGCTTTATTCCGAAGCCATCCTGCAGCAGACATTGTTGAAAGAACTCCAGCAGGTGCAGAGTCAAAGCGCCGTTTACCCGGGCTTCGTCCGGGTTAGTACGACCGTTTCTTCATCAACAATGGATAAAGAGACTTCTGAGGCGCTTGAACGGGCTGACCGTTTCGTTCAGACGATCCCGGACAGGGCGGGACTTGCGGCGATGTCGTTCTACCAGCAGCGGTTCACGCAAAAAATGAAGGTATACGGTGCCGACGCCTCGGATCAAGAGAAGCAGTCGCAGAAAACAGCAGGCAGCTTTAAATCCCTGTCCGGTATGGAGAAGCGCTTGCGGCTGATAGACGGACGGATGCCGGTTGACCGAACGGACGGCGTTTTCGAAGCGCTTGTCACCCAGAAGTTTCTGTTCGCGACGAAGCGCGGTCTCGGAGAAGAGCTGGTGGCGGAATCGCCGGAAGGGGACCGGAGCCGCTTTCGCGTCATTCCGGTCGGCATCATCGAGACGGATCCTGCCGGCGACCCCTATTTGCCGTATTTGACGACGGAGGCCGAAGACGGGTTTATTATCCCGTTCGAGCAGTTCGAGCGCGAATTTACGAAAGGCGGCAAGGCGAGGTTAACCGACTTGGAATGGCGCTTCGCCCTGAATTATGAACAGCTGAATGTCGACAATATCGACCAATTTATCGCAGCCAACACGGATATCCGTCGCTATTTCCGGGGACGGATCGGGGTTGAAGAGATTAATATCCCGGCAATTGAGACGGTCGGATCTTATCGGGGGAAACAAGCGAAGCTCGACGTAATGATGCTGTCCCTTTACTCCCCCGTCATGCTGATGCTGGCCTTCTATTTGTATATGGCTGCCAATCTCATCATCGAACGGCAAAAGACGGAAATTTCCGTTCTCCGCAGCCGTGGAGCCAGCCGATTGCAGATCATGATGGCCTACGCGCTGGAGAGTCTGTTCCTCGGGCTGAGCGCACTGGCCGTGGGACCTTTCCTCGGCGTTTCGTTTACGAAGCTGCTGGGCGCCTCGAGCGGTTTCCTGGAGTTCGTCCAGCGACCGGCGCTTGAAGTCAGCATGACCAGCACCGCCTATAAGATCGCGGCGATTGCTGTGGGCGTGGCGATTGTGCTTATTCTGATTCCGGCTTTCCTGGCGACAAGGACAAGCATCGTGGGTCACAAGCAGCAAATGGCACGCCTGACCAGGATGTCGTTCTGGCATAAGACCGGTCTCGATGTCATACTCGTCAGTCTGGCGGTCTATCTGCTGTTCAATTTCAACAAACGGCAGGAGGATTTGAAGCGGCTGGCACTTGATGCAGGCGCCATGCAGCTTGATCCGCTGCTGTTCCTAATGCCTGCACTATTTGCGCTCGGAGGCGGTCTGCTGGTGCTGCGCGTGTACCCGTGGTTTATCCGTCTCATCTACTGGGCAGGCCGCAGATGGTGGTCGCCGGCGCTATATAATACGCTGATTCAAATCAGCCGATCGTCCGGGCAGTATTTGACCATCAAGGTGTTTCTGATCATGACGGTGGCGACCGGCCTCTTCAGCGCGAATGCGGCCCGGACGATCAACGACAATATGGAGAGCAAGATCCAGTACGCCGTCGGCGCCGACATGGCGTTGACCATGCGGTGGAAGAGCGACGCGCCTCCTCCGCTGTCATCAGGCTCTTCGCAGCAGCCGCAAACCGAAACAGGCATCGCGGAAACGAGACGGATCCAGTATACCGAGCCGCCGTTCCAGCCAATTCAGAAACTGGAGGGGGTAGAAGCGGTTGCTAGAGTGTTCAAGAAGGAAGCGGTCAGGTTCAGCGCAGGCAGCAGCGGCACGACCGGAAAGACCGTGCTATTCGGCATCGATACGTTGGATTTCGGCAAGACGGCCTGGATGAAGAACGGGCTGCTTGAATACCCCATCAACAGCTATCTGAATCTGATAGCGCCGAATCCGAAGGCGGTACTGATCTCAAGGTCGCTCGCCGATGCGGCAGCAATCAAGCCAGGCGATCCGATCCGTGTCTCCTGGGATGGACTCGACCAGGCACAGTTCACTGTTTACGGAATTATCGACTACTGGCCGGGCTGGAATCCGCTTCCGACAAGCGGAGACGCGAAAGACGGGCAGGCAGCAGAATCTCATCTGATCGTCGGACATCTGGGCACGATCCAGAACCGGCTTGCGGTCGAGCCCTATGAGGTATGGCTCAAGCTGAATGACGGCGTATCCAGCCAGGTGATCTATGACCAACTGGCTGAGAAAAAAGTGCCGGTTGCCGGCCTTCGCGATGCGATACAGGAGCTGATCTTGTCAAAGAACGATCCTTTCCGGCTGGCCATCAACGGTGTTATGACGCTGGGCTTCGTGATCTCCATGCTAATCAGCTTCTTCGGCTTCTTGCTGTTCTGGGTGCTGACCCTATCGGGAAGGACGCTCCAATACGGGGTGCTGAGGGCCATGGGCATTCCATTCCGGCAGATTATTGGCATGCTAGTCAGCGAACAGTTGTTCACCTCGGGAGCGGCTGTCATCATCGGCGTGTTTATCGGCAACTTGATCAGCGAAATGTTTGTTCCCCTGTTCGAAATGTCTTTCTCGACCGCCGAGCAGGTGCCTCCGTTCGAGATCACATATCAGCTCAGCGATTATGTGCAGCTTTACAGCATTGTCGGGGTTATGCTAACGATCGGCCTGCTGATTCTCGGCTACCGCCTGTCGAGGACCCGGATTGCCCAAGCGCTGAAGCTGGGAGAGGAGTAACCTATGATTCAATGTGAAGGACTTGTCAAAATTTATAAAACCGCGGATCTCGAGGTCGTCGCCCTGCAAGGGCTCGATATGAAGATCGAAGACGGCGAGCTGATGGCCATCATCGGCAATTCCGGCAGCGGCAAGTCAACGCTGCTCAACATGTTGGGCGGATTAGACAAGCCGTCAGCCGGCAAGCTGCTTGTGGACGGGAATGATCTGCTGACGTTTGGCGAGAAGGATCTGGTGAAGTACAAGCGGGATACGGTCGGTTTCGTATGGCAGAACAATGCGCGAAACCTGATTCCGTACCTGACCGCAAGGGAAAATGTCGAGCTGCCGATGCTGCTGCGCGGCAAACACCGCCGGGCACGGGCGATCGAGCTTCTCGAAGCAGTTGGGCTCGGCCACCGAATGATGAATCGGCTGAGCGAGCTATCTGGCGGGGAACAGCAGCGGGTGGCGATTGCCATCGCCCTCGCGAACGAGCCGAGGCTGCTGTTAGCCGATGAACCGACAGGCTCACTGGACACGAAAACGTCCAATCAGGTGCTGGATCTGTTCCGCACGCTGAATCGGACGATCGGTATTACGATTGTCATCGTGACGCATGATCCGCTGCTGGCGCGCAAGGTGGATCGAGTCGTTCAAATCCGTGACGGCAAGACGTCGGCGGAGATGATTCGCCGGGTATCGTATGCGGAAGAAATGGCGCTGCTGGACGCAGAGAGCGCCCGGTACGGGACAGAGAGCCATATTGAGTATGCCGTTGTCGATAAGGCGGGCCGGTTGCAGATTCCGGCCGGCTACCTCGACCTGGAGGGCTTCAAGGACAGCAACAAAGTGCGCGTGGAGATGGAGGACGGCCGCATCATTCTTTATCCGCCGGAGGCCAGGAAGACGGGCTGAACGATACAAGAACAAACGAAAGAAAGCCGCTTGCTTTGACAAACAAAGCAAGCGGCTTTCTTTTCTGATAATTAAAGGATTCCACGATCAAATGAGCTTATGCCGATATCGCAATCCATTACGGGTCATGCCGTAATCGAGATCATCTTCCTGTACTCGTTAGCGCTTACACCGGTGTACGACTTGAATTTTTTGTAGAACCAATCCATTTCGGTGTATCCGACTTCGTTAGCGATTTTATATACTTTCATGTCGGTATGTTCGAGTAAGGATTTGGCTTTCTCCATGCGCTGTTGCAGCAGATATTCGTTAAAGGTCATGTTCTCGTGATATTTGAATTTTTGTCCCAGGTAAGAGCAGTTGAAGTGCAAAATATTGGATATTTCTTTCAAGGTAATGTTCTGATGCAACGTTTCTCCCACGTATTCCTTCACTTTATCGATAATGTTGGCCTGCGGGGAAGAATCATTTTCGGATAAGGACAAAGAATGCTCGTTATAATCCGTTGATAGAGCGGAGTCGAGCTCCCGCTTCAAATTTTGCAAGCTTGCCGTTAACTCATCGGTTGACAAGGGATCGGGCAAATAGTCGCTGACTTGATAGTACATCGCCTTTCTTGCGAGCTGGAAGTCCTTGCCCCCGCCAATGAGCATTATCGGCAGGCGGCTTTTGCTGCGGATCTGGTCGCATAGCTCCAGCCCCTCTGCGTGAGCGCCTTTCATATTGATCGCGATAAGCGAGAAACGATGCTTGGCGAATAAAGACATGGCGGCTGCGGAGGCGTCGGCATAACCCTCCAAGGAAAAACCCAAGCTGTTCCAATCAAGCGTATATAGTGTCTTATCTTCCGAATGATTATTCAGATCGACAAACAGTACCTTATACACAATGTTTACCTCCCATTGTATTCGCGGCACGTCTGACTCCCTCATGCCTGCAAAAGATTACGCTTTCATTATGTAAAATACACGAATGATTAACAATGTGCTTTTCTTTATATCGTTAGCCGTTGTTTACTACTTGTCTTACCTGGCGGTAATGGATTCGAAATGTCAGCTCTAGACCTATAATTAGACAGGTGGAATAGCTGGTTTTCGACAGGTTGTTGCTGCAAAATGTAAGCGCTAAACTTTGAATGTGTTCACAAATCAAAAGGGGGATTAAGTATGCAGATTCGCAAAATGATGATTCTGTTATGCGCAATGGTTCTGGTTCTCGCAGCATGCAGCAGCGGTTCAAACAGCAGCAATAACACCGGTAACAACAAGGGAACGAACGCCAGTACGAACACCGGCGCGACCGAGACGCAAGGCAATGCGGCTGGGAACAATGCGGAAGAAGTGAACAGTACGCCGGAGATGGATTTCGATCTGGGCGGCAAGACGATCAAAATCGTTTCGTGGTGGGATATGACGATTCCGGAAGACAATCCGGACAATATTCAACGCAAGAAAAACCTGGATGCCTTAATGGAGAAGCATAATTTCAAAGTGGAATATGTTGCGATCGATTACGGCGAGTACCAGCAGAAAGTCACCGCATCCTTGCTGGCGGGCGAGCCGATCGGCGATATCGTCCGATTGGGCAAAACGTACACGGTTCCAACGCTTGTGAAACAAGATCTGTTGTGGCCAGTCGACGAGTACACGAAGAACCCTAGGGCATTCAATCAGAAGGTCACAAATGAATATTACACGTATGAGGGCAAAGGTTACGGCTTCAGCGAAGGTCAGGCTAATCTGGTTCAGGGCATATTCTACAACCGTACGCTTATGAATCAGCTAGGCGCGAAAGCCCTGCAAGAGTATGTGAACGAAGACAACTGGAATTGGGAAACGTTCATTCAAGTTGCCAAAGAGGCCAATAAAGATACGAATAACGATGGCAAGCTGGATACATGGGGTCTCGCGAATGCTTCGCTTATCGACCATGCTCTGTATTCCAACAATACAGGTCTCACCAAAGGAGATAAGCAAAATCTAGAGGATCCTGCAACGCTTGATGCGCTTAATTTCGTTTCCCGCTTGGCTACTGAGCAAGTAGGCAGACCGACGGAAGGCGGCGATTGGACGGAGCCTGGTCAGTTCTTCCGTCAAGGGAACACGCTCATGTATGCAGGCGCTTTGTGGGAGCTAGGCGGCTTCCAGACGGATATGCCTGATTATGAGCTCGGTTTCATTCCGTTTCCGAAGGGACCGAATGCTACGACCTATCATTCCGCGGAAGCGCTCTTCCAAGCTCTGACAATTCCAAAATCAGTTAAGAATCCTGAGCAGCTGCTGTATATCTGGGAAAAGATTAACGATATCGATTCCATGTATGATTATCCGGATCAAGGCTGGTATGAGACTTTGTTTAAAAATGAGGATGACATCAACAACGCCAAAATGGTTGCGCCGAATATGATCGTTCTCGACCACAATACGTTCCCGAATCTGAAGTTCTATGATTTCGTTGGCGAACTGAATAGCGGGGTTTCGGTATCCACAGTCGTCGAAAAGTATAAATCGACATTCCAAGCGGCGATTGACGAAGTATTTGGCTCGTAACCATTCATAGCGATTGCCTTGCAGTCCCCATTTAGAAATTTTCTATAATGGGGACTGTTATTGGATTAAATACTTCATGCTGCAGGAGGGGAGAAAAATTGAACATCAGAAAGAAGAAGTATGTAATCGTCATCCTTGTTCTTGCCGTATTTGTATTGTCCATTTGGGCTTTCTACCCTTCAAATCAGACAAATAACGGGCAGGTTCGGGCCATGGCTGATTTCGAAGCGGAATCGGCTGGAGAAGAAGGTTATGACGAATATATAAATTCCCACTCGACAGCGAAGCGGCCTGAAGGGGTCATCCGAATCGAGGGGGAGAATTATGCCGAAACCGTCGGGGACGGTTTTGAAGTCGCAGAGAAGCTGCATGGTTTGGACGGTAAAGCGGTAATTACGCCGGAGACGGGATCTATTGGTTGGGATGTTCAAATGGATCAGCCAGGTTTGTACAACGTTAGAATTCATTATTATCCGATCGAGGGAAAGAGCTCTGCGATTGAAAGACAATTTGCTATTAATCAGGAAGTCCCCTTTAAGGGCGCTGATATTATTTTGTTTGACCGGGTATGGGGAGATCGGAATGAAGAGATCAAGAGAGACGACAGAGGAAACGACCTGCGTCCGAGACAGGTTGAGAAGCCTGTATGGCAAATCACCGCGCTCACCGACAGATACGGTTATTATGATGAGCCTTATTCCTTCTATTTCGACAAAGGCATGCAAAGGCTTACCTTGACGGCGTTAAGAGAGCCCATGGCGATTGATTATATTGAGCTATATCAAGATCAGGAGTTGAAGACTTACGAAGAGCTGAAGAGCGAGTATACAGCCGGAGGTATAAAGCCTGTCAAGGATCAATATATCCTCATCCAAGCGGAGGACGCAGAGTTCAAGTCTTCCCCGACCTTATATCCGATGTCCGACAGGTCTAGTCCAACGGTTATTCCATATGACGTATCCAAAATCAGAATCAACACAATCGGAGGACTGAACTGGAAGCTGCCCGGGCAGTGGATCGAGTGGGAATTCGAGGTAGAAGAGGACGGTTTGTATCAAATTGCGTTAAAACAAAAGCAGGATCAGCTTCGCGGCGTCTTCGCCACGCGCAGTCTTATGATCGACGGAAAATATCCGTTTGAGGAGATGAAGCGAATTCGCTTTAACTTTGAAAGGGATTGGCAGATGAATGTGCTGGGCGGCGAAGAGCCCTACTCGTACCATTTGACCAAAGGCTCGCATCGTATTCGAATGATGGTCTCCCTCGGCGAAATTGCGCCTTTGCTTCAGACGATCGAGTCTAGCGTGCTGCAGTTGAATGAGATGTACCGGAAAATCTTAATGATTACGTCGAATAAGCCTGATCCGTTTCGCGATTATCAATTGGAGAAGCGGATTCCTGATATGGTAGAGGTTTTCACAGATCAAGCCGAAACGATTCAAAGCGTAGCGGACTATCTCGAGCAGGCAACAGGTGAACGAAGCGACAAGGTAGCCGTCCTTCACTCGATGGTTCGCCAACTAAAGGATTTGGCGGAATATCCTGAAACGGTTGCCAAGCGATTGGATGCATACAAGGTCAATGTCGGCGGTCTGGGAACGTGGATTCTGACCGTGCGGGAGCAGCCGCTTTCGCTTGATTATCTTGTTGTCTCTTCACCAGGCCGCGAACTTCCGAGAGCGGAAGCAACATTGCTGGAAGAGGTAGGACATGAGCTCGGAGCCTATGCAGCCTCTTATACAGAAGATTATGACAACATCGGAAATACCGAAGAGAAAAATCGTTCGGTCACGGTGTGGATTACGACCGGACGCGATCAGGCGCAAGTATTGAAGGGTCTGATTGACGACTCCTTTACGCCGGATACGGATATTTCCGTTCAGTTGAAGCTCGTTCCGGGCAACATCCTTCTACCGGCTACGCTTGCTGGCGAGGGGCCGGATGTAGCTATGCAGATCGGCGAAGATGTTCCGGTGAACTATGCGATGAGGGGCGCTGCGGCCGACTTGTCACGCTTTGCGGATTACGAGGAAGTCGCTTCAAGGTTCCGCGACAGCGGACTTACGCCTTACAAATACGATGAGGGAGTATTTGCCCTCCCGGAGCAGCAGACATTCCCGATGTTGTTCTATCGCAAAGATATCCTCGAGGAGCTGAATTTGACTCCGCCGAAAACCTGGCAGGATATCTATAACATGATTTCGGTGCTTCAGAAGCACAACATGGAGTTTTATTTGCCGCTTGAAGCCACGAATGCGAGTTTGGTTCCGAATGCGACATTCTCTATGCTGCTTTACCAGAACGGCGGCGAATTTTATCGTGGTGACGATAAGAAGAGCGCACTCGATTCCGAAATTTCGATGAATGCATTTAAAAAATGGACGCAATTTTATACAAGCTATAAGTTCCCGCTGCAAGCGGACTTCCCGAACCGGTTCAGAACGGGCGAGATGCCGATTGGCATTGCGGACTATACGACGTACAACATGCTGACGGTTATGGCTCCGGAGATCAAAGGCCTATGGGACTTCACGGTTGTTCCGGGCACGAAGCTTGCGGATGGCACGATTAACAATGAAGTAGCCAGTCACACAACCGGCGTCATGATGCTGGAAAATTCGGATGATAAAGAGTCGTCTTGGCAATTTATGAAGTGGTGGACGGACAAGGAAACCCAAATTGCTTACGGACGTGAAATGGAAGGTCTTATGGGCGAGGCGGCCCGGTATCCGACGGCCAATATTGAGGCGCTTGAAGAGCTGCCTTGGCCGGTCAAGGATTACAACAACTTAGAGAGCCAGTGGCAGTGGGTCAGAGGCATTCCGCAGGTTCCGGGCGGTTACTTTACGGGCAGGCATTTGGACAATGCCTTCCGAAAAGTCGTTAATGCCAATGAGAATCCCCGCGAAGCCTTTTCGGATTATATCCTCTATATTAACGATGAAATTGAGATTAAGCGGAAAGAATTTAATTTACCGTATTAGTTAGGGGGAGGAAGCCGGGTGCAAGCAGAAACAACCGCTCAAGCCATGAAGGGCTCCATTCGTCCGAAGAAGAGATCCAAGTTGGCTTATGTCGTGAATGAGTTGAAACGAAACAAGCATTACTACTTATTGATGAGTCCGTACATGATTATTTTCTTCTTATTTACCGTTATTCCGGTAGTTTTCTCGTTAGGCTTAAGTTTCTTCTATTTTAATATGCTTGAATTTCCGCGTTTTGTGGGCTGGCAAAACTATTCTAGGCTGTTTCTAAACGATGATGTTTTTATGATCGCCTTGAAGAACACGTTTATGTTCGCGGTCATTACCGGTCCGGTCAGCTATATCGCCTGCTTCTTGTTTGCATGGATCATCAATGAGCTTTCGCCCAAGGTGCGCGCATTCATGACGTTGATTTTTTATGCGCCGGCGATTTCAGGAAATGTGTTCTTTATTTGGCTGATCGTGTTTTCCGGCGACAGCTACGGCTATTTGAACGGTTTCCTGATGAAGATCGGGTTTATATTGGAACCGATTCAATGGCTGCTGGACGAGAAATATATTTTGACCATTGTCATGATCGTTCAGCTTTGGCTCAGTCTGGGAACCAGCTTCTTGGCCTTTATCGCCGGTCTGCAAACGATCGATAGAACGCTGGTTGAAGCAGGGGCGGTAGACGGAATTAAGAACCGCTGGCAGGAGCTTTGGTTCATAACGCTGCCTTCCATGAGGCCGCAGCTTCTGTTCGGCGCGGTCATGCAGATTACCGGTTCGTTTGCCGTTGCCGACATATCGATCGCGCTTGCGGGATTTCCAAGCGTCAATTACGCGGCGCATACCGTAGTAACGCATCTGATGGATTATGGCACAATCCGTTTCGAGATGGGCTACGCGTCCGCGATCGCAACGGTTCTCTTCGGGCTTATGATCGGGACCAACATGCTGACGCAAAAAATGTTGAGAAAGATAGGTGAGTGACGACATGAAAATGATGGCGGCCTTTCGAACGCACAAAAAGCTCAATCGCTCCTTTACCGTCAGCTTTTTGCTGTTCGTTCTCCTTGCCTTATTCGGGTCCTTTATGGCTCTGCCGTTAATTTATGCGGTGAACAATGCCTTTAAGCCGCTTGACGAATTGTTCATTTTCCCGCCGCGGTTTTTCGTGAACAATCCGACATTGGATAACTTTTATGATCTGCTGTCCTTGATGGGGAATTCGTGGGTGCCGCTAACGCGCTATATCGCCAATACGCTGCTGATTACGGTTGTCGGCACCGTGGGGCATATCTTATTGGCATCCGCTGCGGCTTATCCGCTGGCCAAGTACCGATTCATGGGATCAAAAACGCTTTTCTCCATCGTCGTGCTGTCCTTGATGTTTTCTCCGCATGTAACGGCCATTCCCAACTATATGGTGATGTCCTGGCTGGGATGGATCAACACGCATGCGTCTATCATTGTGCCGTCATTGGCTTTCCCGTTAGGGCTCTTCCTGATGAAGCAATTTATGGAACAAATTCCGGATGCCCTGCTGGAAGCGGCCAAAATAGACGGAGCTAATGAGTACCGGATTTACTGGAGTATCGTTATGCCCAATGTTAAGCCTGCATGGCTAACGCTCATGATTTTGCAATTTCCAATGCTTTGGGGAACCGATGGAGGCAGCTTTATCTACAGTGAGAATCTAAAGACGCTTCACTTTGCATTGGGGCAGATTACGCTTGGGGGAATTGCCAGAGCAGGGGTTGGAGCGGCAGTCGCGATGCTCTTGATGATTGTTCCGATTTCGCTCTTTATTATTTCCCAGAGCAGCGTCATTCAGACGATGGCGACTTCCGGGATGAAGGATTAGAAGGGAGCCGTGCACGATGTTTAAAAGCATACAAAAAGTGAGAGCACACCTCCTTATTGCGCTTAGTTGTTTACTGGGCGTTAGCATGGGAGGAGCGCTCGTCCAGGCTGAAGACGGAGCCGCCGCTTCCTATAATTACTCATTCTGGGGAGATACCGTTGCCTCGCCCGCCGCTTACCAGGCGACAACTTTATTGAGCGGGCTAAGCCTCGGAGTGGGGCCGTTCAAAGATCCGAGCGATCTTTACGTCACGCCGGACAAACAAATCTATGTGCTGGATTCCGGCAATAACCGGATTGTTATTTTGGATGAGAAATTCAAGCCGGTAGCCACGATCGATTCCTTTGAAAGGGACGGGCAAGCCGACAATTTCCAGAATCCGCAAGGCCTCTTCGTAACGGATCAGAAGCATGTGCTTGTTGCCGATACGGGCCATAATCGCATCGTTCATCTCGATTCGAATTTTAAGCTGGTGAAGGTTGTCGAAGCGCCGGAATCTGAGCTGCTGCAAGCTAATTTTCAGTTCCAGCCCGTCCGGGTCATTATGGACAAGGCGCAGCGGACCTATGTGATGGCGACCGGCGTATTTGACGGCTTCATGGAATTTAATGCGGACGGGGCGTTCACTTCATTTATCGGCGCTAACCGCGTTTATGTCGATCCGGTTGAATACTTCTGGAAGCGGATGTCGACAAAGGCGCAGCGGAGCCAGATGGTTATGTTTACGCCGACGGAATTTACGAACCTGGATATGGATAACGAAGGGTTCATTTATGCAACCAATGGGGATCTTTGGGGAGACAATATCAAAAAGCTGAATGCGCAGGGCAACGATATATTGCGCAGAACCGGGTATTACAATCCGCAAGGCGATATTCGTTATACGAGCGATATCGGCCCCTCCAGACTTGTGGATATCGATGTCGCGGACAGCGAGATGTATTCCGTTCTCGATGCCAAGCGGGGCCGGGTTTTCACCTACAGCGGCGACGGGCATTTTATGTACGTTTTCGGGGGGATGGGCAACCAATTGGGCGAATTCAATACGCCGGTGGCGATTGAACGGGTCGGAGACGATTTCCTCGTTTTGGATAAGGCGCTCGGCGAGATTACGGTATTCCAAACGACGGAGTACGGCCGGACGCTCAATGAAGCCGTTAGAAGCTATTATAGAGGCGAGGAAGAGCAAGCCTATCAATTGTTCAATCAGACGATCAACATGAATGCGAACCTTGAATTCGCTTATGCCGGCATCGGCAAGTCGCTTCTAAGACAAGGCGATTACGAAGAGGCGATGAAGCATTTTAAACGGAGCATGGATCAAAAGAATTATTCGAAGGCTTTCCTGCTCTTCCGGAAGCAAGTAATGAGAGAGCATTTTGCGACGATCATGACCGTTATCGTCTTACTTGCAGCAGGTGTACTAGCGGTGAGAAAGTATCGGAAAACGTCGGGAAGAAAGAGGGGTGTCTCTATTGAGTAAAGAGTGGATTAAATATCCGTTAAATCTCATCGTTCATCCTTTTAACGGCTACTGGGACCTGAAATATGACCGCAGTCAGAAGCTCAATTTAATCATTGCATTTGCGGTTGTGTTCCTGCTGGCCGTTACCAATATTTTAAGCAGCCAATACAGCGGTTTCCTCGTTAATTTATTCAATCCGAACGAAATGAACAGCTTCATGGAAATCATGTACGTGGTTGTGCCGGTTTTGTTCTGGTGCGTGGCCAACTGGTCGCTCACAACCTTGCTGGACGGGGAAGGGAAGTTTGTCGAAATCTTTACCTCAACCTGTTTTGCCCTGATTCCGCTGGTCGTTATTAACTTCCCGTGGATCTGGCTAAGCAACGTCATTTCGCTGCAAGAGACGACATTTTATTATTTTTCGAATAGCGTTGCGGTCATTTGGTTTATTTTTCTATTATTTGTCGCGAATATGACGGTGCATCAATTTACGCCGTCCAAAACGATCGGGATCATCATTCTGACGGTCCTAGCGATGGGCTTTATGGCCTTTATCGGTTTACTGTTCTTCAGCTTGGTCCAACAGATCATCGCCTTCATATCCGTTATCTATCAAGAATTGGTTATGAGGAACTAAGGAAGGAGGAGGAGAGATGAACAAAGCTGGAAGGTACGTACTGCTTGCCTCATGTTTATTGGTGGGGCTTCTCGTTGCCGGCTGCTCGGATGGGGGCACGGTTAATCAGGCGGAGGATAGCGTACAGCTAGCCGAGGCATTTACACAAGGAAAGGCTCTGAGCGTTTCCTTCACGGATGCCCGCGTGGCCGGCATGAAAGGGATAGCTGAAAATGACTTATTGAAATTGTTTGTGGATGATAAGACAGGCGCTGTTGCGGTCATTCATAAGCAAAGCGGCGAAATATGGCACAGCAATCCGCCTGAACGCGAATCGGATCCGTTAGCCGCAGGGGTTAATAAGGGAGTATTGTCTTCTCAACTGAAAATCGATTTTTATAATTTGTTCGGACAGCTGAGCGCAGTCAATTCCTTTTCGGACAGCGTGGTTTACAAGCAGATCAAATTCGAAGAAATTCCAAGCGGCGTAAGGGTGTCGTATCAGTTCGGAACGAGCAAAAAAACGATGGACGACATGCCCATGAAGATGAGCAAAGCCCGTTTTGAAGAAAAAGTGTTAAGTAAATTGGATAATACGGGGAAGCGGGCATTGAAAATCGCCTATACCGAAGACAAAGAAAATTCGGTATATGAAAGAAACGACGGTGCGCTGAAAGGACTTCAGCTTGACCGGGCGCTCAAGGCGTTCGAGGATGCGGGTTATACGGAGGAGGATCTGGTAGCGGACATCGCGGAGAACAATCTGGATCAGACGAAGCCGGAGCCGCGGATTTTCCTTGCATCGATTGAATATGTCCTGGATGGGGATAGTCTCGTCGCCAAAGTTCCGGTTTCGAGCATCCAATATCCGGAGGAATACCCGGTGAACACGATTTCACTCCTGAGCTTCTTTGGCGCAGGGGGACCAGAGTCGAAAGGCTCCATCCTTGTTCCGGACGGGGCAGGGGCGCTGATCCATTTTAACAACGGCAAAACCAATTATCCAGCCTACCAGCAGCAAATATACGGAGCGGACCAGACGATGGATACGACTGAAAATGCGGTTAGAACGCAAGAGGCCAGGCTGCCGGTATTCGGAATTATTCGCGAGGGCGGCGCGTTTCTCGGCATTATTGAAGAAGGCGAGTCCGTAGCGACCATTAATGCCGATATCAGCGGCAGGCTGAACAGCTATAACTACGTCTACCCGAGCTTCTCTGTTCTGAACAAGGGCGATTTAAGCCTGGATGCGAATGGACAGCAGCGCTCGCTGCCGAAGTTTCAAGAAAATCCGGTGATGAGCGACCTGACGGTCCGTTATGCGTTTCTTGACGGCGAAGATGCTTCTTATCAAGGAATGGCTGCGTACTACCAGCAATATTTGATGCAGAAAAACGGTCTCCCTCATCTGGAGGCGGCTGACGGAAAGGATGATATCCCTTTTTATCTGCAGCTGATCGGAAGCATATCCAAAAAGAAGCATATCGCAGGAATTCCGTATCAATCGCTGGAGCCGCTAACGACATTTGAACAAGCGCAGAGCATTGTTACACAGATGCAGCAGCGTGACATTCATGAAATCAAGCTTAAGTACTCCGGCTGGTTTAACAAAGGCCTGGATCACGAGGTTCCGGATAACCTCTCGGTCGACCGGGCGATCGGCGGGAGCAGAGGCTTGAAGGACTTTGTATCGTTTGCCAAGGAACAGGGAGTTTCATTCTATCCGGACGTTGCGATTCTAACTGCCCATTCAGGGTCAGGGTTCAACAAGACGAAGGAAGCTTCCAGAACGTTAAGAGGAGTTCCGGCAGCGCTTTATCCGCTCGACACGGCGCTAAACCGACGCGATCGGAACAGCCTTCCGTCCTATGTCGTCTCGCCGAAGATGGTTGGGAAATTCACGGATGCCATGCTGAAGGATTTCGGCGGCTTTAAGACCGGAGGCATTTCGCTGCGGGATTTGGCGGACCAATTGAACAGCGATTACCGCGAGAACAATCAAGTCGATCGGGCAGAGTCTGAGGGGATATCTATCCAATCGCTGAACAAGATCCGCGAAGCGAATCTCACGATGATGGCCGACGGCGGAAATGCCTATGCGCTTCCTTACCTGAGCGACATCACAAATGCGCCTATGTCGAACAGTAAATTTAAAATCGAGGATGAAGAGATTCCTTTTTATCAAATGGTCGTTCGCGGATTTATCGATTATACGGGAGCGCCATATAATCTTTCTACCTACACCGATGTAAAGCAATACGTGCTCAAATGCCTGGAATACGGTGCGGGAGTTTACTTCGAGTGGATCTATGAGCCGAATCATAAGGTGAAAGATACGGAATATAACGATCTGTACGCCGTTAATTACGAGCTGTGGATCGACCAGGCCGCCGAGATTTATCAGGAGGTAAACGGGGTTCTGAAAAATGTCCGGAATGAGCGGATCACCGGGCATGAGAAGCTAAGTGAAGGCGTGTTCAAAACGGTCTATGAGAATGGCGCTTATGTCATTGTGAATTATAACCGTTCGCAAGTAACGGCGGGCGGCAGGACGGTCGAAGCCGAGAGCTATATTACGGGTGGTGGACAATCATGAAATCCTTAACGAAGCTCGGCATGAAACAAAGGACGTATGCGGAGCAGAAAGCGCTCTGGGGCTTTGTCTACGTCTTGCCTTGGCTGCTTGGATTTGTATTTTTCTTCTTTATTCCTTTGCTGTCATCCTTGCGGTACAGCTTCAGCACGATCAAGGCCAATGCGGAAGGCATCACGATCACGTTTTCCGGTTGGAAGAATTACGTGGAAGCCTTGACCGTCAATGCTACCTTTAATCGGATTCTGACGGAAGCGATCGTAAATATGGTGGTAAACGTACCGCTGATCGTTATATTCAGCTTGTTCCTCGCGGTATTGCTGAACCAGAAGTTTTTTGGCCGATCTGTGGCCAGGTCCATCTTTTTCTTGCCGGTCATCCTGGCCTCCGGGATTATTATGACCCTTGAGAGCACCAGCTTGATCCAAGCCGTCAACGAGCAAAATGCGGGATCCGGCGGCGTTATGAATGCTTTTGGAAGCTTCGAACTTGCCAGAATGATGCTTCAAGCCGGCGTAAGCGAGACCATAGTGAACTATCTTACGGGTGCGGTAGACCGGATCTACCAAATCGTCAGTCAGTCGGGCGTTCAGATTCTGATTTTCCTTGCCGGGATTCAGACGATATCCCCTCAGCTGTACGAAGCTTCAAAGATCGAGGGAGCTACCGGCTATGAAGCCTTCTGGAAAATTACGTTTCCGATGGTCAGCCCGCTTATTCTGGTCAACATGATCTACACGATTATTGATTCGTTCTCGCGTAATGCGTTAACGGACTTGATTCGTGATACGGGCTTTGTCAAATTCAACTTTGGCCTCAGCTCGGCGATGGCCTGGATTTATTTTCTGGCGATTGCCGTCATTTTATTGATCAGCTCTTATTTTATATCCAAAAAAGTCTTTTACCACGAATAGAAAGAAGGTGTATGAGATGCCCGTTTCTCGATTGTTATCGTTAGAAAGCTGGAAGCGCTGGCTTTGGACAATCATTCGGTTAACGCTGATCGCAGGGTTATCATTCGTTATCTTGTACCCGATCCTTCAGAAAATCTCGACAGCGATTAAGGACAAAACGGATCTCTATTCGCCGATCGTCGTATGGATTCCCAAGCATTATACGTTGGACAATTTCATGAACGCGATAAGGATCATGGACTACTGGGAGACGCTGCTCAATACCTTTACGCTATCGGCGACGACCACGATTCTGACCGCGATTTCCTGCGCGCTCGCTGGATACGGGTTTGCCCGCCTAAAATTCAAAGGAAGCAATTTGCTCTTTGCAGGCGTCATTTTGACCATACTCGTACCGCCAACAACCATACTCATTCCGATTTATTTAAATCTGAAGGATTTCACCTTAATGGGGCTTATTCCTTTGATTTCCGGGAAATCAGTTAATCTTCTCAACTCCTATTGGCCGTTTATACTGACGTCGCTTACAGCAAATTCGCTCAAAGCGGGATTGTATATTTTTATCTTCCGGCAATTTTTCAGGGGGATTCCCAAAGAAGTCGAGGAAGCGGCGTACATCGACGGCGCCGGGGTAGGGTCAACGTTTACGCGGATCATGCTGCCTAATGCGGTGCCGGCCATTATTACTACGACGCTCTTCTCGTTTGTATGGCAATGGAACGACAGTTTCTTTACGACGACGTATTTAACCTCGAGTAAAGTCATGTCAACGCAATTGTCGTCATTGCCGTACAATTTGGCGATTCAGCTTCAAGGCGGCGATGCGTCAAAGGCAGATCCGTTCTATATGAGCATGGTGCAGGATACGGGAATTCTGCTCGCGATTTTACCGCTCATTATTATTTATTTGTTCGTTCAACGCTATTTTGTCGAAAGTATCGAGCGAACTGGCATAGTAGGCTAGCTTTGACAAGTATAGGGGAGGCGCCTTGCGGAGCTGAAAACTTCCGCAAGGCTGTTCCCTTTTATGGATATATAAGAATTTATAAGTTTTCACTTATAAATGTGCTTATATATCTCCGCGAAACGATAGCTTTTGCCACTGAGGACGGCGACAGCCGTTTACGCTTGTATCCATTGAAATTATCCATAGGAAGGTGGTTTCCGGCTTGTCCAGCCCAATTATTAAACGAAGAAACGCCTTGCTAGTTATCTTGTTAGCCGCCGCAATTGTCGTTGCCTTGCTGCTGCTGAACAGGTTTGATCCAAGCGAGACGGAAGCTATAAGTACCAGCGAAAGCCTGACGGCTCAGCAGGAGGATGGCCCAAAGGCGGAAGAGTCCGTGGACCCCATTGAACAGACCGCGGCCCCGGAGGAAGAAAAGGAGAGAGCGCTTCCGGAGCCGTCAGTCCAGACGGATATACCGTCGCTCATGGAATCGTACGCCGACTATTTCCCGATCGGAGCGGCCGTCGAACCGTTTCAGACAACGGGGCTCAAGGCAGAGCTGCTCAAGAAGCACGTGAATTGGCTGGTCGCGGAGAACGTAATGAAGCCGGATGCGATACAACCTGCAGAAGGCAGCTTCAATTGGGAAAATGCGGACCGGATCGTCAAATTTGCGAAGGAGAGCGGCATGGAAGTTCGATTCCACGCGCTTATCTGGCATAGCCAGGTCGGAGCTTGGTTCTTCAAGGATGCCGATGGCAAACCGATGGTCGACGAGACGGATCCGGGGAAGCGCGTTGCGAACAAGAAATTGCTGCTTGAACGGCTCGATACGCATGTCCGTACCATTGTCGGACGGTATAAGGACGACATTCAATCATGGGACGTTGTAAACGAGGTCATTGAGCCGGGGGACCCAGGCGGCATGCGGGCCAGCGACTGGTACAAGATTACAGGTACCGATTACATCGAGACGGCCTTCCGCGCGGCGCGCGAAGCGGGCGGACCGGACGCAAAGCTGTACATTAACGACTATGGAACGGACAATCCGGTGAAACGCGACAGGTTGTATGAATTGGTCAAGGAAATGCTGGCCAATGGGGTGCCGATCGACGGCGTCGGGCATCAGACGCATATCGGCATACTCGGGCCCACGGTCGATTCCATTATCGATTCGATGCAGAAATTCAGCGAGCTCGGCCTTGACAATCTGGTTACCGAGCTTGATATGAGTATCTACGCTTGGAACGATCGCAGAGATTTCGGCGCGGATATTCCGGCTGACGTGCTAAAGAAGCAAGCAGATCGGTACCGTGAGCTGTTCGAGGCGTTCAAGGCGAACAAGGACATTCTCAGCGGCGTCGTATTCTGGGGCATCGCGGATGACCATACGTGGCTGAGCTCGTTCCCGGTAAAGCGCACCGAGGCGCCGTTCCTATTCGATAAGCAGCTTCAGGCGAAGCCGGCGTTCTGGGCGGTCGTGGATCCTTCGAAGCTGCCGTAATGCGGGAAGCTCTTCATCGCTGCGCGAACAAGGAGCCGAAGCGGAGTATTTCGAGTGTCTTCGGATCGTTGCTTAGTTGTAGATTAAGAAAGGGAGAATGATGTCCATGTCCAAGCAGGATATGCTTCCGGAGCATCTCCTGAAGCAGCTGACAGGCAAGCTGTTGTTTAGTTTCAAGACAGACCTGCTGCCTGACGGCCGGTTCGGCGAGCAATGGATCGCCGTTACTAGCCGCGACATCATGATTATGCAGATGGAAGGTCCGACAGTCATGCAGCTATCGGCTGCGGAGCTTAAGGATGCGAGAGCCGTTGGTGCAGTAGGAGGCGGCACACTGGTAGCCGACATGCAAAGCGGACCGGTAGTCATTGCCCGCTATACGGCTGAGCTGACATCGGTAGCCGGCTTTGCCGCAAAGCTCTTGAGCGCGATTGCAAAGGGAGAGGAGCTTCCGGCCGTTTCGGAGCGCGATTTACCGCGTTATTGCCCGACCTGCGCCAATCCGCTCGGTGAAGGCACGCAGGTTTGCCAGCTTTGCTTGAACAATGGCAAGCTAGCCTCCCGGATGCTGGGTTACGCAAAGCCCTATAAGCTTCAAATGGCAGCGGCCGGCTGTTTGCTGATTCTAACCACCTTGGTCGAGCTGCTGCCGCCGTTTCTGACGAAAATCATCATCGACGATGTGCTGCAGCCCAAAAATATGGGCTCAGCCTTGTTTACCGTTGTTTCTGGCTTGGGTCTTACCATGCTGCTTCTTACTGTTATGCAGACGGTGCGCGGGTATATCGGCATATGGGTCGGTTCCAAGCTAATGGGTGATGTTCGCAAGGATGTTTATGCGTCGCTCATGAGGCTTTCGCTGGCCTTCTTCGACCGCAGGCAGACCTCTCAATTTATTGGCCGCGTTAATAATGATGCAGAGTCGATGCGTCAATTCATGACGGACGGCGTCATTTTCGTCTGCGGAGAATCGCTTCGCGTCGTCATCATTTTTATCATCATGATGAGCCTGGATTGGAGGCTGTCACTGTTCGCGCTGCTGCCTGTTCCGGTTATGGTTGCGGCGTCAGTCACCATCTGGCCAAAAATCGGACGCCGCCTCTACCAGCAGTGGAGGTCGATCTTTCGCTTGAATATGCTGGTCGGCGATTCACTGCAGGGTATTCGGGTGGTGAAGGCATTTGGCCGTGAACGCGAGGAGTTGTCCCGCTATACCGAGGCGAACGCGGAAGTCGTGAAGAACAATGTCAAGACAGAAGGGCTTTGGCAGTTTATATTTCCTGCCTTTAACCTTATTGCGGGAATAGGCACGCTTCTGATCTGGTATTACGGAGGAAGCAAGGTGTTGAACGACGAGCTGCAGCTAGGGGTGCTTATGGCGCTTGTCGCTTATCTTGGCATGTTATTCGGTCCTTTGCAGTGGGTCAGCCAGATGATTAACTGGGCCAGCAATGCGATGGCTGCCGCGCATCGGGTGTTTGAAATTATCGATACGCCATCCGAAGTGCCCGATGTTCACAAGCCGGTGCCGCTCGGTACCATCAAGGGCGATGTCGACTTCGAACAGGTCACTTATGGCTATGAGAAGCATCATCCAGTGCTTCGGAATATCAGCCTAAGTGTGAAAGCAGGCGAGATGATCGGCTTGGTCGGACATTCGGGAGCGGGCAAGTCGACGTTTATCAATTTGATATGCCGGTTTTATGACGCGGATGAAGGTTCCATACTCATTGACGGTGTTTCGATCCGCGATATCAGCCAATCCGATTTAAGAAAGCAGATCGGTGTTGTCCTTCAGGAAACGTTTCTCTTTGACGGCTCGATCGCGGAGAACATCGCGTATTCCAAGTCCGACGCGACACCTGAAGAAATTATGCGGGCAGCCAAGATTGCCAATGCGCATGATTTTATCGTCAGATTGCCGGACGGCTATGATACCCGGGTTGGCGAGCGTGGGCACAAGCTGTCCGGCGGGGAGCGGCAGCGGGTAGCCATCGCCCGCGCTATCATCCATGACCCCCGTATTCTTATTTTGGATGAGGCAACCGCTTCAGTGGACACCGAAACAGAGCGGCAGATTCAGGAGGCGATTTCGCGGCTTGTTCAGGGCCGTACGACCTTTGCCATTGCCCATCGCTTGTCCACGCTCCGCAACGCAGACCGTCTCGTCGTGCTGGAACGGGGTAAAATCGTCGAAGTCGGCTCTCACGAACAACTTCTTGAGAAAGAAAAGGGCGTCTACCGTAAGCTTGTTGACGCCCAGAAAGAGATGTCCAAAATAAAGGGGGTTGAGGGCTGATGACGGATAGCTTTGCTATTCGGGTATTGTCAGAGGACGAAGCGAGCTTCAGCCGAGGCAAAGGCGGCGTGCTCCAGGGCGTCGTTGACGGCAAACCATATGATGAGCTTGTCGTCTACCGTGCGTTCCCGTTTCAATACGACTCGCAGTATATCTCAATCCGAAATGCGAGCGGCGATGAGCTCGGAATCATCCGCGATATCGCGGAGCTTAATGAAGAAAGTACCGCCGAGCTTACGAAGGAGCTTCAGTTCCGCTACTTCCTTCCGAGGGTAACGCGGGTGGAAAGTGTGAAATTCAAATCCGATCTGTGGCTGTGGGAGCTGCAGACACATCTTGGCCCCGCCCGAATGGCGATGCGAAATCTGCATGAGCATCTCCAATATCCCGGCGGAGGCCGGATTATTCTGACCGATCTGAGCGGCAAACGCTGTGAAATTCCCGATTGGCACGCGCTTGACGCGCATAGCCGAAGATTGCTTGAAGAAGTGCTGTAAATGAACGCAAACTTATATCTACAAAGGAGTGTCTTACGAAATGACTTACCAAAATCCCGTTATTAGCGGCTTCCATCCCGACCCGAGCGTCTGCAGAGAAGGTGAGGACTACTATCTGGTGACCAGCTCTTTCGAGTATTTTCCGGGAGTACCGCTCTATCACAGCAAAGATCTTGTGCATTGGCAGCAGATAGGACATTGCTTGACCAGGCCAGAGCAATTGGATTTGCGTCAAGCGAGCAGTTCTGGCGGAATATTCGCGCCTACTATTCGTGTTCATAACGGTACATTCTACATGATCACCACAAATGTCTCGAGCGGGGGCAACTTTTATGTGTATACGAATGATCCGCGCGGGGAGTGGTCCGATCCGATTTATCTAGATCATCCCGGGATTGATCCTGATCTCTTCTTCGACGAGGATGGGACGGTCTATATTACTTCATCCGCGAGCAATGATATAACGGGCCCGGGTATATACCAGAGCCGAATCGACTTGAAGACCGGGAAAAAAGTTTCGGAATGCGCGTTCCTATGGACGGGGACCGGCGGGCAATATCCGGAGGCTCCGCATATCTACCGGATCGGCGATTGGTATTACCTCCTCATATCCGAAGGAGGCACGGAGTACGGCCATATGGTAACGGTGGCAAGGAGCAAAGGGCCGGCCGGACCGTTTGAGAGCTGTCCGCACAATCCGATTCTGTCTCATCGGAGCCTCTTCAAGCCGATTCATGCGACGGGACATGCAGACTTCGTCCAGACGCCGGATGGCAGCTGGTGGGCCGTATTCCTTGGCATACGTCCTGTCGGGTATCCGAATCGTCATCATCTCGGCAGAGAAACGTTCCTTGCACCCGTCACCTGGACGGAAGACGGATGGCCGATGATCGGCGAGAACGGCACCATAGGAGAGACGATGCCTTCCGCTGGGTTAACTCTGCAGCCTGTGACCGAGGAGCCGATGGTGAGAGACGACTTCAACGCTTCCGCTCTCGCTCCGCAATGGAATTTTCTGCGTTCGCCGAACCCGGATAATTGGACGTTGACGGAGAAAGACAGCTGCCTGACGCTGTACGGCTCCCCGGCTACCTTAAATGCTGTTGACGCGCCTGCGTTTATCGGGCGGAGGCAGCAGCACTTTGCATGCCGCGTATCCGCATATTTGACGTTTGCACCGCAGCGAGACGGCGAAGAAGCGGGAATAACCGTATTCATGAATGAGCGGTTTCATTACGAGATTGCAGTGACAAGAATTGCCGGCGAACGCAAGATCATTTTCCGGAGAAGGGTCGGCAGTTTATGGAAGGTGGAGCACGAGGCGCCATGGTCGGCTGATAAGGTCGTGCTGACTGTCAAATCGGACAAGGAGCATTATGCCTTCGGTTTCTCAAGCAGCAGCCATGAGGAGCCCTTCTGGTTTGGCCAAGGGGAGTGCGCTTTGCTGGCCACGGAAGTAGCCGGCGGGTTTACGGGTGTATTCTTCGCCATGTATGCGACGGGCAACGGCACTCGATCCGAGTCGCCGGCTCATTTTGACTGGTTCCATTATGAAACCTACGAGTAGGAATGAATAAACGAGAGGCCTAAGCGCATGTGCATGGGCCTCTCTTTTTTTAATATATAAGAATTTATATGTTTTCACATATAAATGTGCTTATATATCTCCGCGAAACGACTGCTTTTGCCACAGAGGACGGCGACAGCCGTTTACGCTTGTAATGCAGTCTAAGAGCTCCTCAGATGGGACTTGGAGTTGATTTTGTGAAATTCCCAAAGAAAATATAACTTTCAAATAAGAGACACCATTTTAATAGATACTATTATATCTATAATTTACTTAGGAGACTCTTCTAAGCGTTTGGAGCGTTTAGTCAATTTTCAACGATCAACGATAAGGAGGCTGAAATAATAAAATCGAATTTTTGAAAACGCTTTAAAGTTAAGGCTCAATTGAGTTGAAGGATCAAGCTATAGTTGAATATTAATATGAGGTGATTCGATTATGAAACCAATACCAAAGAAAACGGTTAGAGGCAAGGTGGCATTACTTGTACTTTCTCTTACATTATTAGCAAATGCTACCGGATTCACTAGTACGGGTATGTATGTTAATGCAGCAGGGTTGGATGACTCCATGGAAATGGAATTAAAGTTCGAAGATAATATTACGGATTCTTCTACGAATGCGATCCAAGGTACATTAAATGGCTCTGCAATCTATACCAGCGGGAAAGTAGGAAAAGCATTACAACTCAATGGAACTAACAATTATATTGACCTGGGCACGTCATCGGCATTACAACCACAAAACTTGACCGTTTCCTTCTGGGTTAAGCCTGACACAAACTTGGTTGGCGAGCACATTGTTATGTGGAACAAACCAAGTGGCGCTTGGAATGGAGAGGGATGGTATTTGAGCATCTTGAGCGATGATGTTCCATTAAAACTATCAACAGGCACAAGCGTTCAAGAATCATATGTAACAGGGGATAGAAATGCTTTCTTTCCTGTTGGTGAATGGACTCACATTGCTGTCACCTACGACAATGCCACTAAAAATGCAGCTATATACCGTAACGGTATGGCACAGCAGGTCATGTACAATACAAAGGGCGGCGGCATTATTGCGAACGATACAGACCATAAGTATTTGGGATTTAATTCACCCAACTACGGTGGAGGGTATGCCAAGCTGAATATGGATGAATTTAAAATCTATAGCACAGCAGCATCAAATGAAGAGATCAGAGATATTTTCAAAGCAGAAGGAGGCATAATTGAAGAGGAGTCCATTGCACAGATGGACCTGGATTCAATTATGCTCCCGGGAACAATAAGAGGGAGTCTGCCTTTTCCGGTGAGTGGGAATAACGGGAGTATGCTGGCGTGGAGTTCTTCTAATCCAGATGTTCTTTCCCATACGGGAGAAGTTATTGCGCCTGAGGTTGATACTCCCGTAACAGTTACTGTAAGTGTAACGTATGGCACAATAACGTTGACTAAAAAATTTGATGTTATTGTAAAAGCCAGCAAATACGCTGGCGATTTTGCGATGATTAAGTCGTTTGACATGGAAGATGTAGAGGTAACGGACCCTTTTTATGTAAATGCATTTAATAAAAATTTGGATTATTTGTTAAAGCTCGATCCGGATCGACTGCTGTCGGGATTCAGGACGGTAGCAGGATTACCGAAGAAAGCAGAGCTGTATGGCGGCTGGGAAGGCGGTTGGAGCTATCTAAGAGGGCATATTATGGGCCATTACTTGACAGCGCTTTCACAGGCATATAAACAAACCAAGGGCAATCCCGCCCTAAACCTGCAAGTCAAAAATAGAATCGATTATCTTCTTAGCGAATTAAAGGCATGTCAAGTTGCAAGTCCGAATGGCTATATCTTCGCAACGCCGGAGACGCATTTCGATGTTATCGAAGGAAAAGTCGAAGGTCCGAGCTGGGTGCCGTGGTATACGATGCACAAAATTGTTGCCGGCCTAGTCGATGTATACAATTATACGGATAATGGAGTGGCTTTAGAGATTGCAAGCAAGCTGGGAGACTGGACTTACAACCGGACGCAAACCTGGGATGAAGCGACACATACAAGGGTGTTAAATATAGAATATGGCGGCATGAACGACGGCTTATATGAATTGTACAAAGCCACTCAGGATCCAACTCATGTCATAGCAGCTCATATGTTTGATGAAGATTCATTATTCACCCCGATTGTAAACGGCAATGATGTTTTGCAAAATTCGCATGCCAATACCCAGATCGTAAAGTTTATTGGCGCTCTGAATCGCTATCGGACATTAGGTGAAGAGGCGGAGTTCTATTTGCAAGCAGCTGAAAACTTCTGGGAGACGGTCGTTCACGATCATACTTACGTAACAGGCGGCAATAGCGAAAACGAGCACTTTAGAGAACCAGGACAACTGGATGCAAGAAGAAATAATGTGAATGCGGAAACCTGTAACGCGTATAACATGCTAAAGCTTACCAGAGAACTGTTCAGGTTAACCGGAGATATCAAATACGCGGACTATTATGAAAGGGCATTCCAGAATGAGATTCTGTCTTCCATGAACCCGGAGACCGGAATGACGACGTACTTCAAGCCGATGGGAACAGGTTATTTCAAGGTCTATGGAACAGAGTTTGACAGCTTTTGGTGTGATACCGGAACGGGGATGGAAAACTTCACGAAACTGGATGACAGCATTTATTTCCGAACCGAATCGGATCTTTATGTCAACATGTACGTAAGCTCGACGCTAAAGTGGACGGATAAAGGCCTTCAATTCACACAGCAGGCCAATCTGCCGGAAAGCAATAAGGCAACCTTCACCATCAACGCTGCATCTGCCGAAAGCATTAATTTCAAATTCAGGACTCCAGATTGGATTGCGGCAGGTCAAAACGTGGTGGTGACCATTAATGGGGAAGCATTGCATGCAAACGCAGTAGACGGCTATGTAAATGTAGAGAGAGTATGGGAAGCAGGGGATGTTATTGAGCTGACGTTCCCTATGGAGGTCAAAATTTCAACGCTGCACGATAACGCAGAAGCGGTAGCGTTTACGTACGGTCCTGTCGTCTTAAGCGCAGGTATGGGAACCGAACAAATGGTGGCCATTCCCCATCTCGCCTCGCAAAAAGCAAATATGCCGGAAGGTGTGACTTACAAGGACTATATTCTGATTGAAGATGGAACTGTGAGTGACTGGATGGCTAACGTCAAGGATAATTTGGTAAAGACAGAAGGGAAAGTAGAATTCACGCTGCGGAATACAGATGAGGATCAAAATCTGAAATTTACCCCTTACTATTTAAATACAGGGGAAAGATATGGCATTTACTTTTACTTATCGGCGTTAGACTCTCCTTTTTTTCAGAATAACATTTTAAATAAAAAGAATGCAGCGAGGAAGGCTGTCGCGCTAATCGATGAAGTGCAAATCACCAATGATCAGCACGAATTGGCGCATAACCTGCAAGGCAATTCATCAGGAGGCTCCTACGGCGGCTATCAGTACCGCCATGCATTCGGCGTGAATACCGGAGACGGCTGGCTCAGCTACGACATGACCGTTACTCCGTCCATCACGAATTATGTGGCGACCAAGTACTACAGCGGTGATCAAGGAAGAACCTTTAATGTGTATGTGGATGGAACACTCATAAAGGAGGAAACGGTAGAAGCCAGAAATCCGGCTCAATTCTATGACGTGAGGTATGAAATTCCCGCGCAATTGGTGGCGGGAAAAACCAAAGTAACGGTGAAGTTTGCGAGCAGAGGAACAAGTTATGTTGGTAGTCTATTTGGGACGTTATCGATTCTAAAAGATTATAGCAATGATACGAACCTTCAGAGCGTGACTGCAGGCGGCACAGCGGCGGCATTAACCGGTAGTGACTATGCTTTAACAGTACCGCAGGATACCACGGAGGCCATGGTTAATTTCACGCCTGTAAATTCAAATGCCTTGGTATATGTAGACGATATTCTGATCGATGATACGGCTGTTCGAAAAGTTGCTTTAGATGCCGATACAGCAACATTAAATATCCGGGTGGTTGCAGAAGACAGAGTAACTGAGAAAGCGTACACGCTTAGTATTAAGAAGCAGGTGTCAGAAGAGTTTCCTTTGGAATCGGTTAGTATCACAGCAAGTTTAGCATCAATTAACATGAGCAATGAACTGGTCCTGAACGCTAATCTTAACCCATCAAACGCTGCGAACCCCACGTACGAGTGGAGCACGGATCAACTTCTGGAGATCGTTGGGGACAGCAATAAAGATACGGTTACAGTTAGGGGATTATCAGTCGGAACAGGAACCGTGACTCTAACGGTTATTGCCGGAGGTGTAGTACGGACAGCAGCAACTGAAGTAACGGTGACCAAAGCGAATAACACGGGTAATCATGGCGACCCTGGCTCAGGTAATACAGGAAATGAAAATCCAGTGAACAGTGTCATCGGAATTAAAGTTAATGGTCAATTCGTAAACTTAGGGATGGCTGTGAAATCTGTGAGAAACAGCCAAACGGTTACTACGGCTAGGTTTGACGAGCAGAGGCTTGAACAAAGCATTAACGGGACCGCAGCCGGTTCCATAATCACTATTCCGCTAACTAGCGATTCGGATGTCGTAGTTGCAGAGTTTGCTGGTCAAGTGTTAAAGCTGATGGGAGACAAGAAGGTGACGGTGGAAATCAAAACGGATAAAGCCGCTTATACCTTGCCTGCCGAGCTAATCGGAGCGTCTGCTTTATCTGCACAAGCTGGTATTTCCTTGCAGGATATTACCTTTCAAGTGGAAATCGGCAGTCCATCGGCTGCTATGCTAGAGTTGGTGGAACAAGCGGCAAGCAAAGGGAAGTTTGCTTTTGTCTTACCGCCAGTTGAATTTATTGTGAGAGCTTCCTATGGGGAAAAGACAATTGATGTTTCAACGTTCACAACTTATGTGGAGCGTACAATTGCACTTCCGAATGGAGTAGACCCAAACAAGATAACGACTGGCGTTGTAGTAGAAGCGGATGGTACGATTCGCCATGTACCGACAAAAATCATTGTAATGGATGGCAAGTATTTTGCCAGCATTAAGAGCTTGACGAATAGCATCTATTCTGTCGTGTATAACCAAGTAGAGTTCAAGGATACTGCTTCACATTGGGCTAATGAAGCCATTCATGAACTGGGTGCAAGAATGATCGTCAGCGGAGACGGCAATGAATCATTTTATCCGAGCGCAGATATCACTCGAGCAGAATTCGCCGCAATCATAGTCAAAGGATTGGGCTTGAGGCTGGAAAACGACAAACCTTCCTTTAACGATGTAAAAGCAACGGATTGGTACAGTAACGCTGTCCAAACTGCTCAGTCTTTTGGTTTAATTAACGGCTTTGATGATGGTTCTTTCCGCCCGATGAGCAAGATTACAAGAGAACAAGCGATGACGATCATTGCAAAAGCCATGACCGTTACGGGACTGAAGGATCAACTTGATCTACAGCCTGCGAACGATGTATTACGAGTTTATAAAGATGCGTCAGCCGCTTCAGCTTGGGCAAAGCAAGCCATTGCACACAATATCCAAGCTGGCATAGTGTCTGGAAGAAGCGTCGATGCCCTTGCTCCGAAGGCTTATATCACTAGAGCTGAGGTCGCAAATGTAGTTCTAAAACTACTTAAGCAATCTGATTTGATTTAAATGAAAAAGGATTGAATTGGCAGCCGGCCAGAACGACCGGCTGCTTTTATTTGACTATACCTATTGATCGACAGGTTGTTTCCGCATATGGCAAGTACTACACTTTATTTATCCGTCATCTACTGAAGATGGCTTCGCCGAAGTGTAAGTATGCCAGATCATTAAGGTTATAAAAAAGGAGAATTCGCATGAATCAAATACCAAAACCAAATCAATCGCTTGTCACCCATATTTTCACGGCCGATCCTTCTGCGCATGTATTCGAGGGAAAAATTTATATTTACCCATCGCATGACCTCGACCACGATGGACCTGATAATGACAATGGGGACCACTATGCAATGGAAGATTATCATGTGCTTTCCATGGACAATCTAGAATCTCCCGTCGTTGATCATGGCGAGGTTCTTCATTTAAGAGATATTCCGTGGGCCTCCAAGCAGCTTTGGGCACCGGATGCCGCTTATAAGAACGACATCTATTACTTGTTTTTTCCCGCACGGGACCATGATGGGATTTTTCGGATCGGTGTGGCGACAAGCCCGTCGCCGGCCGGACCTTTTATCCCGCAGCCGGATTACATTGCAGGCAGCTTCAGTATCGACCCGGCCGTACTGATTGACGAAGATAAGCAGGCCTATATCTACTTTGGCGGTCTTTGGGGCGGCCAACTGGAAAAATGGCAGACCGGCAGCTTCGAGCCGGAAGCTGCGGGGCCGGATGCGAGTGCTCCTGCTCTTGGTCCGCAGGTTGCGATATTGAGTGAGGACATGCTGTCTTTTCAAGGAGCTCCGCAGGAAATTTCGATCATCGATGAGGACGGCAGCCCGATTCCGGCCGGCGACGAGGATCGGCGCTTCTTTGAAGGACCGTGGGTGCACAAGCATAACGGATGGTACTACTTGTCCTACTCGACCGGTACCACGCATAAGCTCGTCTACGCCGTCAGCCGGAATCCGCTGGGCCCGTATACCTTTAAAGGAACGATCCTTACACCGGTAATCGGCTGGACGACCCATCATTCCATAGTCCAGTTTGAAGACAAATGGTACCTGTTTTATCACGACTGTTCCCTCTCTGGAGGCGTCAACCATAAGCGGTGTGTCAAGTATACGGAACTGCATTATAACGAGGATGGGACGATTCAGACGATCGATCCTTACATTAAAGGAGAAGTAGAATAAATGGAAAACGCGGAAGCCATAAGTTTAGAAAGAAATCATGTCTATTTATTATGCTATACAAGAACGCCTCTGGAAGATGATGTCTATAGTCCCAAATTGGCCTATAGCATGCATTTGGCGTATAGCCATGACGGAAATTCTTACACAGGGTTGAATCATAATTCAGGCGTTTTATTCGCAAAGGCAACCGCCAATGACAACGGGACCCTGAACGCCAAAAGTTTGAAAAATCCATACCTCTTTCATATGGCGGACGGTACCTTCGGCGTCATCGCAGAACGTATCGAGCATGATGGTGGGAACGACCGGGAGAGTGTAGGCTGTATCCTGCTGTTTACCTCCTCCGATTTAATCCATTATAAAGAAATCGGTTTGATTCATTTGAAGAGCGATTCCTATGTAAGCGATGCGATTTGCGAATATAATCCCCGCACAAACCATTACGAAATTAGCTGGTGCGATGAATCCGGCCATTTTTACAAGAATTCCATGCCGGATATTACCGCACTGGATTGCTCATCTCAACCGGAAACGGCAAGTGCATTCGTATTTAAGACAGCTGAGACTGATATTGAGGGGGCTGTGGAGCGAAACGAGATTCATGTGCCTAATCAAATCGGAAATAAGGTCATAACGAAATTATCAGCTCTTGCAAATACAGAAATCCGAGTACCAGATACCGTAGAGGCTTCCTCGGCAAGCGACTTGGAACTTGTAAGGGCTGTGGCTTTCTATAACGATGGTTCGTCATCTATGAAAAAAGTAGATTGGGATACTAGTCACGTAGATTGGGATTTTGCTGGTATATACGATGTTAAAGGAACGGTACGACAAGATTCTTATTCCTTTCCAACGGCTGTCAATCGAGCTGACCCATGTGTCATCGAATGGAATGGTAAATTCCTTTTTATCGCGACTAATGATGATACTTCAATTAAGCAAGGTTTTTATGTTAGGGAATCAGCGACTATTGCAGGTATAGCAAGCGCCGGCGAGAGCTTGATTTTGGATGACGATATGTATCCGTTAATTAAACAATTTTTTTGGGCCCCGGAGTTCCATATTATCGGGAATGATCTTTATATTTTCTTCGCGGTAAGCAGTGGAGAATTCGGCAGCATTCATTCCCATGTGATGAAATTAAAGTCCGGTGGAAATCCAGTCCATGCAGATGATTGGGAAATGCCGATTAGAATGCAGAACAAAGATGGCGATTATATGTACGAATCCGGCATCACACTGGATATGACCTATTTTGTAGCAGATGGCAAACACTTCGTCATATGGGCACAGCGACAGCTTTCTCCGGTGGATCTTGGCTCTTGGCTGTACATTGCGAATGTTGATCCAGAGCAGCCTTGGAGGTTGGTTAACGATCCCGTTCTACTCTCCAAGCCGGAATATGGCTGGGCAAATAATCACACTTTTGTGGATGAAGGACCTTTTGCCATTATTACAAAAGAGAATATATTTGTTACCTTCTCCAGTGCGCTCGTTAATGCTACCTACTGCGTAGGTATGATGACGGCACCAAGAGGTGCGGACCTTCTGGATACAGACAGCTGGACGAAGAGTAATTATCCATTGCTCACATCGAGGTCGGTAGCCGGTGAATACGGACCTGGTCATAATGCTTATATATCTGACGGTGACGGTAATCTGCTGAATGTTTACCATGCAAGAGGCGGTTTAACGGAGCCAAGAAGTACTGGCATCCGCAGAGTGCATTTTGATATCGATGGATGCCCGGTCTTGGATCTGACGGAGGATGCTGACCTGAACAGAGATCTGAGGTGCGTAACGACGAAAGTCAACTTGACGAAAAAGTGATTGGGTGAAATTTTGGACGAACGATCCTTATCCAGGAATCTATTATTTGCCGGGTTAATGAACAAATAATAGACAGGTTGTTGCTAACGAATGCAAGCGCTACACTTTTGGTAAACAATTGCCTATGGCTTGTTTGAGCTTCAAGCATTACATAGGTAAGAGGAGGCGAACAAAGAGTGGTCAATTCTCATACGGATGCTTCCCCAAAGCTGCATGAAGCGTTCAGTCAGCAGTTTTTAATAGGGGCGGCAGTAAATTCAAAGACGCTGGTCACGCAGCGTGACCTGTTGGCGGAACATTTCAATAGTATAACGGCGGAGAACGAAATGAAGTTCGAGAGCCTGCATCCTGCTGAAGATCGATATACCTTCGAGAATGCGGATCGATTGATTGCGTTTGCCAAAGCGAATGGCATGGCGGTTAGAGGACATACCCTGGTATGGCACAATCAAACGCCTAATTGGATGTTTGAGGATCACACCGGCGGCGCAGTTAACCACGAAACGCTGCTAGCGCGGATGAAATCCCACATCGAAACAGTGGTTGCGCGTTATAAGGGATGCATCTATGCATGGGATGTCGTGAATGAAGCGGTATCCGACAGCGGCGGGGAGCTGCTGCGTTCTTCCAAGTGGCTGGACATCGTAGGAGAGGATTTTATAGCCAAAGCGTTCGAATATGCGCATGCGGCGGATCCGGAGGCCATGTTGTTTTATAACGATTATAACGAGTCCATCCCCGAAAAGAGAGAAAAAATCTATGCCTTGGTAAAGTCGTTGAAGGAGAAGGATGTGCCGATCCACGGGATCGGACTCCAGGCGCACTGGAACTTGGAGCATCCGTCCATTGACGATATACGCCAAGCGATCGAAAGATATGCAAGCCTTGGCGTGAAGCTGCATATTACGGAGTTGGACGTATCCGTATTCCAGCATGACGACCGCCGAACCGATCTGCTCGCGCCGACCAAAGAGATGCTCGTGAGGCAAGCGGAACGTTACAAGCAATTTTTCCAACTGTTTAAGGAGTACAGCGAATGTATCACGTCCGTAACATTCTGGGGAGCAGCCGATGATTATACTTGGTTGGATAACTTTCCGGTGAAAGGCCGAAAAAACTGGCCATTCGTCTTCAATATGGCGCATAAGCCCAAGCCATCCTATTGGGACATTTTGGACGCAGCACGTTATTGACCGCGGTCGGGCAAGCGTAAAACGTAAGATAATACAACTGGTAGTATAAGTGTTTAATAAGGAGAGATAGGGATGAATAATACGATAATATCCAACCCGGTCATGTGGTCTGATGTTCCGGACGTAGATGTCATAAGAGTAGGGACATTTTATTATATGGTCAGCACGAGCATGCATACGATGCCCGGATGCCCGATCATGAAGTCGGAGAACCTGATGCATTGGGAGATCGTGAATTATGTGTACGATACATTCGAGGATAACGATGCTCACAACTTGTTGGATGGGAAAGGCATTTATGGACAAGGGTCATGGGCCGCAAGCTTGCGTTATCATAACGGATTGTTCTATGTGTGCTTCTCAAGCAATGATATGAACCGTTTTTATATTTACCGGACGAATGATATCGAGAACGGTCAATGGGATCGCTCCACGATTGAAGGGCTCTTTCACGATCCGGGCTTATTGTTTGATGAAGGCCGCGTCTACGTGATCTATGGTAACGGTGATATTTACATTACGGAGCTGACGGATGATGCGACAGCTGTAAAGCCTGGCGGAGTCAATCGGCTGTTGTTTGAAACGGAACGGGACGGCATTGGACTACGATGCGAAGGGTGCCACGCGTATAAGATAGACGGCCGCTATTATCTGTTCTTCATCGAGTGGCCAAAGACCGGAAACCAGCGTCGCAGACAAATTTGTTATCGCTCGGAAGAGCTTCTTGGTCCTTATGAAAGCAAATTGATTTTAGATGACGACATGGGCTATCAGAACAAAGGCGTTGCGCAAGGCGGCATCGTTGAAACGCCGGGAGGCAAGTGGTATGCCGTGCTGTTTCAAGATCACGATGCCGTCGGCAGAATTCCCTGCGTGCTGCCTGTTTCTTGGGTAGATGAATGGCCTATCATCGGGGTGGAGGGGAAGGCGCCAGAGGAATTTGAAATCCCGTTGCCCGCCACGTCTCCTAAACCGCTGGTGATTAGCGACGAGTTTGAATACACGGCAAACAAGTTGGCGCTGAACTGGCAGTGGAATCATAACCCGGACAATCGACTTTGGTCGGTGACGGAGCGGCCAAGTTTTCTGAGATTGGAAACGGGCAATTTGACCGACAGCGTAGTACACGCGCGCAATACGTTAACGCAGCGGACAGAAGGACCCGCCTGCGTTGGGATGACGCTGATGGACATTTCCCACATGAAACCTGGCGATCATGCCGGCTTGGTCGCTCTACAGAATCACTTTGGCACCGTTGGCGTTAAAGTTGCGGAGAACGGCGACAGATTCGTTGCGATGTGTGTTAATCGGGGCGATGGCAGTGAAGAAGCGGTCGAGAATATTCGATACAATGGCAGCCAGATTTCTTTAAAGATTGAATTTATTTTTGAGAATAGCATTGATATAGCAAACTTCTTTTACGCTGCGGATGGAGTCAAATGGATTCAAATCGGCCGCCCGTTAGAGATGAAATATACGTTAGATCATTTTATGGGATATCGGATCGGGTTGTTTAATTATGCAACCAAGCAAATAGGCGGGTATGCCGAGTTTGATTATTTCCGTTATGCCAGGGTAATGAAACAAAGGTTCGAATAAATGAGGTTCGGTTAAAGAGAAATGTTCATCAGTGCCCAACTATTGCGGCACTGATGTTTTTTTACACACAATTTGTATCCGCTTACAGCCTTGTTGGTTTTAGAGGAAACCTAAGTCGGAATTTCGTATCAAATGAAACTTTTCAAACAAGAAATTACATGGTTCGTACGGAATTACTGAGTTAAAATGAGCTCAGAAATAGATATTTTATTGGAATGACAAACAACTCAGAGGAGGAGATACAAATCAATGTTTAAAAAGTCGTTTTCATTTTTATTAGCGCTTACATTATTTCTGAACCTTGTACCAAGCACATCAGTCTATGCGCAGCAAGGCGAGAGCATGTTTGAGAACCCATTTATATGGGCGGATGTACCTGACCTTAATGTTATTAGGGTGGGTGATGCGTACTATATGTCGAGCACGACCATGCACATGAATCCCGGCGTGCCGATCATGAAATCTTATGATCTCGTGAATTGGGAAATCGTCAATTATGTTTACGATATCCTTGCAGATAATGACGAACAAGCGCTCAGGAACGGGAAAAGCAATTATGGTCAAGGCTCGTGGGCCAGCAGCCTTAGGTATCATAATGGAAAATTTTATGTGGCATTTCCATCCTATGATACCGGCAAAACTTATATTTATCAAACGGAAGATATAGAGAAAGGCCCATGGACGCATTCAACGTTTGATGGCGTTTATCATGACATGTCATTGCTGTTCGATGATGATGGACGTGTGTATATGGTTTATGGCGGCGGCGATATTAAAGCCATTGAGCTCACCTCGGATGCAACGGCGATCAAACCGGGCGGGCTTGATAAAATCATCATTCCTAATGCAAGCCTGGTTGCAGGACCTAACGTTGGCCTGAATGCTGAAGGCACACATATTCAAAAAATTAACGGCAGCTATTATGTATTCAACATCACATGGCCGAAAGACGGCATGCGTACTCAAATTGTTCATCGAGCGGACGCTATAGACGGCACATACAGAGGACAAGTTGCCTTGAGGGATGCTGGTATCGCGCAGGGTGGAATTGTGGATTCGGTTGATGGGAAATGGTACGGAATGTTATTTGGAGACCGCGGATCCGTTGGACGTATCCCCTACCTAATTCCCGTTACATGGGAAGACGGATGGCCGATATTCGGGGTTGACGGCAAGGTCCCGCAAAGTATGCCTATTCCAGTTAACGGTGTGACATCGAAGAACCTCATTGTCGATTCCGATGAATTTTATCAAAGACCAGAGAGAGTAGGAGCTTCACATACGGTATTCGGGGATACAGCAAATATCGTTTCTAATCCCTCATTCTCTTCTTCACAAACCGCAGCAGATCCAGCAGCACAAACATTCGCTGCGGCAAACGAAGGACAAGAAATTCTTGTAAACGGCGGATTTGAAGCCGGCCAAGAGCCGTGGACAGGCCATGAGAATGCAACGGTTACAGCATCAACATACGATGCTTACAGCGGCTCAAGCAGTTTGTTCATCAGCAACAGGCAGGCAACTGGCGCAGGCCCGCAGCATTTGATTACCGGAAAAGTGAAAGCCGGCGGGGTATATGAATTTTCCGCAAGAGTGAAATATGACGGTAACAGCGCGCTGCCTGCAACCAAGCAATTTAACTTTGCTATCCAAGATGGCGATTGGACGACGATTAAGGTGCTTGGTTCGGCAACGGTAAACAAAGGGGAATGGGGTACAATTGAAGGTACCTATACCATTCCAGAAGAAGCAGTGCTTAATGAACCGCTAATTTTTATTGAGACGGTTTGGACACCGCAACAAGATCCGACGTTAGATTTAATGGATTTCTATGTCGATGATGTATCGCTTAGAGACGTAACGCCGGATTCAAACCTGCTTGTAAACGGCGGATTCGAGAATGGCCGAGAGCCTTGGTCGGGACATGAGAATGCAGCGGTTGCGGTAACGGCGGACGAAGCTTTCAGCGGCTCAAGCAGTTTGTATATCAGCAACAGACAAGCTACGGGGGCGGGCCCGCAGCAATCGATTGCCGGAAAAGTGAAAGCTGGCGGAGTGTATAAGTTTTCCGCCAAAGTGAAATATGACGGAGACAGCACGCTACCTGCGACCAAGCAATTTAACTTCGATATCCAGGATGGCGATTGGACGACAATCAAGGTTCTTGGATCGGGTACGGTAAGTAAAGGGGAATGGGGCACCATTGAAGGTACGTATATGATACCAGATGATGCCGAGCTTCATGCACCGATTATTTTTATGGAGACCCCATGGACGCCAGAGCAAGATCCGGTAAAAGATTTAATGAATTTCTATGTCGATGATGTTTCTCTTGAAGACGTTACACCGGCGGGCGGGCTGGACAAAGCGAAAATCGGTGAATACGATTACAATGGTTCTAATCTTTCATTAGTGTGGCAGTGGAACCTTAACCCGGACAACAGGAATTGGTCGCTTACGGAGCGTCCTGGTTATTTAAGGCTAACGACCGGCAGAAAGAGCACTAATCTTCTTGATGCCAGAAATACGCTTACCCAAAGAACATTTGGACCCGAGAGCTCTGGAAGCATTGCAGTGGATATAAGCCAAATGAAAAATGGCGATTATGCCGGACTTGCTGCATTGCAAAAAGAATATGGCTACGTCGGTGTTAAAATGTCCGGGACTTCGAAATCCATTGTTATGGTAGACGGCAGCTCGGAAACGGCAGTGGAAGTGGCCAGCGTTCCAGTCAATGAGGAAAAGGTATATTTTAAAATTGAATTGGATTATAAAAATCAGACCGATAAGGCGTATTTCTATTACAGCCTTAATGGAGCTGACTGGACAGCGATAGGGAACACGCTGCAAATGCATTATACATTGCCGCATTTTATGGGCTATCGTTTTGCATTGTTCAATTATGCAACAAAAACGACAGGCGGATCAGTCGATTTTGATTATTTCAGAGTCGACGATAAGATGACGGGATCAAATGCGTCCGCAACCATCCTAAATGCGGAATTAGGAGATGTTACCGATGTTATCGGCGTCCAAAACATGGAACTGGAAGTGCCATTGAAAATGGATGCGCTGCCGTCAGGACAATACACATCGATTTCGGCTTCCTTTAACATTCCGAAGTATCTATCTGTAACCGGAGTGGAATTCAATTCTGATAATATCGTAGGAGACCCTTCATTTACTTATGCCGATAATCGGCTGCAGGTAAAGGTTTCTGGTGAAAATGTGAATTTCACACATCAAGCTTCTGATTTGTTTGCGACAATTAAGCTGAAGGTTGAAGGCTTCGTTCCAACAGATCAAACGGTTGCCATCCAGACCGATTATATTCAGGTCGAGGGCGGGAATATTGGCTACAATGTCCATGAAGCAGTGGCAAACGTAGGATTAAAAAAGCTGGATACAGGCGCCATTGCCAAAATTCCAGGGTACTCCAATCCGCTTATGGACCATAAATTAGGGGCAGACCCCTACGCCTTGGCTTATAATGGAAGGGTTTACATCTATATGTCAAGCGATGATTACGAATATGACAGCAACGGAAACGTGAAAGACAATTCGTTCAGCAATTTGAATAGAGTTTTCGTCATTTCTTCTGATGATATGGTCAACTGGACAGACCACGGTGCGATTCCGGTGGCGGGACCTGCCGGCATTGCCAAATGGGCAACGTTCTCTTGGGCGCCGGCAGCCGCAAATAAGCAAATAGACGGCAAGGATAAATTTTTTCTTTATTTTGCAAATGGTGCTGGAGGTATTGGGGTACTCACAGCGGATAGTCCGATCGGGCCGTGGACAGATCCGCTAGGAAAAGCACTGATTACGGGCAATACTCCTGGCGTTCCCGGCGTTGTATGGCTTTTTGACCCGGCCGTATTGGTTGACGATGATGGAAAAGGTTATCTGTATTTCGGCGGAGGAATACCTGGCGGTAACAATCCGACGCAAGAGCAAGTTGCAAATCCTAGAACGGGCAGAGTCATGGAGTTAGGCGATGATATGGTCTCCACTGTTGGGGAAGCGGCTTTAATTGATGCTCCTTTCTTGTTTGAAGATTCGGGTATTCACAAGTATAACGGTAAATATTATTACTCTTATTGTTCGAATTTCGCCGGTACGCATCCGGAAGGGACACCTCCTCCAGGTGAAATTGCTTACATGGTGAGCGATAACCCGATGGGGCCTTTCACTTATGTCTCGCCTATTTTGAAAAATCCATATGAATTCTTTGGCGTAGGCGGCAATAACCATCATGCGATTTTTGAATTTAATAACGAGTGGTATGCGGTATACCATGCCCAAACCGTCAGCAAAGCGCTTCTAGGTGACGGAAAGGGATACCGTTCTCCTCATATTAATAGGTTTGAGTTCTACGAAAATGGATTAATCAAGGATATCAAAGGTGATATGGAAGGTATTTCGCAGATTGCGGATCTTGATCCATATAAGAGAACTGAGTCTGAAACCATTGCATGGAATGGAGGCATTCTGACCGAGAAATCAGGCGCGCCTGGCAGTCTGGTAGAAAGCGTTAATCTTCATGTCACGGATATTGATAATGGAGACTGGCTTGCCGTAGCAAACGCTGACTTCGGTGAAAAGGGAGCGGCATCATTCGAAGCCAATATTGCGGCTGCTGCAGGAGGTACAATCGAAATTCGCCTGGATAGTCCGATTGGCAAAGTGATTGGCACTCTTGACATAGCTGCTGCAGGCGGAGTGCAAGTATGGCAGCTGCTGCAAACAAACGTAGATCATGTCAAAGGGATTCACAATGTCTTCTTTATGTTTAAAGGAGCGGGTACTAGTAACTTATTTAATATGGATTATTGGAAGTTCACAGCTGTTGATCCGGGACCAGATGTAACTCCTGTACAATCCGTTAGTATCACAAGTGAGGCGACAGGGGTTAAGGTGGGTGAAACATTAACGGTAGGCTCGACGATTAATCCATCCCAAGCAACAAACCCGATTTATCAGTGGACATCTAGCGGGAAGATTAGCATCGTTGGCGACAGCAACAAAGCTTCGGTTGCCATCAAGGGAGTTTCTGCCGGAACCGGCACGCTTACATTAACGGTTACTGCCGGCGGTTCGGAAAAGAAAGCCGAAATGGAATTCACGGTAACCTCTTCGAATAACGGCGGCGACGGTACACCGACTGCTCCGCCTGTTACCGGCAATACAGTCGTCGATATTCTTATCAACGGCAAAGCCGAAAGTGCGGGTACGGCTGTGAAATCCGAAAGGAATGGCCAAACGGTAACCACGATTGCAATTGACCAGATAAAACTGGTTCAATGGCTTGCAGCGGAAGGAGATCAAGCAAGAATCACCATTCCGGTTAATAGCGAGTCCGATATCGTAGCCCTGAAGTTGAATGCCCAAATGGCCAAAGAGATGGAATCGAAGAAAGCAGTACTGGAAATACAAACGAATCGGGCAACGTATACCGTTCCTGCTCAGCAAATCGATAGCAGCGCAATTTCTAAGCAGTTCGGCGCATCGGTCGCTTTGAAGGACATGACGATCCAGATCGAAATCGCCGTACCGGATGCAGCAATGGCAGAATTGGTTGAGAATGAGGCAATCAAAGGAGAATTTACATTGGTTGCGCCGCCAATTAACTTCACGGTTACAGCCCAACACGGTAACAAAATCATCGAAATTTCGAAGTTCAACGCTTATGTAGAGCGAATGATTGCGATTCCGGACGGCGTCGCTCCAAACAAGCTTACTACAGTCGTTGTGGTCGAACAGGATGGAACGGTACGCCATGTGCCGACAAAAATCATCACTATTGAGGGCAAGCTTTATGCAAAGGTGAACAGCTTAACAAACAGCACATACGCTGTTATCTATCATCCGGTAGAGTTCTCGGATGTCGCTCAGCATTGGGCGAAGGATGCTGTAAATGATTTGGGTTCGCGGATGGTCATCACCGGTATCGGGAATGACCGGTTTAATCCGAGCGCAGATATTACACGTGCCGAGTTCGCAGCAATTGTCGTACGGGGATTAGGCTTGAAGCAGGAGAACGGTACAACGCCATTCCCGGATGTGAAAGCTAAGGATTGGTACAGCAGCGCCATAGTGACAGCACAGTCGTACAATCTGATCAATGGCTTTGAAGATGGCACCTTCCGTCCTCAAGATAAGATTACGAGAGAACAGGCTATGGTTATCATTGCCAAAGCAATGACGATCACCGGCCTGAAGGCAAATCTTGAGAACCAGACAGCTGATGTTGTATTGCGCCCTTACAAAGATGCTGCAGATGCGTCAAGCTGGGCGAAGAAAGCAATCGCTGACAGCATTCAAGCAGAAATCGTATCAGGAAGAAGTGCTGCAGTGCTTGCGCCGAAAGCTTATATTACAAGAGCCGAAGTTGCTAAGATTGTACAACAGTTATTGCAAAAATCTGACTTAACTTAACCAGATGAGCAGCAAATTGACAACCTAGAATAATGAGCGCTTCATGTGCCCTATCCCTTAACTATCAGTTGATAACAGGGATAGGGCACATTTGTTTTCCGTACGAACGAACATGAATTTATATAAAAAAAGGCATGTGAAATCAAGCAGAGTCACAGGGTGACTCTGCTTGATTTGGCGTGCCCGGCAAAGGTGTCATCTGCAGGAAAGCCTAGCATAGTGAAAAGGGAGCAGCCATCCAGCTCCTATATTACTCTGCAGGAAGATTCGGATAGATCATGACTTTAATGCTAGTATCCTTCCGTGTACGTGCGGTCTCCACCGCTTCCTTGATATCCGTTAGCGAGTACCGGTGCGTGATGATGGACTCGATGTCTACGGAAGAATGCTGCAGGGCCTGGATAGCTGCCGGATAGGTATTCGCATACCTGAATACGCCATAGGCGTTGATCTCGCCGTCGATGAGGCTGGCCATATCCATTGGCACCTCATCTTTAGCTGGAAGCCCGACAAATACAATCCGGCCGCCTCGTTTGACCAGCTTCACCGTGTCTGCCATCGCTCTGGCATTTCCCGAAGATTCCACGACGAGCGTGATGCCGGCACCTCCGGTCAGCTCATCCAGTCTCTCCGCTACCTGATCTGCAGACGGGTCGAATACCGCCTTGAAGCCCATCTCAAGCGCAAGTTCCCGCCTATAAGCTACAGTATCCGTGCCGTAGATTTCGGTTATGCCGAACAATTTTGCCGCCTGTCCGGCCAACAGGCCGATCGGACCGAGTCCCGTGATAAGCAGGCGATCGAACGGCTTGGCTTCACCTCGCAGCATCGCATGGAATCCGACCGACAGCGGCTCGAGCAGCGCGCCTGCCTCAAAGCTCATCGAATCTGGCAGCTTGAACAGGTAGTCGCTCGGCATAACGATATATTCCGCCCAAGCCCCGTTCACGGGTGGAGTCGCTAGAAAGATAACATCGGGACATAGATTGTACCTTCCCGATTTGCAATATTCGCAGCGTCCGCATGTCACGCCAGGCTCCACTGCGACGCGGTCGCCTGGTGCTATATGCGTGACCGCTTTACCGACCTCTACGATCTCGCCCGCCAGCTCGTGGCCAAGCACAATCGGTTCCTTCACGATATAACGTCCAATTTGGCCATGCTCGTAGTAATGAATATCGGAACCGCACACGCCTATGCAGTGAACTTTAACCAATGCTTCGTTATCCCCGGGAATGGGGATAGCCACCTGCTTAACCGCTATAGACAACGGTTTGTCCATAATTGCCGCATTCATCATACCTGACTTCATATGCTTTCGCTCCTTTGGTTTTAAAAATTTCATGATTCCGGATTATGGCTTAAACCATCTGAAACACCGGATTAACCGGTATAAAGTGAACGGGCAGGCTAGGATACGATTCCTGCAGCCGTTCTGCCAAATAACGCATGCCTGGCTCTTCGCTCTCGGCATGTCCCAGTACAAGCAGCGATTTCGGCAAGCCCTGATACGTTGAGTCCCTCGCATATTCGGGCGTTTCCCATTCAGGTCCCTCGCCCGCGATAATTAGGTCGAGCTTCTTCTCACGGAATAGTGGAATGGCGTTGACGCCTCCGCCTCTGTAGCCCACAAGAATTCCGATGCGGCTGCATGTCATGTAAGGGTCGCCAGCGATCCGTACATAAGGTATGGAAAGCTGTGTTTTGATGTATTCCGCAATTTCTATGGCACGCATTTCAGGTAAACGAAGCACCGCCGCCGCAGGCAGCATTTCCTCCACGCAAGATTCCCACTTCAGGTTATGAAGCAAACCGGCCATGATGGTATCGGGCTCCATCCTATGGCAATAATCATGATGACGATAGATAGCGAGGCCGGATTGCTGAAGAAGTTTTTCCTTGTTTTGAAAAATTGGATCTTCGTTCAAAAGCCCGTTCGAGATCCGATGGCTGTAGTAGGCGCCCTCATGGGAGATAAGTAAATTCACGCCCAAGGACAAAGCTTGTTCGATGACCTGCTGCGTTGCCATATGCGTCGTCGCGATCCCAAGTACTTCGGTTCCGGGATTGCCCGGCTCTAAACCATCGACCGTGTTCTCAATCGGATGGACGGAAGAGCGCAGTCGATCGATTACATTTTGAATCGTAATTCTCATGGATCCTATTCCTTTCTACGAGAGTTAATCCGTCCTCCTACACTTCGATGCCTAGAGGCATAATCCTTGTTTTCTTAGCGTCGGTATTAAATAATGGCGGTCAGTTTGTGGTTTTTTATTGTTTAGCGGAGCCCAACATGGAAGCCGAATCTTGGCTGGAATGTGCCGTATTTCAGTTGTGATATTGTTAATATGAAGATTTTATAATAGCGAAAGCCGGTGCATTTTAGTATCTTTAATTATAATTGCTTTCATTAAAGAAAGTTACAGAGATAATGTTAAGTATTAGAGGGGGGTCTTGTGATGAAAATTGGTAAACAAAGAAATGGCGGCACATTATTTACTCATCTGATTTTTTCATTCACATTAATGGCCGTTGTCTTGATCGGTCTTGTGGGCAGCTATCTATATGTTCAGGCTAATCGCTTAATGGTGGATGAGATTGCTAGAGACAGCCGGCAACGAATAGAGACATCGAGTGATTTTGTCGAAAATACGGTGCTCCAAAAATACGAGAACAGTGTCCGCAACCGTGCGATATCCACCTTGTCGTTAGAGAGCCAATCCATGTTGAACTATTTGCTGGATAGCAAGTGGGAAGGTAATGCGGGAGGGATATTAGCTTTTCGCAAGGATCTTGAAATTTTCAAAGTTGCAAATGAAGGCGTTTACAAAATAACTGCGTACTTCGAGAAAGGCAATTATATCACTGATAATAGTCAGTTTTACTCGAAGCTGGACAATTCACCAGATGCCCCTTTCTTGAAAGAATCCCTTCCGTCAGGTTTAAACCGATGGACGTACAGAACGTTATCTGATGGGACAGAAGTGTTGACTTATGCCATTGCCCTTCCATACGGTTCATTGTCGAAAACGTCGGCAGGAGCAATGTATATTGACGTTAACTTAGAATATATCAATCAATTGGTATCGAGCACGATGAGCTCACCTATGGAAAAGTTGTACGCTTTTAATGAAGAGGGAAGCTCTATTATCCATTCGGGCCTAAATGACGAAGAGAGTCTTTCGATTGCGAAGCAGTGGCTGGAATCCGATGGGGGAGATAAGGATATCCATTATAATAAACGCGGCAAATACGTATTGTCTTACATGTATGATCAGACCTCGAATAATAATTGGAAATATGTACTCATTCGGCCGATGAACACATTCGTATCCTCATCGGAGCAGTTGAAAGGACAAATATTTAGCAGCTGCCTTCTCGTATTGTTAATCGGACTGCTATTTTCTTATTTGATTTCCAAACGCGTGTATGTTCCGATGAAGAAGCTTGTATCCAGCGTACGCAGCTTTTATCATCCGGGCTCAGCAAATTTTTCACAAAATGAGTATGCAATTATTGGAAGCACACTTTCTACGTTAGGTCAAAAAATCGAAAATTTAGAATCCAAAGCTAAGGTAAATGAACTAAAAAACCTCGTATTAGGCGCAGGAATCGGCTCGGAGTATTACGATTATTTACCGCTGCAATGCCATTACATGATTAGCTATATCCGTATATTGGAAGGAGATTGCGAAGTCTTCAAAGCTTATTATGAAGAGCATGCTGCTTATAGTTATTATAAATTCGTAAGCTTAAATGCACAGGAAGCGGCGATTATCTACTTCAGTGAGCTGAACATGACGAACGAAGAGTTGGAACAAACACTGCTGATCGAATTGAACCGCATGAAGAGCGTGACGGCCGAACAATTACGCTTTGGCGCTGCCATCGGTTCGCATGTTCAAGCTCCTGAAGAAATTCCTTTCTCGTATCAAAGCGCCTTACATGCGTATCGTTATCGGTTTTTTTATGGTTCGGAAGCTATTGTACGGCATTCGCAAATTCCGCCTAATCATCTAAAGCCGCACATCTTATCCTTTGATGTTTATAAAAATGCGTTGAAAGCGGGTAACGACGTTTCGATGAATCGGTTTATGGACGATTTCCAAAAGACAATGGAGAAAGGCGATATCCAATTGGAAACGGTTGAGCTAGGGCTTCTTCAATTAGTTACGGTGTTGTATCAGTCCGTTATTGAACTTGATCTGCAACAAATTGTTCCGCCTTCGAGCCTGTTCGATGAGTTGAAGAAGGAGACGCTCACAGACACGCTTGAATCGATTCGGGGTTTATCCGCTCAAATTACGGCTCATGTTCAAGAGTCAGGCAATCATGCGCATACGGAAATCATTCATAAATTAAAAACGTTTATCGATGACAATATTCATGAGGATTTATCGCTTCATAAATTGTCAGAGGTCGCTTCGCTTGCGCCATCGTATATCTCTACCTTATTTGGAACAGTCATGAACGAATCATTTACTGAATATGTGACGCGGGTACGGCTTGAAAAGGCTGCTAATTTGCTAAGAGAGGATAAGAAGTTATCCGTCGCAGAAATTTCTGGACTTGTTGGTTACCGTAATCCGCAATATTTTCACAACAAATTCAAAACGCGTTACGGAGTTACGCCCGTTCAGTATCGAAACGTAGGCAATACAAGCGCTTAGCGCTTAATAAATGGGGATGAAGCAATCGCGATGCGATTGCTTTTTCTTTTGTTCATAAAATCATATCCTTCATGCGAAGATCCTTTAGTGATTTTAATGAAATTGCAATAGAAAAAGCGCTTACAATGGCCTAATGTAAGGGGTGTTCAGACCAAGTCTCAACGCAAAATCGCATTTGGAAGGAGAAAACAACTATGAACCCGGCAAGCGCTGCTGGCATTCACAAACAGGGAGAAGGCCTTGAACCTAAAGTCTCGAGGTGGACACTCAATTGGCGGCAATATAAGAAAAATAAGTACTTATTCTTATTGTTAGCTCCCGTGCTTATCTGGTATGCCGTATTTGCTTATGGCCCGATGTACGGCATCCAATTGGCGTTCAAAGATTATTTTATCCGTGATGGAATCTGGGGAAGTCCTTGGGTAGGCCTCAAGCATTTCGAATATTTGTTCACGGCGTCGCCAGACTTTTGGAAAATTATTAAAAACACGATTATTATCAGCTTTTACCATATTATATTCGGTTTTCCCGCACCGATTATATTAGCCCTATTATTTAATGAACTCAGGTTCTCACTCTTTAAGAAGATTGCACAGACGATATCGTATTTGCCTCACTTCTTATCTTGGATCGTTATCGGGGGGATTATGATCACGCTGTTATCCCCGAATTCGGGTGTGGTCAACTATATTATTCAGTGGCTCGGCTTTGATTCGATTTACTTCCTTGGCAGCGAGAAGTATTTCCGATTTACGCTCGTTATGTCAGGAATATGGAAGGAAATAGGCTGGGGAACGATTATCTATTTAGCTGCATTGACGAGTATCGATTCTCAAATGTACGAAGCGGCTGTTCTGGATGGAGCGAATCGTTGGAAGCAAACGCTGTACATTACCATTCCCTCAATTTTGCCGGTTATTGCAATTCTGCTTATCCTTAGGGTGGGCGGCGTGCTGGATGCTGGATTCGACCAAGTTTTAACGCTTTATTCGCCTGCCGTATATGGGGTGGCGGATACGCTCGATACTTATGTGTACCGGATCGGCTTACAGAACTTCCAGTTCAGTTTGACGACGGCCGTTGGATTATTTAAAAATGTGGTCGGTCTTATGCTGGTTCTGTTTGCAAACGTCATTACGAAAAAAATGGGGCAGGAAGGCCTTTATTAAAAATATAAGAAAGGAGTAACTAAAAGTGAAGATATCCACTGGCGAAAAAGTATTTCAAGTTTTTTTAATCGTATTTGTAATCATTCTTAGCATCACGATGATTTACCCCTTTATGCACGTGCTATCCATTTCGTTTAGCACACCTGCGGAAGCATTGCGGCCGGGTATTCATTTCTTTCCGAAAGAAGTTTCTTTCTTTGCTTGGAAGCGCGTGCTGACGACGGAAACGGTTTGGCAAACGATGGGGAATACCGTTTTCCGTACGGTTGTAGGAACGGCACTGACGCTTGTTTTCCTATCGCTGGGCGCCTATCCTTTATCCCGCAAATATTTGCCGCACCGTGGATTTTATACGATGTTCATTGTCGTAACGATGTTTTTTGGCGGCGGGCTTATTCCTACCTATCTGTTGATCAAAGGACTCGGACTTATTAATTCGGTATGGGTGTATGTTATCCCTGGGCTTCTCAGTACGTTCAATCTTCTGCTTCTCCGCAACTTTTTTATGGGCATACCAGAGGAATTGGAGGATTCAGCTAAGATTGACGGCGCCAATGATATGCGGATCCTATTCACGATCATTATTCCGCTTTCGAAGCCGGTACTTGCGACACTTGCGCTATGGACTGCCGTTGGCCACTGGAATGCTTGGTTTGATTCGATGTTATACATGCAGGACCAATCGAAGATTGTTCTTCAGCTCTTCTTAAGACGGCTCGTCATTTCGTCCGAAGGAGATCCGATGCTTCCGGTCCCTACGAACGAACAGGCTCCTGAAATGGTCAAAGCTGCGATCATTATGTTCACCGCTCTGCCTATATTAATGGTCTACCCGTTTCTTCAACGATTCTTCGTCAAAGGGATCATGGTTGGATCACTCAAAGGCTAGTTTTAATTGAACGGTTTAAACAGATCGCTATATCCGCGAGCTGTCTAAATATATAATAGGAATAGAAAAGGGAGGAAGTAAAAGAAAATGAGCCACACAAAAAAGAAATGGTTGGGATTTGCCGCGATAGCCTTATCAGTATCGCTTGTCATGAGCGGGTGCAGCAGCAATAATACGTCGAATAACGGTACCAACGAGCCGAAGTCGACGAACAATGGGGAATCGCCGGCAGCGGAGGCGCCGATCGAAATTACTTGGGCGAATAACTTTAATACGCCTGAGAAGGACGGCAACTATGTTCAAACCGAGCTTGAAAAGAAATTCAATGTTAAAATCAAAAACGTCAAATTGGAGCGCGGTACTTGGAAAGAGCAATTTTCGGTGCTGCTTGCTTCAGGCGATATTCCTGATATTTTCCCGATTGATGCAAACGAAACAGATATGGTGCAATGGGCAGATCAAGGCATCATTGCGGTTATGGACCAAGCTGAAATTGAAACCTATATGCCGAAATTTACGGCAGCATTAAATTCGGTTGATTCCGGCGCATGGGGTGTCGGGCAATACAACGGCAAAAACTGGGGCATTCCAAAAGTTTGGCCAGGCGGCCTTGACGGATTTATCCCGGGCTACAATGAAGCATGGCTGAAAAATATCGGCTATTCCGCACCTCCTAAGACACTCGAAGAGGTTGAAGACGTACTTACGAAATTCGTTAATGACGACCCGGATAAGAATGGGAAGAAGGATACGTATGGCCTGATCGGCCGCGGCAAGCTTACGGAGCAATTATTCACTAGCATTTTCTCGGCGCATGGCGTTTCGCCTTATCAGTTCAAGAAGGACGCATCCGGAAACGTCGTTTATGGCGGCATTTCGGAAGAGACGCGTACAGCATTGACATTACTCAGCAAATGGTACAAAGCGGGTCTTATCGATCCTGAATTCATTACTAGCGATAATAACGAGATTAATATTAAATTTGCCGACCAAAAAATCGGTATGGTTGATAACGGGAAGTGGGGCAATTTTTACAAAGATTCAGGATTTGTCGCAAAACCTGGCCTTGAGAAGGGACAAATATTCCAGCCTGGAACGCCGTTTACGGCATCAGACGGCGTTGCTTATTCTTTCGCGTACGGCGCAAGACAGGCACCTGTATTGTTCGGCGTTCAATTAGAGAAAGATGATAAGAAACGTCAAAAGATTATGGAAATCCTTGAGTATGTAGCAACGGATTCCGAAGGTTTTCTGCTGACGGGCTTCGGTCAATTGGGCGTAAGCTATGATATGGAAGGTGCCCTCGCCATTGCCAAAACGGATGAAGCGGTTGCCGCTCCGAAGATGGGAGCGGGTAACTTCTATAATCCGCTAAGCTCCACGGACGTATCGATGCAGAAACATACGACAAAACAAGAGCTGCTGGATCTGAAGGATAAGCTAACTGTAGGAGTCACGCCTTTACTTGATGTACTGGGTCCGGCAGTACTGACAAGCAAACCAAAATATTGGGGTAATCTGAAAACGCTGCAGGATACGTATGTGATCAAGGCGATAACAGGTGAAGCGAACACGGAGAAAGATTTTGACAGTTTCAAAGAAAGCTGGCTGAAATCCGGAGGCCAGGAAGTAACAGATGAAGTTAGTAAAGTGTTAGCGGAGCGCAAATAGTAGACTTATGCGGTGATTAGAGCAGGGATGATAGGCTGGAGCTTGAACATGCTCCAGCCTATTTATTAATGCCGGAAGCAAGAGACGACCCTTAAATAACGGAGGGAAAAATGAGCGGATTAATCCTATATGAGCAGCCGAATGAGGCAATCGGCAAAGACGATTTTACTGTGAGTGTGCGAAAGCCTGGCGGGCTGTGGCAATCTCTATTTGTTTTTGAAGCGAAGGTGGATATGCATCATGTTCGATCCGCATCTATGGTTTATTTTGATATGGAAGGTACAGTGGAGGTTTCTGTTATTTCCAATAAGCAGCGGATTGAGCAAGCGGTCATTCGCCCATTATCGACCCAAATTCCATTTCAAACCGAAGGGGATGCCATTACTTTCACATTGGATCGACCGTGCAAACTTTCAATTGAAATAAATGGGGAACGCTTTAGCAATTTGCATCTGTTCGCTAATCCGATCGAGACAGCGCCGCCTAAACCAGATGATGCAAACGTACTGCTTGTCCACGCAGGCACACACCGGTTTGTTGATGTTGCAGAAAACGTACAGCGCCTGTCTGAGCCTGCTGACAGAGAGGAAAAGGTGATTTACTTCATGCCGGGAACTCATCATTTTGACAATCCGATGCTGCATATCCCCTCGGGGACTACGGTTTATATTGCCGGAGGCGCTATTTTGTACGCGTCCTTAATCTGCAAGCATGCAGAAAATATCGTGATACGCGGCAGAGGCGTGCTGTATATGTCCGATATGGAGAAAACGACTTATTTAAGAGGCGTCCAAATCCAATTTTCTAAACATATCGAAGTCGAAGGCATCATAACGCTTGATCCTCCGCATTACAGCATTTATCTCGGAGAGTCCGAACATATTCGCATCAACAACTTCAAATCGTTCAGTACTCGCGGCTGGTGCGACGGAATTGATATGATGGCTAGCTCGAACGTGGACATTCGGGATGTTTTTTTGAGGACGTCAGATGATTGCATTGCGATTTACGGCAGCCGCGGTGAGTATTATGGAGATTCACGCAATATAACGATTAAGGATTCTGTCTTTTGGGCCGACGTCGCCCATGCCATGCATGTTGGCATTCATGGTGATCATCAAAATAACGGCGATATCGTAGAGAGCATATTGTTTGAAAATATCGATGTGTTGGAACATCACGAGCCGCAGGAAAATTATTGGGGCGTCATGGCGATATGCGCTGGTGATAACAACACGGTTCGCGATGTGACATTTAATAATATAAGGGTGGAAGATTTTGAACGAGGTCAGCTTTTCGATGTCCGCGTAGTGTGGAATAAAACGTACAATCCGGTGCCAGGCCGATGTATCGAGAATATTGTGTTCAGCAATATCAACTATAACGGCAATAACACCAATCCTTCGCGTATATTGGGCTATGATGAGGAGAGGCGGATAAAAGACATTCATTTTTATAATGTCCGGATTAACGGTGAGGTTATTGTCGACCTGCTGGACGAACGCTTTATAGTGAATGAATTTGTGAGCGGTATTTATTTTGGAAGTGAAAAAGCATCAAAAATGTAACCATTCCCCTCCTGTTTATCATTTGAATCAAACGACAGTGCTCGATGTGAACAATACAACCTCACCATAACAATTCTCCAAAATAATACTTAAGTATCTTTATGGAACAACCGCATTGCAGTTATGCTATTACTAAATTATGTAATTGCATTAAATGAGGTCAGAAAAATTCGATAGAGCTTAAACCTTGGAGGTGACTCATGAAAGCAATTGTATGCACAAGATACGGACCACCTCATGTTCTCCAGCTTAAAGAGGTAGAAAAATCGATTCCCAGAGACAATGAAGTACTCGTAAAAGTTCATGCGACTACCGTAACATCAGGGGACTGTAGAGTTCGAGGTTTTGAAAGTCCTATCTTATACTGGATTCCCATGCGGCTAATCTTAGGTCTCAGAAAACCAAGAAAACCTATACTTGGGGTGGAGCTGGCCGGAGAAATTGAAGCAATAGGCAAAGACGTCAAACGCTTTAAGATAGGAGACCAGATTTTTGCATTAACGGGTATGAAGTTTGGTGCGTATGCCGAGTACACCTGTCTGCCTGAAGACGGATTAGTGGCAATAAAACCGGCCAATATGTCCTTTGAGGAAGCCGCTGCTGTTTCTTTCGGAGGAACTACTGCATTACATTTTCTTAGAAAAGGCAATATCCAGAATGGAAAAAAAGTTCTTATTTATGGCGCTTCTGGAGCAGTAGGCACTTCCGCGGTACAGCTAGCAAAGTACTTTGGGGCAGAGGTTACCGGTGTATGCAGTTCTACGAATTTAGCATTGGTGAAATCACTGGGCGCAGATAAAGTCATTGATTACACGAAAGAGGATTTTACGGAAAGTGGGGAGCTTTACGATATCATATTTGATGCGGTTGGTAAAAGCTCCAAATCAAAATGCAAGAAAGCACTAACCCCAAACGGGGCATTCGTATCCGTTGAGGGGCAGGGGATGGCTAAGGAACGTACGGAAGATTTACTTCTTCTCAAGGAGCTTATCGAGATCGGGAAAATAAAATCGGTCGTTGATAGAAGCTATCCGTTAGAACAAATTCCTGAAGCCCATAGATACGTGGAAAAAGGCCATAAAAAAGGTAATGTAGTCATAACAGTTGGTCATGATAAATAAAACAAGCATCATTCCCCTAGGCATATCCCAAATGAACATGCAGCAGCCCATAAAGGGCTGTTTTCTATTATGTCGGACCTTAGCCTTGAAGGCTTCGGCGCATACTCGGGCAGCTAAAGCCGAAACGCACCGAAAGCCACCATTCCTGCGCTTCCCATGATTACTCCAATCCAAGTATTAATCCCCATGCCCAAAATAATAAGGAGTAGCGCCATACGGCTTATGGATTGCCCATAAAAAATGTCGTAAGCTCGGTTGAAATCATTTTGGTATCGAGCTTCTTGGTATGACCGAGTCCCTTTTTACTCAGCAGCTTTGCTTTGGGGAGTACGCCAGCTAGTGCTTGGGCTCCATGACGCAGCGAAGCCGGGCTTTCCGTGCCTTCCAGCACAAGCGTGGGCATTGTGACTTTACTCCAGATGTTGACAGGCAGCGGCTTTCCGTCCATATATCCATCCAATAAAGCTGCATCGTAGGGGAGTGTTTGAGCAACGGCCATGAGCCTGGACCACACACCCGGCATTATACGCATCAAGCCGACAACGAATGAAGGAGCACCCATACCCTTGGTCATAAAATACTTGATAGCTTCTGCCCGGCGATTAGCGGAAATAAGCTCATTCAAGAATGTGTACATGGGAAGTCTCCTTTGTGTTGTTGTATATGAAGACGACGAACCGCCGACGGTCAAATCGACACATCGGAAAAGATCTTTTTAAAAATGTTCCTACATATCAAATAAGTTTATTTTCCTTAATAAAGGACATGCTGTTAATGGGAGAACGCATGTTCTTTTCTTGCGTTCATATCTCTAAATGAAAACGGAAATGAGATGATGTAATGCTTGAAATCATTGAGGATATTGAAACAAAAATTATTGGGCTGCAATCGCAAATACAAAACAGAAAGTCTTTCGAGAGGTATAATTTCAGTTACGAATCAGATAACCAGTATAAAATCTTTGTATTGACCTTAGAGCTGGAGAAGTGGGAAGCATTGATGAAGCTGTTAGTTACATATCAGAAGAAGAGATGCGTACCGTTCATAAGAAAGAGTAATGATTTTGAAAGAACAATACAGCTTCAAATCAAAGACTATCCTGGAACCATTCGAAAAGAAACCTGTTCATCTATGATTGAATATATGAAGCAATTAGAATGGGAAATTGAGAATAGGAATGGGTTTTTATTAGAGGGTTCGGGGCATTAGGTTTATCCATTGACGGCGGAGAGCAGCGATTATTATAATTGATCCATGATAATGCCAATTTTAACCACTAAATTATATATCCCGCCGCCCCGGCCTAAAGTTATCCAACGACCGCGATTAATCGAGAGATTGAATGAAGGAATGCACGGCAAACTGACGCTAGTCTCTGCCTCCGCAGGCTTTGGCAAAACGACGCTGGTCAGCGATTGGGTTGCCGGCTGCAGGCGGCCGGCCGCATGGCTTTCGCTGGATGAAGGAGATGACGATCCTTCGCGTTTTCTGAGTTACCTCATTGCTGCCATTCGGACGATTAGAGTAAACATTGGAGAAGGCTTGTTTGGTGCGCTTCAATCCCCACAGCCGCCAATCGAATCGATTCTGACGAATTTGATTAATGAAATCACCGCTGATCCAGACCCATTTATTCTCGTCCTTGACGACTACCACATGTTCAATGCCAAACCGGTTGACAATATCCTTATCTTTCTGCTCGAGCACCTGCCTCCACAGATGCACCTGGTCATCGCCACCCGTACGGATCCAGATCTCCCTCTAGCCCGGTTACGCGTCCGGGGTCAATTAACCGAGCTGCGCGTCGAAGATATGCGGTTTAATCCCACAGAAGCAGCCGGATTTCTCACCCAAGTGATGAGCTTAGAACTCTCATCAGAAGAAATCGCTCTGCTTGAAACACGCACGGAAGGCTGGATTGCCGGCTTGCAATTAGCCGCGATTTCATTGCAGGGGCATAAAGATGCAGCCAGCTTCATCAAGTCCTTCACCGGCAGCCACCGTTTCGTACTGGATTACCTGGTTGAAGAAGTGCTGCAGCAGCAATCCGAAAGTATTCAGACTTTTTTGCTGTACACCTCTATATTAGATCGCATGTGCGGTCCCCTTTGTGATGCTGTTTTGTCCTTCAACCACGATGCTTCCGGACAAGAAACGTTGAAATATCTCGAACACGCCAATCTGTTCATCGTCCCGCTCGACAGCGAGCGGCGCTGGTATCGTTATCATCATCTCTTCGCTGATCTACTGCGGCAGCGAATTCACCAGACGTCAATCTTGCATGTAAAAGTGGCTGAATTGCACAGGCTTGCCAGCGTATGGTATGAAGAGAATGGTCTGGAGCTTGAAGCCTTTCACCATGCTGCGGCCGCTAATGATGTGGATCGCGCCGCGCGCTTGATGGAAGGAGGTGGCATGCCCCTGCACTTCCGCGGTGCAGTTACCCCGGTACTAAAATGGTTAGAGGTGCTGCCGGCCTCGGTACTGGATGCGAGACCCTCGTTGTGGGTGATGTATGGCTCAGCGTTATTAATGGTCGGACAAATGAACGGCGTCGAAACGAAGATGCTAGCTGCCGAAGCAGTCCTGCAAGCCGCCGAGCAAGATGATATCACCAGGGACCTTATCGGACATATCGCTTCCGTAAGGGCGGCGTTAGCTGTCAGCCAGCATCAGGTTGAAATCATCATTGCCCAGTCGCACCGCGCACTGAAGTATCTGCATCCAGGAAACCTGCCTGTCCGCACGGCCACAATCTGGACGCTGGGCTATGCCTACCAACTTCAGGGAAACCGCGCAGCAGCGAGTCAGGCCTATACCGAAGCCATCTCGATCAGTGAGGAGATTGGACATATGATCATCACCATATCCGCTACAATCGGCCTAGGCAATCTGCAGGAAGCAGATAATCAGCTCGATCTTGCAGCGCAGACCTACTTGCGCGTCCTTCAACTGGCAGGCGATCCTCCGCTGCCGATTGCCTGCGAAGCGCATCTTGGCCTGGCCCGAATATTCTTTGAATGGAACGATATGGATATGGCCGAGCAGCATGCGGAGCATAGCATCCGACTGGCGCAGCAGATAGAAAACACAGACAGATCCATTGCTTGTGAGGCTTTTCTCGCCCGCCTGAAACTTGCCCAGCGAGATGCGGCCGGTGCGGAGGCTATTCTAGCTAAGGCTTCACAGCTCGTGATCCGGCATAACTTTGCGCATCAGATGCATGAAGTCGCTGCCGCACAAGTACTTACGCTGCTCCGCATGGGCAATCTGACGGCAGCTGCCCATCTGGCTCAAAAGCATGATCTCCCCGTGAGTCAAGCCAGGGTACATCTCGCCCAGGGAGAAGCCGCGACAGCACTGGATGCGCTGGGGCGATTGCTCCGTCAGGCGGAGGAAAGGGGCTGGGAGGATGAGCGGCTCAAGATTATGGTTCTACAAGCAATTGCTCTGCATATGCTGGACGACAAAGACAAGGCTCTGAACAAGCTGAGTGACGCGTTATCGCTGGCAGAGCAGGGCGGCTTCATCCGAATTTTTACCGACGAAGGTACTCCGATGGCCGGGCTGTTATCCGAAGCAATTGCTCGCGGGATAAGGCCGGATTATGCAAGCAAGCTGCAAGCAGTATTTAAAGCAGAGGAGCAGAAGGATGTAGACCATCCGCAGGCTTATTTACCCCTTGCCCTGGTTGAGCAGCCTCTAATCGAACCGCTCAGCCAACGCGAGTTGGAGGTGCTTCGGCTCATTGCCCAGGGACTTTCGAATCTCGAGATTAGTGAGCGGCTTTTCCTCGCCTTAAGTACGGTTAAAGGTCACAATCGGAACATTTTTGACAAACTATTGGTCCAAAGGCGTACCGAAGCCGTTGCTCGCGCCCGCGAGTTGAATCTGTTGTAGCTCCTTTAACCATACTTTAGTATCTACGCGTCAATACTGTATTGCGGCTATATTAAAATGACAAAGCGTAATGCTGATCCTAAAGATATTAATTTTATTAATGGGCTGGATCAATCGGAGGTATGGTAATGAAAGCAATCTTATGCCTGGAATATGGTTCACCTGATGTGCTTCAGTTCAAAGAGGCAGAAAAACCTGCACTTAAGGACAATGAAGTTCGGATAAGAGTTTATGGGGTCCATAAAATCAGCTGCTATGACTTATGAGGAAGCCGCCGCTATCTGTGATGGGGCGACAACCGCGTTGACGTTCCTTCGGGATACAGCGAATGTTCAGCGCGGACAAAAAGTACTCATTAATGGCGCTTCCGGTGCAGTGGGCGCGTATGCGGTGCAGCTTGCCAAGTTCTATGGGGCAGAAGTTACCGGAGTAAGCAGTGCCGTAAATTCAGAATGGGTGAAGACTCTGGGAGCAAGCAAAACAATTAACTATACCGAAGAGGATTTCACCCAAAACGGTGAGCGCTATGACGTGATTTTCGATACGGTAGGCAAACGTTCATTTTCACAGTGTAAAGGTTCGTTAACGCAAAAAGGAGTCTATCTTACAACGGTCCCATCGCTGGCCGTTATGGCTCAAATGGCGTGGACTGCTAAGATCGGCAGCAAAAAAGCAGTGTTTCTGGCGGCGGGATTAAAGCAGAATAAAGAGAATCTAATTTTTAGAGCGGGCAATACGGAAGCCAAGGTCATCGATACAAAATGTAGGGTGGCTGCGACGACGGCACGATGCCCCGCAGCCTCTGGCTTCTTCAGCCCAGCTGCCGCCGCGAAAAATGCGGTAGGAGCCATATACTTTTTCATCATACAGATCAAAGCACCACTCCCACACATTTCCGAGCATGTCATACAACCCCCATGCATTCGGCTCCTTTCTCCCTACCTCATGGATTTTGCCTCCTGAATTTTCATTATACCAAGCAATCCTGTCTATCTCTCCGTACCGATAGCCGGTAGTTCCTGCTTTACATGCATACTGCCATTCGGCTTCTGAAGGAAGGCGATAACCGTCTGCTTCCCAATCGCAAAGGATACTTTCACCATCCATACCTACGGAATAACAAGCTTTCAGTCCAGCCTTTTGTGAAAGTAGATTACAAAAAGAAATGGCATCATTCCAAGAAATATTCACAACCGGCGATTGATCTCCGTCAATAGAAACAGGTGTTTTATTGGTAGTAGCGAAGTATAGATCGTTAGTCACTGGATGCGGGGCGAGAAGGAATGGACTTATTTTGGCCTTCCATTTGCTTTTTGTCCTATCGTCTCTTAATTCTATTTCTCCTCCTGGAATTTTTACCATGGGATAAAGTGGTGCGTTGATGGGAGGTTCCCGCCTTTCATGAGAATATATTGACCGCAATGGTACTTGTGCCGGTTTCTTGCTCCCAATATACCCTCAATGTTTTTACAAGTCCAGATAAATATGGTAATTGTTTGAGCGAGCCTTTACAAAAACTACTTTCCTATTTAACAGATAAACGATACTTTACCTATACCATTAGAGAGGAAGTGACCAATTTGTATTAGCCGGGAGGAAAGTAATGATGAAATTAGTTCTGATGGGAGATTTGCATTATCACGAAATCGATCATTCGATTCCGGGATTGCTGGAGGCACGAACAGCATTCTATCACACCTTGCTGGAACGTTTTCTGGATATCAACGCAGATTTGCATATATCGCTTGGAGATCTTACGAATTTGGGATCGTCTTTGGAGCTTCAGGAGGTGTACGAGATATTAAGGCATAAGGACAGAACGTTTATTCATGTGCTGGGCAATCATGATCTCTATACGCAGACGAGAAGGGAAGTGCTGGAAATTACGGGCCAGCAGCGTTATCACGCCATTGACACCGATACCGCTATGCTGGTCTTCCTGGATACGGCGAAGGAGATGGATTTCGAAGACTGGGGCGGCTGGATCGATGATGAACAGCTGAAATGGCTGGAAAGGTTGATTGATGCTTCGGGTTCGAAGCCGCTGCTTGTATTTGGCCATCATCCCGTATATAACACTACGGCAAGATCAGAGAAGGAGAAAGGCTCGATTCATCCGTGCATCGATATATGGAGCATTTTGAATCGAAAAAATGGGGTTGGCATCTATTTCAACGGTCACACGCATGTAGATTCCATCGTAACGCAGAATAACTGGACATTCGTACAGCTATCTGCCTGTCTGGATCAGCATGGATTCCGAATTCTTGAATTTTTGGAAGAGGAGATTCGGATCTCGGCCATCGATATCGCAGACAAAGACGTTCAAAAACATGCTTCTATGCTGCATCAGCATATGAAGCACTTCAAACCTAATCCTGACGCCAGAGGATTGGACTTGGATCGGGAAATTATGGTTTCCTTATTGAAGACGGAGCAGCCGCAAAAATAGAAGCGAGGTTATAGAGATGAAGAACGCAGGCAATCATGACGCTTTCTTGAAAGGGCTCGCTACGCATAAAATGATCGCTTCGATTAAAGATCCGAGGCATATCGAAATTGCGCTGGCGTGTCGCAGCCAATTAAGCGGTATTTTTCTACTGACAGGGCATATCGGCACTGTGAAAAGCTACGTCGACTTGTTCAAGGAGCATCAGCTGCCGATTTTCCTGCATCTCGAGAAGATAGGCGGACTTAGCACGGACAACTACGGTCTCGAATACTTGGCGAAGGTGATTAAGCCGTCAGGCATTATTTCGACGAAAACCAATGTGATCAAAACGGCGAAAAGATTGGGCTTAATAACCATTCAACGCTTCTTCCTCGTCGATACGGAGGGCTTGGAAAATATAGCTAAAAGTTTATGCCATATCGAGCCGGACATCATCGAGGTCATGCCTGCCCGGATTCCCGACATGATCGGCAAGGTGAAAGCATTTACCTCTCTCCCTATTATTACCGGGGGCTTATTGTACGAGCAAAGCCATGCGGAAGAATGCCTAAAGCACGGGGCAACCGCGATCTCATCTTCGAAGCCCGAGCTTTGGAGCGGCGCGGAGCCTATTCCAAGCAAGAAGAAGGTTAAACAAATCATTTAGTCTATGACAAGAGGACGAATTCATATAATCTTTGCAACTAGATAACATAGATTTAATAAACATCGGTTATTATTCATTATGAAAAGTAAATAGCAATCGGTTGGAGCAATGGAGAAACCTTATCCGCTGTGGACGCTTATGTCCTCGGCAGGATTAAGGTTTCTTTTTTTGATGCTTTTGCCAGAGAGGCCGGCATCAGCCATTACGCTTGCAGCCGATCTATTAAAAAAATGGAAAAGGTGGAGTTGGACAATGGTTAAGAGGTTAACAGCACTTTCGCTTGCAATTTTCATGGCAGTAGTACTCGCGGCATGCGGGTCAAACGGTACGGCAACGAACAGCGGCAACGCTAGCAGCGGAGTTAATGCGGAGACCGCGGATGCCGCAGCGTCCGAAAAGATCGTCATTAAGTATTGGTACGCATTCGGCGACAAAATTGAAGAGGCAAAGCTGCATATGGTCAAAGAGTTTAATGAATCCCAGGATAAAATCGAAGTGATAGCCGAGCATCAAGGCAACTACGATGATCTTCATGCCAAAGTGCAGGCGGCATTCGCAGCGGGGGATGCCCCAGCCGTAACGGACCTCGAAATCGCGTCTACCGGCGTATTCGCTCGCTCCGGCATGCTGGAAGAGCTGACGACTTATGCGGAGAGGGATAAGGATCAGCTTCAGCTTGAAGACTTTAATCCCGGTCTAATGGGCAACGCCTACGTGGACGACAAGCTGTACGGACTTCCGTTTATGCGCAGCACCCCGATTTTGTACAAAAACGTCACGATGCTGAAAGACGCCGGTCTTGATCCGGCTGGTCCTAAAACATGGGATGAGCTTGAACAGTATTCCCGCGTGTTGAAGGAAAAGGGAAAGGTCGGCATGACGGTGGCGGCCGACATTTGGTTCTATGAAGGCCTAGTTGCCCAAAGCGGCGGGCAAATGCTGAGCGAGGACGGCAAATCGGCTGCGTTCAACTCGCCAGAAGGCGTGGCGCCGGTAGAGTTCTGGAAGAAGCTCACCAGTGAAGGGCTTATCAAAATGCCTGTAGGCGATGAAGCGGGAGCGACAGCGGATAAAGATTGGTCGAATCAAGTATCTGCCTTTAAGTTCGGCTCCACTGCCGGCGTAACGGGAAGCCTCGAAATCGCGAAGGGCAACGGTTTTGAATTGGAAACGGCGTTTATGCCCGCTAACGTCAGCTACGGCGTTCCAACCGGCGGTTGTCAGCTCGTGATGACGTCGAAGAGCAGCGATGAAGAGAAGGAAGCGGCTTGGGAATTTATCAAATGGATGACTTCCAAAGAAAATACGATCTACCAGCATAAGCATGTCGGTTACCTGCCGACTCGTATATCCGCTGTGGAGAGCGATGAGCTGAAGAAGCATTTTGAAGAGTATCCGCAGTTCAAGGTAGCCGTGGACCAATTGGAATATGCAAGACCGCGTCCGATGGAGAACGCCTATCCGGAAATCGCAAAAATAGTCAAGGAATCGATTCAAAAGGCTATTATCGATCCAAATACGACTCCGCAGGATGCGCTCAACCAAGCTGCGGAGAAAGCCAACAAGCTGCTTAGCAAATAAGGAAAGCTTCGCGATGCCAACTGTTTCGCGGTGAGAGGGCATCAGGCTTGAAAGCCCTCTTCCGCCCATTATATGAGCTGAGAGGTTACATCCTATGTTCAACGAAAAATGGTTGTCTGATATAAAAATCATTATTTTTGATATGGACGGCACGCTCTATCAGGAAGACAAATTTTTGGAACGCTATATCCGTTATTTGCTTGCGGGAACGGAGCACGAAGGAGAAACAGAGGCTGCCATCAGCGCGGGTAGGGACATTTTGACGGGAAAACATCCCTTTCAATTCGGGCATTTCTATCATAAGCAGGACGATTTGGTGCTCGTTCGGAATGAGGATGGCTTCGTTCAAGGCTATACATGGGAAGGTGCTGCGATCGATGAACGCGCACTCTCGTATGGACCACTGTCCACCCAAGCTCATGATCTGATTCCAATTGGTGATCCATGGGGAATTGCGGCAGTTGTCAGTCACAAATACAAGCTTCCCGAAGGGAAACTGCAATCGGCTTTCAAACGGGTTCGCAGGGAGATGATCCTCGCACCTTATCATTTCGAGGTACACAATGATTTGTTTGAGGCCATGGAGGAGCTTACTGCCACCCATCAAAAAATTCTCATGACGAATACGTATCAGGAATCCGGGATCGAGTTCCTGAATTATATGAAAATCCGTCATTTGTTCGAAGAAGTGCATTGCGGCGCCGAGAAGCCGCTAGGCATGGATGACTGTATCACATCCCTGCTTGCTCAGGGGTATCAGGCGCATGAAATTTTGTCGATTGGCGATAACCCTTGGAATGATCTGCACCCGGTCAAGCGGAAGGGCGGCAGAACCTGCTTTATATCCCCTTACACGAGCAGTGATCAGGAAATCTGGGATTTGCGGCTAACGACGCTCGATGAACTGGCGCAGCTCATGCGTGCGATTCAGCAATCCATTACAAGGAGGTCAATATCGAATGGCGAAGATCGAGCTGAAGCATATCAGCAAGACATTCAAAGATGAAACCGTGATTGAGGATTTGAATTTAACGATCAAAGACGGCTCATTTACCGTTCTCGTTGGACCGTCAGGCTGCGGCAAATCAACGACACTGCGCATGGTAGCCGGTCTGGAGAAGCAGTCTGGCGGAGAAATATGGATTGACGACAAATGTGTAAACGATACACCGCCAGGACTGCGGGACGTAGCGATGGTTTTTCAAAATTATGCCTTGTATCCGACGATGACCGTGCGCGGCAATATTGAATTCGGCCTCAAGAATAGAGGTGTTGCGAGAAGCGAGCGCGAGAAGCTGATACAGGACATTTCGGAAATTGTCGGGTTAACGCCGCATCTGAACAAGAAGCCGCAGCACTTGTCCGGCGGACAGCGTCAGAGGGTTGCCCTCGCCCGGGCGATGGTGAAAAAACCGAAGGTGTTCATTCTCGATGAACCTCTGTCCAATCTGGATGCCAAGCTGCGCAACCAGATGAGAACGGAACTAATCCAGCTTCATAAACGGCTTGGAACCACTTTTGTCTATGTCACGCATGATCAAGTGGAAGCCATGTCGATGGGTGATGAGATTGTCGTGATGAACAAGGGAGTCATTCAGCAGGCCGACTCCCCGATGAAGCTCTATCATGATCCAGCCAATCGATTTACCGCGGAGTTCATCGGCACCCCAGCCATGAACATGATGAAAAGACCGGATGTACATGGACTTGATATTCTGACGAACGCCAGCATCGATTATGTAGGGTTCCGTCCGGAGCAGGCGCTCCTCGGCGAGAACGCGGGTATCGAGGGTTATGTCATAGAAGGCGAAATAGTAACCCGCGAGAGTCTGGGCGCCGAGCATATTTACCAGATTCAAGCGCAGGCCGGCATCTTTTTTGTCAAAACGTTCCTTGCTCCCATTGAAACTGCCGAGCATGTGAAGGTTACGGTTCCGTATGAACATCTCTATTATTTTGGGCCGAGTGGGGAACGGCTTCGCGGCATTCAGCACGAGAAGCCTGATTGCTGCTGGAGGGATCTGATATGACCGTATGGGGAAAGCTGCGTCCTTACGGAATGGTTGCGCCGGCTATTATCATTTTTTCGTTATTTTTTATATATCCGATCTTTTACATGATCTATTTAAGTCTATTCGACTGGAATTTTGTCAGCCCGACCAAGACGTTTGTAGGCTTCCAGAACTTTAAGGATCTGCTTGCGGAGCCGGATTTCCGGCAGGTGCTCACCAACACGACAATCTATACGGTATTGACCGTGACGCTGACAACTGGCTTTGCCTTGCTGCTCGCGCTGTGGCTGAACGGAAAGAGCTTCTTCCACGGATTCGTGCAGGGAGCCATTTTTAGCCCGCATATTATTTCGCTTGTGTCCATCTCGCTGCTGTGGAGCTGGTTAATGGATCCCGAATACGGTCTGCTGAACTGGGTGATCGGCCTCTTTGGCTTTGGCAAGCTGGACTGGTTGTCCCATCCGAGCACGTCATTGATCTCGCTCGTCATGGTGGCCGTATGGAAAGGGCTCGGATACAACGCCCTAGTGTTTATCGCTGGCTTGCAGAGCATTCCCGCCGATATTTACGAAGCTGCGTCCTTGGACCGTTCAAAACCTTGGACGACCTTCACGAAGCTGATTCTGCCGATGCTGTCGCCGACGATCTTTTTTCTCGTGATCATCAACATGATCGGATCGTTTCAAGTTTTCGAGACCATCGCGATCATGACGCAAGGAGGCCCGGTCAACTCGACCAACACGCTGGTGTATTACATCTATGAATACGGCTTCCGGTTCTTCAAGATTGGCTATGCTTCCGCTGCCGGCGTCATTCTGCTGGTCATCGTTGGGATATTAACATTGATTTATTTCAAGCTGCTGTCGAATCGCGTTCATTATCGTTAGAGAGGAGTGGAGGTCTTGAAAGCCGTAAACCGTTTAATCGGCAGCAAGCCTGCGTTGGTTGCTGCCGAAGACAAGTTGACTTTCATACGCAGTAAACGAGTGACTTTGTCAAAAGCATTACGGGCCGCGCTGCGTGTATTTAATGTCATAGGGCTGCTGGCGTTAGTGCTGATCTTCGCCTTGCCTTTTGTTTGGATGCTCTCCACCTCGCTGAAGACGCTGCCGGAGACGATGATTTTTCCGCCTGAATGGATCCCGAATAACCTTGTTTGGCAAAATTACGCCGATGCCTGGAACACGGGGCCTTTCCTAAGTTATTTCGTGAACAGCGTTATTATTGCCGTTGGCATACTCATTTTGCAGATGCTGACGATTATTCCGGCTTCTTATGCTTTTGCAAGGTATAAATTCAAAGGCTCGAGCTTTCTATTTGGCATCGTCATGGTAACGTTGATGATTCCAGCGCAGTTAATTTTTCTTCCTGTTTACTTGGAGCTCAGCGCCTTCAAGCTGCTTAATACACATCTCGGTTTAATTCTTCCATTTGCTTCGAGCGCGTTTGGCATCTTCCTGCTGCGGCAGGCATTCATGCAAATTTCGGATGAATTGCTTGAAGCGGCAAGACTGGATCAAGCAGCCGAGTGGAAAATCATTGTGCAAATTATGGTGCCGATGGTAAAACCGGTGCTCATTACTTTTGCTTTATTCAGCTTCATTGCCCATTGGAACGACTACTTCTGGCCACTCGTCATGACAACGAACGAAACGGCGAGAACGCTGCCTCTAGGGATCGCAAAGATTAGGGAAGTAGAGGGCGTGACGACATGGAACATTTTGATGGCCGGCAACATGATACTGGTCGCTCCGATTCTGGTCGTGTTTTTCCTATCCCAGCGTCAGATCATTAAGGCATTTGTTTATAACGGCGTTAAATAAAAGATCGGAAGGACTGAGTTGATATGATAACAATTGTTGCTCACCGCGGATGGTCGGGAGAAGCGCCCGAGAATACGATCGCAGCTTTCAAGCTGGCTATGACGGACCCTGATATCCCTATCATTGAGCTCGACGTGCATTTGTCAAAGGACGGAATCCCCGTCGTTATTCATGATCATGTGCTGGATCGGACGACGAGCGGCACCGGTCCCGTCAAAGCGTTTACCTTAGAAGAACTACGTCAATTGGATGCGGGCAGCTGGTTTGCTCCATCGTTCGAAGGAGAGCGGATTCCGACGCTGGAGGAGGTGCTTCTGCTTACAAAAGGGAGCTGCAAGCTTCATGTGGAGCTGAAGTCGATGGGCGATGAATATGAAGGCATCGAGGAGAAAGTGATTGCGATCATTCAGCGCCATAACATGCAGGAGGAGGTTTTTCTCTCTTCCTTCGATCATGATTCCATGAAGCGGGCGAACGAGATCGATCCTACGATCCGGACGGGACTTATTTTCTTAGGCAAGCCAACGCTTCTGATCGAACAGCTTCGGTATACGGGCGCTGCGAGCGTGTCCATACATTATGCATTCATAACGCCCCTTTTCGTGGAAGAGATGATTCAGAATGGCATCGATCTAGGCGTGTGGACGGTCGACGACCCGGACATTCTTACCCGAATCATCGAACAGTACCCTGATATGCGCATTACGACCAATCATCCGGACCGCGTGCTTCGAATTGTCAGAGGAGATCGCGTCACTTCCTAAGTCGGCTGGTTCATGGTTAAGGTAAAAGGAGGCGGAGCAATGGCCAGTCGAAGAGCATCTGTGGTTTGGCGTAAGATCGGATTGGTATTGTTCATGCTATGCAGTGCGGCGTTGACGATGTCTGCCGCTGGTTTCCAATCAGCAGAGGGGACGCTCATCATCGCGCATCGCGGGGCTTCCGGTTACGCTCCCGAGAATACGATGGCCGCTTTCGAGCTGGCCGAGCGGCTAGGCGCCGATTTCATTGAATTCGATGTACAGATGAGCAAGGACGGAGAGCTTGTCGTCATCCACGATGTTACGGTGGATAGAACGACGGCTTTCATAGGCAATGTAAACCACTATACGCTCAGCGAGCTGCAAGGCATGGATGCAGGGAGCTATTCCCATGCGAATTATGCGGATGAAACCATATTATCGTTTCAAGAAGTGATGAGCCGATTCGCTGGGAAAATTGGTATGTTGATTGAGATTAAAAATCCGACGCTCTATCCTGGCATTGAAGAAAAAGCGGCGGATGTCGTACGACGGTACGGACCTCGGCTAAAAGTTGCCGGATTAAGGGATACGGATCGTTTACAGCGTATGGTGGAAAGTAAAAACAGCTCAGCTATCATTATGCAATCCTTCGACCGCGTATCGCTTCGTCGAATCCATTCTCTGCTGCCCGAAATTCCCGTTGCTGTACTGGTTCACAAGGATCAACATCCATTGTCTGGCGATACGTTGGATGAACTCGCTTCATACGCGTCATACATTAACTACAGCCATGATCTGCTTGATGGGGAGCTCGTACGTGAAATCCATAAACGCAGCCGCAAGGTGATGGCATGGACCGTACGAAACGAACGGGATATGGAGCGGATGAAGAAGCTGGGCGTGGACGGAATTATTACAGATTTTCCGGGATAATACAACAATGAAACCCCTAGCATGCAGCGGATAAACTCTGGTTAGCCACTGCATGTTATGGGTTATTTGCTGCTCTATTATTTAAAATCAGTAGCGTTGCATTAAACCTAACATAGGTTTCAAGTGATTTATTTTGTGCTAAATTGTGCTAAAAATGTAAATTTTACGGCGTACATGGCAGAAAAAAATCTCCTAAAATTAGAGGTACAGGTAGTCCCTGTCCAAATCCCTAATTAGGAGATCACGCATGGACAAGGATACACTACTTTCGTCATTTGGTAAATGGGTTGCGCCAATAAATTCAAACATTATTCAAGATTGGCAGAATTTCAGCACACTCGACCGCTACACGAAAAAAATGAGCACGATGGTGTTTTTGCTCCTGTTCGTGGAAGCCCAGCTCCAGAAACGCAAGGGGCTACGATCGATTATGAGAGAGATTCAGGCCGACGAGGAATTTCAGCAAGCGATAGGCATC
>NZ_JAVIFU010000015.1 GCF_031157315.1 Paenibacillus sp. LHD-38
AAGATGAGATTTCCCAGTATGTAAGACCCCTTGAAGACGACGAGGTTGATAGGTTCGGGGTGGAAGCACAGCAATGTGTGCAGCTGACGAATACTAATCGGTCGAGGGCTTATCCTAAAAAGTTTGAGAAGCAAACTTACATCGTAAGCATACGCTTAAGTTTGCCCCGGACCCATACATCCGGCAGACAGCAGCTATATAAGGTTTCAGCAAACCTAACTTTCGTATCCAGTTTTCAGGGCGCAATTTGCCTGCCTGTGCTTAAACTAAAGATCTTAAATAAGATTTATGTTTATGCTTAGGGCCCTTAGCTCAGCTGGTTAGAGCGCACCCCTGATAAGGGTGAGGTCGGTGGTTCGAGTCCACTAGGGCCCACCATATTTTCCCTGATAGCTCAGTTGGTAGAGCACTCGACTGTTAATCGAGTTGTCACAGGTTCGAGTCCTGTTCGGGGAGCCAAGTTTGGAGAGATACCCAAGTGGCTCAAGGGGACCCTCTGCTAAGGGGTTAGACTGCGTAAGTGGTGCGAGGGTTCGAATCCCTCTCTCTCCGTTCTCTATTTTTTCAAGGCCCGTTGGTCAAGTGGTTAAGACACCTCCCTTTCACGGAGGTAACAGGGGTTCGAGTCCCCTACGGGTCACCAATATTTTTTATCGACGCGGGGTGGAGCAGCCCGGTAGCTCGTCGGGCTCATAACCCGAAGGCCGCAGGTTCAAATCCTGCCCCCGCAACCAATCACCTTTTAATGGTGAATAACATCCATATGCCGTTGTAGCTCAACTGGTAGAGCAACTGACTTGTAATCAGTAGGTTGGGGGTTCAAGTCCTCTCGACGGCACCATTTTTTCTTAAGATGCTCGATTTACTTTCAAGATCAGCATCGCAAACCGCCACATGCAGGCGGACATAATCGATGTGCCGTTGTAGCTCAACTGGTAGAGCAACTGACTTGTAATCAGTAGGTTGGGGGTTCAAGTCCTCTCGACGGCACCATCTTTTCTCGGGACGTAGCTCAGCTTGGTAGAGCACCTGGTTTGGGACCAGGGGGTCGCATGTTCAAATCGTGTCGTCCCGACCATTTTTTAAACAATGAGATACATATAAAACCGCTATCCTCATAGTCCATCGGACTTTGAAGATAGCGGTTTTTTTATGCCGCAATAGGGAATTATAATCGCAATATGCCGTCATGCGCCATATATTTCAATGGAATAAGGAGGGCTTTGCTGTTGAAGCTTAGTATGAGAATTTTTGCATTGTTTGCTGTGATCATATGGTGCTTAATTAGTCCTGACGCTGTATTTGGACAGCCAGGCGTGTATCATTTTGGATTTAAGAAAAGCGTGGAAGGACGTTTGCCCTCGATAGATGAAGAAGGCTTCAAAAATATCGTGACGAAGCACGGAGCGCTATTTTTAGGGGATACAAGTCAGAAGGAGCTTTATCTCACGTTCGATAATGGCTACGAAAATGGTTATACGCCGCGAATACTCGATGTCTTAAAGGAGAAAAAAGTGCCGGCTGCTTTTTTTGTCACGGGGCATTATGTAAAGGATCAGCCAGAGCTCATTAAGCGAATGGCTGACGAGGGCCATATCGTAGGGAATCACTCTTGGAGCCATCCGGATATGTCACAGCTCTCGGAAGGCAGTATCAAGACGGAGCTTGATAAGGTAAAGGAGCAGGTAGAGGTCCTTACAGGGCAGAAGGAGATGAAATATCTACGTCCGCCTAGAGGCATTTTTAGTGAACGGGTGCTTGCAGCAAGCAAGCAATTCGGATACACGAATGTATTCTGGTCCGTTGCTTATAAAGACTGGGATGTGAATGCGCAAAGGGGCTCACAATATGCGTACAGCGAGGTTGTGAAACAGCTGCATCCCGGTGCGATCATTTTGCTGCATTCGGTGTCAAAGGACAATACGGAGGCGCTAGGCAGAATCGTTGATGAAGCACGCCGCCAAGGCTATGAATTCAAGAGCTTGGATCAGCTTATACGAAGCGAGTAACAAGAAAAAACAGCAGTATCGACCTTAACTCAAATCCTGGGTTAAGGTTTTTTTTGTTGTTATTTGTCTATCCGCTAGCGGAGCGTTAACGTATGATTTAGATGAATCGTTTTGAAAGTATTTAAAAAGCTGCCCTGAAGCTGTTGAAGCATAGACGGAAACTTTCGTCCTCGGCGACAAACACGTTACCATTTATGTTAATGGAGGTTCATTTTGAGCACTTTTTTCTAATTTGAGCAAGAAAAATACATCTTGTCTTCTAAAGCTGACTTAGAAGGGCAAGACTAAGTGTGACCGCATAGATTCAAATTCGTGCTAAGATGATAAATAGAGGTAAACCAAACGGATAAACAAACAAGGAGTCTTTCCTATGAGTAATATGTCTTTACTTCGTGAGCCAAAACAGAGGAAGTTACTGTTCAGTGCGGGACTCAGCTGGATGTTCGATGCGATGGAGGTCGGAATGATCTCATTCATTGTGGCTGCACTCGCTGTGGATTGGCAGCTTGGCGCGCAGCAGGTAGGCTTACTGATGGCCATTAATTCAATAGGCATGGCTGCCGGAGCGGCAGTAGCTGGCTTGCTGGCAGACCGGTACGGACGGCGGGCGATACTGCTGTGGACGCTGCTTATTTTCTCCATTGCAAGCGGTCTATCCGCATTGGCAACAGGGTTTATCGCACTTTGCGTGCTGCGGTTCGCTGCGGGATTCGGTCTGGGCGGCGAGCTGCCGGTCGCATCAACGCTTGTTTCGGAGTCGATGCCCGCCAAGGAGAGAGGGCGCGCCGTCGTACTGCTTGAAAGCTTCTGGGCATGCGGCTGGATTGCCGCGGCGTTAATCGCCTACTTCATTATTCCGCATTATGGCTGGAGAATGGCTTTTTTAATCGGTGCAGCGCCTGCCTTGTATGCATTGTACTTAAGACGAGCCATTCAAGACGCGCCAAGCTACACTGCGCAGCAGAGCATGAAGCTCTCATTAACGGAGCGGATATCATCCATTTGGTCAACGAAGCATCGCCAAGCGACGGCCACCCTATGGATTTTGTGGTTCACAGTCGTATTTTCTTATTATGGGATGTTTCTATGGCTGCCTTCCGTCATGGTGCTTAAAGGCTTTGGTCTGGTAAAAAGCTTCCAATACGTACTGATCATGTCGCTCGCGCAGCTGCCCGGCTATTTCACAGCTGCGTATTTTATCGAAAAATTCGGCCGCAAGTTCGTGCTCGTAACTTTTCTTTTGCTGACGGCCGGGAGCGCGTTATGGTTTGGCAATGCCGAATCAGAGGGGATGCTGATTGCATCGGGCATATGTCTATCCTTCTTTAACCTCGGCGCATGGGGAGGCATGTATGCGTATACGCCGGAGCTATATCCGATTGCAGTGCGCGGAACCGGTGTTGGATTCGCTGCTTCCTTTGGCCGTATTGGCGGCATTATCGGCCCTTATTTGGTAGGAATGCTGGTGGCAAGCAAGATGGAGATTCATTATATTTTTATGATTTTCTTTGTTACGATCATTGTCGGAGCACTTGCTGTGCTGTTTTTCGGCAAGGAAACAAAAGGGACGGACCCGGATAAAGAGGCTGTCGCGCAAGTCGGCTAACCGGATGCTGCATATCCTCATTAAGCTTTAAAGCAAAAAATCCCGCCCTGCTAGGAAGCAGAAAGCGGGATTTGCTTATTAAGCACCGGTCACTTGTTTGGAGAAGAAGGTTTTGAGAGCTTTGTAAACCTCGCCTTTCTCCTTAATGACCGAGTACATAAATTTCTTATGGCTGATATGCTTATACGCGGACATTAGCGTACTGCTGCGATTGTATTGGTTAACTTCGCCGTATCCGAACATATTGCTTCGCTCCATGAGCTGCCCGATCAGTTTGACACATCGTTCATTATCGGAGGTTAGGTTGTCGCCATCCGAGAAGTGAAACGGATAAATGTTCCAATTGGATGTCGGATACCGGCTGTCGATAATCTCAATTGCTTTCTGATAAGCGGATGAGCAGATTGTGCCACCGCTTTCACCGCGGTTGAAGAACTCTTCCTCCGTGACCTCTTTGGCCTCGGTATGATGCGCGATAAATACGATCTCCACATGCTCATACTTGCGGCGCAGGAAACGGGTCATCCAGAAAAAGAAGCTGCGTGCGCAATATTTCTCGAACGAGCCCATACTGCCCGATGTATCCATAAGCGCCAGGATCACGGCGTTGGATTGGGGTTTTACAATTTCGTTCCACGTTTTGTAGCGCAGATCATCAGGCGATATGCCGCCAATCCCGGATTTGCCCGCATTGGCATTGCGGCGAAGATTCTCAATTAATGTCCGTTTCTTATCGATGTTGGACATAATGCCTTTTTTCCGAATATCGTGAAAAACAATTTCAGTCGTCTGCAGTTGATCCTTTTGCTTCTGCTCCAAATTCGGAAGCTCCAGCTCTTCGAACAGCATATCCTCGAGCTGATCAATGCTTATTTCGGTATCGACGACATCCTCGCCTGGTTGATCGCCTGCATCTTGACCTTTACCCGGTCCCTTAGCGGCTTGCGGGTCGACGCCGAGCACGTCGCCAACCTGTGAATCGCCGTCTCCTTGTCCGACGTGCTGCTTCTTGTTGTAGTTGTATATGAAGTGGGATTCGTCGAGACTTTTAATGGGAACCTTAATCGTACGCCTTCCATCAGACAAAACGATGCTTTCGTCGGAAACCAGATCGGGAAGGTTTTGCTTAATTGCTTCTTGTACCTTCTCCTGATGTCGTGCTTGATCCTCATAGCCTTTGCGGTGGAGTGACCAATCCTCCCTTGACACAACAAACAGCGGCTCTGACTCCATTTCCCTCACCTCATTCCAAGAAGTTAACGTTGCGGTATGCATGTAGCCAATGCTGCTTTTCACTTTTTTCTTGTCTGTTACTCAATATATTCAAGAGCCGAGCGGTTATGTGAATGAAAATTAGTCCATTTCTATTAATCTATCGAAGAGCTTGGACAGCTCTACTTGACATTGTGTCTATTCGTTCGCTTATTTTTTAACCAGTTTGTATAATGTAATTAAAAATCGATGTTATATAATATTACATAAAGGAAACAAAAAACTATCTCATACCTTACATTTAAATGCAAAAACAATGAGGAGGGATGAAATGGAGCTGTCCGAAACTGCGAATAAGGCAGAAATCATTGTCGATCAAGTGTCTATGCGTTTTGGGAAAAAAGGTCATGAGATGACGGCACTTCAGCAAGTCAGCTTCGAAATCTACCAAAATGAATTTGTATCTCTCTTAGGTCCATCGGGCTGCGGTAAATCCACGCTGCTTCGGTTAATGGCCGATTTGCTTGAGCCGACTGAAGGGCGCATTACGATTCAAAATGAGCATCCTCGAGAAGTTCGCCTCCGCCGAAAGTTCGGCATTGTATTTCAAAACCCCACCTTGTTCGAATGGAGAACAGTTAAACAAAATATTGAACTCCCGCTCGAAGTGCTTGGCCAAAAAAAGTCGCAGTACCTTGCGTTAACCGAGCAGCTTATCGAATTAGTAGGACTGACCGCCTTCAAGCATTATTATCCCTGGCAGTTAAGCGGCGGGATGCAGCAGCGCGTTGCAATTGCCCGCGCCCTAGCTTTAGACCCGCCTATATTATTCATGGATGAACCCTTCTCCGCGCTCGATGAGTTTACGAAGGAGAAGCTGCAGCTAGAGCTGCTGGACATTAAGCAAAAAACGAACAAAACCATTGTATTCGTCACGCACAGCATCCCCGAGGCCGTTTTCCTATCCAATCGCATCATTGTGCTTTCGGCGCATCCCGGAAAGGTACATTCGATTGTGGATATTGCTCGTGAAGAGAGCGATTCTACGCGCTTTCGCGATACCGAGTACTTTCATGAAGTAACAAGGCAGGTTAGAAAATGCTTCTACGAGGAGAGTGGCTTCCTTGATGAGCAGATGGTTTAGAAGAAACAGCGACGGCGCTGCGATTGTGCTTTGGGCTGCGGGGGTGCTCCTGCTGTGGGAGGCATCGGCGTGGTTTGTTGCTAACGTTGCTGAGCTGATTAACCCTGCTTCAAAGCTGCCTTATCTGCATCTGGTTATTGGCAGCATGATTAAGCATTTTCCGACTTTACTGGAGCAAGGCATGATTACCTTCGGCAATTCGATTACAGGTTTTGCGTTGGGTTCTGCCGTCGGTTTTTTATTGGCCATCCTTATGAGCCTGTCCCGAACGGTTGAAAATACGCTTTCGCCCTATATGGTTGCCTCACAAATGATTCCGATCATTGGGCTCGCACCTATAATCTACGGCATTATCCATGATGCTGCGTTATCCCGCATTCTGATGGCCAGCTACGTTACTTTTTTTCCTGTCACAATAAATATGCTGCGCGGCTTGCACAGCATTAAGCCCGAGCAGCTCGAGCTGATGCGCTCCTATGCGGCTTCCACATGGACCTTATATACGAAGCTGAAGCTGAAAGCGGCGCTGCCGGGACTTCTTGCCGGGCTAAAGCTGTCGGCTCCGCTGGCGATAACGGCTTCAATCATCGTCGAACTGATGGGCGCACCGGACGGTATTGGCGTTCTCATGATCAGCTCTTTGTATTACGGGACTTCGCAGGTTTATATGTTCTGGTCAACCGTTCTGGTTAGCATGGGCATCGGATTAAGCTTGTTTTTATTGATCGGTTTGCTGGAGAGAGGGATTACCCCTTGGCAGCCGGAGTTTCTCTCGAAGGGGAGGGACGGCGGATGAAGGAAAGGCTTGCATCGAGATCGATTGACAGCATCCGCTCCAAGCCTGCTTTAATGAACACCAAAGCCGGCCTCAAGAGCAAGAGACCCGTGTTTTTGCTCCCTTTGGGATTTGGCTTGCTTTTCCTCGCCGTTTGGCAGCTGAAGGGCTTTCACTGGCTGTTTCATTTGGAGCTCTATCAGCTGCCGATTCCTTCTTCGATAGCGACCGCCATTCGCGACAACTCCACTTTGCTATGGAGTTATTCTTTATATACAGGAAGCGAGATGCTTGGCGGCTGCCTAATTGGATCGTTTCTTGGCCTGTTAGCCGCAGCAGCTGCTACATGGTTTCCTGGAACGGGCAAAGGCGGAATTACGATCTTGGCTTCCTTAAACGCGGTGCCCATCGTTGCACTTGCTCCTGTGATGAATAATTGGTTCGGTGCCGGCATCGCGTCAAAAATAGCCATCGTGTCGGTCATGACGATGGCTACGATGGCAGTGATTGCCTTTAAGGGGCTGCGTTCGATCGATCCCACATCGATAGAGCTCATGCATGCGTTTGCTGCAGGGAAATTCCAGGTTTTCATAAAGCTTCGCCTGCGAGCCGCGCTTCCGTATTTATTTACCGCTTTGAGAATCAATATGTCTACGAGCATGATCGGAGCGATTGTCGGGGAATTTTTTATATCCTCGCGCGGCCTCGGGTTCCTGCTCTCCGATCAGATCAAGCTGGGCAATATGCCACTGGCTTGGGCCTGCATCGCAATTGCCGCCGTGCTTGGCATTCTGCTGTATTATTTGGTCCAGTTATCGGAACGTTTGATTATTCCATGGCATGCGGCGCAGCGAAAGCTGTAGTCGATTTGGAGGATATGCCGGAATACACGCACGCATACATGCATCATCAGGGGCTGACAGCAGCTTTTAAATAGAGAATTGAAAATGGAGAGGAATGGTCTGCATGAAAAAGAGAAGCCTGAAACGGCAAACCGTTTTAACCGTGACGCTGGCGCTCGCGCTGCTGCTCGTTGCTGCCTGCGGAAATACCAATGAGCCTGCTGCATCAACTAATGATCCGGAAGCCTCCGCTAACGATTCGGCGGCGTCGGATAAGCCGGCGGCCGAGCCGCTCCAGAAAGTGAAGATCCAGCTGAAATGGGTGCCGCAGGCACAGTTTGCCGGTATTTTCGTGGCGAAGGAGAAAGGCTTTTACGAAGAGGAAGGTCTTGATGTCGAGATCATTCCAGGAGGACCGGATGTCGTGATTGAGCAGCAGGTTGTAAATGGAGCAGCGGACATTGGGGTGACCAGCTTTGACAGCTTGCTTGTGAACCGCGATAACGGACTGCCGCTCGTATCCATTGCGCAGGTGCTGCAGAAGAGCTCCTACCGCTTCGTAGCGAGCAAGGCGTCCGGCATTGACGAGCCGGCGAAGATGAAAGGGAAGAAGGTAGGGATGTGGACGGGCAGCCAGCAATTCCAGGTGCTTGCTTTCATGGAGAAAAACGGGCTTGATCCCAAAAAAGATGTTGAGCTGGTAAAGCAAGGGTTTACGATGGATCAATTTTTCAATAAACAGCTGGATGTTGCCGTTTCTACGATTTACAACGAATATCATGTTGTGCTTGAGAGCGGCGTGAAGGAAGAGGATTTATATGTATATGATTTCGAGGATGCCGGCGTCGGCATGCTGGAAGATACGCTCATCGTGAAGGACGAATGGCTGAAAAACAACCGTGAAACCGCGGTAAAAGCGATCAGGGCAACAATGAAGGGCTGGAATTATGCGATTGCGAATCAAGCGGAATCGGTGGATATTGTGATGAGCGCGGTTACGGAGGGAAGCACGACGAAGGAGCATCAGACGACGATGCTGATGGAAATGGCGAAGCTCGTGAAGCCTGAGGGCTTTACGGAGGCGCAGGTAGGGTCGTTTGTTGACGAGGCGGTGCAGCGGACCGTTGATATTGCGCTCAAATACGAGCTGATTAAGAAGGCTCCGGACCTGGCAGCGGCAGTCGACAAAACAATTTTGGAAGATGCGGCGAAGTAGCCGCATACGCTAGTCTATAAGGATCGCGGATGGTCACATTCGCGGTCTGTTCTACTATAGAAGCGGCAGGCGCGAAGGAGGAGAAGCAGTCTATGGGCGTGAAGGAGACAGCAATGGATGCGGAAGCGAAGGAAGCGCTGCTCGAGAAGGACCGCAAATATTTATGGCATCATATATCTCCCCATAATGAGAATCCGATGGTTATCGTATCGGGAGAAGGAAGCTGGATTACCGATATCGACGGAAACCGTTATTTGGACGGAATGTCCGGGTTATGGTGCGTGAACGTAGGGCATGGGCGTGCGGAGATCGCCGATGCGGCTGCCGAACAAATGAAGAAAATCGCATACTCTACGCTTATTCAATCCCATGTTCCCGCCATTGAGCTTGCTTCCAAGCTTAATGAGTGGCTGGAAGGAGAATACCGGATTTTTTTCTCCAACTCAGGCTCGGATGCTAACGAGGTAGCGTTCAAAATTGGCCGTCAATATCATCACCAGCGAGGGAAATCCGCCAAGCATAAGTTTATCTCTAGACATCGCGCGTATCACGGCAATTCAATGGGCGCGCTTGGGGCGACCGGGCAAGCGCAGCGTAAGCTGAAGTACGAGCCGCTCGGCGTCGGCTTTTCCCATGTACCGCCTCCTTATTGCTATCGCTGTCCCTTTGGCCAAACCAAGGGTTCCTGCGAGACGCAGTGTGCGCAAGCCTATGAAGATGCCATTGTTTGGGAAGGAGCGGATTCCGTGGCCGGCATTATCGTTGAGCCGGTTATTACAGGAGGCGGGATGATCGTGCCGCCCGACGATTATTTGGCTAAACTGCGAAAGATTTGCGATAAGCATGATGTGCTTCTCATTGTTGATGAGGTGATTTGCGGATTTGGACGCTCAGGAGAGCGGTTCGGACATCAGAACTACGGGGTACGGCCTGATATGGTAACAATGGCAAAGGGACTGACCAGTGCGTATTCCCCGTTATCGGCTACGGCTGTATCGGCTGAAATGTATGAGAGCTTCAAAGATAGCGGCCCGGACAGCCATTTCCGGCATGTAAACACGTTTGGCGGCAACCCTGTCTCCTGCGCAGTGGCGCTAAAGAACATTGAAATATTGGAGCGGGAAAATTTAGTCAGCCGCTCTGCGCATATAGGAAAAGAGCTGCTGCGCCGAATAAAGACACTAAAGGCGCATCCGCATGTCGGTGAAATTCGTGTTTTTGGGTCGGCAATCGGGATTGAACTGGTGGAAGATAAGCATACGAAGGAGCCAGCCTCTGCTGCGAGAGTGGCGGAAATCCTAGCGGGCTGCAAGAAAAAGGGACTTCTGATCGGTAAAAATGGCGACACGGTACCGGGCTTTATGAATATTTTGACGCTTAGCCCGCCCTTATCGACGACGGATGATGAGATTGTATTTATCGCCGATACGCTGCTTCAGGTTTTTGGAGGCTTATAGCGGAGAGGAGGAGGAGGAGCAAATGAAGGTGAACGGGGATGCGGGAATTGATTCCCAAAGGCTGCACGGGCGTATTTTTGAATTAGCGCAAATCGGTAAAATTGCCGATACGGGCGTATGCCGCTTGGCTTTATCGAAGGAAGACCGGGCAGGCGTAGAGCTGGTTCGGGGCTGGATGGCCGAAGCAGGCATGAAAGCGCGGATCGATCCGTTCGGCAATTTGATCGGGGTGCTGGAAGGAGCAGATAAGGCCGCTCCCGTGCTGATGCTTGGTTCGCATATTGATTCGCAGCCCTATGGCGGCCGATATGACGGTGTTATTGGTGTACTAGGCGCAATCGAAGCAGTTCAATCGATGGTCGAATCGGGCGTTCGGCCATCTAGGAATATCGAGGTAGTCGCTTTCTGCGATGAAGAAGGCTGCCGGTTCAATAAGGGGTTGTTCGGTGTCAGGGGCATGACGGGGAAGCTTGAGGAGGGCGAGCTGGAACGGACGGATAGGAATGGCGTTTCGCGCAGAGAAGCGTTGATTTCCTTCGGATGCGATCCTGCCTTATTCGCTGGTTATACGTTTGAGGAAGGGAGAATAGGTTCTTTCCTGGAGCTGCATATTGAGCAGGGCCCCGTGCTGGAGGCGCTCGGTGAGCCGATCGGAATCGTGAGCGGCATATCCGGCCCTGTTTGGTGGACGGTTGAAATGACAGGATTCGCAGGGCATGCAGGGTCAGTACCGATGGCGATGCGCCAGGACGCGCTGGTAGGGAGTGCAAAGGTCATAGTGGGATTGAACGCATTAGCGAGCAAGGAGCCCGGAGCACCAACGGTCGGGACAGTCGGTTCATTGACTGTATTTCCTGATTCAAGGAATATCATCCCGGAGAAGGTGAGCTTTACGGTTGATTTTCGCGACATGGATCTGGTGCGCAGAAACGAGTTAGAGAAACAGCTTCTATCCCTTATCGAAGTGACATGCTTGGAGCATGGCTTGACCTATTCAATTCGCGAGGATACCAAAAGCGATCCGCGCTACTGCGCGCCGGAGTTGAGAGCGCTCATGCAGGAGCAGGCCGCGGAGATGGGGCTCGATCCGCCGGAGCTGATGAGCGGTCCTTTCCATGATTCTTTAACGATGTCGTATGTATGCGATTACGGCATGATTTTCGTTCGCTGCAAGGAAGGGATCAGCCACAATCCAAAAGAGTATTCATCGCCGGAGGATATCGAGCTGGGCGTGGAGCTTCTCTACCGGACGGCCCTTAAATTAACGGAGTAGGAGAGGAGGGTGGGAGATGAGCGTCGTAAGGATTGGATTAATTCAAGCGTCGAATGATTTGCATGGGGATGAACCGGTTGATGCACATAAGCGGTCAGCGATCGAGAAGCATATCGGGCTCGTCCGCGAAGCCGCAGCCAAGGGGGCTCAAATCATCTCCCTGCAGGAAATATTTTATGGGCCTTACTTTTGCTCGGAGCAGCAGACGAAATGGTATGCCGCGGCAGAGGAAATACCGAACGGGCCTACAACGAGGCTGTTTCAGGAGCTGGCGGGAGAGCTTGGCGTCGTTATCGTTCTTCCCATTTATGAGCGGGAGGGGATCGCGACCTACTATAACACGGCTGCCGTTATCGATGCAGACGGTACTTATCTCGGCAAATACCGCAAGCATCATATCCCGCAAGTAGCGGCTGGCGGCGGCACCTGCGGCTTTTGGGAGAAGTATTATTTTAAGCCGGGCAATCTGGGTTACCCGGTCTTCGATACGGCCTTCGCTAAGGTTGGCGTATACATTTGCTATGACCGTCATTTTCCGGAAGGCGCTCGGGCGCTCGGGTTAAACGGTGCCGAAATCGTCTTTAACCCATCAGCTACGGTCGCGGGCACTTCGGAGTATTTGTGGAAGCTCGAGCAGCCGGCGCATGCGGTGGCCAACGGCTATTATGTTGCTGCCATCAACCGGGTGGGTGTGGAGGCCCCTTGGAATATGGGCGAGTTTTACGGCCAATCGTATTTGGTTGATCCGCGAGGGACCATTGTGGCTATCGGCAGCAGAGACCTAGACGAGGTCATTATCGGCGAAATGAATAAAGAGCTTATTCGCGAGGTTAGGGACGTATGGCAATTTTACCGGGATCGCAGACCGGAAACCTATGATGAAATCGTAAGTTTATAAGGAGGAACGGGCATGGGCATGACGGTTAATGCGGCGTTTATTCCAGTCGATGCGCTGAGGCGGAACTTCGCCGAGGTGAAGGCGGGAATGCGCCCAAAGGAAGCGATTGAGGAATCTAATCGCTGTTTGTATTGCTATGATGCACCTTGTATCAAGGCGTGCCCGACAGGCATTAATATCCCTTCCTTCATAAAAAAAATTGCTTCCGGCAATATGAAAGGATCGGCGCGCGCCATTATGGACGCGAATCCCGTTGGCGCTACCTGCGCGCGGGTTTGTCCGACGGAGGAGCTGTGCGAGGGAGCATGCGTACTTAACCATTCCTCTAAGCCAATCATGATCGGGGAACTTCAGCGCTATGCGACGGATTGGGCCATTAAGAATGAGCAGAATTTGTTCACAGCCGGTCAAAGCAACGGCAAGTCTGCAGCGATCATCGGCGGCGGTCCCGCAGGGCTGTCGGCAGCGCGCGAGCTTGCGCGATTCGGCTTTGCGGTCACGATCTACGAAGCAAAGGAGCAGGCAGGCGGCTTGGACACGTTTGGCATCGTTTCGTTCCGGTTACCACAGCGCATTTCGCTCTGGGAGGTCGAGCAGGTGCAGAAATTGGGCGTTGAGATTCGGACGAGCACGAAGGTAGGCATCGATGTCGGTGTCGATGATTTATTAGAGCAGTATGACGTTATTGTTCTCGCAATCGGCATGTCTAAAGTGCCTAGCCTCGGCATAGAGGGTGAGCAATTAACTGGCGTATATGACGCGATTGATTTTGTAGAAGCGACCAAAACCGAAATTAAAACAGATTTTATCGGTAAAAGGGTTGCGGTAATCGGAGCGGGAAATACGGCGGTTGATGCTGCGACCTGTTCAGTCAGATTGGGAGCGTCCAACGTGAAGATGGTTTACCGGCGAACAAAAGAAGAAATGACCGCATACGATTTCGAATTCGAGTTCGCCAAGCAGGACGGCGTGGAGTTTGAGTGGCTGAGCGCTCCAAGCCGGATTATCGGGGATGCGGATGGAAACGTTAAGGCGCTCGAATGCCAAGTGATGAAGCTTGAAGCAGATGAAGCGGGAGGAAGAGCAAGGCCCGTTCCAGTAGAAGGCTCAACATATCTGCTTGAGGTGGACGCCGTTATTAAGGCCATTGGACAGACGCGGCATTTGCCGCTGATCGAACAGCTAGGCTTGGATCATAAGCGGGGAATCGTGACAGTCAATAAGGAAACGTATCAAACCTCTAATCCCCGCGTATATGCGGCTGGAGACGTGGTTTTTGGCGAGGGGCAAGGCGAAGCCATGGTCGTATCTGCGGCACAGCAAGGGAAGCTGGCGGCATTATCCATTTACAAAACAATCGGAGCGAGGAGGGAAATGTATGGCTGATCTTAGAATCCAACTGGCGGGCATTTCTTCACCCAATCCATTTTGGCTCGCTTCGGCGCCGCCAACGAATACAGGTTACCAGGTACAGCGCGCATTTGAAGCGGGCTGGGGCGGTGCGGTGTGGAAAACGCTGGGCGATCCCATTATTAATACCTCCTCTCGGTTTGCGGCCGTTCATTTTAACGGCCAGCGTGTGGCGGGCTTCAATAACATTGAGCTGATTACGGATCGACCGCTGGAGGTTAACCTGAAGGAAATATACGAAACAAAAAAGAGGTTTCCCGGGCATGCGGTTGTCGTATCGTTGATGGTAGAACCGAAACGCGAGAAATGGCATGAAATCGTAAAAAGGGTCGAGGATATCGGCGTAGACGGGCTGGAGCTGAACTTCGGCTGCCCGCATGGCATGGCGGAGCGGGGAATGGGCGCCGCTTCCGGTCAGCAGCCGGATTTGGTTGAAATGCAAACGATGTGGGTCAAAGAGGTGGCTAGAACGCCGGTTATCGTTAAGCTTACGCCCAACATTACAGACATTACGGCGACTGCCAAAGCGGCCGTCCGGGGCGGAGCGGATGCGATTTCGCTGATCAATACGATAAACTCGCTGGCTGGGGTAGACATCGATACGTGGAATACGATTCCGCATGTGGGCGGCAAGGGAGCGCATGGCGGCTATTGCGGCCCGGCTGTTAAACCGATTGCACTGAATATGGTAGCGGAATGCGCTCGAAACCCGTTAGTCGGCGTTCCGATATCCGGAATCGGAGGCATTTCGAACTGGCGGGACGCGGTCGAGTTTTTGCTTATGGGCTCGACAGGCGTACAGGTGTGTACAGCAGCGATGCATCACGGCTTCAGCATCGTGGAGGATATGATCGACGGCCTCAACAATTACTTGGACGATAAGGGCCTCAAATCGGTGAATGAGCTGATAGGCAAATCGGTAGCGCGTTATTCGGATTGGGGTGATCTTGACCTGAATTATGCTGTCGTCGCCAGAATCGAGCAGGATACCTGCATTGTATGCAATAAATGCCATATTGCCTGTGAGGATAATTCGCATCAGTGTATCGAGCGGCATACGGACGAAAACGGCGCTGCGTATCTCAAGGTGCGCGAGGAGGATTGCGTTGGCTGCAACCTTTGTTCGATCGTCTGTCCGGTGGAAGGGGCGATTTCTATGATTGAAATCCCTGCGACCGAGATGCCGCTGAGCTGGAATCAGCGGCAAGCGGCTATTGCTGCAGTAGGGAAAGGGAAGGATTCAGACGGCAGCGATAAAAAGGAGGCGGTGTAGGTGACTACGAAGCTCATTAAGAATGGGACGATTGTTACGGCATCGGATACGTATACGGCCGATCTGCTGATCAAGAACGGCATTATCGCTCAGATTGGCAGGGCTATTGAAGCGGAAGCGGATGAAATAATTGATGCATCTGGAAAATTTGTGTTTCCAGGCGGCGTTGACCCGCATACCCATCTCGAAATGCCCTTTGGCGGAACGGTGACGGCCGATGATTTTGCAACCGGAACAACCGCCGCAGCTTTCGGAGGCACGACAACCATCGTCGATTTCTGCTTAACGACCAAAGGAAAACCGCTCAGTGAATCGATTGCCGCCTGGCATAAGAAAGCCGATGGAAAAGCAGTGATCGATTATGGCTTTCATCTGATGATCGGGGAAATAAATGACGAGGTGCTGGCTGAGCTTCCTTCCATTGTCAAGGAAGAAGGCATTACCTCATTAAAGGTATTCATGGCCTATAAAAACGTATTTCAAGCTGATGACGGCACCTTATTCCGGACGATGCTGGCTGCAAAGGAGCTCGGCGCGATGGTGATGGTACATGCCGAGAATGGCGACGTCATTGATTTTCTCATCCGGAAGGCGCTTGAGGAAGGCCATACGGATCCAATTTATCATGCGCTTACGAGACCGTCAGTCCTTGAAGGGGAAGCTACGGGACGGGCGGCAAAGCTGGCGGCGCTTGCCGGCGCAAGGTTGTATGTCGTTCACGTGACATGCGCGGAAGCCGTGCAGCAGATCGCAGAAGCGCGCATGCAGGGCGTAGATGTCTGGGGAGAAACTTGTCCGCAATATTTGGTGCTCGATCAGACCTGCCTGGAGAAGCCGGACTTTGAAGGGGCGAAGTACGTATGGTCGCCGCCGCTTCGCGAGAGCTTCCATCAGGAGGTGCTGTGGAACGCGCTGAAGAGCGGACAGCTGCAAACATTGGGGTCGGATCATTGCTCCTTTAATTTTGACGGGCAGAAGGATTTGGGCCTCGGCGATTTCAGTAAAATTCCGAATGGAGGGCCAGTTATTGAAGACCGGTTCTCGCTGCTGTACTCGGAGGGCGTGCATAAAGGACGCATTACGCTTAATCAATTTGTTGATATCGCAGCAACGCGCAGCGCGAAGCTGTTCGGACTTTTCCCGCAGAAGGGGACGATCGCAATCGGCAGCGATGCGGATATCGTTATCTTTGATCCTTTAGCGCAGCGGACGCTGTCGGCTGCATCGCATCATATGAACGTGGACTACAATCCGTTTGAAGGGATGACAGTTACCGGTTTGCCGGTAAGCGTGCTCTCGCGCGGCGAGTTCGTGGTGCGGGACTGTCAATTCGTCGGCTCACGAGGAGCAGGGAACTACTTAAAAAGGGCGCCTTACACGCCGCTGAATTCGGCGGCGCCCGCAGAAATAATTGATCCAGTAGAGAGGGTATAACAGTGACGCAGGAGGAGGGGTAGCCATGTCCGCTTATGAGCAATATGCCGAAGAGAAAGGCAAGATTGATTCCTATATGAAGCAGCAGTATGTCATTACTGGAGTGCGCGAGGGCTTAAGCGGCGATTGGCTGGAGCTAAAGCATCCCGGAGGAGATGAAGCATCTCTGCTCATTGAAACGGCGGATGCCCGCAAATATTTTGTCAACCTGCTGCTCAAACAGTCCCTCCCGCCTTAATGGATGGGCCCATGCATATATTGGTAAGCGCGAAGCGCAATCTCGATGGTTAATCTTTTTTCGGGCTCCATAAAATTATCGCCAAGCAGCGCAGCGAGCTTATCCAGCCTGTGATAGAGAGTCTGCCTTGCGATGAACAGTGCTTTGGCTGTTTCCTGCTTGGAACCTGAGCACTGCAAATAGATGTTTAAAGTGAGCAGCAGCTGTCCGCCCTTTTCCAGATCGCTGGCGACTACCGGGCCGATATATTCCTCCATTAAAGCCGGTAGGGCATCTGCTTTTTTTAGCGTATAAATAATTTTATGAAGATGCAAATCATGATAGAAAGGGGAGGGGAGCGGACCGATATCCTTTTGAATCGCGATCGTTTCTTTAGCTGTCTCGTAGCTCTCCTGCACATTCGTTAATTGCGAGATATAACTGCCGATGCCGATATGCGAGGAGAAAAAGGCAGGCTCTTGATGCTGCTCGGTCTTTTGCAGACGGCTGATGGCGCGCAGCAGCCGTTCCTGAAATTGAACGGCGCCAAGCTGGTCGAGCACGATGAAAACAATGTGGTCATGGAGCACCAGAGGCAGAAGCAGGAAACCTTCCCCTTCAAAAATAGCGCGGGCAACCATGTTTTTCTGAATGATGAGGGTATCGTCATCTTTGCCGGTTATTGTTTTGGACGCATCGCCAATGTCGAAGAGGCACACCGTTACGCCTGTCAGCTTGGCAGAGGGTTTGATGGAGCGGATATAGTCCCGGATATTATTGGCGGAATGCTTTCCGCCTAGCCAATCTACCGACCATAGATCCTCCTTATGGCGGCGCCGCTCCTCCATATATTTGGTCCGCATCATTTCCTGGGCAATGGCTGTTGCAGCGCGGTCTAAGGCTAGTATTTGAAATTCGCTAAGCTCATGCTTGCCTTGCAGCAGCAAATCGGCAAACAAATGGTCGAGAGCCAAAATCGGGCGATGGGCGATCATTCGCTTCTGCTGGGGTTCCGCAAACATTTTGCCGTAAATCCACTGTTCATAGAAGCTGTCAGCCTTGGCTCTTGGCATATGCGGGATAAAATGGGCTTCGGCGCCTAAAGGGAAGAAGGCGACTTGAGCGCCAGTCGTTTGATGAAGCAGCCGCAGGAGAGACATCAAGCCTTTACCGGAGAGGAGCAGCTGGTTGAGCTCCATTGACAGCGCCTCCAGCTCGGAAACCATGCGATGATGCTGATGAATGAAGTAGGTATGCAGATCCTGCGTAATATCGATGTAGCGGACTTCTTCATGGAAAAAAATAAGAGGAAAGCTCTCGCTCAGCGCCAGCTCTTTCATTTTGTCAAAGGGCTGCTTGGCGTACAGCCCTAGCTCAATGCATAGGCCAGAGGCTCCGCTGTCGATCAGCTGCCGAAGGAAAGACAGGCTTAGTTCTTCGTCATCATGCCAGCCTATGCCGGTGCTCAGAATGAGCTCATGGCCGTTTAATAAATGTCCAACTTGGGTTACTTCCATGATATGTACCCATTTTACGGTTCGGTTCAGCGCTTCCTCGCTGGCGATGGCCTCTGCGTTCTGAAATAGGGGACGCTCCAAAATCTCTCTAACCGTTAGCTGCAGCACCGTCTTTACCATAGGCAGTCACCGTCCAAACTGGATTTGTAACGCTTTTACTGATTATACAAGATGTCCAAAACAATATGTGGAAAATTTACGCAGTCAGGAGCTGAATGGATGGCCATCGAACCGAGTGCAGGGCACGAAACGCAGAAATTGCGTAATTTCATCAATGGCGTATGGGTGGAATCGACGAGTAAACAACTAGACAAAGTGTTAAATCCAGCGACTGGCGCAGTGCTTGCTTATGTTCCGCTATCGGCTGAGGCTGATGTCGAAGCGGCCGTGCTTGCCGCCGGGCAGGCCTTTCCGGCATGGAGCAAAACCCCCGTTCCACGCAGGGCAAGGGTGTTGTTCCGTTACTGGCAGCTCCTTCAGGAGCATGCAGAGGAGCTCGCCGAGATCATTACGTCAGAGAATGGAAAAAGCTACAAGGAAGCCTACGGCGAAGTGCAGCGGGGCATCGAGAACGTGGAGTTTGCGGCAGGAGCTCCCACGCATATGATGGGCGCGACGCTGGCTAATATCGCAACCGATCTGGATTCGGAGCTTTTCCGTGTTCCGCTCGGCGTTACTGGCGGCATCACGCCGTTTAACTTCCCGATGATGGTGCCCTGCTGGATGTTCCCGCTTGCCATTGCACTGGGTAATACCTTCGTGCTAAAGCCGTCGGAGATAACGCCGCTCACGGCGAATAAGCTTGCGCAGCTGCTGCAGGAGGCAGGATTGCCGGACGGTGTCCTAAATGTGGTTCATGGCTCTCATGCAGTCGTGGATTCCTTGACGAGCAGCCAGGGCGTAAAAGCGATATCCTTCGTTGGCTCGCAGCCTGTCGCCAAATATGTGTATGAGCGTGCTTCATCGTACGGCAAAAGGGTCCAAGCGCTCGCAGGGGCCAAAAACATCCATATTGTCATGCCCGATGCGCAAGTGGAGAAAACCGTCGAGAATATCATTGCCTCCTCCTTCGGGAGCGCTGGCGAGCGCTGCATGGCCTGCTCAGCGGTCGTTGCGGTCGGTGATTCTAGCAGCTTCATGAATGCGCTCCAAGCTGCAGCAGGAGCGATGATCATCGGCTCAGGCATGCGGGACGAGGTTACGCTGACGCCGGTCATCCGTGCGGAGCATCGCGCACGGGTAGAGAAGTATATTGAGCAGGGATCGGCTGAGGGCGCTGAGCTGCTGCTTGACGGCAGATTGGCAGCTGAGCGCGGCGGGGACGGTTATTTTCTTGGCCCGACCATCTTTGACCTTGTGAAACCAGACATGACGATTGCGAGGGAAGAAATTTTCGGACCCGTATTATCCGTCTTGCGTGCTGCCGACCTAGACGTGGCGCTTACGATCGTCAACAGCTCCAGATTTGGAAATTCGGCGGTTATTTATACCGAGAACGCAAAGGCGGTGCGCAAGTTCCGAGAGGAAGCCGAAGCCGGGATGCTTGGCGTTAACGTGGGTGTACCCGCGCCTATGGCTTTTTTTCCTTTTTCGGGCTGGAAGGATTCATTCTACGGAGATTTGCATGCGAACGGCAAGGACGGGGTGGAGTTTTATACGAAGAAAAAAATGATTACGTCCAGATACTTCTAACGGATTGAGGAGGCGAGCTGCGATGGAGATCGGAATTCCCAAAGAGTTGAAAAGCCAAGAAAACCGTATCGCCATTACGCCTGGCGGCGTTTATGAATTATCGCGACATGGACATGTTGTGTTTATTGAGAGCGGAGCAGGGGGCGGCTCAGGCATTGCTGACGAGCAGTTCATAGCGGCGGGAGCGGTTGTCGTGCCTTATCCAGAAGATGCTTGGAACAAGCAGCTGGTGCTGAAGGTGAAAGAGCCGCTGCCGGAGGAATACCGCTATTTTCACGAAAATATGCTTTTGTTTACGTATTTGCATCTAGCAGCCGAGCCCGAGCTGACAGAGGCGCTAATTCGCCATAAGGTGACGGCTATCGCTTATGAAACGGTGCAGCTTGCCGGCGGACAGCTGCCTCTCTTGACGCCGATGAGCGATATTGCGGGACGTATGGCTGCGCAGATCGGGGCGCAGTTTTTGGAGAAGACATACGGAGGCCGGGGCATCTTGCTGGGCGGAGTGCCGGGGGTACGCAAAGGACGGGTGTCGATTATCGGGGGCGGCGTTGTCGGGACAGGGGCTGCACAAATTGCGGCTGGCTTAGGCGCCGATGTGACGATTATGGATACCGATGCCAATCGCCTTCGTTATTTAGACGAACGATTCGGGGGAAGAGTCCACACGCTTGCATCGACCTCGAATCAAGTGGCGGAAACGGTGCAACAATCCGATTTGGTTATAGGCGCAGTGCTCATTCCGGGTGCGCGAGCGCCCAAACTTGTAAATGAATCGACGGTTCGCGCAATGTGCAGCGGTTCGGTAGTTATCGATGTAGCTATTGATCAAGGCGGCATATTCGAAACGATTGATCGCATTACAACGCATGCTTCGCCGACTTACGAGAAGTTTGGCGTCCTTCATTACGCTGTAGCCAATATGCCGGGAGCCGTGCCGCAAACAGCGACAGCAGCCTTGACGAATGCAACGATCCCGTATGTTCTCGCTCTTGCCAATGCTGGCTTGAAGAAAGCGCTGCTTAGTAATGCTGCATTAAGCAAAGGAGTCAATACGATAGCCGGCTATGTTACCTGCGAGGCTGTAGCCGCTGCGCATGGGCTGAGCTGCGCGGAGCTGAGTGAATGTTTGCAGGCGATATCGGGTTAGTTTCAAAAAAACAGCGACCTTCTTTGCTGTGAGAGCTGCAGCGATGAAGGTCGCTGTTTTTTTTGCTGTAGTCCTACTGCGTTCCAACCTGCAGGGTGCATGCGCTATACTATGCGATGTGCTTAGAGCAATGGTAATATAAAAGGATAGAATAATAGCATGCTTCGACTAGATTTCGATGTGCGAGGAAAGGGTGTTTGGAACGAATGAAGTTATTTCATACGGCAGACTGGCATTTGGGCAAGCTCGTGCAAGGCATCTATATGACAGAGGACCAGCGCTACGTGCTGGAGCAGCTGCTGCAGGCAATCGAATCAGAGAGGCCTGACGCTGTTATTATTGCAGGCGATCTCTATGACCGGGCCGTGCCGCCAACGGAGGCTGTTGAGCTGCTGGACGAGCTGCTGAGTCGTATTGTCATTGATTTGAAAACGCCGGTGCTTGCCATTTCCGGTAACCATGATAGTCCGGACCGTATCAATTTCGGCACAAAGATGATGGAGAATAGAGGTTTGTATCTGGCCGGACAGCTGCGCGGGGATATGGAACCGGTCGTTATTCGCGACGAGTTTGGCGAGGTGCATTTTCATTTAGTGCCCTATGCCGACCCGGCCCTGGTGCGCTATGAGTTAAACGACGATTCGATAAAATCACATGATGACGCCATGCGGGTGATTACGCATAAAATTAAAGCGTCGATGGCCCCCACAGCACGTCATGTGCTCATCGGGCACGCTTTTGTGACGGCAACTGGCGAGCCGGAGCTAAATACGAGCGATTCCGAAAGGCCGTTGTCCGTTGGCGGAGCCGAGCATGTGAGCGCAGCTTATTTTGAGCGTTTTCATTATACCGCGCTCGGTCATTTGCATCAGGCGCATTTCGTTCGGGACAATACGATAAGGTATTCGGGCTCGCCGCTTAAGTATTCAATCTCAGAGGAAAACCACATAAAGGTTTATTTGGTGATCGAGCTCGATGAAACCGGCACAGCTGCGATCGAGAAACGGGAGCTGAAGCCGCTTCGGAATATGCGCCGTATCGCTGCTTCGATAGAGGAAATCGAGAAGCACGAGGTCAATGAGGATTATGTATTCGTTACACTGCTTAATGATAATCCGGTCTTGTTTCCCATGGAAAAAGTAAGGGCGGTCTATCCGAATGCGCTCCATGTCGAGCGCCGAACATCGCTTGCGGGCGCCGCATCCGCAGACGGATCGGCAGCAGATCCAAGCAGCGCAGCAAGAAGGCGGGAAGCCGATCCGGTCGAGCTGTTCGCCGCCTTTTATCAAGAGGTCAAGGGACAGCCGCTTTCCGAAACGAAAAAACAGCTGTTCGCGCATACGTACGCAGAGCTGCTGCGTGAGGAGGGAGGCGCAATATGAGGCCGATTAAGCTAACAATGACGGCGTTTGGCTCTTATCGGGATACGGAAACGATTGATTTCAGCTTACTGGAGCACCGGCGCTTATTCGTTATCTCTGGCAACACCGGAGCGGGCAAAACATCGATTTTCGATGCGATATGTTTCGCGTTTTATGGGACTGCTAGCGGTGAGGACAGAGCTGATTCTCGAATGCTTCGCAGCCATTTTGCGGCGGAAGACACGCATACCTCCGTCCATTTCGAGTTTGCGGTTGGCCGCAGAAGCTTTATGGTGATTAGGCAAATGCCTCACCGCAAGGGCGGGAACAAAAGCGAAACCGGAGGCAGAGCCGAGCTCTACGAGATGACCAGCGGAGAAGCGATACCCGCAGTCGACCGTTTTATCGTTTCAGACGTAAACGCGCGGCTTGAACAAATCATCGGCTTAACTAAGGAGCAGTTCAGCCAAATCGTGATGCTGCCGCAGGGTGAATTCCGCAAGCTGCTAACTTCGGATACCGATAATAAAGAAGAAATATTGCGACGCATTTTTCGAACGGAGCTTTATGAACGGCTGGAGGGCCGTTTTCAACAAATGCATCGCGGACTGCAGGACCAGCTAAAGGAAGCAAAGACGACGGAAAATGCCTATCTGAAGCAAGTGCAGGAGGCGCTGCCGGAGCGGGAAGGCAGTCCGCTGTCGATTACCCTCAAACAAGAGGTTTACAGCGCCGCGCAAGTGACAGAGGCCTTGGAGCAGGAATTTGTATTTTATAATCAGCTTGCGGCTGAAGCGGGCGACCAGAAAGCAGCGATCGCGGTTCAGCTCGATGCGCAGGAGATGAAGCTCAGATTAGCCGCGGCGCTTAATAGCAAGCATGAGGAGCATGACCGAAAGAAGGCTCAGCTCGAGCAGTTGGATGTTCAGAAGCTGGATTATGATGATAAGGAACAGCGTCTTGCGCTTGCGGAGAAGGCTGCTGCTTTGACTCCATACAAGGAGCAAGCTGAGCGGACGATGGTGGATAAGGCCGCAAAGGAAAATCAGTTGGCTGCCAGACGCGCCGAGCTTGAAGCTGCTGAGCGAGATCATGTACTGTCTGCCGAACGGTATACTGCAGAGGAGCAGCGCGGAGAGGAGCGCCGTGAAGCTGAGCGGGAGCTGACCAGATTGCTGGAGCTTGTTCCTGCGGTAAGGACGCTTGCAGGTCAGCAGCAGGCTATTGATAAGCTTGTGCAGGAGGAACGGAGATGCACCGTTAAGCAGGAAGCTTTAGAGGCCGAGCTTATGCAGCTCCGCGAAGCACGGCAAGCCTCGTATGCTCAAATTAAAGAAACGGAGCTTGAAACGGCTGAACTTGCCGAGAAGCTGGACAAGCTTCGCCTCGTGGAGCAGCAAGGAAAGCAGTTGAAGCGTTTAGTCGACGTAGAGAAGGAAATGGCGCGCATCGGACAGCTTGAGAAGGAATTCGCGCAATTGTTCACCAAAGCAAAGGAAGAGCATGACCGGCTTGAGTCTTCTTGGATTGAAGGGCAGGCATCGCTGCTTGCCGCTCATTTGCACGATGGTAAGCCTTGTCCGGTATGCGGCAGCGAAGAACATAAGGTTAAGGCGAATACCCTTGTTGAAGTTCCTTCCAGGGAGCGTCTCCAAGAGGCAAAGGCACAGCTTGCCGCGGTAGAGCGCGAATGGCTGGAAGCGCGCGCGCAGGCGGCAGCTGCAAGAGCCACAAGGGAGGAAGGGGCGAAAGAGCTAGCTGAGTTCGGATTGCAGGCCGTGAAGCTGGAAGAGCAGCGATCTCAGCTGCTGCTGCTATGGCGAGTATTAAAGGATGAGACCGATAAGCTGCTTTTGAAAGCGAAGCAGCTGCCGGAGCTGAAGCAGCTCTTTGAGCGCCAGGAGCAGCTTTTGGAGAAACACATGCTATCGAAAGACCAGCTTCAGCAAGAGAGGCATCGTCTTATGGTTGAAAGAACCTCACAGCAGTCAGCGCTGCAGCAGGAGCTGGTTCGCATACCGGAGGCGCTTCGAACGCCGGAGAGTCTGAAAGCAAAGCTGAATGAACGGCAAGCCGTCTCGGATCGAATGACAGCGGCTTGGGTCTCTGTGCAGGAGGAGCTTCAACGGAAGACTACGAAGCTTGCTGAGCAAAGAGCTTACGCAGATCAAGCAGAGCGTCAGTTGAAGGAAGCGGAGAACCATAAACAGCTTGCTGAGCAGAGGCTGCTGGAAGAGCTTTTGAAAGCGGGCTTTAGTACGGTTCGGCATTATGAGGATGCTGTTATGGGCGAGATCGAAAGAGAGAGCTTAAGGAAAGATATAGCGTCTTATCGAACGATGCTTTCAGCACTGATGCAGCAATTGACTGATCTCCAAATGGAGCTGGCTGGCAAACCGCGAGTGGTGCTTGTTCAGCTCCAAGAGGAGCTCTCGGCGCTCAAGCAGCAGCAGGAGCAAGTAATGGCTGCGGCACAGACAGCGGTGCGAACCGGTCAAGTCGCTCAGCGTCTAGCAGCATCAATAGGACGGGCCAATGGACAAGTGAAAATGTTTGAAGCTAAGCTTGAGGAGGTTATGGATGTATTCCATATGCTGAAGGGCGATAATGCACTCAAAATTTCGTTCGAGCGGTATATCCTCATTGAGTTTTTAGAGCAAATTCTATTCGCTGCAAATGCCCGTCTGCATGATCTATCAAACGGTCAGTTTTCTTTGCAAAGAAGCGATCGTTTAGAAAATCGGGGCAAACAAAGCGGTTTGGGCTTAGACGTCTACGATGCTTACACAGGGCAAAACCGTGATGTAAAAACGTTATCCGGCGGCGAGAAATTTAATGCATCACTTTGCTTGGCGCTAGGCATGACTGACGTCATACAGTCCCATATGGGCGGTGTAACGATTGAAATGATGTTTATTGATGAAGGCTTCGGTTCTCTGGATGAGGAGTCGCTGCAAAAGGCGATTACTGCGCTTGTGGATCTGCAGAAGGCAGGAAGAATGATTGGAGTCATATCGCATGTGCAGGAACTGAAGGACGCATTCCCAGCCTGCCTTGAGGTCAACAAGACGAAAGAAGGCTTCAGCCGCACGAAAATGATAGTGAGGTAAAATATCAGAGCATAAAAATAGTCTGCTTCAAGCGCCTGAAAGCGGCTGAAGCAGACTTTATGAATAAGGATTTACAATGTTGCGACGTTTGCTGCAATGGCACTGATGCCGGCAAAAAACAAGCTGATTGCACCGACGATAACCAAAACATTAAGTACGATGCCGATCACGCCGAATAGTCTGCGGCGCTTGCTGGAGCAAGCAGCAACGATGGATAGAATAAGGGCAATAAACGCGATGAAGCCTGCCCCAAAGATACATGCGATGGCTACTACAAAAGAAGCGAGCACGGTTTCTCCGAGTGCTTCGATCGATGCCTGGAATGCCGCGGTATCCTCTGGATCAGCTAAGGTGAGGTTGGAATCCGCAATTTGATCAGCGAAGCTGCTGCCTGAAACGAATGCAATAATTAGCAACACGACCGAAACCAAACCAATGATGAAAGCAGCAATGCCAAGCCCAGATTGCTTCTTTGGACCGTTATTGAGCGTAGGTTCGTTTGAAAAAATCGGCTTCGTTCCGTAAGGTTCGTTCTGGGAAGGCTGGTTGGCAAAGTTATTTGATTCATTTTCCATATTTATCGTCTCCTTTACTAATTACGGTAAAATTATACACAAATTTGAAAGGGTTGAAAACTACATGTTTCCAAAATATTTTGCAATAGGCGCAATAAACGCTGCAATAGCGATCGCTCTGGGTGCTTTCGGCGCACATGGATTAGAACAGAAATTGACTGAGCATTACCTTGATATCTTCGAAACGGGCGTTAGATATCATATGTATAACGCCCTCGGATTAATGCTTATTGCTCTATTTGCCAAGCAGATTGAAGCAGGCAAGCTGGCATTGAACGGCGGAAGGCTTATCCTAACGGGCATGATCATTTTCAGTGGAAGCCTGTATGTCCTTGCGGTTAGCGGTTATAGCAAGCTAGGCATGATTACGCCTATAGGCGGCGTAGCTATTCTTGCGGGCTGGACATGCGTAATAATTGCAGCGTATAAAAAAATGAAGATTACAAAATGACATTAAAAGGAATGAAGTCATAAATATCGGTTATGCAATGAAAAAATAATAAGGTTTAGTAAATATTTCTATACCAGAAGGCATACATCGTTTATAATAAAGCGAACACTCACTTGACTCGAAATAGGGGAAGGACGTTTGTGCGTGACGAAACGGATGGATGGTTTTCCTGAAAAAACAAAGCAGCTCAAACAAACGTTTAACGGATCATTGATGATTAGCAGCCTTCTGGCAGCACTCGCGTTGGTTTGGATCACCGTATCCTTTTTGCTTATTTCCAATACGATGTATAAATGGACGGCTGCAGCCGTAGCGGCATCGTTATTCGTAACCGCAGTAATTGTTTATATAAAACGAAGTGAGACGTTCAACCTCCAAAACTACCATACGGCTATTGTTGAAACCTTGCTTCGCTCTGACGCAGTACCCCTGGCAGTCCTGGATAAAAGCGGGATGGTAATCGAGATGAACGAAGCTTCGAGCCGCACGCTGGGCTATCACCGAACGGAGCTTATTGGCGAGCCGATATTAAGAATCGTCGATCCTGGAAGCCGGCCATTGCTTAATGAAACGTTCGAGCAGGCACTGTTAGGCGAAACGAAGCAGATCAATATTAATATTACCCATGGTTCCGGTTTTCCGTTAGAGCTCCAAGTCGTTTGCTCACCGATGCTGCAAGGGGATGAAGTTATCGGCACCGTAATCATTAGCCAGGATTTAAGCGATCGCAAACGGAACGTAGAACGGATTCGCTACATGGCTTATTACGATGACATGACCGGCTTGCCGAACCGCACATTGTTTCAAATGAAGCTGACCGAAACGCTTGCTAGGGCTAAGGAAGAGGAGCGGGTTGTAGGCATCTGTTATTTGGATTTGGATCGCTTTAAGCTTGTCAATGCATCCTTCGGACGCGAATTCGGCGACATTCTTCTGATGCAGGTCGCTGAGAGGCTGAACCGTGATTTTTCGGACAATGATTTTGCAGCACGAATGGAAGGCGATGAATTCGCCTTATTGTATTGCAACCTGCAATCGGAGAAGCATTTGCTCGAACTGTCGAGGCAGCTTCTTAAATCAATCGAAGAACCTTATGAATTAAGCGGCTTTCCGCTACATATTACTGCAAGTATCGGTTTGGTTACCAACCGTGATGAGAATGATGATAGTTACGCGCTGATTAAGAAAGCCGATATGGCACTCGTAAAGGTAAAGGAAAGCGGGAAAAATGATTGCATGCTGTATTCGGACAGTTGGAGCAACTCATCGCTTGAACGGCTTACCCTTCAGCATGAAATGTACCGCGCCATACAGCGAAGCGAGTTTATCCTGCATTATCAGCCCCAATATGACTTAGTATTAGGGACGATGGTTGGTGTTGAAGCTCTTGTGCGGTGGAATCACCCCCAAAAAGGCATGATCCCGCCAGGAAACTTTATCCCATTAGCAGAAGAAAGCGGTATGATCGTACAAATCGGCGATTGGGTACTCGAAGAGGCATGCCGTCAAAACAAAGCATGGCAAGATGCGGGTCTGCCCTTAATACCCGTTTCCGTGAACTTATCGATTAGACAATTCGTTCAAAATGATTTGGCAAGCAAGGTATCCGCCGTGCTGGAGAAGACGGGCCTCGATGCTAAATACCTCGATCTAGAGATTACAGAGTCCATGACAATGGATGTCAGCCATGTATCCAGATGCTTATTAGACTTAACGGATTTAGGCGTCAATATTAGCGTCGATGATTTCGGTACCGGCTACAGCTCATTTCATTATTTGAAAAATTTCCCGATTGATCGCTTGAAAATCGACCGTTCCTTCGTACGCGATATTCAGCAGGATCCAAGCGATGCAGAAATCGTTGCGGCTATTATTGCGATGGCCCACAATCTCAATATTCAAGTTATAGCAGAGGGCGTTGAAACAGAAGAACAGATGGCTTTTTTACGCAAGCACAAATGCGATGAAATGCAAGGTTACTTCTGGAGTCCACCTGTATCAAGTGAAAATATTGAACAGATGCTCTCGCCGGGTTATGTATAAAAAAACCGTTCATTGACTGTCAAACAGTCATTTGAACGGTTTTTTTATGCATTTTGATGCTTCATCAATATGAGAAGTCTTCAATTTCATTTAACCGGAAGGTGTACACTTGCTTCTCGTCGACATGATAAACCGTAATGATATTATCCGTTTCATCCAAATTAATGATTCTGCATGGGATGCTGAGCTTTATTCCGAGCCCCTTGTTTACGATCAACCGAATGAGAGTGTTGTTCTTCATGATCGTTTTTATTTTATCAAAATAGCTTAATGCTTCCAATGATCCGGATTCAACTGCAGGCTTGTCTACCGGTATGACGTTTCCTTTATCGTTTCTTTCGGCGGCTCGCGTACTTTTCTGATTCGGAATGATAACGTTTTCAGTCTGAGCCGATGGTATGGGTATCTCTTGAACGGTCTGCGCATTCGTTCTACGCTGATCGATTTGTTCCCCCAACTGGATGCCGGATAAGATGCGAAAATCAATGAAGCCTGAACAATTTAGCAAATGAAGCAATTGTTCCAAAGCCGCAGCATTGTTTTTCCCTTCTACAAGCACCTCGATTTTAAAAACAAAAGAAGATTGGTCTTGGGCTGAGCGATGTTTTTCCATAGTACCTCCGAACTGAGTGGTGTAGTACTAATATACCACTAAATTAGGCTTTCATGTAGGGATATAAATAAGCAATTATCCAACACTGCCAAAATATTTTTTGCATATAATGATGTTGCAGTGCATTGCCTATTACTATGTGAAACGAAGGGGGTGGATCCCGTATGATGCGGATGGTTCCTTTCATACTTGAGAATGGAGAAACCGTTCTTGGCGTTGAAGTGAAGCTGCCCAAAACTACTTTGCTCGCGATTATGACTGATAAAGGATATATTATGTGCGGAGCGCTAGATGTTTCTCTGCTAAACGAGCGTCTCAAGGACCGGGAAATATTGGCCGGCCGCGCTGTTGGCGTACGGACGTTGGAGGAGCTTATGGCAGCTCCTTTGGAGTCTGTCACAACGTCTGCAGAGTCAATAGGCGTCGTTGTAGGCATGAAGGGTTCGGAAGCGCTCCAATTGATGCTTTAACGGACAGGAAAAGAGCCCTAACCTCTGTGCAGGCGAACAAGAGCTGGCCAACAGAGTTTAGGGCTTCTTTTAATACATTAGAATTTATAAGTTTTCACTTATAAATCTGCTTAAATATATCCGCGAAACGAATGCTTTTGCTGCTAAAAGACGGAAACACCGTTTAAGCTTGCCATCCGTTGTTTACTCAAACAGCTTGCGCAGGTTGTCATCGTAAGGTGCTTGCACGATGCCTTTCTCCGTAATAATGGCTGTAACATATTCATTTGGCGTAACATCAAAAGCTGGATTATACACTTTAATGCCTTGCGGCGCCGTACGTTTGCCAAAGCCTTCTGTGATTTCTTCGGCATTACGCTCTTCAATCGGTATTTCTGAACCCGTTGGCGTGTTTAAATCGATGGTAGAAAGCGGGCTCGCTACATAAAAAGGGATGCCATGCGCTTTGGCCAAGACAGCAACGCTGTACGTGCCGATTTTGTTAGCTACATCGCCATTTGCCGCAACGCGGTCCGTACCGACGATGACTGCGTCGACCCAGCCTTTGGCCATGATCATGCCAGCCATGTTATCGCAAATTAGCGTTACGTCTACGCCTGCCTGTTGTAGTTCGAAAGCAGTAAGGCGAGCCCCCTGTAGGACTGGCCGCGTCTCATCAGCATATACGCGAAGCGTAATGCCTCGTTCTAAAGCCAAATAGAAGGGAGCGAGTGCTGTACCGTATTTCGCAGTCGCCAAACCGCCGGCGTTACAATGGGTGAGCACACCCATATCGTCCTTGAACAGCGACAACGCATGCTCCCCGATCAATCGATTCGTTTCTTCGTCCTCGCTTTGGATTGCGATCGCTTCTGTAAGCAAAGCGGCTTTGCTTGCTTCCAGAGACAAACCCTGTTCAACGTAAGAAGCAGCAGCGGCTTTCATGCGGTCGAGCGCCCAAAACAAGTTAACGGCAGTTGGTCTGGAAGTAGCGAGATACTCTGCTTGTTTGACCACTTGAGCGAGCCAAGCCTCGGATGACTGCTCATTCCGACTGCCGAGCACAACCCCGTAAGCTGCGGATATTCCGATTGCCGGTGCTCCTCTAACCTTTAGATGGCGAATGGCTTCCCATACATCCTCTGCTGTCAATAAAGGCAAATATACGATCTCCTCGGGCAGCAGCCTCTGATCAAGCAGGTCAAGTCTGTCCTTGGTCCAAATCACGGATTGCAAACCAGCGTAATTCGTTGTCATGATGTCAATTCCTTTCTGTGTCTATCAATTATTTGCTTGGGATAAGGCCGCATCGATTACTTCCTCAATGGATTGCGCCTTGCGGTTGTTCCGTATAAGTGTTGTTCCGATAGCAAGAGCTAAGCGCTGTGCTTTCTCTTTCGCGGCAGCATCCGGAATACGGTCAATATCAACGACATGTGACAAGCCGACGATGCGGCGCACCATTTTGCAGCCGGCAAACCCGACGGCATCCTGAAGCAAGCGGTCCATGTAGTAGTCTTGATATGCCGGCGTGGAAGAAGCAAGGCGATCCAGTCCATGCTCATTCCAAAGCGCACGGAATTTTTGGTCAAACAAGTTCCATACATCGCGTACGGTATTGGTTAGATATTGACGGAAATCGTTTCTCTTGTCCGCATCTGCGATCCAATGCTCTTGACCGGCGAAATTTAGAAGAAGATTCGCGATAACGGCACCAATGTCAAAACCGATCGGTCCGTAATAAGCAAACTCGGGATCGATGACCTTTGTCGATTCTGGCGTTACGAACACACTACCCGTATGAAGGTCCCCGTGAAGCAGCGCTTGAGCGTTTGTTAAAAACTTATCGCGAAGAATAGCGACTTCCAGATGGAGCTCTTGATCCTGCCATAACGCTTCCGCTGCATCACGAATGGCCGGGTCAAAGCTGTTGTTAGGCGAATCGGTATACGGATCGTCAAAAATGAGATCTTCTGTTATTTTGCACAGCTCGGGATTAATAAAAGCTTTTACTTGAAGCTTCTTTTCCTGCTGGTTCATTCCTAGATCGGAAGTGAAAAACAACGTACGGGCCATAAAGGTTGAAATATCATCCGCGAACTTTGGATACCGTGTTCCTCCGATTAATCCTTGACGCATAATGATGTGATCGCTTAGATCCTCCATAATGGTCAGATACAGCTCTGGATCATACTTATATACGCTTGGGACAAGTCCTGGAGCAAGTTTTCCTTCCAAAATAAGCTTCTCGCTCTCAATCCGTGCACGGTCAAGCGTCAACGGCCAAGACTCGCCTACAACTTTAGCATAAGGCAGGGCTTGTTTCATAATGAGGCTTTTTCCGCTGGCAGAGTCCGTGATATGAAACACCAGGTTTAAATTGCCGTCGCCAATCTCGCGGCTCGTGAGCACTGCGCCTTGCGGAAAAAAAACGTCAAGGGAAAGGGCTATTTGAATGGCTTCTTGTTCTGTTAATGGATGATATGCAGACATGGCTGTCCACCTCCGGTTATAGTAGTCGGGCAGCAATGCCCAGTATTCATCTCAACATAGTATAATGTATATTATTTCGCCTTGGAATACCTTCGTTTGATATAATGTTATCAAATAGAGACAAGTTTATTGACGAGTAGGATGGAGGAAGCTTAATGACCGCACAAAATGTGCTGCAAAACATCGCTTTGAAAGAATGGGCCGTCAGCGTTAAAGCACTCGCAGAGGGAAAGCAAATTATCGTCATGCGCAAAGGCGGAATTATTGAAGAAACACGGGATTTTCAACTGGTGAGCCCAAGCTTTTACTTAATGCCCGCTTTTGAGCATCAGAAAAAGCATCTTTTAAAGGATGAATTCATGGATGATTTGGACGAAACGCTGGCAGGCTGGTCTTTGGACACGGATACGGTGAAGCTTGAAGCTTATGCCGAGGTTGCCATGGATATCGAAATAACGGACCAGCAGACGCTTGATCGCCTGCGTGATTTACATATATGGACAGATACATTTGCGGAGGAAAGATTGCGCTGGAAGAAAACCAAACCTCTGCATGTTTTAGTGCTACGCGTATACCGGTTGGAGAAGCCTTTCGAATTACCGATGGTTCCCGCTTATAACGGATGTAAATCTTGGGTAAGACTGGAAGAGGAAATCGGATTACCGGTAAGGATTCCCGTATTGGATGACGAAGCGTTTCAGACTGAAGTGGAAAAGATTAAACAGGCATTAGCCTAATAAGCGAGATAGGCATGCAAGGTCCACTGTTCATTGAGAATGCACGACAAAATTTTGTGATTTGTTGGAAAATATTAGACGGTGGAAGAAGGAAAATGTCGGTATTTTTATGCTGAAATAAGACAAAATCAGCGAAACAAAGACATCTCGCATTGATTTATAACAAAAACTATATTAAAATGATTATTGAGAATCATTGAGAATCACTCTATAATAGTAAGCCTATTCTATATAGAAGTGACTGACCGAATTAAACCAACCTTGGAGGGATCAGCATATTATGGCAACGCATTTTGTCATCGAAGGCCTGAAAGCGGCAATCGACGGAAAAGAGATTTTAAAAGGAATCAATCTTGACATTAAAGGTGGAGAAATTCACGCAATCATGGGCCCTAACGGTACCGGTAAATCCACGCTGGCATCCGCTTTGATGGGACATCCTAAATATGAAGTAACCGAAGGCAAAGCAGTATTGAACGGCGAAGATATCCTTGAAATGGGCGTTGACGAGCGTGCGCTTGCCGGTTTGTTTCTTGCGATGCAATACCCAAGCGAAATTCCAGGCGTAACGAACTCTGATTTTCTTCGCAGCGCATTGAATGCACGCCTTGGCGAAGGCAATGAAATTTCGTTGATCAAATTCATTCGCAAAATGGAAAGCAAGATGAAGGAACTGGAAATGAACGCTGAGTTCGCTCACCGTTACCTGAATGAAGGCTTCTCAGGCGGCGAGAAAAAACGTAACGAGATTTTGCAAATGATGCTGCTTGATCCTAAAATTGTCGTGCTTGATGAAATTGACTCCGGTCTTGACATTGATGCACTTCGTATCGTATCGCAAGGCGTAAACGCTATGCGTTCGGAAGATCGCGGTTTCCTGATTATTACTCACTATCAACGGTTGCTTAATTATATTACTCCGGATTTCGTACATGTAATGATGCAAGGCCGCATCGTTAAATCCGGTGGTCCTGAACTTGCAGAGCGTTTGGAAAACGAAGGTTATGATTGGGTTAAAGAAGAACTTGGCATCGTAGATGAAACAGTCGGCCAGGCTTAAGCGGAGAAGGGGGCATAACGGATGAGTACACAACTAACTACTCCGACAAACCGTCAAGCTGCAGAAGCACTGGCACGCAGCAAAGGCGAGCCAAACTGGCTTGTTGAACTGCGCGGAGAAGCGGCAGAGCTTACCGGAACACTCGGTTGGCCAAAGCCAGAGAAGGTTCGTATCGAAAGATGGAATCTGACAGCAGTAGGCAGCTACGAGCAGCCGTCAACGGTTGGAGCAATTAGCGAGCTTCCAGAGGTTGTTCGCGAATTGGTAGCAGAAGGAACTGAAAATTTGCTGGTACAGCGCAATTCCGGTATCGTATGGAATCAATTTTCAAGCGAATATGCCAGCAAAGGCGTTATTTTTACAGATTTGGAGACCGCATGCAAGGAGCATGGCGAGCTCGTTCAGAAATATTTGTTCCAAGCAGTAGCAAAGAATGAAGATAAGCTAACGGCGCTTCATGCAGCAATTTGGAACGGCGGCGTATTCGTCTATGTTCCTAAAAATGTAGAAGTAGAACTGCCGCTGCAGGCTATTTTCTACAACGACAATGCCGAAGCGACTTTTGCTCCGCATATCCTGATCGTTGCGGATAATAATAGCCGAGTGACATACGTGGATTGCGTTGTTTCCGAGCCGGGCGCAAACAGTGCGCCATTCGTACACCCGTCTGTCGTTGAAGTGTTCGTTAAGCCAGGTGCTCACGTTCGTTTCAGCTCGATCCATCATATGGGCGAGACAGGTGTGGATATGTCGATCCGCCGTTCGGTTATTGAGAATGATGGTCAAATGGAATGGATTATCGGTGATTTGAACGACGGAAATACGTTGTCTGACACTAAATCCATGCTGAGAGGCACAGGTTCCACTTCGGATGCGAAGGTTATCAGCGTAGGCAAAAACGCGCAGCAAAACAGCTTGACGACGCAAGCCGTTCATTTTGGCAAAAGCTCGGACAGCAACATGGTAACCCGCGCGGTTATGAAGGATTCTGCTTCGGCGATTATTAACGGAATTACGAAGATCGAGAAAGGTGCGACGAAAGCGAACGGTGTACAAACCGAGAAGGTGCTAATGCTTAGCCCGAAAGCGCGCGGCGACGCCAACCCGATTTTGCTTATCGATGAAGATGATGTAACTGCCGGTCATGCGGCAAGCGTAGGGCAAGTTAACCCGGAGCAGGTCTATTACCTGATGTCACGCGGTATATCTAAGCAAGATGCTGAACGTTTAATTATTTACGGCTTCTTGGCACCGGTCGTATCGGAAATTCCAGTCGAGGCGGTTCGCGGTCAACTTCAGCGTTTGCTCGAAAGGAAGCTAGAGGGATGAATATAAATGCGATTCGGGAGCAATTCCCGATATTGCATCAAGAAGTAAACGGGCACCCGCTCGTTTATCTGGACAGCGCGGCATCTTCGCAGAAGCCGCGCTCCGTCATTGATGCGGTTAATCGGTACTATGAGCTGGATAACGCGAACGTTCATCGCGGTGTGCATACACTTGGCTCCAGGGCGACTGATGCCTATGAGGGAGCGCGCGAGAAGGTAGCGAAATTTCTGAATGCGGGAGCACCGGAGCAAATTATATTTACACGCGGCACGACGACAGCACTGAACTTGGTTGCATCGAGCTATGCTCGGTCGATGTGCGGCGAAGGCGACGAAATCGTCATTACGCCAATGGAGCATCACAGCAACTTGATTCCATGGCAGCAAGCAGCGAAAGCCACAGGCGCAACCTTGAAATATATACCGCTGCAGCCGGATGGCACGATTTCTTTGGAGGATGTTGAGAAAACGATCACGCCGCAAACGAAGGTTGTATCTGTGACCTACGTCTCGAATGTGCTCGGGCTTATTAATCCGATCAAGGAAATTACTCAAATCGCTCATCGAAACGGCGCTATTATGGTTGTTGACGGTGCACAAAGCACACCGCATATGAAAATTGATCTACAAGATTTGGACGTAGATTTTTATGCTTTTTCCGGTCATAAAATGTGTGGTCCTACGGGCATCGGCGCATTGTATGGCAAGAAGTCGCTGCTCAATAAGATGGAGCCGATTGAATACGGCGGCGAGATGATCGATTTTGTTGATCTTTACGAGTCTACCTGGAAAGAGATTCCGTACCGCTTCGAAGGCGGCACACCAATTATTGCAGGCGCTGTCGGACTTGGCGCTGCAATTGACTTTTTACAGGAAATTGGGCTTGATGAGATAGATCAGCATGAGCGACGCTTGGCCACTTATGCCTATGAGAAATTGTCTTCGCTTGAAGGCATTACGCTGTACGGACCAAAGCAAAATCGTGTAGGGCTCGTGACCTTCAATTTGGAAGATGTGCATCCGCATGATGTGGCAACCGTACTGGATTCCAAAGGCATCGCAATACGCGCAGGCCATCATTGCTGCCAGCCGCTCATGCGGTGGTTAAACGTATCTGCGACAGCGAGAGCAAGCTTTTATTTATATAATACTGAAGATGAAATTGACCGCTTAGCCGATGCCTTATTACAAACAAAGGAGTTCTTCGGTCATGCAATTGGATGATTTATATCGCAGAGTTATAATGGATCATTATAAAAATCCTCGGAATCGCGGTACAATGAATGAAGAATCAGTTACGATTAACTTAAATAACCCTACTTGCGGCGATCGGATATCGCTTCAGCTCCAGGTTGTTGAAGGTAAAGTAACGGATGCAAAGTTTAGCGGAGAAGGCTGTTCGATCAGCATGAGCTCCGCATCGATGATGACAGAGGCGGTTAAAGGCAAAACGTTTGACGAGGCGCTTGCAATGGCTGAGAAGTTCTCAGCCCTTATGAAAGGCGAACCGGTCGAATTTGATGAATATGAGGAGCTGGATGCACTTTCGGGTGTAAACAAATTTCCTGCACGGATCAAATGCGCGACTCTCGCGTGGAACGCCTTGCGCAAGGGGATCGAGCAGCAGCAAGAATCACATTAAAACGAGATTAATGAGGAGCGTGAATGACCATGGCTAAATCAATGCCGGAAATGGAAGATTATAAGTATGGTTTCCGTGACGAGCATAAAGCCGTATTCGAATCAGGTAAAGGGTTAACGGAAGAGATCGTACGCACGATTTCGGAAATTAAAGGCGAGCCTGAGTGGATGCTGGATTTCCGTTTGAAATCGCTAGCGCAGTTTTTCAAAATGCCGATGCCTAAATGGGGCGGCAATATGGATGAGCTCGATTTCGACGACATTCAATATTATGTTCGTGCATCGGATAAGCAAGGCAAGACTTGGGAAGAGGTTCCTTCCGAAATTAAAGAAACGTTTGATAAACTTGGTATCCCAGAGGCTGAACAAAAGTTTCTTGCCGGCGTATCGGCTCAATACGAGTCCGAGGTCGTTTACCACAGCATGCAAGAGGATCTTGAGAAGCAAGGCGTAATCTTCACGGATACGGACACGGCGCTTCGCGAGTACCCTGAGCTGATGAAAGAATATTTCGGAACGATTATTCCTCCGAATGACAATAAATTTGCAGCTTTGAACAGTGCGGTATGGTCAGGCGGAAGCTTCATCTACGTTCCTAAGGGCGTTAAATGTGAGGTTCCATTGCAAGCCTATTTCCGTATCAACTCCGAAAACATGGGTCAATTCGAGCGTACGCTAATTATCGCTGACGAAGACAGCTCCGTTCACTATGTTGAAGGCTGTACGGCTCCGGTATACAGCACAAACTCACTGCACAGCGCAGTAGTTGAGATTTTGGTTAAGAAAAATGCACGCGTTCGTTATACGACGATTCAAAACTGGGCACCGAATATTTATAACCTGGTTACGAAACGTGCAGTTGCGGACGAGAATGCAACGATGGAGTGGGTAGACGGAAACATCGGCTCTAAGCTGACAATGAAGTACCCAGCTGTCGTATTGCGCGGCCGCGGCGCGAAAGGCATGGTATTGTCCATTGCCGTTGCCGGTAAAGGCCAGCATCAGGATGCAGGAGCGAAAATGACTCACCTTGCACCGGATACCAGCTCCACGATCATTTCGAAATCAATCAGTAAACATGGCGGTAAAGTAACGTACCGTGGTCTTGCTTCCTTCGGACGCAACTCTGACGGCGCGAAAGCGAACATCAAATGTGATACGCTCATTCTTGATAACGAATCGACTTCGGATACGATTCCTTATAACGAGATTTTGAACGACAACATCACGCTTGAGCATGAAGCAACCGTATCGAAGGTTTCTGAAGATCAATTGTTCTACTTGATGAGCCGTGGTCTTAGCGAAGCAGAAGCAACGCAAATGATCGTAATGGGCTTCATCGAGCCGTTCACGAAAGAGCTTCCAATGGAATACGCGGTTGAGATGAACCGTTTGATCAAATTCGAGATGGAAGGCTCCATCGGTTAATAACCGCCTGCTTAACTAGAAAAAGCCCCTGCAAAGGGGCTTTTTTGTGTTCATTTTTAATTACTTCAATAAGAGCTGCTCGGCAGCTTTGTCGAAAGAGGGCCCAAAGATTGCCTGCTTATCCATGTCACCGCGGGCCCAATAAAATAACATGACATTGTTGATTTTATAGATGCGGGGGTAAAGCATATCCATTAAAGCGGTTTGCTTGTGAAAATCATCGAGACCGGCTTCAAGATGCTCCTCAGAATTGAATACGTATATGGAAAGCTGTTCATGGATTGCAGACTTGTTATCATTTTTAATATGATCGACTGTATATCTGCTTGGAGTAATGCCTTCCAAAACCCATTCATTCTCTATATCAATAGAGATGAGGAGCAATTGCTGCTTGTTAAGTTCCTCTTCTACGAGCTTTAAATAAAAGCTGGATTTGTTAATCAGCGGTTCAATAAGCCGAGCGGTGATCGAGAATCGAATTGGCGGATTAGACTCCAACTGCTGGGCTGCTGCAATGATTGAAACCTGCTGCCCTACGTGAGCTTGAACATAAAACTCTTGAGATACTGTGTACCATGCGTGTTCATTCGTTTTGTAGGATTTCTTAATCCTATCATCCATTGAAATATTTTGTGTGTGGCCAGTCCAATTTGTCGCAACTAAAATGCGCAGCGAATCATCATGGATTTTTTTGTCCATAACGAGTCCTTGAACGGGTTTTTGAGGCACTGACCAAGATAAGATCTCTTTGATCTTCAAGGTCGTGGTAAGGGACATCGAATACAGCGTGTGGCTTTCTTCTGCACGGGCAATCGTACCTGTTTTTCCATCGTCAATCCATAAATCATATTCAGTTTTATTGATTAAGACCATATGGGAGGGTGCTTTGCTCTTCACAACGCCATGTATCGGTTCTGCTTCTTGAAAGGCTGTTTTAAATACATTAACTAAATCAGTATCCGTGAGCTTTAACAAAGTAGAATCAGCTTCACCTTGGTGATCGCTATCGTCTTCCAATCGAGAGATGATAACTTCTTCGCTCTTAGGATCGGCAGGAGGCTCATTAGCCCAAATAGTGGTTTGCTTAAGACTTGGTTGTTCAAGATTAACGGTTGTGGATTCAGTACGGCAGCCAGCAAGCAGGACAGCAACGGACAAAATCAGAATAATGCTTCGCAATGCATTCACCTCAAGACGTTTTGGATACCGCTGGCATCTCTTACAATCTTAACGATATAAATTAAGTATTTGTTGCTTGGAGAGACTGGTCGAATGGATAATAAAAAAACTCAACCACGATAAAATATCGGAGTCGAGTTTCTTAAGGAATCTTTATAGAAAGACCTGATGGATTTCGTAGTCACGATCTGTAGCCATATCAATAAAGCTTTCTCCAATTTGGATAAGAGGACGGAAAAACTCAGTCGGATGCGTCATTACGATTATTCCACTTTCGCCGCTTACAAGCTCAACACGCTTGCCAATGAAATTTGGCATCATGTGTTTAATAAATGTGTGCGTCGTAAAGGGATCAAGCTCTTTGAAGCTTAGTTTGTACAATTCTTTCAAAACGAATAACAAGTCACGTTTCTGCTGATAGACACGCTGTGATATCATCGCGCTATAGATATCGACGACAGCAATGATTTTGGATACGGGATGTATTTCATCACCGGTCAGACCATTCGGGTACCCAGAGCCGTCATTACGTTCATGATGCTGGAGCGCTCCAAATGCGGCGAACGGTTCATCAATGGATTTGGAAATAATTTCGTGTCCATATATTGTGTGTTTCTTAACTTCATCGTATTCTTCCGAGGTAAGCTTTCCAGGTTTATTTAAGATAAGATCATCAATACGGCATTTTCCTATGTCGTGAAGAAAACCGGATTTACCAATTTTCACAGCATCTTCATTCGTATATCCGACCCAAGTAGCCAGATAGTAGGAGAGCATGCCTACTTGTACAGAATGTTGATACGTGTAATCGTCCTTCGTGTTGAGCAAGAGCAGCATGGAGACGACATCGCGTTCCATCTGAAGATTATTTAGGAGCGGCTGGAATATGTTCGATACCTCGGCATCGTCGATTTTCCCGTCGGCAGATGCTTTCGTAAACAAGCCTTCGAAGTTTTTGACAGCGTTTTCGTAAAGGGGCTGCACGGTAGGAAGCCATTTGGGATTTACCGTCGATTCAAGTGTCCGGCCTTTTGCAACATCAGAAACCCTTTGTTCGATATCGACATAATCAATTCGATGTTGAAACAATCTTGAAATTTCTTGGTTATTGAGTACTGTTCCTTTGGAGAGTACGTGAAGACCGTATTCGTTAAACGTATCCATACTTAACCGGTCTCCATCTATTAAGTCTGTAACATGAACCCTCATCGAGACACCCCAATTGATTGTAGTAGAGATATATACCTACAATAGTAGCAATGAATGATCGGAATGGCAATAAGAGGATTTTGAAATAGGGTCTAATTACCTAATATTTCTGCGTAAATTGACCTTGCTTTCGTCAGTTCATCGGTACCTTGAACGATCGCGCGGCCATCGCTGAATAAGACAAAGGTTAATTCGTCCGTTAGTTCGATCCGCAGCAAAAAACGATTAACGGTTATTGCGCCAACCGGCTGAAGTCTTTGTGCAAGCTCCGTCAAATTGAGCATAACGGGTTGACCTGGCGTAATTTGAACGGAATTTCGCCCGCAAAGAGAGGCTGCGGCAGGATCCGTTGCACGTTCATCCAGGAATTCGAAACGAAGCTGGCCGCAGCAGCGACATTCACCTCTTTTGGCATTAGAAACGGAAACAGGAAGCCAAGTATGGTTCCAGAGATCGATTTGAAACAACGTACCGTGCAGCGCGATAACGTTGCCGGAAAGCAGCTTAATCGCCTCTGCAGCCTGAAGAGACCCGATAATGTCTACGATAGGCGAAATCACGCCAGCCGTCTCGCATGTATCGGTCGTGCCCGGCGGGGGCGGCTCATTAAACAGGCAGCGGTAGCAGGGGGTTTTATCCGGAATAATCGTCAAAGTCATGCCGGATGCTCCAACTGCTCCGCCATAAATCCAAGGAATATTGCGCATCACGCTATAATCATTAATAAGATATCTAACGGAGAAGTTATCGCTGCCATCGATGATAACGTCAACGTCAGCAAGCAGATCCTCCGCATTTGCGGCCGTTAAATCAGCAATTATCGGCTCGATCGTTACCGAGCTGTTTATTTCCCGCAAATGAACAGCTGCAGCCTGTGCCTTTGGCAGCAGGGTTAGGACATCCTGTTCGGTATATAGCATTTGCCTTTGCAGATTGCTCCATTCAATAATGTCGCGGTCAATGATCCGTACGTATCCGACGCCCGATCGAACAAGATGCTGGGCGATGACTGAGCCGAGCGCCCCCATGCCGACGACTGCGGCGCGGCTGCTTGAAAGTAGCTGCTGGCCGTTCTCTCCAATGGGAGCAAACCGGGCTTGCCTGGCATAGCGTGCCGAACTTTGAAGAGCTTGGCTGGGAGAAGCGATTGCTTTATTGTCAATATTGTTCATCTTTATTTCTCCTTCGATGCTTGCTGAATGAGGTCAACCCGATCGGAAAAACTAAAAATCAGTTAGCTGTTCGGTAGGATTCCAAGGTCCAAGTTGATGTCCTTTCCATTCCGAGCCGTCCTCCCAGATTTCTTTCTTCCATATCGGTACGATTTGTTTGAGGCGTTCAATAGCGTATCTGCTTGCCTCGTAGCAGCTGTCTCGATGAGGAGCAGATACGGCGATAACGACGCTGGTCTCAGCCAGTCCAACTACGCCGATACGGTGGCTGATCGCACATAAAGCATTGGGCCAGCGCTCGGAGATTTCATCGCCTATCTGGCGCATCGTTGCAACAGCCATTGGAGCGTAGGCTTCATATTCCAACCTAACCGTACGCTGTCCATGCGTCCATTCGCGCGTTGTGCCTACAAAAGATATGGCGGCTCCATGCTCGGGTACGATCACTTTTGCAAGCACCTCGTCCGAACTAATCGCCTCGGATGTAATGACATAGCGTTCCACAGGCTCTGTAACAGGCTGAGCAGGTTCCTCTCCTCCTGAGACGGGAGGAAGAAGGGCAAGCTCGTCCGTAGCAAGCAAGATCGCATCCTCGGCCGCATAAGCATGGTTGCGTGCAATAAATGCTATTTGTATTAATGCTTTGTGATCCGGGTATTTCGCAGATATAGCGGCTTTCAAATCAGCAACGCTCATTTGATCGGTTTCGGCTTGCAGATTTATAGAAGGTGCTCCCAAGCGCTCGGGGAGACCGGCAAATAGTTTAATAGACCAGTTACATGTCATGATATAAAACCTCTCATCAATTAGGTTAAAAGCTGTTTATAGAATATCATAATTCAAAAAAAAATGTTATGCTAATACATAGACAGAAAGGGAGTGAGATTCATGCCTACATTGACGGATCGTTTTGGACGGGTACACGATTATTTGCGTATTTCAGTAACCGATCGGTGTAATTTGCGATGCTTGTATTGCATGCCTGAAGAAGGAATGGACTTCACGGAATCCGAAAATTTGATGTCATACGATCAAATTGTCGAGGTCGTGGAAGCCGGTGCGGCTCTTGGAATTACGAAGCTGCGCATCACAGGCGGCGAGCCGCTTATTCGGCCGGGACTCGATGGATTAATTAGTAGATTATCTGCAATTGACGGGATTCAAGATATAGCATTAACTACAAATGGCATTTTTCTCGCAAAGCAGGCCGAGGCGCTTAAAGCGGCTGGCTTAAACCGCGTGAATATTAGCTTGGATACGTTAGATTCCTCCAGATTTCGATTTATTGCGCGGCGCGGTGAATTAAAACGAGTAATGGAAGGGATCGAAGCGGCGGCAGCCGTTGGATTCGATCCGATTAAGCTGAATTGCGTGCTGCTTAAAGAAGTGAATGAGGACGAAATTGCCGATTTTTTAAAGTTGGCTTACGATCAGCCGATGCATGTTCGGTTTATCGAATATATGCCAATCGGGCATGCCGATGAAAATTGGAAAAAGCACTATTTACCGTTAACCCGGGTTCTTGAAGTAGCAGAGCGAGAAGGCTATGAAATTAGCCGAAGAACGAATGTGCATGGCAATGGTCCTTCCGATGACTGGCAGATGAAGGGGGCTCGCGGATCGTTTGGCTTGATTCATCCGATAAGCGATCACTTCTGCAGCAATTGCAATCGGCTGCGCTTAACCGCGGACGGATCGATTAAGCCGTGTCTGTACTGGGTGGATGAGTTAAATGTGAAGGATGCTTTTGGCCATCCGGAAGAAATGCAGCGCCTGCTGCTTCGAGCGATGGACATTAAGCCGGAAAATCACGAGATGGCGGCAAAGCTGGCAGACGGCGCGCAAACACACGTCCCTACGGAGCGTCGCATGTCTCAAATAGGAGGCTGACGAATACGTATGCATGAAATCAAGATCGAGCATTTCGAGCTGGGCGCATTCACAACGAGCCCGGAAGAGATGGCCATACTGGCAGGTGTAAGCTTCCCCATCGCACACAGAGTTCCTGGTGCGGTCGGGGAAGCTTTTGATTGGCAACTTTGGTACTCGGCATGGATCGAGAAGGTCAGCGGTGCTGATGCCATTCCTGCGCCCTCAGAACTGACTGTAGAAGCAGCTGATACTTTCGAGGCTTTCATTCCCTGGGATCAACTGGGAGAAGCAGCCGTCCTTTACGGGCAAAACGGAGAACCGCTGCAAAAGACCGGGCCTATTCGCTTATACGTGCCGAACGGAAGCAGCAAATGCTTAAATGTGAAGAGCATCGTAAAGCTTAGGATTGGGCACAATGCAGCGAACGGGACGGAAGAAGCGACTTATGGATTTAAACATACATTTTCTGCTGATGAATTGCGTAAAAACAAATAAGGTGGCTTGCTCCGCTTGTAATACGGAATAAGGAGGCGTGCATGAATTTGACGGACAGCTTTCATACACGAGTGGTTCTTCTTCATAGCAACGATATACATAGCCGTCTCGAGCATGCCGCCCAAATCGCAACGCTAATCGCGGAGGAGCGCCGCTCTTACGGCAGCGATCTCGTGCTTGCCGTAGACTGCGGCGATCATATGGACCGCATGCGCGTTGAAACGGAAGGCAGCGATGGTATCGTAAATGTAGAACTGTTGAATAACGCGGGATATGAAGTTATAACGCTTGGAAATAATGAGGGTCTTACCTATTCTTCCCAAACGGTAGCAGATGCTTATGTTAACCGTGCAAGATTTGCAATCGTATGCGCGAATATGTTGGATTCAGCGACGAAGGAGCAGCCTGAATGGCTGCTGCCGAGCACCATCGTTGACAAAAATGGGCTGCGGATCGGGTTAATCGGCGTTACGGCGCCCTTTGTTGATTTTTATTCCTTGCTTGGCTGGCAGGTTACCGATCCTTTTGAAGCAGTGAGAGCGCAGGTCAGCTTGCTGCGTGAGCAAGTTGACGTATTGGTGATCATGTCGCATCTTGGGATAACCTCCGATCGATTGATGGCGGAGAAGCTTGACGGCATCGATCTTATCCTGGGCGCGCATTCCCATCATTTATTGGAGGAGCCGATTGTTCTCGGAAGCACGACGATTTGTGCGGCCGGGAAATTCGGCGAGTATCTCGGGCGAGTAGAGATCGGGTTCGATGAGGAGACTGCCCGCCCTATGTTCCGCGGAACCTGCGTGCCAACGGCTGCATTGGCGGAGCATCCTGAAGCTGCCGCCATCATTGGCAGCTACCGCGTGTCGGGACAGCAGCGGCTGAGCCGGGTCGTTGCCCGGCTCGATTCGCCGCTGCCCGCCAGAGCCGAGCGGGAATCGCCGCTCGGCAACCTGCTGGCCGCTGGCTTGCGCCGCTGGACCGATGCCGAGATCGGCATGGTCAACACGGGGCAGCTGCTCGGCGGCCTTGCGCAGGGGGACGTGACAGCGGGCGAACTGCATGCCCTCTGTCCGTCTCCTATTAATCCGTGCCTGATGACGATTTCCGGCACGGATATTCGCACAGCGCTGGAGCAAGCGCTGCTGCCTGAATTTATCCATAAGCCGATTAAGGGTTACGGCTTCCGGGGCTTTGTTCTCGGAACGCTTGCGGTAGACGGCTTATCCATCTCTTATGATTCCGCCAAACCTCCGATGAGCAAGCTCACCCAAGTTTCCGTCAACGGTGAGCCGCTGGAAGACGAGCGCCTGTATAAGCTCGGCACGATTGATATGTTCAGCTTCAAAGCCGGTTACGAGTCTTTGGCCAATGCCGTCCAATACCAATATTATTTGCCTGAATTCATACGGGACGTTATCGGAGCGCAGCTGCAGGATCTGTCAGCTATTATCGAAAGTCGCCGGCTGCGGTGGCGAAATGAATCAATATAACAAAAATTATGAATAATCTCGACAAATAATGTCGAAAAAATAGTATAAAATGGTTGCGAATTTCGTGATTTTCCCGTACATTAACATTACGAACGGCTTTTTCCGATGTAATAGTTAAGATATCTTTTTATGGGGAAGGATCGAGAAAATGCGTTTGTTTCCAATTGCGAAATGCAGGCCTGGCATGAAGCTGGCCAAAAAAATATTTTCGCAAGAGGGCCTAGTCCTTCTTGGCGAAAACATAGAGCTGACTGAAAGACTAATTTCCCGCTTGGAGCAGTGTGGAATACAATATGTTTATATAGCCGATCCGAAAACGGAAGATATTGTACCGCCCTCCTTAATCAGCGAGGAAACGATGCAACACGCACTTAAAGAAATTCGAACGAATTTCCGCGAGATGATGGATCGTCCAAAGCGTAAGAAAGGTGTTACTTATCCTTATATAGCGCAGCCGTTAAAACAAATAATGAATATGATTATCGATGATCTTTCCAGTCATAAGGATGCGATGATCATGCTGATGGATATGAGCTCCGTTGACCACTATTTGTTCCAGCATTCCTTGAATGTATGCGTGTATACAACACTTCTGGGCATGTCGAACGGTTATACGAAGGATGAGCTTACGACACTCGGCATGGGGGCGCTGCTGCATGATATTGGCAAGACTCAAATTTCGATCGATGTGCTGAGGAAGCCGGGCTCGCTCTCGAAAGAGGAATTCGAGGCTATGAAGCAGCATGCCAGATTAGGCTATGAGCTGCTTAAGGATGAGCCTAACCTGCCGCTGCTTGTAGCCCACTGCGCGTTCCAGCATCACGAGCGCATAGACGGAAGCGGTTATCCGCGAGGTATCAAGGGGAATGAGATTCACGATTATGCCAAATGGATCGGGCTAGTCGATTCGTACGATGCCATGACGACTAATCGTATCTATAGCGCACCGATGCTGCCGCATCATGCGATCGAGCGGCTGTATGCTGGGACTGGAACGCTTTATGAGCAGCAAATGGTTCAACTGTTTCGCGACAAGGTCGCCATTTATCCAATCGGAATAACGGTTAAGCTGCAGACGGGAGAATCAGGAGTCGTAGCAGATTTAAACCACTCCTATCCGCATCGGCCGATTATCCGCGTCTTGTATAATGAAGCGGGCGAGGAAATGAAATTGCCTTATGAGATTGACTTGTCGAAGCAGCTTACGATGATGATCGTCAGTGTGAATGATGATTTAAGCGAAGTACAGCATGCCGCGGGTATTTAAAGACTTAAGAGTTAGGAGCCGCCGAGGCTCCTTTTTGCTTCTTTTTTCACCGTTTTATTTGCTTCCTATGCGGTCGCGCATTACAATAAATATAGAATGTTTCATTCCAGATCATAAGTCAGGTGCTGAAAAAAATGAACACGATAGATTTGCAGCAAGCAAGAAAACCATTATCCGTACTTTCGCCAACGAATGATCCATGGGATCCCATTCGTTCGCTGCAGCAATATGGAAGACATCGATTGACTAGCGTAGAAATGACCGTATCTAACCTGTGCAATATGCGATGTGAGCATTGCGCCGTTGGAGACACACTAGTATTATCCGAACCCGCCAAGCTGCCGCTTAAGCAGATGCTGGACCGACTGGACGAAGTGGAGCATCTTGAAACGATCAGCATAACAGGCGGGGAGCCCTCATTCTCCGACCGAACGGTCCGTGATTACATGGTGCCGTTGCTTCAATATGCCCGCAGCAGGGGAATCCGCTCCCAAATCAATTCAAATGTGACTCTGCCGTATAGTCGATATGAGCAGCTTGCTCCTTATCTAGACGTCATGCATATTTCGTTCAACTATACTTCCGCAGAGGATTTTCACCAAATCGGATTTGCGAGAGCAGGACATCAGGTTTCACTTGAAACCGCAACAAAGCTTTATGAGAGAATGATCGAGAATGCGCGTCGGCTAAGTGAGACTGGCGTACTTGTTTCTGCAGAATCGATGATTAATTACAGAACGTATGACAAAATAGACGAGATTCATCGGCTGATCGTTGAAATGGGATGTCAGCGGCATGAGGTTCATCCTATGTACCCAAGCTCCTTTGCCAAGGATTTGCCGGTCCTTTCGCGAGAGCAGATGCTGGAAGCGATTGAAAGACTGCTGAAGGCAAGAGACAAATCAGTCTGGATGTTATTCGGAACACTGCCATTCTATCAATGCAGTGATAACCTATCTGAGCGGAAGCTGCTTAGAAGATTAGCGAATGAGCCGAATGTGACGGTACGCAACGATCCTGACGGGCGGAACCGTCTTAATGTCAATTTGTTTACGGGCGACGTTTTTGTTACCGACTTTTCGGATGTGCCTGCTTTTGGCAGCATATATTCTTCCAAGCTTGAGGAGCTCTTTGATAAGTGGCTGGACCATTCTCTTGCTCAGAGTGTGAATTGCCATTGCCCAGCGGCAGCATGCTGCGGACCGAATCTGCTTGTAAAGGATATGTACTATAAGGATGTTAATTTCCATGAGCAAAGCGCTGTGATGGATTAGCTTTCAGAATGCAGGTTCTGCAGGCTTAACCGCGTAATAAGGAGCATATAAAAGTAAAGAGAGGAGGAGAAGCTGTTGTCGATCAAGACAATCGTGTTTATTGCTGTAGGATTACTGCTGCTCTATTTGTTTTTTACGGTTGGTGCACCGTTTTTGCTGGCGCTTGTCGTAGCTATTTTTCTCGAGCCGGTCAATCAGCTGTTTATGAAGAAATTCCGAATGAATAGGCTGCTCGCTGCCACGATATCCAGCAGTCTATTTACGATCATCCTTATTGGTCTAATTGCGCTGCTAGGTGTTAAGGTTGTTGCGGAGTTAATTGCCTTCTTTAAGAAGGTGCCTAATTATTTTGAAAATGCCAATAGCATGGTAGACGATTTGATGCTTCAAGCACAATCGCTTTATCAAAACTTCCCGCCGGATACGATTGAAACACTGGAAAATTGGTTGATGGGGCTTACAAGCACATTAACGAAAATGGTCGGCACCTTATCGAATACCGTGATAGCTTTCGCTTCAAGCATTCCGGGAATGTTTATCTTTTTCATCGTCTTTTTGGTGGCGGTGTATATGATGAGCTTTAGCTTGAATACGATGAAGGCGACTGTACTTTCTTTATTCGATGATAAATCGCAGCCGCAGGTAAATGCATTATTAAATAATCTAAAGAAGTCAATTTTTGGCTTCCTGCGTTCTCAGTTTATTTTGAGCGCTCTTACATACATTATTTCGTTAATCGGCCTTCTGGTCCTTAACGTCAAGTATCCGCTGGCCATTGCGCTGCTTATCATCGTCGTTGATATTATGCCGATCCTTGGAACGGGCTCCGTGCTTGTGCCATGGGGGAGCTATTTAATCATTACGGGTAATTTGTATATGGGAGTAGGGCTTATCGTGCTCTTTCTCGTCATTACGGTATTCCGCCGTATTGTTGAGCCGAAAATTCTTGGCGATTCCGTTGGCATCGGTTCATTGTCCGCGCTGATAAGCTTATATGTCGGCTTTAAGCTAGTCGGCGTTATCGGAGTATTTATCGGACCGCTGGTCGTCATCATTTATATGGCGGCGCGTAAAGCAGGCTTATTTCAAATGAAATTCAAGCTCTAGACGGATGGCGGGGTGCCGTAACAAAGCCATAATAAGATGCGTATGATACTGCAAAAAAGCAGGTCATTAGGAGGCATCTAATTAAATGGCACCTATAAAAGTGGCGATTGTCACCCCAGGCTCTTTCCCGATCCCATCGCCTGGAAGCAGCTCCGTAGAGCGGGTGGTAGAGAAATTTGCTCCGCTGCTGAAGCCTTATGCCGAACCGCGGATCTTTGGAAGATTAAGTAAGCGGTTGCCCCGCAAGGGACAGTTTAAAGGCGTTGTATGCGAGCGGTTTGCAGCCGGCAGTAAGCAGCGATATATTCATGAAGTAGGACGCGCTGTGCGGCGATTTTCTCCTCAGGTCATCGATGTCGAGAACCGCCCTCAATTTGTCCTAACGATGAAGCGAATGAACCCAGGCAAACTCGTCTGGCTTTATTTGCATTCATCCACCTTCATCTCATCTCCCTATATTTCATCTTCCCTCTTGCATAAGTGCTTGCAGGCCGCAGATAAAATCATCGTCAACAGCGAGTTTCTCCGGCGGATCGTCGTATCCAAAGCACCCGAAGTCGCATCAAAGGTGTGTGTCGTATATCCAGGTGTGGACACGTTCCGATTCCCTTCGCAATTCTCGGGCGAGGGGTCTGCCAAAAGAGAAAGCCTGAGAAAGAAACGCGGACTGAGCGGTAAAAAGGTCGTGCTGTTTATGGGAAGGCTTATTCCGCTAAAAGGCGTACACCATCTCCTCAACATCGTGCCGCAGCTGGCAAAAAAAAATCCTGATCTCGTTGTCGTTATTGTGGGCAGCCCGTTTTACGGCTCGCACCGTAAAACGGGCTATGCGCGCATGCTTGAACGCATGGGTCGTAAATGCCCGGGCCATGTTCGTTTTGTTCCCTATGTTCCTTATACGAAGGTGCCAAGCTGGATGCTGGTTGCCGACGTAGTGGTTGTTCCCTCCGGAGCCCGCGAGGCATTCGGGCTTGTGAACGTCGAGGCAATGTCATGCGGCGTTCCCGTTATTGCAACGCGTGCCGGAGGAATGAAAGAAATTATTCGAAACGGGGAAACCGGGTATTTGGTAAATCAATCCAATATCGAGCGTGAGCTGAAAGAAAGGCTCCATGAGCTGCTTGGTGATAAGCAGCTTCGTCAGAAGCTGGGCCGCCTTAGCCGTGAGAGGGTAGAGCAAACATTCACATGGAGGCATACGGCTGATCGGTGGGTAAAGCTTTTAAATGAAAGCAACCTGTAGCTGGGTGTATTTATAGGCTTTCGGGAAATTGAGGGTTGACACATTTCTTAACAAAACGTTATAGTCAAACAAGGAAATCCACTAGGGGCGCCGTCATGGCTGAGATAAAGCGAAACGCTTTGGTCCCTTTGAACCTGATCTGGGTTATGCCAGCGTAGGAAAGTGGGATTGTGCGTTTAAGCAACAGCGCGTGAATGCTCTGCGGAAATCAGCTGCTTCGTCAGCTCGATTATCTATGATTAGCAGAGCTGATCTGTCCAAGGGTTCCTTGGCTAGGTTACACTCGCATGACGACACACTTCGACCGCTCCTTTCGCTGGAGCGGTTTTTTTTGTTGGGCAGACTGCGGGGCTTCTCCAAGGAGGGGCTGCAAAGTAGCTTAACCCGCTCCAGCGATTGCAGCTCATGCAGCCAGTGGCTGCGTGTAAAGCAGCGGTGCTTTAAACTTTCTTATATGCTTGTGTATGCCTCCAGGAGAAATTCTAAATTATCAACTTGGGAGGTTTTTTTAATGTCAATTATTACTACTCCGCTTCCGGGCAGCCGCAAGGTCTATGTGACTGGCTCCAAGGAAAGCATTCGTGTTCCGATGAGAGAAATCGCGCTTGAGGCAAGCTCGGGAAGAAATGGCGAAGAGCTGCCAAATGAGCCAATTAGGGTTTATGACGCGAGCGGCCCCTATACCGAAGATGGCCATGAGGCCGACGTACGGCGCGGCTTGCCTGCCTTCCGCAACGAATGGATTCAGGAGCGCGGCGATGTAGAAGCTTATGAAGGCCGTGAAATAAAGCCAGAGGATAACGGCTTTATATCGGAGGATAAAGTGAGGGAGCGGGGAGCAGAATTGTTCCCGGGCCTGTCACGAAAGCCGCTGCGGGCAAAAGCCGGGCAAAACGTGACGCAGCTACATTATGCGCGTAAGGGGATTATTACTTCGGAAATGGAATATATCGCTATACGCGAAGGGATGAGCGCGGAATTCGTCCGCAGTGAAATTGCAGTCGGGCGAGCGATCATTCCGACTAACATCAACCATCCAGAGAGTGAGCCGATGATTATCGGGCGGAACTTTCATGTCAAAATAAATGCGAATATCGGCAACTCAGCCGTTGCATCCTCCATCGAAGAGGAAGTAGAGAAGATGACATGGGCCACCCGCTGGGGCGCTGATACCATCATGGATTTGTCCACGGGAAAAAATATTCATACGACCAGAGAATGGATTGTCCGCAACTCGCCGGTTCCGGTAGGGACCGTGCCGATCTATCAAGCGCTGGAGAAAGTAAACGGCAAAGCAGAGGATCTTTGCTGGGAAGTCTTCCGCGATACGCTTATCGAGCAAGCCGAGCAGGGCGTTGATTATTTTACGATACATGCGGGCGTGCTTCTGCGTTACATACCGCTTACGGCTAAGCGCGTGACAGGAATCGTATCGCGAGGCGGATCGATTATGGCCGCTTGGTGTTTGGCTCACCATAAAGAAAATTTCCTATATACGCATTTTGAAGATATCTGTGAAATTATGAAGGCGTACGACGTTTCGTTCTCGCTTGGCGACGGACTGAGACCGGGGTCGATTGCCGATGCCAATGATGCTGCGCAGTTTGCCGAGCTCGATACGCTGGGTGAGCTGACAAAAATCGCTTGGAAGCATGATATACAGGTCATGATCGAAGGCCCGGGGCATGTGCCGATGCATCTTATTAAAGAAAATATGGACCGCCAGCTTGAGGTTTGTGACGAAGCTCCCTTCTATACGCTAGGCCCGCTTACAACGGACATTGCTCCAGGCTATGATCATATTACTTCGGCGATCGGCGCCGCGATGATCGGATGGTTCGGTACAGCGATGCTTTGCTACGTAACGCCCAAAGAGCATCTGGGTCTTCCGAACAAGGAGGATGTGAAGGAAGGCGTGATTACGTATAAAATCGCTGCCCATGCGGCAGACCTCGCGAAAGGTCATCCGAGGGCGAAACTGCGCGATGATGCGTTGTCCAAGGCGCGATTCGAATTCCGGTGGCGCGATCAGTTCCATCTGTCGCTTGATCCAGAGCGTGCAATGGCTTATCACGATGAGACGCTTCCTGCGGATGCTGCGAAATCAGCCCATTTCTGCTCCATGTGCGGGCCAAAGTTTTGCAGCATGCGCATCACACAGGATATCAGGGAGTATGCGGCGCAGAACGGAATGGAAACGACAGAGGCAATTGAGGCGGGTATGAAGGAAAAATCGGATGCATTCAAGGCTTCAGGGAGTATGATTTATGGCTGATATCGCCGAGTTCCCCATGACGGATCGATATTCCAGGCAAACGAGATTTGCTCCGATCGGAGAGGCGGGCCAGCGAAAGCTGGCTGCTGCCACGGTGCTCATCGTTGGGGTCGGCGCGCTCGGCGCATCGCTGGCACAGCATATGGTGCGGGCAGGCGTAGGCGAGGTCAGACTGGTCGATCGGGACTTTGTCGAGCCCAGTAACTTGCAGCGGCAGATGCTGTTTGATGAGGCGGATGCGATTGCTGTTCTGCCGAAGGCAGCCGCAGCCGCCAATAAGCTGAGGAAAATCAACAGCAGCATAAACGTAGCAGCTACCGTTGCGGATGTTAATGCATCGAATATCGAAATGCTGGCGAGAGACGTAAGTCTCGTGCTTGACGGAACAGACAATGCAGCGACTAGGCTGCTGCTTAGCGATATATGCTTCAAACAAGGCATTCCGTTTGTTTACGGCGGGGTAGCAGGCGCACAAGGCATGCAGGCTGCGCTTATACCCGGGAACACCACCTGTATGCGCTGCTTGATCGGCTCCGAGGATTCAGGGAGCGAGGGAGACACTTGCGATACGGTTGGCGTGCTTGCGCCAGCTGTTGAATTCATTGCCTCCCTGCAAGCAGGCGAAGCCATTAAATGGCTTTCCGGCAATCAAGCAGCGATTCGCGGAACATGGTTAAGCGTTGACTTATGGAAGTTTAAGCTAAGAGAATCGGAGCTGCCTGCAGGAAACGCTGATTGTTCGCATTGCGGCCAGGGACATGAAATGCGAGTGGACCGGACAGCGGCAGAAGCGGCTCCGTATCGGGAAGAATCAATGGTCTCAACCGTATTATGCGGGAGAGATACGGTGCAGGTCACATTAGGCATGCCGCTTCTTCTTGGCGATTTGGAGGAATCGTTAGGCGGGCGTGGCTGCCGGCTTACCGTGAATCGCTACTTAATAAAAGCGGAGCTTCCAAGCGGTGAGCTGCTCATTCTTTTCCCGGATGGGCGTGTGCTCGTGCAAGGAACGGCGGATGCTGAGAATGCAATTAAGCTTTGCAAAACGTATGTATTGCAGGGCTGAATAATGATTTTGATGAAAGAGAGGTGCCTGAGAGGATGAGTAGACCGTCATGGCAGGATTTTCGGCTGTATGCGATCACAGCGGAATCCAACCACCCTGGAAAATCGGTCGTGGAAGTGATGGAGCAAGCCTTGCTTGGAGGCGCCCAGATTTTGCAGCTTCGCAATAAGACAGGCAAGAGGGAAGAGGTGCTGGAGCAGGCAAAGGCGCTGCGCGAGTTGACTAGGAAATTTCATGTGCCATTCATTATCAATGATTACCCGGATATTGTCCTTGAGGTTGATGCGGATGGCGTTCATTTAGGGCAAGACGATATGCCGATCAGCGAAGCAAGAGCTATGCTCGGACCTGACCGCATTATTGGCATATCCACGCATAATTTGCAGCAGGCGCTGGCTGCTGAACAAGATGGCGCGGACTACATCGGCGTAGGACCGGTGTTTCCGACCGACACCAAGCCAGGCCGTGCCGCCGTCACGACAAGCTATGTAAAGGAAGCAGCCCGCCATATTTCGATTCCTTTCGTCGCAATCGGCGGCATTACGCTTGACAATGTTGATACCGTGCTTTCAGCGGGTGCCGAGCGAATTTGTGCGGTTTCGGCGATTGTCGGCCATGCAGAACCGGCGAGCATATGCCGTGCATTCCTGGAGAGGATTGAAGCTGCCGAACGCGGGTCTGCCATTGAAAAGAAGATGATTAAAATCAATGGCCGTGAGGAATTGACGGGTGCCAAGACTGTTGAGGAGCTGGTAATACAGCTTGGACAACAGAATAAGAGGCTTGTCGTTGAGCTTAACGGCGTAATCATACAGCGCGCGTTATGGTCACAAACGGAGCTGCTTGAAGATGCGTCTATCGAGCTGGTTCATTTTGTCGGAGGGGGCTGAGAGGGTTGAAAGATTGGATAAGCGAGGATTCGCTAGTTATTGGCGGGCATAAGCTGCAATCGCGTTTTTTGTTCGGGACGGGGCGGTTTCCAAGCCCGGCGGTGCTGCAAGAATCGCTTGAAGCATCGGGCTCGGAGGTCATAACGTTCGCGGTGAGAAGGGTTAATCTCGAAAGCGTGGAAGACGATTCTGTGCTGCAGCATTTTGAAGACAGATCCATTATTTATTTACCGAATACCTCGGGAGCCAGAACGGCTGAGGAAGCCGTAAGAATCGCGCATCTGGCACGGGAAGCAGGTCTTGGCAATTGGATCAAGGTTGAGATCAGCGGCGATCACCGTACGCTGCTGCCTGAACCCATAGAAACGCTGCGCGCAACGGAGCAGCTCGCCAAAGAAGGTTTCATAGTGCTTCCATATACATCGGACGATCCGATGCTTTGCAGGAGGCTTGAGGAAGCGGGAGCTTCTGCGATCATGCCAGGCGGATCACCGATCGGATCGGGTCTCGGCTTGCTGAATCCGTATAATTTAGGTCTTATTACAGAGCAGGCGGGTGTTCCCGTTATTATTGATGCCGGCATTGGGTCGGCCAAAGATGCTGCCGAAGCGATGGAGCTGGGCGCGGACGGCATATTAGCGAATACGCCAATCGCAAAAGCGCAGGATCCGGTCATGATGGCCCGCGCATTCCGTTTAGCTATTGAAGCGGGACGCCTTGCGAAGCTGGCAGGCCGTATTCCGAAGAAGCGCTACGCATCGGCAAGCAGTGATTGGGCCGGCTCTTTGTTTGAAGCAGCGGCTGGCAGCGGAGGGGAGCAGTAATGCCTCAATCGGTAATCGTGCTCGGAGGCGGCATTATCGGCTTGTCCTGCGCCTTCGAAGCGGCACGTAGAGGAATGCTTGTAACGCTTATTGAGCCAAACGGTTTGGGCGGGCAAGCATCCGGAGCAGCTGCCGGCATGCTTGCCCCCTATTCAGAAAATACGGAGCAGCCGGATGATTTCTTTCATCTTTGCTTAAGCAGTCTCCGATGTTATCCGGAGTGGATTGAAGCCGTCGAGGAGTGCTCGGGCATGTCGGCGGAGTGGGTCCAAAGCGGCAGCGTGAATGTGTTTATGCATGAAGCGGATGTTCTTCCCATTCAGTCTAGGCTGGATTGGCAAAATGAATGGGGGGCCGAGGCTCAGCTTGTCGATGCGGCCCAGCTTCGGAAGCTGGAGCCGATGATCGCGCATTCGGCGGTTGCCGGCGTATTCACGCCAAATGAGAGCCACGTGTACGCCCCTAAGCTTGTAGCATCGCTTGAAGCAGCCTGCCGAAATCTAGGCGTTCGCATACTTGAGCATGCCGGTCAAATAGAGGATGTGTCAGTGCATCAGAGCGGCGGGGTTTCGGTACGCGCCCAAGCTTTAAAGAGTCTCGTACATGCGGATCGGCTGGTTATATGCGCGGGAGCCTGGTCGGGCGCCTATGAGAGATGGTTCGGGCTATCGATTCCGATCCACCCGATTCGCGGCCAAATTTGCTCTTTTGAGCATCAGGCTGCCGAAGTTCGCCATATGGTGTTTTCAAGTCAAGCCTATTGGGTTGGCAAAAATAATGCACGCCTCGTTTGCGGCGCATCCGAGGATGTTGCAGGCTTCGAGACAAGCGTGACGGAGCGGGGAATCGGCCGCCTCATTCGCAGCAGCAATCGGTTATTCCCATTTCTCGAGGGAAAGTCAACCGCACATCGCTGGGCAGGGCTGCGTCCCGCAACAAAAGACGGACAGCCTCTTCTCGGGCAAATCGCCGGCATGCCTTCCGTTATTATGGCATCGGGACATTATCGCAACGGCATTTTATTAAGTCCAATTACGGCTCTGCTTACCGCAGATATCTTGGAGGGGAAAGAGGTTAAGCCATCCATTAGCCGATTCGCTCCAAATCGTTTTACGACCGCGGGTAATCGGATGAAGGCTCACGCCATGAAATAGAATGAAGCCATTTCGTCACGAAATGGCTTCATTCTTGCATTGAAAATTCATATAAAATCTGCTATATTGAAAACGAGAATCGTTATCAATGAAGTGGATTTTTTTTTTTATGCCATAAGAATCTTACCCTTGTAATGCCGTGCGGCAGCTGCGATTAGCCCGTTTATTTTCATCCAAAGTATACATATAGAAGGGTAGTTAGATGATGTCTTCTCCATTAAATGCGAAAGCGCTGGCGGGCTCCAAGCTGCGCACACGGCCATTGATGGCCACGATTATTTTGTTTGGCGGGATCGCAGCGCTTTTATTGTCCCTCGCGCTATCTATCTCGGTAGGTGCAGCGGATATAAGTCTCGCTACCGTATGGGAAGGCGTATTCCATTTCGACGCTGATAATATTCAGCATCAGATTATCAAAGAGCTTCGAATGCCGCGTGCGCTGGCGGCTGCCTTGGTTGGCGCGGCATTTGCAGTAGCCGGTTCGATCATGCAGGGTATGACCCGGAATCCGCTCGCGGATTCAAGCTTGCTCGGCATTAATGCAGGCGCAGGTTTTATGCTGGCACTTTGTTTTGCGTTTTTTCCGTCCATTTCTTATATGGGACTCATGTTTGTATGTTTTGCCGGTGCTGCTGTTTCCATGGGACTGGTTTACGGAATCGGATCAATGGCCAAAGGCGGATTAACGCCAGTCCGGCTAACGTTAGCCGGTGCTGCTGTCGGAGCGCTGCTGCTGGCGCTTACGGAGGGCATAGCTCTCTATTACAAAATCGGTCAGGATTTGGCTTTCTGGTATGCAGGCGGCGTTGCAGGAACAAAATGGGAGCAAATTCAAATTGTGTCGCCCTGGGTCATCGGCGGTTTGCTTGGCGCCATTGCATTATCTCGTTCAATCACACTGCTTAGCTTAGGAGAAGACGTAGCGGCAGGTCTTGGCCAGCGAACGGGGCTGGTAAAGGCGGCAGGCGTCATTATCGTTCTGCTTCTCGCAGGCACGGCTGTATCTGCTGTGGGCTCCATTGGGTTTGTTGGTTTGATCATTCCTCATATCTCACGTTTTCTAGTCGGCGTCGACTATAGATGGATCATTCCGTCCTCGGCTGTTCTCGGCAGCCTGCTGATGGTTCTTGCAGATATTGGCGGGCGAATTATTAATCCGCCGCAGGAAGTAGCGATTGGCATTATTATCGCGGTTCTCGGCGTTCCTTACTTCCTCTATCTCGTAACAAGAATGAAGGGGGAGTAACCGTGGATAATTTATTCATTACAGCGACAGAGCTGCGCAGAAGAAAACGTGCGGTTACTGTGATGACCGTGCTAAGCGCGTTAATTGTAGCGTCATTCATCGTAAGCATGAATACAGGCCATATTCGTTTAGCGCCAATCGATGTGATCAAAACGTTGTTCGGTGCAGGTACAGCCAAGCAAGAGCTTATCCTGTTTGATTTTCGCTTACCGCGAATCGTTATTTCGATCCTGATCGGAGCAGGTTTTGCCGTGTCGGGCTGCATTATTCAAGGTTTGTCCCGCAATCCGCTTTCTGATCCGGGACTGCTTGGGATTAACGCCGGGGCAGGTCTAGCCGTCATTCTGTTTATTTCTTTTTATCCTACTACGGAAAAGGGATCGATTTTCTTAATGCCTTTTCTGGCATTGATCGGTGCCTCTCTGACGGCGCTGCTTATCTTTGTCTTATCCTATAAGCGGCACCGCGGATTACTGCCTACTCGGATGATACTTGTCGGTATTGCGGTAGCGGCGGGGATTAGCGCAGCGATGCAAATATTGATTTTGCGCCTTACCCCGGAAAAATACCAGTATTTTGCCGTATGGATGGCAGGCAGCATATGGGGAACGAACTGGAAATACGTACTGGCTCTGCTGCCATGGTTAATCATTATTTTACCGTTTGCTCAATATAAGGCGAAATCATTGAATGCATTAAATCTTGGCGATCAAATGGCTGTCGGCCTGGGCGCTGAGGTGAACAAAGAGCGGGCATGGCTGCTTGCGGCAGCCGTGGGGCTGGCAGGCTCCTGCGTCGCAGTCGGCGGCGGCATTGGGTTCGTGGGACTAATTGCGCCGCATTTGGCAAGAAGGTTAGTCGGTCCGCAGCATCAGGTGTTAATTCCGGCATCGGCTTTCGTAGGAGCTTTGCTCGTCATCGTAGCGGATACGCTCGCACGTTGGGCGTTTCAGCCTAATGAGATTCCGACCGGTATCGTCGTCGCTGTCATCGGCGCACCTTATTTCTTATATTTGTTATCCAGATCCAAATAAACAGCTTTTTTAAAACCGCGGAGAGCAGTATGCTTCCGCGGTTTTTGTCTGAAGTAGAGCCGGATAGCCTTTTTCGTCACCTCTCCTTGTAGCGTGCCTATGGGTACCTGCATATATTACCTATGACATTTCAGGTGGAAGAAGGAGAGGACTATGAAAAATAACAGAAAAGGGAAAAGCCCGAAAGGGCGAAAGCCGCTTTTTTATGTTGATAATCCGAATACTTCCGAGTTAAAGTGGCTGGATCAGTCTAAAACGAAGAAAGTTGCTTCGCCTAATCCGGCAGTAGAGCGAACGGTCTATGCCATAGATGAGGAAGAAGCCACGATTACAATTCATGCGGCAAGCGCTACCTTGGATATGGAGAGCGCCGAAGCAGAAGTTTCGGACGATGTGCAGCCTGACATACTCGAGATTGATGAGTCTGAAATCACTGAGATTTATGAAATAGTGGATGATGAGCAAATGAGCCAGGAAGAGAAGATGGCGAAGCTGGAGGAAAAGAAATACCCGGAAGGGCCTACTCCGTTTATTTATACGGATGATTTGGTCGACTACGCCGTTACCACCGAGAAGATTGCAGCAGGCGCAATCGAAAGCAGCAAGCTCGGAGCTGGCAGCGTCCAATCGGAAGTCATTGCAGATTACGCCGTAAAAAATATCCATATCGAGGACGGCGCCGTTACATCCGCTAAAATCGCGCCGGAATCGGTAACGGGATTCCATTTGACGGATCACTCGATTTCCGGAGATAAAATTTTGGATCACTCGATCAGCGGCAGCAAGCTGCAGGACGGAAGCATTTCGTCAGAGAAGTTGGCAAATCGTACGATCAGCTCACACAAAATAGCCGATGGTTCGATCGAAGCCAGACATTTAAAATCGCTCATTATTACCTCAGAGCTGCTTGAAGACCAATCAATTACGTCGGACAAAATACAAAGCGGCGCGATTCGTGCAGAAAATTTGTCTAATGACATCATTAACAATTCCAAACTGGGCGATGCTGCCGTTACAAGCTCAAAGCTGCGCGACGAGGCGGTTACGGGCGAGAAGATTGCGCCCGCGTCGATTGACGCCATTCATTTGAAACCAGGCTTAATGCTTGCCGATCATGTTGCGCCAGGCGCCATTAAGGGTAAACATTTAGCGCAGGGGGAAATTTGCGCCAATCATTTGGCCGAGGGATCAGTAGGTGCCAGAGAGCTGCGGACGGATGCCGTCAAAGCCAAGCACTTAGCCTCAGGGTCGGTAGCTGGGGCACATCTTCAAGCGGGAGCCGTTCAGAACAGTCACATCGGTGCGGAACAAATCAACAGCAGTAAACTCGCAGACCATTCCGTTACATCCGCAAAGCTAGCCGATCAATCGGTATCGACGATCAAAATCGTCGACCATGCCATTACTTTATCAAAGCTGTCAGACCAAAGCGTCAACGGGCAAAAACTGTCTAACGATGCGGTGCATAATCGTCATCTGGGACGTTTCAGCGTTACATCAGACAAAATTGCCGAAGCTCAAATCCTGCAATGGCATCTGGCAGCCGAATCGATATCGACGGAGCAGATTGCGCCGAATGCCATTATGAGAGAGCATGTGCAGGATGGCATTATTAACGAAGATAAGCTTGCGCTGCAGTCTGTTCGGAAGGAACATATCGCTAAGGCAGCTGTTGGCATGACGCAAATAGCCGATGAGTCCGTAACCAAGTCCAAGCTAACCGAAGGGGCAGTGACGTCATCCAGCTTGGCGAACGGCTCTGTAGAATCGAGACATGTGAAGGATGACAGCATTACGTTTCAGAAAATAGCTCCAGAAGCGTTAAGAGCATATCATTTTTCCGCAGGGGCCGTGACGGAAGAGTCCATTTCGCCGAAAGCAGTAAACGGGGAGCATCTTCAGCCAGGCCTTATAGACAATAGCCATCTGGCGGTTAATGCAATCGACACGGAAAATCTGCAGGACGGAGCAGTAACGAGCAGTAAACTGGCTTACGGCGCTGTGACGGAGAGTTATATCGGACCTGGAGTCGTATTTTCACATCATTTGGCCGATCATATCGTCAATTCACTCAAGCTGTCCCCGGAATCTGTAACTGCTGATAAGCTGGCTGATTTAAGTGTTTTAACCTCGAAGCTAGCGGATGGAAGCGTGATAAGCGAAAAAATCGCTCCGAACACGGTTCAATCTGACCATTTAGCGGATGAATCCGTAAAAGCTAAGCATATTGGACATGGTTCGATTGGTTCATCGCATTTGCAGAATCGTATCATTGGAACCAATCATCTAATTGCGCAATCGATTGGAACAGATGCGCTGCAGGATGGCGTCATAAACGCAGAGAAGTTATCAACTGGTTCTGTCCAGTCAAAGCAAATCGCAGATGAAGCCGTGAAGAGCCGTCATTTGGCTAATGCTTCGGTGCTTGGTATTCATTTAAGTGAAAATAGTGTGCATAGTGCCCATATTGCAGAAGAATCGATTACCCAGGAGAAGCTTTCTGCTGACAGCGTAGGAAAAAAACAGCTGCAAATCGGCTCTGTCGGAGCTGCAGCATTGCAGCAAGGTGCTGTTAGCACAGAGCACATAGCAGACGGTACAATTACGACCGATAAACTGACGGAACTGTCAATCAGCTCGAAGCATATACAGCCTGGGGCTGTGAAGGCGGCGAATTTGGATGCGGAGAGCGTAAGCGAATCGGCCATTCAGGCCGGAGCGGTAACTGGGGAGAAGATTGATTTCGGGGCGGTGTCGGCAGAGCACGTGCAGCTGGAATCGTTAGCGGGTAAGCATTTTAAGGCCGATACGATTCAGGGGTATCACATTCGCAAGGGGACGATTACGCTTGGTCATCTTGCAGACGAAGTGCTTGCTTTCGAGAAAATATCGGATGATACGATTCCCGGCAGCAAAGTTAGGCAGGGCTCGGTTAGCCAAAAGCAATTGGCAGAAAACAGCGTAGGAACGGTTCAGCTCGTTTCAGGTGCTGTCACACGTGAGAAGTTGTTCACGGCTGCGGTTGGCAGTGAGCAAATCGAAACGGGTGCAGTCCGGACAGAACAGCTGGCTGTTGGCAGCGTCACGAAGGTGAAGCTGGAGCTCAGGAGCGTAGGAGCAGACCAGCTGGAAGATTGCGGTGTAACGACTGAAAAGCTGGCAATCGGCAGCGTACGCACAGAGCAGCTCTCGGCAGGCAGTGTAACGAAGGAGAAGCTGGCGCTCGAAAGCGTAGGGGCAGAACAATTGGAAGCCGGCAGCGTAACAATGGAGAAGCTGGCTCACAGAAGCGTAGGTGAGGAACAGCTTACGTCAGGCAGCGTAACGAAGGAGAAGCTTGCGCTCGAAAGCGTAGGAGCAGAACAACTGGAAGCCGGCAGCGTAACAATGGAGAAGCTGGCTCTCAGAAGCGTAGGTGAGGAACAGCTTTCTGCAGGCAGCGTAACGACCGAGAAGTTAGCGCTTAGAAGCGTAGGCGAGGAGCAGCTGTCCGCAAGAAGCGTTACGGAAGAGAAGCTGGCGCCCGGAAGCGTGATTGAAGAGATACTGGCGCTCGGAAGCGTAAGTACGGAGAAGCTGTTAGCAGGCAGCGTAACGACGGAAAAGCTGGCGTTTGAAAGCGTAGGCTCGGATCAGCTTGCTCCAAGCAGCGTAACGACGGAGAAACTTGCAAATGGCTGCATAAGCGAGGAAAAGCTGGCAGCAGGAAGCGTAAGTCAAGAGAAGTTAGGGCTCGGAAGCGTTGGAAATGAGCAGTTGTCAGACGGCAGCGTAACTTCGGAAAAGCTGGCATTAGGTAGTATAAAAGCAGAGCAACTGTCGACGGGCAGTGTGACTTCAGAGAAGTTGGCGCATGGAAGCGTAGGTGATGAACAGCTTTCGACAGGCAGCGTAACGAAGGATAAACTGGCATTTGGAAGCGTAGGCGAGGAGCAACTGTCAGTCGGCAGTGTAACGACAGAGAAATTGGCGCTTGGAAGCGTCGGAATGGAGCAGCTCTCACAAGGCAGTGTAACGACGGAGAAGCTGGCACTGAGAAGCGTGAAAGCCGAGCAATTGGATCATGGAAGCGTGGGTACGGAGCAGCTGTCGGCCGGTAGCGTAACAACGGAGAAGCTGGCGCAGGGAAGCATTGGATCGAGGCAGCTTTTGGCAGGGAGTGTAACCTCCGATAAGCTAACCTTCGGAAGCGTTGGAACGAAGCAATTGTCGGCCGGCAGCGTAACGAAGGAAAAACTGGCATTTGGAAGCGTTGGAACGAAGCAACTCTCGGCGGGCAGTGTAACGACGGAAAATCTTGCGATTGGAAGTGTAGGAGAAGAGCAATTGTCGGAGGGCAGCGTAACGACAGAGAAGCTGGCATTCGGAAGCGTGGGATCAAAACAACTCTTGGCGGGCAGTGTAACGACGGAAAAGCTGGCGCAGGGAAGCGTAGGTGAAGAGCAGCTGTCGGCCGGCAGCGTAACTTCGGAAAAGCTGGCGCATGGAAGTGTAGGTGAAGAGCAGCTGTCGGCAGGCAGCGTAACGACGGAAAAGCTGGCACTTGGAAGCGTAAGAGAAGAGCAGCTGTTGGCAGGAAGCGTAACAACGGATAAGCTGGCGATTGGAAGCGTAAGAGAGGAACAGTTGTCGGCAGGAAGCGTAACGACAGAAAAGCTTGCGCTTGGTAGCGTAGGAGAAGAGCAGTTGTCGGAGGGCAGCGTAACGACAGAGAAGCTGGCGCAGGGAAGCGTAAGAGAAGAGCAGCTGTCGGCAGGAAGCGTAACGACGGAAAAGCTGGCGATAGGAAGCGTAAGAGAAGAGCAGCTGTCGGCAGGAAGCGTAACGACGGAAAAGCTGGCGATAGGAAGCGTAAGAGAAGAGCAGCTATCGGCAGGAAGCGTAACGACGGAAAAGCTGGCGCTTGGAAGCGTAAGAGAAGAGCTGTTGTCAGCAGGAAGCGTAACGACGGAAAAACTGGCGCTTGGTAGCATAGGGGAAGAGCAGCTGTCGGCCGGCAGCGTAACGACGGAAAAGCTGGCGATAGGAAGTGTAAGAGAAGAGCAGCTGTCGGCAGGAAGCGTAACGACAGAAAAGCTGGCGCTTGGTAGCGTAGGAGAAGAGCAGCTGTCGGCAGGAAGCGTAACGACAGAAAAGCTGGCGATAGGAAGCGTAAGAGAAGAGCAGTTGTCGGCAGGAAGCGTAACGACGGAAAAGCTGGCGATAGGAAGCGTAAGAGAAGAGCAGCTGTCGGCAGGAAGCGTAACGACGGAAAAGCTGGCGCAGGGAAGCGTAAGAGAAGAGCAGTTGTGGGCAGGCAGCGTAACGACAGAAAAGCTGGCGCTTGGTAGCGTAGGAGAAGAGCAGCTATCGGCAGGAAGCGTAACGACAGAAAAGCTGGCGCTTGGAAGCGTAGGGGAAGAGCAGCTGTCGGCAGGAAGCGTAACGACGGAAAAGCTGGCGCTTGGAAGCGTAGGGGAAGAGCAGCTTTCTGAGGGCAGCGTAACGATGGAAAAGCTGGCGCTTGGGAGCGTAGGGACAGAGCAATTGTCCGTGGGCAGCGTGACTGCATCGAAGCTGGAACATGGAAGTGTAGGAACAGAGCATTTGTATGAGGGCAGCGTAACGAAGGAAAAGCTGGCGCTCGGGAGTGTAGGAACAGAGCAACTGACGGATGGCAGCGTAACGACAAAGAAGTTAGCGCATGAAAGTGTAAGTTCTGAGCAGTTGTCAGAGGGCAGCGTAACGACTGAGAAGCTGGCGCATGGAAGTGTAGGTTTGGAGCAGTTGTCAGACGGTAGCGTAACGAAGGAAAAGCTTGCGCTCGGAAGCGTAGGAACGGAACAGCTGACAGATGGCAGCGTAACGACGGAGAAGCTGGCGCATGGAAGTGTAGGTTCGGAGCAGTTGTCAGACGGCAGCGTAACGACGGTGAAGCTGGCGTATGGAAGCGTAGGAACGGAACAACTGTCAGACGGCAGCGTAACGACGATGAAGTTAGCGCATGGAAGTGTAGGTTCTGAGCAGCTGACGGATGGCAGCGTAACGACGATGAAGTTAGCGCATGGAAGTGTAAGTTCGGAGCAGTTGTCAGACGGCAGCGTAACAACGATGAAGTTAGCGCTTGGAAGTGTAAGTTCGGAGCAGTTGTCAGACGGCAGCGTAACGAAGGAAAAGCTGACGCTCGGAAGCGTAGGAACGGACCAGCTGAAAGATGGCAGCGTAACGAAGGAAAAGCTGGCGCTCGGAAGCGTAGGAACGGACCAGCTGACAGATGGCAGCGTAACGACGGAGAAGCTGGCGTATGGAAGCGTAGGAACAGAGCAACTGACGGATGGCAGCGTAACGACGGAGAAGATTGCGCTTGGAAGTGTGGGACACGAGCAGCTAGCTGCGGGCAGTGTGACAGCAGATAAGCTCGCACCAGGCCTGCTGCAAGAGTATATTTTTGACCAAGGAACAATCCTGCCATTGCAGCAAACGCCGATTGAGCTATCTAGATTAAGTTTTGCTCCTGTTATATCGACTTCAAGAAGCGGAGTCGCTAAGCAACAGTTCGGATTGTCGCCCTTTATCTTCACTTCTCAAGAAGAGCAGATCCAAGTCGTTATTTCGTTCGAAGAGCCTTTCACGGATGATCGTTACGTACTGACAGCGACGATTGATAATCCCGCTTGTTATGCAGTCATTCTATCCAAAACGGCCGAACAAGCAACAATTACCGTTATTCGTACGCGCATCAGTCATGATCCCAGTGGAGACATTAACTGGATTGCAATCGGCAGAGCATAGAAACAAAAAGAGGATTTTGTGCGCATAATGTGTCAGAATCCTCTTTTTTTAATGAGCAGATTTTTGGAGAAATCTCTTGTTTATATTCCTTTTTCTAGTGACACAACACAGTTAATAAATTAGGAAAAAATGCTAGTATATCGTTCGAAAACCTCCCTCTGTAATTTAACAAAAGTTCAGTGAATTACATATCAAAATAGCTAATCCGTTCCAAAGTGATTATTCACAACACAACAGTTCCTCTGATTCATGTTCTGAATTCAATATAATCCGTGTCTATTATTTAGTTTATATCAAATAGTCCCAATCCTCTCAGAAGGTCGTGATTATTTTGACGCTGACTTGACCATCGCTAGAATGATGGATCAACACGTCTATTTGTCGATCCAAAACTTCCAAAAAATGAGAGATAACAGGCTTTTTGTAAAACAACTTATTTTCTATCCTGCTCATGTTTCGTAAGCAATGACAAAATGGGCTTTTATTAATGGATATTTATCTATACCGACTATTGTCCCTCCTCATATAACTACTAAGGGAGGATGTTTCATGTATGAGCAGAACCAAACTGTAATCATCAGGGAAAATTAGTTTCAAGTGACTCTTTAGACCCGATAATTGATAATATGGACATTAATCCGTAAGGACTATTAAACGTACTAGGAGGCACGCCTTGCAGGTGAGAATCCATGTCGGGAATGCAGCAGGTCGATTGCAGGCATGAGTTCTTTTGGATGGTGGCTGAAAAAAATCCTCCACAAAAGGAAGGTATGTTGGACGGAACAAGGAATCCCTTTTCCATTTGCCTCGGCACATGCCGAGAGGCTAATGACATTTCAGGAGGAAGAAGGAGAAAATAATGGAAAAAAGCAGAAAAGGGAACAGCCCGAGAGGGCGGAAGCCGCTTTTTTATGTTGAAAATCCGAATACTTCCGAGTTAAAGATGCTGGATGATTTGAACAAAAGGAAACCAAGTGTGAAAAGCATGGCTGCCAAACGATCGATAAAAGCAGAACATCCGGATTTGCTTGAATTTGAAGATCTAGAGAATCTAGAGGATCTTGAGGACCCTCAGAATATGGTTCAAGATGTAATAGAGCCTACCTTGAATGAGAAGCTGGAAAGAGTTGATAAAAGGAAAAACCTGGATGCGCCAATTCCATTTATTTATACGGACGATTTGGCTGACTTAGCGGTTACCACAGACAAAATTGCTCCTGGTGCGATCGACAGCAGTAAGCTCAGAGCAGGAAGCGTTCAATCGGGCGCCATTGCCGATTATGCAGTTGAGAACATTCATATTGCGGATGGCGCCATTTACTCTTCTAAAATTGCGAATCAGACGATTACCGGGGACCATTTGACGAACAACGCGATATCCGGAGATAAAATTTTGGACCTCTCTATTAATGGAAGCAAGCTGCAGAATGGAAGCATTACTTCGGAGAAGCTCGCTGACCGCATGATTAGCGCACACAAAATAGCATTGGGCTCAATTGACTCCAAACATTTGAAGCCATTTGTGATTACAACGGAGCTGTTGGCCGAACAGTCGATTACATCAGAAAAAATAAAAATCGGTGAGATACGCCTGGAAAACTTAGCCAATGATGCCATTAACAGTTCGAAGCTCGCAGACGGTGCGGTTACGGAGTCGAAGCTGCGCGATGGAGCTGTTACAGGCGATAAGATTGCTAAGGAGGCATTAGATTCCATTCATTTGAAGCCGGGCTTACTGCTAGCCGAGCATGTTGCGCCAGGTACCATTCAGGGAAAGCATTTGACTTTAGGCGAAATCAATGCCGAGCACTTGGCGGAAGGGGCGGTAGGAACAAGGGAGCTGAAAGCGGGCGCAGTCGAATCGGAAAAATTAGCGATTAACTCGGTTTCTTCATCCCACCTGCAGGAAGAGGCAGTTCAAAGCGCACATCTCGGAAAAGGGCAAATCAACAGCGATCATCTCGTTGATCAATCGGTAACGTCGGCGAAGTTATCCGATCACTCGGTATCAACGAAGCACCTGTCGAAGAACGCCATTGAGAGCAATCATTTGCAAGACAGAATTATTAATAAAGATAAGCTTGCGACGCATGCGGTTCTTGAGGAGCATATTAGTTATGGTGCAATAGGGATGGCGCAGTTAGCCAATGAGTCGGTCACAAGCAGTAAGCTGGCGGGTGGTTCTGTGCTTGGTACCCACCTGAGCGAGAGTAGCATACGCGGCGCTCATTTGGTGGATAATTCAGTTACTTCGGAGAAGCTGTCGGAGGGCAGCGTAGGTGAAAAACAGCTGCAGAACGGCGTTGTTGGGGCTGCGGCACTGAAGCCGGAAGCTGTAGGGACGGAGCATTTAGCTGCAGGCGCGATTACATCCGACAAAATCGCTGAGCTGTCAATACGTGAGAATCAGTTGCAGGACGGTGCAGTAACTGGAGCGAAGCTTGTTCACGGTGCGGTAATTGGCGAGCATGTTCAACCGGATTCGTTAGCGGGCAAGCACTTGAAGGCAGAAACAATTGAAGGGCATCACATTCGTAAGGGGAATATTACGCTAGCGCATCTCTCAGGCGAAGTACTTGCGTTATTCGGCGTAGTTTTCAGCGGGGAGCGCAGCAAGGAACAAGCTCTCGCTCAGAAGAGTAAACGAAAAGCAGTTGTCGCCAGCAAACGTAACGAGGGAGCAGCTGGCGCTCAGAAGCGTAGGAGTAAGGCAGCTGCTGACAGGCAGCGAAAAAAGGGAAGATCTGGTGCTCGGAAGTAACGGTTCTATACACGCAGCAGTTATGATCCCAAAGAAGATATTAACTGGTTTGCAATCGGCATGACACAGAAAAAAGACGAGGATTTTGTGCGCGAAAAGCGTCAAAATCCTCTTTTTTCATGGAGCAGTTGGACATTGAACCTATGGTTTAATTTCGAGAACTACACGAATGCCCTTACGGTTAAGAAAACCCAACATACAATATAATGTTAAACTGTTCGATCATTTGACAGAAATGGTGTGATCGCCGATGAGACGAATTAAAAAGAAAGCCAACCGTCTTAAAATAAAAAGTGAATTGCAAACACATGCGAACAAACGTATAGCAGATTCCAACCGAGGTTTGGAAGAAGGCTATCAGCAAGGATTAGAAGCAGGTTTTAAAAGTTTTGATTCGTACTTTGATGGAACAAGTATTATTGTTACGAGCCATAACGAAGCAGAAAGAGTTAAGCGTTGTATCGAAAGTATCATCAATTATACAACCTTGAGCTACGAAATAATCGTTGTCGACAACAACTCAACCGATGGAATTGAGCACTATTTGAAGCAACTGAACGGAATGGTGAGATATCATATTTTATCGCATAATCATGGTTTTGCAGGAGCACTGAACAGAGGCTTAATGATGGCCAAAGGAACGACGATTTTACTGTTAAGCAACAATGTTGTCTGTACAGACAATTGGCTTCATAATATGCTTATTTGCTTACAAAGTAATCCTAGCATTGGCATTGTAGGAGCGGTGTCGAATGGTATGAATGGCGACCAACGGATTGACCAAGGTTACAGCTGTATGGAAAAGATGCAGGAATTTGCGACATTGAACAATATAAGTGATCCTTCTAGTTGGAGCACTTCAGAGAGATTGTCCTTCCAATGCTTGTTGTTTAGCCGAGATCTGTTAGAGAAGGTCGGGTTTTTGGATGAAGGTTGCATAGAAAGACCATACGTTGAGGAAGATTATTGCATCAGAGTAAGGAATCTAGGACTTACATTGGTTTATGCAGGTGATGCTTTCGTTCATCTGACTTCTGACGATGAGAAGATCCCGGGCAATGAAGAAGCGGAAAAGAAAAAAGGTTTGCTCTATTTCACTGATAAATGGAATAAACCGAATGAAGTTTTGAATTCCCTGGCACATAACAGTGGGATAAACCGGACAGACGCCCGGCAATCAGCAGAATGGCATGAACGGAGGCTTGGCGAAACTGCATTTTACCCGCAAGCGATTGCAGTGAAAGGATTAACTGAAACTATTTTCTGGATTGAGGATGGTGTCCGAAGAGCCATTGAAGGGATATGGGATGGACCTGTCATTCAGTTGTCTCAAATTGATTTAAGGCGATGGACATTCGGGCCAGCCTTGATTGAAGACGAAGTTCAGCATAAATTGGATCTTGTCCAAGGGCGCGGGCAGCATACCGAACTGCATGGTTCTATTTGCGTTAAAGCGGATGGTGGTATGTATTATATGGAAAAAGGCATGAAACGAGCAATCGTTAGTCCATTAGCTGCTGAAGCATGGTTCATGAATAGTCGCTCGCAGATTAGCTTATTAGAATCAGAGCTTCTAGACGTTCCCGATGGATTGCCTATAATTGGACCGATCAAGCTTCGGCAAGCCTTGTAATTTCGTTTTTCGTTAGGAGGCAAAATCAATGGCAATAAGTAAGAAAAAGTCTCTTCAGCGCAGAAAGCCAGCACAAAGAAAGCGCCTTTCTCAAAAGAATAATGAACGCGTACAAATTGGTCAGGTTTTTGACAATAGTTATAATACAGGGTTTGCAAAAGGCTTTGAGGAAGGACATCAATTGGCTTATGAGCAGCAGCCGTAAGAGCCGGTATGGAAACAGCCTTATATCCGTAATTGTTTCGCTTAAGTAAGTTGAAACGAAAGGATATAGGGCTGTTTGGTATGCCTACAGCGACCAGCGAATAATGATTCCGGATTGCGTTAAGCCGCCGCCAAATCCGTAAAGCAGCATGATCTGATCATGTTTTATTGTACCTGCTTTGACCGCTTCATCTATGGCGAGCGGTATCGAAGCAGCGGAAGTGTTACCGAAGAGTTTGATGCTGGATAACGTTTGATCAAGCGAGAATCCCGTTCTTTCGCAAAGGGCTTCAATAATACGCATATTCGCGCTATGCGGAATGAACCAATTAATATCCGCTGCCGAGAGCCTGCTTCTTTCCATCAGCTGTTTTACCCCTTCTGCTACATGGCTGACTGCCCAACGGTACACTTCCCGGCCATTTTGCACGATCATTCCGTTCGTATGAATAGCATGATCTCCGATGGCAGAAGCTAAGCTGCTGCGGTATAGCTGATGCCCGCGCGAGCCATCTGTTTTTGAATACATAGACAACACATTGCCGCGGTCGTCATCCGAAGATTCCATAAGGAATGCCCCGGCTCCGTCTCCAAATAATATACATGTAGTACGGTCAGAATAATCGGTAATTTTGGATAATGTCTCGGCTCCAACCACCAGTATCTTGCGATATGCACCGGAAACCAATAAACCGTTAGCAAGTTGTATGGCAGCCGTAAATCCGGCGCATGCGGCTTGTAAGTCAACTGCTCCGCAGTTTTCTATGCCCAAATGAGATTGAACCTGCGAAGCTACACTTGGAAACACGGCATCGGGAGTAGAGGTGGCAACGATAATATAATCGATGTCGGTTACGGTAATATTGTAGCGTTCAATCATGTTATGGACAGCTTCGAAACAAAGGTGGCTCGTGAATTGATGCACAGCCGCTATATGACGTTCCTTAATGCCGGTTCGCTGCACGATCCATTCATCATTCGTATCAACCAGCTTCTCTAAGTCGGCATTCGTTAAAATCCGTTCTGGTACATATGAGCCAATAGCGGTAATTACGGCATTCGAGCGAATATCGGATCGATTTATATCGTTCATCCTCAGTGCCTCCCAATTTATTAGTATCAAGTACTAGTACCTGATGCTAATTTACTTCATTGATCCGCTCTTGTCAATGTCATGAATAGTTCAAAAGGGATTGGCGAACGCTAAGATGGGGCCTGAAGCCTGATCAAACCGAAATGGAGGATGGCTAAATGCACAAAAAAATGATTGCTTTTTCCGCTGGCGTGCTGCTTAGTACAATGCTCGCGGGCTGTTCGGAAAACCAAGGGGATCTGGGTAATAAAAATATCCGTTCAAACAGCATAAGGTATGATGCTAACGGCAATTTGCTGAAGGATAAGCGCTTTGCCGATGATCAGATGAATGAGATGAACCGAGTAAACGGCCGTAGGTTGAACAGCAATAACGTTATCGGGTCGCATAAAAATTATCGGATGGAAATGAGCGAGAAAATTGCCGAGCAAATTACGGAAATGGATGCGGTTAAATTATCGTACGTCTTGCTCACCGACCATAATGCCTATGTCGCCGTATCTCTTGATGAGAATGAGCCTGCAGGTGACTCGAAATTGATGAGCCGTACAAATACCGGTTACATGGGCAAAGAAGGCGTCCGTATGAGCAGGCGAATGAGCAGCTTATCTACGGGACAGGATATGCTCACCGAACAAATAAAGGATGATATCGCAAATGAGGTCAAACGTATAAGACCAAGCGTGGAGCATGTGTACGTATCTGCCAATCCTGATTTTGTTGGAAGAATGAACGCGTATATGAACGATGTGAAGCTTGGACATCCGATTCAGGGCTTTATTGCGGAATTTAATTCTATGGCCGAGCGAATATTCCCGGCGAAATCGGGCGACAAGAAGATCGAAAATTATAGTATAAAAAACAAACGCATGATTTACGACTGATAAAATCATAGAGTAGATGGAAACCGGTTTACTGAGCAGCCGCTCTCAGAACCGGTTTTTTTGTGCAAAAGAGCGGATAAGGATGAGAGATTAAAGCGAATTAAAATAGGCTTTGATAGGGGTTTCCTATGAAATTAGGCAATCATAGGATATGGTATACCTTTAATTAGACTGGGAGGAGCAGCATGATAATTGGAACGGTTACAAGCGCAGGCTATTTACCGAGAGCAATGATCATGGCAAGATCGGTTAAAAAACATATGCCAGGAAGCAAAGTTGTTGTTGGTATCATAGAAGATAAGATTCCGGAACCAGCGCTCCGTTTTCCTTATTTTGATGAAGTTATTCTAATGAAAGATATCTTTCGGAGCTCCAATTCTCATAAGTTTTTTTTTCAATATACGATACAAGAAGCGATCCGTTCATGCAAGGCGCAAGTGATGAGGTATATTTATAATAAATATGCAGCTGAGAAAATGATGGTCTATGTGGAAGCGGATATGAAGTTATTAAGCCCTTTAGATGAGCTCCCAGCCGTTCTGGAGAAGTATCCTATAGTGCTTACGGGGCATTTCATTTATCCGGAAACATTGGATCCCGATCATTTGGAAGAAGTACGTAAAGCAGGCATACACCATTCGGGCTTTGTTGCGTTAAATAGGCATCCAGCGGCAGAAAAATATTTGCTTTGGTGGTCAAAGCTAAGCGATCATCATGGCTATTACGATCATGAGAAAAATCGCTTTGCCGATCAAGATTGGCTGGATATATCCCAACACTTTTTTGACAACGTTTATTCACTTCGGCATGCCGGCTATACGATATCATCTTTGAACTTATTAGAGAGATGGAATATAGACAGGGTTGGCGAGGATTTACACGTCATTAACGGTCAACCTCTACGCTGCATACAATTTTCTCCCCAGTTTCTGCAAGCCGCTTCGTGGATCGATCCTCACAAAGAACAAATTTATAGTGATCTCTATCACCAATATATGAATGAAATGAAAGAGCTGGAACGAAGCAATCGACATCTATCAAAGTGGAGCTACGGCTTTTTCTCGAGCCGGGAACCGATAAGTGATGAGACGAAAAGGATTTTTCTCAAAAATTATTATGAAAACCCGGAAATTGTAAACCCTTTTTTATTATCCAATGCCTATTTCAATATGGAGTCAAAGCGTAAAAGTATCGACATGATACCCATTCGCGCACGATCTGAGAAGATAATGCCAAAGCAGCGCCGGGTGATTCAAGCCGGAAAAACTAAAGCAAGGCGAAAAAAGATCAACGCCAGCCGTAAAAAGATCAGCGCTAGCCGTAAAAAGCGTATTCGGCGAAACGGTTAATGGAAGGTTTAAACCCATACAAATGAAGGCATCTACCCTCGCGTAGATGCCTATTTAATTTTCGTTAGCTAAAAGCTTTATAAGGCTGAAGCTTTATCTATATAATTCCACGCATTCTCTATTTAATAGTAGTAGAACGTCCAAACCGCTTCATGATTCACTTCATATACTACTCTTAGCTTAGTAACAAACTAGAAAGAAGGCGAGAAAATAGGATATGAGTGATGACCTTAAACCAAAAACCAATACAGAGCAGCGAACGGTGGCCATCATAGGCCAGGGCTATGTCGGCCTTCCGTTAGCGCTTCTCTTCGTGAAAAAGGGATTTCATGTGTTGGGAATCGATTTGGATCGTAGAAAAATTGAAATGCTGCGTAAAGGAAAGAGCTATATTACTGAAATTCCGGACAGTGATATTCAGGAAGCCATATCCTCTGCCAGGTTCACACCAACCGATCAATTCAGCTTTATGGAGGCAGCCGAAGCAATCGTTATTTGTGTTCCCACGCCGCTAACCTCGTATGGAACACCGGATTTGAGTTATTTGACGCAAGCAGCAGGGGAAATTGGCGGAAGATTGCAGAAAGGTCAGCTGGTCATTTTAGAGAGCTCCACTTATCCGGGAACGACCAGAGAAGTACTGCTGCCAGTCTTGAATAAAACGGGATTACAGGTAGGTTCAGACTTTTTTGTGGCCTATTCACCGGAGCGGGTGGATCCAGGCAATGAGGAGTATCCGGTTGAGAAAATTCCGAAAGTAGTTAGCGGAATCACGCCTAGCTGCATGGGCAGAGTAGAAGAGTTATACGGGCAGCTATTTATTAAAGTCCATCCAATTTCATCAACAGATGCAGCCGAAATGACGAAACTATTGGAAAACTCATATAGACTGATCAACATCTCGTTTATTAATGAATTGGCGATGATTTGCGATGTTCTTAACTTGAATTTATGGGAGATTATCGAAGCTGCAAGCAGTAAGCCTTTCGGCTTTAAAGCCTTTTATCCGGGTCCAGGGATCGGGGGACATTGCATACCAGTGGATCCTTCTTATTTGTTATGGAAGATAAAACAATTTGGCATTAATTCTGATTTTATTCAAATTTCAAATGCGGTTAATCATATGATGCCTTTGTATATCATGCGGCAGCTTAAACAACATCTGGAACAGAAGTCGCTGACGGGCTCACGCATATTAGTTTATGGGGCTGCCTATAAACGGGATATCGCCGATTACCGCGAATCAGCTTCGCTGGAGCTTATGCATATGCTTCAGATTGAAGGGGCAGACGTGTTCTATCATGATCCGTTCATTCCTTCACTGCAGCTTGGCGATAACAAATTCGAAAGCCTAGAACTGACAGAAGAAACGTTGAGTAAAATGGATTGCGTCGTGATCGCTACCGATCATTCTTCCATGCCTCTGGAGCTCTTATTGGAACATGCGCCTCTAATCTATGACACGCGGAATGTGACTAGAAGCCTAAAAGGAAAAGCCAAAATCGTGAGACTGGGAGGAGGCTATTCTTGAGTTCATTCTCTAACCCTATGGATGAAGAGCATCATCAAACCGCTGATGACGTCGAGATAGCAGAAGATTCAAGTGGAGAAGAACTTCAGGATCAAGAGACCAGCAATACCTCCGAAACCGCAAATGAGATTACGGATGATGTTCTACCGGTGCAACCGGTGGTGCTGCCGGTGCAACCGATGCTGTCGGTGCTCCCGGTGCTCCCGTTGAATAATAAATGTGTGATTGTAGAAATTCATTTTAATTCTTACGGTTTCAAAAAAGAAAGATTTACAAAAAAATGGATCGATTATCGGATAAAGATTTTCATGATGTATACGTGCAGATGTTTGATGAAACAGACGAACAAAAACTTCAAAGCTTTTATTTATTATGCGGATCAGTCTAATTCTTTGATTCAACGAGCGCTGCGTAGATATAAAAAGCTTCCCTCCAATATACAATTTGTTCGAATCTCAGACAGAAATAAGCGGGTGCTGGACTGCTTAGAAGGATTTAAGCATGTATATTTTGTACGCGTCGATTCCGACGACATGTACCGTAAAAATTTTATTGCACAGCTCCACGCTTTCAAGCCGAAACCGTCAACAAAAGCTTTAATCAATCAAAGAGGCTTCTGGTATGATTCCAATCGCAAGCGATTGGCAGCCGTCGTCCGCAAATCTCCGCCGTTTTATACACTTATTTTTAAGACGGAAGATTATAAAAAAGGAATGCGGTACCCGCTTAAGGGACATGGAAGCGTGATTCGGCTCCGTCATGAAAAGTTAAAGCCGCGTAACTATATGGTAATTATCCATGGAAAGAATACTTCAACCCGGTACAGAATTAAAAAAAAGACAGATTATAGGGTTAAGCGAAAACGGATCAGTAAAATTATGAATATGTACAGATGAAAGCCTAATTTGAAGTAAGTATCATTTGGATATAGGCTCGGACACTCACGGTAAACTAAAAGGTCGATTGAGGTATGGTAATACCTCTCTCGAAAATTTCAACTTCTAGCTTCTTTATTATAGGGAGGAGTGAATGATGAAATATAGAATCAAGTTGATGTTTTTGGTAATTGCAGATAGTGCCTTGTTAGCTCTTAGCTTATTATGTTCCATTTATTTGACCGACGGAAGAATTCATCAGATGGATTGGTCTTGGATAAACTTGATGTCCGGCATTATCTTTATTGCATTTAGTAACATCATCCTCGCCGCTAATAAATCGTATAAGGCTTTAAGGCGGTACACTGGCATTCGGGAAATGGTCAAAGTATTTCAATCGATCCTTTTGTCTTCGATATTGTATGCGGTAGTCGATCAATTTTTGATGGTAAATCCCCGTCCAATTCGAGAATATCTTATTCAAGGCGCAATTGCTGTATTGTTCCTTTGTTCGCTTAGAGCTGAATCAATAGTTGTGAAATACAAGTACAAGACACAATCAAAATTTAATAGAAAAGCGTTAATCATTGGAGCGGGCGATGCAGGAACCATAGTCTCCAAACAACTCATTTTATCTGATAGGGAAGAATTAAATCCTATCGGTTTTATTGATGATGACCCTAGGAAACTGTACTTTGAAATAAATGGGTTACCCGTTCTGGGGAACAGAACCAATATCTCTCAAATCGTGGCTGAGTATGGGATTACAGATATCATTGTCGCGATTCCCTCTGCCTCAAAGAATACAATAAAAGAAATCGTAGAAATCATCAAAACGACATCGGTCAATATTAGGATATTACCTCGTATATATGATGTGATCCTTGGCCGGATTTCCGCAGATGAGATACGCGATATAGATGTTAAAGATTTGCTTGGAAGAGACTTAGCAATCAGTTCTACGGCTGACATGGAGCATTTTTTAAAGGACAAGATTATTCTAATTACCGGTGCAGGCGGTTCAATAGGTGGAGAACTTGTCTACCAAACTGCACAGTTTAACCCGCGCCGCTTGATTATGTTTGGACATGGTGAGAACAGCATCCATCAGATTGAAATGACGGTAAGAGAACATTTTCCTCATGTGGCGGTTGAAAGTGTTATAGCGGACATTCAAAATCTTGATGATGTAGAACAAGTATTTCAACGGTATCAGCCCCATGTAGTCTTTCATGCAGCAGCGCATAAGCACGTCCCCCTAATGGAACATAACCCTGGATCCGCTATAAAGAACAATGTTTTCGGAACAATTAACATGGCTGAGAGTGCAATTAAGTTTGGAGTAGATCGTTTTGTATATATCTCGACTGACAAAGCGGTACACCCCATTAATGTAATGGGTCTGACCAAACGGGCAGCTGAAATGATGATTCAATATTTTTCTTTAAAAGGTGCAACAAAATTTTCAATTGTGCGATTCGGGAATGTGTTGGAAAGTCGCGGAAGCGTCATTCCCATATTTAAGAAACAAATTGCGAAGGGGGGACCGATAACGGTCACACATCCGGATATGATCAGGTATTTTATGACTATCCCTGAGGCCGTTCATCTTGTTTTACAAGCCGGAGCTTTATCCAGAGGGGGAGAAGTCTTTGTGTTGGATATGGGTGAGCCTGTCAAAATTTCTGATCTAGCGAAGTCTTTGATCCATTTGGCAGGATATAAACCGGAGCGTGACATCAAGATTGTGTATACGGGCATTCGCCCAGGAGAAAAACTGGCGGAATCACTATTTTACGAAGAGGAACGGAGTATGCCGAGCTCGCATCCGCATATTTTCATCGCTACACCGAAACCGATTGGATGGGAACGTCTACTTTTGGATGTGAAGCGCCTTGAACTGGCTATGATCCAACAAGACCCTTCCCAATTGAAGCAGTGTCTTGAAACCATCATACTAAACGATTCTACTCTTTCATCGCCCCCCTAATGGCTTAAGACATAAAAGCACTGTTCGAAATACGATAAAGAAGAGATGTCCTTCAGCCGACCAAGACACGCTATTGGTGGCTTGGATTAAGTCTTTCAAAGCAGGATTTCCACCTTCTAAACTTCACAACCTAAGCATGGTTCGTAAGTTGAGTTAATAAATAGCGTGAAGTAGTCCCGATCCTTTCACAAGGTGGGACTATTTTAAGCTCGCCGCTCTACTGGATGGATAATGCTGAATAATATAGGTCATAGATACGCTGATTTAGGAGACACTTAATTTGATGGTGGAAATGAAAAAGGGTAAAGACTGATTCAGGACCTGTGCTACAAGCGCTCGAAGCCGAAATTTGTTAGCGGTCATAAGACCATGGCAATCAGGTTTTGAATGTTTCTGTAACCGCGGGCTCTTCGTTTGGCAGCTTGCACAAGTCCATTAATATCTTAGAGCAGGCATTATATCATTTGGTACCCTAGCCTCCTCTTAATCGTCGTGTTCTCATTGACTGAAGCGAGGAAGCCCTATTTTATGTTTATAACAAACTACTGTCCACACATCTTCTTTTATTACGCATAGTATGGATTCGAGAGAAAACAAGGCGTTGAATAAATGAATTAGCAACTTTGGCTACACAAAGCCAAAACTAAGCTTGGTAAATCGGCATCAATTTGCAATATTCGTTGGCTTTGACGAAGTGCTTCACGACTTGCTTATAAGCCCTGATATAAGTTATAAGCTGGGAGTCAGTGGCCGTAAGTATTCTATTAACCACCGTAATCCAGAAAAGATTGTTCGTCAGTTGATTACGATATACAACAGCTTATGATAAATAGAAAGCGATGAAACGAGAGGTAAATGAATATGAAAAAAGTTCTGTTTATCAGTTACCTATTTCCCCCGATAGGGGCAAGCCAGCGCGCACTTAAATTCGCCAAATTTCTTCCACAGTTTGGATGGTCGCCAATAATTCTTACCCCGGAAAAGTCGAATTATCCCAAAGTCGACAAAACGATGTTGAATGAAATACCTAAAGAATGCGAGGTCTTTAGGCTCAAGTCATGCGAAAAACTTCCGGGAAATCCATATATTACAATAAATGATTTTTTACAGGGATGGTTTCCGGCTACGATAATGGAAGGTGTCAGATTAATTGAAGAAAAGAAAATTGACGCCATATATAGCGTTTCGGCTCCCTACGTATCCTTATTATCCGGCTTAGCTTTAAAGCGACTTACCGGAAAACCGCTTGTAATCGACCTAAGAGACGAGTGGACCACAAACCCGTTTATTCAAAGAAGTCGGTATAAAAAAGATATAGGATTTAATAAGAAACTAGAAATACAAGTACTAAAAGAGTCTGACGCTGTCATTACTGTTTCCGACAGTATTAAGGACACGTTATTTAAGTTGTCTGGCACTAAATCAAAAAAAAAATTTCATACCATCATGAATGGTTATGATTCGGAAGATTTTAATAACATTACACTAACAACCCAAAATAACGATAAGTTTAAGATTTGTTATATGGGCTCTATATATGGACACATAAAAATATTAGCCGATCGCTTTTTTAAGGATTTTGAAAAAAGCCTTCGCGAGAAAAAGATTCGTTCGAACAAAGTTGAAATAAGACTAGTCGGTTATCTTGACAACATCCGTTTTCCGGACAACTGGAAGTTAAACAGTCTGATAAAGAGAACGGGTTACGTAAATCATAATAGTGCCCTTAAGATGGCAGCTTCATCCGATCTTCTCCTTCTTTTAATTGATCCAAAACAAGGAGACCAGACTGTCACGAGTAAAATATTTGAGCTTATTAATTTAAGAAAACCAATACTTGCTATCGTCCCTCCGAATGGGGCAGCAGCGAAAATAATTAGAGAAACTCGCACAGGAATAGTCATAGATTCGAATCGCCCTTGGGAAGCCATACGAATCATTGAGACATATATACGCTCATGGGAACAAGGTGTTCTTAGAATAAATCCTGACATGCATGCGATTGAAAACTATGACCGAAGGAGATTGACTGAAAGATTGGCAGCCATATTGAATAATGTTACAAAATAAATCATTTATCGATGAAATGTTAGTGAATGCTGCAGCGCGTGAACTGCGAGAGCACGATACAGGCATGTGGTGACCTTCGATCACGTCGAGCAAGCAATGGATGAGTTGGATTTATCTCATGTTAGCTAAGACCGTGGAGCATCATAAGAAAGACAGTGGTTTCACAGCAGGATGACTAATTGTAGTCCCCACCGTATAACAGGATGGGGACTACGTTGTATAACTGGATTCAAATTATCCTGAATTCCGAAAGCTTAGTATATCAAGCCACCACGACCCTGAGAATATCATATCGTACCGAGGGAGTTTATAAACGATATTTGAGGGGATTCCATATAGAATCCCCACATTGTTCAACTCTAAAACCACTCTGCAAAAACATGAATCGCTATTTTGATAGGACAAGATGTCTTAAGCTCTCCGACTGCATATTGTAAAGAAAAACATCAAAAGGAGGCAGAGCGGTGAAGAGCTTGGTGATCGTTGGAATGGGGGGGCATAGTAAAGTTGCAGCAGATGTTGCCTTGAGACTAGGTTACAAAATTATTGGCTATGTGGATGATACCCCCCGCCTTGGGAACTCATCTTATATTTGTACGCCTAATGACTTTATAAAGCGTGTGGATTATCATAATCATGAAGTATTTATCGCGATCGGGAACAATAAATCAAGGGAAGATATGGTAAGTCAATTTAATGCTATTTCGATTCGATATGCAACATTAATAGACCCTTCGGCTATCACCAGTCCTTTGGTTGAGATTAAGGAAGGTTCTTTGGTGATGCCGGGGTCTGTTATTAATACCCATTCAAAGATTGGAAGTCATTCTATTATTAATACCTCTTCCTCAGTTGATCATGACTGCTTCATTGAGGACTTTGTTCACTTATCGCCGGGTGTTCATCTGGCTGGCGGCGTTACCGTAAAGAAAGGAGCGCATCTTGGTATAGGATGTGTGGTTATTCCTTCCATCACTATTGGTGAAAAATCTGTCGTTGGAGCAGGAGCTGTAGTAGTCAAAGATGTCCCTGCAAATGTCACGGTGGTTGGAGTACCTGCCCAAATTATTAAAAGTCATAAATAAGTGGCAGTCGGAATACTTAGTCAAGGCTCTTATACACCGTAATCAGTTGTTGTGCTATCTTCATGGGGTCATGGTGCTCGGCAGCGTAGGCCCTGCCTCTAACTCCAAGTTCATATCGAAGTTGGGGATTCGTTATCAAATTATAAAGCGCTTTTTCAAACGTAAGAGGGTTAGCAGGAACAACTGGCATATTAGCCGGATACTTAGTGAGAAGGTCTTCCCGGATATGTGAAATAACGGGCTTACCCAATAACATGGCTTCAATGGCCACTGTACCGTATATCCCTAAATGAAGCTGGTCGACCAATATATCCGCTTTTCTTATCCATTTAAGGACGTTTGCATTTGACGTATTCTCAACCTGAACATAGTCAAAATTTAAATTTTGTTTCAGAGTCTTGACTACCCTCCCAATATGATCTGTCCCTTTTATATAGCGATTGCTTGGAGCATGTACGACAAGAGGTCTTTGGTTGTTTGCATCGGGATAAAGAGGACTGAATTTTCTATGATCCACCACCGCTCGAACAAGATATGCCTTTTTGAAATAGCCTTTAATGTATTCAAACAGTTCGTGGTCAGGGACAATGACCGCATCGACGAATTTCGATAAGACCGTTAATCTGCGATGAATTTCGTTTTCGTCGGTAAGCTTTACTCTTGCAAAGGGATTCATGAGCTTGGCAATTGAAGCCTTTCTGACTTCGGATCCCCAGAAGGACATGACGATCCTTTTATTAGTTAGATTTAGATAAGGCAAGTCCGTATAATTGTATTTGGTGAACGTTTCTCCGCCGTGAAAATGAAATATTTGGTATTTTTCCGAGCTTTTTATTGCGTAATTCATCATGGCACGTCCTCGAAGGGATTTAGGAACTTTGTGTATTGGCGAAGGCAGCCCGTCGGGAAATGCAAAGCGACCACGTTTTACATAACTGCAAAATGACACCGGGAGTCCAAGTTTTTGTAGAGAAGTTGCTTGTGTGCTCATTTGTCCGGCTGGGTTTACCGGTGTATGCAAGATCCTCCCTAGCTGCGGGGCGGATATCATTTTATCAGGCTCGGGTTCAATAAGTATAGTGTTTAGCTTGGGATGAGGTGTACTGAAACGCAACGGTACTAACTGGGTTATCGGTTTGATGACTCTTTTCTTTGGTTTTGCTTTCTTTTTTTTAAAAATCATTCTTTTTTTTGGTTTAGGTTTATTTATAATAATTTTTTTTAAACGCAGTTTCTGTTTCAAAACCATTCTTTTTTTTGGTTTAGATTTTTTTTTAATATTTTTTTTCAAACGTAGCTTTTGTTTCAAAACCATTCTCTTTTTTGGGGGATGTTTTTTTTTCGTTCTTTTAATATGGGGAGCGGCATTTCTTGTTGGCTTTAGCTTCGTATTTCTTTTAACATTTTGTTGTTTAATCGGGCGTAGCCTTCGGATGCCTGCGTTAGTCTTCTTGTTCATCTATTAAGTCGCTTCCTTCCTGATAAGAACTGATAACTTCATAGTATAGTATGGGGGTGAGTAAAAACGGACACGGCTTGCGTCCATCGTTCGACAAAAGGTTTTGTTTCAAACGTGCAATCAGAGAACGATCTCCCTGCATATATCGTTACTAAAGATATAAAAATAATTGCTATGGGAGATTGGGAAAAATGACAAAAGATGCAGGTCGGATTTATCTTTCTTCTCCCCATATGAGCGGAAAAGAACAACAATATGTAGATGACGCATTTCAATCGAATTGGATCGCTCCTCTGGGTCCTCATGTGGATGCCTTTGAAAAGGAAATTGCCAATTATGTTCAGAGTGCGGGAGCGGTAGCAATGTGTTCAGGAACGGCAGCGATTCATTTATCTTTGAGGCTGCTCGGGGTCGGTAAAGGCGATACTGTGTTTTGTTCTACTTTAACTTTTGTTGCCAGCGCTAACCCCATTTTATATCAGGGAGCTGAACCGGTTTTTATCGATTCCGAACCTATGTCGTGGAACATGTCACCCGTCGCTTTGAAACATGCTTTCGTCCACGCTGATAATACCGGGAAACTTCCTAAGGCGGTCATTGTTGTAAATCTATACGGCCAAAATGCCGATATGGATCCTTTGTTAGCGCTCTGCAATGAATATAACGTACCGGTGATTGAAGACGCGGCCGAATCCTTAGGTGCCACTTACCGTAATAAGGCAAGCGGAACCTTTGGCAAATTCGGAATTTACTCTTTTAACGGGAACAAAATGATTACGACCTCAGGCGGCGGCATGCTGGTATCGAACGATCTCGAAGCGTTGGAAAAGGCGCGGTTCTGGGCCACTCAGGCCCGAGATTCCGCCCGTCATTATGAACATAGCGAAGTGGGTTACAATTATCGTTTAAGTAACGTATTGGCAGCAATCGGAAGGGCTCAATTGCAGGTGTTAGAGGATCGCATCACCGCACGCCGAACCGTATTCGAACGTTATTATTCGGAATTGGGAGACATCGACGGGATACGCTTTTTATCTGAAGCGTCCTATGGTCGATGTACCCGTTGGCTAACTGCCTTAATCATAGACCCGACGAAGCTAGGAGTGTCAGTTGATCAAGTCATCGACGAACTAGCTTTATATAATATCGAGGCTCGCCCCGTTTGGAAGCCGATGCATTTGCAACCGCTATTCAAGCATTATCTGTATTTCGTTCACGGCGATAGCAGTATTTCAGACAGTTTGTTCAACAATGGAATTTGTTTACCGTCAGGATCAAATTTGACGCAAGAAGATCAGAAATTTGTAATAGCTTGTTTTAAACGGGCTATTGTACAAAAAAAGCCCTAAGATCGGGCTCCGATTCCTTTTTCCTCAATGTTGAAAGAGGACGATTAGCACTCAGGAGCCTGATTGCAGCCCAGCGAGTATATGGTGTAATCCTACGGATTATTGTAGGTGGCTTTCAATTGTGAAGCTTGCCCCCTTCACGGAAGGTGATGCATTGATAATTGCTGTTGCATTCGATGAACATCGGAAGACCGTCTGCCGTGATGCTACTGGACGGGGCTTTGGCGCTGTCACAAAATCGGCGTCTGGATCTCCTCCCGTTCGCAATGTCGGCAGGCATACACAATCCGTTTATATAACTTTTTTAAAATTGATTCCTCACTTACTACATAGCTTATAGACTTATCAAACTATTCGAGTGAGTTAGTGTGTGTTCGAGAGAATAGTTGAGAAAAGGTAAATAGGGACAAACCGTCAGTTTCTTATTTATTTGTCGAGGCTAAACCTAATATATAAACGAATGCCGTTTCCGTACACTTGGATTCACACGTAAAATGAAATAATCGGGATATAAAGAAGAGGTGTGATAGTGATTATAAGACGTGAACAAAATTTTATCCGAAAAATAATAAAAAAACGAAAACAAACGGCTCACCAATCAGCCAATCGAATGTTAAATAACATAAAATCAAGAAAAGTAATCGAAAGAATAAAAAAAGTTACAAGAATAAGAACCTCAAAAAGGAAAAGCAGAAAGAGAATAAGCAATCGGCAAACAATCGGAGAGAAGCGGCTGTATAACAAAAGAACAGTAAAGAAGCCAATAAAAGTGGAAAGACTAAAAATATTGGCACTCATAAAACCGTTTGAAACTATGGAAGTAAAACGATACCATCCTGCGATCGAAGCTTTGAAACAATTTGCAGAAGTCCGGTATTGGTCCGAGGACGGAAGTATATTGGATATACTTAAGAAAATGAGTTGGAAGCCCGATTTTGTATTCCATTATGATTATACAGCGTCTTATTCTTATTCACCCCGAATTACCGACTTGAATAAAGTCGACATTCCTAAAGGCTGCTATGTTCTCAATATTCATACGCGTCCTGAAGTTCGAAGAGCATATATTTTAGAGAATAATGTAGATCTCTTATATGCAGCGTCAAAAGATTCATTCTTGGAGGTATTCCCAGAGTGTGAAGAAAGATTCAGAGAGTTGCCCAGTCCAATTCAACCGAATGTTAAAGAGGACAGGAAGATAAACTCGGAGCCGCTTACCTCTTCTACTCTCGTTCAAAACGATTATTCAGCCGTTCAATGCGCTCAGCAGTTAATAGCCACAATAAAAGATTATTTGAATATGAAGCATCTCGCAGCGCTTATAACAAACGGGGCGGTTCCTCGAAAGAAGAAATTAAAGATCTTGATCCTCATAAAAAAATTTGCTCAAACCATGCCTAAACATCAGCATAAATACGATATGATCAAAGCCATTAGACAATTTGCTCAAGTCAGCTATTGGCATAAGAATGGTGATATACGAAACATATTAAAAAAAATAAAGATGAAGCCGGATTTTATTTTCCATTACGACATTTCATGGAATTATGCATTTTCTCCCAAGATAACCAATTTGTCGAAGGTGAAAATACCTAAAGGATGTTATGTGCTTGATGTTCATTGGCGTCCGAATGAAAGAAAAGCCTATTTTGACAAAATAGCAAAACCGAATTTAATTTTCTCGGCAAGTAAATACCCTTTCCTGAAAGCTTTTCCTGAATGCATTAGAAGATTTAGATGGGCTCCATTTGCAATAAACCCCAATATTATTAGAGATTATAAAGAAAATAAAGACATTGATTTTGCTCTTATGGGTCTGCTGCACCCGCCCGGACGATATCCGTTCAGGGAAACGGTTTTGAACAGAATGACCAAAGTTAATGGTTTCTTACATTTCACACATCCGGGTCATCACGTTCAAAATAAACCAGGCATTCTAATTAACACAGAATATGCAAGAGCGATAAATAGAACAAAACTATTTTTCACTTGCGGTAGTCAATTGGAAATTCCCGTTGCGAAGTTTTTTGAAGGACCCGGATGCAGATCTTTGCTATTGGCTGAACCCAATAAGGATATTTTAGAATTGGGCTTTAAAGATAAAATAAATTTCATTGCGTGCTATGGAGGGGATATTTACCGGAAAGCCATTTATTATCGAACCCATCATCTGGAACGAGAACTGATTAGTCAAAACGGCTATGATTTTATACAGACTCACCATACTAACCAAGTGCGGGCAAATCAGTTTGTTGCTGCTATCGAGGAGTTTCTGAAACGGAAGAAATAAAGCAAAAAAAGCGGATGAGCGTTTCCGTTTAAAAAGACAAAGTACCGCCTAGAGGGCGATACTTTGTTTTTTTTCTTGCAAGCGATTTTTATTTCATCTCTTTTAAGTAAGTGAAAATAGGTAATCATTCATTTTGTTTCCCTGTTTTACAAATATTGATACATTGTCCATACCAGCCTGATTGTTCTCTCATATACTATGACGTAAATGAAATATTTCGGAAAGGCTTTGCTTAACCGAAAGGGGGGATACTTTATGCAACCTGTAAGAATTGCATTGATAGGTTGCGGTTATATCGCGCAAAAACATGTACGTTCTTTGCTAGAAATAGGAGAGGAAGTAGAATTGGTAGCTCTATGCGATATTGATAAACAACAGCTGGAACGTTTTGCTAAGGATGTATGCAAGCCTCATTATCCGAATATACGACTCCATACTACGATTGAAGAATGTTTGAGCAGAGATGATATTGATCTGATTGCGATTACAACCAGCAGTCATACCCATGCAGCTATCTCCATTGCGGCTCTTCAAGCGGGCAAGCACGTTCTGGTAGAGAAACCGCTTGCGTTGTCGATTCAAGATGCTAGATTAGCGGAGGCTGAAGCGAAGCAGCGTGGTCTTATTCTTGCTGTTTCGTTGCAAACCAGATATTTGTCGCAGATGCAAGCGATAAAAAAGGCTACTGACGAAGGGCGATTCGGGCGTTTGATTCATGGTGTCGTATCGATGAGGTGGAATCGGAATATGGATTACTATCATGCCAGTCCTTGGCGGGAATCTTGGGCCAAAGGTGGCGGGTTATTTATGAATCAATGCATACATTACATCGACCTCCTTCAATGGTTAATGGGGCCTGTTGTGTCGGTATACGGAGAAGCCGACACGTTTGCACAACCCTTGCATGTGGAAAATATGGGAGTCGCCGTGTTGAAATTCGCAAACGGTGCGACCGGTAATGTCGAAGCCTCAGCCTGTGTTTATCCGAAAAGCCTTCTAACCTCACTTAGCCTGTTCGGCGAGAGGGGATCAGTGTCACTCGAAGGCGTGAGATTAAACGAACTAAAACAATGGAACTTTGAAAATGATCAAATCGAGGATGAAAGTGTACTCGAAAGAACGGATGAAATTTCCCATACCCCCCTATATAAAGACATGATACAAGCGATTACAACGGGAACCTCACCCTTGGTATCCGTAGAAACGTCGATAGATTCTTTGGAGGTCATTCTGGCGATCTACAAGTCTATTAAGGAAGGCGTACCGGTACATCTGCCGCTCGATCATTTTGACATGAAAAATATGACGCTAATAAGCAAAGGAGGGGACCCGCATTGATTATTCCTTTAATCGATTTGCATGCCCAGTACCTGGAGCTGAAAAAGGACATCTTAGAGGCGACGGAGCGGGTATTTGATAGCGGGGTTTATATTTCAGGGCCGGAAGTGGAAGCTTTGGAGAAAGACATAGCATCCATTACACAATCCAAACATGCAGTTTCCACCGCAAACGGTACTGATGCCCTGATCCTGGCTTTGGAAGCATGCGGGGTCGGACCGGGCGATGAGGTCATTACTACGCCATATACTTTTTTTGCGACGGCAGAGGCCATCGCAAGGCGAGGTGCCATTCCCGTATTCGCCGATATCGACGAGCGAACGTATAACCTGTCTCCCGAGGAGACGGAAAAGAAAATCACCTCAAAAACGAAGGCCATCATCCCGGTTCATATTTTCGGCCAACCGGCAGATATGGATGCCTTTAATGATATGGCTGAACGGCACAATCTTGCGATTATCGAGGATGCTTGCCAAGCATTGGGAGCCGGATACAAAAATAAACCGATTGGCGCTCTTGGCAGTATCGGATGCGTTTCCTTTTTTCCAACGAAAAATTTAGGAGGATATGGAGACGGAGGCATTGTCGTTACCAATGATGAGGAAATAGCAGAACGTATTAAGATTCTCAGTCACCATGGAAGCAAACGTAAATATTATCACGAGGTGGTTGGATATAACAGCAGACTGGATTCCTTACAAGCCGCTATCCTACGTGTGAAATTAAGCAAGCTGCAGGAGTGGAATGCCAAACGTCGACAGAAAGCCGCCCTCTATGCTCAGCAACTTGAACATTCGGCACTCCGAATTCCAACCGTTGATGCTCATGTAGATCATGTCTTTCATTTGTTTACTGTTGAATGCGACAATCGTGAACAAATTGCGGACCAATTGCAGCAGGCTGGCATTGCTACAGGTCACTATTACCCTTGCCCGCTGCATCTCCAAAAGGCGCTTGCCTATCTCGGATATAAACCGGGTGATTTCAAGGTAGCGGAGAAATTATGTGAACGCTCCTTGGCATTGCCGATGTCTCCACACCTAACGGACGACCAACAAGCCTATATCATCGAGAAAGTCAAACAATTTACAAAAGGTTGAGGTGTATAATGAATCAAAATCTAAGGATGGGACAGCATGTTGTGATTGGAGAAAACGTAACGATTGGCGAGGATGCGGTGATTGGCCATCATGTTGTCATATACGACGGGACTGTCATCGGCAACCAGGCAGTCATTCACGATCATGCGGTAATCGGCAAAAAACCGATGAAAGCACACAATTCCGCGACGACAACAAATCAGGTTTATCTGCTCCCGACAATTATCGGGGATGGATGCATTATTGGAACCTCCGCTATTATTTATGCGAATGCCTTCTTGGAGAACGATGTTTTCGTTGCGGATTTGGCGACCATTCGGGAACGGGTCGTCATCAGAGAGAAAACGATCATTGGTAGAGGGGTGGCAGTAGAGAATGATTGTACGATCGGAGCAAACTGCAAGCTTGAAACTAATTGTTATATTTGCGCATTCTCGACTTTGGAAGATCATGTATTCGTTGCTCCGTGCGTCGTCACAACGAATGATAATTATTTGGGCCGGACGAAGGAACGCTTTGGCAAGTTTAAAGGAGTGACGATCAAAAAAGGAGGGAGAATAGGCGCAAATGCGACAATTCTCCCAGGCAAAACCATTGAGGAAGACGGCGTTGTTGCTGCCGGAAGCATCGTCACGAAAGATGTAAAATCCAAAGAGCTTGTTGCGGGTTCACCAGCCCGCAAGATTAGGGATGTTTCACCGGATCAATGGTTGGAAAACCAATAGAAAAATGAGGATGAGGTATACATTTCTATGGAGAAGCGGGTGAAAGAGTGAGAGTAAAGCGCAATCGGATACAGAAGGCTCGCAAACCTAAAAAAGCGAAAAAAATAGGTGTGAAATTAGTAAGAACACAGAAAAGAAGAATTAAAAAAACGTTACACAGAAATCAGTTGTTAATAAGAAAGGCAAAGTCTAAAAAAACGTTACACAGAAATAAGTTATTAATAAGAAAGGCAAAGTCTAAAAAAACTCCTATTATAAATGAGAAAAAACTAAAAATTCTAGTGCTGACAAAACCTAATGATACCATGGAATCGGATTATAATCTTGACACGATTAAGGCTATGGAAAACTTTGCAGAAATACGCTATTGGACCGAAGGCGGAAGTATGCTGGAAGTATTGAAACAGTTCGATATGAAACCGGACTTTATTCTATATTATGATTTGGCAGATGTGAATTTTGTGTCTGTTATTAACGAAGTGGAAGAAGGTGGGATTCCAACAGGGTATTATGCGGTTAATGATCATGTAAGTGAAATGGACCAAATAACATACATCCAAAATCGAAAAATCGATCTTTTTTTCACTGAAAATCATAATTCCTTCGCAATGAGCCTTCCTGAGTATGAAGGAAGAGTCAGACTGCTGCCTCCTGCTATGACTGAATCCAATGTAAAGGCACAACAAATCATTTCATATATAGAACAGCTTATTCAAAATACTATCAAAGCGCAATTGCAAAAAACGAATGATAAGAAAGCTGATGTACCTCCGCAAAGAAAAACAAAGGTTCTGATCCTTATAAAGCCATTTAACAAAAAAATGCCCAAGCATCAGCACAAATATGATTTTATCAAGGCCATTGAAAAGGTTGCGGATGTTCAATATTGGCATAGGAATGGAGATATTCTAGACATTTTAAAGAAAATAAAGATGAAACCGGATTTTATATTCCATTATGATATTGCTTGGAACTATGCGTTTTCTCCAAATATTACGAATCTTAATAAGGTGAAAATACCATTAGGTTGTTATGTAATGGACGTACACTGGAATAAGAAATTCAGAAGTGCTTACTTTCATAAAACCGCGAAACCGGATTTAATCTTCTCAGCAAGCAAATATCCGTTTCTTAAGGTTTTTCCCGAATGTAAACCCAAATTTAGATGGTCGCCGTTTGCGATCAATCCCAAAGTAATCAAAGACTATAAGCTGAGGAAAAATATTAAGTTCTCCCTGTTAGGCTTGATTCAACCACGATATAAATTCAGAAAAGCGGTTCTGAGAAGAATGAGGAGAGTAAAAGGATTCATTAACTTTAAGCATCCGGGGCACAAGGCTCGAGCCAGACGAGGTCTTCTTATTAACAGTAATTATGCCAAGGTTATCAACCGATCACAAATTTCATTTACTTGCGGAAGTGACTTAAAGATTCCTGTTGCTAAATTTTTTGAACTTCCGGGATGCAAAACCTTAATGTTGGCGGAGCCGAATCGTGATTTGAAGGGCTTGGGCTTTAAGGATAAGGTGAACTATATAGCATGTAGTAGAAAGAATTTTTATAGAAAAGCATTATCTTTTCAAAAAAACAAACGCGCAAGAGCACGAATTACACGAAATGGTTACAATTTTATTCGCAAGTATCATACGATTCAAGTTCGAGCACAGCAATTTGTAGCGGAAGTTAGAAAGATTCTATAACACAAATTGATGGTTCGATCGAAGCTATCTACTATCTTTCAGAATTCACCAAAAACGACAGCGAGATTGACTATTCAAGAATAGTCAATCTCGCTGTCGTTTTTGTATTTGATCCGTGTTAAATTTTATGCACTATCTTTCTTTATAATTATTCGAATTAATTTTCGCTTATCTTCTGCTTTTGCGTTTCCATTTCCGTTTCCGCTTTCCTTTCTTGAAAACGACTAGATGTCCTTTTCCGAAGTCAATGGCTACTTTTCCGGTTAAACGGGCAATCGCGGGTGCCAGGACAACGGAATTAACGCCGCAGGAGATTAAAGCAATATCAAATTGATATTTCATTGCTTCTACCTGCGTTAACGTTCTATTCATTTGCGTGTAATCAGAAAAGATAATCGTTCCGGCAATGTCCATCCCATAAGGGTCTTTTTGAAGGATTTTTTTTAGTCTCTCGGCTTCCCGCGTGATGATCAGGACTCTTCGGCCCCTCAGCACATCCCAAAACTCCTTCCGCCCCGCTAAAAAACGGTTAACGACGGCATCGCAAGTATAGCGCGGCTTTAGCTTATAATATCGGAATATTTTATTAGTAAGCGGCCGCTTCACTCTGGGATGTGCAACCGTCCTTTTATCCCCGGGAATAAGTATCCCAACAATATTTGCTTTCTTAATCGATCGGACCATTTCATTTCTCAGCTTTAAATTTGGAAGCCTGACGCCCTTTTTTCCTCTATTGGCTTTCTTTGCCCAGAGCTCCCTGAGTACGGTTTTGATACTCCACACCGACTTTTGCGCCATTACAATATTTTCACCGTCACCTATTCTTACCATGGAGAAAGGCTGATGATTATCTAAAGCATTCTTGATGCTTCTCAATACCTGCTTCCATTTTAAATTCGTCACAATCATTCCCTCTCCTTATTTTTTTTTTACTACTCCACTATATGAAAGATGCAGCAGTAGTTCTTGTGCCACTCCCCGTTCTTTATGCAGGAGATCATCCATTTTCGTTTTATTTGCTATGCCTGAAGCGAAATGTGCGCAAATTAGGGCTAGAGCATACGCATGGGAGTAAACCTGCACAAGAGCATCAACACTATCATTCATATAATGTCGTAGTGAGAACATTTTCTGGAGGGGAAATGGTGGAATGAATTTAAATTGGGAGAAAGTACTGCATATGATTAAACATGCTTTGGACCATCGTCAGCCGTTTTCCATCGTGAGAATAGGAGACGGAGAGAATATTGTCATGGCACAAAGATCCGTATGGAGAATGAGCTCCGTACTCAAGGAACCGTGGGCTATAAGGGCCAACCGTGGACAAAAGGGCGTGAGGCTTCCTAATCTTACGCTGCGGGACCAAATGATCCGATCGATAAAGATGGCTGACATTGTGGGCGTTCTTCCACCGGGAGATAGAAGAACCTATGCTCCGAGAAGATTGAAGCGTCCGCTTACCAATAAAATATTTCAATATTATAAGCTAAAGCCCCGCTATACTTGCGATGCCGTCGTTAACCGTTTTTTGGCAGGGCGGAAGGAATTTTGGGATGTGCTGAGAGGCCGCAGAGTTCTGATTATCACGCGGCATGCCGAGAGACTTAAGAGAAGCCTTCAACGAGATCCGTATAGGATGAACGTTGTTGGTACGATCGCATTTTCGAATAATAAGCAAATGGGCAGCGCGTTAAAAAAAGCTTATGCGATGAAAGACAAATTTGATATTGCTCTGATCTCCTGTGGGGTTAATACGGTGGTTTTGGCCCCTGAAATCGCCCGTTTAACCGGAAAAGTGGCGATGGATTTCGGTAAAGGCCATCATGTCGTGTTCAGAAAAAAGACGATTAAAGGCAGCACTAAATTTAGCGATCAGAAAATAAACAATGCGGCCGAGAACAACCTAATGATGCTCACCTCGCAGTATATTCCCGGAAAGGTTTCCGTCGTCGTATTGAATCACAATAGCCTGAAATCCACGAAAGAATGCATCGAAAGTATCCAGCAGCACTCACCGATAAATACCCAGCTCGTTTTGGTTGATAACGGCTCAACCGACGGAACGGCAGAGTATATCCAAACCATCCCAGGGTCTACGGTCATTAAGAATGAGGTAACTAAAGAACGCTGCGAAGCGATGAATCAAGGTGTAATCGCAGCAAGTGGAGAATATATCGTCCTGCTAAATGAGAATACGGTAGTAAAAAAAAATTGGCTTCACGGCATGCTCTGGTGGCTGCGAGCAGATCCGACGATCGGAATAGTCGGTGTCCGGAAAAATGCAGCGGATGGCAGTCATAAGGTAGAAATCATTCCGTATGAAACCATGCAAGAGATGGACGATTTTTCTGCGTATTTATCTGAAATTTATAATCGACAGGGTCATCATGCGGATGCCTTGCGTGATCTTTGTATTATGTTTCATCATGATTTAGCCCTCCAAATTGGCAGCTTCGAGGAAAGGTATGACCTGCTGCACGGCTAAAATGATTGATTCATCCACACCATCTTCAGAAAAAGGAGCGGTTATTTTTGAGTGCAGAGTCAAAACCTCAATTTACGGTTGTTATTCCTTTATATAATCGTCAAGCCTATGTCGCAAAAGCGATTAAAAGCGTCATTCGTCAAACGTATAAGGGTTGGAAAATACTGATCATTAATGACGCATCTACAGACAAATCCGCATCCATTGCATCGGCCTTTACATCGGAAGAGGAGATAAGCCTTATTAGTTTAGATACGAATGTAGGCATTTCGAAAGTGCTGAACATGGCTTTGAAACATGTAACAACACCCTATTTTGTCCAATTGGATTCGGATGATTGGCTTGAACCGAGCGCGCTCGAAATTTTGGCGAAAACCTGCGTTAAACATCCGGAAGCGGCGTTAATCTACGGGAATTCTAAGCTGTGGCTTGAGAACAAAGGAAAATTGCGGCTGAAGAAAATAATAAGACATAGGCAATACAGCAAGATGAAATTTCTTATTACTTTCGATTTCATGTTAACACCGAGATGCTATAAAACTTCTGCTCTTAAAGCTGCGGGCGGGTGGGAAGTGAACGATCCATACGAAGGGCGGATCATGGAGGACCGGCGCATGTGCATGAAGCTTATCGATCGTTTTCCGCACCGCTTTGTAAACCGGAACCTTTATAACGCTTTAAAGCATGGCCGTCAGCTTACAAACGCGGCAAATATCAAAAAACGTAATGTACTCCGAAAAAGACTCGTACTCCTGTATTTGAAAAAATGGGGGAACAAGCATCAGCCTGTATTTGGCCATACAAGCAGCGGCTACCTGATTGTAAAGAAATTAAAAAAACGCAAATCCAGATAGAGGGGTGAATGAACAGCATGGCAAAGCTAAATTCCGATCAGGTGCTCGCAAGGATTAAAGAGGCATTGGATCATCAACGGCCTTTCTCACTCATCCGAATCGGTGACGGAGAAAATGTGATCATGGCCCAAAAATCGGTTTGGAGCCTGAGGGAAGTATTAAGGACACCATGGGCCAGACGGGCAAACCATCCGGTCAGAACGCGAAGCGCACGCCTCGGACATAAAGAAAAAGGAGTGACGCTTCCCAACCTAAAGCTAAGAAATCAAATGGTTCGTTCGATACGGAAAGCCGATATTGTAGGCATTTTGCCAATCAAGGACAAGATAAAGGCGCCGAAAAGAGTAAGACGCCCCTTAACGAATAAAATATTTCGTTATTACAAGCTGAGGCCGCGGTTTACTTGCGATGCTTTTATCAACCGTGAGTTTGCAAGCAAACCGGAATTTTGGGAAGTGCTGAGAGGCAAAAGGATTCTGATCATCACGGAGCATGCCAAAAAATTAAAAGAAGTACTTCAAAGCGATCCCTATCGAATGGTGATAACCGGAGCCATTATTTTTACGCATTTTAAGCAAATGAGCAAAACGTTGAACAAAGTGGAGGGAATGAAAGACCAGTTTGATATTGCCCTCATATCCTGCGGTGTAAATGCTGTCGTTATGGCGCCCGAAGTAGCTCGGCTAACAGGGAAAGTGGCGATTGATTTTGGAAAAGGGCCTAAAGTCGTTTTCAACAAGCCGAAGACTCTGGTAGAGAAGAGCAACGTTAGTCTTATGAATAGACTCATTTTACTCTCTAACGATGCCATGGAGGCCAAGGATCGTCTGTCCGGGGAAGATATGAAAAGCTTATCCGAGAATGGTTCGGAAACTCTTAACGGAGAAAAAGATGAAGACTATTTTGATAGCAAGGGTATATCGTCCATACAGAATCTAAATGATAGGCATACACTATTCATGTGAAATTATTTGGTCTTAATAGGTTCTGCTGGATACTAGGTTCTGTTAGGAGGTATTTTTTTGAAGGGTGTGATACTTGCTGGAGGTACCGGAACGCGCCTTTGGCCATTAACGAAGATCTTAAACAAGCATTTGATACCTGTCGGGAAATATCCCATGATCTATTACGCAATAGACAAAATGCGAAGTGCGGGAATCGTAGACATTCTAATCGTGACGGGAAAACAATCGGCCGGACTATTTACCGACTTACTGGGAAGCGGCAAAGAATTGAGAGTGAAAATCACCTATAAGATACAGGAGGAAGCCGGCGGAATCGCCCAGGCTTTGATGACTGCAGAGGATTTTGTTCAACCGCATGAAAAGTTTATCGTTCTGCTCGGAGATAACTTGTTCGACGAATCGCTTATAAAGATGGTTAACGATTTTAGCAATCAGGAAAAAGGCGCCAAAGTGTTTCTAAAGCAAGTTGACGATCCTCGCAGGTATGGGGTTCCGGTGATTGATGGAAACAAAATCATTCAAATTGAAGAAAAACCGTCTGATCCCAAATCATCCTACTCGGTTACTGGTATTTATATGTACCATGGAAGCGTATTTGAGGTCATCAAGCGTATTAAGCCTTCGAATCGCGGGGAACTGGAAATTACTGATGTTAACAACGTCTATGCCTCTGAAGGAACGCTTACTTTCAACATCATGAACGGCTGGTGGATTGATGCGGGCACCTTCGAATCGCTTCACGAAGCTAATGTGATGTTGAAGGATTTCAAAGGTGAAACGTAATCAAGGTGAGTTAAATATGAATGTGTCAGCGTATACGGGAGTGATGGGAGTTGTTAACCAAAAGGATCATCTTCGGTATCGAATTCAATTCGAGATCGACGAAGCCCGCTTGGAGAATCGGATTAACTGCAGGGTGGATTCAATACAGAATGTCCGTATTTATGAAATATACAATGAAAAGCTTAAAGAAGCAGACCAATCAAGATTTTGTAGCCCTTATTCAATATGCGGATTGCACGGAGTCTTTGATAAAGATTGAACTCGGCAAATATGATCCGCTTCCGGAAAACATTCAATTTGTTCCGGCAAGCAAATACCAAGAACATATTTCGCAATGGATCACCGGATTCGATCGCTTATATCTGGTTCGTTTGGATTGTGACGATATGTACCATAAATCTATCGTGCAGCAGTTAAGAGATTACCGCCCTAAATCTAGCACTCAAGCATTAATTAATCAAAAGGGATATATATATGATGCCGTCAGGCAGCGTTTCACAGCGGTTCACCATCAATCTCCGCCATTCTATATTTTTATCTACAAGGCTGAGGATTACCTGAACGGAAAGAGATATGTTACTCCCGGCGGGCATCGATTCGTCATTAAATTAAAGCATGAAATCTTAACTAGAAAGGGAAACCGCAACTATATGATCGTTGTTCATAAGCGCAACACATTAAATCAAAACTTGCTGCGCAAAGCCGTGTTCAGATCGAATCGAAACAAACTGGATCATATTCTCAAAAACTTTTGCAAAGAGACAGCACCTGTTATCGAGCAAGAGCCGCAGCGACTTATGAGGACCGAAGAGGACATGATCGCGCAATAACAGGTTCTCCTGGCGATTTACTTTTTTTGGACGATTGAAAAGAATGCAAGGAGGAACTAGTGATGCCTAATAAAAAAATTATTATTGGAATTGAATTTAATAACCGGTCAAAGCCCAATAATCGCTGGAAGGTGGGTTTGACTAGGCAATGGATTGAGTACAGAATGTCTATCTTTATGAAATACACCTTACAAAGTCTTAAAAATCAAACCAATCAGAATTTTACGGTCCTTGTCCGGTATGCAATCTCATCGGAGTCTACGATCTTGCAAACATTGAGCAAGTACGAAGCACTCCCTGGCAACGTTCGATTTGTACCGGACGGACAATATCTCAAGGTTCAAAAAGAGCTGACACGCGGCTATAAGTATCTGTATCTTGTACGCTTGGACTGTGATGATATGTACCATAAAACCTTTATCAAACAATTGCATAATTATAAGCCCAAGCAGAAAACCCGCGCGCTCATTAACCAAACGGGATACGTGTATGACAGCCTGCGCCATCGCGTCGCTACAGTTAAAAAGCCTTCCCCGCCTTTCTATACGTTTATCTATAGGACTTCCGCTTATTTTAAAGGACTTAGGTATAAAACACCGAAAGGGCATACTTCCGTTATTAAGCTTAAGCATGAAATACTGACCAAAAACGGAAAACGAAACTATATGGTTGTTGTTCATGAACGAAACACATTAAACCAAAGATTATTGTCCAAGACGAACTTCGTAGCGAAGCAGTGGAAGGTAAATAAGATTATGAAAAATTATGTAAAGTAATCGCGATTCACTTTTTGCGTGCCGTGACGACAGCCGTTCCTAGTTCAAGTGCCATAACGTACAATGCAAATGTAGATTTCAATTAATGAGGTGTTGTACGATGCTTGAGAAGCCGGATATGTATGAGAAGGCAATGATACAGGAAACGTTAGAATCAACGGCTTTACCGGTTTCGCCGGAACAATCGGACTCACAGGAGATGATGGAAACGATAGATTCGACAGAAGCAGGGAGCCAAATAACGAAGCTTCTCCCGAAGGGAGTATCCATCATTACGGCAACCAATAAACCGGAATTTATGAAGCAATTGTTCACGAACTACAGCCGCCAGCGCTGGAAAGCGAAAGAGCTTATCATTCTATTGAACAATGATCGCATGAGCATCGACAGTTATAGAAAATATGCCAAGCATTTTGATCAAGTGTCCGTCTATCGGCTGCCTCAGAAATACTCTCTCGGAAAATGTCTAAACTACGGCATCAGCAAAGCGAAATACGAGATTATTGCTAAATTTGATGATGACGATTATTACTCTCCGCATTATTTATCAGAAGCCATGGCGGAATTTGAGCGAACTGGCGCAAACGTTATAGGGAAAAATAAGTTTTATATGTACTTCCACAGCGGCAATAAGCTTATGCACGCAAGCATGCCGACTAAGAGGCTCGTAGCCGGCGCGACCATTATGTTCGAGAAAAGGATATATCCCGGGGTTGTTTTTTCTAACCTGCGCAAGGGCTCGGATATGAGGTTTCTTAACGACTGCTTGAAAAAGGGGTATAAGATCAGATCCACCAGCCGGTACAATTTCACCGCCCTCAGGAGAGGGAACCAAAAGAAGCATACGTGGAAGGTTACGGCCCGAACGTTTCGGATCCTTAGAGCGAAGACCGTAGCGCGAACCAGCCAATATCGGCCTATCGTAAACCGGGCTATTCCAAAAGATTAACTATGCGCCGAATAGGCGTCTTTTTTTTGGTAATTGCATTGACCGTCGTATTATAATCTAATAGAGTTGATTTTAATGTAATGCTCTTACAAATGCCGATATGAGGTGAGTAATAGAACGATGATTAAACTGTCTTTCCGCGCATTTGCAGTTATCCTTTTCCTGACTCTATTAGTTCCTGCGGTTACCTTGCATGCGGCAAGCAACCTACTAACGAATGCTGGTTTTGAGAACATAACGGAGGGCGCTCCGACTGAATGGCAGCATGACGCCTATTTGAAAGAAGAGCATATTACCACGTATACGATTTCGGATAAAGAGGCCCATACGGGCACGTATTCCGCGGTGCTCGAGAATAAGGAAGCCAATCATTCGCGCTGGACGCAGACGATCAAAGTAAAACCGAAATCAACCTATAAGCTATCTGGTTACATAAAAGCGGAACAAATCGGCGCGGATGCGACCGGCGCTCATTTTTTTGTAGACGGCGTTGCCGTTGCCTATCCCGAAATAAAGAATACGAACGGGAAATGGGCTTATGTGCATTTTTACGCAAAAACGGGCAAGGATCAGAAAAGCATTACGTTTGGAGCAAGCCTCGGCGGTTACGGGGCGATTAACACCGGGAAAGCTTATTTTGACGATGTCAGTGTAGAGAAAGTATCGAAGGCCCCTGCGGGCGTTGAGGTATTCAGCTTAACGCCAACAGAAACCGGACAAGCATCCGATGCTGCCGCTAAAGGCGGATCCGTGCTGCCCCTGATTTTGTTCGCGGCGTTGTTCAGTCTGTTGTTTTCCTTAATTTACAAGAAGCTCCTAAGAGAGAGAAGCTTATTGGACGGGAAACCGCATATACATAAATACATACTCGTATTTGTATGTATTGTCGCTCTAGCGGCGCGGCTTTGGCTTGCGGTTACGAATATGGGCTATGCCAATGATATTGCGTTATTTATGGCCTGGGCTGACCATGCTGCAAAGGAAGGCCTTTCCGGGTTTTACCATTCCGGCATGTTCGTAGATTACCCGCCCGGCTATATTTATATTCTGTATGTCTTAGGTTTAATCAAGGACATGCTCTCTTTAGACGGAGCATCGAAGGCAGCACTTCTTTTGTTCAAGCTGCCAGCGATTTTGGCTGATCTTGCAGCTGCTTATTTTATTTTTCAAACGGGTAAAAGAAAAACGGGCTTTTCCGTATCATTGGGACTTGCATTGCTCTATTTATTCAATCCTGCAGTTATTGTGGATTCTGCCGTTTGGGGCCAAGTCGACTCCATATTTGCTTTGGTGCTCGTGCTGTCCATCCATGGACTTGCTGAAAATAAGATCGAGCGCGCTTCCGTTTGGTATGCCATAGCGGCGCTTATTAAGCCGCAGGCGTTCATTTTCATGCCGGTGCTGCTGCTATGGTTTGTTTATCGCAAAGACTGGAGGAAGGTCGCGGTTAGTGCCGCTTATGGCTTTGCGGCGTTTATTTTACTCGCTCTTCCTTTCTTTTGGGGGAATGGCGGATTATCGGGTCTATTTCAACTGTACAAAGGAACCTTATCTTCCTATCCTTACGCCACATTAAATGCATTTAACCTTTATGCGCTAAGCAATGATAATTGGAAGCCGATCACCGAAACCTGGCTGCTGTTCTCCTTCAAAACCTGGGGGACGATCTTTATTTTGGCTGCCGTTGCTTTAGCCGCATATTTCACCTTACGCAAGAAGGACAGCGATTCTTCCAATCGGGTTTATTTTATAGCCATGGTGCTCATCGTTGTCGTATTTATGGGTGTAACCAAAATGCATGAGCGTTATTTATTTCCGGTCCTGTTACTTGGTCTCTTCGCCTTCTTGCAATCGCTTGACCGGAGAATGCTTATTGTTTTCTACGGATTTAGCTTGACCAGCTTCATTAATATTGCTTACGTATTGGATTTCAGCAAAACAACGACAAACGTCCCTTTTAACGGCATTGTTTTATTGTGCTCGCTAGCAAATATTGGGTTAATGCTTTACTTGCTTTATATCGGATATGATAAATATATACGCGGCAGGGTAAAGCTGGTAGAGCCGTTATTGGAGAAAGAGCTTACGGATACGGATCATGAGACGCTATCCCCTTTCAAGACCAAATCCATTTCGCGGGCGAGGCAAAACGCAAATCGTTTCGATCGCAAGGATTGGATCGTTATGGGCTTAATCACAATCGTATATGCGATTGTTGCTTTATTCCAGCTCGGCGATATGAAGGGGCCGCAAACGGCATGGCAGCCTGCGGCGGCAGGCCAAAGCTTTTACGTCGATTTGGGCGCTGTCAAACAGCTTGACCGAATCAACAGCTTTGGCGGTGTCGGAACCGGGAAATTCAAATATGAATTTAGTCAAAACGGGACCGATTGGGACAATGTGATGGAAATAGACAGCAGCCATGTTGCCGTATTTACTTGGACAACGCAGCCCGCAGCGCTTCCAGCACGTTATGTAAAGGTCACTACCGTTCAAACGGGCTTTTCTATGCATGAGCTTGCGATCTACGAGCAGAGCAACAAAATACCGCTGCAGATCGTCGGAATAAACGATGAGCTGGCGAAGGATGCCAAGAGAGGCAGCGTACCGCTGCTCTTTGACGAACAACAGCTGGCCGTGTATGACGCTACCTTCATGAATGGTTCATATTTCGATGAAATTTACCATGCACGTACGGCTTATGAGCATCTGGAACATATTGTGGCTTACGAGAATACGCATCCGCCGCTTGGCAAACTGATTATTGCGCTCGGCATCAAGCTGTTTGGGCTTAATCCGTTTGGCTGGCGCATAGCGGGCACGCTCTTCGGTATAGCGATGCTTCCATTAATATATGTTTTCGCTAGAAGGCTGTTCAAAACCAGCGTTTACGCCGGACTTGCCACAGCGCTGTTTGCCGCTGATTTCATGCACTTTACGCAAACAAGAATCGCGACAATAGACGTTTACGGCGTGTTTTTCATTATGCTGATGTTTTATTTCATGCACAAATATTATTCTCTCAGCTTTTACAGAGTCAAGCTTGGGGTTACCCTTATGCCGCTGTTCTTGGCGGGATTGTTTTTTGGAATAGGCGTGGCGTCCAAATGGATTGTGTTATATGGCGGCGCGGGTTTAGCCATCATGCTCGGGATATCGTTATTTGAACGATATAAAGAGTATGCAGCCGCGAAGCGGGTTCTGCGGGGCGGGATGGCATCAAATGCAACCTTCAGCTCAGAGAAGCTGCAGCATATCGTTCATGTGTTTCCGCGCTATACCTTGATTACGCTTGCTGTTTGTCTCGTATTCTATATTGCCATACCGCTTGTGATCTATGCCTTGTCCTACATCCCGGTACTGACCGTCATGGATGACGGTTATACCTTGAAGAGCCTTGTCGATTATCAGAAGCATATGTTCAGCTATCATAGCCAGCTCGTATCGACGCATCCGTTCTCCTCATCCTGGTGGGAGTGGCCATTTATGAAGAGACCAGTATGGTATTATTCCGGCGACAATATGGCCGAAGGCTTTAAGTCTACAATCGTTGCGTTGGGTAATCCGCTTATTTGGTGGACGGGAATCTTCGCAATGGCTGCGACGATCTGGATCAGTATCAAACGGAAAGACAAAGCCATATATACGATATGGATTGCATTCTTGGCGCAGTACGTGCCATGGATGCTGGTCACACGGCTCACGTTCCTCTATCATTATTTTGCGATGGTGCCGTTTATTATCTTGAGCTTGGTTTATATATTCAAGGTGATTGAAGAGAAGCGGCCAGGCTTTAAGCTCGCGCGCAACATTTTTCTGGCTGCGGCCGTTCTGTTGTTTATTGCCTATTATCCTGCGCTCTCCGGTATGACGGTGAAAAGCTGGTATGTAGAGCATGTGCTGCGCTGGTTTCCGAGCTGGTTATTTTAAATACTATGTTACCAGAAGAACGGCGACAGTCGTCTACGCTTGAGAAAGGGGCATATAGATGAAGCAATCAGCTGTAAAATACAGTGTTATCGTCCCGATGTTCAACGAAGAAGAGGTTATCGAGCATACGTATGAGCGGCTGAAGCTGGTTATGGATCATGCTGATGAGCCGTATGAGCTGATATTCGTCAATGACGGAAGCAAAGACCGTACAATTGAATTAGTATCCATGATTTGCGATTTCGATCCTAACGTCCGGCTGATCAATTTCTCCCGCAATTTCGGCCATCAGATCGCGATCTCCGCCGGTATGGACTATGCGCAGGGGGATGCCATCGTCGTAATTGATGCGGATCTTCAGGATCCGCCTGAGGTCATTCTAGATATGATCTCCAAGTGGAAGGAAGGCTACGAGGTCGTTTACGGCAAACGGCTTAAGCGCAAGGGCGAGACGGCATTCAAGAAGCTGACGGCGAAAATATTCTATCGTACGCTGCGCAGCTTAACCAACGTTGAAATTCCTGTGGATACGGGTGACTTTCGATTAATTGACCGTAAGGTATGCGATGTGCTGCGTGGCTTAAAGGAGAAAAATCGCTTTGTGCGTGGCTTGGTCAGTTGGATCGGCTTCCGCCAGACGATGGTTGAGTATGAGCGGGAGGAACGTTTTGCAGGGGAGACCAAATATCCGTTAAAGAAGATGATCGCTTTTGCCATTGACGGGATTACCTCGTTCTCCTATAAGCCGCTAAAAATTGCAAGCTATATCGGCTTTACTTTGTCGTTTACAAGTTTCTTGTACCTGCTGGTCGTCATTTTTCAGAAGCTGTTCACTGGCAGCACGATTGCGGGCTGGGCTTCCATCGTAGCGGTTAACCTTTTGTTTAATGGCATTATTTTGATGCTCCTTGGCATTATCGGCGAATATATTGGTCGGATTTATGACGAATCCAAAAACAGGCCGCTTTATATCGTTCGCGAGGTACAGGGCTACTCTGAGAACGATGCGAATCAACCAGAGAATGCAAGCGGCTCGGAACGGGTTAAAGAGTATGGCTAAAATGGCTTCCAAAAAGGTTTTCTTTCAATTCTTAGCCTTTAATCTAGTGGGGCTGCTCAACACTGCAATCGATTTTCTGCTTTTCACCCTTCTTCTATGGTTAGGAACCTATTATTTAATCGCGCAGATCATTGCTTACGGAGCGGGAATGATTAACAGCTTCGTGCTTAACAGCCGATATACCTTTCATAAGAGAGATGGCCTCGTCTCAAAACCGCAGCAGATCAATAGAGGATTAAGGTTCGCCCTGTGGAATGCCCTCTTACTTGGACTTACACTGCTGCTACTTGCCGCCTTTACAGAGTGGTGGGGAATGAACGAGGTCGTATCCAAGGTCATCGTAACGGTGATTACCGTGGCGCTGAATTTTTATGGAAGCAAGAAATGGGTTTTTGCAGTGAGCGGGTCGAGAGCAAAGAGCAGCTAACGGAAGGCGGGAAAGATGAAAAAAATATTATCTTATACATTAGTAATCGTGGGTCTTCTTATTTTACTTTATCCCAAAGCCAATGAATGGTACGACAACCGCCAACAGGATAAGCTGATGGCGGATTGGGAAGAAGCTAGCTTCGAAGAAACGGCAGAACAGCAGGCACAGCAGCAGTATGAGGATTTGACGGATCTGTTTAACGAGGAATCGGCAGCCGCGGCTGTGGATACTGAACCTGAACCGACGATTGTACCTACGAATCCCGCCACGGATGCCCCATCAACTGCTCCAGCAGCGCAGAAGCTAACATCGATCGCAACCATTAAGATTGACAAAATAAAGCTGAAGCTGCCTGTCGTCGAAGGGGCTACCCAGAAAAACATGAAATCCGCCGCCGCCCATTTAAAGGAAACAACCGCGATAGGCCAGATCGGCAACGCGGCAATCGCAGGTCATCGCATGCGGTCGAAGGGAAGGTTGTTTAACCGGCTTGGCGAGGTAGAGGTCGGCGATATAATCGTGGTGGATACAAAGAGGAAATCCTATACCTACACGGTCTATAAAGTATCGATCGTAAAACCAACGGACGTATCCGTGCTTAATTACAACAACAAAGACAAGCTGCTTACCTTAATCACTTGCGATCCGATCGTGAACCCAACGCATCGTTTAATCATCCACGCAAAAATGTAAGCGATAGAGCCCATTTTCTCCGCTTAACAGCACCAATGGTACCGCCCCTTCATAGTATAAGTTGACTGTATCCCTTAACCTTGTTAAACCATAAAAACCCGCGCAAGGAGGGGTGACAAACATTGAAAGGTAGCGACCATAAGAGCAAGTTTTTATTGACGCATCGTGAACGCGAGGTATTCGAGCTGTTGGTACAGGATAAGACAACAAGAGATATTGCACAGCAACTATTCATCAGCGAGAAGACCGTCCGCAACCATATTTCTAATGTCATGCAAAAGCTGAACGTCAAAGGTCGTTCACAAGCGGTTGTCGAGCTAATCAAGCTTGGTGAATTACAAATCTAACATAGCAATATGATCGGACAGCATAGCGATATGCTGTCTTATTTTTGTTTAAAACGCTTTATGTTTTGGGTGGCAAACATTGAAGGGTAGCGACCATAAGAAGGAAACCAAGCGGCATAAAGAATAGCTTGTAGTGACGACAAATACTTTCTAGCTATGATAAAATGAATGTGAAAAAATAGATCTGATTAGTACTGATTGCAGCAAAGGAGAACGTGGAAAAAATGAAAGATCCGAAAATAGTAGAAAAGCAAGATGAATTACTGGAGCTGGTGAAAGGTTTCTGCCAAGACAAGCTGGATGAGGAATACGAACGTCTGTCCATAAAAATGGTTGAAAAGCTTGGACGTAAAAGGACGGTCCCGTTTATGTCTGGTAAGCTGGTGGTATGGGCAGCGGGTATCATTCATGCACTGGGAACGATCAATTTCCTGTTTGATAAAAACTCACAGCCCTACGCCACTGTACACGACATTTGTGAGTTTTTCGGCACCGCGCAAAGCACGACCAGCCAGAAATCCAAAGTAATACGCGACCTGTTGAAACTTGGCTACTTCGACAGTGAGTTTTCAACCGCCAGCTTGCAGGAGAGAAATCCGTTCAATCATGTGGTGTCCATTAATGGCTTAATTGTTCCGAGTGGTATGATTGACTAGTTGTTAATGTGAAAATGGAGTACAAGCTCTAAATATCTGGTATAATGAAGTTTGAAGGGAAGGTGACCAGAGTGGAAAAGGTGTCAAGAGAAGCTGTTGAAGATGCGATTGAAAAAATATTTAATAGCAGCACTGGTCAGACTGAAATTCATATTAATGAGCTGATTCATTCTTTGGTTGAACAATTTTCCCACCATAGAAATGAGTTGTCTCAGGAACAAAAAAATAAGCTGGGAGAGACGATTTTCTTCCATCCCGATGTATTGAAGCAGTTGAAGCAGTCTGATCTGGAACCTGAGCAAAGTGATATTTCAAGCTACGACGAATACCTGAAGTTCAAGAATGAGGTATTTAATGAGCGTAAATGACCGCTATTCGGTGGAGTGGTCAAGGACAGCGCTTCGTCGTCTGTTTACGTTCCAAAGGATTGACCATGACCAGGTATATCAATTGTCATTGCATTTTTTGGGCAAGGATCCGTTCGCTCAAGCAGACAAAACAGCTGACTATGAGAATTATGCCTACAATGGCTTTTGCCTTAAAATGATTCGGAATGTTGTAGTAGTCTATTCGGTGGACGTGAAGAGTAAAAAGGTAAGGATACGCGCTTGCCATCACGGAGGAAGCGGAGATGTCGCCCAAATTTTATACGGCATCGAGCCTCCATTCACAAATGATTAAGTCATCTTCAAATTCAGTTGTGTTTCAAAACACATCATGAATGTCATGCAAAAGCTGAACGTCAAAGGTCGTTCACAAGCGGTTGTCGAGCTAATCAAGCTTGGTGAATTACAAATCTAACATAGCAATATGATCGGACAGCATAGCGATATGCTGTCTTATTTTTGTTTTCGTAGACGTTTTCAATTTATTATACGCTAGCGCAAAAAAATCGACTGCCTCAGTATGAAGGCAATCGATTATAATTCGGATTAAAATCCATATTCTCGCAGTTGTTCACAGCATTCGGCTATTTTGATTAAGTCTGATTTTGAGTAACCGTCACGTTTCGTTTTCAAGCTGCACAGCCTACAGGAACAATGAATTTTTCCTTTTTTGAACATGCCGTAGAATTTAACGGACCATCCCCGCGGCAAGGATAGATTCATTTTACGCTGAATTACTCGCTTGTTTTGATGTCTAACATACGATTGATTTCGATTCTTTCTATGCTGCTTCATGACCATCACGCTCCCTGGGCTAAGGCTCAGCCCGGAGGAGATAACAGGGTATGTAATTCCTACGGGCAGAGCATGATGGCGGCTATTGTTGGATAATGAAGCATCGGGAACACCTGCCTAATGTTATTTTGATATATAGCAAATGATCAAACTGAACATATTTACATTAATTCCATCGTTGATTATAGCAGAATTAATAGACATACAGAAGAATGAAAGAAAAAGGTTCACTTATTAAGCTTGTTAAATAACAAATCTGTTGTAGTATTATATTCAGGCGGCATATTGATATGCTGTCTGATTTTTCCGTTTATTATCTCATTATTTTAAACAATTGATCCGATAATTAACTTTTAACACTATGAGGAAAAGAGAAAATTTAAAAGATGAAAATACAATTATCCACTAAAAAAAGAATGATTTATTTTACCATTTTATCCATAACGGTATTGAGTTTGCTGACAGGAATTAAATTATATTTTTCCTATCATTCCACGAGTAAATCGGCTGAGATTACGTTAGCGAAGCAATATACGGAAATAGCTGAAGATATCGCAGATGGGCTTGATATAGAGACCTATAAGCGGTTTCTCCAATCTAAAGCCGATGATGAGCACCGAAAGAAGCTGAAGCTGTACTTGGAGGAATATCATAAACGAATTAATGCTCTCTATGTGTATATTCTGCTTCTCGATGACACGGATGTGTCGAAGGTAATGGTTTCCGCATTTCCACCGCAGGTTATGGATATGCCGATTGGTTTTCCGTGCACGGTCCCCGCTGCTCAGGTGCGTCTGGCTAAGCAGGGATCAAAATACAGTACAGATCTCATTCATGATGAGTTGACAGGGTCGTATTTATCCGTTGGGGTTCCGTTTTTTGACGATAACGGGGTCGTGCTGGGTGTTCTAGGGATAGATATTTCTACCAAGGAACTGGAGATCATCAGCCATCAGGTCATCCGAAACAATATGTTTATTTTTGGAATGGATATCTTATTTGCACTCGTATTGGTAGCCGTGGTCCTTTTCTTGAACAAATGGTACAGGGCTCGCCTTAACCGGGATTTACAGGAATCGGAGAAGATGTATATCTCGGAGCTGGGGAAGGTAGTAGACACGATCAAATCAAGCCGGCATGATTTGATGAATCATTTTCAGGTGCTGAATGGATTAATGGACATCGGAAAGCACGATCAAGCGCATGATTATTTGAAGCAGCTGACCGAGGAATCCAAAACGCTGCATTTATCCTTGAGCGTCAAAAATCCTATGCTTCTGGTACTCTTTAAGAGTAAATGGGAGCTGGCACATTCTAAAAATATTAGGATCAGCTTCGAAACGGATTACAATGCGTTTGACCGGCTGGCATCGATGGATTTGGTTAAGCTCTTCTCGAATCTGTTGGATAACGCGATTGAGGCAGTAGAAACTTATGAAGGTGAGCTTCCACGAGACATTCATGTAAGCTGCAAAGCGATTAATGGCAGCTACCAATTTGCTGTTTTGAATCCGGCCGTGCTTACGGATCTTGAACTAGGCGAGTTTTTTCAAACCGGCTTCACGACCAAGCATGATGGTCAGGGGGTACATGGGAACGGGCTCTCGATCGTGAAGAGAACCGTTGAGAAGTATAAGGGAGATATGGTTTACCGTTATGAGGATGGCAAGCTGCTGATGCAAATTGTGATCTGACAGCTGTAGCTCAACCCGCGTGATTACATTCGAAGCGCCGTAAAGCACTTATCGAGTACACGCATCGTCATAATCAGGGAAATACCTGAACTAGGGCAGGATTGTTTAACGAGAAGTGGAATTTATGTATAAATGGTTTTGAATATAACGGTTAGTAAGAGGGGATTATACCAAATGAGTTATGATATTCATATTACGAGAGCGGATCATTGGACAGAGAGTACAAATAAACCAATTGCGATGGAAGAGTTAAAGAATTATTTTTCCGGGAAAAGCGAGTTTGAATATTCTAAAGAATTTTCTATAACGGGTCCATTTTCGATGACCATAAGCGGGGAGTTTTTCATCTGGTCCAATGAAGATGTGAAGGTGCCGTTTCGATACTCAGAAGGCATGATTACCATCTCGCATGCTGACGATGAGGTCATTGATAAGATGAAGGAAGTGGCGGCTGAGTTGAATGCAATCGTTCAGGGAGAAGAAGGGGAAACCTATTAGACTAGCGTTCAAACAATTACGACACGATTACAGCGAGCAATGAAGTGGCCCGAATTTATTGCGACACGCAAGTATTAAGGGGTCGGTTGATATCCAAAAGAAAAGGTACATATTTATCGTTATCGCGTTGTTTCTGCTTGTCACAAAGTTCTCGACGCCAAGCGCAATGGATTATCATGACTATCTAAAAAATGAGCATGGGCTCTCGGATAAGGTTATTTCATCCGAGTATATCCGTCATCTGCCGATCTACATGACAGCGGAAACAAACATTTCTTATGACGAAAATAACAAGATCCGTGTCTTGGGTATGTTTAATCATTTTTTTGTTCTGGAAAATAAATTGAAATTACCCGCAGACATACCAAAAAAGCCCGGATCCTGATCCGGGCTTTTAAACATGTTACTTTATTGCAGGAACATGCTCCTCTATATACGCGCGAACTTCTTCTGCCGTGCTTAGCTCGAGTACGGCCTGCGCGACCTGCTTCATATCCTGCTGCGACAGCTTGGCCAGCAAGGCGCGCGCCGGAAGAATTGCGCTCGCGCTCATGCTGAATTCATCGAGCCCTAGACCGAGAAGAATGGGGAGGGCATGCTTCTGTCCAGCCATTTCCCCGCACATGCCCGCCCATTTGCCATTGGCATGAGCAGCAGTTATCACGCGCTCAATAAGCTGTAAGACAGCAGGGTGGAGCGGGTCATTCAAGTAACCGAGCTTCGGATTCATGCGGTCGGCAGCAAGCGTGTACTGTACTAAATCATTTGTTCCGATGCTGAAAAAATCTACTTCCTTCGCGAATTTATCGGCAAGCAGCGCGGCTGCCGGAATCTCAATCATAATGCCGGTTTCAATACGGGGATTATACGCAATCCCAGCCGCGCTTAGCTCTTGCTTCGTTTCCTCGAGCATCGCCTTAGCTTGACGCCACTCACCAAGCGTCGCAATCATCGGGAACATGATTTTTAAATTACCAAAGGCGCTGGCCCGCAAAATCGCACGAAGCTGCGTCTTAAACATTTCCGGCCGATCCAGGCAAATACGGATTGCGCGGTAGCCAAGGAAGGGATTGTCCTCCTTCGGAAGCTTAAGGTAAGGGATTTCTTTATCTCCGCCAATATCAATCGTTCGGATAACGATAGGAGAATTGCTCGCGAACGCCTCCGCCGCTTTGCGGTAAGCCTCGAATTGCAAGTCCTCGGAGGGAAGCTGGTCCGCATCCATATAAAGAAATTCGGTACGAAATAATCCGATGCCCTCCGCCCCCGCAGAAGCTGCAAGCTCCGCATCCTTCACGAGTCCGATATTTGCAACCAGCTCGACATGAACGCCGTCGCTGCTAATGGAGGGCTGATTCAAATAGGTTTGATGCAATTTCCGAATTTCAAGCTGCTGCTGCTGTAATTGTGTATACTGGGCAACCATAGCTTCATCCGGGTTGATATAAATTTTCCCGTCCGTTCCGTCAATAATAACGGATTGACCGCTTTTTACGGCATTTTCCATGTTGCTGCCAATGCCGACTACCGCGGGAATGCCTATGGATCGGGCAATAATGGCAGAATGGGAGGTGCGTCCGCCGGCTTGCGTAACAAAACCAATCACCTTTGCCGGATCCAGCTGCGCGGTATCCGATGGCGTCAAATCTTCTGCAAACAGGATGATTGGACCTGAATCATCGTTTAGAGCTTCGTCTGAAATGCCCAGCAGTTTATTTAAGACGCGTCTGCTCACATCGCGAATATCGGCTGCGCGCTCCTTGAGATTAGGATCATCGAGTCCGCCGATCATCTCTGCGATTTCCTCGGAGACGGTGTGAAAAGCGAACTCGACATTCACCTGCTCCGATTGAACGAGCTCCTTGGATCGATCGATGAGCTCCTCATCCTCCAGCAGCATGAGATGCGCTTCGAAAATCTCAGCCTCATGCTCTTTTTTCTGCTCCAGCAGTTGGGCATGGATCGCCTCGAGCTCAAGGCGGGTCGCGGCTATCGCAGCATCAAAGCGGTTGATTTCGTTATCCAATTGCTCGTTCGCAAGCTGAATTTTCTCGATAGGAACAGTCTTCGCCGTTAATACCTTTGCCGCCCCGATCGCATAGCCGGGCGAAGCGGCAATTCCTTGAAGCAGCATCATTTATTGCCCCTTTTCCGCATGCTGTTCTACCAAAACAAGGATCTCCCCAATAGCTGCAACGACTTCTTCGGCTTGTTCGCCTTCAGCGCTGACGGTAATGCTGTCGCCAAGCTTTGCCCCAGCTGAAATAACGTGAACGAGGCTTTTGGCGTTAAAGCTTTTGCCTTCTTTCTCAAGCGTAACGGCTCCGGGGAAAGCTTTTGCAGCCTCAACGATTTTACGGGCAGGTCTAGCGTGTATACCGAAAGGGTTTTGTATCACAAAGTTGTTTTGCATCGGATTTCCACTCCTATTTTCTGTTTGTTTACAGTAATTTTTTGATTTCGTCTTTTAGCTGCTCGGACTGTGTTCCGAAGATTACCTGTACGGCGCCTTTGCCTAAACGGATAATGCCGGCAGCGCCCATACCCTTAAGCTTAGTGTCGTTGACGATCGCTTCATCCTTGACGACTAAACGAAGCCGTGTGATACAAGCGTCCAAACCAATGATATTAGATGAACCGCCGAGTGCCTGCAGGACGTTTTCTGCTTTGCTGCCGGCTTTTGCATCCGATTTAACGGTATCTGAGCTTTCATCATCGACAACATCGTCCTCGCGGCCAGGTGTCTTGATGTTGAATTTTAAGATCATAAAGCGGAACAAGAAATAGTACACGACTGCAAACGCAAGCCCCACGGGTATGATAAGCAGCGGATTTGTAGCGAGCTGATAGTTGACTGCATAATCAATAAAGCCTGCTGAGAATCCGAAGCCGTGCTTAACGTCCATTTGGTAAAGGATCAAACCGGATAGACCGGTTAGCAATGCGTGAATGACAAACAAAAACGGCGCGGCGAACATAAAAGCAAATTCAAGCGGCTCGGTAATGCCGGTCAGGAATGAAGCAAAAGCAGTTCCGATGAAGATAGAGGCAACCATCTTTCTCTTTTCCTTGCGGGCTGTATGGATAATTGCAAGCGCCCCAGCTGGCAAAGCGAACATCATTATCGGGAAAAATCCGGTCATGAACATGCCTGCCGTTTTGTCGCCGGCGAAGAAACGCGTCAAATCGCCATGGACGACCTTACCCGCTGCATCCGTGTAATCGCCGATCTGGAACCAAGCGATGGAATTGATAACATGATGCAAGCCGGTAGGGATAAGCAATCGGTTTGCCGTGAGGAAAACGAAGGAACCGATGCCGCCAAAGCCGACGACCCAGCGTCCGAATGTATCCAAAGCAGCCTGTACGGGACCCCAAACAAGGCCCAGCAAAAGAGCGACAATCACCATAATCAAAGAGGTAATTATCGGCACAAACCGTTTGCCGCTGAAGAATCCCAGCCAATCCGGCAGTTTTATATTATGGAACCGTTTATATAAGTAAGCGGAGATAAGTCCGGCGATAATACCGCCTAGCACACCCATGTTAAGGACGACGTCCTTGCCGACGATCCCGGTGAAGACAAGAGGGACTTTCAATTGAACCGTAACGAGCACTTGGTATGCAATGACGGCAGCAAGCGCGGCAACCGCATCGCCTGCAAGGCCAATGGCAACGCCGACCGCAAAGATAAGCGGCAAATGATCGAAAATAGCAGATCCTCCGGCAGCAAGAAACGGCGCGATGTACTGGTTAATAAACTCGCCTGCGCTTCCCATATGGAAGTCCTTCACATAATCGATATTCCCAAAACGAAGCAGGATGGAAGCCGCGGGAAGCGCGGCAACCGGAAGCATTAATGCTTTACCTATTTTTTGCAGGAAGGCCAGCATAATTAATCGTCCTCTTTTCTTATCAAAAGTAATGGATGCGGCCTTAGCCGTTCATTTCAGCTTTAAGTATGATTTCATTTCCTGCGGTTACGTCTCCGCTCGTGACGATATGCTCAAGCTGCTTCACATCATCCTCATTTGCTACAACAATTGGCGTTATTGTCGGATAGCCGGCAGCAGTAATTTTGGTGATATCGAATGAAATGAGTGTATCGCCTGCTTTAAAGCTGTCACCTGAGCCGACATGAGCGGTAAAGCCGTCACCGTTCATCGCTACCGTATTAATGCCGATATGAATGAGCAGCTGCAAACCTGAAGCATGCTCAATAATAATGGCGTGGTTGGTATGGATGAGATGGGCTACCGTTCCGTCAAACGGAGCCGTAACTTTGCCTTCAACCGGTTCGATTGCAAGTCCGTCACCCATATGCTTGCCAGCAAAAGCCTCGTCCAGAACAGCGCTTAAAGGAACTGCCTTTCCTGACAAGGGAGCTGTAATTTCGATCGTTTTTTGTTTTGATTTTCCGAAAAGTTTGGATAGCATCATGATGTCCTCCTACTGTTGTTAGTCTTCTTGTTTAATAAGTTGCCCTACTGGCACATTGTGAATGCCGGAGTAGATATGGAAAGATAAAAATCCGATTTCATCCTCCGGGATATCAACCTCGAAATGCCCCTTGATCCATTCAGCCAAATGCGCGGCAATCCCATACTCCATAGGAAAGTTCTTTTTCGTCTCATTTAGTAAGGGATTTACAATATCCATGCCGTTACGGAGCCGGTAAACAGCGAATTGGATGTGGCTCGGCAAAGCAAAATAAAACTTCGGAGTAACTCCGGCACCTGTTTTTTGTTTGATATAATCGGCAATCCGTTCTGTCATTTCAATGATGGCAGGATCGATTTCTTCTAGGTATGAATGGTATTGCTTCATCTGCTCGGTATCGTCTAACCGGAAACGTTTCTCGATACGGGTGTCCGTACTTTCAATGGTTTGACCCGCCTTGAGCGAATACCCTAGTCCTTTGCCCAAAATGACGTATTCTCTCTCACTTTGCAGATCAACCGTCAATAAAACATTGTTGCCGATGGCGCGTTCTACCCGAAATGCGCGAGCCATACTTGAAATCCCTCCTTTGTCACTAAGATACCCATTTGGCAAAAAAAAGAGCCAAGAAGAGACCGCCGTTCTAATGTAAATTAGAAGGTAATCTTTTCTTGGCTCATGCCTCAAACAATAATGAGTAACACGCCAATGTAATATGAGTGATCGTTGGAATCATTTAAATGATTTTTAAAATCATCCAAATGAATATTAACATCATATTAATTTAAAGCGCTTTCGTCAAGGGGATATTCACTTGAAAAATTACACACTCCTGATTTTTAATATCCGTCGGTAGACTGGCCAAGCTCGCTAGCAAGCTCCATGCCTTCGTTAGCAGGATTCGTGCCTACATGGTCAGGATCCTTCGTCCGCTGATCAGCAAGAATCAAACCATCGGCTACACGCTTGCCGTAATCACGGTCAGCTTCCGTGAAATGACGGATCATTTGGTCGCGGATGACAGTGCTGCAGGTGCTAAGTGCCCCGACTAAATTTTCGATGAGCTCATCACGCTCCCATTGCTCAAACTTCCGATAGGTTTCGCCAGCCTGCTTAAAATTGTTCTGGCGATCTATCGGTTCCTTAATCAGCTTGGCTGAGTAGGAGGGTTCATGCGGCTCGCCCGAACGTTCGGCTTCCTTCAATCCGCCCATTGTGGAAGGCTCATAATTGATATGGGGATTTTGACCAGGCGCAATATCAATATAAAAAGCCATTTGACCGTCGCGTTGATTGGTGGCAACTTTCTTTTTTGGCGCATTGATCGGCAGTTGAAGATAGTTCGTACCCACGCGGTGACGCTGCGTGTCCGAGTAGGAGAAGGTACGTCCTTGCAGCATTTTATCGTCGGAGAAATCAAGTCCATCGACTAACACGCCGGTGCCAAATGCCGCTTGCTCCACCTCTGCGAAGTAGTTTTCCGGATTTTTGTTCAAAATCATTTTTCCCACCGGAAGCATCGGAAACAGTTCGGTGTCCCACAGCTTTGTATCGTCCAGCGGGTCGAAATCGAGCTCGTCATGCCGAGCATCGCTCATCCACTGCACCTGAAGCTCCCATGCTGGATAATCTCCGCGTTCAATCGCTTCATATAAATCTTGGGTAGCGTGATTGAAGTTTTTTCCTTGGATTTGCTCCGCTTCCTGCTGCTTTAGGTTTTTTATGCCTTGCAGCGGCTCCCAATGGTATTTGACGAGTATCCCTTTTCCTTCGGCATTGACCCATTTATAGGTATTGACGCCGGAACCTTGCATTTGTCTGTAATTTGCGGGAATTCCCCAGGGAGAGAACAGAAACGTAATCATATGAGTAGCCTCAGGCGTTTGGGAGACGAAATCAAAGAAGCGCTCCATGCTCTGTACATTCGTAACGGGGTCAGGCTTGAACGCATGCACCATATCAGGGAATTTCATAGCATCGCGGATAAAAAAGATTTTTAAATTATTGCCTACCAAATCCCAATTGCCGTCCTCCGTGTAAAACTTGGTAGCAAAGCCGCGCGGATCCCGCAGCGTCTCCGGTGAATGGCCCCCATGGATAACGCTCGAGAAGCGGACGAAAACAGGTGTTTGCTTACCGGGCTCCTGAAAGAGTTTGGCTCTTGTATATTTCGCGATCGGTTCATCACCCAGCTTGCCGTAGGCTTCAAAGTAGCCGTGGGCTCCCGCACCGCGGCCGTGAACAACGCGCTCAGGAACCCGTTCACGATCAAAATGAGAGATTTTCTCGATAAAATGATAATTCTCCAGGGTCGAAGGACCGCGGTTGCCGATTGTCCGGATGTTTTGATTGTCCGAGATGGGGTGACCTTGTCGGTCAGTGAGTGTCTGATTATCCGTTTCATTTGATGACATGATGCTGAAGCCTCCAAATTTTATGTAAATTTTTATTTCCAGCGCGTAGTTTGCCTCGGTATGATTTTTGTTATTCATATAATAGATATAGTAACGAATTGCTAGTTTTGATAAAAAATCGTTAGAATTATGGTATAATAGAACCATATTTGTACAATAAATCGCATATCTATTTACGAATAGTATCGTTGTGCACTAATATTCCAGGAGGATAAGATGTTAAAATTTAGTCTTTTCGTATTTTTGTTTTGGTTGATCGGCAATCCTTTTATTGCAATTCTTATTATGCTTATCCTGCTTTATGTACTGGATCGGCGTTTTGTGGGGTTAACGCCGAGTGTGTTCAAACCGTTTAAAAGAATGTCGAGAATAAGAAAACTGAGACAGCATATAAATCTTTCGCCGAATGATGTATCGTCCAAGCATGAACTGGCCCGTCTGTTAATCGAACGGAAAAAATACAGCGAAGCTCTTCGCTGGCTTGTACCTATGCAGCATATGCTTGAGGATTCTGCCGAATATTGGGATGATTTGGGGATCAGTCATTTGAACAGCGGAGATGAGGAAAAAGGCGTAGCAAGCACTCTTCGTGCGTTAGAGATTAATCCGCGAGTGAAATATGGCGCTCCTTATTTACGCCTTGCGGCTCATTTCGCAAAGGGCCAGACAGATCAAGCGCTGGCGTATTTGCAGGCCTTCCAAGAGATAAACTCTTCGTCCTGTGAAGCATACGATCAACAAGCCGCTATCTATAAGAAGCTTGGCAACGCACAAGAAGCGCGACGGTGGGCCGAAGAAGGGCTGCGTATTTTCCGTATGCTTCCGCGCTATAAGAAACGGCAGGAGCGCAAGTGGGCCGTGCGGTTATTTTTTAAGAAGCTGATGGGTTAGATGAAGAGCTTCGCTTGCTTAGATCACTGATATGTAATCATTTGTTAGTGTTTTCTGTATTGTCGTTTAGATCCGGATGTTACATAATGAAAGCTATAATAGATAGAAGGGCAAGATGCATGAGATGCAACGCAACATTTGGATGGCGGCCATTGGTGTTATCGTCGTTTTGGTTTTATTGAATAACACGGCCTATTACTTCCTCACGAAAAAAACACTAGAAGATTCCTTTGATGAAGAGCTGCTGAATGCCGCCAATCGGCTGCAGATTTCATTAGAGCAATCCCGCGAAGGTTCTGAGCAGTTCCAAAATCAAATTGGACGGGAGCTGCGAGCAGCCTCCATTGCTATACAATATGCACTAGATCCCGATGTCGAGAAAGTAACGACCGAGCAATTAATAGAGCTGCGGGATAAGCTGGGACTCAGCCACATAACCCTTCTCAAGAAACTGCCCGACGACATTGTGCTGTACAAATCATCGAACCCTAATCAGGTGAACAAGAGCACGAAGACATGGAAGCCTTGGTACGAGGTGTTTAATCAGTTGTTCGACAACAAAAATGCATCAGTGGATTGGCTTGGCCAGTCGCTGCCTAACTTCTGGAGCGGACCGTTCGAGGTATCGTCTACGAATGTAGACCAAATTAACAAATGGGGCTATTATTATGATGGCGCGACAAATTATATGATTGACCCTTATGTGAATTACGAGCGCCAGGAGCAATACGAGATTGCGACGGGTGTTCACCGCATGATTGAAAATTCCGTGCAAAGCAGCGATTCACTGAAAGAGATTGCCTTCATTAATCCGGAGACTTTCCCAGACGGGAAAGAGACGATCAATACCGAGGGCCATGTTCAAGGGCATAAAGTGCAAGAGCCTATCTTTTACGGCTCCTACACGATAAAGTCGGCGAAGGATACGGAGCTGGTGCGTGAAGCCTATTTTTCCAAAAAAACGGTCACGCTCCGCGAAAACATTAACGGCCAAGAAATTTACAAAATGTATATCCCGATCTTCGTCAATGAAAAAGGCATCAATATCACGGATCGGGACGGTCAGCCGATGAACAGCTATGTGCTGATGCTAACCTCCGACTATCATGTTATTCAAGAAAAGCTGGATTCGCAGTTTCTGAATTTAGGAATCATTATTCTAATCGTTACGGGTTTCAGCTTGCTCGTTGCGGTCGTGGCTATGCGCTATTACAGGCAGTCGCGAGACAAGGTCGTGCGCGTAACGCAAGAAACCTATGTGGACGAAATTAATCAAATGTTCCAGTCGATTAGAGCGCAAAGGCATGACTTCTTGAATCATGTGCAGACCATTCACTCCTTGGCGGAGCTGAATAAATCGCAGGAGCTTGTTGCCTATACGAAAGAGCTGACCGGCGATATCCGGTTGATGAACGATATTATTAATATCGGTAATCCGGCAATAGCAGCATTGGTCCGCTCGAAGATTTCGCAGGCAGAGATCCATAAGATTCAATTCAGCTGTTCCTTTACAGGCCTCAACATGCAAGAAATGGGCATTAAGACACTGGATGTTAATCGTATGCTCGGCAACCTGATCGATAATGCTTTTGATGAGGTTATGAAATATGCCGAGGATCGGCGCCATGTGACGCTGGTGGGTAAGCAGACTAGCGAATTATTGGAATTTACAGTTACGAATACTTGTGAAAATGCGGAGGAAGCCGTAGCGATGCCGATATTTGAGGCCGGCTATTCGACCAAGCAGCAGGATCATCAAGGTTTAGGGCTCTCGATCGTGAAATCGATTGCCAAACAGTACAAAGGCGATGTGTATGTCACCGCGGAGCCTGCAGGTAAATTGACCTTTATTGTTAAAATGCCATTATAAAAGCTTTTGCGCCTTACCGGATGATGTTATTCATTCGGTAAGGCGTTTTTTTGCGCGCGCATAACCGAATTTCATTGGATATCGAGCTTTTACCTCCAAATGATGGCACCAGCCTTATCCGCTTGGTATAATAGTAAGAATGCAAGTGAACGGAAAGGAAGCGGGTGAATGTCTGTTATGCACCTCAATGAAAAGCTGCACGCGCTGATTGAACAACAGCTTAACGTCCATGTCGAGACGACGATCATGAAGCGGGGCTGGCAATACTATATGGAAGGCAAAGTAAACAGCGCCAATGAAGGCAGTCAGGATCATCTTTATGGCGTTGTCCAAGGATCGGATCTATACGCCGTTATCCTTGATGCCGGTAATTTACGGTACAGCTCGTGTACCTGTCCCTATACAGGATTTTGCAAGCATATGGCCGCGGTTTATTTTCAATATTGCAGCCAGCAGGAGGGCGGACATACATTGGCGGAGCGTTCTTATTTTCGCTTGCTGGGACTGTCGTCTGCCAGCACGCTGCTTAAGAATAAGCCGCTTGAGCCGGAAACGCCGCAAGCAGCCGAAGTGCCGGCTCCCCTCCGCGATCCGGGTGAATCCGGATCGGCGGAAGAGTGGATGGAGTGGATGGAAGCGACGCATGGCGAAGTATGGCGGAAGTGCCGGCATTCTCTCCATGCGCTCCAGCCGTTATTGTCCTCGCTAAAGGGATTGTCCAAGGATTGGGAGAAGCCTATGCAGCGTTTGCATTGGTCTATGGCTATTATCTTTGTTCTTGAGCAAGCGGAGCGAGCTATTAATACGGTAGATTCGTTTAGCAGATATTATCACGAAATGTCGTTCATCCGAATGGCTGAGCCATGGATTGAGCATTTATATACGCTCGTGTCCGAATTAACTCCCGCTGCGATGGAGCCACGGGAAGAAGCTTGGGCGGATGCATTAATAGCGCGAGTAAAGGTATGGGCTTCGAGCACGGAGCGACAGCTCTTCGATTGGGAGTACATGTACTTGGCTTTTTGTGAGAAGCTTGCGGAAAACCGGGGTTGGTTTGAAGGCGAGCTGGCCGCAATGGTCCGGCAGGCGAACAGCGAAGAAGCGGAAAGCGTCAACCAGGCTTTTTTGCACACCGCAATCGGCATTATGTATTTCTTGGATAAGCAGGATATACAGGCAATCGAGCATTTTTCCTTGGCGACCTTTGAGCGCGCGCAAAAGGTAATGTATCCTTGCGCGGCACAGCGAATGGAAGAAGGAAAATGGGAGCTTGTGGAGCTATGGATGAGCTTCTTGTTTGAACGGGTGAATAAGGTGAAGAATGGCCGATCGGTCGGGCCGTTTGTGACATTATGCCGCAGGGCGGATCTTGATCGTCCAGAAATACCGACTTGGACCGAATACATGACGCAGTTGCTGCCTCATTCCTATTCAGAATTATCTGATCATTGGCTCGATCAGAAACGTTATGACGAGTGGGCAGATTTGCAAATGCTTGTAGGTGCTCGTCCGGAGGATGTCGGCGCCCATGCGCTGCGGGAAATTGCTAAGCTTGCGCCGCGCGCATTAATGCCTATGTATCACCAGTCGGTCGAAGCATCGATTCAGACACGAAACCGTCAAGGCTACCGGGTGGCTGTAAAGCAGCTGAAAAAGTTAGAGCGGTTATATAAAGCAGACAAGGATCCGAGTAGATGGGATCAATATATAGACGGACTCGTGCGTAAGCATCAGCGCCTCAGAGCGTTTCAGGAAGAGCTGTGGAAAGGGAAAATTGTTACATGAGAACATACATTGGCGCGCGCAAGTTGACGATAGACGGATTTTGGAACGAAGACGAAGGCGGAACCTCCGTTTTATTGAGCGCAGTCGATCGGAAGGATGCGGCGGACGGAAAGCTGCGTCCCTTATTGTTCGCCTGGCATAAAGCATCCTGGTACGGAGCGGATGTCGAAGAAATTAGCGTTGGCGAACGAAAGCTGCTGAGGATCCCGCCGCTGCTAGCCATCGATTATTTGTCCTCCCCGCAGCCCGTGCGGTTGCTTCAATTAGAGTGGACGGATCGGTTATCCGTTATTATGCAGCTGGCTGAGCAAGTAAGAACGGCGCTCCTATCCGGCTGGTTTGAGCCTGATTGGGAGCGCTGGAGCGATGACCAGCGCAGCTGGCGAATGGCAATCCCTGAGCAGGAAATGGCTTTTGGACTCCAATGGGAGAATAATGTAGCAACAGCGCATCGTAACGGCGATAAGGGTATCGAATATTGGATTAGCGGTGCCATTGAACAAATGATAACGGAAAACGACCAGGCTGCAGGGGCGTGGAGAGATATTGGTTCAGCGTCCGGTGAGGCTGTGCTCAGAAGAAAGTCAGCAGATGAGGAAGATTGGTTCATCGCCATCGGACTTCGGAAGGATGTTCTTCCATTCCGGATCGCGCTTCAGCTTGTTGAGCCTGCAGAGTCACCGGTTTGGCGGCTTCGTCCTGCGCTGCAGGATCGTGATGGAGGACCATGGCTTCCGATCCGCCCAGATATGCGGGAGGAAAGCTGGGAGGCAGATACGGAGGATGAACGGTCAATTCCGGAAGAGTGGCTGCCGCTGCTAGACGGGAAGCTTGCTAAAGAACAGCTGAAATGGACAACGGCGCTGCCGGAGCTAAAGGAAGCTTCGGAAGAAGTCAGGCTTCGCGATAAGCTGACGGATAACGAAGCGTGGAATTTTTTGGAGCATGCCAGCGTTCGACTCCTGGAGGCCGGTTGTCCTGTGCTGCTGCCTAGCTGGTGGGAAGCGGTTCGTACGCGAAAACTTCGATTGAAGGCGAAAATGAAGTCGTCCGTAGGCTCGGCGGCGCAGCCGATGTTCGGGCTGGACCAAATCGTTCAATTCGATTGGAAGCTTGCGCTCGGGGATGTCAATTTATCGGAGGCAGAATTTCTTCAACTTGCCGAGCAGAACCGGCGTCTCTTCCATATTGGCGGAGAATGGGTTCACTTGGACCCGCAGGATGTCACGCAAATCAAGCAATGGCTGAAGCGGATGGGTAAGCGAAAAGGACTATCTTTCCGCGACGTGCTGGAGATGCATCTAAGAGGAGGCATTCCGCTGGATGACAGCGGTGAGCTGGACTCGGAACTAGAAGCAGAGGTCGAACTGAATGAGCATTTAACGTCATGGCTTACGCAGCTGCAGCAAATTTCGCAAATTCCGCCTGCCGAAATTCCGACTACGTTTTTGGGCGAGCTTCGCCCTTATCAGCATGAAGGCGTATCATGGCTTTTGTTTCTAAGGAAATTCGGGCTTGGCGGGGTGCTTGCTGATGATATGGGACTAGGCAAAACCATTCAATTTATGGCGTACCTCGTTTATATCAAGGAGCATAGGCTGCAGCAAAGCGGCCCTTCATTGCTCATTTGCCCAACGTCGGTCATCGGAAACTGGGAGAAGGAGCTTGAACGGTTTGCGCCGTCGCTGCGCGTTATGCTGCATTACGGGAATAAGCGGGAAAAGGGAGAGCAGTTCCGTGATTCGGTCGCAGGCGCCGATTTGGTGATTACGTCTTATTCACTCGCCCAGCTGGACGAAGAGGATTTATGCTTAGTCGATTGGGATGCACTGTGCCTTGACGAGGCGCAAAACATCAAAAACGTGTATACGAAGCAATCGACCGCGATAAGGCGCCTGCCTGCGGAGCATCGCATTGCGCTGACAGGAACGCCGATGGAGAATAGGCTGACGGAACTGTGGTCGATCTATGATTTTATAAATCCAGGGTACTTAGGCAACATTAACGAATTCCGGAAGGAAGTTGTTACGCCGATCGAGAAAACCCGCGATGAGAAAATGATTGCAGGATTACAGCGCTGGGTGAAGCCATTTATGCTCCGCCGAATCAAGAAGGATCCTTCCATCCAGCTTTCGCTTCCGGATAAGAATGAGACGAAAACCTATATGACTTTAACTGCAGAGCAAGGTGTGATGTATGAGAATTTTGTTGCTGACCTTCTTGAAAGTCTCGATAAGCTGGGTCCGATGCAGCGCAGGGGACTTATTCTTGCCGCGTTAACGAAGCTAAAGCAATTATGCGACCATCCGTCTCTGCTTGGAAATGAAGATAAAACGGCATTATGGGAAGTCGAACGTTCCAATAAAGTAGCCCGCTTGCTAGAAATGTGCGAGGAAATAGCTGCAGAAGGCGAACGCTGTCTCATCTTTACTCAGTATATTGATATGGGACATCAGCTGAAGCAATTGCTTGAGGAGAAGCTAGGGCTGCCTGTGCCTTATTTGCACGGAGGCGTACCGAAGGCGAAGCGGGATCAAATGATAGAACAGTTCCAGAATGTCGAAGAGCCTTGCTGCGCGTTTGTGCTTTCGCTTAAAGCGGGCGGAACCGGCCTTAACCTGACGGCAGCGAATCATGTGTTTCATTTCGACCGTTGGTGGAATCCGGCAGTGGAAAACCAAGCGACCGACCGGGCATTTCGAATCGGGCAGACGAAGAAGGTACATGTGCACAAGTTCATCACGCTTGGCACGCTCGAGGAGAAGATTGACGAGATGATCGAGCGGAAGCAGTCGCTCAATGATCAAGTAGTCGGCCAGTCGGATCAATGGATTACGGAAATGTCTACCGAGGATCTGAGGGAGCTTTTTGCATTGCGAAAAGGCTGGTTGAAGGGATGAGGGGTATAAATGTCAGATGGCAGCTTGCGAGCGAAGCAGGAAAAATTTCAGCTTGAAAGCAAAAAAATGCTTCATGCAGAGCAAACTTCACCTGCTGTAGAGGAAAGCCTGCGTGAAAACCGCAAGAATGAAGGAGCGAATCCAGAGTGGCAGCGGTTTTACGAGGTTATCAAAGGAATAACGAATGATTTGCGTTATTAATACGCAATGTAAATGAACATAGCCTGTCGGGAATAATAACCCGGCGGGCTATTTAATTTTATCCCTCTTTTCAAAAAAAAGAGAATTGTATCCCTAACTCGTCGTTTTTTGGACCTCCTTACTTAGGAGCAGGGCCGACTATAATAAAGGTGCGAGGCAAACAAGCAACACCATAAACGAGGAGGTCTTCCCAATGAAAAAGAGATCTACACTTCTTGCCACAATGTTAGTATCTATTATGCTCGTTGTATCCGCATGCGGCTCTAACGGCAACGCGGAAACGAACAAAAACACAGGCACAAACAACAGCACTAATACTCCTGCCGAAGCAACTGAACCGCCTGCAGAAGCGAAGGATGTAACCTTGTCTCTCCGCCATACTCAAATTAAAGAAACGAGCAAAACTCGTTTGAAAATTCTTGAAGATGTCGTTGCAAAAACCCAGGAAGAAAACAAAGGCCTAACCTTCAAGCTTGAAGGCATTGATGAAATCGTTAACCGCGATCAAAAGCTGAAAGCTGAAATGGCAGCCGGCAATCCTCCTGATATTTTTGAAGTATTCGGCGGTGCGGATCTCAAGCTTTATGTAAAAGCAAACCGCATGCTGGACTTGACTCCCATTATTGATGAGCTTGGCCTTAAAGACAAGTTCGCAAGCTTGGATGAGTTCACAATAGACGGCAAAGTATACGGGCTTCCTTTCGGCGGCTATAGCGAAGCGATTTTCTACAACAAGAAAATTTTCTCCGAGCTGGGCTTGGAAATTCCTACGACATGGGCGCAGCTGCTTGACGTATCCGAAAAAATCAAAGCAGCGGGCTACACGCCGTTCGGTTTGGCAGCTAAAGACGGCTGGGTTAACGGCATGTTGTGGAATACGGTTATGGAACGCAACGTAGGTATTGATGCATTCAGCAAAGTCGTATCCGGCGAAGCGAAATGGACAGATGAAAACTTCGTAAAAGGTTTTGCTTCTTATGCAGAGCTTGTTAACAAAGATTATTTCACAAAAGGCGCTCTAGGTCTTGCTTATGCTGACCAAGGTGCACAGTTGCTATCGGGTAAGGCAGCAATGGTATTTACAGGAACTTGGGATGCAAACCGCTTCTCCGGCGACGAAGCTGGCGACCTGAAAGGTCAAATCGGTTACTTCGCATTCCCGTCCATCGATGGCGGAGCCGGCGACCAAACTTCAATCAATGCTTCGTACTCGAACGGCTTTGGTTTCTCTGCAAACCTAAATGAAGATCAAGTAGCAGCAGCTAAGAAATTTATCGCTAACTTCTTCACGGAAGAAGTTCAAAAACGTACGTTGGTTGAAGACAAATTGCTTCCTTCCATGAAGCTTAGCGACCTATCCGGCGTAGACCCGCTTACAACTGAAATCTTGACGGTAATGGCGAATGCCTCTTCCTCTTGGAAAGCGTATGATGCGATCGTTCAACCAGCAGTTGGCGCTGATGTAAACGTTGGCATCCAAGAGCTAATCGGTAAAGTAACCACACCGGAAAAAGTAGCGGAAAAAATTCAAGCGTCGCAAGATAAAGCTAACGCAGCGAAGTAATTGCGAGACATTACAATCGATCCTGATGGGCGAGAGGGTGTCCTTCCTTCCAGGAGGACACCCTTTTTTCACGCCAGGATAAAAGGAGGACATTATGAACAGAGCACTCAAAAATCCGATTACTTACGTGGCGTTCATTATTCCGACGCTTGCTTTATACGCTTTATTTTTCGTATACCCAGTCATCGTTTCCTTTTTCTACGGCTTCTTTCGTTGGGACGGCATTACCGAGAAGGTGTTCATCGGTTTCGATAACTTTACGAGACTTTGGCAGGATGAGGTTTTTAGAAAAGCACTTGTAAACAATTTTTACTTTATGGCGTTTTCCTTAATCGTGAACATTCCGCTCGTCTTCCTGATTTCGATTATTATCAGCAAAGTTAGACGGATGCGTGACTTTTACAAATCGGCCGTATTCGTGCCGGTTGTTATATCGACAGCAACGGTAGCGATTTTGTTCGGGGTGCTGTACAACTATGATTCGGGCTTGATCAACCAGTTTATCCGCCTCGTTGCGCCGGAAGACTGGGCACGTGAGTGGTTGTCCGATCCAAAGCTTGCCATGCTTTCGATTCTGATTGCAAACGCATGGCAAAATATCGGCTTCTTCATTGTCCTTTGTTTGGCAGCGATTCTAAACATTCCGAAAGAGATTGTCGAAGCCTCCAAGCTGGACGGCGTAAACGGCTGGCAGGAAACATGGTCCATTACATTGCCGCTCGTTAGGCCGATCCTGTTCGTCATGCTGCTTCTCACGGTTTCGGGAACGATGAAGGTGCTTGATATCGTGCAAATTATGACAAACGGCGGCCCGTTTCAATCCACGGAGGTTATGTCAACTTATATGCTTAAGGTAGGCTTCCGTTCGCTGGAGCTTGGTTACGGCAGCGCGATCGGGGTCGCGATGTTCATTATTATTTTAGTGCTAACCGGTATTTTGCAACGCATCACGAAAAGCGAGGAGGTGCAATACTGATGGAACGTTCCCGTAATTCTCAATGGTGGATGCATACCTTTTTATTTGGTTATGTCATCGTATTGCTTTTCCCTCTGCTGTGGCTGTTTATGTCATCATTCAAAACGAATCGCGAAATTACAATGAATACATGGGCTCTGCCAAAAAGCTTCAATTTCGATAACTATGTTGCTGCTTGGCAAACCGCGAATATCGGAAAATACGCTTTGAACAGCGGAATTGTAACGATTGGTGCATGTGTGCTTACGCTGCTGTTCGCCGCCATGACCTCGTTTGCGATTGCCCGGATGAAATACAAGAAAACGAATAAAGCAATCTATCAATTTATACTTCTCGGCTTAATCGTCCCTCCAGGAGCGCTGTTTATTCCTTTGTATCGCTTAGTGCAAGGCATTAAAGTATTCGGAGAACCATTGTACAATACGCATTGGTCATTAATTTTGGTATACTGCACATATGCGCTGCCTATAACCGTCTTTATTATTTATGCCTTTATGCTCTCGATACCGAATGAGCTGGAGGAAGCGGGCATCGTGGACGGGCTCGGCGCTACGGGACTGTTTTTCAAGGTCATTATTCCGATCTCTTTGCCGGCGCTTGTTACCGTGTTTATTTTGAATTTTATTTCCAATTGGAACGAATATATTTTATCCCAGCTTTTTATAACGTCTGAATCTCTCAAAACGCTCCCAACGGGTATGGCAACCTTTAATGATGGTTACCGCACGAACTTTGCATCGCTTTCGGCTGCTGTAATTATAAGCATTATTCCGGTTCTTGCCGTGTATGTTTTCTTGCAGCGCCAAATTATTGAAGGCATGACGGCTGGAAGCGTAAAGGGGTAAAGAAAGAAGGAGCCTGCTAGATGAACCTGAGACCGAAGTTGATGCTTGCTTTTATATTCCTGATCGTCATCCCGATGATCGGCCTCGGCATATTCTCCTTTATTAATTCAGAGACGCTGCTCGAGAAAAAATATAGCGAGCAAACAGAAATTTCCCTCAGGGCGGTAGGCGGGAACATCCGTTATTTCTTCCGTGAGCTGGATCAGCTGTCTGACGGTAACCTGACGAGCTCAGAGGTCCAGGATACGCTCAAATACAGCACTTATACATCAAACGATGCCAGTACTCTGATTGCGATCAACCAGGCCGAAAAAGAAATGAAGAGGATATTGTTTCAGCATCCCGCGGTAAGCTTCGTTGTGCTGTACGCGAAGGATGGCACGATGTTTCGATCGTACCGCAATGATCCGACGACATTCAAGCCGATTTCGTTCGACATGCTGAAGGCTCATTCCACCTATAAGGAAGTGCTGGAGCTTGGGGGACGGCCGCTCTGGATCGGTCCTTATGAGCAGCGGGAGCTTACGGGCGTTGAGCCGCCGCTATTCACGCAAATGCGCGTGGTTAAGGATATCGAGACGTTCAACGATCTTGGCGTCATGATTACGCAGTACAAAACGGAAGAGATTTCTGCCATGCTCAAGGCTTTCCAAAACCCGCAGGCGGATGCTGCTGAAACCAGATATTTGATCGTGAATAAAACGGGTCTCATCATGCTGGACAGCAAAAGCGAGTTTGACGGACACAACATTAATGAACAGACGGACTCGCTGCCGCAGCAAACGAATAATTATAACAGCTCCAGAGTGGAGTTTGAGGGGGTAGACAGCTTAGTCTCCTCCTATCAATTGGACCGGAACGAATGGATTCTCGTATCGGTAAAGCCATGGAACTCACTCACGAATGAAAATGTAAGGTTTGTGCAATGGATCGGCATGATTACCGTGCTTGGTTTGTTGTCTGCGGTGCTGTTTAACGTCTTTTTTGTCAATCGGGTGGCCAAATCGATCATTAAGGTTGTTCGCAAAATGAGATTGGTCGAGCAGGGGCTGCTCGATATTCGCGTAACTGCCCAAGGCAAGGATGAAACGGTATTGCTCGCCAACAGCTTCAACAGTATGGTCGAGAGGATCGGCAACCTCCTGAGCGAGGTGAGAAGAGAGCAGGCCCGCAAGCAGCATGCGGAAATGATGCTGATGCAGGCTCAGATCAAGCCTCATTTTCTATTTAATACGCTGGAGTCGATTAATGCGCTTGCCGCACAAAACGAAGGCGCAAAAATCATGCTTATGGTACGCAGGTTAAGCAATCTGCTCCGCACAAGCATGCACCATACCGAAGAAATAAGAATTAATCAAGAAATCGAACATGTGCGAAGCTATTTGGAAATTCAAAAGTATCGTTTCGAGGAGCTATTTTCATATGAGCTGAATGTTCCGGCAGAGGCTTTGGAATATACGATATTGAAGCTTACGCTTCAACCGCTCGTAGAAAACAGCATTCAGCACGGGTTTGACGGCTATGAAGACGGGCAAGGAAAAATAGAAATAGAGGTCATAACGGAGCCGTATCAAATCGTTATTATGGTTCGTGATAACGGACTAGGCATGAGCGCGAGTGTGCTAAATAAGCTGGCTGCGGGCTCTGACCCTTCCAGTAAGCTGTCAAATGCGGCGGAGATTGGAGAAAGAAGAGGACTCGGACTGCGAAATGTTGCAGATCGCTTACGTATTCACTACGGTCCGGCTTTTGGTTTATGGATTTGTAGTCAAGAGGGCAGCGGTACCGTTATTCGTTGTGTAATTCCGAAAAGCAGAGGTGATCAGCCATGACGGGTAGAGTGCTCTTAGTTGACGATGAGGCACATATAACGAGAAACTTAGAAAAAGTTATCCCCTGGGAAATGCTTGGGCTTACCGTTGGCGGCACGGCCAAAAACGGGGTGGAAGCGCTGGAGCTTATGGAACAGCAAGCCTTTGATTTATTGCTATGCGATATTCGGATGCCGGTGATGGACGGCTTGGAATTGGTGCGTCATATCCGTGATAAGGCGATGCCATGCGATATCATTATGCTGTCAGGCTATCAGGATTTTGCTTATACGCGAACGGCTATTCAATTCGGCGTCAATGATTACGTATTGAAACCGATTCCGTATGATGAGCTGACCGGCGTCATTGCGAGAATCATGTCCAGTCAGCGGAGCAAGCAGAAGCAGCTGCAGGAAGAGAAGCAGAAGCTGGGCCGCATGATCGATTTGGCGAGTGAGAAAATTTTATATGACATTATTATGGATTATACCGACGTTACGGCAGATCATTGGCTGCTGACCGGAGACGAACAGCAGCTGAAGCAGCAGCAGTTCGTCTTAATCGTGCTTGATCTCGATGTAAGCTCCGAGAAAACGAAGGACTGGCGGGATTGGTCGGATAAAGAGCGGAAGCTGTGGAATTTTGCCGTCTGCAACGTGCTGCGAGAAAGGCTGCAGCAAAATGGGCTGCATCATGCGGTCATTCAGATCCGTGACGGGGAATGGTGCGTGCTGATCGAAACGGAAAAAACAGCAGCCTATGATTTTGCGAAGATTAAGGAATGGGCAGAAATGCTGCTGACAGCCATTAAGAGCCATGTCAAGCTATCCTTGTTTGCAGGGATATATCGGGAGTTTGCAGCGGTTGCTGATTTGTCTCAGGCTTATAAGCTTGTTCAGCAGGGCATGCAGCTAACGCCTGTTCATGACATTATTGCGGTATATCCGTCTGAGCAGCAGAAATCATCGCAAGCGGATCAGGCGTTTTGGGATACCGCCGAGAAAATTATCGGTGCGGTTAAGCGCGGTGACTCGATTGGCGTAGATATCGAGCTTCAAGGTATAACGGTGCTTTTGCAGCGTATGAATGAGCCATCGCTTAACCGTGTCAAGCCGCTTCTGCATTTCTTTGTGCTGCATCTGATGCGGGAAATGAAGGAGATGGGCGTTTTCTCGCGCGAGCAGGAGGATATGCTGTGGCGCCGATTGGATCGCCGTTTCGGGATCAAGGATTTGTTGTCGGTCATCCGCCAGGTAACGAATACCGTATCGGATAAATCGATGGATAAGAAAAAACAGTCGGAGCGTTCGATGACGGAGGCAAAGGCCTTTCTGGACCGCAATCTGTATCGTGACCTCAGCGTGGAGGAGACGGCTACCCATGTGGGTTTGAGCACCTCCTATTTTAGCCTTTTGTTTAAACAAACGTTTGGCGAAACGTTTATTGAATATGTAACTCGGCAGAGGATGGAACGCGCAAAGGCGATGCTTGCGGAAACGGCAAAGAGCGTGGCTCAAATTGCGAAGGAAGTCGGTTATGCGGAGCGGCGTTATTTTACAAAGGTATTTATGAAATATACAGGGGAGAATCCGACGGACTACCGGAACAGGCGCCAAGAAGGCGCGCAAGCCGGCGAGGATTTGATTGAACCTATGTATTAAGGGTTGGAATGCGGAAGGGATGGGGAAGGAATTGACGAAAGAGCGTGAGTGGCAAAGCTGGAGCCTGAAGAAAAAGATTGGTCAATTATTTGTGTTTGGATTTCATGGCTATGAGCCGACCGAGCAAATGAAGAAGCTTATTGCAGCGAACGGCATTGGCGGAACGATCTATTTCTCCCGCAATGTGAAGGATGCGAAGCAGGTGCATAAGCTGAGCGGAGAGCTTCAAAGCCTTGCAAAGCATGCGGGAAGCCCGCCTTTATTCGTTGCCATTGACCAAGAGGGCGGCATGGTCGCGAGATTGGTGAAAGGCGTAACGCTTATGCCCGGCAATATGGCGCTAGGAGCGGCGGGTCTTGCAGAGGGAGCTCGTGAGACGGCGCGTATTTGCGGTGAAGAGCTCAGGCAATTGGGCATAACGATGAATTATGCGCCCTGTATCGATGTGAACAACAATCCCGAGAATCCAGTCATTAACGTGCGCTCATACAGCGATCGCTCGGATGTGGTTGCAGAGCTTGGCGCTGCTGCCGTTGCAGGTTATCAAGCTGCTAGAGTAGCAGCGACAGTTAAGCATTTTCCGGGACACGGCGATACGGCGGTCGATTCTCACCATGCGCTCCCTATCCTGCTTCACGGACGCGAACGCTTGGATGCAATTGAGCTAAAACCGTTCCGAGCGGCAATCGAAGCAGGAACGGATTGTATCATGACCGCACATGTTTGCTTGCCGGCGCTGGATCCTTCCGGAGAGCCCTCCACCTTGTCGGAGGAAGTGATAACCGGTTTGCTGCGCAAGGAGCTGGGTTATGACGGGGTTGTCGTAACTGATTGCCTGGAGATGGATGCTATCGATAAAAGCTATGGTCCGGAGCAAGGCGCGATCAAGGCGATTCGAGCAGGAGCTGACATGGTGCTGATCAGCCACACGTTTGAGAAGCAATGGGCTGCGTTAGAAGCCGTTGCTGCCGCGGTTGAGAAAGGTGATCTTACTGAGGCGCGCATTAACGAGGCGCTTGATCGGATCATGATGCTCAAGAAGAAGCTTGAGCTGGATGAGCCGCTGCTGCCGTGGACACAGGTCGAAGAGGCTATAGGTACCGAGGCGAATAAAGCAGCGGCGAGACGATGGAGCGAAGCCTCTGTAACGTTGGTTAAAAATGAGGGCAGCTTGCTGCCGATCAGCCGCAGCGAAAGCACGCTTGTGCTATGGCCGGAAATCGTACCGGTATCGGTAGCTGATGAGATGCTATCGGGTGACGGCTCGTTAGGCAGCTTCCTTACGGAGCTTGGCGCGAATGTAGTTGAGCGACAGATGAACGGGGTTAACCCGCTGGCTGATCTGGAGTGCTTCTCACAAATCGTTGTTGTAACCTACGACGCTTCGAAGCATCCTTTAGAGCGGGATATTGCATGCGAGGCCGTACGGCTTGCGCCGGATCGGACCATAGCCGTATCGGTTAGAAATCCGCTGGATTTATTGCTGTACCCGGACGTGAAAGCCTATCTGGCAGTGTATGAATGCAGGCCGCTAGCGCTTGCAGCAGCTGCGAAAGCCCTGCTTGGTGACCTTGAGCCGACGGGCAAGCTGCCTTTAGAGATTTCGGCAGCATACCCGTTTGGCTGGAGTGCGGCAGCCAACGGATAATAGTTGCTTTGCCGTCCCCATCAGCGTGTTTAGACTGTCGAGAAATCTCGGCAGTCTTTTTTTTGTGCTGCTAGATGCCGTTGCTGGAGAAACTTCATTACTGCTTAGAGAAAGCGCGCTTTTCGTGCCATGCGCTGCCGAAACTGCAGTGAAGCTCAATGGAGCACGCTTTTCGCGCCATATGTTGAAATAGCTGCAATGAGTTTAGTGAAAGCATGCTTTTCGAACTAAACGTTGCTGAAACTGCGCTGTAACTCAAAGGAGCCCCTTTTCACGCAATACGTTGCCGAAATTGCAAAGCAGCTCAACGGAGCATCCATTTCGCGCCATGTCCTCCAGAAACTGAAACTGCAATGTAGTTCAAAGGAAGCTCGTTTTTCCCAGCCTACGTTGCAGAAACTGCACTGTAGCACACCAGACCATGCGCTGCATTACTCGCTGAATAGGTGTGTGATAGTTTGCTGCCGAATTGAGGAGGCCGTGCAGCGGGAGTGCAGCTAGGTTTGCGAGGCGGCATTCTGGTGTCGTACGTTGTACTTTGTGCAACAGAAATCTTACATGGGTGCAAATGATGGGGCTACGCTGCAGAAAATGCAATAGAATCAAAGAATGGACGAGCAAATTGGGGGTTCCCACGCGATTCTATTGCAGAAACTGCAATGTAGTTCAACGGAAGCTCGTTTTTCCCAGCCTACGTTGCAGAAACTGCACTGTAGCACATCAGCCCATGCGCTGCGTTACTCGCTGAATAGGTGTGTGATAGTTTGCTGCCGAATTGAGGAGGCGTTGCAGCGGGAGTGCAGCTAGGTTTGCGAGGCGGAATGCCGATGTCGTACGTTGTACTTTGTGCAACAGAAATCTTACATGGGTGCAAATGATGGGGCTACGCTGCAGAAAATGCAATAGAATCAAAGAATGGACGAGCAAAATGGGGGTTCCCACGCGATTCTATTGCAGAAACTGCACTGTAGCACAACGGAAGCACGCTTTTCGCATCATACGTTTCAGAAACTGCACTGTAGCACAACGGAAGCACGCTTTTCGCATCATATGTTGCAGAAACTGCACTGTAGCACAACGGAAGCACGCTTTTCGCATCATACGTTGCAGAAACTGCACTGTAGCACATCAGCCCATACGCTGCATTATTTGCGCTGAATAGGTGTGTGATAGTTTGCTGCCGAATTGAGGAGGCCGTGCAGCGGGAGTGCAGCTAGGTTTGCGAGGCGGAATGCCGATGTCGTACGTTGTACTTTGTGCAACAGAAACCTTACATGGGATGCAAATGATGGGGCTATGCAGCAGAAAAGATCACTCGAAGCCAGCCGTACAGCTTCGAATGATTACCTTCCCTCCTACTGTCCAATCAGATTGGAATAGGTTAAATCATGTAAAATATAAGCCAAGAAAAAGATAACGCAAGGATTCTCAAAGCGATGCTGTACTTTTACAAGCTGATTATAGTAGGTATCCGCGTAATGAGGATTATTGCGCATTTCTAGGCTTGCTTTAATGAGCGCGTCCAGCTTGTCAGCGATATCGACCATTTCTCCGACATAGTCATCGGATTTACTGTGCGCAATGAACTCGAACATCTCCGCATGGAAAAACTCAGGCAGCTTGTTAATCATAAAATGAGCGGTTTCTTTCTCGTATTGTTCGAAAGCTAGCTTGATTTCCGGATTGTTGTGTTTAAAGTTCGAAACGACGTCACCGGAGAGCGCCTCTACCAAATATCTATATCAAATGACATGTACAAAAATAAAGAAATTCATAAAAACCGCGTCATATCACATAGATTTATGAATTTTAAGGGTGTACATAATGTAGTACTTGTACAAAAAGACAAAGAAGAGAATAAGAGTTGCACATAATGGGAAATCGAGCTTTAGAATCGATTGAATAAATGGAACATTGATCTCAAACATCTCATTCAAACGGACAATGGCAATAAAATCATATATATGGAGTAACCCTTAGGCTCTTATTTGTTTGAGGTCAATCCTTAATGAACAATAAGGATATGGAATTTTAAACGAGGGATAATAACTAAAAACTTCGATAGTATATGTCTAAGATTAAAAAGGAGTCCATTTATGGAGACCGCTGCAAAAGTAGTGTTTTTGGAAAAACCAAAGAATTTAGGGGTTAAATATGTCTCCCTATATGCGAAACGAGCCTTAGAAGCGATTCTAGAGGCTCGTTTTTTTTAATCTCTTTTGTTGTTCTGAACAAAATGGACTTTTGCAGGGCTCTCTTTATGGGCTCCTTTTTTTGCGATCAGTAGTAAGCAGGATAGCTGTATCCGTTTTCGGACTGACGCTCCTAAAACAGATTGTGAATTAGTTTTGCGTGCAACCTTTCTGCAGACAATATACTCAACAAAACTTTTCCTCCACAGTCAACCTACTCACCGTCTTTAGACTCCATTCTCGTAAAAGTATGATTAATTATTTTTAATAAAATTTAAACAAGTTCTATATTATCACTAACAAAAAATAACGAAAAAAATATCAGGAACGACAAAAAACATTCCGAAAATGAAAATAAAATAACTAAAATATAATTTAATATACTTAAATACATTATAAGGTATATGTTGTAATTTATTGAATAATGTGTTTTACTATTAATAAGTTTCGTTACTGACCAGAGTAAGCCACTTGTGTTTTGAAGGGAGAAATCATGAACACAATAATTGAAATGAATCCAGATCAAAATTTCAAATTCGTAGCTGAACCAATAAAGCTTAAATGGATGAAATTAAGGAATAAAAAGCATCCTGAAGAGAAAGAACTGATGGTTATTTCACTGATGGATAAACGAAGCGGTTGTAAAGTTATTCATCCAATCTCAGAGTTTATTATTTCAAAGTGGTCGAATCATAAAATTAATACCATGAGAAAACCCGCCAATGTAGTCGTACCTTTTTTGAATTTTTTGGTGACCAACGCACGTGAGTTCGATCTTAATTCACTTGCTGGATTGAAAATTTCCCACGGAAATCAATATTTAAATCAAATGGTGTCAAAAAATTTAGCCTATAAAACCGTTAAAGAGGCTGAACGAACCTTAACTCACTTTTACTTATTTCTCGCTAAAAAAGAAGTGTTGAGTAATGTGCCATTAACCACTTTTGTGAAAAGGGAAAGTACATACGGCGGCTCATATGTTGAGTCTATCTTCAATCCTATATATCCCCCAATACGTGCAAACGAAGTAGAACACATTCTGCCTTATCAATATATAGCGATGTTTTTAGAAACCGCCATTATGGAGGCTAATCCGATAGCTTTAGGTATTTACCTCCAGTTTTTTGGAGGTCTACGCATGGGAGAAATTGTGAACATAAAGCGGTCAAATATCAAGATAACGCCCACAGGAAGCATGGCAGTCATATTAGAACCACACAGTTTACGAGGAGACTTGCGAGCAACCAATCCTGGAGTAAAAAGAGTGAGAAAACAAAAAATTATAGGCATTTATGATTGGCTAAATCACTTCTACAACAACCATGTTTCTCTCTATAAAGCTATTGATGGCTCCAATGCGTTATTTGTAAATAAAAATGGTAAGGCAATGACCGCTGGCAGCTATCGCCAATTCTTTGAAAAGGCAAAAATGCGTTTTATTAACAATCTAAGATTAGGAAACCACGACCAGGTAATACTTGCGAATCATTTGGACATTACAAAATGGTCAACACATATTGGTCGAGGTACTTTTACAAATTTATTGGCTGAGGAAGCATCAAATCCCAACGACATTGCACAACCAAGAGGAGATAAGGAATTGACATCATCTCTCGCCTATATGTCGGAAACAGAACGAATGAGAAAGAAAATTGAAGAAAAATTTCAGAATATGCACGTAAATTTCATCCCTCTTCTTATTCAACGAAGGAAAAATATGACTAACAATACTGACAATTAACTAAGAGAGGAAGAATAAGTGGAGAAAACATACGTTGAAAGTACGGTTTTGATCGATTGGTTTAACCAAATAGGTATTAGTAACCCTGGTAGACTTTTTAAACGCCTTATTCAATACGAAGTTATAAGTGTCAACAGAAATAACGGCAATCAGATTTCCATTTTACACGAGGATTGCTACTGTATCATGAAAAATTATGAAAAAAATACTAATGATTCAATACGACCAATAGGTTATCTGAGCTTAAGTGAATTGAGGATAAAGTGGGGTTTATCCAGAAATATTGTGTATTCTATTTCAAAGTTACTTAAAAGCACAATGATATTTATGAATGCAGTATTTGTTTCGGTTGATGATGTAAAAGAATACGAGTTAACAAAGCTTAAATTAAGGAAACCCGAACTTAAAGAACATTATGTTAACAGTACGCTTCTCAAAGACTGGTTGATAGATAAGGGTTTCTCTCCCCCCCAAAAAATGTTTACGCAGATTATTAAGAACGGTTTAATAAAGGGGATTGTGAAAAAAGGGAGGTTTTATTTGATTCCGTATGTCGAGTATCAATACTTTATTGATAACTTTGAAGTTTACCATATATTTTCTGTGGATAAATTGGAAACGGGCTGGAAATCAATAAAACCTAAAAATACTATGAGTATCAATGAAGTAGCGAGAAGATGGGGGGTAGTTTATAAATCTGTCTATAAATATATATGGAGTTGTAAACTTAGTAAGCCAATCGAATGTCTAGGAACCTCTTTTATACCAGTTGACGAAGTTTTGGCAGTCGAAAAAGTTAAAGAGAAAAAAAATAAACCAATTACAACCGAAAGCCTACTGGAAAGGTTGAAATTAGAAATTAATGGTACAGAAGCAATTGAAGTTAACAAAAACATTTTTTTTGAATTTTCCTCATTGAAACTTTCTATTAGCAAGGCGTCGATCCGTAAAAAAGCGGATGACACGAGTAAATACATTAAGATCTTTATAGAATGGTTATCGCTTATCAACAAAAAACGGTTTATGCTTTCTGATTCTGAACTTGAATTTCTACTAATGAGGCAGGATATTCCTTCTTATGCGAAAGAAACTATTTCCAAATTTATTGAATACTGCGATAGCGTAAATGACATAAAGAGGAATAAAAAATTTAAAGTCTTTCGGACATCTAAACGTTTCGATTCAAATGAAGAATCAATTTATGAGCCAGAAATTTATGAACGGTACATGTTTTTTGTCCATGATATTGATGTTTTGACGGAAAGATCCTTATTTTCACAACTTCATGCTAATGCATGGTTGTTTATTATTATGCATTTGACTGATGTCTGGCGAGCTCCTGATATTGTAACAAACATGCCTGATGTCGATACAGAAGAGATAGGTATTAGCTCTTTAGAGTGGTTTGATCACAATAAATTATCGATTTATCAAGCCCAGACCATAGTGAATCAGGTTCAATTGAAAATAAAAAATGCAATAGTCAGCAAAACAAAGCAATTACTTAAATTTTATGTAATACCTGATCTGATAATTCCATTTGCAACAGCGGCTGTGCTAAGTGAACTACACCGTCGCGATAAACAACACTCCACTTTGTTAGGAAATCAATTGAAAAATGGATTGAGTGTAAAAAAGAAAAAGGAAATATTCAAAGATTTTCCTACTTTGGTGACGTTTGAATCAAGAAAAATGAATCGAAGTACGCTCACTTATTTATTTTATTCTGTAACTGAAGAAGATGGTCCAGATGCAGACTTGGCCCTCGAATTTAACCGAATAACGCGGTCGCATGTGAAAGATTCAACTTCTCCAGAAATTTATGTAAGGAATACGAATAAGGATGGTTCTCTTAATAGAGTTTCAATTAATGTATTTAGAAGAGGGCATTTTGGTTGGCTGTTCAATTATTTGGTGTTGATGGGTTCGGATCAAACTCAATATGTCCAAGGCATTGAGAATAAAACTGAGCTTATTCAAAGTTTACGAGATCGTTGGAAACCTCATGAAATAGAAGCTTGGGGTATATTCCTAACAAAAAAAATTGAGCAGAAAGAATCGATTATTTTAAAGCTTTCTAAACTTCCAAAGGATATATTCAAAAAAATAATTAGAGACATCCTTAAAGGAGATTTACCTTCGCGTACAGATGGTGGTCAATGTCTAGTGTATCCTGAATGTTCATATCCAAATAAGAAATCATGCATGGATTGTGGGTTATTCATTCCACAATTCTATGTTATGACGGAAGCAGTAGTTGAATTAAAACGATTACGCGATTCAATTACAGATTGCAAATATGAAGCAACCTTGCAAAGGGATACTAAGCGCTTTCTGTATATTTATTTGTTGATTAATGAAGCATATCAAGCGTTCGGTAAAGAATATGTCGATTCATTTATTGATAGGAAAGATTTGAAGAGTTTGGTGGAGGAAATATCACCTTTCTTACAAATGAAAATTTAAATAGCTGGTGATAAGATGCAGGTTCGAAAAAGAGTAGATAAATCAGGAGTTACTCGAATACACTTGCTCGAAAATATTGTTTTTACTTCTGACAAATATGACGACCTTAAAAAAACATTTAATTCTTATAAAGAGTATGGAGTAATAATTGCAAATTCCTTTGAAGATGTTGAATGGAGATACGTAAGTACAGTTCACAACGTCCCACTGAAATTGTTGTATGACTTAGAAGTATACAAGGATCTAAATCTTGCACTAAAAGCTTTCACATTAGCGAGAATTATTAACAATACTGCTGCGGATACGGTATGGCTAGAACAACGGTACTTAAAACGCGCTATACTTGAAACGAACGGTTTTATGAATACCAGCAATCTTGATGCATTATTGCTCTCTGTCTCTGCGCCAGAAGCTTCTAGGCTTGCAAGAACAATAATAATGTTCTCGACGTTTTACAGTATACCTAATATCGATCGAGTCAGAGAGATTTGTGAAAGTCGACCAAATAAAGTTCATGGAAGCAGGAAGTTGCCTGATTTCCAACATGTCATGACATTTGATAAATACATTGATGCATACTTCAATGAATTTCCAGATTCAGATACCAAGACACTCTTTCTACCAATACTTCTTTGGTGGAGAATTACAAACATCTTACCGATGAGACCCAATGAATTTCTCAAACTTAGAAGTGATTGTATCGAAAGAGATCATAATAACCTATTTTGGATTCGAAAACCAATAATCAAGGAATCGAATGTAGAACGAGACGGCGGTGAGGAGACTGGTTATACTAGAGTTCAAATTGATGAATCGACGTACAGCATGATCAGAGATTATAGTATAAAATTAGAATTGTCTGGAATAGTTTCTGAATTTTTAATGCCCTATGAGCTCTACAGATTGCGGGGAAGGAAATCAAGGTGGACACATGCACGGATAGATTTAGATAAATTCAAACAATTACTCAAATGGTTTTATAAGGAAATCATCAATGAGATATATAATATAACAGATATTGATGGAATAAAACCTGGTGATACACGACATTTCGCGATTATCAATATGTTCTTACAAGGATTTAACCCGCTTTCAATTGCTCGAATGGCAGGTCACGATACATTAACGACTCAGGGAGGTTACTTCAATCATTCACTCCATTATGCAGAATCGTTTGTATATCATCTTACCCAAAAGAGACTCGGAGAAAAGATGGAAAAAAAAATATCTGGTGGTTTTATTGGGGACAAAAGAGTTGCCTATGATCGAGGCCTTAGCATGACGTATGAACAGCTCTCAGAACTTAGAAAGGTGGATTTCGGTTATTGTAAGGATACATCTTCAAACTTTCCTGATAATTGTTCCGAAGATTGCCGATCTTGTTCATATTATATATTCAAGCCAAGTATTGACCAATTTCAGAAAGGTGCCATGTGGCTTACGAGTTATTCACGAGAATATGGCAAACTAATTGAGTCGACAATAAAGGAAATTTTCCATATTGGAAAGCTGGCTGAAAAAATAAACGAGTCAAAAATCGATGCGGAACTTAAAATTAAGGCGAGGTATCTAGGAGCATTGATGGATCATAAAGCAATTGTAGATGCAAAGCGTTTGGAGTCAGAAATGTATGACTAAGGGCAAAAGAACAGTAAAGAAAATAGAAAAAAATAATAACAAATCGCTCACCCCTAAAAAAGAGCGAGGAAGAGCTGAAGATTTCCCCGTAGATCTCTTGAAGGAACTAGCTTTGAAAATGAAAAGTGAATTAAATGGGGCAAAATTAACCTATTTAGGATTACAAAAAAAAACAGGGATTGGCAGAAACACATGGGCACGTAAAATACCAGGCTTTATAGACGAATTGAATAAACCCATCATTAGTTACCGAACGTTGTCTGAAAAAGATGAAGTTTATTTACCTAATATGGCTAAACTAATAGAAGTTTTCGGTGATAATAAAATCAAGTTATTAGAGGAGTTAACAAAGGTAGAGTTAATTATACAAAAAATATATTCAGAGCTTTTGGAGTCAGAAAAAGAGCTTGAACGCAATCTGAAATATAAACAAGAATATGAACGGCTGTCGGAAAAAAAGAACATATATCAACAACAAGCTGCCCATTACGAGGAACTTTACAAACGGCACGTTGTTTCTAGCTCATTTGAACATCTTAGAAAGGAAAGGGGCATTCAGAACAATATACTAGATTTCGATAAAGACATAAAGCAAAATACACAGATAAAAAATCTTCACCAGTTCTTTCCTGAGACTATAGACAAGATAAATGAAAGTTTGCTTGAAAAAGAACATCAAGTAAAAAAAGAGAATTTTGAATATTTGAAAGAACTTGCTCCAGGATTATTAGAGGATGAGTGAAAACCGTTAACTATACCTACAGAAGAAGCACTCCACAACGTTTACAACGTTAAAGAATGCTTCTTTTTTATTTCTTTGTAGAATGAATAACTATACTCTTATAACAATGATTACAAAGCCTATATTGGTTAGGTTGTTTTAGAGGGCAAAGCTCAAGCGGAGGCGCGGGAGCATTTATTAAAATATTAGTTACCTACCTCCTATATGAAATATATGGAATATCTGGATACCCAATAAAATGATGTAGAAAATGATATGTATATTATTATTGGTTTTTTTTATATATTTTTAATATTAAATATATTTTCCATAAATAAAATTGTAACTTTATCTGTTATTTTTCATACATCACATGGGAATTAATTTATTGTTTACTTTTTTTATGTTATTTTATTATGTATACTTTGATAAGATTATGTTAGAATAGCGCTGTCCCTATTTCTGTTGAGGAGTGAACAGCGTGAAAGTTCATGAGATATTAATTGATGTGGAAGATGATAACCAAAAAAAGAGGTACATGCTAGTCGATAACAGAGGCGCTCTTGTCCAACCTGTCATGCATTACATAAAATATCTTGATAACACAGGGAATAAACCGAGTACATTAAGAGCCTATTGTTATCACCTCAAATTGTACTTCGAGTTTTTGGATAGTTGTTCGCTAGAGTACACAAAAGTGAATTTGACGATACTCGGTCAGTTTATCGCTTGGCTGCGTGATCCCCAAGTGAATATGAATGTGATTTCAATGAATGAGCAAGTATCCAAACGTTCAGAACGGACAGTCAACACGATTTTGACATGTGTGGTTAGCTTTTATGATTTTTTATTCCGTTCGGAAGCATTCGAAAAAGAAATATCTGACCATACCCAGCGGCAAATATCAGGCCGTTTCAAATCGTTTAAACCGTTTTTGCATCACATATCTATAGGTAAAACCATCGGTAAGAATACACTCAAGCTTAAAGTACCGCGTTCAAGAGTTAAGACGTTATCGTCGGAACAACTTGAAGCGGTTTATCGCTCCGTCACCAACATTCGTGACAAGCTTTTGCTTCGCATTCTTTATGAGAGCGGTCTCCGTATTTCGGAAGCGTTAAACCTTGAAATATCAGATTTCAATTTTTCAAAACAAAGTATTAAGGTGACAAAGTCCAAAACCGTAGCTGGAGAAGGACGAACTGTGTACGTTGACGCTGATACGATGAATGTTTTTCAGGATTACTTAATTGATATTTGCGATGAATTTGATAGCAATTATGTATTCCTTACTCTAAATGGGAAAAATCACGGGAAACAGCTTTCATACAGCGCAGTAAGCTCAATGGTAAAACGTGCAATCAAGAAATCTAATGTTCCTTTCACTCCCCACATGTTACGACATACTTATGCAACCGAACTTCACGCAAACGGAGTAGACGTTGGTGTCATCCAACAATTGCTTGGACATTCAAGTGTACAAACAACCTTTAACACCTACATCCACCCCTCCGATGAAACGATACGTAAAAGTTATAACGCAGCCAATTCAAAGAAGAATTTACATCATGGAGGAAATAAAAATGGAAGTCATACACAAGAAGGTATATAAAGCTGATTTGCTTACCAAATTAGCAGTGAATTAACAACTTTTTGGGCTAATGATGTATGGGATATTCGAGAATATCCCATACCGCTTGATAAGCCCTGGGGGCGAAGTCAAATGAAAATATCTTTTGAGAACCTTCCTAATGAGACTTTGCGCTCTATGTTCAAGTACTACTTTTACAAGAAATTATCGAATAAGCATTTATCACCATACAGCGTATGGCCATTATACAGCAACTCCATCAAGAAAATTGGCTCTTATATTCAACAATACTATCCTACAATGAAAAGCTTACTTGATATTCCAATCGAGAAATTTAAGCTTGGATTTCAGAAGTATTTACACATTAATTACAAACGTATAAATCCAAGAAATATAAGTATTTATAGTAATATTTATCGTTATTTTGAAGAAATGTATGACAAAAGAGAGGAAACGGAAAAGGATCGTTGGGATGTTCGAAAACTAGGCATTGATTTTAATTTAACAAGTACACAATATTTCATTAATTTTGGTGACATTCCGCTACCCTTCAGAGAGATATCCAAACGTTATGTTAAACAACGACTTATTGTTGTAAGAAATATGCAAGTGAGCACTGCTATTATTTACGTATATATGCTAAACCGATTATTTAATATGGTTAAGGGAAAACACCCGTCATGGAAAGATATAACTCAGTTAAATCGTGATGATATTCTTTTGTTTAACGACCTGTTGAGGAAAGAGGGAATTGGAAATATAAGACAAGGTAAGAGGGAATCTAACGACAATTATGTATACAAAACCCTTAATTATTTGGAGACTTTCCTCTCAGACATACAACGGTATGAATGGGAAGAGGCTCCTCTTAAATCGATTAAACGTCTTATATATCCTGAGGACAAGCCTAAACGGTCTCCTACGAATCCCGATAATATTAAATTTATCCCTGACGAAATATGGAACCAGATTCTTAACAACATTCATTTATTCCCACCTGAATATGTACCTATAATTTTACTGTTTGAGGCTACGGGCTTTCGGGGATCTAATATATTGACGTTAAAGCTGGACTGCCTGCAACATCGCAATGATGGATGGTGGATCAGCGGTAACCAAATGAAGGTGAAATATAAGGATCATCGGGTACCCATCAACGAAGATATCGCTAAAGTAGTCGCTGCTCAAATACAATTGGTAACAGAGAAAAGTATCAATGGCACCAATCCCGATCGATTTCTGTTTCCCCGTTTTGACGGGAAAAGAATTAATAAACCTTTGAGTAGAAATACATTCAATACAAGCTGAAATCGAGTGGCTGAGAAAATACCGCTTTTAGATGAAAAAGGTAACATATTTCATATAAAAAATCATGCATTTCGCCATCGTTATGGCGTTACCTTAGTCAATAACGGTATGCCTTTGGTACTTATTCAGCAATTAATGGCACATGCTAGTCCTGAAATGACGCTTATTTATGCAAAGATTTTGTATTCTACGCTTCGTGAGCAATGGGAAATGGCGCGCGAAAAAGGAGCTGTAAGGCTCAGTACTATTGGCGAAGTGGTAAAAGTGGATCTAGAGGTACAAGCGCTAGAAAACGGCTTAGAATTAGAATGGATCCGCCATAACTTGGACTCCATTCGGCTCGATCACGGGTTATGCGTGAAAAGCCCAAAAATTTCATGTGACTTTTTAAATCAAACACTGGAACCACCTTGCATCAAAAACAACTGCCGCAGTTTTCATGTTGACACAACGTTTCTTTCCTATTACGAGTCACAGATTAACCAAATGGAGCAAGACATAAAGACTTACATGCAATCAGGTAGGATCCGCTCAATTGAGCTTATAGAGCCGAAATTGAACCGTTATAAAGAACTTGCTAATTCAATCCAAACCACTGGAGGAATTTTCGGCTTGCCGAAAGCAAAACGTGAATATGTAGGAGAGGAAAAGAAACATGGCTAATCAATCTCCTGACATGTCGGGCATAGCCCATCATGCTAAAACTAAATCTGAAGTAACCATTAAAAAAGTGGATGATGCTATTAAACGCACGATTAAAAAACAGGTATCTATAAACTTCAATACTGTTTCAAAAGAATCAAACGTTTCTACTGCTTACCTATACTCACAAAAAGCGATTAGAGAACGGATTAAGCATCTCCGTGGTCAACAGGAAGGTTTATCATCAATAAAGAAAGTAAAGCGAAATATGAGCGACCCATCGAAAGCTGTAATTATTGAATCATTACGCAACAGGGTTCAAACATTAGAGAAGGAAAATGAAGATTTAAAAAGAAAATTAAGTGTCTTTTTAGGGCAGCAATATAACAATTTATAATAAAAATAGGCAATGATTCTTTACTTTTGCGGAATCAATCAAGTTGGAAACCAAACGATCATTCTACTTACAGTGAGGTTAAGTTCATGATAGACCGCCTGTAGATAAAACGTATCTTAAGGAGGCAGTTTCCCTCGTGAAATTCGATTTACTAAACCGATTAATAAAGAAAAATGAGAAAAAACACATACAAGATTTTGATGAGCAACATGTCCTCAAGATGGAAGTTTCGCATATTAAGCTTTTTAACGGAGACACGATCACGATTACAAAATTTAATAACAAGCGACCTGTGCCACCAGCCTACTAAATGTGTCAATTGGAAACAAACATGCCGCCATTTCATGATACGTAAGCGAACGGTGTGTATGGACATTGGTAACGTGGCGGCATATCAAGGTAGCAAAAGGAATAAAAGCTGCGATAAAACTCCTAGCTCCTATCAATACCTATATCCAAACAGATATGGCTCAGGCTGATAAATGATATTTTAATTTATTAGGTCCAAACTGGTTGATTGGTTATACAACAGCAAAAATTCACCGTACAGAGGAAAAAGGCATGGAAAAAATCATTTTTGAAAACTGGGTATATCGTAACTGATTCGTCCGCATGTCCTCTGTGAATTGGGTACAAATTAATATTTTTTGGACCCAAAATAACAAGTTGTGTGCACATATACAAGGGGGTTATATTTTGTGCGGAAAACGGTACATGTGGAATCGAATGTGAAGGTGTCGCTCGACGATTTCGCTAGCGGCAATGGTTTCAAGAAGGGATCTGACGCCATCGCGTACTTGTTAGCTTTTCAGGAGTTGTATGCCGATAAGATTACACACAAACAGCACTTAGAAGCCTTGCGTCGGGCTGAGGAAATGAATAATCAACAAGTATGGTAATGGGGCAAGTGGCAAGAAGAAAGGTTAGAAAAAAGTGAATCGTCCCTCCAATTCCCATATTACAGGAAAGGAGTAATATATGATCGTCAATTGTTTTATTTGTGAGACCGATGTCGATGCACTTTACTGCGGTTCACATATTCTCGATGAAAATGATGCGAAAGCAACTAGAATCCTTTTGCTTTTTTGCCCAACTTGCGGCTGTTCAATATTGGCCTCTCAGAGTGTTATTGCAACACACCCACTTAAATGGGGGAAGGTCGGTAGAATCTGGCCGAGGAACGCATTATCTTCTTTTTGGGATGTCTCCGATGACGTGTATGAGTGCATGGAAGCTGCGCGAACTAGTTTTAACAAGGGGGCTTATGACACATGCGCTCATATATGTATGAATGTTATTAGTGTAATTCACAGAACCCACAATGCAGAAGATGAGAAGGTTATTACATATAGTGAGGGATTAGCTCTATTACATAATCAGGGGCTTATCGGTCGTAGAATGTATGATTGGGGACAGGAAATACCTTGTGGAGTAGGATTCAAGTCAGAGGATGCTTTCACGAAGGAGAGCGCACAAAGCTTTATTGAATTTATAGAGGCACTCTGTGATTGCATTTATTTTCAAAATAAAAGGTATGACATTTTTAAGAATCGTTTGGTATCTACTTCTCCAACTAAGGGGGAATTGAGTCTGTAATCTATGGATATCATATAGAGATTAATTTCAAACTAGTTCGACAAAATTTTTAATATGATAAGACAAGCCTGTATCCGTGGTTGTGTTTAACTTTACACTATACGAGAAACAGGCTTATCTTGATGTTACAGTAAACCTCCTTAGCATTAGATTACAGCATTATGCAAACCTTTAAGGGCTAGCAGGGTTCGTTGGACATATGTCAACAACTCCTGTTCATTTATCGCCTCACTCTCGGCAAAGGGATTTTGATCGTGATGGTACTTCTTACTATAATCATTTATATCCTCTAGATCAGTAAGATTGCTCTTGAGTGGTAGCAGGTGTACCTCATTTGTCGTTCTGACCTTCTGAATAAAGCCGCCTAGCCACTCATTGCTGCTGAAGTCCTGTGGAAAACGAACACGCAGATTTCCTTCGAGAATGGGACGAATACACATCGCTACAGATCGGTGATTCATTTTCGGCTTACCTTCTAAAAAATCGGCTAATGTAAAATACAATTGATAATAGTCAGATCTCGTTTCCGCTTCAATGTCCCATGAATCGATCGTACTGTCATGTATTCCATCTCTTTTAATACAAAGCTGAGTTAGAAGAGTTTTCTTGTCAGCAAACTTTCCCCAAAGAACACGCGCAAAGAACATGTCATGCGTTAAAACAATAACTTGTTTGGCAAGGGCTGAAAACTTCATTACTTGATCTGCAGTATAGCTCTTTCGATGGCTATCAAGACTGGAAATGGGATCATCAAAGATAATAACCTTATTATTAATTTCGGGATCAGACTCCAGTTTCGCCAGGAAAAACGCGAAAGCCAAGCTGCTTTTATCTCCTTCGCTTAGTGTATTTTTAAACGAAGGTGCTGTTAAGGGTGATTTTTCATTTCCTAAATCCACTGCCACGTTATTTATATTGAGAATAAAGTTACTACTCGGTTTGCCACCTTGAAAACTCGATTTAAAATCAGAAATTTTATAACTAGCTCCGCAATTAACCAAATGATGATTAATTCGTTCTTCATATTTCGAGAAAATTTCCGCAGTGTAGGTGTTTAGTGATGTTTTGTAATCACTTTTTGAGTTATCCATATTTTTTATTGAAGATAATAATCGCTTATATTCCTCAACCAGAGCTACTTTACCATCACTAAACCGCAACTTCACATTGGAGAGATAGCTTAGTCTACTCTTAATATCCTGGATCTTTATTTTATTAACGGTGGTTTTTCGTTCCTCTATTATTTTATTGATTTGATCGTTTGCATCGTTGTACGCAGTTAGTTCGTTCATTAGTAAAAGATACTTATCGATCAGTATGATTGTGTCATCAGAAACAACTAGTTCCTCTAACGGCGCTAGCTTTTTAGCCTCGATGACGTTTCTGATACCATAAGTAAATTGTTCCCATGTCTTGCTGATATGCTCCCAATCCAGTGATGTAGGGTCACCAACAGACGCATACGTTTTCCAATATTCTATCAGTTCCAAGTTGGAGGCCACATGTTTTTGAAGCGTAAACATAGCTTCTATAGAGAATGTTTTGGCAAACGCCGCTTCCAATACTTTAACGCTATGTATAGCTTTTTTATACTCATCGCTGAAGTATGTCTTAAAAGCCTCAACAATCGTAACATCGTTAATTTCCTGATCGCAAAACGGGCATCGTTCATGATCCGAAATTTTGGATACACCGTATTCTAGCCATTGTTCGCCGTGCTGATCAAGGTTTTGTTTCATGTGTTGTTTCGTTAGTTGCTCAGCATTGTCCAAGATGCGCTTGAGAGAGGGGCTTGAAATGTTGCTAAGAAATTTTGTTTTGTCGAAAGCGGGTAATGCGACTCGAATACAGGATGGTTTTGATTTAATTTCACCTTCTCTTTCCGATGAGCGTAACATTCGTGATTGATCCAGAATTTCATCATCAATGTTGTTACTTAGGGATAACCGAATAAAGTCTGCAGCACTCAATACTCCTTGAACGCCATGTAAAAGTTCTTTTTCTTTTTCTTTTTTTTCTGCATTTTCTTTTTTTAATTCCTCGTCGAGAGCAAGCAGGCGATCAGCCATATCTACACCTTGCTTTCCGATCGTGAATAGATATAACTGCTTCTTCTGTTCATGCTCGATATGTTTTGAATAGACATTTTGGCTGACAAACTGCGAATCAAATATTTCTATATCAAAGTTGGGCTTGCTAATCCATTTGTTTTGTTTAAACATTAGCTTACCGCTATCGGATAACAGGTCAATCGCTTGCTCACCTCCGCCACCTAGTGTCCTTCTGCCAATAACTAATGATTCATCTTGTTCTTGAAGAGAACGAAAAATATTTGAGAGTGTTGTTTTCCCACGACCATTTTCAGAATAAACAATGTTGAATTTGTTTAATTGCAAATCCCCTTTTGGGGCACATGATCTAAATTTACCTGTATTTTTGATGCTAATTATTTTTCTTATCATGGGATCACCCTTTACAATGATTTAAGGAAATATTCGACAATTTCCGTAGGTTTCCTCTTATTTTTTGGTATTAAACAGAGAGTGATGTCGAGGTATGGTTATTTCGTTTCTGTGGTCCTGACTGAAATGCTTTTTTAAACTACATATCTCCCAGTCTGTAGAAAATAGATGCTAGAAATGAAAATATGCTTAATGGCCAAAAAGCCCTTCCTAATGGAAGAGCATTTTATAGTACGTCATCTTTTATAATTATTGAATTAGTGGCACAAATAAAAAACCGCGGTTTAATTCGAGTTATTAAACTCTCGTTCGCCATTAATTTAGTATTTAAATGTGTGAAGGTATCAGAGATATGTGCCAGTCTGAATCAAATATTCTCGGCTATGTGTTGCATTTCATCAAGAATACTATCTCCACTTCGCCAAAAACGTCCGAAAGATTCCCCGCCATCCATTGTAATTAGATAATTCTGTATTTTCCTTGTGTTTAGAATGATCTCTTGAATATCGGCAATAATTTTATCTTCAACTCTCCCATTCAACATCTGGCTATGTTCAATGAGTTGACTACCAAAATCCCGAAGTAAACCTTTGCCAGAATTAACATTCAAAGGTGTGCTATCCCGTTCAGACACCCATGTAAGGCGAAAGCGATCTAAAAAAGAGAGTAACTGCTCTTTAGCCATAGCTAGTTCATTTCTTGGTGTAGGCGTTTCTGCAACCAGTACTTTAGATTCTGTGTCTTTCGCAATTTTTCTTGTCGTTGCTGTTAGATGTCTATTCACTTTTTCGCGAAATTCTGAAATGTTCGAATATGTTTCCACTAAGCCTTTCTTCAGCATTTCAGTTTTGAATTCTTTTAATTGTTTGTACTGTTCAAGATCAATCGAATCTGGTTCGATGGGTTGAGATGAGAAGTATAAAAGCACATGCTTCCCAGCTTCTATGAACTCGTTAATTTCCTCAACGGTGCCTGACTTAGCAACACCAGTGTGCGTTCCAATTCTTGTCCAAAAAGCCCCCACAAGAATATCACAGTCTTTGACCAACTGTTTATTTATTAATGCTTGCGGTCTATCACCAATTTCTGGTGTAGAGTGTGTCTCCCACTTTATGGGCAGCATCACAATTTTATTTTCTTCAGAATTTATTGCATTCCATGAATAAATAACTTCAGGTATTGCAACTCTCTCATTCGCCACATCTGATGGAGATGCGATTAGTACTTTTATTACCTCAGCTTGATAAGACATCTTTGTTTCCCCCCGTGTTCGATAAAAACAACATCCAGATTATACCACAATTAATATAACGTTAAAAGTAATGTTCAAAGGGCTTTTGTATACAAGAAACTACTTACTTCGGACTTCCAAAAAGCCACCATGAAAAACTGGTTGTAGGACTTAGCGATCAAAAATACGCATTCTTTTATCCAAAAGCAGGAAAAAGGTCGCATCGCATCGAATTGTGAATATTTGGGATAAACCTCCTTTCATTAAGGATGGAAATATCCTTCTTAAACCAAAACAATTATTATAACCTATCACAAATCTTTGGAGGATCTAATGAATCGAAACTTTATTCCAAAAGTAAATCCTAGTCGAGAGTTCCTTGAGATAGCATCTGATTTTTCAAACCCTCTTGATTTGGTGCGTGAAGCAATAAGTAATGCTTTTGATGCGAAAGCCACCCGTATGGATTTATCTTTTACTACATTTCAAGAACATGGTCGACCAAAACTAAAAATATTGATTCGTGATAACGGTAGTGGTATGAATTACGATGATTTAAATTCCTTCTTTGATTTAGGCAATTCCAACCGCGTCCACCAAAAAGATGATGATCCTTCATTAATTGGTGAAAAAGGTCATGGAACCAAAATCTACTTCAACTCAGAGCAAATAGGTGTAGTAACTGGAAAAGAAGGGAAAAAGTACGAGTGTCATATGAGAAATCCTATTGGATGTCTTTATGATGGATATGTTCCTGAAGTGGAGGTTATCGAATCGGATGAAATCTTTGAAGGAACTCTCATTGAAATAATAGGATACAACGGAAATGAGAGATACATGTTCAAACAAGAGCAACTTAAGGACTACATTTTATGGTTTACGAAATTCGGTTCATTTGAGCAACAGTTTGACGAATACAGAGATCTGCCACATCAACAGATAGAGTTATTCTTGCAAGGTATCGATGTTAGGGAAGCCAAGAAGATTTCATTTGGACATGTCTTCGCTACGGAAACATTGAGTTTGGATCGCTTGTTAGATGACCACTTAGCTGATGCACCTGATAGGTTTGTGAAACGTTTTTGTCATATAGATCGGTTGCCAAATTTCCCCGAGATTGAATATCAAGCTGTTTTCTATATTGAGGGAAACAAAGCAAAAAGAGAATACAATCCAATGATCAAACGGAGTGGATATCGTGCACCTGATGGCTCTTATACTGTTCAGGAAAGGTATGGACTTTGGTTATCCAAAGATTTTATTCCTGTACAAAAGAAGAATGATTGGATTGGTTCAAAGGGTAGTGAGTTTACAAGATTACATGCCTTCTTCAATTGCCAAGCTTTAAAACTGACTGCAAATCGTGGATCTATAGACAATACACCAGCAGATATTTTGAGTCAAGTTCAAAGAGAGATAGAAAGGCTTTACCGAGAAATTACTGAAAGTGATGATTGGGCTAATATTGATTATCTAACTAGAGAGTCTGATGCCTATCAAAGTGAACGACGTGAAAAGAACGATCTGGATAAGCGTGTAAAGCATGCACGTAGTGCTAAAACAGCTGAGTTTAAGGGAATAGTTTTACGCGAACCACGACAAGAGCAGGGTGTATTTTCCATTTATCGTGCTATTGATGTTCTCGAACCGCAATTATTTCCTTTTGATATTATTGATTATGATACGCATGCTGGAATCGACGTACTCGCACAATTAAGAGATTCACGTGTACACCTAGATCAATCAATGCTCAGATATGTGGAATTTAAATATCTATTAAATAAGAACTTCAATCACTCTTTTAGTCGTCTCTACGGCATAGTATGTTGGCAATTAAAGATATTACATGACGAGGTTGTTAACGATGCCTTTGGAAACCCGCGGAAACTGAGAATAGTGCCAAGATCAGGACAAAGCTCATTTACACAATATTTCCTTGAAGATGAACGAGACCCACATCGTATAGAAATAATTGTTCTTGAAGAGTATTTATCTGAAAAGCTTGGCATTCAATTTCGTAGAACAAGATAATCTTGCTGTTTGAGACAAGCGCTTATTTCTAGTGTTTTTTGTACAAATTAAAATGAAGGGGCTTCACGGATAAGCGTGCAGCCCCTTTTCAATTTTGAGCCTAATGATTACAGAAACTTCGTCAAGCACGCAGTACCAATTTCAAAATCGTTACTACTCAAGCTTATGTGCGATTGTCCGTTCAAGTGCAGCATACTGAATATTGCATACTTTATGCTTCTTAGCTTTTTTACTAAGTTTTCTTTATTGACGTTCTCATAGGGAATCAGTATGCCTTATTACTGTCTGTTATCGTGATATTTCATTAATTATATGCAAATAATGAATAAAGCACCAACAATAGCGCTAATCCATCAACTTAGTCTAGATAACGCATGATCACACTTTTACTGTTTTTTTGTTATAATGCCAGGAGGAACGTTTGTTTGTCTTACATACTCCTTTAATCTTACAAAAAGGTGAGGGCTGGATAATGAAGAATGGAAAGTTTACAAGCATTATTATTAAAATGCATTATGTTCCAAGGTGGAACGATTATGCACCAAGATACAAAGATAATGCAGCAAGTCATAGCTTTCGATGTGCTGCATTAGCTATTTTGTTGGGGATTATTGAAGAAAGAGTTTTCGCTAACAAAATAGATAAATTATCATTGCTAGCAAGAGCATTATTGCATGATTTAAATGAAACGGTTACTGGCAGCATTAAACATATTACTAAAAAAGACAGCGTCGTTAATAAATACATTCAAAACCTTGAAGATGAAGTCAACCATACTATTGTTTCGTACCTATCTAAATCATTGCGACCATACTTTCAAGAATTTATCGTAAATGCTGAAGATGACACTTATTTGGGGAAACTTGTCAAGGAAATTGACACTTTTGATGCGATGTTATTCTGTCATCGGGAAGACATTTCGGATTCCAGCTCTTACTTCAACTCTCAGTTTCAACTTCTTCATGATAAAATACAGAACTCTGAACTTCAGTCGATACGATGGTTAGCACAGGAATTTGATAAGCAGGAAGGGACATATAACTTTTTGAGCTATATATTAAACCTTGATAAAGTTGAGCGGTGGAGTGGAAATTTTAACCTTGTTCCTGATAACGATGCTACTCATTCTTTCCGTGTAGCGGCAATTTCCCTATTTAATGGATTCCTTGAAAGAGAGCGATTTGGAAAAAATGATCTAGATGTATACCGCTTGGTGTGCAAAGCTATCTTGCATGATATTGTTGAAGGTATAAGTGGGGATGTCGGTTCAACCATAAAAAAATCTACTGAAGATATCAAAAGAGCATTTGAAGAATATGAGAAAGAAATAGCTCGTACAATGGTAAATCAACTTCCTCCGTTTTTTCACAAAGATATGGGAGATTTTATGATCAACTGTAAGGATGAAACTTACGAAGGAGAAATGGTGGATATTGCAGATAAAATTGATGCATTAATAAAAACAAATTTAGAAATGCGTAACAATCCTCATTATGCAGAAACATACTATGAGCAGCTAACAAAAATTCAACATCAATTCGAAAACCCGTGTGTAATTTTCTTTCTAGCATACATTCTGCATGATTTGACATACGTAAATTTTGTTAAATAAAAATATCATATAAATTATGGTTGAACAAAATAAGGGCTGCGAGCGATCTATGCGAGCAGCCCTTTTGTGATTTCATAGATAGTCTTTTGTTGAGTATCTTATATATTTGGCTATGTTAAATCCAATTGTTGATATTTGAATATATCGAACGTTCGTTCTGTAATTAAGGTAACATTATGGTTCGGAGAAGATTTACCCATGGAAATGAATGAATTGAAGAGACTTGCTGACGCATTGGACGATAACGGCAAACAAGAACTCAACCGCTTTTTGCAATCGCGAACCAAGGGAATAATGGTTGGCGTGGATGCATCCGTACAACGAAGCTGGATGAAGCCATCCGCTATCACCTGTCGAGCTCCAACGTGCTTTGTACTGATTCCTGGCGCGCGTTCAGTTCCTATGCTAATCAAAAGGGATTGGCGCATTACCGATTCAAGTCCGATGGGAAACAGCGCGTCAAAGGCGTTTACCATATCCAGAACGTCAACAGCTACCATAGGCGTCTGAAAAAATGGATGTACCGCTTCAATGGGGTTGCAACAAAGTATTTGGAGCATTACCTGGCGTGGTTCCGCTATCTCGACAGCAAGGACTATGAGAACACAACGGCGAATAAGAAGAGCATGTTGGCGTCTTCATGCCTGTTTTCTGTGAAGGATACGAATGCCAGACTTCGACGGATGGCTTATTGTTGAACTATGGGGCAAGAGAGTTGAACAACCTAGAGAAGGTTGAAAGTTGCAAAAACAAGATATTGTTCGTTTGATAAAAGATGACGAACGAATGATGCAGGTCCTTCGTGTCGTTGAAACATTGGGGTTGCCCGATTGGTGTGTGCAGGTTTTGTTCGATCTAAAGTTTGGGATTACCTTCATGGGTTCGAAGAGACACGTTTGCCTGACGTCGACGTAGTGTATTTTGATCCCGAACACACCGACGAATCCATCGAAAAAGAGTATGAGCGAAGTCTAAAGAAGATTAATTCTTCAGTTCCTTGGTCTGTGAAAAATCAGGCACGAATGCACACTAAAAATGGTCATGTCCCCTACACTTCCACCGCTGATGGACTGTCAAACTACCCTGAAGTCTGTACGGCAATAGGAGTTTATTTAAATTCGAATGGTGAAGTGGTTTTAGTTGCTCCTTATGGCGTAGAGGATTTGGTCAACTTAATCGTACGTCCTACTCCCTATTTCACGTCAAAAGATAAACGGACTATCTATGAACAACGGATCACAGAAAAAAATGGGCTGCAAGATGGGATCGTATTCGCATTATTTATTCCTAAACAGCCATAGTCATTAGTGAGTTATTCGAAAATACTGAAGAATGTGAAATGTATACGTATTCATATTATTGTCATACAGAAAAATTTCATTGCATGGTAAAATTAGGTTGAACATTTCTTTTAAGGGAGTGATTTTTTGGAGGCTAGATGTATGTCATGTGCAAAAAAGTTTGTGTTGGAACCAGGTGATCCACAATATACGAAAATTAAAGAAGGCATAACCAAACTTTATATTTGCAACAAATGTAACAATATATTTAAAGAAGAAGCAATATAATCAACTGGAATTAATCCTACCCTGTTAGACCCCGATGGCCATGATAAGCTTGTGCCTTGAATATGTATATAAATATTTGATGGAGGTCTCTTATGAAAGAATGGATAGGTTCGGCAGCTGTGTGCATTAATAGCCAGAAACAACTACTGATGGTTCAAGGTAAAGACTTAATTGAATGGGCCATTCCTTCAGGAGGCTTAGAAAAATATGAAACACTTGAAGAGTGTTGTGTGCGAGAAGTAAAAGAGGAAACAGGATATGACGTTGAGGTTGTGAAAGAAATTTTTGTTAAAAATAAACAAACTGCTAGTGGAATAAAGGTAAAAACACATTACTTTGAAGTGAAATTAATAGGTGGCCAACAAAGGATCGATGATCCTGACGGTATCATACATAATGTTGGATGGAAATCGTTGGATGATGTAATGGAGTGTAAACATGCATACCCTGAGGATCAGGATTTTTTAATTAAGGTGTGGAGTTCGATAGAATCATAAATATTCAATCATTGCGCTAACGGGACACGATAGTTCACGACGGCATACAAGTATGCGATTGAAATTTCTTTTTTTACGACAGGAGATGATAATCTGAAGGTATTTTTTGATTGGTTAAACCGCAAACGGATAATCGATGCGAAGCCTGTAGCACTGAACTTAGTATTTACTCATATTCCTCCGATGGATCGCAGGTTTTGTACTGTGTTGCATGTAAAGAGTATTATTATAGGGCGAATCATGGCTCTACCATATTTAAGTATGAAGTTCCTGAGGGGCTCATGAAGATATGGGAAATGGACACTTATCATAAATATTATACAGGGATCCCAATTAGCGAAGCATACGAGCCCAAGTGGATTAAATTTCTCCTTAGATTATTACGCTAACGGGTAACGTTAGCTCAATACACAACCAGGACGAGGCATCGGCAGCCTCGTTAAGCTATTTGGCAGTTTAGTTTCATGGGGCTACCGACAATCGGTAGCCTTTTTGTGTTAAGTAAAATCTTGACAACTCAATTATGTTACAGTATGGTGTAAGTGTTACAGTAAACTGTAACGGTTGTATTTTAAGTGTGAAGAAGGGCTGGTTATAATATGGCTTACTATACTGCAAAACAACTTTCAGAAATTTTGCAAGAACACGACGAAGGGATGAACTTACGTACGGTTCGTTATTATACGCAGATCGGTTTAGTCCCTCCACTTGAATTGGTTGGCAATAAACGAGTGTACACAGTTAGTCACTTGGACTATTTTCGCGCAATACGTACTTTGTCAAAGGCGGGCGAGTCCTTGCAGGTAATCCAAGAAAAGCTTGGCACCATGCCTATCGAAGAAATCCGTAAAATCGGGGAACTCATGCCCTTTTATCAGCCCAACAACGATCATGAAACGGTCAAGGTCAACGACGATGTGCTGATCACGTTGAGTCCTCGAATTTCCGTAGAGATTAAGGAACGGGTAATTAACTCGGTGGCCCAAATCCTTAAAGGAGGCAGCACCGAATGATGAAAACCAGCATAGCCAAATCCATGATGGAAAACGAAGAGGGCATGAACCACCTGTTAATTGAGATCCCCCCTCTGGATGTTCAGGGAGCACAAGTGGGCATTATCCTTCCAGACGGCATATTCCGCACGAAAAATTTGACTGGTTACTATGAGGATGAGTCAGGCTCCATTCTAATCGATCATCGTACAAAATGGACACAACACCTCCTGATTGAACTATACACGAAGGAAAAATTAAACTTCGAGCAAACAACGGTAAATACGGTGTTAACCCTGAAGTCCAAGGATACCACAACATCACAATATGAGAATACTGTCACGATGACCCTTGCCGACGAAGGTGATATGGAGGGCTTAGTGATTGATGAAAACGTAATAACGTTTCTAAAAAATTTACAGTCAGCAAAAGACGACAATGTCACACCACAGCCCAAAACATACAAGACGGTAAATGAATATGCATTTTTAGAAGAAAAATATCGTATTGACTTTTGAAGGCGCTTTAATCATTGGGGGGTGAGCATGTTGAAATTGATCGTTGTCGAGGGAATTCCTGGTTCGGGAAAGTCTACAACAGCAAGATTCCTCGCCTTGCAGTCTGAACGGAACGGAAATACGACGCAGCTTTTCCATGAAACTACATACCATCATCCAATCTTGATAACGGAGACGATTGCTAACCCTGCGGCTTGGATGAAACAGTATTTATTGAATTGGGATCGGTTCTTAGAAGAACTAAGGGACAAAAAGGCTACTTTTGTGATGGAGTCAGTATTATTCCAGGCGCCCATTCTTCATCTGCTCCATATGGATCTGGATAAAGAAGCGATTATTCGGTTCATCGAAAGCATATGTGCACGGTTTACGAATTTTGATTTCCATTTAGTGTATCTGTATCAGAGTGACCCAATGGTTGGGATTAAAAGAATGATGAACGCAAAAGGAGGAGTCAACTGGCTAAATGCGAAATTTGAGGAATTTAAACAAGAACCCTATTATGTGAATCGGGGGCAGACAAATCCAGAAGCACATCTCGACTTTTTGATGGATTTTGCGCAAATTGCTGGAATTGCGAATAGCATGTGCAGTCCATGGTCTCTGTCGATCGAGAATACCAATTGGGATTGGAGTTCTTATTATCACACCATCGTGGATCACTTCTGCTGGTCTTGCGTACCCGATCCAATTATTCCATATACTGAACTTATGAAATATGTCGGGGTGTACTACAACGAGGAATTGAACCTTCATATCCACGTTGAGTTGAAAGACGGTCAACTATTCGGGTTTGGAGATCGATAATTGAAGCCAGAAGATCTGAGTACATTTTATCTTGATTATGTCAGCATGAAGATACATTTTAATTTGGGACCTTCGGGTCAATGTAGCGGTATGATTGTAAAAGAGAAGGATTTGTTCGGAAACCGCAGAGATGAAGGGACAAAGTTTATTAAAATTTCCTGATTCAACTAACGGGGAACGATAGCTCAATAACCTAAATGAAAGGCAGCCATCTCGGCTGCCTTTTCCCCACTAAAGGGCAGTATAGCGCAAATAAATTAGTAATTAAATCCATAGAGAAAATGTAAAATAATACTTATGAAACTGTTCGATAGATCACCAACTGAAATATCGCCAAGCCTAAGAACAAAAGGAGTGAAAATGCCGTGAAGCATCCGAGAGACTATTGTAATAAAGAGGTTATCATTATTGGTTTGGCAAAAAGCGGGGTAGCTTCGGCTAAATTGTTTCACAATTTTGGTGCAATTGTGAAAGTGAATGATAAAAAGGAACGAGATCTATGCCCAGAGGCTGAAGAACTTGAGGCAATGGGTATTTCTGTTGTATGCGGGTTTCATTCAACAAATTTGATACACCCTGGTGTATCCTTGGTGGTCAAAAATCCTGGTATTCCTTACTCCACTTCACCAGTACAGAAAGCCTTGGACTTAGGAATAGAGATAGTATCTGAAGTTGAAGTTGCATTCCAAATATCTCACACCCCGATCATCGGAATTACGGGATCTAACGGTAAAACGACCGTCACAACGTGGATCGGGAAACTACTTGAGAAGGTAGGAATGTCACCTGTCATCGCAGGTAATATCGGAGTGCCTTTATGTGAGGTCGCACAACAGTTGACGGCAAGAAACACTCTAGTGGTCGAGTTAAGCAGTTTTCAATTGAAGGGTACAGTTAACTTTCGACCCAAAGTTGCTCTGTTGCTAAATATAACACCTACACATCTTGATTATCACGGTTCTGTAGAAGATTATGTATCGTCAAAAGCTAAACTATTCGATAATCAAACGTCTGAAGATATAGCTGTGATTAATTGGGACGACTCGGCATGTCAAAGTCTAATTCCACATATTAAAGCCAAAGTTATCCCTTTCTCTGTGAAAGAAGAATTAAACACGGGAGTTTATCTGAAAGAAACTAATGACCGCTCATGTGTTATATTTCGTGACCACAATGGGAAAGAGGAGCAGATAGTTCTTGTAGACGATCTTTGTATGCCAGCAAAGATTTATATCGAAAACACATTAGCTGTAACTGCAGTAGGTAAGGCAGCAGGCATAAAGTCAGAGATAATTGCTCAGGTTTTATGCGACCTTGATGCAGTAGAACACCGCATTGAATTTGTATCTGAACAAAATGGAATTTCTTTTTATAATGACTCTAAGGCTACAAATCCAGCTGCGACGATCAAGGCATTGCACTCCTTCGATGCACCCATTGTACTTATTGCAGGAGGATTAGAACGGAATATGGAATATTTCGAACTAATACCGCATCTCAAAAATAAAGTAAAAGCAGTGATCGCTATTGGCGAAACTAAAAATAAGATTGAACATATCGCACAAGAAGCAGCAATTAGAAATATAGTTTTGATTGAAAATGAACCTGTCGCTGCAGATACTATGACAAAGGCGGTACAGTTTGCCACGGATCTGACAGAAGTGGGCGATATTATACTTCTTTCTCCTGCATGCGCTAGTTGGGATATGTTTGCGACTTTTGAGGAACGTGGACAAATTTTTAAACAGGCTGTTCTAGGGCTTTATAAATGATGATGTTGATTTGAAATTCTAACCTTTATTAAGCTAACGGGCAGGATAGTTGAATAAGGACTACCCAGTATTCCATAGGTCGATATCCAATCATTCCTCTCAAAATACACCCTAAATATGGAAAGGGATTTAATATATCGGTTATGGACTTGATTAGCTATAATAGCAATAGGATGGCGAAGGGTCATCAAATTCAAAAGTATAAAGAAAAAGAATGAGGAGAATGTATGGTTGACGTTTTATGGACGATTTATTTAGGATTGCTCGCAACAGCTTCCCTCACTTTTTTAATAAAAGGAAAATATAAGTCGAAACTTAGCAAAATAGATTTCGTCGTATCCATCATTACATGGATTGGATTGTTCGGGTACGTTACGGAAACAGCTATTCTAAATCCTACTGTCTGGAAATTTGTCTCCGTGGCAGCGTTTCTGTGGGATTTATCATTCACGATGCTTTTAAAAGGTTATGAAGGGGAAGAAATCCTGGAGGAGCTGCCGATTGTGGCGAGGAGAGTCTGGATGTTGATAACATTTGTTGTCATGGTCGGACCTTTGTATTACGGATTGTTCAGATATGCCTTTGCATGATGCCGAGTAATGCAAGAAAAAAGAAACCGAGCAGGTAAAAACCGCTTGGTATTGGGTGGAGGTTTGGTTCGGTGATGACTGACTGATCACGCCGAATGTCGGGATTTACACGGTTGGTCATGGTATTGAATTGAAGGAACGAAATAAAACTGGCTATGACATCCCCATTACGATTGGAAACAGTGTCTCGATATATAGATGGGATTGACGGGTAACGATAGTTGAACACCGAAAGGGCTGCCGTTTGGTCAATGTCATTTAGTTTAGCTCAAAGACAAGAACAGGAATAAAAATGAAATCCAAAACGGCATGGGAAAAGTCCTGTGCCGTTTGTTTTTTTGGGGAAAGCAAAGAAAAAGCGCATAGCAAACAAAGCGGATGGAGTGTCCGCTTTAAAAAATGTTCATGTGAAACGAATTATGCTACTCTATAGACGAAGCTCACGACTGATTTCCAGCGGATTTTGCGCGTATTCTGCTGCCCTTTGCGAACGGGTCGAATCGGCAAAATGTTTTTGCGAATCAGTGCTTCAACATTAGGCAAGGGTTCATCACCTTTTGAGCGCAGAAAATGTCTACAAACGTGAACAGCGACCGTGAAATTAACTTGGTATTGGTGCCGTTTATCCATTTGGGAAATGACGACGTGCGAGGTCATCATTTCAGCGAAATTGTACATAATCATTCTTGCAAAAATCTCTTGGATGAT
>NZ_JAVIFU010000016.1 GCF_031157315.1 Paenibacillus sp. LHD-38
GATTTTCCCCACCACAAGTACCTTCTTCATTTCTTCTCTGCTCAATGTAATTGTCTCCTGTCCCATAGTGACATTATCTCAGAACAGTTATGGGATGACATTATCACAGAAGAACAACACCTCCTGCAATTATGGATTGACAGCAGATGCAATCATTGGTACCATATGCGCATAAACACGCGTTTACGGGTGGGGGTTTTTGGTTGTATAAAGAAATAAACAGCACGGAAATTGCCAAGTTGGCCGGTGTTTCGAGAAGCACGGTCAGCCGGGTCATCAACAATTATTCCAACGTGCCGGAGCAAACGAAACAAAAGGTCATGAAGGTCATTGAGCAATACAATTATTTTCCGAATCTATCCGCGCAGGTGCTGGCCGGGAAGCGTACTAGAACGATTGGTTTGTTCATGATCGATTCCGGACGCGTATCTGGCGACAGCATCTCAAGCTTGCTGCTAGCGAGAATTATTGAAAGCGCTTCTTCCCAGGGCTATTATGTGCTTACGCATATCGTGCGGGATATGAAGGAGCCGGAGGAAATCCGGACCATAAAGGAAAGCTTCTACCAGCGTAGAATTGATGGAGGCGTATTTATCGGGGCAGCCAATCATGAACCGCTTATCGAAGAGCTGATCACGGAAGGCTTTATGGTTGCTATCGTTGACCAGCATTTACCCGGCCGGACTGAACCGAACCGGATTGTGTTCAACTTCGACAATGAAACCGGCGTAGGCCTGGCTGTCGATTATTTAGTAAGCTTGGGGCATACTCGGATCGGTATGATAAACGGGGATATGAACCGATTTTCGGGACCGTCCAAGTGGCGGGGGTTTCAGGCTGCGATGGAAAGGCATAACCTGCCACTTAATCAGCAGTGGATACTGCCTGGTGATTTTAACGAAGGAAGCGGCTACAAGGCCATTAAGGATTTTTTGAAAGCGACGACAGAGCTCCCGACAGCGATTTTTGCAGCAAACGACAGTGTAGCGTTTGGTGCGATTCGCGCCCTGAAAGAGGCTGGAATCCGCGTGCCGCAGCATGTTTCTGTCATCGGCTTTGATGATCATTTTAGAAGCGAGCATCACAATCCTCCCTTAACGACGATTAAGATTGATTTCGCCGATATGATGGATCAGCTGACAAAAACCTTGATAGCCAGCATCGAGCGAGGGGCGGATGCCTTCCAGACCTCAGCCGCGGGAACCAAGCTGATCGTGAGGGAATCCTGTCAGAGCGTAACGACAGCCTGATTGTAGTGTGCTGTATTCTGGCGTCAGCGGACTGATTGCTGATAGTTCATGGATTGTCAGCATAGCAGCATAGCAGCATAGCAGAATAGCAAAACAGCAAAACAGCAGAACAGCAGAACAGCAGAACAGCAGAACAGCAGAACAGCAGAACAGCAGAACAGCAGAACAGCAGAACAGCAGAACAGTTCATGGAGCTAGGCTCATTAGCAGAATAGCGTCTAGAAAGGCAAACGATGCGGAACGGAAATGAAGGAACCGTATCGAATAAAAGGAAAAACTCCAGCTAATTGGGGGAGTTGAAAACTGTAATTGTGATTAACAGGAATTTCTCCTGCTAAATTAGCTGATTATCGCTGTTTGCAGCGGTTTACTTATAATTAAAGGGAGAATTTCCAGTTAAACGAGAATAAACTCCTTTTCACGCAAAATAGCTGGAGATTTTCCTGTTAAAGTGTTTGTAAAGTTGTTGGGACTGTCCAGATAGGCGGAATACGTTTTAACAGCCTGCTTACTCAGTTTTCTTTTCCAAAAAATGAACGCGCGTTCATATGATTAGGCTGAAATTAGCGAGAGGGGTGATAGGTATGTAGCGTTCGTAAGAGATCGTTGTTTTGTACCGGTATAGCAGAAGGCGATATTGCTTTTTTACGAATAGAAAAACGAAGTCTATCAAAATAAAACATAGGGAGAGATGAGCATGGACAACAATGTGCTTGGAACACGGGCTATTACGCAAATTGGGCTTTTGGTGAATGATATTGATGAGACCTCGCAAGCCTATGCCGATTTTTTTGGCGTGGAGAAGCCAGCTTGGTTTTGGACCGATACGGTAGACAAAGCGCAGACCGAATATAACGGAGAGTCGTCTGTGGCGCGCGCCAAGCTTGCTTTTTTTGACATGGGATCCTTGCAGCTTGAGCTTATTGAGCCTGATGAGCATCCAAGCACATGGAGAGAGCATCTTGATAAGCATGGAGAGGGCCTGCATCATATAGCTTTTTTAGTGGATGGGATGAAAGAAAAGGTTGCCGCAATGGAAAAGAACGGTATGGCCTTGGTGCAAAAAGGAGAATATACAGGCGGGCGCTACGCTTATATGGATACCTTTAAACAGTTGAAAATCATGCTGGAGCTGCTGGAGAACGACAAGAAATAGCAGCCGTTTGATAGGCAGCGCGGCAAATAAAAGAGCATGGATTGATAGGAGGAAATAAACCGTATGAATATATTGATTACGGGTGCAAATCGAGGGTTAGGCCTTGCGCTTGCTGCAGAAGCTTGTGGGCGGGGACATCAAGTGCTGGCTGGGGTTCGGAGCCCAGGCTCTGCTGCAGAGGGATTACAGGAGCTGGTTACGAGATTTCCAGAGCAGGTAACGATAGTGCCGCTTGATGTTGCGGACGAGAATTCGGTCCGATACGCATACGAGCAGGTCGGAAGCCGCATTCACAGTCTTGACGCTGTCATTAACAGCGCAGCAATATTGCTTGGCAGAGATCAGAAGCTCGAACAGCTTAATATGGAGCAGGTAGAGCAATCCTTTCAGACGAATTTATACGGTCCTATTGTAGTTCTTAAGCATTTCTTGCCGCTGCTCCGCAAAGGGGAGAGGCCATGCGTCATTAATATTAGCTCGGAGGCAGGCAGCTTTGCCGGCGCATATGGCGGGGACTATTCCTACGCACTTTCCAAGTCGGCGCTGAATATGTTCTCCGCTCAGATCCGCCAGGAGCTTGCGCCGTCAGGAATTATCGTTCATGCGCTCCATCCGGGCTGGATTAGAACGGATATGGGTGGAGAGCAGGCTCCAGGGGATGCGACCGTTTCTGCTGCAGGCATCCTCGACCTAGTAGAACGGAAAATCGAAACGGATGCTCTGTTTATTGATCATACCGGGGCTCCAATGAAATTGTAAACGCATTAGCTTACGAGAGGAGGAGCAGAATGAAAAGGCTAGTCGCATTAGTCGGCGATTTCTATCATAAGAAGGAGCTCGCAAGCGATTCACTGCATAAAGCGTTAGCTGAGCATATCGCTGCATCAGAAATCGAGGTGCATCTCGTCAGCAATCCGGACCAATTAATCCGAGAGCTGCACAACCATCCGGCTGCCGTCGTATTGTTCGCAGAGGACCGCGTGGCTCCCATTGAACAGCCGGATTTAAAATGGATGACGCCGGCTCTATCGGATCAGATCGTGCAATACGTAGAAAATGGCGGAGGCTGGTTAGCGTGGCATTCCGGATTAGCCTCCTATCCGCCGGACAGCAGCTATACGCAGATGCTGCGCGGTTATTTCTTATCGCATCCCGAGCAGAACAAGCAGGTGAGCTATGCCCCGGCGGACGACGGCCAACAGGATCGGTTTTCATTTGTGGATGAGCATTATTTTGTGCGTTGCGATGAGGAGAACACGGAGGTTTTTCTTCGCTCCTTCTCGGAAGACGGGGAATCTATTGCAGGCTGGCGTCATCCCTATGGTGCCGGGAGAGTAAGCTGCGTAACGCCGGCCCATCGCGAAGAGGGTTTGCTGCATTCGGAGTTTTTGAGCTTGCTTAGGCGTGAAATCTCGTGGATTGCAGACATATAACCAGCCAATAGTAGAAAAAACGACCGTCAATAATAGGATGAACGGCTAAAAAATAAACGCAGCGGAGGTTGACATGAAATATAGAAATCTCGGTAGAACGGGCTTAAAGGTAAGTGAAATCAGTCTTGGAAGCTGGTTGACGTACGGAAACTCGGTCGATGACGGAACGGCAGCCGAAACGATCGCGCAGGCTTATGATTTAGGCATCAACTTCTTCGATACAGCCAATGTGTACATGCGCGGTAAAGCAGAGGAGGTAGTAGGAGAGGCTTTGCGGAGCTATGCACGCGAGTCTTACGTCATAGCGACGAAGGTTTATGGTGAAATGGGGGCGGGGCCGAACGATCGCGGCTTGTCCCGCAAGCATATTTTGGAACAAGCGAATGCCAGCTTGAAACGGCTTGGGCTTGACTATATCGACATATATTATTGTCACCGCTTTGATTCGAATACGCCGGTGGATGAGACGCTTCGCACCATTGAGGATCTTGTTCGTTCCGGCAAGGTGCTTTATGTCGGCGTAAGCGAGTGGACGGCCGCGCAGATGCAGGAAGCGCTGCAGGTAGCAGATAAGTATTTGCTTGACCGCATCGCGGTTAATCAGCCCCAGTACCATATGTTCCACCGCGCAATCGAGAAGGAAATCATTCCGCTAGGCGAACGCAACGGCATAAGCCAGGTCGTGTTCTCGCCGCTTGCACAGGGAGTGCTTACGGGGAAATACAGCCGCGGGGAAGCAGGAAAGCCTCAGGGCAGCCGCGCGCTGGACGCAAGCTCTAATATGTATATCGGAGGTTATTTGAGCGATTGGCATCTAACCCGCGTGGATCAGCTGAAGGCGTTGGCGGAGGAGCTTGGTTTCTCTACCGCGCAGCTTGCTATCGCTTGGGTGCTCCGCCAGCCGAACGTCGCCAGCGCCTTGGTCGGCGCTAGCCGGCCTGATCAGATTGTAGAGAATAGCAAAGCAAGTGAGCTTACGCTGACGCAAGAAGTTATTCAGCGCATTGACGCGATTTTAGCGGATTAATGCTTAAATGCAGGCAGATGTAAGAGACTCTTATTCCAGCATTGTATTTGTGATTGATTATAATGTCTCTCATCCTGCTTGCATCATTTTTTGCTAATAAATAACGCGTATGAAAAAAGAGCTGCCAGGTAAAGTCATGAGACCATTGCTAGAGAAAAGAGGATTGATGGATACTCCCATCAATCCTCTTTTTTATGATGCGCTATCGGTTGCCATGGTTATCTTTATTAGCGGGCTCCGACATTCGTTCCAGCAGGCGTACCGGTTATGCTCAGTTGGAAGGTTCATCGAGCTTTGAGATTATAAAGATTACAATTGCTCATCAACAATTTAATGCTGCACACGTTCTAACCAATAATTTCTTGACAACTCAACATGAGGCGGTATACATTTGTATACATAAAGATTATTGTATACAAATGCATACAAATTGAGGAGGAGTTAGAATGCGCGAGGGAAGACATGAACACAAAGGGCATCATGATCATAGTGGGCATAGGGGAAACCGGGGACATGAACAAGGTGATAGAAAAAAAGAACGTTTCCAAAGCGCCCAAACCTTTCGTCGAGGCAGAGCGATCGCGTTCCTTGAGAGACTTAACACGAAGCGTTCCACTTTACTGCAGCAACTGAATCAGCCGGAATTTGACGCCATAAAACAAGTTATAAGTGGTGAATTAAAAGCAACCGATGCGATTATCCAGGAGTTTATCCAATCGTTTGAGCTACGCGAAACTTCCCCTGAAAACGAAAATAATAGTGATGGAGATGATGTGAACGATGACAATAACTGATGTAATCAAAACCCGCAGAAATATTAAATTTTTCAACCCTCAGCCAATTAGTGAAAGCGATCTGATATCTTGGCTGGAAACTGCAAGCTATGCGCCTAATCATCGTTTAAACGAACCATGGGAGCTCCTTTTTGTCGGACCAGAAACAAGAGCCAAATTAAATCATAAAACGGACTTTGGCAGTGCACCTGTCATCATTGCAGTATTGTCTAAACCTGGTGCCACTTCATTTGAGCGTGATGAGAACGTCATGGCTGTCTCATGTTTTGTACAGAATTTCTTAATAGCCGCTCATGAAGCGGGGGTCGGCGTATATTGGGCTTCTTTGGGGGCTTCGGCTCATAATCGCGAAATTCTCGATGTGCCGCAAGATTACGATGTTATTGGTGTATTTGCAATTGGCTATCCGGCGGAAGTTCCAACTGCTAAGCCAAGAACGTCGATTACTTCCAAGATCACCTACCTTTCCTAGTTGTCTATTTTGATAGCGGAATGATTCTGATGTGGGTCGCTAAGAAGATCATGCTCACTTATTTGCTGGATGATATAAATAAAGGGAAGTTCAACGAAGAAAAAACTATCGAAATAACCATATAAAATAGCCCGACCAACTAGGTCGGGCTATTTCATATGGTTTTATTAAAAACAAATTCATGTAGGCTATTTCGATGATCTAATTAATCAGAGATCGCGGTAAGGGCAGCAACACCAAGAATTGGGGTTGGGGCTGATTGCTTGTGTGGAGTATCGACAGCAGCTTGCCAATGAGAGGAAGGTATTTCAAATGGACGTGCTGAGATTATAGCGGGTCGAGGCTCTATGGTCGATGCGTTCCCATTGTTTGGTTATGATTTAAAAGATTATGAAGAACTTTTGGCGATTATTGGCGGGAGTCCCTTGCAATTTGCTCCGCTCGTGCCGCTCTATAAGAACGCTGCTGCTCGTACAGGACATGATGCATCGAAATTAAAGATAGCCGTGCACTCACTCGGGTTCATTGCGGAGAGTACCTCGCTTGCGGTCGAGAAGTATTTTTTGATTAGCAACGATTATAAGTAATACAGTAATATAAAGTGTTTTTTCTTATAAGTTATGGATGATGGTCTCAGTTTTTCTAGTGTATATTACTTACCAAGAAAAATAGATTGAACACATCACTTAAGTTACACATGGGGAACGGTATCTTGTCGTCCACATTATCGCATGTGATTCGGGGTCTCTTGCCCCAACTAGCCTAATCATGGTTTAACAAGCAGGCGGGGATGAACGGAATAGCTCTCGAGATCCAAGTCTCTTCTGGTGACCTCATGATACGAACGGGCAGGATAATTGAAATCGTAAAATCCGTGTCAGAGCAAACGCTATTGACAAACCGTCTACTACGTGTTACTTTATAGCTGTAGTAAGTATCACTTTATACCGGTGATACAGAATATCAAGGAGTGATTGTGCTGGAAAACCTAACGGAAATGCTAAAAGGGGTGCTTGAGGGCTGTGTCCTTGAAATTATAAGCCGCAAAGAAACCTACGGCTACGAAATCACGCGGCGGCTGAACGCCCTCGGCTTCACAGATGTTGTGGAGGGAACGGTGTACACTATCCTGATCCGGCTTGAAAAAAACAAGTTGGTGGAGATCACCAAGAAGCCCTCCGAGATGGGACCGCCGCGCAAGTTTTTCGTGCTCAACGACGCGGGGCGCAAGGAACTACGGAAGTTCTGGGAAAAATGGGAGTTCGTATCATCAAAAATTAACGAGTTAAAGGAGAAAAAATAATGAATTTTTGGGAAAAAATCACCGGCAGCGATATGACTAAAGAATTGAAAACTTTTGAATCGCGAGCGAAAAAGCTGCCGGCTGATTATCAAGCGGCATGGGAAAAAATTAATGCCAATCTTTGGCCGCACTCAGATTTCACCGGTCGCAACCTCATGCCAATTCTTGACGGTGTGCTTGGCCTACTCGAAGAAACGGCGGCGGACGGTCAGCGTGTCCAAGAGGTTTTTGGTGACGATATCAAAGGCTTCTGTTCAGCGCTGGCCGGCGAAGAAGGGGCAAAGTCTTTTCGCGACAAGTGGCGCGAGCAACTCAACAATAATATCGCTAAAAAATTAGGTAAATAGGAGGATAAAATGAGAATACAAGATATCATCGAAGGCAAAAAAGAGTGGCGAGCGCACGTGGCGCGTGTCAAAGCGCTCCCGCAAGATTATCAGATTGTTTATAAAGAGATTCAAAAATATCTCTTTAAGGTCGGCCCTGTTGAGCTAACCGATGGGACGGGTTTGCTCTCGGGGATTATCGATCTTTTTAAAGAGGGCGCGGCCTTGGGGAGAGGCGTGCTCGAAGTGACGGGCAGTGACGTAGCGGCTTTCTGCGACGATCTAATCAAAGATTCAAAAACTTACGCTGATATCTATCAAGAATCTGTTGACCAAGAAGGTAACAAGGCCATGAAAAAGGTTACGGATAAAACTAAGTAAAAGGGGGATATCGGGAAGGAAAAAGCAATTTGATATTCATAAATAAGGAGCAGGTTGCTATGACAACTGCTCCATTTCTTTTTTAATCTAACTGGCTGGAACGTGTGCGCTACAAAATCTCCTCATGTATGAATTCATGAAATTACAACCGCAAATCCCTTTTTTTAAAGCACACAAAAGTTACTACGGTTAATACGACAATCAAGGACACTGACAAAATAAGATAGACAGCCTCTAAGCCTCCGCCATACATCATATTCTTCGCTTCAAAATATTTAAACGGGGAAAGGTATTTCAGGTTTTCGAACTTATCGTTTAAGTCGATTGCAATGGATAATATATAGGTGATCAATAGTATTGCTGTAGATAAGGATGCGGCCTTCTTCGGATTTTTATTGACGGCCGCCGTCGCTGATCCGATGACCAAAAACAAGAGCTGCAAAATAAACATTCCTGCCAATGTGATTGCAATATCGCCGCTTACGGATTCGCCTTTGCTGTATTTCGTGACCAGGGAGATGGAGGTAACCAGCGAAACGATGTTAAAGATCACGAGATTTGCAAGTGCAGCCATGAATTTCGATAAAATGACTTTGTTTCTTGAAACGGGTTTGACGAACAAAAACTCCGCCGTTTTATCCCGTTCTTCCTTAGCGATAATATTAGCGCCAAGCATCGTGGCATGAATCGTTCCCATTAACACTAGGTAGATAAAGATAACGCCGTAATATCCGCTTGCCTTCGATAGATCGAGCGTTCCGATCCCCATGATGGCTTGCAAAGCTTTAGGCATGCCCTCCATTAAATCGCTCATCGATTGTCCGGTGGAGGATAACCCAGCATATTTGCCCATGCTGGAGGCAATTAAGAATAGGATGCCGATACTCCAGAAAATGAGAGATTTCGTGTATGCTTTCATTTCGATCCAAAAGATATTCATTCCAATTCCTCCCCACAATTAAACCGCGTGGATATCCTTCTTGATGTAGACGATATAGCTAATAACCAGTGAAACTACGACGATTCCTGCTCCAGCAAGCAAAAAAGAGGTGTCATAGCTGGAACTTCTTGTGATATCGGCCGTGTTGAAATATTTAAAGGGAGATAAATACCTTTTCGCTTCATCGTCGCTTGTCGATACGAGCATGCCGATGATGAAAAAGGCGAACACGGTTCCAAGAGATAAAGTCAGTACGGATTTTATTTTCCGAGTGATGACCGAAATGACAATGCCCAAGGCAAGAAAAATAAGCTGAACAAAAAACAGCGTAACGGATATCATAAAGAAGGTTACTGCACTGTACTCTTCCGTCTTTACCTGAGACAGCATAATGCCGGCTGCAGCTAAAAAAACCACGTTCGTAGCAACTAACGAGGTCAATGCCGCCAAAATCTTGGCCGTTAATATGGTAGTTCGCGATACAGGCTTTGTCATAAGAAAATCTGCAGTTTTGTCTCGTATTTCCTTGGAAATGATGGACGTACCTACATTCATTCCTTGAATGGCCCCGCAAAGTGATAAATAGAGAAATATATAGGAATAGAAGCCCAGCACTGAACCAAGGTTCTCCACTTCAAGACCGATCGCTTTCCGCACAGCCTCCGGGTAACCTTCCAACAGCTTTTTGAACGAATCGATATCTCCTGTAATAGAAGGATACATGGACATGAACAGGACGAGCAGGGCAACCAATGAAACGGACCAAATCAACGTTGATTTTCTATAAAAGATTAATTCATGAAGAAAAATATTCATCGCTGATCAGACCTCCTTTTCGTAGTAGTGCATAAAGATCTCCTCGAGGTCCGGTTCTTCAATCCATAGGTTTGCGATTTCGACTTCGGCTATCTTTTTCATGACGTTATTAATATCGCCTCTGAATAAGAAGCATACCGAATGATCCGCCACGTTAAGATTCTCCACGCCGGCTATGTTGAAGAAATCCTGTTCTGCTGTATCTTTTGTTTCGATTTTGAATTTTTTATAATTGTTTTCTTTTAACGTGCTGATCTTTTCGACCGTGACGATTTTGCCTTCCTTTATGATGGCGACCCGATCGCATAAACGCTGAACCTCGCTTAAGATATGGGATGAAAACAAGATGGTTGCTCCCTTTTTATTCTCCTTCAGAAGCAGATCGAAGAATCTTTGCTGCATCAACGGATCAAGGCCGCTGGTCGGTTCATCGAGTATGATTAATTTGGGTTCGTGAAGCAATCCTTGGACAATCCCGACTTTCTTTTTGTTGCCGAGCGATAAGTCGTCGATTTTCTTTTTTAAATCAAGATCCATGATCTCAGCCAGCTCTTTAATTCTTTTGCTGCAATCCTTTTTGTAAAAGCTTGCCGAGTATTTTAAGAGGTCGATCACCTTCATATTGTCATAATAGAAAACCTCCGAAGGCAAATACCCGATTTGCTTGGCAATTTCGGGGGCAAACTCGATGCAATCCTTGCCGAAGATCTCGGCTTTGCCGCTAGTCGGGTAAATCAGAGACAACAAAGTTCTGATCGTCGTAGATTTTCCAGCTCCGTTCGGTCCGATAAACCCAAAAATTTCGCCTTCTTCTACATGAAAGCTGACGTTCGTGATTCCCCTTTCTTTCCCGTACGTTTTGGTCAAATCGCTGATATTTATGACATTCATGGTAAAACCTCCTCGTATGATGAGTGGGTAGAGATGCTTTTTTCTATTTGTAAAAGTTATTTTCAATGTCTCCCAATATACCTCCATCTCCGTTAAGGTTATCGAATCCCCTAGGTGTTATTAGAATAAAGATACGTAAGAGACAGCTCTTTCTAGAAGAACAGATTCCTCTGCTTGGTAGTCTTGGCTATTAGGAGAGGTTGACTGGATGCCTACTTGCTCCGCAGCATTGAAAAACAAACGATAAATGCGATCATCCTTTGAGGCTCTATCCTGATAACGATCTGTAAAAAAGGTAAGGTGATTAATACCGATAAAACGAAGAAGTTGGCTGCTCCAGCTGATCCAGTCGAGAGGTTTCTCGGATCTGCTAATAAATAATTCGCTCCAACCGTATCCCATATTGCTTGTAATACGAAGACGTACTTGAAAACCAGAGGAATCAGCTTCGAAGGAGGGGATGACAAAAACCTCGATTCTTTTAATACGCATAGAAGAAAGCTGTTCATCCAAACAAGGTAATGGGACTGCAGATTGTGTCAACATAAATAAAATCTCTCCTCAGTTCGCTTACGAAGTTAGCTGACGGATTCGGACTAGAGAGCTGCCCTACCGGAGGCTTAAGCTCCGGACTCACCCCATGCAAACGTACAATGCGGCCGCTCGCGATTGGTTCCCCCGTTTTTCATTGAAAAATTCAGCGATAATTGTTTGCCTTAGTCGGCTTGCCGTCTATAGTAAACCTGCAGCCATCTTTTGTAAAACATAGGTTTTTGGGGATTTGACGCCATATTGTCATTTATAAAGTAATACGATCATTTCATGCGCAAAAAAAGGTTTATTCTTCGAAAATCACGCTGATGCTCACTCATTCTTTTATTTAAAGAAATCTGATTATTTACTCAGTATTTCAGTATATAGGCTGCTGTCATTAATTTTGAAAACGAGAGATAAACGTAGAAATAGCGAGGTAATCGGAGATAGTAATCAATGAAAGCGTTGACATTTGCTCTTTATTGTCTATTATAACTTGATATGACCTGCGAGGCCTCTTTACAGCAGGTTTAGCGAGGAGTAAGATTCGATACAGGATTTACAATAAGTTTCGATTGACTGATCGCTGAGTTTCCGTGAAAGCGGAAAGCGGGGGAACCAAATGTTAGGCAGTGCGCATGTTCGATGTGAGAGTCGGATAGCAGCATTGCAGGGGTGAATCTTTGACCTGGCACCATGGATGCCAGGCAAAGTAGGGCGACTCTCACCGCCCGAATCCGTCAGCTAACCTCGTAAGCGTGGATCGAGAGAGGAATGATGAAACTTGTGATCGATTAATTTCGACCGCAGAGTCATATGCCTCTGCGGTTTTTTGCTGCCCAAAACAGGAGCAGCTGGTAAGAAAGGATCTAAAACGCTGAGTCCTGCAGCAGCAGGAGCGGGGGAACCAACGAGTGTTCGTGTGCAAATACGAATCGTCTCATGGGGTGAATCACTTGGTCTTTGCCAAGCGTAGGGCGACTCTCACGCCCGAATCCGACAGCTAACCTCGCAAGCGTACTCGAGAGAGGCAACAACCATCGCGCTACCTGTGGCTTTTAAAGCAAAACGAGCTTTGCCGTCAAATGACGGTGTAAGCCGTTTATGCTGGGCTGCGGGTCAAGAAGCTGCGGGGAAAGTTCCTCTTTTCCTAAGGCTTCTTTTTTGTTGCCTTTTTTTCAACATTTGGAGGAGAACCGCTTTGGAAAATGAGCATATTATTGTCGCCGGGCTAAGCGAGTCTGGCAAATCATTTATAAGAATTTTGGAATTTCACGAGCTCCCTTTCATGGTGCTGACCAACAGCAAGCAAGAGGAGAAGCTGCTCCGGAGACAAGGCATAGCTAATGTGCTCTATGTGGATACCAATGATAGGAAAAGTTGGGATGTACCGGATTTTTATATCCGTGAGGTTTTCATATTTGAGAGCAGTTTCACGCTAAGCTGCCGTTTTGTGCAGTGCTGTCGGGCATGGACGTCAAAGTCCATTTACGTGATTACGCAGTCATGGAATCCGCGGGCCATTTACAAAGGCCTTGGAGCGGATCATATCGTGTACTCACAAAACGGCGAGGTAGGATTTTTATTAAACAAAAGCAGGAAATAATGCAGGAGGAATTCCTATGGCAGATGTGTATATGATTATTGTCTTAATAGCATGCTTTGGTTTGTTTTACGGTTTTTTGACTTGGTGCGGCAATGTCATTGAGCAATCGGGAGGCGATAACGGATGATTATTGTGACCATTCTGGCGTTGTTCGTGTTCGTCTATTTGATCTATGCCTTAATTAATCCGGAAAAATTTTAGCCCAGGAGGAGTTACGATGGATATTTTACAGATGCTGGTAGTCATTGCAGTTCTCGTCCTGCTTGTCAAGCCGCTAGGTACGTACGTCTACCATGTATTTTCGAATGAACAGAATCGTTTGGACAAAGTTTACGGAGGCAAGGAACGGTTCATTTACAAGCTTATCGGCTTAAAACGCCGTGAGGGAATGAGCTGGAAGGTATACGCGCTAAGCTTTATTGCGACAAATATTGTTCTGGTAGCGTTCAGCTATCTGATTCTGCGGTTGCAAAACGCGCTGCCGTTCAATCCGAACGCGGTGGGCAGTATGGAGCCGACGCTTGCCTTCAATACCGTTATCAGCTTTATGACGAATACAAACCTGCAGCATTACAGCGGGGAAAGTGCCTTATCTTATTTCTCGCAAATGGCCGTCATTATGATGATGATGTTCACCTCCGCGGCGACGGGCTTCTCGGTAGCTATCGCATTTGTTCGCGGAATAACGAGCAAAGGCAAAACGATCGGTAACTTCTTTGAGGATTTCGTTAAGGCGCACACGAGAATATTTCTTCCTATTTCCTTTATTATTACACTTGTGCTCGTAGTGCTTCAGGTGCCGCAAACGCTTGATCCGACGTTAACGGTCAAGACGCTGGAAGGCGCAATGCAGCAAATTGCGATCGGGCCTGTAGCTTCACTGGAATCGATCAAGCATTTGGGAACGAACGGCGGCGGATTTTTTGGCGTCAACTCGGCCCATCCGTTTGAGAATCCGAATCCACTCACTAACGTAATTGAAATTTTATGCATGTGGGCACTGCCTGCTGCATTGCCTTACACGTTCGGGCTATTCGCTAAGAACAAAAAGCAAGGCTGGGTTATTTTCTCAGCGATGATGTGCCTGTTCCTCGTCTTCCTGAGCGTCGCCTATACATCAGAGAAAGTCGGAAGCCCGGCGATGAACGCTCTTGGCATCGACGCTTCGCAAGGCAGCATGGAAGGCAAGGAGGTTCGTTTCGGTATTGCGCAATCCGCGCTGTTCACGACGGTGACTGCGGCCGCAACGACCGGCACTGTAAACAATATGCATGATACGCTTACTCCGCTTGGCGGTTTAGTACCGCTCGCGGAAATGATGCTCAATGTTGTTTTCGGCGGAAAAGGTGTCGGGCTTATTAATATGCTCATGTATGCGATATTGGCTGTATTTATATGTGGGCTTATGGTCGGCAGGACGCCAGAGTTTCTTGGGCGCAAAATAGAACCGCGTGAAATGAAGCTGATTGCGATAGCCATATTGGCTCATCCTTTCATTATACTAGTGCCGACCGCGATCGCCTTTATGAGCGATCTCGGAACCGTCGCAATAACAAATCCAGGGTTCCACGGCATCAGCCAGGTGCTCTACGAATATACGTCATCGGCAGCGAACAATGGTTCCGGCTTTGAAGGATTGGGCGATAATACGCCATTCTGGAATATTAGCACCGGGCTCGTCATGCTGTTCGGCCGATATATTTCCTTGATCGCAATGCTGGCCGTTGCGGGTTCGCTTGTACGCAAACAGCCGGTGCCAGAGACGATTGGCACGTTCCGTACAGATAATGCGCTGTATACGGGCTTACTAATTGGTACGGTTCTTTTGATTGGCGCTTTAACTTTCTTACCGGTTATCGTTCTTGGACCGGTTGCAGAATATTTGACACTCCGTTAACGGATGAGGTGAACGATGATGAGTAGAAACGAGAAAAATAAAACGTTGTCATCCGCTGCGGTGAAGCGCGCGATAATGGACAGCTTTGTTAAATTAAACCCGGTCACTATGATGAAAAATCCCGTCATGTTCGTCGTCGAGGTCGGCACGGTCATCGTGCTGCTGATGGCGTTATTCCCGAATTATTTTGACTCGAAAGATCGTATTGGCTTTAATATCACAGTATTTTTTATCCTATTGTTTACGGTATTGTTCGCGAATTTCGCTGAAGCGATAGCGGAAGGCCGTGGCAAAGCGCAGGCTGATTCACTTAAGAAGTCGAAGCAGGAAATGACGGCTAATAAGCTTATGGGCAACTCGATTACCGTTATTTCATCGACGGAGCTTCGCAAGGGCGATATCGTTGTCGTGTCCCAAGGCGAAATGATTCCAGGTGACGGAGAGGTAATCGAAGGTTTGGCTTCCGTGGATGAGTCGGCCATTACAGGCGAGTCAGCCCCGGTTATTAAGGAAGCCGGCGGCGACTTCAGCTCCGTAACCGGCGGAACGAGAGTCGTGAGCGACCGGATTACAGTGAGGATGACGAGCGAACCCGGACAATCGTTTATTGACCGGATGATTGCATTAGTAGAAGGCGCGAAGCGGCAAAAAACGCCGAATGAAATTGCGCTTAATACGCTCCTGACCAGTTTGACGATTATTTTCTTAATCGTAGTCGTGACATTGGCTCCAATTGCTAATTATCTCGATATTGAACTAGAGGTTCCGGTGTTGATTGCATTGCTCGTTTGCCTTATTCCGACGACAATCGGCGGTTTGTTATCGGCAATCGGCATTGCGGGCATGGACCGGGTTACGAAGTTCAATGTGCTTGCCATGTCGGGTAAAGCGGTTGAGGCGGCCGGTGACATTAATACGATGATCCTGGATAAAACGGGTACGATCACCTTCGGCAACCGGATGGCAAGCGAGCTTGTTCCGGTTGGAGGAAATGCCATCAATCAGCTGTCGGAATGGGCAGCTATCAGCTCGATTAAGGATGAGACGCCCGAAGGCCGGTCTGTGCTCGAGTGGATGAAGAAGCAAGGCAAGAGCTTTGATGCAACGATAGCGGACGGCGGTGAGTTCGTAGAGTTCAAGGCGGAGACGCGGATGAGCGGCATCGACCTGAAGGATGGCCGCCACGTACGCAAGGGAGCGGTCGATGCGGTTAAGAAATGGGTAGCCGCACAAGGCGGGGAAATTCCGTCCGATCTAGAGCAGGTATCGAACACGATTTCGAAATTAGGCGGAACGCCGCTTGCCGTGGCTGTAGATAATAAAATGTTCGGCGTTATTTATTTGAAGGATACCGTTAAGCCGGGGATGAAGGAACGGTTCGATACGCTGCGCGAAATGGGCATCAAAACGATCATGTGTACGGGAGATAATCCGTTAACGGCTGCGACGATTGCTAAGGAAGCGGGTGTTGATGATTTCATAGCGGAAAGTAAGCCTGAAGACAAAATTGCAGTCATTCGCCGCGAGCAGGCGGAAGGCAAGATGGTCGCCATGACCGGCGACGGTACGAATGATGCTCCTGCCCTTGCGCAAGCGGATGTCGGTCTTGCCATGAACAGCGGTACGATAGCGGCTAAGGAAGCAGCAAATATGGTCGATTTGGACTCCGACCCTTCCAAAATCATTGAAGTTGTAGCCATCGGTAAGCAATTGCTTATGACGAGAGGCGCCTTGACAACATTCAGTATCGCCAACGATATTGCCAAATATTTTGCGATCATTCCGGCTATGTTCATGCTCGCTATTCCGGAGATGGGCGCGCTTAATATTATGAATCTGGGCTCTCCATTGTCAGCTGTGCTGTCGGCGCTTATTTTCAATGCGATTATTATTCCACTGCTCATTCCGCTAGCGGTTAGAGGCGTGAAGTACACACCAATGAGCGGGGCTCGTCTGCTCAGCCGTAACGTATTTATCTACGGGCTCGGCGGCGTCATTGTTCCTTTTGTCGGCATCAAGCTGATTGACTTGATCGTACACATTTGGATATAAATTCATTATTAATGAAAGAAGGCATAAAATATGGACAGTCAAGCAAAATCAGGCTCTGGTAACGGTTTATCTATCCTTTCGGTTTCAATACGCATCAGCATAGTTTTCATGATCATTTGCGGCATTCTATATCCGTTAGCAAGTACGGGAGCAGCGCAGCTGCTCTTCCCGCATCAGGCAAACGGAAGCTTGCTGAAGAACAGCAGCGGCGAGGTGACGGGTTCCGAGCTCATCGGGCAAAGCTTTACGAATCCTAGCTTTTTCCAAGGCCGCGTGTCGAGTATCGTTCATAATGCAGCAGGTTCAGGCTCCAATAACTTTGCGCCGTCCAACCCGGCTTTGATCGAGCGGACGAAAGCATCGATTGAAGAGTGGAAAGCGAACAATCCGGAGGTTCCAATCGATCAGGTTCCGATCGCGCTAATCACGAATTCGGGCTCCGGCCTTGATCCGCACATTACGCCGAAATCAGCGTTGGTTCAAATACCACGAATCAGCAAGCTGACCGGACTTTCGCCAGATGAACTCGAGACGCTCGTTAAGGCGCATACCGAAGGCCGCGATTTGGGAGTATTCGGCGAGGAAAGGGTCAATGTGCTTAAGCTGAATCTTGCGTTAACCGCAAAGCTGGGCAATTAACTTTATCGCTGCTTCATGCCCGCCCGTCGCGATGACGGGTGGGCTTCAAGCATTTAGGAGGAGAAGCCGCCGTGGTTCCATTTCGCAGAAAAACACCGGAAGAACTGTTGCTTTCCATCTCCAAGCTTCATAGGGGAAGGTTGAAAATATTAATAGGCGCCGTTAGCGGTTCGGGGAAAACATATCACATGCTGAAGGAAGGAGCGCAGCTGAAACGGGATGGGATCGATGTCGTCATATGCGCCGTTTCGACGCTGCAAAGGCCGGAAACTCTCGAACAGGTCGGACAGCTTGAGAGAGTTGCGAGCATCCATTGGTGGAAGGACAATCAAGAGCAGAAGGATTTAAATCTGGATGCGCTTATTGAACGAAATCCGGAGGTTGTACTGGTTGACGGACTCGCTCATCGCAATCGTACGGAGGCGAGATTTGGAACACGCTTGGAGGACGTTCTCTTTCTATTAGAGAAAGGGATAAGCGTTATCACGACGATTAATGTATACGAGCTCGAAGGAGCAGATGAGACAGCGTTAAAATGGACGGGCATAAGGGCAGCGTGCACGGTGCCAGCCAATACGCTCGAGCTGGCGGATGAGGTCCGCCTTATCGATGTATCTCCGGAGACGATGCTGAAACGGTTCAAGGACGGTATTCTTGGCGATCGTCCAAATCCGGCTATTTCGATGCGAGGAAATTTAGCGGTGCTGCGCGAGCTGTCACTTCGGCTCGTTGCCGAGGGAGTAAACGACTCGCTAGAGAAGCACCGTGAAGAGCTGGGGCTTACCGGGCCGTCGGGAGCATCGGAACGAATTTTGGTTACAGCGCAATATCATTGGAACGGCTCGTTATATGTGCGCCGAGGTCAGCAAATCGCAAGAAGGTTAAACGGAGATATCGTTGTCGTTTCCTTCGTGAATCCGAAGAAGAGCTTATCTAAGGAAGAGCAAGCCTTCCGAACATCGATTAAGAAACTCACTAAAAAGGTGGAAGGGAAATTCGAGGAGCTTCCGCTGATTAAACGCCGCAGGCTGCCTGCCGCACTTGTCCGTTACGCAGAGGAGCACCACGTGACGCGTATCGTAATGGGCCATTCCAAGCAGAGCAGGTGGCAGCAGCTGTGGCAGGGATCGATTGTCGACGGTATACTGCGCAAGCTTAATCAGGTGGACTTGTTTCTGATGGCGGATCGGGCAGAGCATGAGGACGAACGGATTATGCCGGTCAAGCAAAGAAGAGATTCCGAGAGGGAGCTGTTTCGCAGATTCAGCCCGGAGGAGCGGGAGAGGCAAATCGAAACCATTCGAAGAGGAACATTCCATATTTATATCGGCGCTGCTCCTGGAGTAGGGAAGACATACACCATGCTTTCGGAAGCGAACGCGCTGCTTCGCAAGGGCATCGATATCGTGATTGGTTTACTTGAGACGCATGGGCGGCATGAAACGCAGAGGCAGATTGGGGACCTACCGCTCATCGAGCAGCAAACGATCGATTACCGAGGGACGAAGCTGAAGGAAATGGATGTCGATGCGATCATTCGCCGTAATCCGGACGTTGTGCTTGTTGATGAGCTTGCCCATACTAACGTGCCGGGAAGCTTGCGGAAGAAACGTTACGAGGATGTTATCCATTTGCTCGAAAAGGGCATTTCAGTTATATCAACGATGAATGTGCAGCATATCGAAAGCTTGAACGACGCGGTTAAGCAAATAACCGGCGTGACCGTAAGAGAAACAGTGCCTGACGCCATAATACGCATGGCTAATCAAGTGGAGCTTATTGATGTAACACCGCAAATGCTGCAGCAGCGTATGCGGGAAGGCAAAATTTACGCGATGGCAAAGGTGGACCAGGCGCTGGGCGCTTTCTTTACGACAGGTAATTTAATCGCGCTGCGAGAGCTCGCTTTGCGGGAAATTGCCGATGACGTTGATGAACGGCTGGAGTCATGGGATCGCAACCAGACATTACGCGGGCCTCTGCGAAGGCGGGAGGTTATATTTGTAGGTGTTGATATACGCTCGAACGCCGAACGGCTCATCCGCCGCGGCTTCCGGCTAGCCTATCGGCTAAAGGCAGAATGGCATGTTCATTACGTGCAAGACGGCTCACCGTGGACGGAAGAGATGACGGCCAAGAAAGATGCTCTAGTGCATTTAACAGAACGGCTGGGGGGAGTCTTCGAGATGTCGAAAGCAGAAAGCAGAGCGCACATCGCCGCTACCCTTCTTACGGCAGCCAATCGCTCGAAATCGACGCAGATTATTATCGGACAGTCTGATCGGACGTTTTGGCAGTCCTTGCGGTGGGGTAACATGGTTCGCCAGCTGCTGCAAACGGGCCGCCATATGGATGTACTTATTGTAGCGAATCGCCTCTCTGATAAGTAAAGCAAAGAAGCTCTCCCTCTATTGATAATGGATGGGAGAGCTTCTTTTGTGGCGGTCGGTCCTTCTATTCCAAGCAATAATGAATAATAAAATGATTCCCAGAGTTCCGAATAGCTACTGATTACTTCATTATCATCGAATCGGAGTTATATTAGTAATTTTTTAATATAGCATGACAATTTCATTAAATCGGCGTATTATAATGAACGTGCTTAACCATATTGAGAAAAAAGGAGTTGAGTTCTTTAATGGGTAGTCGAAGTTGCAACGAACCCGAGCCAAGTTCGCAACATGAGGAAGTCATTAACAAACCAATACTCAGAAGATTGATTGCCAAATTGAATATCAACTCTTTTGTATGGCAGGGGCATTTCTGGCTTCCTCACTAATCTGAGGAGGTTATATCAATGTTGAAAATTTATCATACTGACGAGCAAGGAATACTCAAAGAAATTAATGAGATTACTTCCGGGTGCTGGATAAATCTTGTATCTCCAACTGAACAAGAAATGAATCAAGTAGCTGATGAAGCACAAATCCCTTTGGACTTTATCAAAGACCCATTAGATGAAGAAGAACGGTCAAGGATTGAAAATGACGATAATAATGTTCTAATCATTGTAAATATTCCATTGGTTTTGAAAGATGAAAAGGGGATTCCCATTTATGATACGATTCCATTAGGAATGATTATTGCCAATGATTGCTTTATTACGGTTTGCTTAAAAGACAATCCCATTTTCCACGTTTTTGCACAAAATAAAGTGAAAAATTTTTACACTTATAAAAAAACAAGGTTTTCATTTCAAATTCTATATTTAATAGCGACATCTTATCTCAAATATCTAAAACAAATTATTAAAATGACAGACGAAATTGAGAAGAAATTACATCAGTCGATGAAAAACAAAGAACTTTTTTCATTATTAAATATGGAAAAGAGTTTGGTCTATTTTACAACCTCTTTAAAATCTAATAATATTGTTATGCAAAAAATGCTGAAAAGCAAATATATGAAAATGTATGAGGATGACCAAGAATTATTGGAAGATGTAATCGTAGAAAATCAACAAGCAATTGAAATGTCTGAAACCCATACAACAATATTAAGTGGTATGATGGACGCTTTTGCTTCTGTCATTTCCAATAACTTAAATATCGTAATGAAATTCTTGACATCCATTACTATTATTTTATCTTTGCCAACCATGGTGGCGAGTTTTTATGGTATGAACGTCCAAATTCCATTTCAAGATTACCCTTACGCATTTTTTATCGCAATGACCATTTCCGTTATTTTATCAAGTATCACAGCAATTATATTCTGGAAGAAGAGGTTCTTCTAATAGCTTGAACAGCCGATGTTTTCTAAACAGGACATCGGCTTTTAAGCATTATTCTATTTAAACCAACCCTTTCGCCATAGCCAGAATAACATTGTAGACCCAACTCCTAACAAAACCCCTAATACTCCAAAATATCCCCATCGCCAAGTAAGTTCTGGCATATACTCAAAATTCATTCCATAAATGCTCGCAATAAAGGTTAAGGGAATAAAAATGGATGTCATAACGGTTAGTGTTTTCATAATTTTATTCATTCTGTTTGAATTTATTGAAATGTAGCTATCCCGCATATCGGCTGTCATTTCTCGATCAGACTCAATCATTTCGGAAAGCTTCAGCAAATGGTCGTAAATATCGGTAAAGTAAACCAATTGTTCTTTAATTCCATCAATTTTTTCCGAATTAATTATGCGGTAAAGAAGCTCCCTCATAGGTAAGACGGTTTTTCGTAGTTTGAGCAAATTAGAGCGGATATCGAAAATTGTATCCATTAATTTTTCAACGCTTTCGTTAATATCATTGCTTTCAATTTCATTTAATTGGTCTTCTATTTGATACAAAGTTGGAAAATAGTTGTCAACCAATTTGTCCATAATGGTGTAAGCAACATAAATATGATCTTTTTCGGATAAACATTTATGTTCAATTAAGCGGCTCCAGGCTTCATCGATCTCTATGCTATCGAGTAAATGGAATGAAACCACGAAGTTTCTGCCGATAAACAAATCAATTTCTTCGGCTTGCAAAGATTTTTGATTAATGGCATGGAGTACAAAAAAGTGGTCATCATCATAATGGTCTAATTTTGGACGTTGTAAAAAGTGGAGACAATCTTCAATAGCTAAGTGATGAAAGTGGAAATGGGTTTTTAATAATTTTATTTCTTCTTCTGTAGGAGAATTGAAATCAACCCAAAACCACTTATTATTTGAATCAGTAAGGTCGGTTATATGAATATCTGTAATCACTTTCAAGTCGTTGGTTACAGCAATTGTTCGAAGCAAAATTGCACCATCCTCATGTAAAAATCTAATTAAGGATATTATTGCATTAGAAGCTATGATTTATTATTGTTGGGAAACTCGTCATCAAAATGTTCACAGACTGTTCACTTATGTGGAGCTTTCCATTAACTCTATAATAACAAGGGTAAATAGAGAGGATGATGGAAATTGCCAACAACGAAGAAAGAAAATTTTTATTTTGGGTTGATGATGTGCTCTGGGATGGTCGTAGTCATGACATTTTATAATTTAGTTACAAATGGCTTGATCGGCACGGTACCTTTGGAAGGTATACTTATCCAGCTTATTCTGGGCTTTATTACTGCTTTCTTGGTGGAATCATTTATTGTCGGTCCAGTGGCTAAGAAAATTGCTTTATCATTACCATATGACAAGTCTAAAAAGTTATTTGTGATTCTAGCCATCTCATTTTTTATGGTGATTGGAATGGTTCTCTGTATGTCTCTTTTTGGATTGGGAACTGCTTATCTTTCTAACAGCCTGGTAGGAGAACCATTGCTTGAGAGTTACCTTTCGATCGTTTTCAAAAATTTTATTTTTGCTTTTCCGCTGCAACTCCTAATTGTGGGACCGCTTGTTCGGTATTTATTTGTTAAATTCGTTAAAGAAAAAAGCATGACGGAATCTTTAAGCTAATCTATGTTCAACTAACGGGCGGGTGTCTATGGCTTTAGCTCAATAAACAATAGGATAAGGCTGCCACAAATAATCGGCAGCCTCGTCAAGCTATTGAGCAGTTGTTTTAGTGATATGGTATTTATCAAATAAAAGCAGCTACCGATCAGACTCATATACGATACCGAGTTTACGTGCTACGAAAGCAGTCGTACTGGCCTGAAAAACAATCGTAAGCAAAACAGCCATAAACGTCACTGCTGCAATGATTTCTACATGCTCGATACCCGCAGCTGCCACCATACCTGCAAGTGCTGCTGGAATAACTCCTGTTTCTCGCACCCAAAACATGAACAATATCTCATTTCGTTCCCATTTGGCACTCCGATCGAGAAGTGCGCATGCGAGTACGGTCAAAGGCCGGGCGATCAACATGAATATTGCAATGACTGCAACACTTGGCCAGAAATAATGAAGAATAGCCTCTATATTGACTTGGCTGCCTAATAATATAAAAATAAGCATTCGCATCATCAAGGTAAGATTCTCTGAGAAATGATTCATTTCCGATTCCTTTTCCTTCATATTCAGTTTGAACAAAGGAGCATTTCCCCAGATAAGACCAGCTACAAATGTAGCCATAAATCCACTCACGTGGAATGTTTCTCCGAGTAGAAAAGCCCCTAGTGCCGCTACAATCATTGCAATCGTCGTATAATCACGCAATAAGCCTAATGTGCGATGAGATGTCAAGTAGGTCAATAGAAACCCAATGAATAACCCAACAGCAATTCCACCTAACGCAGTGGTCAGGAAATTCATGATTCCGGATGAAATCGTGACTTTTTGCGTTCCCATGATGATCGCCAGGATCGAAAACGTTAGAATTGAACCAGTCGCATCGTTAAAAGCAGACTCACTCTCCACCGTTTCTCTAACCTTAGGCCGGATTTTAACCTGCTTAAATACCGGTATGAGCGTTGCAGGATCAGTGGAAGAGATAATCGCACCTAGTAGAAAAGCATAAATCCAATCTAGTCCAAGCAAGTAGTGCACAGCTGCAGCCACCGCACCACACGTAATCAATACGCCAGGTACACTCAACAGGGATACGGTTACCCAGACTTTAGCAAGCCCCTGCAAACGAATGTTTCTTCCGCCGTCAAATAGGATGAGGGCAGAACCGATAATCAGAATAAATTGATTGGTAAATGATGTACTTGGTTCATTGATCAGATGCAATCCTTGACCTAAAACCATACCAGAAATTAAAAAAACGGCAACGTCCGGTAACTTTACTGCCTTGGCAATTTTTCCGCTTAACACGCCTACAGCATATATTAGAACGAGGAGAAACAGTACATGATGAATCATTATCGTAGTCTCGTTAACCATGCAACTCAGTCCTCCTGTCAGGTATTTATTACACTTTCGAACTTATCAATCTGTTCATTCGTCCCGATAACCACCATAATATCGCCTTCTTCTATAATAGATTCAGCTGTTGGGGCAATTATAATGTCATGCTTATTATTGATCGCTACAACGCTGCATCCATGTCGTGCCCTTGTATCCAGTTCCTTTAACGAATGCCCAGCTATTTTTTTGGATGCAGACAGTTCCGCTATCGTGTATTCCTTGGATAGCTCAATGTAGTCCAGCAAATTTGGAGATACAAGCTGGTTCGCTACTCGTACACCCATTTCTTGTTCGGGATAGATGATACGGTCCACACCCATTTTTTGAAGAACCTTGCCATGCAGTTCCGACAGTGCCTTGGCTACCACTCTTTGTACCCCAAGATCTTTAAGCAGGATCGTGGTCATGATACTCGCTTCGATGTCATCTCCAATTGCGACTACCACACAGTCACAGTTGCGAATACCTATTGCTCGCATTGCTTCTTCGTCTGTCGTATCGGCAATAACAGAATGGGTAAGAAGTTTCCCTACTTCTTCGATAATTTCCTCATCCTTGTCTATGCCCAATACCTCATATCCAAGATCGATAAGCTCCTTGGCGACACTGCTGCCGAACCGCCCCAATCCAATCACCGCATATTGATTTTTTTGCTTCATTGTGTAGTCTCCTTACCCAATTATGATTTTGCCTTCCGGATATTTGTACAATTCCTTCTCTTGTTTAGGGGTTAGCGCATAAGCCAAGGTAAGTGGTCCTAACCTGCCAATAAACATCATACATGCAATTATTATTTTACCTATTACCGAGAGCTCCGGCGTAAGACCCAAACTGAGGCCTACAGTGCCGAATGCTGAGGTCACCTCAAACAGTATTTTTAGAAATTGAGCATCCTCAGTCGTGGAAAGAACCATGGTGACAAAGACGACGAGGAACACGGCAAATATAGTGAGTGTAATTGCTTTATATATCCTGTTCTGAGCTAACCGGTACCGGTATATGGAGATATTGTTCCTGCCGCGGACCATCGCGATCATTGCGCCGATGAGTATCGAAAATGTCGTTGTTTTTATCCCACCACCGGTTGAACCAGGAGATGCTCCGATAAACATAAGGATAATGATAAAAAACTGTGTCGCTTGACGAAGTGCAGTGAGATCCAATGAATTCGGACCGGCGGTACGCGGTGCAACAGACTGAAAGTAAGACGCCAGCAGTTTAGATCCCCAGTCGAGCGGTTGTAACGTGCTCGGATTGCTAAATTCAAATATAAAGATGACGATCGTGCCAATAATAAGTAGAGCAGCGGACATGCTGAGAACAACTTTGGAATGTAGAGAAAGCTTTGTATGTTTAGTACGTTTTCGGAACTCTAAAACATCAGCGATAACAATAAAGCCTATACCGCCGAGTATAATTAAACTCGTTACCACGAAAGTCACCAGAGGATCGGAGACGTAACTTGTAAAACTGCTAAAGGGACCGGTGATTGGGCCAAAAAGGTCAAATCCAGCATTGTTAAACATCGAAATTGCATGCCAGATACCATAATATAACGCTTGCCCAAAGGGCATATCATAGGCAAACCGGATTGAGAGCAGTAAGGCACCGATACTTTCGATGATTAATGCATAGAGCAAAACTTTTCGAATAAGCCGAACAATGCCTTCCATGCTTGTCTGATTCAGTGATTCTTGCAGAATCAATCTTTCCTTGAGGGAAATTTTCCTCCGGAAAACCAATGTGATAAGAGTGCCCATCGTCATAAACCCTAAACCGCCTATCTGGATCAAGGAAATGATGACAATTTCCCCGAACGTGGACCAATGCGTACCCGAATCGACTGTTACGAGCCCGGTCACGCAGGTTGCCGAGGTCGCGGTGAATAATGCATCAATAAATGAAGTGGGTGAACCGTCTTCTGAAGAGATCGGTAAAGTTAATAAAAAGGCACCTAAAAAGATAATACTAGCAAACCCAAGTGCCAATACCTTTGGCGGGGTTATGTGGCGTAGAAGATATTTAAAATTTAACATGACCGACAACTCCTTATATAATCGAAGTACGCTAACGTGTATGTAAGACATTGGATGGAGTGAAGCTGGTTCTATTATGCAATTCCTTTCTCAATTTATACCCAATCGATTAATAATAATAACGAATTCTACATTCTTCCTTATTAAGCACCCTCAATATGATTCAATTCTCTTACTCAGACTCATGAATTCGCAGGATTCCACCTATTTCAGGCAAGGGAATTGAGGCTATTTTCGTAAATTCCCCTCTCGTTAAAAAGAACAAAGAAAACCGAGACAACACCCCTCGAGAAGCGACCGAAAAACTACAGGAATTTTAATGGGACAAGGCTAACGATCTTATTTTTAGGGAGTGGGGGGGGGCGACTTTATGGTAAAAGGATATGATAAACCTGCAACTCTGCAATATTTATTTAATATTGACCAAGAGCTTATGAGTGAGCATGGTATGGGCTTTGATGATTATTTTGGAGGATAGTTAGTGTTTGAAGAAGAGGATGATTACGGGTATACACCTAAAAATGCAATTGTATTTCTTCGAACAGGATCAGATGGAGACCACTTTGCTTTTCTTACCAAAGGAGATTCAGTGAGAACATTAGAAGAATCACCTATTGTATTTATCCAGCCTATGGATCTTGGTGATCGCAATAATCACAGCCGCTTTGCAAAAAAAAATTGATATGCCCCGAATTGTTAATGTTTATGAGTATTTAGTAGATCTAAAGAAAGAATATCAGTAACATACAGACCAGTTCGTCGTACTTATTCCGCTCGGAATGACGAGTGAGGCGGAGTCGTTACTCTCTCGTTTGTTACGCTAACGTGTAAAGATAGCCTAAAAAAGGCAGCGGCAGCCCAGGACAATATTCACCGTCCAAGCTGTCGCTGCCTTTATTTTTTATCAATCTATTACTTTATTTTCATTGAACACTTAATTCTTATAGATATACGGCTTTGCCGGTTTTGGAGGACTCATAAATCGCTTCTAAAATTTGTGATACAACGAAAGCCTGCTCAGGCGTAACGACAGGATCGGTGTCCTCGTCGATCGCTTTCAGCCACATTCTCATTTCGAGATCAGCATCGCTCTCTGTTTTACCGTCGAAGAAAGCAACGCCGCCAGCCTTCAAATCGATCTCTGTCGTGTACAAACGGCTTTGATTTTCGCCATTGATGCGAAGGCCATTCTTCATATCCGCTCCGCCTTCTGTACCAGACAACGTACATTTCGCTTCGTCAACCTCAAGCGTATTGAGCGCCCAGCTGGATTCTAGCACGATTGTAGCGCCGTTCTCCATAACGATCATACCGAATGCGGAATCCTCAACCGTGAATTTCGCAGGATCCCAAGGGCCCCATGCGTTTGCCGCGTTCTCACGCTGCGAAAGCTTGTGATAGGAAGTGCCAAGAACGACTTTTGGCTTGTAGTTGTCAAGCATCCAAAGCGTCAAATCAAGCGCGTGAGTACCGATATCGATAAGCGGTCCGCCGCCTTGCTTCTCCTCATCGAGGAACACGCCCCAAGTCGGTACGGCGCGGCGACGAATCGCATGCGCTTTCGCGTAATAAATGTCTCCAAGCTCGCCTGCTGCGCAAAGCTTCTTCAAATGCTGGCTGTCTGGACGGAAGCGGTTGTTGTAACCAACGGTAAGCTTCTTGCCGCTGCGGCGAGCCGCATCAACCATACGCTGCGCGTCGTGAGCGGTTTTAGCCATCGGCTTTTCACTCATAACATGCTTGCCGGCTTCAAGCGCCGCGATAGAGATATCGGCATGCGAGTCGTTTGGCGTGCAGACATGAACGATTTCAATGGCAGGGTCGGTCAAAAGCTCTTTGTAATCGGTGTATACTTTTGCGCCTTCAGCGCCGTACAAGCCGGCAGCTTCAATAGCGCGGTGCTCGACGATATCGCAAAATGCAACGATTTCAACGTTATCCAGTTTCTTCAGGCTTGGCAAATGCTTGCCGTTTGCAATTCCGCCGCAGCCGATAATAGCAAGTTTATATACTTTAGACATGTTAAATAGCCTCCTAATAGTTATAAAATTTTGTTATTGCAATTGGGTTTGACGAGCGCTCCTACGGTATTCGGAGGGCGTGACGCCAAATTTTTTGCGAAAGACAGCATGCAGATAGTTACCGCCGGCAAAGCCTGCGAGCTTCGCGATCTGTTCGACGGATTGCTCGCTTTCCAGCAGCTCCCGGCATACGACTGCTAATCGAATATCTTCGAGTATGCGGCTGAAGGTATGCCCGTGATGAAGCTCCTTAAATAACCGCTGAATATGCCGCGAGCTGAGGTTAAGCTTGTCTGCTACGTCCTCAAGCGTGATGCTGCCGTCATAGTTCGCGTAAATATACTCCAAGGCAAGCCGGTAACGGTAGGCCTTCATATCACGCGTTGGAAACTGTTTTTGTTCGTTTGCCGTATCGTAAGCGCGTACGGCCCGCAGGAGAATCTGTATTACGGTTTGCTTGATGGTGGTATAACTGCCGACAAAATTATCGCTGCATGCCTGATAAGCTTCCAGGAAACGGGGCATCGCTTGATGCAGATCCGTCGTAGGATAGAGAGGAAGCGAGCGCAGCTTCTCGATGCAATCATGCGCTTCGGCAGCTTCCCAATCGTCGTAAGAATAAGGATCGCTGCCGTTATTCTCGGCATTTCGGTCGATAATATCGACATGAAGACAGAGCTCATCCATTGCTTCAAAGGCATCCGCTTCTTGATAATGCATAATTTCAGGTCCGGTTAAATAAAACATGCCGGGCTTCAGCGCATATTCCTGGTCGACAATAATGACCTTTCCTTTGCCCTGCGGAATGAAATGAAATTCATACTCGGCATGCTTGTGGAAGCCTATGACTCTTCCGGGAGGAAATTGCGTTAAATGGAAGCGCAGCACATGGATGTCGTATTGTCCCCACCTGATGCAGAGCTCCAGGCGCTCAAGCGCATCCTGTCGCTCATGCATCATTTCGTAAGGAAAGTTAGGCATGCTGATTCCTCCTCGGAGTCATCCATTTTCCGTTTACTCTTACTTGATTAGCTCATCAATCCGAATAGCGCGGTGCTCGCGGGCGGAAAGATTTGAAGCTTCCATCAATTTTGTTAAATCGATGGCAAGGCTTACATTCTCATCGGCTGACGTGTCGTTTTCAATATGCTGCACCCATTGATGAAAAGCGCTCTCCCTTGCCGGAGGGATGACTTGTTCTGTCCACTTCTCAGACGAGCCGGCTCCTGAACCGGTAGTGCGAAGCAGCAGCTGGTTCTCAGGCGTGCCGTAAAGCAGCGATCCTTCTGTGCCATGTACCTCCAGCGTAAACGGTGAATGGTTATTAACGAAGCCGGCCTCTACGATTCCGATCGCGCCGGAATCTGAGGTCAAGACCGCAACCGCGTTATCTTCCACTTGTTTGCCGGTGACATAACCAAAATGAGCGGATACCTCTTTAGGCATTTCGTTCATAAACAGTCTGGTCAAATACATCGGATGGCAACCCAAATCGATTAATGCGCCGCCGAGGCATTCCTCTAAGCTGTAGAAATGCTCAGGCAGCCAATTGGCAGTTGCTCCGTTATGTGACAGACGAGCACGTACCAGCGTTATTTTTCCAAGCACGCCTTGTGATAAAATATCACGAATCGCAAGCGTATAGCCATCGTTTAAACGCGGCAGTGATACGGTTAATTTTACATTATTTTTGGTGACTTCATCCAGTATTATGTTTAATTCCTTCAGGGTAGCAGCAATAACCTTCTCGGTAAAAATATGCTTGCCCGCTTTAGCAGCGGCGACGATAACCTCTTGGTGCCTTGCCGTTGGAGCATCAACGATAACCGCGTCAACATCATCGCGGCTCAGCATTTCGTTCAGATCTTCATAAAACGTAACGCCTAGCTTCTCTGCTGCAGCCTGTCCGCGCTGTGCAATTTCATCCCAAACCGCTACGATTTCCGTACCCGGATGCTCCTGAGCTTGCTTCGTATAATCCCATGCGTGCACGTGCCAATAACTGATTTTACCAATTCGAATCATCGGTTCATCTCTCCCTGGGCATCTATTAGTTGTTTCTAATTTCATGTATAAATTTATGACAACAAATATAATTTAACATAGTTCTACACTCATTTTTAGTGTAATTTAATGACTATATATGTGTGAAATTGCGACATGATAACGTTGCGATCATTTATACTGCTTGCGATAGCCGCGCGGTGAATCCCGGGTGATTTTTTTGAACGTTTTCCCGAAATGGGAAAAGTTATCGAAGCCGACCGCGGCCGCAATCTCCGTAATGCTGCTATCGGATTCTCGAAGCAGACGCTGTGCTTCTTTGATGCGCGTGAGAATGACGTAGTCGGAGAAGGTAAACCCGGTTATGTCCTTGAACATGCGGCTTAGGTAGTAAGGACTAATGAAAAAATGCTCGGCAAGTCCGCCTAGACGAAGCGGTTCTGCGAAATGAGCGTTAATATAGCGGATCACCTCAGAGATTTTGGCATGCATCGGCGTTGCATGATGAAGCGGGGCCGGATCATGCTGCTCGATATATCTAGCTGCGCTTAGCAGCAGTCCGGTTAAGGCGTAAGCCGGAAAAAGCTCATAGCCTGCGGGCTCCTCTTTCATCTCCGAAACCATGCGCCTCATTAGCTGTTCGAGCGCTAGCTGCTCCTGCCTTGGCAGACGAATGATATGGAATTGCTGATTGAATGGGGTTAACAGCAGTTCTGTATGCTTTCCCGCCAAGCTGAGAAGTTTCGCATCATTAAAATGAAAGATCAGCCTTTCATGCGAGCCGCTGCCTGCCTGCATCGTTTTGTGAAGCTCATGCTTGTGTATAAAGACGAGATCGCCTTGCTCAATCGAATAGGAACGATCCTTGATAAAATAGATCCGCTGTCCAGACAGCATATAGTAGATTTCATAATAATCATGGTAATGGTCATTTTCCATCGTAAAGGGCGCAGAACGTTTCGTATATTCCACAAATAGCTCGGGTGTGGAGCCGAAGCTGTATAATTCCAGTTCGTTAATCATTTTATGCAAGCTCCTTACACATACCGCAAGAAAAGCGGTGTTATATGAAAATAAAGCATGATATGCAGAGAATTATAGCACTCTCATGCGGTAACATGAAAGTAAGCAATTTTAGGGAGGAATGATAATAATGACAAAAAAACGATACGTGCTGGTAGGCAGCGGCGGGAGAGCTGAATTTTTTTACGGTGCGCTTGCAACCGATTTCAGAGAGACATCCGAGCTGCTGGCTTTTTGTGATATCAACCAAACGAGAATGGACTATGCGAACCGCATTTTAGTGGATAAATATAAATATGAGGCAGTAAGAACGTACAAATCAAATGAGTTCGACCGGATGATCGAGCAGGAGAAACCGGATGCGGTTATCGTTACGAGCATGGACCGTACGCATCACACATACATTATTCGTGCGCTGGAGCTCGGTTGTGATGTCGTGACGGAGAAGCCGATGACGGTTGACGAGAATAAATGCCAAGACATTTTGGACGCGGTGGAACGGACGGGCCGCAATGTGCGGGTAACGTTCAACTACCGGTATGCGCCGCATCATACGAAGGCTAGAGAGCTTATCGCGAACGGCGCCATTGGCAAAGTGACCTCTGTTCACTTCGAGTGGCTGCTGAATACGCAGCATGGCGCAGACTACTTCCGCAGATGGCATCGCAATAAACAAAACAGCGGCGGCTTGCTTGTGCATAAATCGACGCATCACTTCGATCTCGTTAACTTCTGGATCGGGTCGCAGCCGGAATCCGTATTTGCTTTTGGCGATTTGCTGTTCTACGGCCGTGAAAATGCGGAGCAGCGCGGGGAAACGCAATTCTATGAGCGCGCGACAGGAAATCCGATTGCCGAGAACGATCCTTTTGCGCTACACTTGGATAAAAATGACCATTTGAAAGCGATGTATTTGGATGCGGAACACGAGGACGGCTATCGCCGCGATCAGAGCGTATTCGGTGACGGCATTAATATCGAAGACACGATGGGTGTGCTTGTCCGTTACAAAAACAACGCCATTCTGACGTATTCCTTAAACGCTTACTTGCCTTGGGAAGGTTACCGTATTGCGTTTAATGGAACGAAGGGGCGCCTTGAGATGAATATCGTCGAGCAATCGTACGTCAATTCAGGCGGCAAGAAAGCAGATGAAGGCGCTTTAAAGGAGAAGACGATTAAGGTGTTCCCGATGTTTGGTGCTCCTTACGAGGTTGAGGTGGAGGAAGGCGTAGGCGGTCACGGCGGCGGCGATCCTGTATTGCTGAACGACTTATTCGGAACGCCGGTGGAGGATCCTTTCAATCGGGCAGCTAATCATATTGACGGAGCCAGGTCGATTCTAACGGGCATTGCCGCTAACCGTTCCATTCAAACGGGGTTGGCCGTTCAGATCGACGACCTTGTGAAATTCCACAAATAGTGTTCAGGGGGAAAGCTGAAATGAAGCCATTTATGGACGACAATTTTTTGCTATCGAATGAAACGGCGGTTAGGCTTTATCATGATTTTGCTAAGGACATGCCTATTATTGATTATCACTGCCATCTAAGCCCGCAGCAAATTTTGGAGAATACAAGCTTTGAGAACCTGACGGCGGCTTGGCTCTACGGCGATCACTACAAATGGCGGGCTCTGCGCGCGAATGGCGTGGAGGAACGTTATGTAACAGGCGGAGAAGGCGTAACCGATTACGATCGTTTCGAAGCATGGGCCAAAACGGTTCCGCAAACCATCGGAAATCCTTTGTATCAATGGTCGCATTTGGAGCTTCGCCGTTATTTCGGCGTAAACGAGCTTATTAATGAAAAAAATGCGCCGGCGATTTGGGAGAAGGTCAATGCAAAGCTGGCGACGGGCCAGTTCAAGGCACGTGATTTGATCAAAATGTCGAACGTAGAGGTCATTTGTACGACGGATGATCCGGTTGATACGCTCGAGTATCATATAGCGATTAAGGAATTAGAGGATTTTAACGTGCAGGTGCTGCCATCCTTCCGTCCGGACAAGGCGCTTGAAATAAACCGCGCAACGTTCCTGGATTGGGTGGGCAAGCTTGGCGAAGCGGCTTCTGCCAGGATTGACAGCTATGATGCGCTGCTGGACGCGCTTGCTGCACGGGTGAAATTTTTTGACGAGGTCGGCTGCAAGGTTTCTGACCATGCGCTGGATTATGTGGCGTATGCGGAGACGACGAAGGCTGCCGCTGCCGCTGTTTTTGCCAAAGCCTTGAATGGGGAAACAGTAAGCTTGGAGGAAGAAAAGCAGTATAAAACATTTACGCTGCTCTTCCTTGGCCGCTTATATGCGGAGCGCGGCTGGGCGATGCAGTTCCACATTAACGCAGCAAGAAACAACAGCTCCCGCATGCTCGGCAAGCTTGGACCCGACACTGGCTTCGATTCCATCAATGACAGCGCAGTGGCTTATCCGCTTGCAAAGCTGCTTGATGCGCTGGATGCGGATGACGCGCTGCCGAAAACCATTGTTTATTCGCTAAACGCGAAGGATAATGATGTGCTCGGCTCGATTATCGGCAGCTTCCAAGGCGGCGGAGTGCCGGGGAAAATCCAGCTTGGCTCGGCTTGGTGGTTTAACGATACGAAAAATGGCATGCTGGACCAGATGAATGCGCTTGCGAATTTAGGTCTGCTTAGCCGGTTTGTCGGAATGCTGACCGATTCACGCAGTTTCCTATCCTACACAAGGCATGAATATTTTAGACGCATCCTTTGTAATTTGCTTGGCGAATGGGTGGAAAACGGCGAGGCTCCGCACGATATGGAGCTGCTCGGGGACTTGGTTCAAAACATCTCCTACCGCAATGCGAAAGCATACTTCGGATTTTAAATGAAAGAAACGTTCTGCAATTCCGCTAGCTCGGCGGGGGCTGCGGAACGTTTTTTGTATCGAGCCGGTAAGCGGCCATTAAATATTTAAGCATTTGGGGTCCGGCGATATTGGCGGCCATTCCGAACAGCTCGGAATGGGCCAATTTTCTGCATAGCAAATAAAACGCTGTACCGCCGATGAGCTCGAAGGCCAGAAACTCCTTCCATTTCCAAGCGGGTATGACGTAAATTTTAAATTCATTGTTTTTTACGGTCCTTGTACGCAAAATGGTAGCCCTCCTGCTGATTAGGCGCATTACAACCGTATCTAATTTATGCGCAAGTGCTTATCCATCATGCATAGCGAGCGGCGAATTAATAGTGATCGGAGAAGTGAACGAAATGAAAAAAACAGCTTTTGTAACGGGCACGGATCGCGGGGTAGGTCTCGCCCTTGTGAAGGGCTTGCTGGGGCAGGGCTTTCATGTATTTGCGGGACAATACGCGGATGAAGCGCCGGAGCTTCAAGCACTGAAAGAAGTGCATGCTGATCAGCTTTGTCTGCTGCCTCTAGATATCGCGAGCGATGAGAGCGTGGCAAGGGCATTTGAAGCGGCGTCCGGGAAAACGGATCAGCTTGATTTGTTAATCAATAACGGCGCTATACTCGGCGACATTGGAGCTAACGTGCTGGATCCGCTTAATTATGCGGAGATGATGGACGTCTTCAACGTGAACACGCTGGGCAGCCTTCGGATGAGTCAAACTTTTATGCCATTGCTGCTGAGGGGCGAATCCAAATTTCTTATCAATATTTCTTCGGAGGCAGGCAGTATTGGCGATTGCTATCGCGACAGCTGGTTCGCATACTGTATGTCGAAGGCGGCGCTTAATATGCAGTCCAAGCTGATCCATAACGGAATCAAGCAGCAGGGCGGACGCGTATTAGTCGTACATCCGGGCTGGGTGCAAACTTTTATGCAGGGCAAGCTTGATGCAGATGCCGCGTTAACGCCCGAGCAGTCAGCGGGTGCCATCCTGCAGCTAATCGAGGCGCGGCTGCGACTGCCGGCGGCCGGGACTGAGTGCGAGTATGTAGATTACGCAGGCAATGCGCTTAATTGGTAGAGGTTAAGGCTGGTTCGACAGCGGGGGGCGAGTAAGGTTTTTTTACATTTGAAAATATAGATTTAACCTTATGCAATGCTTATATTTCACAGCGAAACTAGCTTCTATCGCCAAGGGAGGCATCTGCCATTTAGCTAGGCAGGGCAGCAGCTTATGAGTTTTGTTGGGAGTTGGTGCGGTGCAAATTTCTAATTGAAGCTAGGGAGGCCTACATTGCAGTTCGTACAATAGAATGGCGCCAGAACAGCAGCTTCTTCTCATACACTGTAGTTTTTACAACGGATTTTTTATAAACGACTCCTATTCCGGGAAAATGGGTTCAATTGTTATGTTCTGCTGTATTTTATGCAACGCAGCTTCGAAGAGAGGCGAATAACAGGGATTCCGCTGTACTTTCTGCATTGTAGGACTGGAAGGGGAGCAAGCATGATCGTATTGTATTTGCAGAAAAGCAGCCGATTAGCGACTTGGTACCGATTTGAATGTTCATCTCATAGGAAACAGCTCGTATCGATGTACTTGTCGTAAGCAGTACATCAATATAAGAGCCTGGTTATTCCCGCTATTAAGGTGAAGCCATGCAAAAATGATTTTAGGATGGTGGGATAGCGTGACGGATTTGCGTCCATTTATTGCTCGAGTGATGAAAACGCTGGAGGCTCATCGTTTCCATGAGGAGAGCCGAGCCTATGCCAGGCATTTAGCGCAGCTTGAGCAGGGAAATACGAATGAGGATGTTTACGGAACGGCAGATGCTGCCATTATTTTATATACGCTGAATGCACTGCCGCAGCTTCCGGCAGAGAAAAAGCTTTGGATTGCTGTTCTGCAGCAGCACCAGTCGGAAAATACCGGCGTATTCGCAGGCCAAGGCCATAATGAGATTCATAGTACGGCGTTTGCGCTATCGGCATTGGAGCTTTTTGACGGGAAAGCTGGGTTTCCGCTTGTTCGATTCAAAGAGCTGATGGACAAAGAACAAATTGCGCCGTTTCTTGAGAGCCTGGATTGGCGAGATCAGCCTTGGGGCGAGTCATTAAAGGGTGCCGGCATTTATGCATGCTTGGTTCTGTCGGAATCCGTCGATGAAGCGTGGGAGCGGGAATACTTCGATTGGCTGCTTCAAAATGCTGATCCGCTGACCGGTTTATGGCGTAAAGGTTGCGTAAAGCAAGCAGACGGAAGTCCAGTGAATGCGCCGTTGTTCCACCATATTGCAGGCAGCTTTCATTATTTGTTCAACCTCGCTCATCGAAAGGAGCAAATCCCATATCCGGAGCGTGTGATAGACACCTGCCTGGAGCTGTATCAAAGTGGTGAGCTGGAGCTGCCCGAAGAGGTATTTTCCTATTTCCATATTGACTGGGCCTATACGATTCTTTGCTGCTTGAAGCAAACGGCTTCTTACCGCAAAGAGGAATGCAAGGCCGCCGTAAAAGGCACTTCGCAGCGCTTTATCGAGAATCTGGCCCAGCTTGGCACCGAATCGGATGAGCCCTTCGACGACCTGCATTCATTATGCGGAGCGGTATGCGGCTTGGCTGCGATTCAGCAGCTGATCCCCGGGCTCATTCAAACCGATGAACCGCTGCAGCTCGTACTGGACCGCAGACCTTTTATTTGAAATTTTATCTTGATCCGCTGCTTTTTCACCGTAAACGAGCTTTCGCCGCCAAGCGCTGTGTCGGCTGTTTACGCTTGAAGCATCAACCCGGCTGCAGCTTTCCGAGCGCGTGACGCATAATGCCCAGCATATCATCGATGTTCTGCTGCGTTACGATTAACGGAGGCACGAGACGAATCGTAGATGAGTTAGGCGAATTAATGAGCAGACCTTCATGCAGGCAAGCTGCTGCGAGTTCGGTGGCTGCACCCTCGGGTAAGTCGAACGCAATCAGCAATCCTTTGCCGCGAATGTTCGAAATAGGGAAGCTGCATGCAAGATCATGCAGTCCATCTACTAAATATTGTCCCTGCTTCTTCGCATTTACGGCTAAGTTTCGTTCAAGAAGCTCCTTCAGCACGGCATAGCCTGCGGCCATCGCGAGCGGAGCACCCGTATAGGTTCCGCCTTGATCACCGGGCTCGAATAGATCGTATTTGTTCAGTGTGAGCATCGCCGATAACGGAAATCCGCCGCCGATCCCTTTGCCGAGCGTCATGACATCCGGTTGAATGCCATAATGCTCATAGGCAAAGAGTTTGCCCGTTCTGCCCATCCCCGTCTGGATTTCATCGAAAATAAGCAGCATGCCATACATGTCACAAATTTTGCGCAATCCGTATAAATAAGATTCCGATACCGAATGAACCCCTCCCTCGCCTTGTACAAGCTCGACCATGATCGCGCAGGTTTGATTGGTAACCGCGGCGAAGCAGGCATCGAGGTCGTTGATCGGCACATGCTTGAATCCATCTACTTTGGGAGCAAAAAGTTCCTTCCACTGCTCTTTACCGGTAGCCGACATCGTTGCAAGCGTTCGTCCGTGAAAGCTGTTCGTTAGCGTAATAATCTCATAGGCTCCGTTAAGGTTGACCGCACCATGCTTTCTGGCCAGCTTAATTGCGCTCTCGTTCGCTTCGGCGCCGCTGCTGGCGAAGAATGCTTTATCCATCCCGCTGACGCTGGTAAGCAGTTCGGCGAATTCAATCATCGGCCGATTGTAGTAGCCGGGGCTAGCGTGAACTAAAGTGGCTGCTTGGCGCGATAGTGCTTCCTGCAAGGCCGCTGGAGAATGACCAAGGCTTGTGACGGCCCATCCGCCGACAAAATCCAAATAACGTTTTCCATCCGTGTCCCAAAGATGCATCCCTTCGCTGCGCTCCATCACGATCCCGGGACGACGTGCCGTAAATAAAACCGATTTCTCCGCTGTTTCGAGCAATGCTGACGTTAATGATTTTTCTAATTGAATCATGACGAGCCTCCCGGTTATTCATTGTTTTGTATAAATATACAGTATAATGAATAAAGATTCAATAAGCAGATTTTAATCTTCACAGCGCACATTTACAACGGAAAACGATTGATCCTATAAAAAGGATTACATGTTGAAAATTTAGAATAGAGGCGGTTGAGCGGACTATGTGGAATGGGGATTCTTTATTAAATAAGCTGTACAACGAAGCGGTCAATCAGCATCAAACAAAATCTAAGCATGAGCTTCGAAACGAGCGCAGACCCAGGCTAAAGGCGGCGCTGCGTGAAGCGATCGGCCACTTTGAGCCTAACTCCGGTTTTGCTCCACGATTGCTGGAACGCGTTCAATGCGATGGATATGTCCGCGAGCGGGTGGAGCTTTCGGCAACACCGGAGTTAACCTTTGCTGCTTATGTCCTTATTCCTGACAACGTGAAGGAGCCGCTGCCAGCAGTGCTGGCTATTCATGGTCATGGTTATGGCAGCCGCGAAATCGTAGGCTTGCTGAGAGATGGCTCGCCCGATCAGGAAGAGCCAGGCATTCACCAGCATTTTGCTGTGCAGCTTGTGAAGCGGGGAATGGTCGTTATTGCGCCGGACGTAATCGGGTTCGGTGAGCGCAGGCTCCTTGCGGATCTTGCGCTTGATCCGAATATGCCCAGCTCCTGCTTCAATCTATCTGCGCAGCTGATGATGCTCGGAAAAACGCTTACCGGCTTGCGGGTTACAGAGGCTCTAAAGGCCTTTACTTATTTGGCTTCAAGGCCGGAGGTCGATGCGGATCGCATGGGACTCATGGGCTTCTCCGGCGGAGGGTTAATCGGTTATGCAGCTGCCGTGCTGGAGGCGCGGATCAACGCAACGGTGTTGACCGGCTTTACGAACACGGTTAAAGATAGTATTTTTGCCGTCCGACATTGCATTGATAATTATACGCCGGGCTTGCTTGTACATGCAGAGCTGCCTGAATTAATCGGGCTAATTGCGCCACGCCCGTTATTTCTCGAGTCTGGCGAGCATGATCCGATCTTTCCGGTTGGAGGCTTTCGCAAGGCAGCAGCTGTAATTCAGGAGATTTATGAGGCAGAGGGTGCTGGGGATAAGCTCGCGACAGATATTTTTCCGGGCGCGCACGAAATAAGCGGGCGGCTGGCTTACGACTGGCTGAAGCGGACGTTAACCTCTCGATAAAGTTACTTTTGATCAAGGGATAGATAGTTTTCTGCTTCAAACAAGGCATGTTCAAAGCGCGGCACCGGTCGTATTCAGTATCAAAATCAATTAATGGAAATTAAGCACGCCTAACCTAAGAGTATGCCAAGGGTAAAGAGAGTACTGAGTAAATAGAGAGCAGTAAACGGATCTTTTCGAGCTTCAAAGTTAACGGAAACAAGGGACGCAAGCTTCGGCTGGCGTCCCTTGTTTATTTGGTAAGAATTTAAATGTTTTGCTGATCTTCCAACTGTTTTTGTCGCAGTGGAAGGCATCTGCCTTTACGCCCCGTGAGTCGGGGTTATTTCGTCAGCTTACGGAAGGCTGTCGGAGACAGATTCATCCATCGTTTGAATTGCTTGCTGAATTGCGATACATCATGATAACCGAGCTGATAGGCGATATCCTCGACGGTAAGCTCTGAATTGATCAGCAGCAGCTTCGCTTGGCGGATAATCAGTCCCGTTAAATATTGACGAGGGGACATGCCATAGACACGCTGGAATACCCGTTTGCAATAAGCTGGGCTATAGCCCAGGCGTGCGGCCATTTTTTCGATCCCGATTCGTTCTTCAGGCAGGTGTTCGGAAACGGAGGCGCTCCGCAGCTCGCGTTCTATCGTTACGGCGAGTGACACTTCATTCTCGGAAGCTTCTTTCCCTTGCAGTTCGCCGGATCCCTCATCGACCGTCCAATTCGTTAAGGCCGACAACATGAGGAAGGTATCGCTGAGGAATGCCAGCTTGTCCCTCTGCAGCCCTGTTTGGGCATATTGCAGCGAGTGTATTAACCGCTCCAGCGTGTTTCTGATGCCGGCGGACGAGGGATTTCCGGTCGGAAGCAGCGTTGTCTGCATGCTCATCAAGCTTCTGCGGAGTGTCAAATCATCGATATCGAAATGAAGACAGAAGTAAGTCATCGCCTCTTTGCCGGCAGAACCTTCGCTTCTATGCTTGACGCTGGGCGGAATGAACAAGATATCTCCTGCATGCTGCAAAAAGGATGAGCTCCCCGCAAACATGGTCTGTTCTCCGTCCAAGACCATGTTGAGCTCAAACATGGTGTGGTGATGCTCGGGGTAGCTCCACTGCCCGTTAACGGTACGCTTATGCGCCGCAACAATTTGAAAGGCAAACTGCAAATCGGGCGTCATTAGCTCATGAATGCTGTTTTCCCGGCCGAAGGGAAGAGGGTTTCTCATCGTTTATTCCTCACTTAATAGGATGAGTACTGTATAGCATATCGTAAGCCAACGGCTTGGTGTCGTTTTGTACAAATAAAGGTCTGTTATGACCCTGTTAGCACGGGTGAAACAACCGTAAGATGGTAAGAGATACAACCTATAAAGGAGATGAATCTGCTTTGGCTAGAAATCAATTTTTTAACGCGCATCATTCCCCGATCGGTGCTTTTTCAAGCTTTACGCTAGGATTTCCCGGTGCTTCGGGAGGCTTTGATATCGAACTGGCTAAGCCGCCGAAGGAGAATATATATATTGGTCTGGAACGAATGGACGGAACCGGCTATGACACGCTGCCATTCCATGATATACAGGAAGAAGATGAGAGTAAACGCTACGATATCGAGAATCCCGATCCAAATCCGAACAAGCCGAAGCTGCTTCACCCGCTGCCGCAGCAGGACATTCAGCGTGATTTTCAGTTAACGACGGATACATGGAAGTCTGGCGATTTGTCATTCCGCATTTATTCGCAGGTAAGATCGGTTCCGGACCTGGCAACCGCCTCAGAGCGGGAGCTTAAAGACACGCTCCTGCCTGCCGTATTCGCGGAGCTGACCGTAGATAATTCGCGTTCTGATCGCAAACGCAGGGCGTTCTTCGGTTTTCAAGGAAGTGATCCCTACCAAGCGATGCGGCGTATGGAGGATACCTGCGACCGACCGGGTATTGGGCAGGGACGCCAGCTTGCTATCGTAACGGATGATAATACGGCTGAATCCGCGCAGCATTTTACGTTAGAGGATATATTGGGCGCTTCGTTAAAAGAAAACTGGACCTTCGGCCTCGGGGCCGTTTGCTCGCTTATCTTGGATACGGAACCTGGTGAGATTAAGACTTACCGATTCGCCATTTGCTTCTACAGAGCCGGGTATGTAACGACAGGGATCGACGCTTCCTACTTCTATACGCGGTACTTTCCGAATGTCGAGGCAGTCGCTGATTATGCGTTGACCCATTTTGACAGGCTGACTGAGGAGACTGTTCAAGCTGGCGCGTTGGCAGAGCAGGACAACCTCTCCGATGACCAAAAGTTTATGCTTATCCACTCCATTCGCAGCTATTACGGATCCACGCAGCTTCTTGATTACGAAGGGAAGCCGTTCTGGATCGTCAATGAGGGCGAATACCGCATGATGAATACGTTCGATTTGACCGTTGACCAGCTGTTCTATGAGCTCAAAATGAATCCATGGACGGTCAAAAACGAGCTGGACATGTTTGTGGAACGGTACAGCTATGAGGATACGATTCGCAAGCCGGGCAGTGATGAGGTATATCCAGGCGGCATCAGCTTTACGCATGACATGGGCGTTGCGAATGCGGTATCCCGTCCGGGTTACTCTTCCTATGAGTTGTACGGCCTTGACGGCTGCTTCTCCCATATGACGCATGAGCAGCTGACGAACTGGGTGCTTTGCGGCGCTGCTTATTACGAGAAAACGGCAGACCGCGAGTGGCTTGACGCGAACCTGGGCATATTCGAGAAATGCTTAAGCAGCATGCTCAACCGGGATGATTCCGACCCGGACAGCCGTAACGGCATCATGGGTCTCGACAGCTCGCGGACGATGGGCGGAGCGGAGATTACAACCTACGACAGCTTGGACGTATCTCTAGGGCAATCACGGAACAACATTTATTTAGCAGGGAAAAACTGGGCGGCCTACGTGGCAATGGAACGTTTATTCCAGGATAACGAACGGGCTTCGCTCGCAGAGACCGCAGGGAAGCAAGCGGACAAATGTGCAGCCACGATTGTCAGCCATGTTACAAGCGAAGGCTATATTCCTGCTGTCATTGGTGAAAATAACGATTCCAAAATCATTCCGGCAATCGAAGGACTTATTTTCCCTTACGTGACGGGGAACCTTGCCGCGCTTGAGCCGGGAGGACGTTTTGGCGCATACTTGGAGGCTTTAAACACGCATTTGCAGTATGTCCTGCGTCCAGGCATTTGCTTGTTTGAGGATGGAGGCTGGAAGCTGTCCTCCACGAGCAATAACAGCTGGCTCAGCAAGATCTACTTGTGCCAGTTCGTTGCCCGCGAGCTGCTCGGCATCGCATGGGAGGAGAGCGGACAGCAAGCGGACGAGGCTCATGTAAAATGGCTGACGCATCCCGAGCTGTCGATTTGGAGCTGGAGCGACCAAATTATTTCCGGCCGCATTACCGGCAGCAAATATTATCCGCGCGGCGTAACCTCGATTTTGTGGCTCGAGGAAGGGGCTAATAAAGTGAAGCCGCATCAATAAACGGCTGTTCCATTCATTTTACAGGGCATCCTCTCGGCTTATTTATTCGGCTGAGGAGATGCCCTGTTTTTTCAATATATAAGAATTTATAAGTTTTCACTTATAAATGTGCTTATATATCACCGCGAAACGTCAGCTTTTGCCACAGAGGACGGCGACAGCCGTTTACGCTTGTGACGATTGGACCGACAAAGTTGCCGTGGCTTAGCTGATTAATCATATCGATACTTTTTAGCAAGCGATAATCGTGTCAAACAGAATACCCGCCATGACCCGCCCGCTTGCCGGCAATGTTGTGCAGGTTATTCCACTATTCCGCAAATGAATGACCTTGAAGCGATAATCGTGTACTTTGTGCAGCAGAAAGCTGGGATCGCACTTATTTTGCAGGCTGCGCTGTAGAAAATACAGCAGAAACGGCCTCCGTCAGGCGAGAATGGCCGGAAACAAGATAATCTGCTGTAGTAACTGCAATGTAGAGATGGAGCTACCGAAACATGAGTGGTTCAGTTGCAGTAACTACACTGCAGCTAGATTCATGTTGTAGATGAGCGAGGGGAGGAAGCAATGGGTTGAATAGGCAGCTTGATTGGCCCGGCTCACCACCGGTAGGCCGATTGCGTCAGCATTCGGTATTAGCTCGCCTCCCGATCGGGCTGGGGTTCCGCAGCTGAGAGGTCCATAACAGCGTGCTGCTGGATAATAGACTGAGGTCTACCAAAGGACCGTTCGTGACGGAACCTTGCACGATCGCCGCGAAAGCATCAAGTCGTATACTGCTTGCGAAACTTAGTCGGCGGCATTCCGATCTGCCGCGTGAAGCAGTTGGAGAAGTAAGGGACGTTTTCGAAGCCGACATGCAGGGCGATTTGGGCTACGGGCCATTCCGTCTTAAGCAGAAGCAGCTTCGCCTGCTCAAGACGGTACTTGGATAGATAGTCAATCGGCGTCATGCCGTATACCTGTTTCATGCAGCGGGTGATGTAGTTGTAATGGAAATTAAGCGCGTCTGCCATCGTCTGGCTCGTTATTTCCGTACGGTAATTGTTCTTGATATAGGCCTCCGCTTTTTCGGCCAATGTGACGGAAGGGCTCGTATAGCTGTCATTTTGACGTAAATCCATCATGCGCAGCAGCTCCTCGAAGGTCTGCTGCTGCGTCCAGAAGGCGCTTGATTGACGCTCCCCGCCCGCTTTGTTCAGCGTTCGCATGAGCCGGTAAGCCTGCTCGGGGTATGGAAGCGACCAAGCTTTTTGGAGATGAAGGGAATAAGGCGACGTTAGAAACCGATTGTAATGCTGATCATGGCTGATGCTGGCATGCTCGAGCTCCGATTGCTGCCATTCGCCTACCGCGAGAAAATGAACCCAATAGAAAATCGTTTTCTCCTCGGAGGGCTTGACGGAATAATGGGGACGGTCAGGCAGCAAAAGCAGGGTTTGACCTGCCGTCAAATCCCAATTTCGCTCTTCCTCTCCAATAAATAGGCAGCCGTTTTCCACGATAATCAGATCGAATACCCCAAGATGCTTGCGGCTTGGGTGCTGGTCTCCGCGTTTATGGACCGTAACGCCGCTTTCGAGATAGTAAGGAAGCGGAGGCGCCGCGAAATAGATATGCTCCGATGCTTCTGTCATCTTGATCCACTCTCCGAGCTTGTGTGATATTTTATAAGAAATAGGTTATTTGTGTTTGTATTTATGTTCTATTCTAACGCATAAAATAGGAATCAGCAGTATGAAATTGAATAAATGCTGGAGAGGTGCGATACGAATGGGACAAGCAGTAAGCAAGGATCATGCGAAGCCGGTATCATTAAAGAAAGTTCATATTACAGATGATTTCTGGAATTATTATATTAATTTGGTGAGGGATGTTGTTGTTCCTTACCAGTGGGATGCGATAAACGACCGGGTTGAGGGTGCGGAGCGAAGCGGCGCGGTAAGCAACTTTAAAATTGCGGCAGGGCTTGAAGAAGGCGAGTTTTACGGCTATGTGTTCCAAGATACCGACGTAGCCAAATGGTTAGAGGCGGTAGCTTACCTGCTTGAAACAAAGCCTGACGCTGCTCTCGAGCAGGTTGCTGACGAGATGATCGAGATTATCGGCAAGGCGCAGCAGCCATGCGGATATTTGAACACATTCTTTACGATTAAGGAACCGGATAAAAAGTGGACGAATTTAACGGAATGCCATGAGCTGTATTCGGCGGGACATATGATTGAAGCAGGCGTTGCTTATTATCGTGCGACGGGTAAACGTAATCTTCTTGATATCGTATGCCGGATTGCGGATGATATCGCCGTAGTATTCGGTGACGGTCCGGGCCAAATCGCTGGTTATGACGGTCACCAGGAGGTGGAGCTTGCGCTTGTAAAGCTGTACGAAACCACAGGCGAACGCAAATATTTGGAGCTAAGCAGCTACTTTATCGACAAGCGCGGACAGCAGCCTAGCTTTTTCGAAGCAGAAGCTGACCGCAGAGGAAGAACGACGCATTGGAGCAACAATAAGATTCATATTGACCCGGAATATTTTCAAGCGCATGTGCCTGTACGCGAGCAGGAAGCGGCCGCTGGCCACGCGGTACGCGTAGTTTACATGCTTGCCGGCATGGCAGACGTTGCGCGGGAAACGGGCGACGAATCCTTGATGAACGCTTGCCGCAAGCTTTGGGACAACATTGCTTCCAAGCAAATGTACATCACGGGCGGCATCGGCTCGATGGCGCAGGGCGAGGCATTTTCTTTTGATTACGATTTGCCGAATGATACGGTATATTCGGAAACCTGTGCATCGATCGGCCTCATTTTCTTCGCGCACAGAATGCTGCAGCTGGAGCCGAACGGCAAATATGCCGACGTAATGGAACGCGCTTTGTATAATACTGTGCTTGCGGGGATGTCGCGAGACGGCAGACATTTCTTCTATGTTAATCCGCTGGAAGTAACGCCGGATGTATGCGAAGGGAAAAATAAAAACTACAACCATGTTAAGCCGGTCCGCCAAGAATGGTTCGGCTGCGCTTGCTGCCCGCCGAATATTGCGCGGTTACTGGCATCGCTAGGCGAGTACTTATATTCCGTAAAGGAGAACACTGTCTACTCTCATCTTTATATCGGCGGCGAGATGGAACTCTCATTGGGAGCTGCAAAGGTTAAGCTTAATCAGCAATCGTCGATGCCGTGGGAGGGATCAGCGCGCTTCGAGGTTACTTTGGATCAGCCGACAGCCTTCACGCTGGCGCTTCGCATACCGGATTGGTCCGCGAATGCATCCGTTCTCGTAAACGGAGAGGCCTATGCGATTGCGGATAAAACCGTTGATGGCTATGCGCGTATCGATCGGCAGTGGCTGTCAGGCGATATCGTCGAGCTCACGCTTGAAATGCCTATTTTACGCGTAAGAAGCCATCCTCTCGTTAAGCAAAACGCAGGTAAAGTTGCATTGCAGCGCGGCCCCCTCGTGTATTGCCTAGAGGAAGCCGACAACGGAGAGCAGCTTCAGCAGCTGCTGCTGCCGCAGGACGCCGAGCTTGAAGCCTCTTACAAAGAGGAGTTGCTAGACGGCATCCAGGTGATTAAAGCGGAAGGACTGAAGCTGCAGTTCGAGCAATGGGGCACTCAGCTTTACCGCTCGGACGCAGGCGCTGCGCTTGAGCCGGCGAGCCTTACTTTTATTCCGTATTACGCATGGGCGAACCGCGGCAAAGGCGAAATGGCCGTCTGGGTGAAAGAACGCTTGTAGAATACTTGCACTTCCTGCAGGTTTGAAGCTAAAATAATAAAGCTTATGCGGCGATCGCTTACCGGAATCTTTCCGGAGCGGTCGCTTTTTTTGTTCCCAAGCCGTCTAGCGTCAAAAGGACATGAAAAATACCTTTAGTTTTTTGGGTTGACACTATACTTTTTACATTGTGCGGTTTATTTATTGAACATAATATTTATATATCGAAGCTAAGCTTACTTTCATCTCAAACCTGTAGGAGTGGACAAAAAAAGATGATAACAATACAGGATATAATAGACAGGCTGACAGCCTCCGTTGAACCGATTCCAAATACTGTGGATACCCTAACGTTTGGAGCACCCGAGACGGAGATTACGGGAATTGCCGTTACGTTCATGGCGACGCAGCAGGTGCTCGAACAGTCCTTCCAACTAGGAGCTAACCTCGTCATAACGCATGAAGGGACATTTTACAGCCACCATGACGGTACGCAAGCCTTGTACGCGGACGATGTTGTATATGAGGCGAAAAAATGGTATATCGAAGGGACGGGTTTGGCCGTTTATCGTTTCCATGATTATTGGCATCGCTTTCAACCCGACGGCATTATGGAAGGACTCATCCATGCCTTGGGATGGCAGGAGCATGTAACGGAAAATTTACCTGCAGCAACGCTCGTAACGATTCCGTCGATGAAGCTTGAACAGATCATTGACGTTATCAAAAAAAGACTGGGCATCCACTTCATGCGAGCGGTTGGCGATAGATCGACGGAATGCACCCGCATTGGCTTGCTTGCAGGCTATAGAGGAGCAGGCCATAACGCAATTCCTTTGTTCAGCAAATATAATCTGGATTTGATTATTTACGGGGAGGGCCCGGAGTGGGAAACGCCTGAGTATGTGAGGGATGCCATGCACGCTGGTAAAAACAATGCACTCATTGTTCTTGGCCACTTGGAAAGTGAGCAGCCGGGTATGCAGCTGCTAGCCGACCGGCTAAGGAAATGGTATCCCGGCATTCCCGTCCATTATATGCCTGTAGATCCTGTGTTTCGTATCGTATAACCCGAATAAGGAGGATAAAAGGATGCAATTACATCGTGCAATTCTGGTGGACGACGAATTATTTACACGCAAAGGTCTTATGAAGCTGATCGATTGGGAAGACTGCGGCTTTGAAATTGTAGGGGAAGCGGATAATGGAGAGGATGCGTTGGAGCTGATCGAGCGCGTTCAGCCTCAGCTTGTCATCACGGATATTCGTATGCCTGTCATTGATGGATTGGAGCTGATCAGGCGGGTCACGACGGAAAATATCATGAAGCCTTTTTTCATTATAATAAGCGGCTATAACGATTTTAACTATGCCCAGCAGGCGATGCGTTACGGCGTTCACGACTTTGTAGTGAAGCCGATTGATGAAATTGAATTTTCCAGCATTTTGAAGAAACTGAACGAAAAGCTAAATGCGGAGCTTGAGGAGCAAGTAAAGAAGGCGAGGCTGATGGGCGGCGAGATGATTAAATCACTCATTCTTGGGGAAGCAAACGAGGCTTCCATTACAGGGTGGGAGTATCGCATGCATCTGAAGAAGAACGACCGCTTAATCTATTTGTTCGCTGAGCTAAATGACAACCATAAGTGGGAGCCTTCCGCCGGGCCAATAACGAACGCCCGTTTCATGGAGCTGGTTCAGCAGGAGCTTAAGCGGCTTTCGGCATCCGACCAACCGGTCAGCATGTATGAGCATCGCAACCGCATCGGCATTTTGCTGCCCGGCTTTCTGCTTGCGCCCTTCAACGGGGAGCTTGACCGCTTCTTGACCAAGTTTAGAGCGGCGCTGGATATCCATTTTGGGAAAGGCGTGTTTCTATATGCCGGTTCTTCGGTTTATGGTCTAGCGGATATTCGAGATTCGTATAAGGCGGCAAAGGAAGCCCTATTATACAAATATACAATTGACGACCGAATCGTTATGTATGACCAAATACAATCGGAGCAGTTGAATTACATCGGATTCGAGCCGGCTCAGTTTAATCAGTTTATGGAGCATTTCGAAGAGCTAAAGCTAGAGGCGGTGAAAGCGACAGTCGAGCTGTGGTTTCATGATTTTCGCGAGAAACGTTATGCCCCGGAGGCGATCAAGATGAACATTCAGCAATGCGTGATGGGAATTATGAAGACAATTCGCAGCATGGAGGGGGACGAGCAATCCTTATCTACACTTAAACCGCTGCTAAATTGGCAGGACATGAACTTATCGCTGGGCGAATTGAAAAACATGTTCTCCGCATTTATTGATGAGAGCGGGCAGCTTGTCGCTGAGCTAAGAAAAGAACAGCAGAAGGGCGGCATACAGAAAATCAAGAGCTATATCGAGATGAATTATTCGCAAAATATGAGCCTAAAAAGCATCGCGGCGCAATTTTATGTGAATCCTGTCTATTTGGGCCAATTATTCAAGAAGACGTACGGCGTTTATTTCAATGAGTTTCTGCTGCAGCTTAGGGTGAACGAAGCCAAAAAGCTGCTGCGGCAATCCTGCGCGATGCGGATATATGAGATTGCGGAGAAGGTCGGGTTCAGCAACGCCGATTATTTTGTTACCCAATTTGAGAAGATTGAGCATATGACACCGACCGAATACCGCAATCAGCTGCAGTAAGCTTGTACGCCAAATGATATGACTAAACACAAATAAAGGGGATTATGCGCGTGAAGCTGCACCTGAATCTCAACAATGTCCGACTGCGGAATAAGATGCTGGTCCTTTATATTTTTTCGGTATTCCTCCCCATCGTATTGACGAATGTCATTTTCTATAATGTGACGACAGTGAATGTGAAAAACCAGCGGATGAAGGATTTTTCACGCGCCGTCGATCAGATAAACAATGAATTCCGGTCCGAGGTCGAGGATGCCGTGACGATCTCGTCCGTATTTTATACGGACTATAATCTAAATCAAATATTAGAAACCGACTATCAAGAGCCAGCTGAATATATTGAGGCTTATGATACCTATTTCCGAAGAATTTTAAACAGCTACACCCCCGTATATACCTCCATTCAAAATATTAAAATTTATGTTGAAAACCCAACGATGCTGCATTCCGGCGGCATCGGTTTTCTTTCGGATGAAATCAAGCAAACCGATTGGTATCGTCTGCTGCAGGAGAAGCACAATACTTACCCGATCTTTATCCGCACGCAGCAGGAAGACTTGTATTTGAAGAGCGAAGAGAATGTTTCCCGAAATACCTTCAGCATTATACGTGAAATGAATTATTATGAATCAAAAAAACAGTGGAAGAAGTTTTTGAAAATTGATTTGAAAACAAGCACGATTGAACAAATTTTCCGGAATCAGAATTTACAAGGCAGTATTTACTTAGTCAATGACAAAGGAGAAATCGAGTTTACAACTGACCCTGCGGTGGACTGGCGAAAAGATTCCATACGCTATGATTCGCTGGAATTTCCATCGGATGCCATCGCTTTCCAGGCTGAATACAACTATGTCAGCTATATGGACAACTGGCGCATTATTGCTTCGATTTCGGAGGAAGAGGTATTGAAGGAAGTGCGTCAATCGCGTGAATTTGTCTTCGTATTGGCCTGCTTGAATATTTTCATTCCGACATTGATTATTTTATGGATTACGCGTTCATTGAATGTACGGCTGGTTGAAATTCTTAAACATATGAAAAAAGTGAAAAACCAGCATTTCGATACGATTAAACAGGAAGAATATTCGGATGAAATCGGTCAATTGACGAGCGAATTCAATCGGATGACGGTACAGGTGAAAAGCTTGATTGACGATGTCTATATCGCGGACATTCAGACGAAATCCTTAGAGCTGGAACGAAGAAAGGCTCAGCTTAATGCGCTGCAAAGCCAAATTAATCCTCATTTTTTATTTAATGCGCTGGAAACGATTCGAATGCGCAGTCTGATAAAGGATGAGACAGAGACGGCAAAAATTATTCAGAATATGGCGAAAATATTCAGAAACTCGCTTACTTGGGGCAAGGACCGAGTGATGGTCAGCGAGGAAGTGGAGTTTATTGTTTGCTTCTTGGAAATCCAAAAATATCGATTTGAGGACCGGATGGAATACCATATTCACATTGATCCCTCGGCCAAACAGTGCATGATGCCAAAAATGATGTTCCTTCCGTTTGTGGAAAATGCCAGCATTCACGGCATTGAGCCGCTTAGGAACGGAGGCAAAATTGAAGTGAGGGTCGAACGGGAGGAAGATGAGCTGATCTTTTCCATCCGAGACAATGGCATTGGAATGGACGAAGAGAAAGTGAAGCAGTTTTACGGTTATTTGGAGAGCGAGGAAGAGATCGGAGAAAGGATCGGCGTTCAAAATGTCATTTATCGCTTGAAGCTGATCTACGGCGGCCGTTTTCAGCTTTTAATCGAGAGTATGCCTGGGGAAGGAACGTTTATTCGGGTTAGAGTACCCGTTGAATAGGTTAGGTCGCAACTCAAACCGGCTGAAGGTTATATGCTTTTTAAAGCAAGAACTATAGTTTGCCGGGTAAACAAAGGTTCTGAATTTTTTTATACTGAAAGTGCTTACAAAAACAAAAAAACAAAAAGTATGGAAAGGGGCTCGAAAAAGTGACAAAGAAATTATTATTAGTTTGTTTGGCTGCTTTCATGATTTTTACTGTAGCGTGCTCGAATAACAACAATGGCGGAACAAACAAGCCCTCAGACAGCACGAACAGTCCGAATGCAACGGCGGATGAGGGAGAGAAACCGGCCCCAAAAGTGACTTTTTCTTATTTCAACGGCGTAGCGGCAGCTAAAGATACGAATACCAATGAAACGACGATCGGTAAAATACTTGAAGATCAAACCGGCGTTAACTTTAAGATTGAGCACTTAGTTGGCGATCTTAATACGAAGATTGGAACGATGATTGCATCGAACGCTTATCCTGATGTTATGATTCCGGATGCCGCAATCGACAAGATTCTAGATGCGGGCGCGTTCATTGCGCTTGATGATCTAATCGAACAATACGGTCCGAACATTAAACGCGTATACGGTCCTTATTTCAATCAAATGAAAGCCGCAGACGGCAAAATTTACTTCCTGCCGTTCTCGAACACGGTTGGCGAATACATCCCGGATCCGAATATCGGACAAGGAGCTTTCTGGGTACAGCGCCGCGTGTTGAAGGAAGCAGGATATCCGAAAATCACAACGCTTGACGCCTATATGGACTTGGTTAAAAATTTCGTAGAAAAACATAAAGACGAGGATTTAACCGGTATCGTTTCCTTGACGCATGACTGGAGATTCTTCGCAACTTCTAACCCTCCAAACCATTTGGCTGGTTATCCGAACGATGGTAATGTCATCGTCGACATGACGACTTTTGAAGCAAAAACATACGCAGCGGATGACAATACAAAACGCTGGCTGAAAAAATTAAACGAGATCAACGCGGAAGGCTTGTTTGATAAAGCATCCTTCGTAGACAACTATGATCAATATTTGGCGAAACTCACGTCTCACAAAGTAGTCGGATTCTTCGATTACGGCTGGCAGTTCGGGAACGCGCAAAATGCGCTTAAAGATGCCGCCAAGCAGGACCCGGCAATGGATGACTTTGTTTATTTCCCGCTGCCGGTAACCTTCGATGGTCAAAAGGATCAATATTTGGATCCTCCAGGCTTCGTAAAAAACCGCGGTATGGGCATTACGGTAAGCGCAAAAGACCCGGTTCGCATTATTCAATACTTGGATAATCTGTTGACGGACGAGAATCAAATTCTTCAAAAATGGGGCATTAAAGGCGAAACCTACGAAGTGGACGACAAAGGCCGGATGTACCGTACGGCTGAACAAATCTTAAAAATCGATGAAACCTTTAATGAAAAATTCGGCTTCAAATACTACTCATGGAACTGGCCGCTTTACGGAAACAACTCTTCCCTGCCTGACGGCAATGCGGTTGCTCCAGGAAATCAGCCGGAAGTGTTCCAAATGAGCCTGACGGATGCGGATAAAGCGATTCTTGAAAAATACGGCGTAAAAACCTATTCCGAAATGTTCGCTAAACCGGACGCCCGCCCTTGGTACCCTGCATGGGGCATTCCTAAGGAGCAAGGCTCGGAACAGCAAATATGGGAAACGAAAAAAGACGAAATCACGAAGAAGTACTTCCCTAAGCTTGTCCTTGCGAAGCCGGCCGATTTCGATAAGGTGTGGACAGAGTATACGGAAGCTTTCGGCAAGCTCGATACAGCAGCCTACGAGAAATGGACAACAGATGAAGTCAAGAAACTGATCGAAGCATCAAAATAACAGTTAACGAATTAGCGGTGAGAGGCCGGCTTGCACATGCAATTGTCCGGCCTTTCTACTTTATATGCCTGATTCAGTCCGGAAGGAGAGATAAAGATGGAACATAAGCGAGCAATGTCAACGTCAAACCTGGTGTTGCCTAAGAAGCCGACAGGACTGAAGCATTTTTTAAAAAAGCTGATCGAACAGCGCGTGCTTATTCTCATGTCCGTACCGTTTTTAGTTTGGTTGTTCATATTTAAATACATGCCTCTATGGGGGTGGACCATCGCTTTTCAAGACTACAAGCCGGCCAAAAGCTTTGGCGACCAGAAGTGGGTGGGGTTTGAACATTTTCAATTTTTGTTCCAGGATGAACGCTTTATCCGCGTATTAAGAAATACGCTTGCCATGAGCGGTATCAATCTGATTCTTGGCTTTGTGACGGCCATTACGCTTGCTTTGCTTCTGAATGAGGTGCGCAAGGTTGCTTTTAAACGAGTGGTTCAAACGGTAAGCTATTTGCCGCATTTCATTTCATGGGTCGTTGCGGCAAGCATCATTCAAACGACGTTATCGCCAGACGGTATCATCAATCAATTGCTGCTTTGGACCGGCTTCGTCGAGAAGGGCGAGGAAATTCTGTTCCTCGGCATACCGGAGCAATTCTGGGCTATATTCGGAGCAAGCTCCGTTTGGAAGGACGTAGGCTGGAACACAATCGTCTATTTGGCGGCAATGACAATGATCGACCCCGCGCAGTATGAAGCGGCGGAGATGGACGGAGCAGGCCGTATTAAACGGATGTGGTATGTTACGCTTCCTGGCATTAAGCCGGTTATTATCGTATTGCTGATTATGAATATCGGGTATTTGCTGGAATCGGGTTTCGAGCCGCAGTATTTGCTGGGGAACGGGATGAACGTCGATTTTTCCGAAAACCTTGACATATTTGTTCTTAAATACGGGATTGCACAAGGCAACTACTCGCTCTCGATCGCGGCGGGAATGTTTAAAACAATCATTAGTTTTATATTGTTATTCGCAGCGAACAATCTCGCGAAGCGGATGGGCGAGTCCAGACTATTTTAGAGGGAGGGTACATCATGAATCAATCGGCAGCGGGAGCTGTTTCCAAAAAATCAAGCCGCATACGTTCGTCGAAAGGCGATATCATCTTCGACACATGCAATTATATCTTTCTTACATTACTGATGATCGTTACCCTATATCCTTTCTTGAATACGGCCGCCGTTTCGCTGAATAACGCGACAGACTCGATCAAGGGCGGCATCTATTTGCTGCCTAGAATGTGGACGCTGGACAATTACGCTTATGTGCTTAAGGAATCCACCATATTCCATGCGACGATGATTTCGGTTCTGCGTACCGTGATCGGAACGATTGCAACCGTGTTTTGCTCAGCCATGGTGGCCTATACCATTACGAGACAGGAGTATGTTCTTCGTAAGTTCGTTACGATCGCGTTCATTTTGACGATGTACTTTAACGGCGGCCTTATTCCAAACTTTTTGTTAATCCGCGATTTGGGTTTGCTTGATAATTTCTGGGTGTATATCTTCCCCGGCCTAATCGGCGTATTTAACTTAATCATCATTCGTTCTTTTATCGAAGGTTTACCGGAGAGCATTCTCGAGTCGGCAAGAATAGACGGCGCAGGCGATTTTAAAATGTTTTACAGTATCGTACTGCCCTTGTGCGTTCCGGTGCTTGCGACCGTCGCTTTATTCTCAGCGGTGTATCAGTGGAACCAATGGTTTGACGTCTTCTTGTACAATTCATCGAATATCGATTTAAGCACATTGCAATATGAGCTTCAGAAAATTTTGCAGAATTCCAATGCTTCCTTGACGACGAAGTCGGCCGGCGATGCATTTGCCAATGCGGGCAATACGGGAGCCAATACGGTAACGCCGTTCGCCATTCGGGCAACGATGACCATTGTAGCCTCTCTGCCGATCATCATGGTATATCCGTTTTTGCAAAAGTATTTCGTGAAAGGTATGACCGTAGGCGGCGTGAAAGGATAATCGAATGGGGGAACAGGAAGTGAACAACATTCCGAACCGCAGCATTCCAAAGCTTCATGAGGCATTTCAAGCCTCGTTCGATATTGGAGCAGCGGTTAATCCGCGAACGATCATTCAGGCGGGAGAGCTGATCGCCAAGCATTATAACAGCCTGACCGCTGAGAATGAGATGAAGTTCGTAAGCCTGCATCCGGCAGAGGATACGTATTCGTTCGAAGAGGCAGACAAGATCGTTGCTTTTGCAAGAGAGCATGGCAAGAAAATGAGAGGACATACGCTTGTTTGGCACAATCAGACATCGGATTGGCTGTTCCAAGAAGCGGATGGCCGTCCGGTCAGCCGCGATAAGCTGTATGACCGCTTGAAATCGCATATTGATACAGTCGTGAAGCGCTATAAAGAGGATATTTATGCGTGGGATGTTGTGAATGAGGTGATCGCGGACGAGGGTTCGGAGCTTCTGCGCCCCTCCAAATGGCTGGATATCGCTGGGCCCGGTTTTATCGCCAAAGCCTTTGAGCTCGCTCATGAAGCGGATCCCAAAGCCCAGCTTTTCTACAATGATTACAATGAGTCGAATCACGATAAGCGCGATAAGATCTACCGTTTGGTCAAATCCTTGCTTGAGCAAGGCGTTCCGGTGCATGGCGTCGGCCTTCAAGCGCATTGGAATCTGCATAGTCCTGAATTGGATGATATACGGGCTGCAATCGAGAAATATGCTTCGCTTGGCTTAAGGCTTCAATTGACGGAACTTGATGTATCGATGTTCCGTCACGATGACCGCCACACGGATCTAGCAAGCCCTACGGCTGAAATGCTGGATTTGCAAGAAAAGCGTTATGAAGCCTTGTTTAAACTGCTGGAGGAGTATCGGAGCCATATTGACGCCGTTACTTTCTGGGGAGCCGCGGATGATTATACGTGGCTGAGTGACTTTCCTGTACGTGGACGGAAAAACTGGCCGCTTCTGTTCAATGAGGAGCATGAGCCGAAAGGCTCGTTCTGGCGAGTTATTCAGAGGAGCTAACAACTGCAAAGCGGGTTCGTAAGGAGGCATTTTGATTAATGAACAGTTCGGCATATAAGGCTTGGCTGAATTACTTTCCGATTGAGGATAGGCAAAAGAAAAAAGCCTATAGCGACATTTTAGGCCAAACTATTGCTGCGGATAAACGTTCCGTCGTTATGGAAACCGCCGTAAAGGAGCTCCAGCATGGCATCCAAGCTTTGCTTGGCATCGATGCGTGCATCATGGAGAGGCCTGAGGATGGTGGCCGCGTTCAACTAGCGGTTTACTCGGAAGAGGAAGGCCCAGGGGAATGGAAGCAGGGGAAAGAAGGATATACGCTGCGTTACCGGCAAGAAAGCGGCTATGGCGCAATAATGGTTACCGGAGGCTCGGATGCCGGCATATTATACGGCGTGTTCCATTTGCTTCGGCTAGTAGGCGCAGGAGAGCCTTTAGAGGAACTGAATGTGAATGAATCACCAAGAAACGATTTGCGGATGATTAACCAATGGGATAATGCAGACGGCACCATCGAGAGAGGGTACGCGGGGCGTTCGATTTTTTATCGGAACGGCGGCATCACCTCTGAATTGCAGCGTATTAGGGATTATGCGCGTTTGCTGGCCTCCGCCGGTCTCAACGCCATCTCTATTAACAATGTGAATGTTCATGCGCTGGAGACCAGGTTCATAACGGAAGAGCTGCTTCCGTCCATTGCGCTCTTCGCGGATGCGTTCCGGGAATACGGTATCACTTTATTCCTGAGCGTGAATTTTGCGGCGCCGCTGCAATTGGGGGACCTGCCGACAGCAGATCCGCTGGATAGCGACGTGCAAAGTTGGTGGAAGGAAACGGCTGACCGGATTTATAGGTTCATTCCTGATTTCGGAGGCTTTGTCGTGAAGGCGGACTCCGAGCATCGGCCAGGTCCGTTCGCCTACGGCCGCGATCATGCGGACGGGGCAAACATGCTGGCTGATGCGCTTGCAAGCCATGGCGGAATCGTGATCTGGCGCTGCTTCGTTTATGATTGCATGCAGGATTGGCGTGACCGGAAGACCGACCGCGCTCGTGCGGCATATGATCATTTCAAACCGTTAGACGGCCGTTTTCGGCGAAATGTATTGCTGCAAATTAAGAATGGACCGATGGACTTTCAGGTTCGGGAGCCTGTCTCCCCTTTATTCGGCGCTATGAAACAAACCAATCAAATCCTGGAGTTTCAGATAACCCAAGAGTATACAGGCCAGCAGCGGCATCTATGTTATCTGGTACCGCAATGGAAGCAGGTACTCGATTTCGATACGCATGCGGAAGGTTCGGGTACTGAGGTGAAACGGATCGTAGATGGATCGCTATACGGGATGACGTTTAGCGGCATTGCCGCCGTATCGAATATCGGGGATGAGGAAAGCTGGACGGGACATATTCTTGCTCAGGCTAATCTGTACGGGTATGGCCGCCTAATCTGGAATCCGGATTTAACGGCCGAGGAAATTGGCGTGGAGTGGACCATCGCAACGTTTGGAAACGATCCCGAAGTCGTAACGGGGATCGGCCGGATGCTGATGTTGTCGTGGCCGATTTACGAAGGTTACACGGCGCCGCTTGGCGTCGGCTGGATGGTCGCGCCTAACCATCACTACGGTCCGGATGTAGACGGCTACGAGTACTCAAGGTGGGGAACCTATCATTTTGCGGATCGGGACGGTATCGGCGTTAACCGGACGCAGACGAGTGGCACGGGATATACATCGCAGTACGCTGAGCCGAACGCAGCTCTGTATGACAGCTTGAAAACCTGTCCGGACGAGCTTCTGCTGTTTTTTCACCATGTACCCTATACCCATAAGCTCCAATCTGGAAAAACGGTAATTCAACATATTTATGATATACATTTCTGGGGCGCGGAGGAAGCGGACAGGCTGCAGCAGCAATGGGCTGGCCTCTCCAGCAAAATCGACGAAGCCAGATTTGCCCCTATTGCTGAGCGTTTGGCTGTCCAGGCCGAACATGCTAGAAATTGGCGTGATATTATTAATACGTATTTCTATCGTAAATCAGGTATTTCTGACGTGGAAGGTCGAGTCATTTATTAGTGTTCAAGGAAAATAAGGGACTATACGGATCCCAATAATAGAAACAGCGGCAGCCAGGACGAGATAATAAAGTCCGAGGCTGCCGCTGTTTTATTGAGCAATAGTTATCCGTTAGCTCAACGAAGCTGCCGTTCTATGCCGGCAGCCTCGTTCTGGTGATTTTAAGCAATAGTTCCTCGTTTCAATGGACGCTTTCTTTATCACAACGAATAACGAATCTACTTACACAGCTCACCAACAAATTTAGGCAGTACAAAGGAAGCCTTATGCAATTTAGGTGTATAATACTTCGTATCCAATTCGAAGAAACGATCTTGGCTCACATTGAGTGGATCATGTGTCTTCGATCCCAACGTGAACGTCCATAACCCGCTAGGGTAAGTTGGGATGTTACAAGTATATAAACGTGTGACAGGGAAAATTTCTTTTGAATCCTGGATAGCTGTGCGAATCAAATCAGCTTTAAACCAAGGGTTATCCGTCTGAGCTACAAAAATGCCGTCCTTTTTAAGCGCTTTTGCAATGCCTGCATAAAAACCCTTTGTAAATAAGTGAGCTGCTGGTCCTACTGGCTCAGTAGAATCCACCAAAATGATATCGTATTCATCCATACTTTCTAATATGTGCATAAAGCCATCGCCAATGATTAGTTTGGCCTTTGGATGCCCATAAGCAGAGGCTATATGGGGAAGATGCTGTTTGGAGTGCTCCACTACTTTGCCATCAATTTCAACTTGTACAACCTGCTCCACACTTGGGTGCTTTAACACTTCACGAATTGTTCCACCGTCTCCGCCTCCTACTACAAGGACTTTCTTTGGATTATTGTGAGTAAAGAGGGGGACATGAACAATCATTTCATGGTATACAAATTCATCCCTCTCTGTAGTCATGACCATATTATCTAGAAGAAGCATGTTGCCAAACTCTTCTGTTTCAATAAGATCTAGTTGTTGAAAAGGTGTTTGTTCCGAATACAGAGATTTTTTGACTTTAGCTGTGATTCCAAATGAGTTCGTTTGCTTTTCTGTAAACCATAATTCCATTTGAAATACCTCCTGATAATTTAATATTTTTAATTGATTAAGTTACTTATCTCCTGATTAAGAGATGAGTTTAAGCCCCACAGCAGCAGCTAAAACCATGGCAATGAATAGAGCACGACGCCATTCTTTAGATTCACCGAATAAAAACATGCCAACTAATGCGCCTCCAACAGTACCAATCCCCGTCCATATCGCATAAGCCGTACCCATAGGTAGGCTTCTCATTGAATAACTCAAACATATGAAGCTAAGAATGATCGCCCCGGAAAAGAGTAGATAAGCTTTTACGATATTGTCACGTTTAATCCGGTTCATCCCGAGCACAGCTACTATTTCAAATAGACCAGCGAAAATTAACGATAACCAAGCCATTATTCCGATACCTCCTTGGATTTAGATGATCCGCCGACCAATTTCAATCCCAATACACCTGCTAAAAGCAACGCGATCAGTAGGAGTTTTGTTAATTTAACTGGTTCATCGAACAAGATCATTTCGGAAAGTACGGTCCCAGCCGTCCCAAGTCCTGTAAATACTGCATAAACAGTACCAACAGGTAATTTAGTGGATGCAACGATGATTAGATAAAACGAAATGACAACGGCGAAAATTGTCCCTAACCATGTAATAATATCATCTGCGTGCTTAAAGCCGATGACCCACATAACTTCAAACAACGCACCAATAATGATGAAAATCCAACTACGATTCATATCTGTTCCTCCTCTAGATGGTTCTTACTCCCCGCCAAAAAACATGCCAAGTTGCCTCAAGTCTTTTCATTAAATGGTCTTGATCCCCATAAAGCATCTCAACAAATATACTGTCAAGAACTGCCATATACGCGCCTGTCGCATGTTCAACTGATACATCCAAATGGATTAATCCATTTTGGTTTGCGGATTGAAAGAAAACTTTGGCTAATTCAGCCATTTTATCGATATAAAACAAGCTTAATTTCATCGACTCTTGTTGCAAATGTACGGGTGGGAAAAAAGACATTCGCAAAAAAAACTTCGTGTCTACCTCTTTCTCGTATCGTTTCTTGTACTCAATCAAGAAACCATATAACTGTTCTTCCAGTGACGATAAACGGTTAGGCTTTAGATATTCTTCAACAAATTGTAGCTCTCGCGTCGCAACATCCTGATATACAGCCATGAATAAATCATCTTTTCCTTTAAAATGATTATAAATAGACGGTTTTTTAATCCCTACATCAGTAGCGATATCTGTGAGAGAGGCACCCTCGAACCCATTTTTTGCAAAATGGCGAAGTGCAATATTCATAATTTTTTGTGCAGTCATCGAAATCCTCCTTAAACTAACTACCGGTCGTTAGTTTGATTAACGATTGTTAGTTTATCATAGAGATGGTCATAGTTCAATTAATTTTTCACATTTTGACAAGAGAAATCCCATCCAGATTGTACATCTACCATGAAGTCTTAATGGAACTAACCTGCCCGTTAGCTTAATAAAGAAAGGGAGCAGTTGCCGTAGCAAACTGCTCCTTGTTTGTTCAACAATAGTACCCCGTTAGCGTAATAAAGGGAAACAAAAACTTCTTCAGTATAGAAGTTCCTTTTGATATCTGATTTGACTTAGTTCTCTACCTCTTAAGATTATCCTTTCTGTTCCGTCGCGCATAAATCCCTGTTTTTCATAAAACATGATAGCATTTTTATTTTCTTTTAATACCCATAATACTGCCGTGCTATATCCAAGATCTTTTAATCTCTCTAATCCCCAGTTCAACAACTGACTTCCAAGTCCAATAGCCCTAAAGTTTTGAAGAAGGTATATCGCAGATATTTCACCACTGAATTTTTGCAAATCATTGTCACTGCAGGCTTTTAGCATCAAACAGCCAACAGCTTTATTGTTAACTAGAGTAATTGCTATATGTTCGGTACCTTGAATAAGAGAATTATAAAAGTACCTTTCTCTTGAGATGGGTGTATACTGATTGAGAAATTCATCGGGCAGTACACCTTTATACGCATTTCGATAAGATTCTGAATGGACAAGACCCAAATCCCTAGCATCTTCTAACTTAGCCCAACGTATTTCAGTCATAAGAAAAAGCCCCTTAGTATAGACATTCCCAACTTTATTCGATAAATCTTTACTCACACCTTTTTTTAACTATGCTGCTCGTTTGCTTAATGACGAGCCGTCAGTCTAATACTTTATTTTTTTTCTACAATTAGGAGACCGGTGTATCGCGAGTAATGACGGACCGCAGACAGTTTCTGTTCAGATGATGAAAAGGTGCTGAGCCGCTCCCCTGTGCTATTGCAGGATAGCGGCTTGTTCATTTGGCTGTGCAGGATTGACTGCTTATAACAGCTAGATACTTCGTTTTAATTTAATGTCAAAATCAGGGCTCGTCACATACTCCATATAGCTAGCGCTTCCACCAAAATCCAAATAAGCTTGGTAGCGGGTACGGATGGCAGGCGCTGTAATCGCTTCGAGTGCCATGGCCTTATCAAACCATCTGCTTTCCGACGTTTCCTCGGAGATGCATAATTGTCCGCCTACCGCCCTGCACGAGAAGTCCAGCATGACTTTGGTTGGAATTTCGGTTACTCCATCATGCCAGGTATAGGTTCCTGTATTGGAATAAATGCCTATTAAGCACAAAACAGCGGTGTCTATTCCGCTTTCCTCTTTTATTTCCCGCATGAGTGCATTCATTAAATTCTCTCCTGCTTCCACCTGCCCACCCGGAAATACCCATCCGCCATGTTGAGTCTTCACCAAAAGAACTTGTCCTTGCTCATTTTCCACGATACCGCCTACTGCTACAATGTGGGTTGGCATGGGCATGCATATAACCTCCGCATACAAATAAAATGGTGTAATTGACTTAAAGTTCCATTCCTATTTTATCACGTGATTCGTTAGGTTTGAAGATTGCCTTCGCATTCCGTGGGCAATTGCAACATTTACAAATTTGTAAACGTTTGTGATTATGAAGTGAGGATATAAGACAGATAAAGGCACGGAATATAGGTTATCCGGCTGCAGCGGGACAGAAGCAGACCAATCAACCATTTGCTTGCTCATTCCGTAAGGCAGTGAAACCGCGAAAGCCCAAAAAACGAAAGCATTAAGGAGTGGTGATTTGGGATTTAAATGCAAAACAGGCATGCATGCCGCTGTAATCAAACTTAATCTGCTATGCATTGTTTTTGTAATGATAAGTGCTTGCAGCAAATCGGAGAAGGTGGAGCATATCGAAGTTTTTGCCACAGAAACGAGCGAGCAGAATGAAGAAGGCATGTTTGTGCGAACAGGATATAAGAAAGTCAATTCCATCACGATTGTCGTTGAAGGCAAAAATTATATTAAATCCGATATCAAAATGATCGAGGACACTTATGATTTAGAGGGGAATTTCATTAAGTCTGAAATCATACTCTCCGATGCAAACAGGTCCAATATTATGATGACCGAAGATGGCGATCAAACCAAAACCGAGCTGACGAAGCCATCAACCATACTCATACCCGATGAAAATTACGAGGGCTTGAAATCCATTAAGCTGACAGCAGAACAGAAAGTTCAAGTAAAGGAACATGTATTATCGTTTGTGGATTGATTGCCAGACTGTTCCTTGAGGGAAAGGAGGCACTATGAAACGTGTTGTCCTAATCTTCATCATGTTCATGATAATCCTATCATCATGCAGCGGTCCTAATGGGGGAAAGAAGGCAGAAAATGCGGTGGACCCCGTCCTTTTGAAAAAAATGACTGAGCCTAATCCGGTGCATAAAGACGAGCTTTTTGAGATGAGCTTAAACATCGATAAGACCACTTTTGCAAAGGGTGAACCGATCGTCTATTCCGCTTCATTGACTTATATTGGCGATAACGAATCGATAACGGTCTGGGGACCGCGAACGAATGTCGTGTTTTATTTAACGGACGGCAAAAAGCTGGAAATGGAAGGAGCCAATACAACAGAGCTGACGCCAACCGTATTTGTAAAGGGAGAAAAATACGAATATCCTTTTCAGAAAAGCGGCGGTTACTCGAACGACGGTCCCGACGCAAAGTTTTGGAAGGAATTTTACGGCGAGAAGGATTTGCTGCTGCCAAGCGGAACGTATTATATTGCCGCACACTGTGATTTTTCCTTAGACAAGTTGGTCGTGGACAGCCGTTACGACGTCTCCGTTCATACAACCGTTACGGTGGAGTAAAGAAAGGGGGGAACAAGCAAGCAGATGACAAATCTCTATTTGGTGCGGCATGCGCACTCCGTCTATACGCTGGACGAATTAACGAGGCCTTTATCGGAGCAGGGTTTAAATGATGCAAAAACAATTACTGACACGCTAAAGGCAATGAAAATAGACGTTGTCATTTCTAGTCCCTATAAACGAGCGATTCAAACCGTGGAAGGCATTGCAGCATACATTAGCGGAGCTATCCTTATTGAGGATGATTTTAAGGAACGGCTGCTTTCGGGCCAACCTGTGGAGGATTTTCAGGCTGCTATCGAGAAAGTTTGGGAGGACAGCAGCTTTGCATGGGAGGGCGGAGAATCGAATGTGATTGCTCAGAAACGCGGAGCGGAAGCAGTCATGCAGGTGCTCAAAAAACATCCTAACAAAAACATCGTAATCGGCACGCACGGGAATCTGCTGGCATTAATCCTGAATTCTTTTGATCAAAGCTATGGCTTCGATTTCTGGAAACAGCTCGATATGCCGGATATTTATAGGCTGGCTTTCGACGGCGCCGGTCTAAAATCAGTTAGCAGGGTTTGGAGCAGAATTAACCAGCCGCGGTAACGCTATGCATTCATGCTAAAATAGCAATGCTCATCATAGGGGGTGACGGAGATGTTCGATCCAAAGGTCTTCTTCTATTAGTTATATCGGTATAGTGGCTTGATGCCATAATCTAACCCGGTATAACGGGGATGAAGATGTTTATTCAGGAAGAAATCACGTTGTGGGAAAATGAGCAAAACGTTAAGCCTGTTTTTGCGAAGAAGCACTACGACCCAAGAAGAAGCAAGACCCGGGAATACCGGAAGGGAATCAAGAGTGTTCATTATAACAAAGAATGTACCGAAGCAAGAAGAGATGACAATCGTAAATACAGAGTTCAAATGAAACGCTTGATGCGCAGCGAGAAGTATGAATTATTACATGGCTATCAACGTACAGGCGGCCGGATTACTTGGTAAGCTGCAGCTTGGATAGGGAGAAGGAGGAGACCAATGTCTCCTCCTTCTTGCGTTTTTAGTACCCGGCATGAGCTCATCAAGAAAAAGCGGCTCGATAAATGGAAGGCAGAAGCGGAGTGGGATGATCGTTCTGGAGAAACGAGGGTTCGCCTTTGCAGTCGGATTATTAAAAGTACTTTTTATGTTCGTAAATGTGTGATATTATAAAAACGAACATTAACAAACGTACGCGTGGTTTGCAGAGCAAGCTGCGCCAAAAAACTTTAGGAGGCTTTTATTCAATGGAAGTACGCCACACAACAAACCCTACCGATGTGAAGCAATATGATACGGAACGTCTGCGCAGCGAGTTTTTGATCGAGAGCCTGTTCGTACAGGATCAAATCAAGATGACATATACCCATTATGACCGCATGGTAGTTGGCGGTGCATTGCCTGTGAACGAAACGTTTGAGCTGGAAGATGCGGCCACGTTGAAAACTGAATATTTCTTGGAGCGCCGCGAGATTGGTTTCCTTAACATTGGCGGACCTGCTTCGATTTCTGTTGACGGAGAAGTTTACGAGCTTAGCAAGCTTGATGTGCTTTATGTTGGAAAAGGCAAACGCCAAGTTCTGCTGTCCAGCGTTGACAAAGAAAACCCGGCGAAGCTTTATTTCTGCTCCGCGCTGGCGCATGCTGAAATCGCAACACGCAAGATGACGATGGAGGAAGCGAATCCGACTCATCTTGGGTCGCAGGAAACTTCAAATGAACGTGTTCTCTACAAATACATTCATGCGGACGGCATTCAAAGCTGCCAGCTTATGCTGGGCGTAACAAGCCTAAAAACGGGAAGCGTTTGGAACACAATGCCTTCTCATGTGCATGATCGGCGCATGGAAGCGTATCTATACTTCGATATGAATGCAGATGCACGCGTATTTCATATGATGGGGGAGCCTTCGCAAACCAGACATTTGGTTGTGGCGAACGAGCAAGCGATTATTTCACCTCCTTGGTCCATTCACTCCGGCGTCGGAACGAGCAATTATACGTTCTGCTGGTCGATGGCAGGAGAAAACTATACCTTCACAGACATGGACGCGGTACCTGCAAGCGAGCTAAAATAGAAGCAATCGCTACAGGAGGTGCACCATGCTTGCTGCTGAACGGCATCGGAAAATTATTGAGAAACTAGAGCAGCTTGGGGCAGTTAAAGTATCTGAGCTGAGTGAACAGTTTGGCGTCACGGAAAAAACGGTTCGCGAGGATTTGGAGAAGCTCGAGGAGAAGGGACTGCTGAAGCGTACACATGGCGGGGCTGTGGTAGAGCAAGAAGGCGAAGACAGCCTTTACCCGCTGCAATTCCCTAACAGCAAGCATCAACAGGAAAAAGCAGCCATTGCCGCGCTTGCGCTTTCCTGCATCGAGGATAACGATATCATCGCGCTTGATGCGGGCAGCACTACGCTTGAGATGGCGAAGAAGCTCCCCAATATGCCTGTCACCGTGCTTACGAATGACCTGCTCATTATTCGAGAGCTGACCTTAAAGGACCAGGTAAGGCTTGTGATTCCAGGCGGTTATCGCCATAATAACCTGCTTATTGGGGCAGAGTCACAGGAATGGATTAAACGCTTGAATGTCCATAAGCTTTTTTTATCAACGACGGGTATTCATTTGGAATATGGGCTGACGATATTTACGGAAGAATTATCGAAGCTGAAGACGCTTTACATGGATAACGCGAAAACCGTGTATTGCTTGGCCGACCATAGCAAGTTCGACAAGGGCGCTTTGATTACTTTTGCTGGTCTGGATGAGATTGATTGCATCATTACAGATGATGGCATTGCTCCAGAGGTCGCAGCTAAATATGAGGCGCTTCATATAAAAATGATGAAGGCGCAGCTTCCGGAAAGCGGGAGGCGTACGAGAGGGAGGACTTAAACCGATGGGTTTGTTCGATTTAACAGGAAAAACGGCTGTCGTAACAGGTGCCGGCCGCGGCCTTGGAGCAGCGGTAGCACTTGGGTTAGCGGATGCAGGCGCTGATGTGGCGCTTGTCACCAATAGCACGCCTGCTGACAAGACAGCTGACGCCGTGCGGGCATTAGGACGCAAAGCCATTACCATAGAAGCCGATGTTTCTGATCGCGCGAAGCTGGCGGGCATCATTGATCGGACAGTGAACGAGCTGGGACGGATCGATATTTTGGTCAATAACGCGGGCATCATTCGACGTACGCCGGCCGCAGAGCACAGCTATGAGGATTGGCAGGCTGTAATAGATGTTAATTTGAACTCGGTATTTGTGCTGTCTCAGCTTGCAGGCAAGCATATGATCGAGCAGGGCTCAGGCAAAATTATTAATATCGCGTCGATGCTCTCCTATCAGGGAGGTATTAACGTTCCAGGCTACACTTCCAGCAAGCATGCGGTTGCAGGGCTTACCAAAGCGCTTGCAAGCGAATGGGCGAGCAAAGGCTTACAGGTAAACGCGATTGCTCCAGGCTATATGAGCACGGATAATACGGAAGCGCTTCGCGAGGATCCCGTACGCAGCACCCAAATTTTGCAGCGCATTCCAGCTGGACGCTGGGGCTCCTCGGAGGATTTGATTGGGCCGGCAGTCTTTTTAGCTTCTTCGGCTTCTGATTACATGAACGGCCATATTCTCGCCGTTGATGGCGGATGGTTGGTAAGGTAATAAGGCAATAAATGCGTAAAGGCTCTCCCTATGCAGCTGCGGCTGTAATAAAGGAGGGCCTTTTTGTTGCGAATGCCGAACGGTTCCCGAAAACTGCTGAAAAAAGTTAGAAAGTCCAGAACGAGAATGACTGTTCTGGACTTTCTATTTGTACAAACTCTTTTTGCTAACTAATCCAAAGAGACATAGGAGACAGAACGTTGACGCAAAACAGATTCTTCATGATCGATGCTGTACGGGGGCGATTCGGCAGATTGGGCTAGCGCATGGTTGACAGCTGTAACGAACAAGTGGAGAGCACGGCCATCCTGATCCGATTTGTCGTATTGATACTGGTCAAGAGGCGGAAGAGGGATGCTGCCGATAAAACTTTGAAGCAGATCGCTCCATCTGTCTAAGTCAACGGCCTCTTCTGTATCGCTGGCAAACAGCTCACTCCAGCCAAAGCCTTGATTGCTCGTTAATCGAAGACATATGCGGTGGCCTGCAGAATCGACGGCGAGAGCAGGAATAACGAAAAGCTCGATTCGGGTGACGGATAAATGAGGAGTCTGTTCCGTGAAATGATGCAGATGATTTGCACAATTTGTCAACATAAATAAATCTCTCCTTTGTTCGCTTACGAGGTTAGCTGTCGGATTCGGGCTAGAGAGAATGCCCTGCCAGGGTTACAAATCCCTGGATTCACCCCTTGCGTACGATTGGAATCGTTCGCGTTGGTTCCCCCGCTTTTTCATTCGAAAAATTCAGCGTGAATAATGTACTCTTCATTATAACCCTCAATTGCATATCTGTAAATCTTGTACAATTAAATAGGGATACGTACAAGGTAGCTTGGACAGGCTTTAGAATCCTGTAAAGTAAAAAAAGGAATATCACGAAGCGGCACGTAGTCATCCGCTATCGTGATATTCCTTTTGTCCGGAACGTTCCCGTTACGCCTCTGCTATCTCTATCCAGTCCTGCGACCATACTTGTATTTCACGGATGATCGGCTCCAGCGCGCGGCCCTTCTCCGTTAATGAATATTCTATGCGAACGGGTATTTCGGGATAAACATGCCTGTCGACAATACCTTCGTTTTCTAAATCCTTGAAACGTTCAGACAATAGTCTTCCGCTGATTGGCAATGCGGATTGGACAGCGCAGAAGCGCTGCGGTCCGGACAGAAGCTGGAATATGATTAGGCCGGTCCAACGTCTGCTAATAATGTCCATTCCCCTCTGGAAACGGGGACAAAGGTTAGATTGATCCATGAGTATCACCTCTTTTATCTTGCAATAAGTATAACCTCAATATCTTATTTATACAAGCACACCTGAATATTGTTAATTACTTGACTATCCTTAGTTATAAAATTATAATTAGTTACGAATAGTAAGCGAAAATAAGGAGGTACCGCCATGAAACCATTATTTTTAGCACATGGATCACCGATGCTCGCTGTCGAGCAGAATGAATATAGCAAATTTCTTCAACAAACGGGAGCAAGCCTGAAACCGGATGCCATCGTTATTTTTACAGCACATTGGGAGACAGAGACGGTTACCATCTCCTCCAAGGATGATGAATACGAAACGATATATGATTTCTACGGTTTTCCCGATGAGCTTTACAAGGTTAAATATCCGGCCAAAGGCTCCACAAAGGCAGCGGAGCTAGTTGGCCATCTGCTGAGCGAAAATCATATCCCGGTAGCATATGATACGTCAAGAGGACTCGACCATGGTTCATGGACGATGCTGAAGCATATGTTTCCAAAGGCAGATATCCCGGTCGTACAGGTTTCCGTTAACCCTTATCGCTCAGCGGAGGAGCAGTTCCGAATCGGCGAGGCGCTGCGCGGCCTGAGCGATCAAAATATTTTGCTCATCGGAAGCGGCGTGACCGTTCATAACCTTCGGGCGGTGAAATGGGGACAGAAAGAGCCGGAGAGCTGGGCAGTCGAATTTGACGAGTGGCTAATAGAGAAAATGAATAAGCATGATATAAATTCTCTATTTCGGTATGAAGAGCTGGCTCCACATGCTAAAATGGCAGTACCTCGGGCAGAGCATTTCGTTCCTTTATATATAGCACTTGGAAGCGGAGATCCGGGCGCGGTCCCGCAGGTTATCTATAGAAGCTATGAATTCGGCACATTGAGCTACTTATCTATGCGATTTTAATCCTATATCCATTTAGAAAAGGTGAACTAATATGATCAAACCCCATATCGCAGCACTAATAAAAGATAAACTAAAACGCACGCAAGCCGGAAATGACGATATCTACGTCATTGGCCCGGTCAAGCTGCCAGTAGAGCTGGACGGAGAGACAAAAACGTTTCATTGGTACAGCTGGCTTCGCAAGGAAGCAGGCGAGGAAATGTCTCCCGAACAGCTGGTCGAGGATTTGAACCGCTTCTCTTATGCGGATCTCCAGCAATCGAGCGTTCTCGTCTACGGCGATTTTGATAACAATGAAGACGCGCTTATCCGAATGCACAGTATTTGCCATACAGGGGATATCTTCGGAAGCGCAAGATGCGATTGCGGCTATCAGTTGAAGCAATCCATGCGTATTATTACCGAGCACGGAACAGGAGCGCTGTTTTATTTGGCCAACCATGAAGGACGCGGAATCGGCTTGTTCAGCAAAGCGATTGCCTATTTGCTGCAGGAGGATGGCCTTGATACGGTTGATGCCAATATCGAGCTGGGCTTCGCGGATGACGCGCGTGATTACAGCGACGCCATTGCCGTACTTAAGCTGCTGCGCGATTTGCCAGTATCGATCATTACCAATAATCCGCGTAAAGTGGACGCACTGCGCAAATCAGGTATGAACGTAGCGGGCAGAGTGCCGCTATGGGGCAATTCCTCAGTCTACAACGAGAAATACATTCAAACGAAAATGAATCGATCGGGTCATTTTGGTCAAGAGCCTCAGACCCTCGTTAAATAGGAAGAAAAAGAAAAACTGTGCTAAGGTTGCTTTCGGTAACCTTGGCACAGTTTTTTTTCGAAAACATTTTGCGCTGCCGTTACGTCTACTACATAGCAGGTCATAAATCAAATGTAAGGAGAGGATGGATGAATGATGCAAAAGGATGGTCATACTAGGTTTAACAAATGGCGTGTGATAACTTCTGTTCTAGCCGTTATCGGTTTATTAGCAATGACTGGATGCAGCAAAAGCAATCCGTCTGAATCCGTAAAGTCTGACATCCAAGTGACGGATGACGGCGGAAGCGAGCAAGGAATCCAGGAGGACCAGCAAGCATTGCTTTCCGAGTTTAAGCTTGTGGCGAAGGAAGCGGCTGATGCATCTGCACTTGTCACTTTTATGGTCGAAAATATGGCAAAGGCTGATCAATCGACGGCCGACACGATGCTGCGCGGCTTGCATGATTATTATGAGACGCATTTGGAAGCGGCACAAACCGACTTTTTTGCTTCGAATGTGCAAGAGGTGCTGACAGCGGAAGCATGGCCGATTTCGAAAGAGAGCGCTGCTGCCATAAAAGATGAAAAGGTGGTAGCTCTTGTGCAAAGAGCCTACGCCGGCGGATATAAATTAGAAACGGTAGAAGGAACCATCTATCCTATCGTTGACTACAGTAATCAGCTGCAGTACAGCAAGTCGCTGTCCGAGCAGATGAATGCTTACGTCCAGTTAATGGCCGAAGAATCGAATACAGCGGCTGCTAAAGACGGCGGACTCGTCATTACATGGGATGAGCTGGCTTCAAGGGCCTTGCTTGCCGAGAAGTTTATCGCAAATTATGCGGATTCTCCTGAGCGGGAGGAAGTTCAAAACAAATATGTAAACGGGTATTTAGCGATGTATATCAATGGTTTGCCCAATACCCTTATCTATGATTTGGAGACCTTTAAGCTGCTGGATGAAGTGAAGAGCAGCTACCAAGCGACAATCGCTAAAGCGCCGGAGTCGGCAACGGCCCGAATGACGAAGGAATTTCTGGAGATTCTCACGGAATCCGACGGACAAATCATTCAGCAGAAAGATGGCGAATTGACGGAACTGACGGCAATAAAACAGTTTCGCGAGGGATTGGCGAATAAAGCGGAAAAGCTTTTAAAATAGCCATAAAACGACAAAATTATTTTGCGTTCCGGGTCCTTTTCAAGTATGATGAAAAAAAATGAACTCATGTTCAAATTAAAGGAGTATCTACGCATGCAATCAAAAACGAGTCATTGTAAAATTGTTGACTGCACGATCCGCGATGGCGGTCTCGTAAATAACTGGGATTTTAGCGTCGAGTTCGTTCAGCATTTGTATCAAAGCCTGAACGAAGCCGGCGTCGATTATATGGAAATCGGCTACAAAAACTCGCCAAAACTTCTTAAAGGCGCTGAAAGTGCAGGCCCTTGGCGTTTCCTGAACGATGATTTCTTGAAAAAAGTGATTCCGAACAAAGGAAACACAAAGCTTTCCGCACTTGTTGATATCGGCCGTGTCGATGAGAACGACATTTTGCCGCGCAGCGAGAGCATGCTCGACTTGATCCGCGTTGCTTGTTACATCCAAGACGTGGATAAGGCGCTTGAGCTAGTTAAAGTGTTTCATGACCGCGGTTACGAAACAACGATCAACATCATGGCTCTTTCAAACGTAATGGAGAATCAGCTGATTGAAGCTTTCGAGCTAATCAACGAGAGCGTGGTTGACGTCGTGTACGTGGTAGACTCTTACGGCAGCTTGAAGCCGAACGACATGAGCTATCTTGTTGAGAAATTCCGTCAGCACCTGCCTAACAAACGCCTTGGCGTTCACGCTCATAACAATCTTCAGCTTGCTTTCGCCAATACACTGCTAGCTGCAGAAAAAGGCGTTGAGCTGCTTGATGCTTCTGTTTATGGCATGGGCCGCGCTGCGGGTAACTGCAATACGGAGCTGCTTGTAGCTGAGCTTCAAAACACGAAATACAATATTCGCCCCGTGCTCGACATGATCGAGAAGTTCATGATTCCCCTTCGCGAGAAGGAAGAATGGGGTTATATCATCCCTTACATGATCACGGGCATTTTGGACGAGCATCCTCGTTCTGCAATGGCGCTTCGTGATTCGGCTGACAAAGACAAAGGCGTGGAGTTCTACGACCGCCTTACGACGCCTGAGATCGCTCACAGCAAATAAAACAATTAAAAAGCTCCGTCAAGTCTCTAACAAGACTTGACGGAGCTTTTTTTGGTTGAACGAGGAACGAGGATTATTGCTCAAGCAGCTCGCCGTCACCACGTATGGCTGCGGCTTGATGCGGCTCGTTGGGATGGAAATAGCCTTTGCCGCGAAAGGTTTGGCCGGTGCTGGCTACAGCAGTCAGCTCGATTCCGATATCCTCGCTTCGGCCAAACCATGCTAATAGCTCACGGTCGCCGACGCCGTTAATATCGACGTACCACAAGCGATCTCCGTATTCGGTCACACGAACGAGCTCGGCTGAAGTGAAGGAAAGCCGTATGGTCTTCTGCTGATAGGTCATCTCAAATGCAAGTAAATCAAAGGTTTCCATGTTGAAGTCCTCCTGTATAGAAAGCTTAATGCAGTCGACCCTAGGACTCGCCGCATGTCTGTTAACGATTGTAATGTTACTTGCCTATTTATGCAACATTACATAGCCAATATTCGTCAGATTAGGAAATACAAAGATAAGGGGTTGAAGGTATGAAAGAGGGTCATTCGTTCAAAAGATTGCCTGGTCAGAGGAATGGTTTAGTAAGGATGGCATTTGTTCTGCTCGTCATGCTGCTTATGCTCAGCGCGTGCTCTTCCGCCTCAAACGATGCATCTAGAGATGCTTCAAACGGGGGAAACCGCGAAACGTCAAATAGGGCAAATTCAACAGAAAATTCAGCGCCTAAAGCAGAAACCAGCACAGGCCGAGATGAAAACAAATCCATAAGCGAGGAACCCCTTAGAGAAAAAGAAGGCGGCAAGCGCGGCTATCCGAATCCGGATAAGGATGTGCAAGCCGGCCAATTAACCGCAGGCGAATGGGATGATCTAGCCGCATGGGAGAGATTCGGCAATTTGCTGAATTCGCAAGAAGGGGATAACAGCAAGCGGGTTTGGCAGTTTTGGAATTTTCATAGGCTTGAGGTTGTTGTAACGGCAAACGGAAAAGCAGTGTCTGATGCGGGTGTGGAGCTGTTGGCCGGCGGGCAAACGGTTTGGCAGGCGCGAACGAACACCGAGGGCAAAGCCTTCGTATTTGCTGCGATGTTTGATCAAGATACAGTGAACTTAGGCAGGTATACCGTGAAAGTGCAGTCGGCTCAGGAAAGCAAAACGACGCAGCAGCTTGAAATTCCTCAGCAAGGCAGCATCAAGGTGGACTTAGGTAAAGGCGCAAAGCTATCTGATCAGGTTGACATCATGTTTGTCGTGGACACGACTGGATCAATGGAGGATGAGCTGAATTATTTGGAGGCAGAGCTAAAGGATGTCGTGAATCGTGTCTCCGATCAGCATGCCAATCAGCTCGGCATTCGAATCAGCGCAAACTTTTACAGGGATCGTTACGATGATTACATCGTAAAGCCGTATCCTTTCACGACGGATATCAATAAAGTAACGGATCAGTTCAGCAAGCAAAAGGCAGAGGGCGGCGGCGACTTTCCCGAGGCTGTCAATCAAGCGCTTCGCTATGCGCTGCACGAGCATGAATGGAGCGAGGAAGCGCGAGCACGGCTCCTTTTTTTAGTGCTCGACGCACCGCCTCATGACGAGGAGCAGGTCATTGACGAGATGAAGAAGCTGACCGGCGATGCCGCAGAGCAGGGGATACGGATTATCCCTGTAGCATCGAGCGGGGTAAGCATCGAGACGGAATATTTAATGCGCTTCATGGCGGCAGCCACGGGCGGCACGTATTTGTTTTTGACCGACGACAGTGGTATCGGGGGCGATCATTTGGAGCCGGCAGTCGGGGAATTTGAGGTAAAGCTGTTGAATGATTTGCTAGTTGAGGTTATTAACCGTTACGTACAGGAGTAAATCGTAAAATAGAGAAGGGCCATTCCCAAGCGGCAAGAGCTGCCGGAGGAATGGCCCTTTAATTCGTCAATAAAGCTTGCCTAGACGGTAAAGCACAGTGGAAAGCTTCAAGACGGCATGATTGTAGCAGTTTTGACGAAGCGGGAACGGATCTCCGAAGAAGGCGGGCAAAATAATGTTTAATGTCTTTTGCATTTTTTCGAAAAGCATCTGATGCACCTGTTCTTCGCTGAAAAATTGAGTCTCTCTGCCCTGGAGCCATTCAAAATAGGACACAATTACGCCGCCTGCATTTGCCAGTATATCCGGAACGATGATCGTCCCCTTAGCGGTCAGGGCCTCATCAGCCTCGCCCGTAACGGGCGCGTTAGCCCCTTCTACGATGATCCGGGCCTTGACCTGCTCTACATTGCCTTTGTGGACCTGCTCCTCCAGCGCGGCAAGGATGAGAACGTCGACATTCAAATATAGGACGTCCTCACGCCCGAGAATTTGTGCTTTGAGGTTAAGCTCGGACAGAGCGGCTTCCGTTGAAGGCAGATCCCCTTGATGCTGAAGCGCGTAATCAATCAAGGCGGGAACGGAAAGGCCGTCCGGATTATATAGCGTCACGTTGCGGTCGCTGACAGCGACTACTCTGTTTTGCAGATAAGAGCACTTGTATGCCTCCAGCGCGGCCACGGAGCCGACGTTGCCGAAGCCCTGTACGGCGATCGAAAGAGGCTTATCGGCAAGGGCGAGCGCAGTCTGCACGAAGGGATTCGTACTGCCTGCAAGCCAGCTGCTCTGCGCTTTAAGAAAATCATAAAGCATATAGCGGAAGGTGAAATACACGCCTTTGCCGGTCGCTTCCCTGCGGCCCAGCGATCCGCCGTTAATGACGCTTTTGCCAGTAAAGCTGCCGAGGTAAGGCTGCCCGGGATGAATGCTTTTGTATTCCGCCATCATCCAGTCCATTTCACGCTCGCCCGTCCCCATATCCGGAGCCGGAATGTCTTTGTCAGGGCCGAGCACGTCGCTGAAGTACTGTACATATTTTTTGCAAATAAGATAAAGCTCTTTGGCAGAATAAGAACGCGGATTGATGACGACTCCGCCTTTCCCGCCGCCGAAGGGAACCTCGTGCAAAGCGTTTTTCAACGTCATAAGCGCGGCGAGGTTCGTAACCTCCTCCTCGCTGACGGATTCATGAAATCGAATGCCGCCCTTATATGGCCCTAGAGTATCGTTATGCTGAATACGATAAGCCGGAATGCGCACGACATTGCCATTGTCGACGGTTATACGCAAAAAGGCTTTATGTACTTTATTGGGCGTGGAAAGAATGGCGGCGAGTGATAAAAAAGCCTGCTCGCGAGCTTGCTCCTGTAAATTCGGTAAAAAAGTGGAGTCTCCCATTAATGCGTTTAAGGATTGCTGTACGATGGCTCCTGTTTGGCTTGCCATAACTAAACGACCTCCTTCATCTTCAGGAATGAGATGTCTGCCATGCGAATAGACTCGTTTCGCATGTGAATTCTAACTGTAACATATTGGAACGCGTAAACCAAAAGCCGGCGGATTTTAATCGTCCATGCGAGACGGCTTAAGTGGAGCGATTACTCGCGTGCGGCTTGGCGTCGCGGCATTGGCTGAAGCTTAGCCGCTTATTGAACAGAAAAACCTCCGGTTTTTTAGCGGCGATGCTGCTCAACCGTATATGGAACTGGCTAACCTTCGGCTAATGGGCCGCAATGCTGCTCAACCGCATAACCAACTAGCTAACTTTCAGTTAATTCGCTGCAATGTTGTTTAGCTGTATCATTAATAGGAAACCCTCCCATTAATGCGCCGGAATGCTGCTCAATCGCATAACCAACTAGCTAACCTTCAGTTTATTAGCCGTAATGCTACTCAGCTGAATATTTAACAGGAAACCCTCCCGTTAATGAGCCGTAAGGCTGCTCAATCGCATAACCAACTAGCTAACCTTCGATTTATTAGCCGCAATGCTGCTCAGCTGAATATTTAACAGGAAACCCTCCCGTTAATAAGCGGCGATGCTGCTTATCTAATGAATTAACTGGAATTTCTCCCGCTAATTTCATGATTTATGCGGGCTTATGAAGAAAATGGAGCAATTAACAGGAGTTTTTCCATGTATATGCTGCTTGAGGCGAAGAGAGCTCCATTTAACAGGAGAAATTCCAGTTAAATCTCCGCGGGGGATCGCATACTGTGACTCTACTCCAGAGAAAAGGAGAAAGGCCCCCCCTTGTATGAGGAACTAGCGTATAAACAACAAAAACCGGTGTTAGCCCAGGCTAACCTTCGCCTTATTAGCCGCTATGCTGCTCAGCTGAATATTTAACAGGAAAATCTCCCGTTAATAAGCGGAAATACTGCTTATCTAATGAATTAACTGGAATTTCTCCCGCTAATTTCATGATTAATGCGCGATTATGAAGGAAAGGCAGAAATTAGCTGGAGTTTTTCCATGTATTTGCCGTGTGAGGCGAAGAGAGCTCCATTTAACAGGAGAAATTCCAGTTAAATCTCCGCGGGGATCGCATACTGTGACTCTACTCCTGAGAAAAGGAGTAAGGCCCTCCCTTGTATGAGGAACTAGCGTATAAACTACAAAAACCGGTTTTAACTCAGGCTAACCTTCGGTTGTCTGCCATAGTGTTGCTCAGCTGCTTAATACAACATGCCACAAAAAAAGCCCCTCCTAAACGAGGAACTAGCGTAAACACAACAACAACCGATTAAGCACGCAGCAGCAGCTAACGTGTTTAACCGGTTGTCGTTAGGGCTTGCAGAAGCAAGCGGTATTCATAAATAGTTAAGTTAGTTTTAGAAGCAGCGAGCTGTGGGGCGGCAGCGAGAACGAAAGCTCGTTCAAACTTCCTAGATCCTTGCGCTCCCAAAGGCTGCGAACCTGCGGCGCAGCGGTCAGACCAAGCTGCTCCAAGGTAACTGTAACCGTATCTTCCTGCTCGCCGGCATTAAATAAAGCGACGTAGTTTACTCCCGTTTCATCCTGAGCAACCCATGCTATGCGCTCCTGTTCACGGTACAGTTGGCGGGCACCAAGGCCATTGCGATGCAGAGACAGCACCTCTTCATTTGTAAGAAGCGACAATGTCCATTCGTCATTATCCCGCATTTCCCCGCCGAACATGAGGGGCGATCTGAAAATCGCCCAAAGCGACATCATCGTAACCTGCTCGTCCCGCGTAAATCTTGTCCAGCGATCGCTGCCCCCGCCATCAACCGAGCGGATACCGAGATGGCCGAGCGGCAGCATATCGCAATCCGGCCACGCGCCTTCAGCAACATGCGGCGCCCATTTCTCGCAGCGTTCAAACATCTCGTGGAGCAAATGCCACAGATCCCAATAATCATCGGTCATACGCCACATGTTCGCGTGCTCCGCAAGCGCCTCTGCATGCTCCAATGGAGCAGGTCCAGGCGATAGGCTAAGTACCATCGGTCTGCCGCATTGCTCAATGGCATGATGAATGAGCTTAATTTCCTCCAAATGGATACCATAGAGTCTGGAAGCGGCAATATCATCCACTTTGACAAAATCCACACCCCAAGAAGCATACAGATCAAATAGGGAATTGTAATACTGCTGCGCTCCATCCTTGGATGTATCGACGCCGTACATGTCGGTGTTCCACGGGCAGATAGAGTTTGGATGAGCGATCTGGCGCGCAGTCGCATTCGAGCCAAGGATCTTGGTATCTGCATGAACCGCTTGGCGCGGGATACCCCGCATAATATGAATGCCGAATTTCAGTCCCAATGAATGGACGTAGTCCGCAAGGGCTTTGAAGCCGCCGCCGTTCGCAGCGGAAGGAAAACGGTTAACGGCGGGCTGCAACCGGGAATACTCGTCCATTTCAAGCGGCACGAAGGGGCGGTATTGGGAGGAGTTAGCTCCTGGCTCATACCACTGGATGTCAACAACGACATAGTCCCAGCCAAAAGCCTTCAGATGTTCAGCCATGTACGCTGCGTTTCCGCGAACTTCATCTTCTCTCACGCTGGCGCCGTAGCAATCCCAGCTGTTCCAGCCCATAGGCGGCGTTGTGGCATATTGATGGTGCTTAGAAGAATTAGTCATTAGATTTCGTCCTCTCATATCGTAATATTGCTCTATACAATAATCGTAAAACGAAACAGCAGTCCGTGACTAGCACAATTTATTGCGATAGTATGTAAAATATTGCTCTCTAATCAAACTGCAGTCGATCGATGGAAGGAAGCTCTTTCGCTAAGCGGAAATCAGCTGGTGGAAACCCGACTCGGCTGCGAAATACTTTGCTGAAGTAGCTGCCGCTTGCGTAGCCAACGGCGTATGCGATCTCCTCGACAGACAGGCTGCTGCTTCGGAGCAGCTGAACCGCCTTCTCGATTCGGAGCTTCGTGACATAATCCATCGGGGAGATGCCTGTTGTCTTAGTGAACATTCGCGTAAAATAATACTTAGACAGCCCGGCGGCGGAAGCAACATCATCCAGGCTTTGCAATCGATGAAATTCCGCCTCCATATAGGCGGCCGCCTGCTTGATTTGCTGCGGCCAATTCGCTTTTTCTTGCTGCTGAAGGGTACTCGATTGGAGAAGTTCCATCATCAAACGGTAAATATGCGCCGATGCTTGAAAGCTGTTCTGTATGCGGTTGCTCCTAGCTTCCGTATATAAACCCTTTAGGGTGTGGACGACTGCGCTTGAGGGCTCAAAGCTCGGCGTGACACCAACGGCTTGGATCAACTCTGCCCAAAGCTTTTGCAAATGCTGCTGACGAAATAATACGAAATAAAACGACCAGTGGTCGCTTGAACGGGGCAAGCAATAGTGATGGTCTCCGGGGATTTCGGCCAAAAAGGCGGTTCCGGCATGGATCTCGTATGTTTCTCCGCCAAGCCTGAATTGTCCAAATCCCGAAACGGCATATTGGAACAAATAGAGCGGCCCGTCAATTCGTTTCATACCGTCCCAATAGTAATCGGACTCCCTCACTTCTTGATAGCCCGTAGCAAACAGCTGATAGATCGGGAGCGCGGGCGAATCCTGAAAACGGTAGCCGTATACGCCATATGGCTGCTGGATAACCAAGCGATTAAGCACCTCCAATAAAGCAGGATGGAATAGGGTGAATTTATAATAAGGAAGGGGATGATAGCAATACCTCTGCTAAACGTTTTTATATATGGTTCTCTATTACCCGATCAAAGCAATCATTCCGTCGTTTCAACCTATGTAAAATCATATAAGCCAGGACAAATATCCGGCAGGATCGTGGACTGCGGCGCCTATCCGGCAGCCGTGCGGGACGAAATCGCATTCGGTCGCAATAGTATTATACGCGGTCAATGGATCACCGTCGATAGAAAGGGACTTGCCGCGATGGACAGGCTTGAAGAATTTTACGGAGTAGAAGAACAAAATGATTATGAGCGGATTTGGGTTTGTGACGCCGCCGACCGAATGGTCACCGGCTGGACTTACATATGGGAATCGGCCAGGGCTGTCCAAACATAGACGAAGATTATTGGCCGGATTATTTCGGGCGCAAAGCAGAGCATGGCAAATAAATAAAGGCATAAGACCTGTGCTGTGCAAGCGCAGGGACCATGCCTCTATTTATGATGCAACAGCAAATCTACTTGCGCTCAACTTCGTGATCTGCCTCATAAGCGATGAGAGCTACATCCGTACCGTAGGTTTCAGTCAATTGCTGCTCCAGCTTGCGAATGGCATCCAGCGCGTCACCTTGCCCGCCAAGCTCGGCAATCCGATAATCCTTGTATATCACAGGGTTCACATCCTTTGGGTTTTAGATTTAATTGTAGAATGAACCATAATTCATTCCTCTATACGCATGATCCGGAAAGAAGCGGATTTCGCAGCTTGAATTACGACAATTGTTCTTTTGACAACGGTCTAGTACACTAAAGCAGAATGACATAAGAGGAAGTGACATCAGTTGAGTACTATACAAACTTTCATGGAAAAACGACCCTCCGCTAGGCGGAAAAATAATCTGGTAATCAGCATGTTAGCTCTTCTGCTTTTGGTTATTGGTTCGCTTTTGCTAACGTCGCAGCACGCTTTCGCGGAATCGCTGATTAGCATGGATGCACCATCCTTCGACCCGCATGAGCAGGTAGGCCATCAGCATTCCACCGATGCGCATGCCGAAGAAGGCATTACCGTTCAACAGGCATTATTTTTTACAGTTAGGGCGATTTATTATTTCGCGTTTATGCTTGCTGCCGGCATGATGCTTTGGTCGATTGCGATTCCGGAGGATTCGAATAACGTACAGCGAAAGCTTGTCAATAAATGGGAGGTCTATTCGTTAAGAGGGCTGCTGCTTGCCGTTCTTCTTTTCGTATTCGTCCACATCAGCCAGCTATTAAAAGGGTATGAGGACAGCAGTCCGAATGAGTGGCTCCGCATCTTGACAGAAACCGCAACCGGACAATCCTGGCTGGCCCTCATCGTGCTGTCGCTGCTGGGTTTTACTCTGCTGCGTCTGCCTAATTCTTTCAAGATGATATGGGCATTGCTGCTTGCAGCGGCAGAAAGCTTCAACGGTCATGTCAATGCCCTTCCGAGCAATACGCTTGCCATCGTGCTCGACTTTATTCATCTCGTGTGCTCTGCTCTATGGGCAGGCGGATTGCTCCTGCTTTTGATGTTCTGGCGGGCAGACCGCAAGGAGGCAGGGAGATTTGCAGAGCGGTTTATGAGAGCCGCATGGCTGAGCATTCTCCTGCTGACGGCTAGCGGTACCTTAATGGCGGCGCTGCTGCTGCCCTCATGGCGGTATTTATTTTATACGGGCTGGGGCGCCATGCTATTGGCGAAGGCCGCCTTGGTGCTGCTGATTGCATGCGCAGGCTTCCTGCTGCGTATGCGAGTCAAGCAGCAAAAACTGCCCAGCGGCAAGCTGCTGAAATGGGACGGGCTGATGATGGCTGCAGTGCTGGTCTTGGTGAGTATCTTCACTTATGTGAGTCCTATTCCTGACTCGGAGCCGTTCTCCTACCATAAAATGGGCGAAAAGCTGCATTATACGATGAAAATTACGCCAAACGGACCGGGACCTAATCGGATTACGTTGAAGATTTGGCTGCCGGAACAGCTTGGCGCGCCGGCTTCCGTACGGCTTCTGCTTCGGTCTGTTGACCATCCAAAAGATAAACCGATCGAAGCCCCTCTTCAAAGCGACAGCGACGAAGGGGATTTAGCCTTCCCTGGCTTTACCGAAACGGATTATGAATCAAGCAGGGTTGATCTGCCAACGCGGGGCGCATGGGAGGCGGAGCTGTTTATAAAGGACAAGTCCGGAGCGGAAACCCGGCAGCTGATCGAATTCCGCAATGATTAATGAAAGTGAAGGAGGAACGAGCATGTCGTATAAATGGCTAAAATGGCTGATTCTGTGGATTCCGACCGTTGCGATCGGTTTGTGGGAATATTTGCGCCATAGCTTGCTTCTTCCTTTCGTTTCAATGGATCTCGGAAATATACTAGCTCCGGTATTTGTCTTCATCATTACGCTCACGCTGCTGCGGGCATTATTCGCAAAGCTCGAAAACATGCAGGAAACGCTGCAGCGCGAACGGATCGTAAAGGCTGCCTTTGAGGAGCGCGAGCAGCTTGCGCGTGAGCTTCATGACGGGATATCGCAGTCGCTCTTCATGCTGTCGGTCAAGCTGGATAAGCTGGAGCGGGCAAAAACGGTGACCGATGCACAGCAAACGACAGACCAAATTAGAAGGACGGTCAGGCATGTCTATGATGATGTCCGGCAGTCGATTGCCAATTTACATGATGCGCCGTTTCCCGCGGATCTGTCGTGGATGCAAAGCATTCATCATTTAACGGAGGAAATGGAGCAAACCTGCGGTATTCGCACCAAGGTCGAATGGAATGTGCAGGATGGCTTGTTCTCGCATAAACAGAAGGTCGAGCTGCTTGCCATTATGCGAGAAGCGCTGATGAACGTTCAGAAGCATGCAAAAGCAGAGCATATCCTCATTCGGTGTGGAAGCGAGCTCAATCCCGATTTAAAGCAAAGCTTTTTCCGCTGCTTTATCTCCGATGACGGAATCGGCGCAGCTCAGGAGAGGCTTTATGAGAAAGGGAAATACGGCGTGAAAATGATGCAGGACCGAGCGGAGGCACTGGGCTGGAGCGTTACGGTGCAGGAAAGAAAGCCCAAAGGCACGACGGTAGAAATTAGCGGCAGGAGCGGGTCAGAGTGAGTGAAAAAGCAGTTCAGGTACGTGTTTTTTTGGTTGATGACCATCCCCATGGACGGGAAGGGATGCGCGATATCGTGATGGGCGACGACTCCTTCGCCGTCATTGGAGAGGCGGCAAGCGGCGAGGAAGCGATAGCCGTTATGAAAGAGATGAAGCCGGATTTGGTGCTCATGGATATCAACATGCCTGGCATGGGCGGCTTAGAGGCGACGCAGCAGCTAAAGCTTCTTATGCCTTCTTTGAAGATAGTAATGGTTACGGTATCGGATGACATCACGAATTTGTTCGAGGCGATTAAGCGCGGGGCGCAGGGTTATCTTCTTAAAAACCTGGCCCCATCCGCATGGATCGAATATTTGCGGGCCATTTCCCTGGATGAAGCGCCAATGTCGAAGGAGCTTGCTTTTCGGCTGCTTCAAGAATTTTCGGCGAGTAAGCCAAAGGAAACAAAGCGGACAGTGAGCAAGGCGCAGTCGTTGAATAAGGATGCGGCGATTATGACCACTCCGCTTACAGAACGGGAGAAGGAGGTGCTCGAGCGAGTGGCGACCGGCGCTTCAAACCGCGAGATTGCAGGCGAGCTAAGATTGTCAGAGCATACCGTCAAAAACCATCTCAAAAACATATTGCAAAAGCTTCATCTTGACAATCGGGTCCAACTGACAAGATATGCCTTCGAACAGGGTATGGTCGAATAGTGCGGAATCATGTCGACGGAGGCATGAAATCATTTCGACAGCATTAGCAGGATTCCCGCAAGTTTCGGAGAACTACTAGATTCGTGTCGTATAGCCTTAAGAGCGGATAGGTCAGCTTCAAATTGGGGGGTAGTGAATGTCGCAGCTCAGCTTTCTGCCAACGACGATGCCCTCTGCGAATGAGCCGTTTGACGTGTGCGCGATCTTGAAGTCGGCCAAGGAGGTCGGCTGCGATTTTTTTAACTTTTTCAAAATCAACGACGATCATCTCTTCTTTACGCTCGGAGACGTATCCGACAAAGGAATTCCGGTGGCGCTATTCATGGCGATGACGCCCTCGCTTATCAAAGGGAAAATGAATTCGAATCTATCGCCGGGTGAGCTGGTTTAAGGTGAAATGAAAATAGATAGCCTATTGCGCGCAATTGGTGCCCGTCCAGAGGATCAGCGTAAGCTGCTAATGATGGCAAGCTTGGCGATGTAAAGGTGCTGAAGCTGTTAGGCGATAACGTCTCCAGACTCATCCGCCTATATCCGGAGATCGGGATCGGCTTGCTGCGCGCTTCGTTTGCCCGCATTCGGCTGCTTGAGGAAATGATGATGCGAATTGACTCCTAAGGAAAATCAGTCGAATCGAAAATAAGAGCGCCCACTGGGCGCTCTTTCTTATTATATTAACCTCGATTTTAGTTACTGTGTATTTTCTCCAGGGCTGCTGCATTTCCGAATACGGGAGATGCGCCATGAGGGGATGCCGCCCATCGAACCGCATTCGCGACGACGTGTATGATTTCTTTATTATAAAAAGTAGGATGCGTTTCATGGCCAGGCTGGAAATAAAAGATTTTTCCTTGCCTGCGGTAGAAAGTGCATCCGCTCCGGAATACTTCACCGCCTTGAAACCAGCCGATGAAAATGAGCTCATCCGGTGCCGGAATATCAAAAAATTCGCCGTACATTTCCTCTTCTTGCAGCTCGATATATTCGCCAAGCCCTGCAGTGATCGGATGCGCAGGATTAACAACCCATAAGCGCTCTCTCTCCTTTGCCTCCCGCCATTTAAGCTGGCAGGTCGTTCCCATCAGTTTACCAAACAGCTTGGAGAAATGAGCCGAATGCAGCACAATAAGTCCCATTCCGCCTAATACCTTATGATAAACTCGTTCGACGACCTCATCACTAACCTGCTCATGAGCGTGGTGTCCCCACCAAATTAAGACATCTGTATGGTTTAATACTTCTGGCGTTAGGCCATGCTCCGGCTGTTCTAATACAGCCGTATGAATATAAAAGCCGTAAGGCGCTAATCCATCGGCAATCGCGGAGTGAATGCCTTTCGGGTATACGGCGGCAACCTCCGGATGTTCCCTTTCCGCAATATATTCATTCCAGACTGTCACGCGAATGGCCCTTTTCTCCTGGTACGCTTTCCCGCCGATCAACGCTTTGATCATTAGCCATACTCCTTACTGCAATCCGTGTTTCTACTATAATATGTCTCTCGCCTAAAAGGGTGAATATCGATAAGCGAAGCGGAACCCCTGTCATGAGACGGGTACACCGATACATAATATAGGGAAACCTAATATAAAAGGAAGTAGATGCTTTTCGCTGAATATGGCTTCCTTTGACTTAGCGGTGAATGCCAACGCTACGCGTATCGTGACACAGGAAGGAAAAGTTGTCGGCGTTGAAGTCAGCAATCCGCTCAAACAAGCCTTTTTTATAAGGGCTAAATCCGTCATCGTCGCGACTAGCACGCTTCAAGCGCCTAGATTGCTTCTGCATTCCGGTATTCCCGGGCGGGCGATCGGCCATTACCTAGCCAACCATTCCTTCGTCGTAACGTATGGGCTCATTCGGACATCTGCAATTCCAGAAGTATTAGGAACGCTTGCGATCTTGGTTCCATCGACAGCTAAACGTCCTTATCAGGTACAAATTCAAGGTCCTGGCCCATACTATTGGTATCACGATACCGCGAAAGAGCTGCAGGAGGAATGGGGGCTGAATTTTTGTGGCGGGTTTGGTACCGTTGAATCCAGATTCGAAAATAAAGTTTACCTCGATCCTGCCCGGCGTGATGATTATGGCGTGCCTCATATCGGGGTAAGCTTTGCCTACAGCACCAAGGACCACGCTATCATCGAGCAAATAAAAGCCGATATCCCTCGGATTGCTCAGGCCGCCGGCATACAGTTAACTGGCTCGAGCGGCCAGCCCGACCTTAGCTTACTCGCTCCGGGTGCCGATTTCCAAGAATCCGGAACATGCCGAATGGGAAATGACCCCCTCACCTCAACGACTAATCGATATGGCCAGATTCACGGCATATCCGGCCTTTATGTTGCAGGAAACAGCGTATTGCCTCATATTGGAGCCGCTAATCCATCCCTCACTGCTGCTGCGATGGCCATTCGTACGGTAGATTACATTGTCCAAAACATGTAGCGGTTGCAACGCTGCATCAGATTGCATATAATATAGATTATTGTGTCATATTCGCAGTAAAGCGATGATGGAGAAGAGTAAGCAGTACTTTCGTACAGGGAGAAGACGCCGTAGATTGAGAGCGTCTTTGTGAAAATAGGCTGCCGAAGATTCACTCCGGAGCAGACGCCTGAAACGTCACAGCGGCTTGCCGCGCGGCGCAAGTAGGGAGAGTCCGGTTCCCGCCGTTATGGGGCTAAGGGATTGTAATCCGCCGCCAGCAGGCAAGCGATGACCATAGATGGTTATACGCAAGGCAGGAGCGCAGTCCGAATTAGGGTGGTACCACGGTTCTTTCGTCCCTTTAGGGAGAGAGGGCCTTTTTTTGTGTAAATATAAGAATTTATAAGTTTGTTAGCTTATAAAGTGCTTATATTTCTCCGCGAAACGATAGCTAAGCCTCCTAAGTATGGCTTTAGCCGTTTACGCTTGCATGATTTAGGGATGATGATATGGAGGCGAAGAAGAATGAAGGAAAGATTGGAAGGACTGCGCGGCGAAGCGCTGCAGGAGCTTCAGCAAGTAAGCACTCCTCAGCAGCTAAATGATTTGCGTGTGAAGTATCTAGGTAAAAAAGGGGCTTTGACTGAAATTTTGCGTGGTATGGGCGGTCTAAGCGCTGAAGAGCGTCCGGTCATCGGCCAGGTTGCGAACGATGTCCGCGCAGCCATTGAGACGGTTATTGACGAGAAACAGGAGGCTTTCCAGCAAGCCGAAACGAATAACCGTCTTTTAGCGGAGACGCTAGACGTGACGCTTCCGGGCAAACAGCTGCCGACAGGCTCCGTGCATCCTCTTAACAAGGTAGCGCAGGAGATCGAGGATGTGTTTATCGGTCTGGGTTACACCATTGCGGAGGGACCAGAGGTCGAAGAGGATTACTATAACTTCGAAGCCTTGAATTTGCCCAAAAACCACCCGGCGCGCGATATGCAGGATTCGTTCTACGTAACGGATGACATTCTGATGCGCACGCACACATCCCCGGTTCAGGTACGTACCATGAAGGCTATGAACGGCCAAACACCGGTTAAGGTCATTTGCCCAGGCAAGGTTTACCGCCGCGATGACGACGATGCGACGCATTCTTTCCAGTTCAACCAAATCGAAGGTCTTGTTATCGGCAAAAATATCCGGATGAGCGATCTGAAAGGAACGCTGCTGCAATTCGTGCAGCAAATGTTCGGCACGCAAGCGCAAATCAGGCTTCGTCCAAGCTTCTTCCCGTTCACGGAGCCAAGCGCGGAGGTTGACGTTACCTGCGTGCAATGCGCCGGCAAAGGCTGCCGTATGTGCAAACATACCGGCTGGCTCGAAATTCTCGGCTGCGGCATGGTTCATCCGCGCGTGCTTGAGATGGGCGGTTATGACCCTGAGGAAGTCAGCGGCTTCGCATTCGGCATGGGCGTTGAGCGTATCGCCTTATTGAAATACGGCATTGACGATATTCGTCATTTCTATACGAACGATCTGCGGTTCTTAGGACAATTCGCAAGAATGTAGCAATGAGAGAAGGGAAGAAGAGAGATGAACGTATCCTATAAATGGTTAAATGAATATATCGACCTTTCCGGCTTTACAGGGGAAGAGCTTGCGGAAAAAATGACGCGCGGCGGCATTGAAATCGACGTTGTTGAATCCCGGAACAAAGGCGTAACCGGCGTCGTTGTCGGATATGTGAAATCGAAAGAAAAGCATCCAGACGCCGATAAGCTGAACGTTTGCAAAGTTGACGTTGGTACTGGAGAAGAACTGCAAATCGTATGCGGAGCCAAAAATGTCGACGCGGGACAGCTCGTTCCCGTTGCCGTAATCGGCGCGGTATTGCCCGGCGATTTCAAGATCAAGCGCGCAAAGCTTCGCGGCGTGGAATCCCAAGGGATGATTTGCTCGGTGAAGGAGCTTGGCTTGAATGAGAAGCTTCTCCCAAAGGAGCAGCAGGAGGGTATTCTCGTTCTTCCGGCAGCTACGAAGATCGGTACGCCAATCGGCGAAGTGCTCGGAATTGACGACGAGGTGCTTGAGCTTGATTTGACGCCAAACCGTTCGGATTGCCTTAGCATGCTGGGCGTGGCTTACGAGATTGGTGCTTTAACCGGCCGCGAGGTTCGTCTGCCTAGCGCCAACATTATCCATACAACCGTACGCACCGACAGTCTTGTGTCGGTAAGCATCAGCGCACCGGATCATTGCTCACACTATTCGGCGCGTTATATTAAAGGCGTGAAAATCGGTGAATCTCCGTTGTGGCTGCAAAACCGTTTGATTGCAGCAGGCATTCGTCCAATCAGTAACGTCGTCGACGTTACAAACTTTGTCATGCTCGAGTACGGTCAGCCGCTGCATGCTTTTGATGCAGATCGCCTGCCAGGCGGACGCATTGATGTAAGGCTTGCGAAGGCCGGCGAAACACTGGTTACGCTGGACGACCAGGAACGCAAGCTCGAGCCGCATATGCTCGTAATTACCGATGGCCAGCAGCCGATTGCGCTTGCGGGCGTAATGGGCGGTGCGAGTACTGAGGTGACGGGAGAAACGGTCAATATTTTGCTCGAATCGGCGAAATTCGATGGCGGAACCGTACGGAAGACGTCACGTCAGCTTGGTCTGCGCTCGGAGTCAAGCATTCGCTTCGAGAAAGAGGTTGACCCGGCAAGAGTCATTCCCGCACTCGACCGCGCGGCTGCGCTTATCGCTGAGCTTGCGCAAGGCTTAGTCGCGGAAGGCATTGTAGAGGTTGCTTCCGCCGAAGTGAAGCCGGCTAAAGTCGCGGTGTCGCTGGATAAAATTAACGGGTATCTCGGAACGGAGCTTTCAAGGCTGGAGGTTCAAACGATTTTTGGACGTTTGCACTTTGAGTATGAGCTCTCTGAAGGAAATGTGTTTACCGTGAACGTGCCGACGCGCCGCGGCGACATTACTCGCGCAGTGGATCTCATCGAGGAAGTCGCCCGTTTACACGGCTACGATGAGATTCCGACGACTCTCATTCATGGCGATGTCGTGCCAGGATCATTGACGAAGCCGCAGGCCATCCGCCGCGAGCTGCGTAAACGCCTATCGGATGCCGGTCTGCATGAAGTCGTCAGCTATTCCTTCACGGGGCCGGAGCGGACGAAGCTGTTCCCTGCACTGGCCGAGCATACGAATCCCGTTCGCCTTGCCATGCCGATGAGCGAGGACCGGAGCGTATTGCGCACGACGCTAATCGCGCAGCTGCTTGAAACGGCAGCCTATAACCGCAATCGCAAAAACGAATCAGCGGCTCTATTTGAAATCGGCAGCGTATTCCATACCGATGAAGAACAGCTGACTCGCCTTCCGCATGAGAAGCATCGTTTTGCGGCTCTTCTGACTGGCAATCGCTCAGAGGCGCAGTGGAACACAAAAGCGGCGCAGGTGGATTTCTACGATGCGAAGGGCATTTTGGAAACGGTATTCGCCGTGCTCGGTTTAACTGCGAGTGTATCCTACGAAGCGGCACAGCCTGAACATTTCCACCCTGGCCGCACGGCTGCCGTTCTGCTTCATACGCCAAAAGGCAATGAAGTCATCGGTTACGTGGGTCAACTGCACCCGGCACTTCAGCTGGAGGCGGATCTTGCGGATACGTACGTGCTTGAGATCGGGTTGGATCTGGTTTACGATCTAGCCGATTCCAGCATCGAATATAAAGTGCTTCCGCGTTATCCGGCTATGCAGCGTGATATCGCTGTAGTAGTAGATCAAGAGATTGCTGCTGCGAAGCTGACAGGCGTTGCTTGGGATATAGCTGGCGAGCTGCTGGAGTCGGTTCGCGTCTTCGACGTATACACCGGCGAGAAGCTCGGAGCAGGCAAGAAGAGCGTTGCGCTGTCACTTGTATACCGCCATGGAGAGCGTACTTTGACAGATGAAGAGGTAACAGAGCTGCATGGGAAGGTTGTTTTACAATTAGAACAATCTTTTGCAGCTGAATTACGCAAATAGGCAGGAAACCTTCAAAGCCGCATCGAAATAGTTCCTAGTGAGCTATCGATGCGGCTTTTTTCCTTTTAAATATGTGGCATAAATCATTTTGCAACGATCCATATGCCTATATTTCACCGCGAAATGAAAGCAGCTCCTTTACATGGACGACGACAGCCGTCTTCGCTTGCTCTACTTGTACAATAGGAGGATTCGCCTTAATGGATGCTGAAAATACGGTTGTTACGGTTGATATATATGGAGTTCAATATAAATTAAAAGGTCATTCCAATGTGGAATATATGAAAAGGGTTGCGGCAGCAATCGACGAAAGCATGAAAAAGCTAGCCAAGGGCTATCCACGCCTTGATATGCCGAAGCTGGCTGTACTCTCCGCTGTGCAAATAACGGAGGAAGTTTTTCGGCTGAGACGTGATAACGCCAGACTTCTCGAAGAGGAAGCTAAGCTAAACCTGCTGATTAGAGAGCTGGAGCAGATCGGCGAGCAGGCCGTCACGCTGCAGGCAGAATTGGCGGAGACGAAGCGCATGGCGAGTGAGCAGCTGCAGAAAGCGAAAGCAGCAGCGGAAGCTGAGATGGCCGAGATGCTGGCCCTTGCCGCAGAGCAGTCCGCTGCGGAGCAAGCTGCCGCCGCGGAAGCCATGAAGGCGCAGGAGGAAGCGATAGTAAGGCTTACTGAGGAAAACGCGGAGCGGCTTGCCGCGCTGCGCGCTAAGAAGGATGAACAGCTGGCACAGATCCAGTCCAAGAAGGATTCTGAGCTGAACGAGCTAAAGCGCTTGCTAGAAGCCCAACTGGCCGAGCTTCGCAGTTCGAAGGAATCGGAGCTAGCGGAGCTGCAAAACCGGAAGGATTCAGAGCTTGCCGAGCTGCAAAAACAAAGGGAAGCCGAGCTCTTGGAGCTGAAAGAAGCCAAGGATAACCTGCAGATGGAGCTGGAGCTTGAGAAGGAGATACAGCTTTCGGAGCTCGAAAGCGTGAAGCAAAATGAACTAGCTGCGCTTAGACAGGATAAGGATGAGCAGCTGAAAGCATTGATTCAAGAGCATGAAGCCTCGCTTTTAACCATCAAGGAGGAAAAAGAGTCAGAGCTTACCGAGCTGGCAGGCAGCTGGCAGAGCAAGTGGGATGAGCGGGAGCTAAGCTGGCTTGCCCATGCCGAGACCTCGCAATTGGAGCTTGCCCGCCAAAGCGAGGAGCGGGAGCAGAACTGGAAGGCTGAAGCAGCAAAAGCGGAGCAGGTTTTCCGTGCCGACCTGGAGCGCCGCAGAAACGGCTGGTTAGAGGAGCGCAGCAGGCTGCAAGCGCAAATTGCGGAGATTCAGCAAGGCTGGGCGGAGGATAAGCAAGGGCTCGAGCAACGGATTTCTGTGGCGGATGAGCAGCTCGTTCAGGCGATGGAGCAGGAGGAAGCCTCAAGAACCTCGTTTGCTCAGCTGGAGAGCAGCTTAAACGAGAAAGAGAGCGAAGTACAGCTCGTTCAAACCGAGCTGAACGAAACGATACGCCAGATTCAGGAGCTGCAGGAGAATAGGAGCGAAGCTGCCGCTCAGATCCAAGAGCTGGAGCAAAAGCTTGCCCATGAGCGGAGCCACGTGTCCGCTGCGGACAAACGGGCTACGGATCTGCAGCAGCGTCTGAAAGACGCGCAGGAGCGGGAGCAGCAGCAGGGACTGACGCTTCTTCAGCTGGAAGAGCTGCAAAAGCAGCAAGAGGAGCAGCAGCTTCAGCTGCAGCTTGAGCTTGAAGAGAAAGAGCTTAAGGAGCAGCAGCTGAGGGATGAGTTCCAAAATAGACTGCGTACTGAGCTTGAGCGGCAGCGGGACTTGCTGCATGAGGAGCATGAGCAGCAATTGCAGGCGCTGGAAGAAGAGAAGCATGAACTTGTTAAATCGCTGCGTCAGGAGCACGAGACACAGCTGAGGGTCGTAGAAGCAGAAAATGATGAGTTGTTTAAACAGCTGTCTGCGGAGAGCAACGAACGTTATGCTCAGCTGGCAGCTGAGCGGGAGGCTAGCAGCATGGCGCTTGCGGCCGGACACGAGGAACAAAAGAAACAATTGGTCAGCCAATATGAAGAGCAGCTGCTCGAGCAAGCCGTGCAATATGAAGAACAAAACAAACAGCTCGTGCATGAGTATGAGACGCAAATCAGGCAGCAAGCGGCTGAGCATGAGGAGCATGACAGGAAGCTTGCTGATACATATGAGGAGCAGAACAAACAGCTTGCCCGGCAATATGAGGAAAAAGCTAAGCTGGATGCAGCTGAGGCTGAAGAACAGTCGAAACGACTTGTTGAGCAGTATGAGGATCAGCTGCTTGAGCAAGCCGTACAGCTCGAGGAGCAGAACAAACAGCTTGCCCTACAATATGAGGAAAAAGCTAAGCTGGATGCAGCTGAGGCTGAAGAACAGTCGAAACGACTTGTTGAGCAGTATGAGGAGCAGCTGCTTGAGCAAGCCGTACAGCTCGAGGAGCAGAACAAACAGCTTGCCCGGCAATATGAGGAAAAAGCTAAGCTGGATGCATCTGAGGCTGAAGAACAGTCGAAACGACTTGTTGAGCAGTATGAGGATCAGCTGCTTGAGCAAGCCGTACAGCTCGAGGAGCAGAACAAACAGCTTGCCCTGCAATATGAGGAAAAAGCTAAGCTGGATGCAGCTGAGGCTGAAGAACAGTCGAAACGACTTGTTGAGCAGTATGAGGAACAGCTGCTTGAGCAAGCCGTACAGCTCGAGGAGCAGAACAAACAGCTTGCCCGGCAATATGAGGAAAAAGCTAAGCTGGATGCAGCTGAGGCTGAAGAACAGTCGAAACGACTTGTTGAGCAGTATGAGGAACAGCTCCTTGAGCAGGCAATACAGAACGAAGAGGAGAATAAACGGCTTGCTCGCGAGTATGAGGAGCAATTGAAGCTGAAAGCGGCTGAATACGAAGTCCGCAGCAAGGAGCTTGTTGATCGATATGAGGAGCAGCTTCTTGAGCAGGCTGTTCAGTACGAAGAGCAGAACAAGCAGCTCGCCGGTGAGTATGAAGAGCAATCCAAGGCATTTGCCGTTCAGCAGGCAGCGCGTTCCGAGCAGCTGGTCGACCAATACGAGGAGCGTTACATTGCGCTGGCGGCTATGCAGGAAGAAGAACGGAAGCAACTGGCTGAGGAGCGCGAGGAGCTTCTGCAGCAATTGGCATCTGAGCATGACGAGCATGTGAAGCAGCTGACTGCGAATCACGAGGAGCTGCTTCTGCAGCAGCAGCATGACTATGAGACGATGCTTCAGAAGCTGCAAGCGCAGCTCGACAAAATCGAACAAATTGCTACTTCCGCCGCGGATAGCGAGCAAACCTACAAGGCAGAGCTGGAGAAGCAGAAGGTTAGAGAGCAGGAGCTGACCGAGCAGCTCGAGTGGATAGCTGCTCGCGAGCGGATTGCGGCGCAGCAGCTGGAAGCGGCAGCGGCCCGTGAAAAGGAGCTGGGCATACAGCTTCAGGAGCAGCAGGAATTCGCGGAGCTGACAGCATCTGAAGCCAGCCGACTTGAGCAAGAGAAGAAAATGCAGGAAACAGAGGAAAGCTTAATGCGTGAGCGGCTTGAACAAGCGATGCAAGAAGCAGCGGCAGCCTTCGAGTTGAAGGAAGAGCTGAGCGAGCGTGCGACCAGGCTTGCAAGGGAGCGAGAAGAAGCAGCGCGCAAGGCAGAGCAGCTTGCGAATGAGCGTGATCAGGCAGCCAGCGCATTAGAGTCGCTCTCTTATGAGCGTGATGAGGCTACGCGCTCCGCTGAGAGGCTGGCGGAGGATCATGCTGACTTGCTAGAGCAGCATCACAAGCTGAAGAATGAATATTCGAAGCTGCAAACCGAATATAACGAGTGGATTGAGCTCATCGAGCATAGCTAGCGCGCAATTATAAAAAAACCGCTGTAACGAGCAAGGCAAACGCCTGGCTTGTTACAGCGGTTTTTTGTTGATCCATTATTCTTGGAATGCATTAACCGTATGAAACGATTGTCCCCGTAGGACCGCCCGCCGGCAGGCTGGCTAAACGAATCAGGTCGGGCGTTACAATGGCCGGATCTTTGCCGGTTGCATGCATTTCAGTGCGAAGCGTTCCCGGGTTATACAGGTTAGCAAGTATGCCGTGCTCATGCTCCTCGCCCGCGAGCGTGCGCGTTAGCGATTCAAGACCAGCCTTGGCCGCGCTGTAAGCCGCATAGCCGCCTGCTCCGTTCCATGACAGTCCAGAGGTTATATTAATAATTCGTCCGTATTTTGCTTTGCGCATGACCGGAAGTACGGCCTTCGTAAGCAGAAAAGGTCCTGTTAAATTCGTTGAAATTTGGTTTTGCCACTCGTCGGAGGTCAGCTCAAGCACAGTACCGGATTCGAACACGGCGGCGTTATTCAATATAATATCGATTCGGCCCAAATGCGCGATTACTGCTGATACGGCATCCAGCACCTGCTGCTCCTCGGAAACATCCGTTTGCAGAATCAGGGCATCCTTTTGCGACTTTGCCTTGACGAGCGCAGCGGTTTCCTCTAATTTTTCCATTCGCCTTCCAAGCAGCACGACATCCGCACCTGAGGCCGCAAAAGAGATCGATGCTGCGCGCCCAAGTCCCGTACCAGCTCCGCTAATAATGGCGACTCGATTTTGTAGGATACCCATCACGATTCCTCCATTCGCTGTTCGTTTTGTGAATATCTTATCAGAGGCTGAGCGGTAGGGGAAGAGAAATAGCTATCAGACTTTTTTAGTCGAAAGGTAAATAAAAATGATATTTGCTAAAAATAAAATGATATGTATCTTGACTATAAAAAAAGCTGATCTGAAGGTCTAAATCGACCTTCAGATCAGCCTTTCTGTGCTTTCGCGTAATCGTTATTCAACCACAAGCGTTGCTTTCATTTCACGGTGTCCCGCGCCGCAAGGAACCATGCATACCATTTCGTAGCTTCCTGGCTCACTGATGCTGACTGGGACTGTTTTGCCGTTATCAACTTCGTAATCCGTATTCTTAATCTGCAAACCGTGCATACCGTCAACAGAATCAAGCTTTAGATTAATTGTTTCTCCAGCTTTGATTTTATATTCCTTCTGATCGAACTTCCAGTTAGATGCTGTGATTACAAGATCCGAGGATGCTGCTCCGCTGTCTGCGGTAGTTGTGCTGGCTTCCTTGTTGTCTTCTTTTGTAGTGTTCGCGCCGCATGCGGCAATAACGAATACTAGGCTTATTGCGCTTGCGAATAGTAACCATTTTTTCATGTGCAGTGCTTCCCCTTTCAAATATCCGGCTTTGCTTGCTTAGCCGAGTCCTCTATATTGTAACTTAACTTCTCATTAAAAACAGTGACTGCATATGTCAAACTATTGAAGAAGCTGTGAATTTACTATGAAGAAAACCAAGGTAATGCAGCAAGAAGCCCTTGATCGCCTTCTTCAGGTTATCAAGGGCTATCATTGCTGGAGCATTTATTAATCGCGATCGCGTCTGCCTGCTTCATACGGGGTGCTGACCGGAATGAAGAGGTCGATGATCCCGATAACTAAAGCAGCCAATATCGCGCCGAGCAGCGTAACGTTTACGCCTCCGACAATAAACTGAGCGATCCATATGACGGCTGCGCTGGCGATAAAGCCGACGATACCGCGACCGAAGGGCGTAACCCTTTTGCCAAATATACCTTCAATAATCCAGCCAAGCGCGGCGATAACAAGAGCGAGAAAAAAGGCGCTCCAGAAGCCACCGACGCTAAACTCGGGAACAATAAACCCGACAAGCATTAACACAAGCGCAGCTACAATAAATCGTACCACATGTCCCAAAAAAGTCATTGCACAAACCCTCCTTAAGTTTTACGAAGGAAACTGTCAGGCAGTTTCTTTTCGTCATGTATTGCGAAAATTACATCGTAAGACGGCTCGTTCGTTTATATTGTGACCAACTGTGCATCATTTATGTATGAAACGTGGCTCGAATTCGTGCATCAGCGCCGCGGTTCGGCTATAATAGTAAGGCGAGAGGAGTGTTATTTGTTGGACACTAAAATTTTGACGACACTTGAATTTCCTAAAATCATACATAGATTGTCGCAGCATGCGGCTACGTCGCTCGGTAAGGCGATAGCGGAGTCGCTTCAGCCTGTTACAGACTTGGAAGCGGTTAAGAAAATTTTGCAGGCTACCGATGAAGCCTATACGGCTGACCGGCTGAAAGGCAGTGCGCCGTTTGGAGGCGTCGTTGACATTACCGCTCCGCTTCACCGCGCGCGTATCGGCGGGACGCTTAATCCGGAGGAGCTGCTAAATATTGCGGCCACTTCCCGCGGCGGACGCCGTGTCAAGAAGCATATCAGTGTTTTGCATGAAGATAATCCTATTCCAATGCTGCATGATATTGCCGAACAGATTAGCGAGCATAAGCAGCTGGAGGATGCGATTTTTGAATGTATTGACGATCAAGCCGAGGTCATGGACAGTGCGAGCGCCGCTTTAGCCTCGATTAGACGCGAGCTGCGGAACGGGGAATCGCGCATTCGCGAGAAGATGGATCAAATGATCCGTTCATCTTCCGTGCAAAAAATGCTGCAGGACTCCATCGTAACGCTGCGCAACGACAGATATGTTATTCCGGTTAAGCAGGAATACCGCTCTCATTTTGGCGGTATCGTGCATGACCAATCGGGATCCGGCGCAACGCTGTTCATCGAACCTGAAGCGATTGTTGCAATGAACAATAAGCTGCGGGAGCTGAAAGCGGGCGAGCTGCGGGAAATCGAGAAAATATTGCAGAAGCTTACCGCTTTGGCATCGGATTACGTTGAGGATCTCATTTTCAACTTGGATTTGCTCGGGCAAATTGATTTTGCTTATGCAAAGGCACGTCTTGCCCACGGCATGAAAGCTACGCTGCCGCGCATGAATGACAGAGGCTTTCTAAAGCTGAAGCGGGGCCGTCATCCGCTCATTTCCGCTGACCTGGTTGTTCCCATCGACGTAGAGCTGGGCAATCAATATACCGCGATTATCGTTACGGGCCCGAATACGGGCGGTAAAACCGTATCCTTAAAAACAATTGGGCTGCTCAGCTTGATGGCGATGTCGGGTTTATTTGTGCCGGCTGAGGACGGTAGCCAGCTTTGTGTCTTTGATGCGATCTATGCAGATATCGGCGATGAGCAAAGCATTGAGCAAAGCTTAAGCACTTTCTCCAGCCATTTGAAGAACATCATTCGCATTCTTGGCACGATGACCTCCAAAAGCTTAGTGCTGCTGGATGAGCTCGGGGCAGGAACGGATCCAGCCGAAGGCTCAGCGCTTGCGATAGCAATACTTGAGCATGTGCATGCAATGGAAAGCCGCATCGTAGCGACTACGCATTATAGCGAGCTTAAAGCATATGCTTATAATCGAAAAGGCGTAATTAATGCGAGCATGGAATTCGATGTTGCGACACTCAGTCCAACCTATCGTTTGCTTGTCGGAGTGCCGGGACGCAGTAACGCGTTTGCGATTGCGGAGCGGCTAGGCCTTGCACGATCGATTATCGAACATGCAAGAGGCGAGGTAAGCGAAGAAGACCAACGGGTCGATAATATGATTGCCTCGCTTGAAGAGAACCGGTTAGGCGCTGAAACGGAACGCCAAACGGCGGAAACGCTTCGCCGCGAGATGGAGACGCTCAGAACTCGCCATGAGGCTGAACGATTGCGGTTCGAGGAACAAAAGGAAAAGCTCTTGCTCAAAGCACAGGATGAGGCGCGCGAAGCTGTCGCGAAAGCAAAACGCGAAGCTGAGCAAATAATTGCAGATTTACGCAAGCTTGCCATGGAAGAGGGCGCTTCGGTCAAGGAGCATAAGCTTATTGAAGCGCGCCGCAAGCTGGATGAAGCAGCGCCTGAGCAGTTGAAGACCAAACGGGGCGGCACGAAAACCGCGCCAAAAACGGCAAAGATTGAAGCCGGCGACGAAGTAACGGTGTACAGCTTGAATCAAAAGGGCACCGTCGTGGAAATTCACGGTACGGATGCTACGGTTCAACTTGGCATTATGAAAATGAAGGTAGCGCTGGATGATTTGGAGCTGATTAAAGGAGCATCATCCGCAAAAACGCAGCAGCCAAAGCAGGCAGCAAGCCTTAAACGCTCCAAAGAAGAGAATTTCAAAATGGAGCTTGATCTCCGCGGCGAAAATTTGGAAGAAGCGATTCTCGAAGTCGATCGGTTTCTGGATGAAGCCTTTTTGTCAGGCTTAGCGCAAGTTGCAATTATCCACGGCAAAGGTACGGGAGTGCTCCGGACGGGGATACAGCAATACTTGCGTAAACACAGCCACGTAAAAAGCTTTAGACTCGGAAATTATGGCGAGGGCGGCGTAGGCGTGACAGTTGCGGAGCTAAAATAGCACGCAGCCGCCGCGCCAAGGAGATCGCAAGGTGATGGGGGGATCGTTGAATGAGTAATGAAGTCGACAAGCTGCTTAGCAATCCGTATGCTGCCTCACTCGTTTATGTATCGGTTACCGTGTTGTCTCTTATTGTATTTTTATCCTGTTTTGAGCTCGTAACGAGATATAAATGCTGGAGCGAGATCAAGAAAGGGAATGTCGCCGTTGCTATGGCGACAAGCGGTAAAATTTTCGGGATATGTAATATTTTTAGATTCTCGATTGAATCCAATGATTCGGTTTATCAAAGCCTGATTTGGGGCGCTTTCGGTTTTATCATTTTGATGGCCGCTTATTTTTTATTCGAATTTCTAACGCCTGTATTCCGAATTGACGATGAAATTGCCCGCGATAATCGCGCGGTAGGGCTCATTGCGATGATTATTTCGGTATCGCTGTCCTATGTCATCGGAGCAACGGTCATTATTTAATCCGGGGGAAGCCATTTTGAAATATTTATGGAGAGTTTTGGTCGTCGTCGCTATTTTATTTTTTGCATTTGGTGTCGTTTATTTAATGAACCATTAGAGGAGAAGACAAACAATGGAAGAGCATTTGATTTGCCCTTGGTGTTTAACGGAAATCGTATGGGATGAAGAGATCGGCCCGGAGTCGCATTGTCCGCATTGCGATAATGAACTCAGTGCTTATCGTACGATAGAGCTTGGTTACGATGAAGAAGAAGTAGAAGCTGACGAGTATGAAAGATCAGTTCATGCCTTAAAAATCAATGATTCACATAGAGCAGCGAAGCAATCCGGCTCCGCATCCAAACAGGATGAATGGTCAGAGGATGAGCTGGAAGAAGAAGCGGAGGAAGACTATTCCGATGATCCGAACCATAAACGCTGGCTGGAGCAGGGCGATGGTTACCGAAGTGCCGATACTTCGCGGTTTGCTGTAGAAGAGACCGTGCAGCGCGTGCTTGATGATCAGGATGAAGTGCCGGAATGTCCGGTATGCCGCTCCTATATGGTTGAGGCAGGGGAACAGCGGTTTGGCGAGCAGCAATTTGAGTCTAGAATCGCACCTTCACTCGGCGGACCGGTACTAACGACTCCTTTTAAGCTGCTGCTTTACGTTTGCCCTGCTTGCTACCACACGTCCTCTTTGCTAAGCCAAAGCGACCGGGAGCAAATGATCAAACGTTTAACGCCAAACGAGTAGACGCATTGGATAAATTGGACGGGCATGGGCTGCTGTCAAAAAGGGAACCTTACAAAACGTAATTCTGATAAATGAAGGGATAGACAGGCTTGGAAGCCTTGCCTCTATCCTGCGGCAGGAGGAATCGTTTTGGCAAAAACCTTGGATCGACAAGCTGTTCTATTGCTCTTAGTACAAGCTCTTTACGGCGTTGCGAATGCGCTGTCCGGGACATTCGTTCCGGTCTATTTGTGGAAAGCAAGCCAGTCTTATACATTGATCGGATGGTTCACGATGGGGCATTATGTCATGAGTGGATTAACCTTCTATGTTGCTGGCAAATGGGTGAAAGAGCATAACAAAATGAACAGCCTGCGGGTTGGGATTATTTTATCAGGCATTTTTTATTGCACCGTTCTGCTTTTGGGCACGCAGGCAAAAGTATATTACTTGCCGCTCGGCATTTTGAACGGGATTGCGCTTGGTTTTTTTTGGATTGCTTTCAACGTTGTTTATTTTGAAGTAACCGATCCGGATAACCGTGATCGCTATAACGGCTGGGCGGGCTTGCTGGGTTCGGCCGCTGGCATTGTAGCGCCTTGGGTTTCAGGCTTGCTCATTACATCGATGCAGGGAGAAAAGGGATATCGGCTTATTTTCACGATATCGCTCGTTATTTTCTCGGTCAGCGTAGTTTTGAGTTTCTGGCTGAAGAAGCGGCATGCCGAGGGCATTTACAATTGGAAGCATGGCATACAGCAGCTCATGCAGAAAGGGAATCCTTGGCGCCGCATGTTTCCCGCTATTGCGGCGCAAGGCGTGCGTGAAGGGGTTTTTATGTTTCTGGTCGGCCTTACGGTTTACGTGGCCACTCAAAACGAGAGCAAGCTGGGGACCTTCTCGCTCATAACCTCGCTCGTTGCCTTAATCAGCTTCTGGATTGTTGGTAAAATGCTTAAAAAAAACAATCGCAAGCTGGCGATGCTGATTGGTGTCATTATGATTGCGATCGTTATATTACCGCTGTTTTGGAAGGTAACCTATACGACGCTGCTGATGTTCGGAATAGGAACATCACTTTTCATGCCGCTCTACATTATACCGATGACTTCCAGAGTATTTGACTTAATCGGGCAATCCGAAGAAAGCGCCCGGGAGCGGGAGGAGTTTATCGTCCTTCGCGAGGCAGGACTCGTGCTGGGCAGAGTCATTGGTTTGTCGTCCTATCTCATTGTACTGCCGCTGAATCATTCCACGGTTGCGATTACATGGCTGCTATTTTCAGTAGGAATCGTTCCGATAGCAGGCTGGTGGTTTATTAGGCCGTTTTTGGTAGAGCAGCAGGCTTAACACGGACAGAAAGGAGGACAAGAGATGCCAAGAATCGTTACAGATATTACGCAGTTAATCGGAAATACTCCGGTCGTTAGGCTGAACCGGCTTCCGGAGGAAGGCAGCGCCGAAGTATGCGTCAAGCTTGAGCGCTTTAACCCAAGCGGAAGCGTAAAGGATCGGGCAGCATTTTCGCTCATAAACGATGCAGAGAAGCGAGGCTTAATCAATCCCGGCGATACGATTATTGAACCGACGAGCGGCAATACCGGAATTGGGTTAGCTATGAATGCAGCAGCCAGAGGCTACAAGATGATTTTGATTATGCCGGACAATATGACTGCAGAGCGTATAAAGCTGCTTCAGGCATACGGTGCCGAGGTCGTATTGACGCCAGCAGCGGAGAGAATGCCAGGCGCCATCCGCAAGGCGGAGGAGCTTCGGAAACTGCATCCAGGCAGCTATATTCCCAATCAATTCGAAAATCATGCAAATCCGGAAATTCACAGATTGACGACTGCGATCGAAATTATGGAGCAAGTAGACGGGAAGCTTGATGCCTTTGTCGCTACCGCGGGCACCGGCGGTACGATAACCGGTACAGGAGAGGCGCTTAAGGAAGCATTGCCGCAATTATATGTAGCGGTTGTAGAGCCCCAAGGCTCTCCTGTATTATCGGGCGGCGCGCCTGGACCGCATAAGCTGGTCGGAACAAGTCCTGGCTTTGTGCCTGCCATTCTCAATACGTCCATCTATGACGAAATTATTCAAGTATCCGATGAGCATGCCTTGACGACGATGCGAGCGCTCGCCACCAAGGAAGGATTACTGCTTGGTCCGTCATCAGGTGCTTCCGTTTGGGCAGCCATGCAAATCGCAAAGCGGCTGGGAACTGGTAAGCGGGTACTGTGCATCGCTCCGGATACGGGTGAGCGTTATATGAGCATGGATATATTTTGAACAGGCTGCGGGGAGTGGTTAAACCCACTCCCGCAGCGAATGCTGCAATAATTCTCGCCTTTCTTCAATATACGTATGAATAAAGGACGGCTCCGACAAAAAGGTATCATAGCTTGCCTTGCGGGTATAATCGCCGCGAATGGCGGGCGACAGCCTTTCATGCATGCTGGAAATAACAGGTTTCAGCTTTTCCGCAGTAAAAGCGGATTGCAGTAACCTTTTGATGATAGATCTATACTTTCGACGGCAGGCTGGAAAAGTAAAGAGCTTCTTTGTCAAAGTATTATAGCCTTGCAGCCTAACGAGATCGCTGCCGCATGGCTTACCGTAACAATTTCGCCCCCAGGTTCCCTCGTAATCCCATGGAATAATACGATATTTGCCGCTTGCACTATGCTCATACAGGGCGTAGTTTTGATCAAATCCATCATAATTCCCCGTTAATACAGCACCGGCAAGCCATAATAGATATTGAGAAACATCAAGTCGCCTGACGGTGTGTACGCCCAGCTTTTTTCCAGACATACGATTCAAATTACGCACGAATGATACAAGCCTGCTCTTGGTCCCCGTTTTTCCCTTCATCAGTTCGTAGCCATCGAATAGCGAGGTCTTCTTAGCCTTGGAGACAGGGTCAATTAGGCTGAAATCGGCGCTGTCATTGACGGCGTATAGAAGTGATCGGTATCCAATCCCTCTTTTCTCGAAAAAAAGCTTATCAACCGCTTCAATTTCCAAATACACGCCCTGCGGAATGCCATTTATGATCAGCCAGAAGTGATTCGTTTGAGGTGAAGGTACTCCTATTTCATTAAAGAAGTAAAAGGAAAGCGCGTTTCGCATCATTGACGGGTCATCGTATTCAGCATTCCAATGCAGCGTTTTGCCGTTTTTAAGCCGAACTTCGTATGATTTTTTGGAGTAGTTACGCGTATGGCCTCCCCGCAAACCAAATTCCGCTTTATAGGTTTCACCGTCCGTCTCGAGCTCAGCGGGCTTGAAGGAACGACCCCAGGCGTTGTCCTTAATTTCTTGAAAGTCTGAATCATTTATGCGAATCGTACGCACAGGCAGGTTTTCAGCAGCCATCTAACCATCTCCCGAGGCAAAAGATAAGCCTACCGTTAGACGATAGGCTTTTGATCTTATTACTGTATTCGGCTTATGCCCAGATGGTCACAGCTATTTAGGGAAGCTTGATTTCCCATACAAAGCTGGGCTGCTGTTGCTGCTGGTCGGGCGCTTCAAGCAGCAAGTATGATGAATAATCAAATGGAGTGCTGCCTTCCGATAAGCTGCCGTTCGTTTGATTGCCGCCAGTAAGGTTTCCTCCTGTACGATTGCCGCTAGTAAGATTACCTGCAGAAAGATTACCGCTAGATACATTCCCTTGTGTGCGATTTCCTTGAGAAACCGTACCTTTCGAACGGCTGCCGCTCTTAAGCTCTTCTACCTTGCTTGCTTTTGCGTTTTGCTTTTGCTTGCGTTTTTTATTTTGGGCCAATTCATTTGCCTCCTATTATAGGGATACTTTTGAAGCTACTATAACCTATGTCCAGACCCTACTACTCGTAACGGGTAGTTGCTCATTCTTTAAGAAATAGATACTAATCTAGTACCACTGCGATAGGGGATACATATAATTATATTACATAACGCTCCTCATGATAGATGTAGTGAATTAAATATTGGAGGGATGCAGAGCAAAGAGCAGATGATGCTGGTGACACTGTCAACACGTCGGTTTTATGAAAATCTTGAAAACTACTAATGAAATTATCGGAGGGATTTTTTTTATGAATTACTGCTGTAACTATCATTATGTTGCTGGTCAATCTGATATGAACAACAACCACAAGAGTCACAAGAGCCACCGAAGCAACGGTCAAAATGATGATTTTCTTCATAGTTTAGTAGGCAAAAACGTTAAAATCAACCGCGGCGGACCAAGTTCTATTCAAGGCAAGCTTCTTGCCGTAAAAAGCGATTACCTTGTAGTAAAAACGAGAGAAGGTGTCGTTTATGTCGCAACTAGCCATGTTAAGAGTATCACAGAGACTAACGGCAAAAGCGGGGGCAACAAAAGCGGCAATAAAAGTGGCAACAAAAGTGGAAACAAAAGCGGAAACAAAAGCGGACGCCGTGACCACGACTTCGTAAAAGCGAGAAACTTCGATGGTGTCATTCGTTCGTTTAATGAACAATTCGTACAAATTAACTCGGGCGGACCGGAGAAAGTTGAAGGCTTTATTGCGAAAGTAGGAGACGATTTTGTCCTTCTGGTAGCTGGCAAAGAAGCAATACAAATCCAGAAAGATCATATCAAAACGATTCAAGCAGCTGGCGGTAACCGCTCTGGCGGCAACAAAAACGATAACAAAAATGACAACAAAAACGACAACAAAAACGATAACAAAAATAAAACACAAGGCAACCGCAGCGGCGGCAAAAGCCGTGCAACTGCAGCATCCGTTAAAGCTACCAATCTGACACGTCGTTCGATTAAAAAAGGTTAATAGATTTAGCCAGGCGAAGGTCTTGACCTTTGCCTGGCTCTACAACCTAATCGGATGAAAGGAGGTTGATCGCATGAAAAACCGTCATCCGCTGCTGGACCGGCAGGTCGAATTGGAGATTTCAGGAAAAGTAGCGCCTATACGAGGTAAATTGATCGAATTTGGTCAAGATATATTAGTGCTCCATAATGGGACGCAATTTTTATATATACCGCTCATTCATCTACAGCAGCTCCGTGTTTCCACACGAGAAGAAGAAAAGTACGATGCTCCGGAAATGCCCTTTGAACCCTATAACGATCCTGTCTCCTACCGCAAAATATTAATGAATGCCAAAGGCATGTTCTCTGAAATTTATATTACGGGAAATCAATCGATCCATGGCTATCTAACTACGGTAATGAATGATTTTTTTGTTTTCTATTCCCCCGTCTATCATACGGTTATTGTTTCGCTGCATCATATGAAATATTTGATTCCTTATCATCCGAACCTAACACCATACACCTTAACACCAGAGCAATTTCCTCTAAGACCTTCCCCGCTTACACTGGCTAGAACCTTCGATCAACAACTGCGCAAACTAATTGGTGAATTTGTCGTGCTTGATTTAGGCGAAAATTCGAATAAAATCGGTGTTCTGAAAAGCGTGGATCAAAATATGATCGAGCTTGCTAACGCCAGCGGAAATGCCGTTTTCTTGCATTTTGACCATGTGAAGACGGTTCATATCCCTTAATCAGAGATAAATATGCTCATCGCCCCTTACCGGCGTGAGCATATTTTTTTATTTAAATTAAGATGCATTTTGATGCGCGTAACGGGAAACATTATTTTGTAAGGAAGTGATTGGTAATGAAAATAAAGCCATTCGGTATATTACCCACGATGTTTATGATGATTTTGTCAGTGGGTCTCGTCAACCATGTGCTCGTTGTCCCTTTGCTGCTGGATGCCGCGAGAAGAGACGCATGGATTTCTGTGCTTGCAGAGCTTGTGATTATACTGCCTTGGGCCGTGTTTCCGATATACGGGATCTTAAAGCGAATGGACGGGAAACCCGTCGACAAATGGCTTTATGGCTATTTTCCTCGCTTGCTGGCCTTACTCATATTAGGGATATTATTATTTGTTCAATTATGCACAGCACTTGAGACGCTTATTATGACGGCCTCTTGGACCGCAACCACTTATTTGCCGAATACCCCCTCGATTGTGGTCTGCGCGGTATTCCTTGGATTATGCTTATTTGCTTCGATCTCAGGGCTTCGGACGATTGCCTACGTTAGCTGCATTTTATTGCCGTTTGTCGTACTGCTCGGCGATTTTGTCATGTCCGCAAATATGCCTCATAAGGATTATCATTACTTATTGCCAATGCTTGAGAATGGGTTGAATCCCGTCTTGAAAGGTATTTTGTTTACGCTAACCTCCTCTTGCGAGCTGTTTGGACTCCTGTTCATCCAGCATCATATGAAAGGGAAGTTCAAACGGTGGCATTTTATAATTCTCGTCATGTTTTTGGCATTGTTGACTCTTGGACCCGTAATGGGGGCTATCTCGGAATTTGGTCCCGCGGAAGCCGAGAAGATGCGTTATCCGGCTTTCTTGCAATGGCGGCTGGTCTCGATTGGCAAATACTTCGAGCATGTTGATTTTTTTGCGATTTTTCAATGGATGTCCGGGGCGCTTGTCCGATTAGCTGTTTCGATTCATATCTTGTCTGAGTTTGGACCTATGCGGCGTTTGAAAAGAAAATGGATTTCACCGACCGCCATCGGTTTGTTCATATTAATTGTCTCGAGCTTCGGCATTAACCATATGCTTCAATTCAAACATCTTTTGGCCATTTATTTTCAATACGTTGGGCTAATTATTTTTGCGGTAATCAGCATCCTTTGGCTAATATCCTCGTTTAAGAGGGAAAAAGACAAAAACAAGCGTATTGTCATAAGCGGCTCCGAGGAGGCAGAGCAGTCATGAACCACGAAGACCGATACGAAGGTCATGAACAACAAGGCAGCAGCGACATGACGTTACAGCAATTCAGATCCAATCTGAAGGGCTGCCATGACGTGATTGAATATGAGCTCACCTTAGACGTACACGGGCCTTTAAAGGTCATCTTGTTTTATTGCGAAGGATTAATCGATAATCAACAAATGCAATTAGGCCTGCTTCCGCAGTTGGAAAAATGGGCAGAGCAGCTTAGAGCAATTCCAAAAGTGGACGAGACTGATATCCATAGGCCCAGCATGTTATTCAGCAGGATAAAACATGGGCCGAATGGAAGCAATTTGTACGCGCGGCTTTTTGCGGGCAGCGTTATTTTGTCGTTTGAAAATCTGGTTGGGTTATATGAGTTCGATATTGCGGATCAACCTGGCAGAAGCCCAGAGGAATCAACGATGGAGGTATCGGTAAGAGGGCCTCGCGACGGCTTTGTCGAGCAGCTGGCGACGAATGTCGCCTTAGTTCGCAAGCGGCTTCGAACGCCGGATATGCATGTGGAATATAATCGTATCGGAAGAGAGTCTTTAACGGAAATCGCTTTGATCTATATGGAGGGCATTGCTGATGTTGAGCTTGTAAATGAAGCGAGAAGAAGGCTGAGCCGAATCGATATCCCTTCAATGAACGGGGGAAGCCAGCTGGAGGAGCTGTTGTCGGATCGCCGTTTATCCTTATTTCCGCTTATCGAATATGTAGGACGCCCCGACTATGTCGTTCAGTCCCTGATGCAGGGCAAGGTAGCCATCTTAATGGATGGCTCGCCGTCGGCCCTTATTGCGCCAGGAACTTTACTGCTGCTTATTAAATCGCCGGAGGATGCGCATTTACCGTATTATTACGTATCACTGGAGAGGCTGCTTAGAGTTGTCGGACTCGTTCTGTCTATGTGCCTGCCAGGTTTTTGGATTGCGCTGTCGGCATTCAATACCGATCAAATTCCGTTTTCGCTGCTCGCGACGATAACCATTTCTAGAATCGGCTTACCGCTGTCCTCGACGATGGAAATGTTCATGATGCTCACTATGTTTGAGCTTTTCCGCGAGGCGGGGGTCAGGCTGCCGAGAGCGGTTGGACAAACGGTTTCGGTCGTTGGCGGATTAATTGTCGGGGACGCAGCGATTCGTGCGGGAATGACTTCCCCGACCATGCTCGTCATGGCCGCGGTTACCGCAGTGTCAACGTTTACGCTCGTCAATCAGTCTTTAAGCGGATCGGTGAGCATTATTCGTTATCTGATTCTTATTTGTTCATCGGTGCTTGGGATTTTTGGTTTCTTTGTGGGAACCTTCGCGGTCATAATTTACTTATGCACGCTGGAATCGTTTGGACGCTCCTATCTAGAGCCGCTTGCGCCGCTGCGCTTCAAGCAATTGATTCCTGCGCTGTTGCAAATGCCCTGGAAGCTTCGAAGCGGAAGGAGGGATAAGTAATGGCTTCTGCATGGCTGGCTAAGCGGCGCAATTTTGTTTGGAAAAGGGCGGCGTTGATCGGGTTGATGTTCAGCTCTTTGCTGCTTGAGGGATGCTGGGATGAAATCAATTTAGAGGATGTGAGCTATATTTCATCCCTTGGCATTGATTACTCGGAAGGCCATTACATCGTTTATGCCCAAATGATCAAATTCGGACTCATCGCAAAAACGGAAACTGTGCAGCCTGATCCGAGTCCGGTGTGGATCGGTAAAGGCGAAGGCGATTCCATTCTGCTTGCGCTGAATGATTTAACCCAGGCAGGACAAGCCATACTTAGCTTGGAGCATTTGAAAACCGTTGTCGTGCAGGAGAGAGCCATGTTTAAAATGCGGGACATTATGGACGGGCTTAACCGTCAGCGGGCGTCGCGGTATACTTCATTGATGTTCGGAACAAGAGGAACAATCGAAAATATTTTTACAACCGATACTTTTTTTGATCAATCACCTCTCAACAGCATTATGTATTCGCCATTTTCGCTTAACAGTCAAAGAAGTTTTATTCGTCCCTACGCGATGCAGCTCGCCGTGCAGACATTGAAGGAGCCGGCCATGACGACGACCTTACCCGCACTGACTGCAAATAAGGATTATTGGAAAAGAAAGAAGCAGCCGCTCAATATTCAACTATATGATGGCATTTTTGTGTATAGAGAGCTTGATTATCTCGGTTTTATGACGGAATCAGACGCTTCGGGCTTGCGATGGGTCAATCCCGTGTTCCATCATTACTTATTTGAAGCGATCGGCAAGGAAGGCAGGGCGAGTGTGGCGGTCGATTCTTCCAAGAGCAAGGTTAAGGCAAGCATCAAAGACGGAGAGGTCGATTTTTCACTGCAGGTCAGTATGAAAGGCCAGGTTGATGAAATGCGCGGCACTTTGAGTGAGGCCGAGCTGGTCGCATCGATGGAAGACCGGGTTAAACAGCAGATCGAGGAAACCTATCGCAAGGGCCAAGCCAAAGGAATGGATTTATTCCAGCTGGAGCATCATCTGTACCGCTATCACCTAGCGTACTGGAAGCAAAACTGCAAGGGAGAGGACTGGAAACCAAAGCCTAATCAGCTGAAAATCCAGGTCAAATTTAATTTGATCCATTCCGGCAATTTTGAACTCGGTGAAGGTACATAAATAAAGGAAATATAGCTCATAATACGTTTGGCACGAAAAAAATGGATTAGCATGCGAATAGCAAGCCAGTACCGAAATAAGGAGGATGACTTATGATTCAGCCAATGACAGCGAAAGAGCTGGAGTACATTGCAGACTCTATGTCCAACGAGGACTTGTTAATTAAGCAATGTGCAGCATTAGTAGCAACAGGCACTACTCCGGCTCTAACCAATTTATGCTCGCAAATGATACAAACGCATCAACAGCATTATGATTCTTTGCTGCATGCGATATCGCATCACCAGCAGATGGCTCCAACGCAGCCGCAGCAATAAGGATATCCAACTAACGCTTAGGAGGTAACACGCTATGTATCAGCAGCAACAAATGCAATCGATTTTGTCGGAAGAGGATTTGGCGAGCTCGATCCTGGCTGATTTAAAAAGAGTTGTTCGTGAATACGTCACGGCCGCAACGGAGTCAACCTGTCCGGATATTCGCCAGCTCTTCACGAAACTAACAGACAGCACTTTGGCGCTTCAGGGGCAGTTGTTCCAAGCGATGCAGCAAGCGAATATGTATAATGTTTCATCGCCGGCGCTCCGTCAAGAGCTTGATAAGCAAGCGAAGGAATATCAGCAAACAAAGCAAAAAACGAATCAGTTTTTGCAGCAAACGCTTGGCGGGCAGCAGCAGAGACAAACCATGTATACGCCGAATATGCATCAGCAGTCCGGCCAGCAGCAAAACGGTCAACCGTATTACATGTAAAGACCCCTTTGGGGTCTTTTTTATTTAAATCTTATATTTCACCGAGAAACGAGATTTTGCCGCCAAGGACGGTGTCAGCCGTTTACGCTTGTTCTTTTACATAGCAAGAACGGCAAGTTAACGATCAATAAGGCAAGTTTATTTACCCTTGCTTGGGGGTCGGAAGCAGCTTTAATATAGGCTTCAGCCTTAGGCATTGATTGCACGGGATTCAAAAACGTTGTAAAATATTCTTTATAATCGCAGTCGTACTGGAAGGAGTTATACAATGACCGAATTACAGTTGAAAGTGCTTGAACTGCTGAAGGAAGACGCGCGAAGGGATGCAGAGTTGATCGCAACCATGCTGGCCGTACCGACTGAGGAAGTGAAGCAAGCGATCGCCGAGCTTGAGAATGACCATATCATCGTGAAATACGCAACAGTTGTGAACTGGAGCAAGATCGATGACCAAAAGGTAACAGCACTAATCGAGGTACAAATTACACCAGAACGCGGTCGCGGATTCGAAGGAATCGCCGAGCGCATTTATTTATATCCGGAGGTAAAATCGGTTTACTTGATGTCCGGTGCCTACGATTTGTTAGTTGAGGTTGAGGGGAAAAACTTAAAAGAGGTCGCCTCTTTTGTATCGAATAAATTATCGCCGATCGATGCGGTATTATCGACCAAAACATTTTTTATATTGAAAAAATACAAACAAGACGGCATTATCTTCGAGGAGCATGAAGGTGATCATCGGTTGATGGTTTCGCCGTAAAAAAGGGTGATGGCAATGATTAAAGACGAAGAAAAACATCCCTCCACACCTGTGCGGCGTCAATCGATGGCCGATTATTTGTCCCCGCTCGTTCGGGACATTAAACCGTCGGGTATCCGTCGGTTTTTTGATTTGGTCAGCACGCGCAAGGACGTGATTACGCTAGGGGTCGGCGAGCCCGATTTTGTGACGCCATGGCATGTAAGGGAAGCCGCCGTATACGCGCTGGAAACAGGCAAAACCCAATACACATCGAATGCGGGTATGCCTGAGCTGCGCGAAGCGATTGGTCAGTACTTAAATGATCAATTTGCCGTGGAGTATAACCCTGCAAACGAAATTTTGGTTACGGTTGGCGGCAGTGAAGCAATCGATCTTGCGCTGCGCGCTTTCATTGCGCCCGGCGATGAAATCTTGATTCCAGAGCCTTGTTATATTTCGTATTCGCCGATTACCGCGCTTACTGGCGGCAAGCCGGTAGGTATCGAAACCTTTGCCAAGGATGAGTTTAAGCTTAAGGCAGAAGCGCTGCAAGCGGTTATTACGCCGAAATCGAAAGTACTTATATTATGTTACCCAAGCAATCCGACTGGCGGAACCATGACCTATGAGGATTGGCTGCCTATCGCGAAGCTTGTGGAAGAAAACGATCTTATCGTAATCTCGGATGAAATATATGCCGAGCTTACTTACGGCTCGAAGCATGTAAGCTTTGCCGGTATGCCCGGCATGAAGGATCGAACGATCCTTGTCAGCGGCTTCTCCAAAGCCTTTGCCATGACTGGCTGGCGAATGGGTTATGCATGCGGCCATCCCGATCTTATTGCAGCGATGCTCAAAATTCACCAATATACGGTAATGTGCGCGCCAATCATGGCACAGTATGCGGCGCTTGAAGCGCTTCAGCATGGCTTGGAAGAGAAGGACCGTATGGTTGAGGCGTACAACCAGCGCCGACGTCTCGTCGTGAAGGGCTTTCGTGATATCGGGCTCGAGTGTCATGAGCCGCAAGGGGCGTTTTACGCTTTCCCTTCGATCGTATCAACGGGCTTGACGAGCGAACAATTCGCACAGCGTCTGCTGGATGAAGCGAATGTAGCGGCGGTGCCGGGCGATGTGTTTGGTCTCGGAGGCGAAGGCCATCTTCGCTGTTCTTATGCAACTTCCGTTACTAATCTAACCGAAGCTTTAGACCGAATTGGCGGTTTTGTAGATCGCTTAAAGCAGCAAGGGTAACCAGGAACACGTTACTTCACTTTCACGAGCAGCAGGTCAGGAGAATATCCGGCCTGCTGTTTGCATGATTAACCAGTATTAGATGCATGAGGAGGCTGAGAAGGTTGAAATTATATACAAAAACGGGAGACAGCGGTCAGACATCCTTGATTGGCGGGAGGGTGCGGAAGGACGACGCGCGTGTTGAGGCTTATGGCACGATTGATGAGCTCAATTGCTTTGTTGGCTTAGCAGCGGCAGAAGCGGATAAGCATGAGGAACTTGCGGAAATGGCGGCTTTGCTCATCGACATTGGGCAGGAGCTGTTCGACTGCGGTTCGGATCTTGCCTATGCCGTAGAGGGTGCTCCTTTAAAAATCTCGGCAGAGCCGGCTGAACGGCTGGAAAATTGGATTGATCAATATGTAACGGAAGCGCCGGAAATTACGAAATTCATTTTGCCGGGCGGAAGTTCGGTTTCCGCGCAGCTGCATGTATGTAGAACGGTATGCCGCCGAGCAGAACGACGCGTTGTCACGCTTGCTGCCGAGCATCCCATTAACCAAGAGGTACTAACGTATTTAAACCGCCTGTCCGATTTTTTCTTCGCGGCTGCAAGAGTAGCCAATGCGAAGCTTGGCGTTCCGGATATTGAATATATTCGAAGCGCGGAAGTGTTCCGGAAACCAAAGAAATGACAGATCTTTTAGAGCAATTATATTATCGGCCGTTAGTCGCTGTTGTTCGCGACGCGGAGCATGGGAAAACGGTGCGAACAGTACTTGAGCGGCAGCTTGGCGTGTCGCGCAAGCTGTTGTCGCAGGTGAAGCTGACGGAGCATGGGCTTACGGTGAACGAAGTCCGTGCTTATACAACCGCTCCCGTTGCCGCCGGCGATATCATACGCGTACGCATGGAGCGGGAGGTTTCCGAGGATATTTTGCCTCAACCTATCCCCATACAAATCGTTTTCGAAGACGAGGATCTTCTCATTATCAATAAGCCTGCAGGTATGATCGTCCATCCTACACACGGGCATTACACGGGCACGCTTGCAAACGGGGTCGTGTATCACTGGCAGGAAATGGGGGAGCGTGTGCGCTTTAGGCCTGTTCACCGCCTTGATGAGGAAACCTCAGGATTGGTTGCGATTGCGAAAACATCTTACGTACATCAACAGCTATCAGAGCAAATGCAGGCGAACGGTTTTTTGAAGCTCTACCGCGCTTATGTTTACGGAAGCCCCGTGCCAGCGCAAGGCACTGTGAATGCGCCGATTGACCGGAATCCAGACCAGCCTCATATTCGAATAGTCACGCCTGAGGGCTATCCGTCTATTACTCATTATGAGACCATATCAAGTTTTGGATCTTCCCCGGGCAAGCCAGCCGCAGCTGCCGTTCGCTTAAAGCTGGAAACGGGCAGGACGCATCAAATTCGCGTTCATATGAAGCATATAGGCTGTCCGCTTGTCGGAGATAAGATGTATGGTCCTGAGGAAGGGTCAGTTGAGGACTGGGAAAGTACGGTCGGTCGACAAGCGCTGCATGCTGAGATTCTTGGATTCACGCATCCGCTCACGAAACAATGGATGGAATGGCAGGCATCACTGCCGCCTGAGCTTGAATTATTAGAGCAGAAGCTGTCGGAAGGATAGCGAATTGGTCACATACCTATTGGAGGATTCATCACGATGACAAAGCAAAAGCAATTAACCATCATTCAATATCCTAAATGCAGTACATGCAAAACAGCGCTTAAATCGCTGAAAAACAAAGGGAATGACGTCGTATCCCGCGATATCGTTGAACAAACGCCTACAGCCGAGGAGTTGAAGGTGATTGTTGCGAACAGCGGAATGGAGCTGAAGAAGTTTTTCAATACATCGGGCGAAGTTTATAGGGAGCTTGGCTTGAAGGACAAGCTGGCTTCTATGTCAGAAGATGAGAAATACGCGTTGCTTGCATCAAACGGAATGCTGATTAAGCGTCCAATCGTAACGGACGGACAAACCGTTACGGTAGGCTATAAGGAAGAGCAATACGAACAAGTTTGGAACAACGGAAAAGGGTGAATAAACGAATGTCGCAAACCAAATGGCGATCGAACAGGCTGTCGCAGTTAGGGTCATCGATTTTTGCAGAAGTCGCGGCGTGGAAGCGGTCAGCAGCAGAAAGCGGGCTTGATATTATCGACCTTGGCATCGGAAGCCCGGATCAGCCGCCTTCGCCTTCCGTTAGGCAAGCGCTAAGTGAGGCGGCTTTGCGCACGGATATGTATGCCTATCCAGCTACAAAAAGCGGCTTGCCCTTTCGTCAGCATGCGGCGGAATGGATGAAGCATCGTTTTAACGTGGAGCTTGATGCCGCCAGCGAGATTGTTACGCTGCTTGGTTCACAGGATGGACTAGCGCATCTGGCAATGGCGCTTTGCGATCCAGGAGATACGGCTTTGCTGCCTAATCCGGGTTATCCCATTTACGCAGGGTCATTAGCGCTTGCCGGGGTGGAAGCAGTGCTGATGCCGCTAAAGGAAGAAAACGGCTTTATGCCTGATCTGGATGCTATTTCCGATGCGGATTGGGACAGAGCTACCTTTATTTTGCTCAATTATCCGAATAACCCCATCTCAGCGGTAGCAGACGTTGCATTTTTCGAGAGGCTCATAGATAAGGCTCGTCGTCACGGCGTATTAGTCGTACATGATCTCGCTTATTCGGAGATGGGCTTTGACGGCTGCGAGCCGCCAAGTATATTTGAGGTACCGGGTGCGCTTGACCAAGCGGTTGAATTTCATTCCTTATCCAAGAGTTTTAATATGGCTGGCTGCAGAATAGGCTTTTTGGCCGGGAATCAGGTTGCGGTCGGCGCGCTTCGCGAGCTAAAAGCCAATATCGATTACGGTGTGTTCGATCCCGTTCAAGAGGCTGGCATAGCTGCCTTGAAGGAAGCGATTGCTGGCGCGGAGCTGCCAAAGGCCGGGAAGCTTTACGAGCAGAGACGTAACACATTTATTGAAGCGCTTCGTGCTGAAGGATGGCAGGTTCCAGCGCCAAAGGCAACCATGTTTGTATGGGCGCAGCTGCCTCCGATGCAATGGTCGCAGGACGAACCTTGGACATCAAGACGGATTTCCCAGGAAATGCTGCGGCAAACCGGAGTTGTTGTCGTTCCAGGGGAAGCCTTCGGCTCCGAAGGTGAAGGTTATGTACGGATAGCGCTTGTGGAAGACGAAGAACGATTGAAAGAAGCAGCGAAAAGGATTGGAAACTTTATTCGCGGGCAATAAAGAGGTTAATGGGCGAGAGAGGGGTTATAAAAATATGAGTGAGCAGCGTTTGCTTTTAGTTGATGGCATGGCGATTTTATTTCGGGCTTATTTTGCAACATCATTTGGAGGAAGCGTTCGTAAAACGAGCGCAGGCGTACCGGTAAACGCCGTGCATGGATTTGTTCGTTATTTCATGGATGCGATCAACACCTTTAATCCAACGCATGTGGCTTGCTGCTGGGATATGGGAAGCACGACTTTCCGGACGGAGCAATATGACGGCTACAAATCGAATCGTCCTGCCGCACCGGAGGATTTGGTGCCGCAGTTTGATCTTGTAAAAGACGTTGTCGCGAGCTTCAATGTACCGAACATAGGCATTGCGGGATATGAAGCGGATGACTGTATCGGTACTTTGGCTGCAGCACTGAAGGATCAAGCGCAAATTTTTGTCGTGACGGGCGATCATGATATGCTTCAACTGGTGGATGACCGTGTTTCGGTTGCCATCATGAAGAAGGGGATCGGCAACTATATGGTGTACACGCCAGAGACCTTAATGGAAGAACGCCAGCTAACCCCGATTCAAATTATCGATATCAAAGGTCTCATGGGCGACACCAGCGATAACTATCCCGGCGTAAAAGGGATCGGCGAGAAGACGGCTCATAAGCTGATTCAAGAGCATGGCTCTATCGAGGGTCTGCTGGCAAATTTAGAGGTAGTGTCCAAAACGATTCGGGCTAAAATCGAAGCGGATCTGGCTATGCTTCATTTGTCCCGCGACTTGGCTACGATCCGCTGTGATGTGCCGGTATCGGCAGAGCTTGAGGGCTGCTGCTGGGCATATGACCGCGACAGCGTCCTGCGGAAGTTCGAGGAGCTGGAGTTTAAGAGCTTGGTTGCTCTTATCGGATAATTAATGGAGATCTCCTTACGCATGTACCAAGCGTGGTGAGGAGATCTTTTTAAAGTGATGTTGTGAAAATAGTAATGAATATTCTTTGACAGGAATATTCCGTAAAGTGTATATTTATATTGTAAGTTTACGATCAGTTCATAGGGAGCCGAAGGGTTTGGCATTTCCTTAGGTACAGGCGTTTTCTAACACCAAAGAATGCCGTATAAAATATTTGTTTTTTCGAATTGAGTTGAGGTTATGAAAGAGACGATTTTTAACGCTCTCGCGGAGCCGAATCGGCTGCATATTGTCGAACTCCTGCGTAATGGTCCGCTATCCGTGGGGGAAATTGCTGATCAACTCGGACTTAACCAGCCGCAAACCTCTAAGCATCTTCGCGTACTTAGTGAATCTGGACTTGTTGAAGTTAAGCCAAGCGCGAATCGACGCTTCTATCAGCTCCGTACGCAGCCGCTGATTGAGCTGGATGATTGGCTTGAGTCCTTCCGCCGCATCTGGGAGGAGAGGTTAGATAACCTGGATGATTATTTACGCAAGCTGCAGGCACAGGAAAAGCTGTCGGGGGATAAGGAATAAAAAGGTAGATGGGTATTTGGCAACGCTATAAGAATATAAGTAACCTATATAAAAAGCTAAAAACGCCGAAAATACTGATTTTCGGTGTTTTTAGTTTTAGTAATTAAAATTGGGGATGGATGTTGTTAATGATAAGAATTGAATTTTACATTGACGTGTTCATTATAAAGAACTACTATTAAAGTATGGTCTCGTATTGATCATAAAGTTGTTTGATTTTGGTGAGGTAGGCTTTTTTTTTGAGAAGGTGTTCTTTATTAAGAATTTTTTTGAGTAATGAGTTTTTTAGTAATTTAATCATATTTAAAATATTAGCTGTTTATGGAGGTTAGAATGTTTCCAAAAGTAAGTGTAATTGTACCTGTATATAATTGTGAAAAATTCATTTCCAAATGTTTAGAGAGCATATTGAATCAAACGTACTCGAACATTGAAATAATTCTTGTAAATGATGGATCTGTTGATCGTAGTGAAGAGATCGTATTTGAGTATAGAGAAAAAGATAAAAGAATATTGTACTTTTATCAAGAAAATAATGGTCCATCTGAAGCTAGAAATAAGGGAATTCTGGAGTCAACAGGAGATTTCTTAGTATTTATTGATTCCGATGATACTGTTGATAAATATTACATCGAATTGTTATTAAGTAAAATGATTAGTACTGGATCTGACTTAGTTTGTTGTGGTTATAAGGATATATCCAAGTACGGGATACTTAACTATACGGATTTTGATTTTGATGAGGTTGTTTCCAAACATTCATTTATGAATATGGTGTGTAAGGGAACAGGAGGAGTTCTGTGGAGTAAAATTTATAAAAAAGAAATAATACTTAAAAATAATATTAAGATGGACAAAAATATTTTTATGTCTGAGGATTTAATATTTGTATTACAGTATGCTGTTCACTGCAATTCTTTCACTGCAATAAAAGGACACCTGTATCACTATAATAGACTTAATGAAAACAGCATAAGTTCTAATATATCAATTGATTATCTGCAAAATAATATTAATGTTTGCAAGCATATTGAAAAAATATTTAATTCTGTCGAATTTCATGAAAATAGAACAAAAGAGATCATTACGAAACGAATTCAAGATATAGTCATTAACTTAGTGGAGCAGCAGAGTATAAATTTCAAAGCCTTAGGCATGAAAAATGCCATAAGTAATGTAAAACAAATTTTATCATTGCAATATGTAGGGAAATACTCAGGAGATTTTTCAAGCAATAATATTTTTTATAAACCATATATATTTTTAATGAAAAATAAATTTATAAGGTTAAGTATTATTTATGGAAATTATTTATATAAATTGAAAGGATATAAACAGAAAATAAAAGAAAAAGTGGTGAGTACGTGAAGAAAAAGCTATTGTTTGTTATCGATTCCTTATCTATAGGCGGTGCAGAAAAAAGCTTAGTTTCACTATTGAATTTGATTGAACCTTCAAAATACGAAATAGATTTATTGTTATTTAAAAGAGGAGAGGATCTTGAAAGATACCTGCCTAAGCATATAAATATTTTACCTGTGCCTGAATATTTTAGATTTCTTAATAATGAAAAATTCGCAGCAGCCAAAAACATTACATATTCATATTATAAAATTAAAACTTCATTAAATTTGAGATTAAATAAGTATGCAAAAAAAACATTACATAGTGAGCAAGTGGTGTATAAAAACTTAACCAGAATAATATACCCCATTGAGAGTATGTATGATGTAGCAATCGCTTATAGTCAAGGAATGCCTACATATTTTGTTGCAAGTAAAGTCAAGGCATCAAAGAAACTAGCCTGGATTAATACAGACTATGTTAATACTCTTTACGATAAAGAATTGGATTATGAATCGTATAAGAACATTACTAAAATAATAGCTGTTTCTCAGCATACGAAAGAATCAGTAATGAAGATCAGAACTGACTATGACGACAAGATCGATATCGTATTTGATATTGTTAATCCAGATTTAATCAATACGATGTCGGAAGAAGTTGAAATTAATGAATTTGATAAGAAAGTCGTAAATATATTAACTGTTGGAAGGCTAGTTTCTGCAAAATCGTATGAAAGTGCTATCGGGGTTGCACGTTTATTGAAAGATTCGGGATATAGGTTCAAATGGTTTGTAATCGGCGAGGGTCCAGAGAGAAAAAAACTTCAGGAATTGATAGTGGAGAATGATTTATTAGATAGTTTTTTCTTACTTGGGAAAAGGCTGAATCCATATCCATATATGAAAAATTGCGATATATATGTTCAAACTTCAATAAAAGAAGGTTTTGGACTAACTGTTTGTGAAGCGAAAATATTGAAAAGGCCTATTGTATGCTCAAATTTCCATACAGCAAAAGAAATCATAAATAATAACATCGATGGACTAATCGTAGAGCATAATAAAAATAGTATATTCAATGGAATCAGAAAGTATTTAGATGATTCGAACTTTAGAGAAGAGATCGTTAAGCAGTTGAATATTGAAGAACCGTATAATTCAATCAATCAATTAAATAAATTTTACCAATTAATAGAAAATTAAAGAGTGGTGATAATGATATGAAAAAAATCTTTGTAGACATATACTTGGCATTTAATTTAGGTGATGATTTGTTTTTAGATATCCTAGCAAGAAAATATCCAAACTGTGAATTTACGCTTAATTATGTGGGAAGTAATTATGATGAATTTATCTCTCAATACGAGAATCTTAATAGGCGTAAATATACGATCTTTAACAAGATCGGCCAGCGTTTGAATGTTATTGATTATTTAAATAATTATGAAAGAGTAGCAAAAGAACATGATGCGCTTATTTTTATAGGAGGCTCCATATTTAGAGAAGAGGAATACCATCGATCTTTATATAAGGATAGAATGAATCTTGTCAAGGAGTTTAAGGACAGGAATAAAGCTGTTTTTATATTAGGTGCTAACTTTGGCCCCTTCACGACCGAACAATTCTATAGTGACTATCTTGCGTTTTTTAAGCAATGTGATGATGTTTGTTTTAGGGATTTGTATTCATATAACTTATTTAAAAACTTATCACAAGTTAGATACGCACCAGATATTGTTTTTCAAATGGATATGGAAAGATATAAAGGATCAGCAATAAAAAATCGAGTTGGCTTCTCTATAATCGATGTTAGACATAAAAAAGGACTATCTGAGTACTACGATAGTTATATTAAAAGTACAGTGAAATCAATAGAGCTGCTAACGGAAAAAGGCTTTGAATGTTATTTAATGTCTTTCTGTGAAGAAGAAGGCGATCTCGAAATCATAAACATTATAAAATCATCACTTTCAATAAGCACGTCTGAAAAAATTAAAATATATGATTATAAAGGGGATATAGATGAAGCCATTCGTCTAATTGCTTCATTTGAATTGATCGTTGCGGCAAGATTTCATGCGAATATTATCGCTTTGTTATTGGAAATTGGTTTGATGCCTGTAGTGTATAGCAAAAAAACTAGTGAAATGCTTGGAGACATAAACATGGATAAGATCTTAATAAATATGAATGAACTCCATTTACAATATGATGAAAACACGATGAAAAATTCTTTTTATAACAAAACAGACCTCGCTTTGATCTCAAATGATGCTAAAAATCAATTTAAAAAGCTAAATGAGTTTATAGAACCAAAGCCAGAACCAGTGCTTGATGTATTGATAAGAGGTTGAAAATGGAAAATATCTGCTAGTCTTGAATTATTGTATACCCCACAACAAAAAAGAATCGACAGACGCAGACTGGATAAAAGCATTTTAACGACGTCATTATTTTACACGAAACCGTTCCCATTACAAAGCAGGCATTTTAGTTGAATGCAATCTCAAACGCCTTCCGAGCTAAATGGTCAAGCACTAATTTTGATGTTGAGGCCTAAAAAAACAGTAAGTAACTCTCAGATCAGTAGCGTTATTTGCGATATTAATAATCCAGATTTTATTTCTAAAATGGCTGACATTGGAGAAAGCTTAGACGATCGGTTTGATGGCATCCGGATACTAACTATTGGAAGACTAAACCAGAAAAAGGGATGTGATATTGCAATAGCTGCGTCACTACTATATTTGACGCTGTATTTAATCAATGGTAGTTGGTGATGATGGACTGGTTGTAGACAAGAACTGAGAGGTCGTGTACGAAGGGATTTCTCAGATAATAAATAATGATGATTTTTTAATAATATATTAGTTATTTACAAAACGAGAAAAAAGGAAATGTCGAGGAGTTGGATAATTTCTACCAACTGATCTGTTGACAGAAAGCGGGTTAATTCTAATGAAAAAAAAATTGTTGTTCATGGTAATCAATATGAATGTGGGTGGAACTGAAAAAGCATTGCTAAACATGATAGAAGAGCTTCCTAAAGATAAATATGAGATAACGATATTGATGCTGGAGAAATACGGTGGTTTCTTAAGTTCTATTCCTATAAACGTTCATGTTGAATATGTTAAGGACTATTCTGAATTTAAGAATATGGTAAACGATCCGCCTCTATTAACAGTAAAGAATCTCATGAGGAAGTGTAAATTTGTAGAGGGCGGGATGATGTTAATTTTATATATTGTAACTAAGTTGTTAAATGATAGAAGCTTGTTATTTAAATACCTTCTGCGTCATCATGTGTTCAAAAATGAATATGATGTTGCGGTAGCTTATGCAGGTCCGATGGACTTAATCAGTTATTTTGTTCTGAACAAAATCAAAGCTAAGAAAAAGATCCAATGGATTCATTTTGATGTTACGAAAATTGGATTCAACCTGCGATTTGCAGCTAAAAACTTAAGGAAATTTGATGTAGTATTTGTTGTTTCAGAAGAGGCAAAGAAAAAATTGATTGAAAAGGTACCAGTTATTAGAGAAAAAGTCCGAGTTTTCTTCAATATCATTTCATCAAAAATAATTCAACTTCAATCAAGAGAAGGTATTGGTTTTATTGATAAGTATGAAGGATTAAGAATCCTTACAGTTGGCAGATTATCTGTTGAGAAAGGGCAAGATTTGGCAATAAGGGCGTTAGATAGATTAATTAAAGATGGATATAACGTTAAGTGGTATTGTCTAGGTGAAGGAAATGAAAGATCGACATATGAGGAACTTCTAAAAGAATATCAACTGGAAGATAAATTTGTTTTATTGGGTGCAGACTCCAATCCATATCCCTATATGAAGCAATGTGATATTTATGTACAACCTTCTAGGTATGAAGGCTACTGTATAACACTATCAGAAGCTAGATGCTTAAATAGACCGATAGTAACTACAGAAGTTAATGGTGCAAGAGAACAAATTAATAATGGTATAACAGGACTAATTGTGAATATTGACGATTATGAAATATATAAAGCTGTAAAAAAATTAATAAATAATATTGATTTATGTAAGAAATTCACTGAAAACCTAGCTAAAGAAACTTCGGACTCTACAAAAGAAATACAAAAAATATATGATGTTATTTAGGCCAATAATATTAGTAATGAGTTTGGAGGAGACAAATCAGTGCCAAAAATAAGTATTATAGTCCCGATATTTAACGTTGAAAAGTACTTGTCCGATTGTATAGATTCAATTCTGACACAAACCTTTACAGATATTGAACTAATTTTAGTAAATGACGGATCTCCTGATAAATGCGGTGAAATCTGTGAGGAATATGCAATAAAGGATAATCGGATAAAGGTAATACATAAGGAAAATAAAGGTGTATCTTCAGCTCGAAATAGCGGAATAGAAATGGCGAGAGGAGAGTATATAGCCTTTGTGGACCCAGATGATACTATTGAACCGAATATGTATGAAGTTTTATTATATGCTGCAGTTACTTACGATGCCGACATTGTGGTTTGTCCAATTAGGACAATAAATAATTTTAATAATAAGACATCAATTTCAACGGTATGGAAAGAGATAAATTGTCCTATAAAAAAACAAACGATTGAAGAAGAAATACTACCTTCTATACTTGTTGAAAAGACCTATAGTTTAGTTTCTAGTGTGAACAAACTATATAAAAAAACGATATTCGAATCTACAAACATAAGATACGATGAACAAAAAAATCATAGCGAGGACGCTAAACTTAATTTCACTATACTTCCAACGATTAACATATTAGTGTATGTGGAACAACCGTTATATAATTATTACATTCGTAAAAGAGAGTCGTTATCAAATGTTTATAGGGAAAATATGTATTTTTATGTGCTTGACAATAAGAGATTCTTAATTGAATTGTGTAATAAGTATAATTTGAATCAGTATATTAATATTATAAAAAATCATTATACAGGAATTACTCTTTCGTATATGCAAGATACTGCAAGTAGTGATATGGCTATTGCAAGGAAGCATAAAGTATTGATAGATATTTTATTGGACAAAGAATTTTCTGAAGATATATTGATATATAAAGCACCATCAATGTTTATTGAACTACTTCAAAAGATTTGTATTCAAAAAAAAGTTGTATGGTTTATAAATTCAGTTAAATTTAAGAATATAATACAAAAGTTTGTGAATAAGGTTGTGTAATATGAGAACAGCAAATTCCTTGAAAAACATTTCAATAAGTTTAGGGTCCCAAATCATAATTGTTATATTAGGATTTATTTCAAGGAAAGTATTTCTCGATAATCTAGGAGCAGAATATCTTGGTATTAATGGGCTGCTAACAAATGTACTTGCTATGCTTGCCTTAGTAGAAAGTGGCATAGGAACTAGCATTGTTTATAATTTATATAAGCCGTTGGCTGAAAATAATAAACCCAAGATTATTGCATTCGTACAGCTGTATAAAAAAGCTTATGCTATTCTGGCAGTGATAATTTTCATATTAAGTATTTCTATATATCCTCTTTTGGATAATTTACTGAAAGGAGAATCAATATCTTATTTTACAATAGTATATTTTATATTTGTTGGGAAAAATATGATCACATATTTTAATGCACACAAAGTATCGTTAATATATGCAGATCAAAAAGGGTATGTACTGGCTAGGGTAAATATCTTATTCCAGATATTAACTTTATTGTCCAGAATCGGCATCTTGGTTTTGACTAAGGATTATGTAATATATTTATTGGTGGAACTTATCGTATTTATTGTACAGAATATATTTAATGGTTTGATTGTTAACAAAAGATACAATTACATAAAAACAAAAAAAACCTATTTAATCGATAGAGAAGAAAAAGAAAAGTTAATTAAAAATGTAAAAGCATTATTCTTACATAATATAGGTTCCTATTGTGTACTGGGGACAGATAATATATTAATCTCGACGTTCGCAGGAATTGTAACAGTGGGATTGTACTCCAACTATTCCATGATTATAGGTCAAATAGGGTCATTGATTTCTCCTTTATTAGGAGGAGTAGGAGCGAGTGTAGGGAATTTAATTGCAACAGAGAGCGATCAAAAAAAATATTCAATTTTTAAAGTTATATACTTATTGAATTTTTGGATTTATTCAATTTGTTTTGTTGTGTTGTACAATTTGTTAGAGCCGTTTATTAATTGGTGGCTAGGAGGAGGTTATTTATTAGATCGCCTTACTTTCTTGGTCATAATGGTGAATTTTTATATTATGGGTTTAAGATCGTCGATATCAACTTTTAAAATTAAGGCAGGGATATTTGTCCAAGATAAGTATATACCACTAATTGAGGCTGCTGTTAATCTAGGTACAGCAATTATTTTAGTTCAATATTTTGGATTAGCAGGCATCTTTATAGGTACGACAATAAGTACTCTTGTTACATTTTGGTATGCACCACGTTTAGTTTATGAGCAAATTTTCCAAATGCCTGTCTGGGATTACTTTAAAAAGTATATACTTTATGGAATTTTAACTATAGTAGCTTGTGCTGTAACAACTTATATTTGTAGCTTTCTTTCAAATGAGAACGGAATACTTTCCTTAATTGGAATAGGAATGATATGTGTAATTATTCCTAATATATTATTCACTTTATTTTTTTATAAGACAGAAGAATTTAAGTATTTAATGAATTTTTTTATGAAAGGAATAAAAAAAGTGAATGCTTTGTTTAGATCTACTGCAGCAAAGCTGAAGAGCCAGTATGGGATCGGTCACTAAACTACATGTTCAATCTTAAGTAATATTTTTTATTTGGAATGAACTAGAATCTGTGACCTTCCATGGAATATGTTTGTTCAATTCGCATGAAAGGTCACTCCGTGTCATCAAAAATATTTAAACCTTAGCATTACGGATGATCTCTATCATCATTTCCGAGTTTGGATATTTACTTCATTATAAATCCCAACTAAACGTTATACATCATAAGCAACTCGTTGTAATGATGTACTATTTTTGCCTGCTTCAACTTCTACAAGTCCATAAGATGCCTTTGCAATACCGTCATAAGTCAGATCAACGATGCCAATATACATTATTGTTATTTCGATTGATGTATTTAATATATGGTTTGTGAATATGTGCTTAGGCAAATAGGTTTGCTTCAATTGCGTGCATCAGCATGGATTCTATTTGGTTATTAACCACGTCAGGAAGCACAATTTCGAAAAGATTATCAGGTGTCGATTCCTTTTTTTTTGATGTCTGGGAGAAGGGAATCAAGCGCAATAGCATTTCCAAGGTGTCCGCAGCCAGCCACCTTGTCGGATGAATGGCAAGTGGCATCGTCGTAGCAACTCGGGTAGCGTCACTCGTACTGCCACTGACGAATAGTATTTAGCCTTGTGTTTTGGAATTACATCTTGTTCATAACTCGGTGGACGTGCGCTTCACCAACAATCTTGTTTTTACGAACGAATGCATCTAATAGAGATTGGCTGCAGTGGTTATTAATTTTTCTAGGCACGCCATGAGCAAATAGGTGAATCGCAACCAACTCGTCATCCGAAAATATCTCCTGAACGGAACCAGATGCCCTGACTTAGTGCTGAATGTAGGTACTCGTCTCCTCTTCTGAGAACCCTTGGAACTGATTAGGTTTGAATCCGCTGATCAATGGCGTTCAAATGCCTCACCTTAAGCTGGTTGCGCAAGCTAGGCCGCCCGACCAGGATTAAATTCAGCGGCGAGTTGGAATCCTCTTTGATGTTCAGCAAAAATCGAATCTTCAGCATCATTGTTTCCGAAAGTCGATGTAATGATCATACGAATTCTTTTAGCTGCCTCTAGCAACTGCATTGCTTATCTGTGTTTAAATACATGTGGTGTAACTTGATCAGGAAATAACTCGGGTTGAAGTTTTCTTGCTTGATCCACATATTTATCTATGATGTAGCCCCTCTTAACCGCTCCTCCTTTCGATTTATGAAAAAGGCGTGTCTAAACCTTGTTTACTCATGCTTTATGGTTGTTTCCCGAACGTATTTTCATTATTTTGGATGAATTGGGCATGATGGGGGAAATTCAGAGTTTATTCTCTTTCCAGTAAACTTCACCTTAGCTGGTCTGCTTAATCGGACATGGCAAACTGTCAAATCAATAATTTCTTGGACGTGTGCCCCTGATTCGTACAACAATGTCAATAATGCCTTATCCCTTCGACCTTGCCTTGACTTTAAAGACGGCTCGGCCAGTACGGCCTATATTCCCTCTAGCATCAGATAATGAAGAGGCGCAACATTTGACCAAGCTTTCCGAAATCGGAACAAGCCGATGTTATTGAATTTAGAGCACTCAATGGAAATAATTCCTCACGCGGATTAGCATCTGCCATCGACAGAGACAGCGCTTCTGATGATATACGTTTCACAGAACAAACTCCGAATTATTGATGATCACATCACATGGTGAAGCATGTCATTCAAGGGGAACTCCAATGAAGCGGCAGTGGTCTGAAATGAAGTAAAATCGGGAATTGGACTGATGGCTGGTACAAATGGCCATGAGTACGGAATGCACTGCGGGGAGTTCTTTGACTTATTTCTAAGCGGCATCCATAGCGTGATTGGCGTCTGGAATTTGGTCCAAGTGGTATACCTCGTATCAGTTCATCAAGCACTGGTTTTGTTTTTGAGTCCTAAAATGAGAACCGTTTTTTATTTTCAATATATTTTCTATACCTCTCCATTCTTTATAAAGAACGTGGTATTATAAAAAAAGAAAAATAAAAGGTGGGGACTTCAATGAATATAGTAAGTGTTGTAGTACCTATATATAATTCAGGTAACAAACTTGATAAGTGTATCACATCAATATTATTACAGACATTTGTTAATTTTGAACTAATATTAGTAAACGATGGTTCCCAAGATAACAGTTTGGAAATATGCGGAAAATATAGAGGTGAAGACTCAAGGATTATCTTAATAAACAAGAAAAACGAAGGTAGTGTAGCTGCTCGTGAAACTGGTCTTAAAGTATCTACCTCAGAATATGTAATGTTCGTAGATGCAGATGATTGGGTTGATAAAAACATTATAGAGTGCCTTTATAACGAATTAATAACAAATAATGCAGATATATCTGTTTGCAATACTTATAAAGTTGTAGGCAATGGTAAACTAATCAAGAGGAAAACACAAAGCATTTATTTTGAAATTGATAAAGTTTACACAAAAGAAGATGTAAAGAAAAACTTAGTAACATCATATTTTCATGGACATTCTTTTCCAGCATCCTTATACGCTAAACTTTACAAAAGGGATCTACTATTAAGTTCAGGAAATTATCTGAACAGGATTCATTATTTAGGAGATGATCTATTTTATAATTTAGAGGTATTTTTAAAAGCAGAGCGTGTTAAAGTTGTCACTAATCCTCTGTACTATTACAGAACAGGTGGCTATACAAGCAAATACATGCCTTATTTATTCGACGATATGACAAATGGATACCAAATACAAAAAGAAGTTATTAATGAACATTTCAATGACTCACAAAAACATCTTAACGGCATAAGTGTCATGTTGCTAAATACATTCAAAACATGCTTACAAAACTTGTTTCAAGGGAATTTGTCTAACAAGGAAATCAAAAAAAAAATTGTTGATTACTCTTCAAATGAAAATGTGATTAATTGTCTTACAAATGAGGCTTCTATCAAGTGCTTTCCAGAGGAATACTTAAGTGCAATAAGAAATAAAAATGTGGAGTATCTTTATCAATTAGGTTATTCAATGCACAAGAAAAGTAAAATTAGAAATTACTTGACTTTGATCATTTCAAAAATCTCATAGTTTTAAATTAATCGTCAAGTATTCTACAGATTGCGAAACATGCTGCTCTCTAAGAAGCTTGGTCATAAACCTGTTGGGCGTTTCAATGAGCAAAATCATGCATATTAGTGCCCGGTGCGTAAGGCGTAATTTCTAGTTGGTCATAAGCCGAATACGAACTGCAAAATGACTGAACGCTAAGGCCGAAAGCATGAATACATATTGAACACGTTGAAGCCAATCTGAACCATCACCAGGAGCGGGAATAGCGAGCTGATAGAAACTTATATGACTTTCGCGGCTGTAAGCACTAGTGTCAATTTGTAAGTCTTGAGCTCTGTAATTATCTGGGGAACATGGTGGAGATGCTTGCCTGAGAACAAAACGGGTTTGGCTATTCTAATAATGCTTAGAGCGTAGCACCTTTCAAAGAACAGATCACCTGAACTCCGCTGACTGCTTGACGGAGTGTCTCTAGAGCAAAAGAGAATCCTCCCAACCATACAGTCCAACGCATGACCTATACATAATTTATTTCTCGCGGTCATGCCAAAAGGTCGAGCACTTATAAGGGAAGAAAAAAAGGGTATTCTTGCGCATTAGTTGATCTGTTTTAGTGAATTATGATCAGGTACTATCTACCATTTCATTGTGAAGGATTTTTATTTGTCTATAGCGCAAGAATACTGAATATTATGAAAGTTGAAGGAACATTTGAACAAGATCGTGATCATGTCTAAAATGATAATCTGTTACAAGTTTTCTGCAAAATGCGTCTGCAACGAAAACTATCAATGATGAATAAGAAAAGTAACATTATATCTTTACGGACTGCTACTTCATATGGGAATAAATCCGAATTTATTAAATACAGCTAAAACATCAACATACTCCCAAATTATATTACCATCTGTAGTTGAACCAGTATTATGCGAGGGAGGTGTTGAACCACTATTTCCTGAGGTTTTAGATTTGTAGACTTTCCCATTTGTATATACTAAGTTATTAACTACATAATTTTTACCTGCAGCCCATGGGATATTATTGGCTGTACCTGCTGTTGTACAAACCCAACCAACATATCCTCCGGGAGTGGGAGCAGCATTATAGATCAATTGCCCAATACTGTACTTACCAAAGGTAGGTTCTGATAAAGCACTAGCAGAATGAAGGGTTTCTCCAAGAATATTTTTTTCTAATTGTTGATTTACATTGTTTGTGAATATTATTTCTGAATTAATTTTGCTATTCTTCTCCGCAATAATTAATGTCTTTGGAATTGGTAATGTTGTTCCATTCTTTCTATATACCCCTTCGATAGTAATGGTCCCTTTAGTGTTAATCCCTGTATTATTCTTAGTAACAATTGTATTTTTAGAAAGAAATAAATAATTTTCAGTAAACACTCTTAATGCATATAAGGAACCTAAGGAGGTTACTTGCCCGATAACTTCTAGATGGTTATTTATAATGTCAATTCTTGGTATCGAGAGGAAAGAAACTCCTTGCCCTCTAGCTTCATGAGTGTAAAGTGAGTAAGGTGCATCCCAAACTATTTTATTATTTTTAAAGATATGAGTACTATATCCCTTATCCAAGGCTAGCTTATCACTACCAATATCTCCTCCGTCAAATCGGAATGATTGGTTTTTAAATGTTGAATTTTCAACTCTCATGCTTTCTGATACCATCATTCGACTGTAGTTAATAGTGGTCCCTGTGTGGATAAACTCACAATCTTCAACAATCAAATTTTTTGTCCCAAAATAAGTTCCACCACTCGTGTCACTGGTTAAAAATTTTACATTTGAGAGGAAAGCGTTATCCGTTACGCCGTAACTAACATTTGAAATTCCCTTGGCTCTTCTAATATCGAATAGGGAGTTACGCAATTCTATATTTTTACTTAAAAAAAAGAGTACCCCATCTTTCTCAGGGTTATCGAAGGTGATCTTGCAATTGTAGATTTTAACCGTTTCACCGCTTAAAGATAGGCTGCATTTTGTGAAAACACAATTATCAATTGTAGTATTACCAGCGTTAATATTACAGTTCTCACCAAATATAGAGTCGTTTCGAAATGTACAAAAAGTCCCATCTGATTCTACACCACTGGTAATCGATTTGCCGGTTATTGGGCCATAGTAAATATTATTATGTGATAAATAATCATCACCACTCCCGCTAAAATTAACAGCTCCTCTGAATTTATTGTTTTCTAAATGAACCCCCCTAGTACTGATACATATAAATGCTCCAGATCTATTATCGTAGAAATTGCAGTCTCTAATGGTTATTTTTTGATTGGACATATAACCATCTTCAATATCGATACCGTAGCCGGGATTGCAGCCGTTTGACCTATCCATAGGATTACTATTATTATAAAATTCGCAACTGTTATAGGTTATGAACCTTCCTCCGCTTACAGAAGCACCTAACCTTCTATTCTTGTGTGATTTACAATTTGTGTAAGTTATATACTGAGGAATTTTAGCGCATGAAACATAATGCAGGTTGCCACTCATCAAATCATAATTTTGTAAAAAAGAGAATCTCACTTGTGATGTGCCAATTGGTAACGAGTCCAAATAATTAAATTCATAAGATCTTGTGTTTCTATAGCCTAGATAGGAACCGTCTTTTTTGTAAAAGTGTACTTTAATTGCGGTTTTATTTAAGTTGCTACCCAAGCCGTAGCCACCATACCCATCACCAGAGTAATAAAAATATCCTACTGATTTAACTAGATCTCCTGTAACATCGTAGAATTTTGTTACAGTAGTGTAATTGGTTTTTGTAGTATCCAAGCTTCCTGTGCTAGCAATATCTCCTTTAGCAAAATGTGTTGGATGTTGAACGCCACCAATGCTAGAGAAATCCATTGATGTTGTAAATCCATCACCTGTACATTCATAAACTTCGCAATTCTTTATTAATATGTTGTAACATGAATTTTTACAATTTACCCCATATCCCCATTCATGTGTACCCCCGCTAGTATAATCGTGCGTTTCTCTGTCACCCTTGATAGTAGCACCTTCGATTGTTACATTTTTAATGTTATCACATGATATAACAGTATATTCTGATAATTTATTTGATTCTTTTTTAAACAAACAGCCATAAAATTTATAGTTTGTATTACTGCAAAGTTCTACAGAAGAGTTTTTATCTATTAGATAGTCTCCTTTTGGTAAAACTACTATTAAAAAATCATTGAGGTTTGCCCACTGCAAGGCAGAATTTATCCCCTCTGTTGTCTTTAAAGCATCAGTTCCGTTATTACTTATTCCCCATCGATTGAGTTCAATAATATAGATATTATTCATGAACAATATGCACCTCCATTTAATATGAAATAAACACATGAGTGTAAGCTTTTGCATTATCTGATTTCAATTATCTCATGTCCATAAGGGATTGAGTATGAGCTTTAGCACATATTGGAAATTTTGTAATTGATTTAATAAGCAGCAGTAAGGCCACTTTACGACTACCTTTTGCGATGATCTCATAAATCAACGTAATATATGAAAATAGGTTGACCTGTTCTCTTTAAAGAACTAATATAAATATATTGTATGTTATAAAATTTAATTTTGATTGCAAGCGCTTAGCTTAACGTTAGGATCTAAAATGGACAAAGGAGAATAATATGATAGGGGAACGGATTAAGAGTCTAAGGGAAAAAAAGGGCTATTCGATAACGAAGCTTGCCGACCTAGCTGGCGTATCCAAGTCATATTTGAGCTACATTGAACGCAACATGCAAAACAACCCGTCTCTTCAAGTAATGGCAAAAATAGCAGCGCCTTTGGATTCAAACATTGAGTATTTACTTGGAGAAGAGCATTTACCAAAACTTAACCATGATGAAATGTTGGATGAAGAATGGCGTTCCATTATTAAAAATGCCGTTGATGAAGGTATGAGCAAGGGAGATTTTCAAACGTTAAAAGACCTGATTCGTTCAAATATGTGGAAGGAAAACAGGCCGGAGACCAATCTCTATTCGAATGAGAAAAAGAAATCATCAAATATCATTATCCTTCATATCGATAACTGAAGGTTAACAAGAAATTAAGGAAACGTGTCTTGACATGTTCTATATAAAGAACTAATATTAACTTATTGTTCTTTATTACAAACATTAAGCAGGTGTGTAAATGGAAGGTAAAAGAAATGTAGAGATGTTGAAAATCCGAAGTGATAAAGAAAAAGTTAAAGAGATTAACATTAAAGAAATGTATACGGTCATTCGAAAGCGAATATGGTTGATATTACTGATTACCATAGTCGTTACGGTTTTAGCGGGTCTATATAACAATAGGCCTGAACCACCCTTGTATGCAGCATCTTCAAGAATGATTGTTACTTCAAGCTCAGATAAGCTTGTTACTGTAAGGGTATTATTTAGGGAGCCGATCGTTTTGGAACAGGTTATTGAACAGCTTGGACTTGACCGTTCAGCGGCACAGCTAAGAAATCAAATTCGAGTGGACAATGTTGATGGATCTCTTGTAACTGTAGTAACGGTTATCGATCCTAGTTCGAAGTTAGCTGCTGATATCGCAAATACAGGCGTAGAGGTTTATAGGAAGGTTGCGGCTGAAACGTTAGGCGTCAGTAACATTAGACTGCTAACGCCAGCTGTGGTAAACCCATACCCCATCAACGAGAGAAGTAATACAATCGTTTATATAGGCTTTTTATTCGGATTAATCTTAAGTATCGGTTTAATCTATCTTCTAGATTCACTAGATGATTCTATCAAATCAGAACGAGAAGTTGAAGAGCTACTAGGTTTAACGATGCTGGGCTCTGTCACCAAAATGAAACGAAAAGACTATGCGAGACATTTAAAGAAACAAAAGAGTATTTTAGTGCGGGGTGAGACGATTGGTTCGTGAAAGGCAAATGGTGTCTAAGTCATATGTAAACAGAAGTTTGCTGGCCTATATTAACCCTCATGGCGCAATATCTGAGCAGTATCGAACCATTCGTAATAACATTCAATATGCTGCAAACGGTCAAAAAATTCGTTCGCTGCTTGTCACATCTCCCTCCGAGGGAGATGGGAAATCGACGGCAGCTATAAACTTGGCGGTTTGTATGGCACAGCGGGGTGACCGGGTACTCATTATTGATGCGAATTTCCGGAATCCGATCATTAACAAAATATTCAATGTACAAACCTCGCCAGGGCTGTCGAATGTACTAGGACAACAGCTCGAAATTCGCGAAGCCATTTATAATACAGAGGTCGAAGGATTGGATATTTTGCCAAGCGGGCAGCGACTATATAATTCGACGGAGCTGCTTGATTCGCAGGTTATGGTGGATGTTATGGCGTTTGCGTCTGAGCAGTATGAAATGGTTCTGCTGGATTGCCCGCCAGTATTAGGCGTATCAGATACGAACGCATTAGTTAGTAAATGCGATGGCGTGTTGTTGCTTTTGAAAAGTGGAAAAACCCATAAAGAATTGGCACTCGAAGCGAAGCGTGCGTTGTTGTTTGCAAAAGCCAACATACTTGGCGTCATATTAAATAAAAAGAGCGTTTGATGATCGTTATCAATAGCGCTTTTTTTACGGGCTTTTGTTCTTTATAAAGCACAACATTCGGTCCGTTAGGGCCGATTCGTTCGGTAATGTCTCCTCACCGTTATCAATGGGGGCACTCGGCCATGCTGTGGGTTAGGAAAAACCTTAGACGCGAGTCGTCAAGGGTGTGGTGTGAGGCGGGGTTGAATGCCCTGATTTCTGCATTAGAGTTTTTAACTAAATGGTTTTGCATAAAGCCTTTTAGTTAAACACTCTAAAAGTGTTGCTGTAGTCTCCGTGATATTAGCAAAAGCGGAATGCATCGTTAGCATTTACTTTATTTGATGTATTTCAGGAAAGGGTGAAATGGCTTTGACGTATCGGCAAAGATTGTCTTTTTTAATGTTGATCGATTCTTTTATCGTGCTTACCGCCATCTTTTTCAGCAGATTTTTACTTAGTGCTTCGCTTGATGTGGTGACGGCACCGATTGTAATCAGCTCGATTACTCTCTTGTTAAGCCATCATTTTTTCTCCTTCTATTACAAGCTGTATAAGAAGGCGTGGGAGTACGCAAGCGTAGGAGAGTTACTCATTATTACAAAGGCGGTCTCGTTTTCTATCCTTGCGGCGGCTGTAATTCAACAGCTCGTTATGCAGGATGTCTTTTTCAGGCTTCTTGCAGTGACCTGGATGATCCACATGCTGTTGATCGGAGGCTCTAGACTTTGCTGGAGAATTTTCCGAGGCAGCTACCAGAAAAATGCCGGCATGCGCAAGCGTACTTTGATCGTAGGTGCTGGCTCAGCTGGCACGATGCTTGCCCGCCAGCTTCTCAGCAACAGCGATACGGAGCTGCTGCCGATTGCTTTCATTGATGATGATGTGAATAAGCATAGCCTTGATATTATGGGAATACCGGTAAGGGGCGGCGTTTCCAGCATTGCAAAGGTCGCAATAGAGTTGGATATAAACAATATTGTTATCGCGATTCCGTCATTGAGTAAAAAGCAGTTGAACACGATTTTTAGCGAATGTGCGAAAACGAAAGCAAAAACGCAAATTATTCCGATGTTAGAGGATTTGGCTACCGGAAGGATCTCGGTTAGTCAATTTCGTGATGTTCAGGTCGAGGATTTACTCGGCCGGGAGCCCGTAGAGCTGGATATTGAGAGTATTTCAGGCTACGTAACGCAGAAGGTTGTGATGGTAACTGGAGCTGGGGGATCGATTGGTTCTGAGGTATGCCGTCAAGTATCGAGATTCTTGCCAGAAAAGCTTATTTTGCTCGGACATGGGGAAAACAGCATTTACTCCATAGAGATGGAGCTAAGGGAGCTGTATGGACATACCAATATTGAATTTATAACTGAAATCGCGGATCTTCAGGATGCTAATAAAATGCTGACGGTAATGCAGACGCATCGTCCTCAGGTTGTATATCATGCGGCTGCCCATAAACATGTTCCGTTGATGGAGAGAAATCCGGAAGAAGCCTTCAAAAATAACGTGATGGGTACATTGAATGCAGCTAGAGCAGCTAATCATGCCCGCGTGGATACCTTCGTAATGATTTCAACCGATAAGGCCGTTAATCCAACGAGCGTCATGGGTGCAACGAAAAGAATTGCTGAAATGGTGATACAGCACATGGATCACATAAGCAACACGAAATTTGTTGCTGTTCGGTTCGGCAATGTGCTGGGCAGCCGCGGAAGCGTCATTCCGCTGTTCAAAAAACAAATAGAGAAGGGCGGACCCGTAACGGTTACCCACCCGGATATGGTTCGTTATTTTATGACGATCCCAGAGGCTTCAAGACTTGTAATACAAGCGGGGGCACTTGCCAGGGGCGGCGAAATATTCGTTCTGGACATGGGCGATCCCGTCAAAATTACCGATCTTGCACAAAACGTCATTCGTATGTCAGGCTTCACGGTGGAAGAAATTGGCATTCATTATACAGGCATTCGGCCGGGCGAAAAGCTCTTTGAAGAAATGCTCAAGGATAATGAAATCAATGATAAGCAAGTATACCCGAAAATTTACATAGGTAAAGCATGCGAGATTTATTTTGACCAAATTGAAGAAATCATTGCCCTTCATGGCGGAATGAGTAAAGCAGAGTTACGGATCAGGCTGCTGGATCTTGCCAACAACGTTGTGGAGTTCCCTGAATTTGCATCTGTAACAGGCTAATAAGACAAAGGGGTTGCTGAAGCTATGAAAGTAAGGAAAGCGATAATACCAGCCGCTGGGCTGGGTACGAGGTTTCTTCCGGCAACAAAAGCGATGCCAAAGGAAATGCTGCCTATCGTTGATAAGCCGACGATTCAATACATTGTAGAAGAAGCGATCGAATCCGGCATTGAGGATATTATTATTGTCACGGGCAAAGGGAAACGCGCGATTGAGGACCATTTCGATAATTCGTTGGAGCTCGAGCAAATTTTGACCGCCAAGCATAAATATGATTTGTTAAGCGAGGTCCGCAAATCAGCGGATATGGTAGATATACATTATATTCGTCAAAAGGAACCAAAGGGCCTCGGTCATGCGATCTGGTGTGCCCGCAAATTCATCGGAGACGAACCGTTTGCAGTACTGCTCGGGGATGATATTATCTCCGCGGAAAAGCCTTGCATAAAGCAAATGATTGAAAAGTATGAACAGTACCATACTTCGATAATCGGTGTGCAGCGTGTAGCGGATGAAGCCGTTTCCCGTTATGGCATCGTTGATGGCACGCCGATGGAGGATTCTTTTCACAGGGTGAGGCATTTGGTCGAGAAGCCTTCCAGAGAACTTGCTCCATCGAATATGGCCATTATGGGCCGCTATATTTTGAACCCCGCTATTTTTGAGATTTTAGGTAATCAAACGCCGGGAGCAGGCGGAGAAATACAGCTGACAGACGCCATTGCGGCATTAAACTTAGCCGAGGCTGTCTATGCTTATGAATTTGAAGGCAAGCGCCATGATGTGGGAGAAAAGATGGGCTTTATACAGACAACGATCGAGTTCGCTCTTCAGCGGGAGGATCTGCGTTACGATTTATTAAACTATTTGTCGGAAACGATTGAGCGAGAAGCTGCTAGAAAATAATTCTAGTATAGGATGGTATAGGATGCCTAATAAGATACTATTTTGCGCAACGGTTGATTATCATTTCAAGGCTTTTCATTTGCCTGTTCTTGAATGGTTTAAGCAGCAGGGCTGGGAGGTTCATATCGCCGCAAAGGGCGAGCTGGACCTCCCTTTTGTTGACCACAAGTTTAATTTGTCGATCGAGCGCTCACCGGTTCACAGAAATAATTTGAAAGCCTACCGTGAGCTGAAGGCGATCATCCAGGAACAGAATTATAAAATCATACATTGCCATACGCCGATGGGCGGCGTGCTGGCTCGATTGGCTGCGCAAACAGCCAGAAAAAAAGGCACGAAGGTAATCTACACTGCACATGGCTTTCACTTTTGTAAAGGATCCTCGCTTTTGAACTGGATGCTTTATTATCCGATAGAAAAGAGCCTCTCACGCAAAACGGACTGTCTGATCACGATCAATAACGAGGATTACCAGCTGGCGGTTTCCAAGAACTTCAAAGCGAAGCAAATTGCGCATATCCATGGCGTTGGCGTAAATACAACGAGGTATAAGCCTTTGGCCAAAATTGATAAATGGCGGCTACGGCAGGAGTTTGATTTCCGGACAGATGACTTTCTCCTGTTTTACGCAGCTGAATTCAACAAAAACAAAAACCATCAAATGCTTATTCGTGCCTTGGCTTCCATAAAGGAACAGGTGCCGCATGCAAGGCTGCTGCTAGCGGGAAAAGGCCCGATGCTTTCGGCTTGCCAAGGGTTGGCAGAGCAGCTGGGTGTTGGCGCCATGGTACATTTTCTCGGGTATAGGTCGGATATCGAAAGGCTTTTGCCGATGTGCGATGTCGCTGTCGCCTCCAGTCTCCGCGAAGGGCTGCCGGTAAATATTATGGAGGCCATGGCTTGCGGATTGCCGATTGTCGCAACGCAGAATAGAGGCCATTCGGAGCTGGTTGTTGAAGGGGAAAATGGGTATGTGCTAGCCGCTCATCAGGTAACGGCTTTTGCCGGCAGACTGCTTGAGCTTAGCCGATCGAATACGCTTCGGCTCCAAATGGGAGAAAAAAGCGCGGAAATGGTTAAAAAATATTCATTGGCTCAGGTAGCGCTAGAGTTAAACGACATCTACAAGCCATTAATGGAACAGCCGCAGCCAGATAAAAAGGAGAGATTGCAATGGGCGGTCCTTTAAGGATTTTACATGTCGTCGCGAACATGAATCGTGGAGGCGCAGAGACTTTACTTATGAATTTATACCGTCATATTGATCGGTCGAAGATCCAATTTGATTTTCTAACCTGCAAAGAAGGGGTTTTCGATGAAGAAATCCGCAGTCTCGGCGGAAATATTCATCGCATCCCGCATATAACCGATGTCGGACATTCAAAGTATTTGCATGCTTTGGATCAATTTTTTCATATGCACGCTTATTACAAGGTCGTTCATTCACACATGGATAAAATGAGCGGCTTTGTCCTGCGTGCGGCAAAAAGGGCAAACATTCCCGTTCGCATCGCGCACAGCCATAATACGAGAAGCGAAGGTGGCATTGCTGCCCGCCTCTACAAATGGTATGCAGGAACTCTCGTGCGCTCGGCTGCGACGCATAATGTCGCTTGTTCAAGCGAAGCGGCCAGTTGGATGTTTCCTGGTAGGGAGAAATCTACGCTTATTTTGCAGAATGGAATAGCTTGTGAGCAATTTGCTTTTTCAGCAGACATCCGCACGAAGATGCGGGAGGAGCTAGGTATTCCTGACGACTGTCTTGTCATTGGACATGTCGGAAGGTTCAATCTGCAAAAAAACCATGCCCAGCTTATCAGCATATTCCATAAGCTGCAGCAAAAGAAACAGAGCAGCTTGCTGCTGCTTGTCGGAGATGGGCCTCTGCGCTCGGAGATCGAACAGAAGGTTAATGAGCTTGGAATCACCGCTAAGGTGAAATTCCTTGGCGTAAGAAGCGATATTAGCAGTCTGCTCCAAGCGTTTGACGTGTTTGTATTTCCGTCTCATCATGAAGGTCTTCCGGTTACTCTAGTTGAGGCACAAGCTGCCGGATTGCCCTGTATCATTTCCGATCATATTACATCGGAAGTTGATATGGGCATACATTTAGTCAAGTTCTTCTCTCTTAAAAACGAAGCTAGTGCTGTTGAGGGAGTCCTCGAAGCAGCAAAACAGCCGTCGCGTATGATTCCCGCTGGCATTTTAGCAATCAAAGGCTATGATATCCAGCAAACGGCGCTGCGGGCTGCAGATTATTATTTATCCCATTATGAGGTGAGACATGAAGACATTAACCGTGTTTACGCCCACGTATAATCGGGCTTATTGCTTACATCAAGTTTATGAGAGCTTGCAGCGGCAGACCTGCAAAGACTTTGAATGGCTTATCATTGATGATGGCTCAAGCGACGGGACTGAAGAACTCGTAGCCGGCTGGATCGCTGAGGAGCGCGTGCCGATTACCTATGTCCTTCAACAAAATAAAGGAATGCATGGAGCGCATAACACCGCTTATGAACGAATGGTAACAGAACTGAATGTGTGTATCGATTCTGATGACTATATGCCTGATGATGCAGTGGAGCATATTGTAGCTTTTTGGAGTAAGAATCGGAGCGATAAGGTTTGCGGTTTTGTTGGACTGGATGCTTATATAGACGGAAGCATAGTCGGTTCGGAATTACCGGAAGGGCTAACTAGCGCTACCTTGTTTGATTTATATCATAAATATGGCGTTACGGGAGATAAGAAATTAGTTTATCGGACCGCATTAACGAAGCTGTATCCTTATCCATTATTTGACGGAGAGAAATATGTGGGGCTTGATTATAAGTATCATTATTTAAATCAGCATTATGAGTTATTGCTCCTGAATGAAGTGCTCTGTCATGTCGAATATTTACCGGACGGATCTTCAAGAAATATGTTAATGCAGTATCGGAAAAATCCTAAGGGCTTTGCTTTCTATCGCAAGTCACTGCTGCTGCTTCCAATTGGCGGGATGACGTTTAAATATCGTCAGGCTGTACACTATGTTTCCAGCAGTTTAATGTCAAGAAACAGAAAATGGCTTCATGAGGTGCCATCTAAGCTAATTATTCTATCTGCATGTATTCCAGGTCTGCTTCTATATGGTTACATTAGGCTGAAAACGAAAAACGTATATACGCTGAAAGGAACGGCAAATGACTATCCTGTGGCTTAACCTGATTGTCGTTTTTTTATTTGCCCTCGTTTCCAGGTTTTTCTCGGCTCCAGCTGCTGTCGGACCTACATTTATACAGCCTAATAAAATATTAGCTGCGGTAGCCGCCATATCGCTTATTCTAGTATCGGGGTTAAGAAACAATATAGGTGATACCTTCTTTTATATGCACGGTTATGAAGTGAACAATTTCCAGTGGGACACCATTACCGAGCAAAAAGATATGGGATTTAGTATTTTGCAGCTTCTCCTGAAACAAATCACAGAGGATCCGCAAATCTTGCTTATTACAACTGCGTTAGTGACAAACATGCTTATCGCAATTGTAATGTACAAATATTCGCGGATGTATGAATTAAGCTTGTATGTTTACATTACGTCCGGCGCATTTGTCGTATCGATGAACGGCCTCAGACAGTTTCTGGCAGCAGCTATCGTATTTGCAGCAACAAAGGCTTTGTTCGAAGGCAAATGGAAAACGTATATGTTAGTGGTACTATTCGCCACCGTTTTTCACCAAAGCGCACTCGTTATGCTTCCGATCTATTTCATTGTTAGAAGGAAGGCGTGGACGGGCGCTACTTATGCATTATTATCAGTGGCTATCTTAATTGTCATAGGGTTTAATCAATTCTCAGATTTGTTGTTTAAAGCGATACAGGGCACTCAGTACGCCCATTATCAGAACTTTGAAGAAGGCGGAGCGAGTGTAATACGGGTATTCGTTTATGCTGTCCCAGTAATCATAGCTTTTTTTGGTAGAGAGAAGCTGAGATATCTGTTTCCAAAGAGTGATATCCTAGCTAACCTTTCGGTCATTGGTATCGTACTCATGATCATTTCCACCCAAAATTGGATTTTCGCACGAATGACAATTTATTTTAACCTTTATCAGTTAATTCTGATAGGGTGGATCGTTAAGGTATTCCGCGAGAAGGATCAGAAATTGATATACTTCGCAATTTTGATTTTCTATTTGTTTTTTTTCTATTTTGAGAGTGTCATCACTTTGGACATAAGGTATACAAGTAAATATTTAGTATGGCCATCATAAAGGAGGCAGCAACGTGAGCGGAGTTGAGCAAATTCCTCGGATCTTGCATTACTGCTGGTTTGGCCGCGGAGAAAAGCCGCGCAAAATCGTGAAATGCATGAAAAGCTGGGAAAAGCATTTGAGTGATTTTCAAGTAATGGAGTGGAATGAAGATAACTTTGATATCTCTTCTATTCCTTATGTCAAAGAGGCATACGAGGCCCGTAAATTTGCTTTCGTAAGCGATTATGTTCGTTTATACGCGCTTCATAAGCACGGCGGCATATATTTGGATACGGATGTCGAGGTTATTAAGCCGTTAAGCGTTTTTCTTCAGCATGAAGCCTTTTCAGGTTTCGAGGACCAGAAGTTTTTGCAATCCGGCACGATGGGGGCAGCAAAGGGACATCCTTGGATCAAAGAGCTGCTGGAAAATTATGATACGCGAAGCTTCTTGCTGCCTGACGGAAAGCTGGACACGACGACGAATACGGCAGTCATTACTGAAATTTGCAGTCGTCATGGTCTCAAGCTGAATGGAGATTATCAGGTGCTGCGTAATGGCGTAACCTTTTATCCGAGAACTTATTTTAGTCCTTATGATTATATCGACGGCGGAAACTACATAACGAATGACAGCCACACGATTCATCATTTTGCTCAATCTTGGCTTCCTGCACATGTGCGCTTCAGAGGCGAGGTAAAGAAAGTCGTGAGCCGTATCGTCGGGCCGAAGATGATTTCAAAAATGAGACAGCTGCTATCGTTAAACTAAGAGAAAAATAGAATACATATCAGGAGCCCATACGGATGATAAAACGAATGTTTGATCTGGCCATTTCCAGTTTGTTGCTAATTGTACTATCTCCCGTTATTGCAATAACCGCAATTTTAGTCCGATCAAAGCTAGGATCGCCTATTATATTCAAGCAGCAGCGTCCAGGCTTGCACGGTGTTCCATTTTATGTGTATAAATTTCGTACAATGACCTCGGAGAGAGACAGTTTGGGTGAGCTGCTGCCCGATCATCTAAGACTGACCGCTTTCGGAAGCCTAATGCGGAAATCTAGCCTTGATGAGCTTCTCCAGCTCGTTAACGTAATCAAGGGAGAGCTAAGCTTAATTGGGCCTCGGCCGCTCCTTATGGAATATTTGCCGCTTTATAATGAACAGCAGGCGAAGCGTCATCTCGTCCGTCCCGGAATAACGGGTTGGGCACAGATTAACGGCCGCAACGCAGTTTCATGGGAATCCCGATTTGAGCATGATGTTTGGTATGTAGAAAATCGAAGCCTCTTGTTGGATATTAAAATATTACTGCTGACTGTAAAAAAGGTGCTGAAATCCGAAGGAGTATCTAATGGCAATCACGTGACGATGCCTGTATTCCAAGGAACGACGACCAATAGCGAGGGATAAAGCCATTTTTCAAGCATCTGACTTGCTTGAGGAGTGGCTTATTATATTTGAAGAGGATGTGTGGCAAATTGTCAGCAAATGAGATGAAAAGAATTTATTTATCCCCTCCGCATATGAGCGGGAAGGAGCGCAGTTATATTAATGAAGCCTTTGAATCGAATTGGATTGCGCCGTTAGGTCCCAATATCGATGCTTTCGAGAAACAAATTGCGGCTTACGCGGGATCTGCAGATGCGGTTGCTGTCAGCTCTGGTACGGCTGCTATACACCTTACCTTGCAATTGCTTGAAGTAGGCGCAGGGGATACGGTTTTTTGCTCTAGCTTCACATTCGTAGCAAGTGCCAATCCTATTCGTTATTGCGGTGCAGAGCCTGTGTTTATCGATTCTGAACCGGAAACGTGGAATATGTCGCCTATTGCATTGCAAAGAGCTTTTGAGGAAGCGAGCCGCAAAGGAAAGCTGCCTAAAGCGGTAATTGTTGTACATTTGTATGGTCAAGTTTCTAAGATGGATGAGCTTGTTGCTTTGTGTGAGCAATACGAGGTTCCCTTAGTCGAGGATGCCGCTGAATCGCTGGGCTCCACGTACAAAGGAAAGCAGAGCGGCACCCTCGGGAAGTTCGGTATTTATTCTTTTAACGGGAATAAAATCATTACGACTTCTGGAGGCGGCATGCTGGTTTCCGATGATGTAGAGCTTTTAAACAAAGCACGCTTTCTTGCAACGCAGGCAAGGGATGCGGCTCCGCATTATCAGCACAGCAGTATGGGCTTTAATTACAGAATGAGCAATATTTTAGCTGGTGTTGGACGAGCGCAGCTGGAGGTCTTGGACGAACGGGTTGCAGCTAGAAGGGCGGTATATGACAACTATGTACGGGCATTCTCGGCTCGACCTGGTATTCATTTTATGCCTGAACTGCAGAATACCAGATCGAATCGTTGGTTGACGACTCTCGTTATGGACAAGAACGAAACGAATACAACGATAACGGAGCTGCTGGATGCGATGGCAGCCTCCAATATTGAAGCCCGCCCGCTTTGGAAGCCATTGCACTTGCAACCGCTGTTCGAAGGTACCCGTTTCTATGCCCATGCCGGCGACGTATCCGTTTGTGAGCGTTTATTCCAAAGCGGAATTTGTTTGCCTTCGGGGTCGAGTATGACCATTGTTGATCAGGTAAGGGTTGTGGACTGTATTAACGATGTGTTCGAGAGAGCAGCAGAAAAGAGCGCGCAATCAGCCTAGGAAGACAATTAAAGGTAACGCTCGCCCTGTTCTCTTATTCGTACAGCTCTGGCTGGAGTACCGTAAGCAATTGTATAAGCTGGGATATCGGTTAAAACGGTAGAGCCGGCGCCGATTACAGTGTGCTCGCCAATCGTTATGCCATGAATAACATTTGCACCTAAGGATAGAACGGAATAATCGCCAATACTAACGTTGCCTCCCGTACAGGCTTTAGGGGCAAAGGTAACGAAGCTGCCAAGCCTTGAGTCATGATCAGCAGAAGATTGGGTATACATGACGCAGTGCTCGCCGATCTGCGTATCGCTATTAATGACGCAGCCTGCCATGACGATTGTCCCGTTGCCAATTTGTGCGCCCTTAGCGATAGAAGCAGCTGGGTGAACAGCACTTATAAAAGTAAAATGAGGATGTGCTTCTTTTATTTTTGCGACAATAGCTGCACGGGTCCAATTATCTCCAATGGCTACTATGCCGCTGCTGACGGTTGAAAGATTGGCTGCAAGCCAGCTTTCATCGCCTAAAATTTCATAGCCGTAAAAGGTTGAGCCGACTGGCTTATAACCATCAAGGATGCCTGCTATTTGATACAAACCAGCCTTTTCAATCGTATCTATAACAACCTTTGCATGGCCTCCGGCTCCGTATAAGATTATTTTTTCCATAGGATTAAAACCTCCTTATTCGTAAAAACGTTCCAATCACTTATTCATTCTAGCAGAAAAAATCCTTTTTTTCTAAAAGAATACTGAACAAATGGAATGATGATTGACAGATATTAGGTAAGGTGTTAATCTGTACTTGTGTTCGTTTTATAGAACAAAATAAATATTTTGTTCGTTATTGGCTAATTAGCATGAAGGAGATATTCATGAATAACGATGTCACTCTCCATAAAGAAGAACTATCTGACGAATTAAGATTAATGCTCTCTATTCTTGCAATGGATAACAAGACGGAGATTACATTTGATTTGCAGGAACTCATCCGCCATGCGGATTGGGACCAGTTTATTGAATTAGCGAGACACCATCGCGTCTTTCCTTCGCTTAATAACAAGCTGCAAAAATTAAAAGCGATTGGGATTCCTACATTTGTATCCCAACTGTTCCATCGCGACTATTATCGGAATACACTGCAAATGCTTGCTCTAAGCGGCGAGATGGAGCAGATTGCCAAATTATTTTCTGACAACGGTATAAGATCGTTGTTTTTAAAGGGGCCCGTCATTGCTGCAGATCTTTATGGTGACGTATCTCTTCGGACTTCATGCGATTTGGATTTGCTTATTCCGCTGAAAGACTTAGAGAGAACGGAAAGCCTCCTCCTCTCTTGCGGGTATGAAAAGGATGATTATATCGTCTCCGTACTGAACGACTGGAAATGGCGTCATCATCATACTTCATTTATGCATCCTGAAAAGGGAATCAAAGTAGAGGTTCATTGGAGACTCAATCCTGCTCCGGCGAAGGAACCGAAGTTTGATGATCTATGGGAGAGAAGAAGACAAAGTTCGTTAATCACACGACCTATCTACTATTTGGGGAGAGAAGACTTATTTATGTTTCTGGTCTCTCATGGCGCTCGTCACGGCTGGTCTAGACTTCGTTGGTTACTTGATATTAAGCAGTTGTTGGATCAAAAGATAGATTGGCCCAAACTGATTAGTCTCCTTCGAAAGCATCAGTTCACGCATATCGGCGGTCAGGCATTACTATTATTAGCGAAGCTGTTTGCAGTTCCTTTACGTGAGGAAATGAAGCCGTTACTAAACGATAGAAGAGCAGAATGGTCAGCTGAGGATGCCATGTTTTACGTACATAGAATGATAAATCTTCATAGTCCTCCAATAGCGGTAGAAGTCGACCGCTATCATAGAAAGTATTTATTTGGTCTATTGACCTTTAGACAAAAGGTCATGTTTATTGCAAGCTTTCTTTTTCCATATCCAGAGGATGCCAAGACGCTGCCGCTTCCACAGCCGCTGCACTTTCTCTATTTTCCGCTTCGGCCATTCATATGGGGGTGGAGGAAGCTTAGAAGTAAAAATCAAAATAAAGAAACCTATATGTGAATAGGAGCTCAGGATGAGAAATGTATTGATCGCTTCTTACGATATGGAAGTCGGCGGTGTCGAGAGAAGCTTAGCTGGAATGCTTGATGAGTTTAACTATGCGGATTTTGACATCGATCTGATGCTGTACCGGCATAAGGGAGATTTTATGGGTTTGTTAACAGATAAGGCGAATTTACTGGGTGAAATCGCTCAGTACACCTCATTCAGAAAATCCATTAAAGAAACATTTCAAGATAAGCAGCTGCCAATTGGTCTTTCCCGTGTTATAGCGAAAGGCCATTCTTTACTTCAAGGCAAAATTAAAGGCATACATGAAATCGGTTATGTTCAAATGCAATTAGTGTGGAAGTATGCAATGCCATTTCTACCTAGATTAGAAAAGGAATATGACGTTGCAATCAGTTATTTATGGCCGCATTACTTCGTTGCCGACAAGGTTACCGCCGATAAGAAGATTGCTTGGATTCATACGGATTATTCCACGATAGCTGCAAATTATAAAATGGATCTGAAAATGTGGGAAAAATTTGAATACATCATTGCCGTTTCCGATGCCTGCAGGGAATCTTTTCTAAAGCGCTATGAGTCATTAAGAGAAAAGGTAGTCGTTATGGAAAATATCGTTTCGCCCTTGATTATTCGTAGTATGTCCTATGAACAGGCAGAATCTAACCCTCTGGCTCATGATACGCGTTTTAAGCTGCTGTCTGTCGGAAGACTCTGTCATGCCAAAGGATTCGATGATGCGATAAAAGCATTTAAGCTTCTAGTAGATAAAGGCTATGACGATATGGTTTGGTATATTGTCGGTTATGGCGGAGATGAAGCGATGTTACAAGAATTGATCAAGAAAAATCAACTGGAAGGGCAATTTATATTGCTAGGAAAGCAATTAAATCCTTATCCGTATATGAATTTATGTGACTTATACGTGCAGCCCTCGAGGTACGAGGGCAAAGCGGTTACCGTTACAGAAGCTAAAATTTTAGGGAAGCCAATCGTCATTACAAATTATTCGACAGCGGAAAGCCAAATCGATCATTTGACGGATGGCTATATCACCGATTTATCAGTCGAAGGCGTAGCTGAGGGGATCGAGAAATTATACAAGGACCGCGAGCTGAGAGAACGCCTAGCGAATCATTGTAAAAGCTCCGATTACAGCAATAGCGGTGAGCTAGAGAAGTTATATGAGCTGATAGGGCTTCAGGGGAGTAGTAGTAAGTGAATATAAAGGTTAGCGTTATTGTTCCTGTATTCAATGCCGAGCCTTATATCGCCGGTATTATTTGACAATTAGTTCTTAATAAAGAACTAATTTGTTTTTTATAATGGAGTTTATAGGAGGAGCTAATGAAATGGCAATCTTAATTACAGGTGGTGCTGGTTATATTGGTAGTCACACATGTGTGGAGCTTCTTGAAGCGGGGTACGAGGTAATTATTGTTGACAATTTGTCTAATAGTAGTCATCTTTCTTTAAACAGAGTCGTGGAGATTACCAACAAAACATTTACATTTTATAAAATGGACCTCATGGACAAAACCGGGCTGGAGGAGGTTTTCACTAAGCATCGGATCGACGCGGTCGTTCACTTCGCAGGTCTTAAATCTGTCGGCGAATCGGTTCAATTACCGTTATCTTATTACCATACGAATATTACAAGTACCTTAATACTATGTGAGGTTATGAAGAAATTCGGAGTGTATAAATTAGTATTTAGCTCGTCTGCAACTGTTTATGGTTTACCAGAACAGGTACCAATTTCTGAGAACTTTCCTTTAGGAGCAACGAATCCATATGGAAGAACGAAGCTAATGCTTGAACAAATATTGCAAGATTTAGCTGGGTCGTACGATCAATGGGGGATTTCTATATTACGATACTTCAATCCTATAGGGGCACACAAAAGTGGTAGGATTGGCGAAAATCCAAATGGTATTCCAAATAACCTAATGCCTTATATCTCTCAAGTAGCAGTTGGCAAGCTAAAACATGTAAATGTTTTTGGTGATGATTATTCAACTATCGATGGTACAGGAGTAAGGGATTATATCCATGTTGTAGACCTTGCTAGAGGTCATTTACGTGCATTGGATAAAGTTATGAATAAATCTGGGGTGGATATTTATAACCTCGGAACTGGACGCGGCTACAGTGTGTTAGAAATGATTACAGCTTTCGAGAAGGCATCAGGACGAAGTATCCCATTTGTGATTGTTGATCGTAGACCGGGCGATATAGCCGTATGCTACGCGAACACACTTAAGGCGAATGAAGAGCTGAATTGGGCTGCATCGTTAGGAATTGAAGACATGTGCGAGGATGCATGGCGTTGGCAAGAAACTAATCCGAACGGATTCGAGCCTGATAAAGAAAATATTCAGTTGGTTTTAATGCAGTAACAGTGGTCAGTGAATCATCTCGGCAAATGATTTAATCATTTGCTTGTTTATCATATTATGCATAGTCTCATCATATCTTATTAATCTATCATATCATTAATTACAAATTTCTGACCGCAAAGTATCAATATCTAATGAAAGGGACAGAATTCGGGATTAGTTAATGTTATAAAAAAAGTTGAGTTTTTAATTACATAAAACGGAATTTAAGGTACCTCATTTATTTATATCTCAGTCCTTCTGCATTTTAGATTGTTCAATGTAATTCGACAAAAAATGTAATTATTTATCATTTTTGTAAGACATGAAGCGACAGCATGCGCAATTATGGTGATCTATAATACATCTATAAGTGAATGACAAGCATAGGGAGACGTTGAAATGCGTTTAGTATCTGGGCACCTTAAACGCATGGAGTCAGTGGTGCAACCGTCCCAAATTGAATGGGGGACATGGGAAAATGGTACTTATAAACTCAGATGGCCATCAAGACTTAGATATGGAATGGGTAGCATTAATTATGAACGCACGAACATTAGGGTTTAGCAAAGAAGATGTGCAAAAAGCACTACTTATTTTAAAGGAAAGCAGTAAGGATGATATGCAAGATACTGCTGTGTAAGAATAAAAAAGCGCTATTCGCGCTTGATTTTCCATTTATTGAATTCCAAAAATTCTTTGAATTGATCCTTGCTGACACCGGAAGCCATAGCCTCTCTTACTAAATCGGCCCATTCGAGATCAAGATTTTCATCCTTTTGCTCAGACTGATCACTATTCAAAAATTCTTCAACTGGAACCTTCAATACCGCGCCTACCTTTTCGAGAAATTGAATCGAAGGATTCTGTTGAAGTCCTCGTTCAATGGAGCTTAGATAAGATTTCGCAACACCGGCTCTTTGTGAAAGTTCAGTCAGTGATAAGCCATTTCTCTTACGCAGCGTCTTTATGCGTTCTCCGATCATAACAAACTCCTCCGTCATTACATCGTTGTAGACTAAATCCTATTATAACGAATATTTAAGGAATGCGAAAGCTCTTTAGCCGCCACTTATGTATGTTATTGGATGTTATCATATGAATATTGAATTAAAATATTCTAATATCTTAAGCTGCAAGCTAAAGGGCCTACCTATGAGTAAGCCCTTTTTTATTCATTTTTTCTATATCATTTCTAAGCGCTAGCCACGGATTGATTTTTTAATAAATTTCCGAATAAACTCTTTGAATCAGCTGCCAGTTGAAGAAATTCTCCTTGTTCAACTAGAATTCCTTGATTGATTACTATGACTTGGTCAGCTTGCTTAATGGTTGATAATCGGTGAGCAACAACGATAACGGTCATCGTACCTTTTAATCGATCGATTGCTTCTTGAATTTTCTTTTCGTTCTCCGTGTCCAATGCGCTTGTAGCTTCATCTAAAACGAGGATGGATGGCTTACGTATGATAGCTCGTGCTATTACAAGCCGCTGACGTTCACCTCCGGAAAGTCGGGTCCCACGATCACCTATAACTGTATCAAGTCCATTAGGGAGCTTTCCCACAAAATCAGAAGAGGATGCGAATTGTAATGCTTCCCACATCTGTTCATCGCTAGCATCGGGCTTGACCATGTGGAAGTTTTCTCTAATGCTTACATTAAAAAGGAATGGATCTTGTGCTACATAGCTAATGGATTTTCGGAAGGAAACTAGATTATGGTTAGTAATCGGGACTCCGTCAACTAATATTTGACCGGATTCAGGCTGCATCAATCCCATTATAAGATCAATAAGCGTGCTTTTGCCTGCGCCTGAAGGGCCTGCTATGGCTGTCATTTGATTTGAAGGAATGAATAGATTAATGTTTTGCAGCGTATACGCATCTTCATCTTTGTTGTATCGAAAGCTAACATTGCGGCACTCAATCCCGTGTTTTATGCGTAATGCAGTATTTTTGTCATTCACCAAATCGAGCTGCTCAACCGCTGCGCCGCATTCATTCTGAAGAAGTATTATTGCTCTACAAGCAGGTATCATGGAGTAGAGTTGTTCCAAGGTGGATTGGATAGTGGTAAATCTTGGCCATAAACGCGCAAAAATAACGGTAATCGTCAGCAGTTGTATGCTTTGCGTTTGGAAAAGCTTGAATGAAACCAATATAAAGCACGAAATGAGTAAAGCAGACGCTAATTTATAAACAAGCTGTGAGTTCATCCTTAGCCTCATATAGGATACTTGTTCATCCATCATTCCTTTTGTCAAAGCTTTAAGCCAGTTTAAACGCGACGATTCAAGTGTATTGCTTTTAATATCCTTCATCCCATTTAATTGATCGGTCATTCCTGCAAGGTAGCTCTGGGACAATTGAGAAGTCTGATTCCCGAGTTTTTTTGCCTCTTTGATGAATTTTCTGGAGAATAAACCTAGAATAATGCCGCATCCCAATACGAATAGGGTCAGTGTAGGAGACAGCCAAAAGGCAATTCCAATTTGGATTAGCGTGAAAATAAATGAGGTTATTAGTTGTAGACAAAGATTGATAGCCCCAAGCACGCGAGCTAATTCTATTGTCAACAAATTAATAAGATCGGATGACCTTTTTTTTAAAAAGAAGGGCCAGTTCGATTGAAGAATGGATTGGTAGGTTTCATGACGTAAATGGCGGCTGAAATGCTGTTGAATTTCTACGTTTCTAATCGAAACCTTTTGCTGGATGAAGTTTTGTATGAATACAATAGTTACATAGATACATAAAATGATTAGTAACGATAGAGTAGGGGAGAGTTCCCGCATGTAATCAGAAAGACCTGAAAAATAGCTATTGTTCATATCCAGGCTTACGATACCGATAAGACTCAGCATAGGAATCAATAATAAGATGCCAATGCTTTCCAAGAAACTAGAGACAGTCATACCGAACATATTGATGTACAAAGCGACTCCCGAAAAATGATGCAATCGCTTAATAAAGTGTAAAATGTAATTCATTTATTTCTCCTTCCGGGGATAATCAATTAAGTATAAGCATTTTTAATTTTATTCGCATAGAGATATCTTAGCTTGCCTTTTTTGCGAATTTCTCAACGACGATAAATTTTTCCATTACATCAGCTCCCGTGATATATAAGGGACCGCTGCGTAACCAGGCATGAGCGATTAATTTCCCTTCCTCATCCTTTGCTGTACCGAGGTAAAGGGTGCTGTCAATTTTTCGTCTCTCTAGCATCTTTAAGCCTGCGATAGCCTTGACAAGGCATTTGCTTTCCCAAAAAGTATATCGACTCATGATAGCAATGGCATGAGAAATATGTTTTAGCGTACGCATGTCCGTGTTTGCAGCATGAATGGTGGTTTCTTCCGTCTTTGCTCCAAGCGAAGGTGCAATTTTTGCAAATGGCCAATACATGATGAGGCGTGCCCATCCCAAGAAGAAATAAGTCTCGCAAAATAAGAAGAAGGTATGTCTTTTAAGTGAGAATATTATTTTTATTTTCTTGAGTAACAAGAACTAGACCTTCTTTCCTCATATGTTCCAAGAAGGAAATAACATGATGTTCACATTCCTTTTGTTCAACGTCATATTCAGATAATAATTGCTCTACAATTTTCTTAACTGAAATCTCTTCACCTAAAAAATCCCAAATACGGCCTCCTGTAGTTCCCAAATTGTAATAGTTGCCGTTACGGATGCTAAGCATCACTTTCTCGTCGCCCATATCACTTACAATATTTTGCTCACAAGACACAATGTAATCGGATAAAGTAATCGTTTCGGTATTAATCATTTCATAACTCCTCCTTGGGAATAGTGTTTAATAAAAAGGCAGCAAGCTCGTGCGCACTGAAATAGGAAGACGATCTTTGCAACTGAAACATTTCGATTTGATTGACGAAGCGTGAAAGTGTGGTGAAATGCCACCCCTGTAGTTCTAAGTGCTCTAGGAGAAAGTTACGGAATGTATGTCGAAGCAACATTTGAAACCTTACAAGTCCTTTGATTGGTTCAATCGCTGCGGTTGTTTCTGTTTTTACGAGTTCAAATATACCGGCTAACGGTAGGGAGTGGCTGCAAAATCTTGAAGAGACAGGCACTGCAAATTTGGTTTCTCTGTCAAAAAGTGGTTGAAAATGGGATGAGCTCATACCAAGGTGGTCGATGGTTTCCTGCCACATTTTTTGTTGCGGATAGGAAGGCGAAACCATTGGAACATTATTTTGATTCAGCGTTACTGGAATTAAATCGTCGCTCAATAAATGAAACCCTTTTTCCAGCAGGATTGACGCGAGCGTTGATTTCCCGGCGCCCGATTCACCAAGAATGGCATAAGCCTTTCCGTTAATGGCGATTGCGCTTCCATGCAACGGAAGAATTTTCTTTTGCAAAAGAATAACACCCATGCATGTGCCGAGTATGTACAAACGGATTTTATCATCGTTGTATCCTTCAAAAGGAGAGACAACAATGGAATTGCCATTACTAATGCAGAAAATCGCCGTATCGGGCACTCGAATGAGTACTTGATTGTCATTTACCGCGAAATATTCATTTAAAGAGGCAACGGAGCTCCAAAAGGCTGAAAGATCCATCTTCGTCACATTGACGGTTTCTATAATGATATCGGTACGTTCAATAATAGGGGGCAGCTCAGGCAGTGGAAGATAGCTATCGATACGGAAACCAAAGGAATAATAGCTGTTTTTGCTCTCGGTCTTTATCATGAGTATCACTCCGGTTCGTGGTGCGATATTTGGGGCAGGTGCCTATATATAAATATATAGGCACCTGAATTCTAAGTATGAAAGAATATTGATTAAAACTAACTGAAGTGAATTACTTCTGTTGGATCGGGCTGAACTCCGTCAGGAGTTTTAATTCCTGGACCAGCCATTGTCATGTTGACATTAAGCACTTCCAAAGCAGGTTGTTGCCAAGCTTTTTTTACTTGGTTTTGCATAGAAATCACCTCCTTTCAAGCATGTTTTTTGATAAAACGGTGAAAAATTAGACTGCGCATCAATATTCGAAAATGAGTCTCAAAGACAAGCTCTGGACGTGGATCTTTTTCAATGATAGACAATGCATTTTTTAGTTCCTTAATATTTAGGTACTCAGACATAATTGGATCTTGTATAACCTGTTGGAGCTCGTTAATAAGTGTGTTCCAAGAGGGAATCATCCGATGTAGACCATCGGCACCTTGTATTCCGCGAACTTTTTGATTTAGTCTAATATTATCAGGCAAGTAATTTTTTGTTGACCTACGAACGAGTGAACGATCAAAACCGTTTTGTACGAATTGCTCTTCAGGCACGGATAAGCAAAATCGAATGACGCGCAAATCGTTCGTTGCATCGCGTTCCCAAAGTGAATAACGCAGAGACTGCTTGCATCCGACTGTGCCGGTTATATTCCAGTAATAAAGCATTTCAAATTGTTTTCTTCTTACCTCATAAATATCCTGGAAAGGATTGCCCCAAAAGTCGTAACCATGCTGCTGCAGCCGCTCATAGACGTTTGTTCTTTTGGCAAATTCAGGGTTAATGAGATCAGGAAGATCAGGCTCGTTATTCGAAAAAAACAGTTTTGAGATTTTCGGAAATACTTTTTTACTGATTATTGGGAAAATACGCGATTTATTAATTCCGAGCTCTTTGCTGTAAAGACGGGTTTCCTTGGCAAACTGAACCCATTTTAAGTTTCTTAGCAAGCTTGCTTGATAATCCAGTGCGGGACCCCAGGATATTGTCCAGTTTCCTCGGCTCCCAGTAAGCAAAACTCCAAGGTTTTGAGCATGCGCTTGTTGATAGATTCCCTTTACCCAAAAAGAATTTTCGTAAAATTTATACGGTGTTTCCATGATATCGAGCCACTCATCAACCTCAGTAAGTGGATTCATTTCAGGGAAGTTTAAGTATTGATCATTTATATTGCCAACATGTTTGACTGTTGATTGAATATTTTGACGTTCGTTCGCAATTCTGCTCTTAGGTGTCCAATCCTGAAAATCTTCAAGTGGTACATAGCTAAACGTATGTAATTGTTTATTTTGCTCACGCAGCTCCCTAGCTGCAAAGCTTACAACTGATCCGGAATCGAGTCCTCCGCTTAATTTTGCTCCAACCTGTCGATACGTGCGAAGCCGAGACGAGACCGCTGTTTGGAAAACGTCCCTAAAGGCCTCTTCGTATTCTTCATTGGATTTGAGTTTTAATTTGTTCTCATCTGCTAAGGTAGAATATCTAGAAAACCTCAACTCGCCATCGGAAACCGTAATCGTGTGCGAGGGGGGGATCTGTCCTACATTCTTGTACACGGTTGTATACAAATCAACGGCATCGGTTGTTATTGGGATTGCTAGGAATTCGGATATCCATTGTTCGTTTAGCTGCTTATCTATGCCTGGTATTGAAAAAAGAGGTTGAATGGTTGTAGAGAAAGCAAACAACTCTTTTGTTTGAGCAAAATATAGCGTGCGGCTGCCAGAAAAATCTCTAGCGCCGAACATGGTGCGATTTTGTTCATCCCATATAACGAAAGCGAAATCGCCAATTAAATGCTTGGGAGCGTCTTTTCCCCATTTCTGATAGGAAAGCAAGATTAAAGCACTGTCAGTCATTCCCTTGCGATCAGTCAATCCAACTTGTAGTTTTTCAAATAGTTCAGAACGATTATCAATAATGGCATCGGCGGTTATAGCGAGTCCGCTTGAATGATCAAAGTAGGGCAGGTTTTCGGTAACGGACTCAGGTGTAATCCATTGCGCGTGACATCCCAAGAAAACATGTTCATTGCGCCATGCGTTGATATCATCTGCAGGAAAGTGCTGCAGATCTTGCAAGAGCTGCATACCCAGTTCTGGATGAATAGGTTCATTATTGAGATGACAAACACCGACTATAGCGCTCATTGTTTCCTCCTGTCGCTGATAAAGCACAAGCTGATGAAAAGAATTTATAATGGCATTTTGTTCTTATTTAAGAACTGTTGTGTGTAGTTTAAATAATGAATTAAAGATTAGGAAATAGTTAAACCATCACGGCTTTATTTATAGTTTAAATGAAAGATCGTTTTTTGTTTTTGTTCTTTATAAAGAACTTGTGATTAGGTTAACATCTCTGCTGTTTCATTGTCAACAAGTTAATTTGTAATTTGTATCATTTTACTGAAATAACAGACTTTGATAGAGCAACGCCACTGCCATAATAGATGAAAGGTGATGTTGTTCCGCAGTTGTGATCGGGGATGCAGTTGAATATACTAGTTTATAAAGTATTTCTACATATGGAGGAAAGGTGGGATCATATTGATTTATTTAATCATTAGCGGATGCATCATTATCATATATCTGTTCTTTATCTTTCCGACACAATGGTTGAAAGTGGAAAAGCTTAACAATCCAATTGGCATTAATAAGCGTATTCTTCAAATAAGCGATCTTCACTTTGACAGGCTGCGTGTGAGTGCAAGAAGAATCAGGGAAGAAATTAAGATGACTAATCCTCACTATATTTTTTTGACAGGTGATTTTACCTATAGAGAACGCTATTTATCACGAGCTGCTCAATACTTTAAAGTGATAGCTGACTGTGGTGTCCCTGTTTATGCCGTTTTGGGTAATCATGATTATGAACTGCCAAATTTAAAAAAATTGCTTGATCTATTTGAGGTTTATGGAATAAAAATTCTGCTAAACGAGTCTGTATTATTAGAGGATTTCCAATTAGTCGGGATCGATGATTACGGTACTGGTCACAGTAATATCAAGCAAGCATTTCGATTTGTCGACGACTCGAAGCCCATCATCATCATCACACATGATCCTAACGTCGTACTGAAGATCGAACGTCCGTATCATTATTTAATGGCCGGTCATCTGCATGGAAAGCAGCTGAACGTGCCGTTCTTTTTTGCGATTAAGCCGAAAGGCCCGCTTTCGGCTAAAGGAATCTACAAAGGGCTCCACACGGACCAGCGCGGGACCTTTTATATTTCAAAAGGAATCGGACAAGCAGGTGTGAATGCCCGCTTTATGGTTAGAAGCGAAATCACAATACATGACTTATGAGCCCATATAATTAGAAGTACTATTCTTGTTCGGAATTTCTGCGGCTAGCCTGCCGAAAAGCTGCGGGTGGGATGCCTTTAGCCTCAGCAAAGGTTCTTGTAAAATAATGAACGGATGAAAAACCGCAGCGCTCAGCAATGCTCTTAATGGGCGTTGAGGTTTGCGACAGCAGCTGCTCAGCGGCGCGTATTCGCTCATGCCTAACGAGCATGGAAAATGACTCATGCACGCTCTGCGAGAACAGCCTTGAGAGATGCCGCTCCGATACGTTAATATAACGGGCAACCTCGGCGAGGTTCAGGTTCGCTCCGAGATTGTCGCGTATGTACAGCTTGGCGCGGCTGATGAGCATTGCAGCATTAGATGCGGGTAATACCGTTTCCGTGCTGCTGTTCCTCCCGCCAACGATAGTGGGAAAAGTAAGGATCAAGGCGTGCGCAAGCTGAGGGATTAAAGAAATCGGAGCAGCATGACTATCGCCGCTTGGAACGAGCAAAGCGTGCCAAATGTGAGCAGTCGGCGAGAGCTGCTGCTTATCTGTCCATATCGGTCCGCTATTTAAGGCTTGATTGTAATAATCGAATTCATCTGGCTTTGAAAGCTTCTCATCAAGCTCAAACGCCACATATAATAAATCCAATTGGTCTACATCCCGAATTTGATGATATATATTTGGACGGGAACAAAACAGAACTCCCTCCCGCAATGGATAAGTGACATGCCCCTCCTCGTAAATTCCACTACCTCCGGTAACGTAGCAAACCTCAAAAAACGAATGTTTATGAACGGTATTCTCGATTAATCCTTGTACCGCTCCCCAATAATAAACATGAATGGTTACGCTATCGCCATGCAGCAAGCGTGCGTACCGATTTAATCGCTCTTCGCTTTTTGGCCAAACATACATATGAACCATCAGCTCCCTTGGCGTAATTGTGCAAAAAGACGTCTTTGACGGATAAATACGAATTCACCTTACCACATCTATAATAAAAGCATATTCAGACTAATTATAGGATAAGGAGAATCGATATGAACGTCAATGATGATGTGCAATTTTACAAGGAAAACGGGTATTTGCTGGTAAGAGGCGTGTTTAATGAGGAAGAGGTGCTGGAGATGAGAGCGGCGGTCGAGAGGATCATTAATCGCGCAGCTCAGAATCAAGCGGATACGAACCATGCTTGGCAGGGTGATTTCCTTCCACCTGAGCAGCTTAAGAAGCTGGTGCTGAAAGGTTTTCACGATGTGCATTACCATGACGCGGCCTTTACGAGAGCAGTCATTCACCCTAAAATGACGGCCGTTCTGAACAAAATCATCGGTCCCAATGTTCAGCTCCATCATTCCAAAATGCTTGTGAAGCCCCCTGCTAATGGAGCAGCGTTTCCGATGCATCAGGACTTCCCGTATTTTCCGCATCATAACCATTCCATGCTGGCTGCCAGCGTGCATTTAGATGACGCGGATGAGGAGAACGGCTGCTTGGCCGTGATTCCCGGTTCGCATCTGCAAGGACCTTTGCCGCATGTGGGCAAACACTATCTTAATCATAAGGAGTATCCGATCTCCTCGGGAACGCTTTGCCCAGCCAAAGCAGGTGATGTTTTGTTCTTCAACTACTTGACGATTCATGGTTCGGATGTGAACCGCAGTGATAGAACGCGAAGAAATGTTTTATTCCAGTATCGTGACGCAGCGGATAAACCGTCGGAGCAGGTTCATTTTGATTGGGGCATGGGCCTTATGGTGAGCGGCGAAAATGTAGATTTTAAAAACGTCAAACCAAATTTCGAACTTACAAAAGTATAGTCATAACACAATCTAACTCTTCTTCATGTCAATCGTCTGTGAAAATGTCACTTTAACTGTTCGATGAAAATGTCACTTGCTAAAATGGAGGCCGCCCTTACCAGGAGGCCTCTGAAAAACCGTTGTGCTGTGAATACATAGCATCTTGGAAGGCTCTGCGTTTTGTGTTACGGTTAGTAATGTTGTTGTCATACGTGGTTTTCCACGGATGATCGTCGGCGGGTTTGCGTTGGGGCGCAGAACTCGCCTTTTTCTTTTGT
>NZ_JAVIFU010000017.1 GCF_031157315.1 Paenibacillus sp. LHD-38
CGCAACCCATTTACCAAATGACGAAAGTAGTGTATCCTTGTCCATGCGTGATCTCCTAATTAGGGATTTGGACAGGGACTACCTGTACCTCTAATTTTAGGAGATTTTTTTCTGCCATGGACGCCGTAAAATTTACATTTTTAGCACAATTTAGCACAAAATAAATCACTTGAAACCTATGTTAGGTTTAATGCAACGCTACTGAGGTTGTTTAAAGAACAACTTCGTTATAAAGCTGTTTATAATGATCGGTTTCAAAATAAAAACATTCTAAGGGTCCCTGGATGAGCAATCCAGGGATCTTTCGGTAGTTTTCCAAGATGGAGATGAGAACATGATGAAGGAGAATGAACGGAAGTCCCAAATGGATCGAATGACCTTGAAAAATCGGATTCTCCTGCTTTCTTTCTTACAATACCATTACTTCGATCCTGAACACGAAACTGCAATCCGGCATCCAAAGCAACTTGAAGCAGGTGAGGTTGTCGTTTGAAAATAGTTTAAGCAACCTGAATCACGTTTCTCAACAACTTGCCTTCGAGGGAAACATAGGAAAACAGTTGGAGCTGTTCCTGACAGCGGAAAAGCCATATGATCGCAGATATCTGACGGATCAGATCAAGTACCAGTTAAATCTCATTACGTTCACCAATCCCAATATAGGACTGACGTTGTATTACTTTAGTAATGACCGTTCCATTCACTTTGAGAATATGGGCGTGCTTGTCAAAAGCCAATAATAGTACATAAAATGATTCGCTTATTTGAGAAACATTCCTATTTGAGACCCGCAATAATACATCCGAAAATTTAGGGTTGCCTTAAAGCGCGCTTTAAGGACTATGATGTAGAAGAACCTGACGAAAGCATCTGAAAACAAACTTTAAGAAGGGATCCAAGAACATGGCATTTACTATAAAAGAAGCTTCAGAGCGATTAGGTTGTTCGGCACCTACCATTCGTTATTACGAGAAGGAGGGATTACTTCCCTACATCAAGAGAGATAAGCATGGGAATCGTCTGTTTGAACAAGATCACCTGGATTGGATCAGGCTGATGACATGTTTTCGAGCAACTGGAATGAAGATGTCTTTACTTAAGCAAATGGTCAATCTCGCATTAGATGGCGATTCCACAATTCCTCAAAGAAAATCAATTCTTAATCAGTACAAAGAGGATTTATTTAGACGTCAAAGTGAGCTTGCAGAAGCTCTTGATGCTGTGAATAACAAGCTGTCCATATATGAAGATATAGAAATGGGAAGGGCCAGTTCAGAAAGTCAACTGTTAAAACAAATCGAAAATCAGCAACACTCAACAAGCGATAGTGAGGGATAATATATGAAAGCAAGAAAATTAGGAAACAGTGATCTAGTCGTGTCCTCGATTGGACTGGGGATTATGGGAATGTCTCCAGGAATGTATGGAGAAACAAATGATGAACAGTCCATTAAGACCATACACCGTGCTCTGGAATTGGGAGTTACTTTGATCGATACCGCTGATGTTTATGGAAATGGGCATAACGAGGAGTTTCTTGGAAAAGCACTCAAAGGACGCCGAGATCAGGCCATTATTGCGACTAAGTTTTCCTACACACCTAATTGAATTGTACTCCTTCACAATTGGCCCTAGCATGGACCATAGCAAATCATGCACTACCGATTCCGGGAACCAAACGAATAAAATATTTAGAGGAAAATGCAGCCTCCGTGGATGTTGAACTAACTCCTGAGGACTTGGTTCGTATTGAAGAAGTTAGCCCTAAACATGTCGTTCATGGTACCCGATATATGAAAGAACAGATGACGCTACTTGACGGGTAGAATCTAGTGGATCAAATACATTAAAGTGTAAATAGTGGCCCTCATCCTCGGGGAGTCACTATTTGCATTTTGAACTAATATGAGAGATTGGTTTCTCCTGTACAAAAAAAATCCCATTATGGGCAGGATTTGAAATGAATTAAGCATGCACTGCCTCAGGTCTCTTTGACCTTGCCCCGAATAGATGGACACGAAGAAAACCTCTATAATAATTGAGGCTTGTTACGCTAACGGGGAGTTGAACAAACATGGAGTAGTTTGCTGCGGCAGCTGCTCCCTTTCTTTGTTAAGCTAACGGGCAGGATAGCGGAACAAAGCAACCATTGTTTCGTATAAATTGTTTGTGAAAGGGGGATGTAAATGAGTATTAATTATAGTGATCTACTGAATGAGATGATTTCAAATTTATTCGAGTCTAAATTCCTAGAACTTGGCTTTAAGCGTTCAAAAAACACCTTCTCTAGAAATGTAAACGGTATCCGACAGGTGTGCCAAATACAAAAAAGCCGAAGTAACAGCAGCATGTTTGTATCGTTCACTATTGGAGTTGGTGTCAACCATCCCGACTTTGCCAAATCACAAGGAACGATGTTGAAATTCGATCCCTTATTGATTAGCATACCAATGGCTAATCTTGTTGAAAAAGCATTACAGAAAAAAACCTACCTCAATTGGTATCGTATGGGTGATATCCCTGGGTTTGCACCTTATGGTGGCTTGTCAGAAGATACATTTGATCTGGAAGATCCATTTACGAGATATGACCGAATATGGAAAGACCCGAATAAGTTGGCTTATATAATAAATCAGGACATTAACCTGTGTATCATTCCATTTTTTGAGTCTACCGATACAGAAGCTAAAGTTGTGAAATTTGTTGAGGCTAACCAGTACTATGACTTTTTAAGTGAGCTTGGACGGCTATTTATTGATGAAAAGTCGGATATACAATAAATAATATTGCATCCATATTGGTTGATTATTCCTTCCTTGCGGGAGGTTACTGCCTAGTTCCTTCTAGAACCAACGGGGAACGATCGTTGAATAATAATGGACGAGCAGGCGCAAGGTGGCTTGCTTATTTTATTAAGATAACGGGGAGCGTTCCTATTATGAAGAAATATGAGGATTGAAAAATAAAAAGACTCCTTGGTATGATACCCTCATGGATGATAACGACAAAAGGCCATCTGTTAAGATGGACTTAAATCGTTGACCGGAGGGTTTCTTTATGATTGAACATCCACTGGACATGGCTATTTTGGGGATATGTACAGGATCTGGCCAGAGGGGGAGGATGCAGTCTGAGCTTTAAGATTGCAGGTGGTATCCGTTTTTCGTGTAAGCGCTTAATCTACATGACGTCTGCTCAGGTGAAAGTTGAACACTCTGAGCCAAGTCTTTGTTATGCTAATTATATTAATCAGTATCGTGATGTTAGATTGAATAATAGACACATAGAAATAAAAGCTTAAAATAGACGATGTATTTCTTCGCGAAGGAACGTCGGTAAAATATCAGTTTCATCCAAGAACAACGACATGCAACAGGTGATGCCTCACACAAGTGTACCAAGATGAAGAAGAAGGGGATATCCTATGAAATTGCAGGCTGCCGGCAAAGCGAAATGGTTCGTTTATCAGAAAATTGTTATCGTATTTATCGTGTTTCTTGTTCCTCTCATTTCGATGAACATCTGGGTCAATTACAAGGGCATGTCTTTTTCAAAAAATACGATGCTGGATTCAGCCGAAGCGGGAGCTTCCTTTTACGCGAAGCAACTGGATAAAGAAATGTATTTTATTCGCAGTCAGCAATTGGGGTTTATTAACGGTGAAGATTTACAAAAGCTTAGCTTTAGGGGAGGAAGCCTCGGGAAATATGATGAGGTTAAACTGATTGATCAAGTGAGAGATCGATTGAGCTTTCTCATGAATTCTAGCGAATACGTGCTTAATGCAGGGGTTTATATTGCATCAATAGGTAAAACCATCTCTATTTCGAACGGTGTTACCAATACGCCAAACGATGAATATAAGCTCATTTCTACACTATTAGGAGATTCAATCAAGCCTTCCTTTTATAGAGTTGAAGATCGGATATTCTTTATCGAGACAGCGAATAATGACGGCATATGGTCGTATATTGAACTTTCCAAAGTGAAGCTGCTCGAAGAGCTGCATCAAATTAGGACCCTATACCAGGAGTCAGAGGTATTGCTTGGGAGTGAAAGTTTGGGAAGTGTATTTTCCACGACGCAACAGGATCAAGCCATTACGGTACAGCAACAACTGGTTAAAGATCCTAATGATCAAGCTGACCATATGTCTAAAATGGAGAAAGTCAACGGCATCCGTTATTTTGTTATACACAATTTTGTCAGCTCTTTAAATTTGTCATTAATTATGTATGTGAATCAGAACGAAATCACCAGATCACTAAGCCAGTTTTATACGCTGTATTACCTCTTGTTCAGCATTACCATTATCATTCTTTTGCTATATTCGTTCTCGGTTAATGTCATGATACATCGTCCATTGTCCAATCTGGGCAAAGCATTTCGAATGATAGAAACAGATAATCTGAACTTAGTCATCGAATCCAAGACAAATGATGAATTTCATTATTTATTTCAAAGCTTTAATCGTATGGCACATCGATTGAACGTTTCCATAAAGGAAAACTATGAACAAAAAATAGCGCTGCAGCATTCGGAATTAAAGCAGCTGCAATCTCAAATCAACCCCCATTTTTTATACAACAGCTTTTTTAATATTTATATGATGTGCAAAGTAGGGGATTCTGATAGTGCCGCGGAACTCTCCCAAAAACTTGGAAGCTATTATCAATACATCACAAGAAGCGGTGCTGATGAAGTGCTTCTTAACAAGGAGTTTCAACATGCGCTGGATTATTGCGAAATCCAATGCATTCGCTTTTCCAATCGAATTTCGTATGAATACACCGAGATTTCGGATCAATTGCATACCGTTTACGTACCAAGACTCATCATTCAGCCGATCGTCGAGAACGTATTTGATCATGCCTTTGAAGATGGTACGATGAACGGAGTTGTCTATATTGGAGCTGGCTATCAGGCTGATACAGTACGCATCACCATTGAAGACAATGGCGGTTTATTAACAGATGATAAAATAGAGCAATTGCAGGAGCAGCTTGCAGTCAGAACGAAGCAGGTTGAGAAAACGGGATTAATTAACGTGAGCAATCGGCTAAAATTAATTTATGGAGAGGGCAGCGGCTTATTCGTCTCCCGAAGCCAATACGGCGGTTTGAAAGTGGAGCTTATCATACATCTTGAAAATAAGGGGGTTTAATAATGTACCGATTGTTAATTGTAGATGACGAGCCTGTCATTGTGAATGGCCTAGTACAGCTTTTTCAGGGAAACAAAGACTTTGAGCTGGATATATGCAAAGCATATTCCTCCGGTGAAGCGCTTGAAATAGCAAAGAAAACGAAACTGGATATCTTGATCAGCGATATTCGTATGCCTCAGAAGAATGGTCTGCAATTAGTGGATGAAATGGTATACTATTGGCCCTCATGCAGGGTTATCTTTCTTACAGGGTACAGTGAATTTGATTATGTGTACGAAGCGTTAAAGAAAAACGTAGAGAACTATATTTTGAAAACAGAAGGAATTGAGCCGATTTTCCAAGCGGTTAAAGAGGTAATAGGTAAATTGGAAGAAGAGAAGCGTCTTAGGCTTCAGCAGGAAAAGGCGCAAAGACATATTCAAATCGCGGAGCCTTATCTAAAAAAAGAACTGATGGAAGCCATGCTGAGCGGAAAGCCGCTTCCTACTCTATTGACTCAACCCATTTATGCAGAAGTGGACTTTGGCATTGTTGTTGAGCGTCCCTCTTTCTTCCTTGTAGGGCAAGTGGATCGGCTGGATATTCATAATTTAAAGATGCTGGAAGCGGTACAACGGATTTTTGACAATCATCTGCCGGCTTCCATAGTCGCTGAGAAAACGGTTTACAATGGCAGCACACTTGTGTGGCTTCTTCAAGCGGATGAGGAATTATTGGGACGCTTTAGAGGGACTCAACCAGATGCGGATGCGAATGAGCATGGTATAGCATCCTATATGAAAGGCATTCTTGAGCTTGTGCAGAATGAATGTGTTGAGGTGCTCGCCGCTTCGGCTTCATTCGGCATTTCTGGGAATTTGTTAGGAAAGTGGGATACGCTTCATCTCCAAGTGGAAGCCGTTTGTGCAATGATTCAGAAAAGAGCAGCATTTGGCCAAAAAATGGTTATTGTTGATTACGAAAAATCGACCGGTTGTGAATCTGATTTGAGCGGAGAGATAAAGCAAGAAGAATTCAAACAATTGCTAATTGAACAAATTCATCAATATGTTCATAACAATCTGTCCAATGATGTGTCCCTAACGGCTATTGCAGATGAAGTGCATTTTAATCCATCCTATTTGTCCCGCTATTACAAGCAGATCACGGGACATAATTTATTAGAGTATATTCAATCCGCGAAAATGACCGTTGCCATTGATCTAATGATGAATACATCCTTGAAATTAAATGAAATTGCAAGTAAGGCGGGTTTTGATTCGGCTTCGTACTTTACGACTTTTTTTAGAAAAATGACAGGACGTTCACCTCAAGAATATCGAAATTCACAATAGGTAAAAAAATCAAAAGCGATGTAAAAAAAGTGAAATTGAAACCGCTTTCTCTCTCGAAATATAATAAGCACAGGGATCAGAGCTACTAACATTATCAAAAGGGGGAAAGTGTTCCATATGAAAAATAATAGAATGATGAAAATGCTCTTATTGTTATCGCTGTCTCTTTCAACCATTTCAGCATGCTCGACTCAAGGTGATAACAAGGCAAATACACCAACCTCTAAATCGTCATCAGAGAACAATCAGACTGAAGTCACTCCGCCAGATCCATTCGGTAAATACCCTGAAACGGTTACGGTTACACAAGTACTTGGATTCAATCCGCCTGAAGATCCGAGAACACCAAAAGGGATTACACCCGATCAGAATGCTTACTTCAAGGATCTCAAAGAGATGATGAACATCGATGTGAAATATAAATGGACCGTGCCTTCCAGCCAATTTGAACAAAAGTTTTCACTCGCGATGGCATCAGGAGACCTGCCTGATATTTTAGAGCTGGACCCGAAAAATTTCGAGAAGCTGAAAAAGCAGGATATGCTCGCTGATCTTTCAGATGCTTATGAGCAATACGCATCGCCAATACTTAAGAAATACATGGAATCTGATGGCGGTTTTGCAATGAAGACTTATAACTCAGACGGCAAACAGCTGGCGATTCCAGCTTTTGAAGATCCATTCCTATCTACTCAATTGCTTTGGATTCGGAAGGATTGGCTTAATAATTTGAACTTACAAGCACCAACAACGATCGATGAGCTGGAAAAGGTCGCAGAAGCATTTGTGAAAAATGATCCGGATAAAAATAGCAAGAATGATACTTACGGTATTTCTTTGCAGAAAACGCTGTTTTTCTGGGGATTTGATGTAAGAGGATTATTTAACGGATTCGGTGCCTACCCATCCATTGGTGATGCTCAGACAGCCTGGCTCAAAAATGGTGAAGATAAACTAATACCGGGTCTTATTCAACCTGAGGTGAAGACGGCGCTTAGTAAGCTGCAGTCTTGGTACCAAAATGGCATTCTGGATAAAGAATTTGCTTTGAAGGATGAGAACAAGGCAGTAGAAGATATTACTTCGGGCAAGGTTGGTATTTCTTACGGAGAATGGTGGTACCCGAACTGGCCGCTTAATTTAAATATTGACAATGATCCGAAGGCTGAGTGGATTGCGGTTCAAATTCCAGGGCTAGACGGTCCAGCAAAATCACTTGTTCCAAAAATTCGGGCTGGTAAGGTTTTCGCAGTAAACAAAAAATCGAAAAATCCAGAAGCAGCCATTAAAATGATCAATTTCTATATCGAAATGGGCAACAAACAATATTTAGAAAAAAACAAAGCAGAGAATGGATATGTATATAACTGGTTTAATCCACGTATCTACAACCCTGCTCAAATTGAAACGATCTATACAGAAGTGAACAAGGCACTCGACGCTAAACAGACTGAAATTACGCTTGATGATGAGAATTTCAAGAATGTAGCGGATGTCTTCAAAGCAAGTACGGATTACCTTGCAGGAAATACAAAAGATGCTTCCAAAGGCGTGAATTGGGGTCAATATTATAGCCGTGCAGCAAAAGATGGCGGTTGGGGAACGACTCGTAAGATTAAAGAAAGCGGAGCGTTTGTAAACAATGAATTTTATGGCCTACCTACAAAAACACAAGTAGAGAAGGGGGCCCAGCTTGATAAACTTATGCAAGAATCCTTTACCAAAATCATTATGGGCACCTCGATTGATGAATTTGATAAGTTCGTTGCAAGCTGGAAGTCGCTAGGCGGCGATGATATTACAGAAGAAGTCAATGCATGGTATAGCGAGCAAGCCAAAAATTAAATTCTAAACAAGCGTAAACGGCTGACGCCGTCCTTGGCGGCAAAAGCTCGTTTCGCGGTGAAATATAAGCAACGTATAAGGTTGAATTTTATACTTTCTTATATTTTTAAAAAAGCGGGAGAGACGAGTCGAGAAGTCGACAACTCCTCCCGCTTTAAAATTAGCAGCCGGTTAGGAGGGTCATCTATGAGAACACTGAAAAAAGAATATTTGCTGCATTTGATGCTATTGCCTGGTGTTATCGCTACTTTGATCTATGCATACGGACCTATGGCTGGTCTAGTCATGGCTTTTCAACAGTTTGAGCCATTATCCGGATTTTTCAAATCAGAATTCGTTGGCCTTGAAAATTTCCGTTATGTATTTGCTTTACCGGATTTCAATCAGGTGCTATGGAATACGATCATTATCGCGATCTACAAAATGGTCCTGTTTCTGCTTGTTCCACTCCTTCTTGCGCTGTTGCTTAATGAGGTTACAAGAAAATGGTTTTCAGGCTTCATTCAGTCTGCCATCTTCCTTCCGTTCTTTCTGTCATGGACCGTGCTTGGGGGCGTCGTGATTGAATTGTTCTCGTTGAGCGGACCTATTAATGGCTTGTTAACCGAAATTGGATTTCAGCCTATTATGTTTATGCTCGACAATGACTGGTTCAGAGGTATTGTCATTGGCTCAGATGTCTGGAAAGGCATGGGCTACAATATGATTGTTATGCTCGCAGCCATTGTAGGCATCAATGCAACGCTTTATGAAGCGGCAGAGGTTGATGGAGCAGGGAAATGGAAGCAAGTCATGCACATTACGCTTCCAGGTATTGCCCCAATTCTTATTTTGCTTGGCGTATTAAGCTTAGGCGGCATTCTCAATGCGGGTTTCGAACAAATTCTAATTATGTATAACCCGACTGTTTATGAAGGTGCAGATATCATTGATACATTCGTTTATCGACTAGGGATGTTCAGTCAACAATTCGGACCAGCAGCGGCAATCGGCCTCTTTAAATCGGTCATATCATTAGGGTTAGTATCGATTACCTACTATGCGGCTTACAAATTTAACAATTACAGAATATTCTAGGACGGAGGTAATACGGTGATACACAAACAATCAATCAGTAGGAAGCTTTTTGTCGTGTTCAATACGTTGTTGTTAACTTCAATCACGTTGCTCGGTATTATCCCGTTCATTCATTTACTCTCTATTTCACTTAGCTCGAATACGGCAGCGATGGCAGGAGAAGTAAAGCTTTGGCCTGTCGGCTTCTCCTTGGATGCTTATCAATACTTGGGAGAGAAGGTAGAGTTCTTCCGTTCCTTATGGGTTTCCTTTCAGCGGGTCGTGCTTGGGACGGCTGTCAATATGCTTCTTGTATTTATTACGGCTTTTCCACTCGCGAAAACGAATAATCAGTTTAAATTTAGAACCCCTTATGTATGGTTCTTTGCAGTTACGATGTTTTTCGGCGGCGGATTAATTCCTACTTATATCATTGTAAAAAATACAGGCATCATTGATTCGATTTGGGCACTCGTTTTGCCAGGTGCTTTGAATGTATGGAATATGGTGCTCATGCTGAATTTCTTCAGATCCATTCCGAGAGAACTGGATGAGGCAGCTACAATTGACGGTGCGGGACACTGGCGAGTGCTTTGGCAAATTTATTTGCCTGTATCGCTTCCTTCGATCGCAACCATTGGATTGTTCACGATTGTCGGGCATTGGAACTCTTGGTTTGACGGTATTCTTTATTTGAATTCACCGGAAAAGTATCCACTGCAAACCTATCTTTCTACATTAATCATGTCGATCAATGCCCAAATGTCTTCCATGTCTATCGAGCAGCTTAAAGTGATGGATAACTTAAGTGAGAAGACGCTTCGAAATGCGCAAATTTTTATGGGTGCTTTGCCCATTATGCTCGTGTATCCGTTCTTGCAAAAGTATTTTGTTAAAGGCATGACAGTAGGAAGTGTCAAAGAATAGATAGACTTAAAACAACGAGGAGAGATCATTCATGAAAAAAGTTACTGTTGCAATCATTGGAGCGGGATTACGGGGAGTCAACTATTTGGAGTATGCACTTCAGCATCCTAATGAGCTGCAAGTTGTAGCTGTTGCTGAACCGGTTGTTGAACGTAGGGAGAGCTTCCAAGCTAGGCATAGTATTCCGGCTCATATGTGTTTTGAGAACTGGGATGATTTTTTCGCTATGCCGAAGCTCGCGGATGCTGTACTCATCTGCACCCAAGATAAACAGCATTTTGATCCGACAATGAAAGCACTTGAGGCTGGCTATCATGTGCTGCTTGAGAAGCCGATGTCTCCGGATGCCAAAGAATGTTTGCTTATGGGTGAAAAGGCGTCTCAGTTAAACCGTGTGTTTTCGATTTGTCACGTGCTTCGGTATACTAATTTCTTTTCTACCATTAAGGGACTACTAGATAATGAAACAATTGGAAATTTGATGTCAATCACGCATAATGAAAATGTAGGATTTTGGCATCAAGCACATAGCTTCGTGAGAGGGAATTGGAGCCGGAAAGAAGACTCCAGTCCAATGATTCTAGCGAAGTCCTGTCATGATCTGGACATTTTACTCTGGTTAGCAGGTTCGGAATGTGTTCGTGTATCCTCCTTTGGATCACTCTCTCATTTTACATCCGATCAAGCGCCGGCTGGGGCGCCGTTACGCTGCTTGGACGGTTGTCCTGTGGCAGATGATTGTCTCTACTATGCGCCTAAGCACTATTTAACAGAGGATACAAATTGGCCTACAGCGGCAATTAGTAATGATTTGAGCTATAGTGCGCGTTATAAGGCGCTAGAGGAAGGCCCATACGGCAGATGCGTCTATCATTGTGACAATGATGTCGTTGACCATCAGGTTGTGAATATGGAGTTTGCTAATTCTGTCACGGCAGCATTTACGATGAGCGCATTTACTAAAGATGTCAGCCGTACAATCAAGCTTATGGGAACCAAGGGGGAAATCCGCGGTGCCATGGAGAAGAATGAAATTGAAGTGATTCATTTTGGCAGCGGCAAGGTTGAGCGAATCTCTTTTGAAAATATGGGAGGTCACGTTGGTCACGGCGGTGGCGATATGGGTTTACTCAAGGATTTCTTAAAGCTGGTAAGAGAAGACGGCAAGAGTCAAGGGCTAACCTCGGCAAGTCAATCGATTCAAAGTCATTTAATGGCTTTCGCGGCGGAGCAATCAAGAATGGATGGAAACAGTGTCAATATCAAAGATTTTGCAAAAAGTATCCTAATATAATGAGGTGAAAGAGTAATGAATCATCCAATCCAATTTGAGACGAAGTTACTAAGCTCTTTGACAAAAGTATTCGCAGATGAGACGCCAACCGAACAAGCCTTTAACAGCGCATCTGCGCTTTTCGGCGAGACCTATTCATTTCAGGTCGCATACACTTCAGATACTCTCTTGAAAAATATAAGTGTAAACCTTGACTCATCCCTTGCAGACCGTATTTTGATTAGAACTGTCGGACTGGTTCCTTCGGAGATGCCTTGTTTCAAAAACCCTGATGATAACGTCCTGCGCACGGCACCGGGACTATATCCAGATCCGTTATATGAGCTGAATCAGCAATCCATTAGTGCGGTTCCCCAGCAATGGCGTTCCATTTGGGTGAGCGTTGAGCTTGACCAATCTGTCTCTCCGGGTCTTCATTCCATTCAACTCTCTTTCCTATCTGATGAAGGAGAGATCTTAGCGGTATCCGATGTATTTCAGTTGACTGTCATCCCTGCTGCATTACCTCCGCAAAAATTGATTCACACAGAATGGTTTCATGTCGATTGTATTGCGACGCAGTACGGTGTCGAAGTCTTTAGTGAAGCGCATTGGACACTTCTTGAACGTTATGTGGACTCGATGGTCAAGCATGGCATGAACATGATATTGACACCACTATTTACGCCGCCGCTCGATACACTCATTGGAGGAGAACGTCCAACTGTTCAACTGGTGCAAGTTGATGCCCAGGGAGATACTTATCATTTCGGTTTTGATCAGCTTACGCGGTGGGTAACCATGTGCAAGAAGCTGGACGTGAAGTACTTTGAGTTTTCACACTTATTTACGCAATGGGGAGCAAAGTGCGCTCCAAAGATTATAGGAACGGTACATGGAGAAGAGAAAAAGCTATTTGGCTGGGAGACGGATGCATCCTCAGAAGCTTATCATAACTTCTTGGATCAATTCCTGCCTAGTCTTGATCAATACTTGAAAGAGAATGGACTGGATAAGCAAAGCTGGTTCCATGTTTCGGATGAACCGGAACTCAGTCATTTGGAATCTTATCAAGCTGCAAGCGAGATCGTGCGCCGGCATCTTTCTGATTACCCTATTATGGATGCGCTATCCGATTTGGATATGTACGAGCGGGGTCTGGTGCAGAGACCGATTCCGGGGAACAATCACATCGAACCGTTCCTAGAGCATGGCGTTCCAGATTTATGGACCTATTATTGCTGTGCGCAGCATCAAGAAGTATCCAATCGCTTTTTTAACATGCCTTCTTCTAGAAACCGGATTATTGGATTCCAGTTGTATAAGTTTGGATTGCAGGGTTTTCTGCACTGGGGCTTTAATTTCTGGTATTCGCAGTATTCCATTGATCAGAAGCTCGATCCTTTTCGGTCAACGGATGCAAAGCTTGGATTTCCTTCGGGAGATTCCTACTTGGTTTATCCGGGCAAAGAGGGCCCAATCGAATCGATCCGCTTGGAAGTTCTTTATGAGGCCTTGCAAGACTTACGCGCATTAGAGCTGCTTGAGCAGAAGATAGGCAAAGAACAGACGATAAAGCTAATGGAAGAAGGTCTAACAGCGCCATTGACATTCTCCGTCTATCCAAAAGGCGGTGGAGAATGGTTGCTAGCTGCAAGAGAGAGAATCAATCAGGCGTTAGCCAGTCATTATGCTTAATATTTTAACTATTTAATGAGGTGGAGAATAGATGACGATATTTAAATATTCAGGATCTTCATTTTATTTTGATGATCAGCCCATACGCCTCCTTTCAGGAGCCATTCATTATTTTCGAACCGTACCCGAGCATTGGCAAGATCGACTTGCAAAATTAAAAGCTTGCGGGCTCAATACCGTTGAAACGTATGTCCCATGGAATCTTCACGAGCCGAAGAAGGGCCAATTTTATTTTGAAGGCATGGCAGATATCGTTCGTTTTATTGAGCTGGCTGGAGAGATCGGGCTGCATGTCATTGTTCGGCCTGCGCCCTATATTTGTGCAGAATGGGAATTTGGCGGACTGCCTTCTTGGTTGCTGGCAGACTCGGATATGCGTCTCCGTTGCTACCATCAGCCGTTTCTAGATCATGTGGATGCTTACTATGATGTGCTGCTTCCGAAATTAAAACCACTCCTATGCACCAATGGCGGACCGATAATCGCGATGCAGGTCGAGAATGAATATGGAAGCTACAGCAATGACAAACGGTATTTGATTCATCAAAAAGAAAGCATGATTGCTCGTGGAATGGACGTGCTGTTATTCACTTCTGACGGACCTGAAGATGCGATGCTGCAAGGCGGTATGATTGATGGTGTTCTGGCAACGGTGAATTTTGGATCCCGTGCAGCAGAAGCTTTCGAGAAGCTTAAAGAATATCAACCGGATGCGCCGTTTATGTGTATGGAATATTGGAACGGTTGGTTTGATCATTGGCATGAGGAGCATCATACCCGTCCCGCTGAGGATGTCGCAAGTGTGTTGGATGAAATGCTTAGTCTAAACGCATCCGTTAATTTCTACATGTTCCATGGCGGAACGAACTTTGGCTTTTTTAACGGAGCGAACGGTCATACAGCGGATAGCTATGAGCCGACGGTTACAAGCTATGATTATGACGCTCTACTGAATGAATCGGGTGATCCGACAGCTAAATATTATGCTGTGCGAGAGGTCATCTCTAAATATGTGGATCTAGGTGAATGTGAATTGCCAGCTCCGATCGCGAAGAAAGCGTATGGACGGATGGAAATGACCGAGCAGGCTTCATTATCGGCTAACCTAGACAATATCTCTACACCTGTATACACGGCATATCCTGAGACGATGGAAAAATTGGGGCAGGATTACGGCTTTATTCATTATGAGACATTCATTAGTGGACCCCGACCGAAGGAAGAGTTCTTCATACAGGACCTGCATGACCGTGCTCAAGTGTTTCTTAATGGCAAACTGGCTGGCATTCTGGGTCGTACGGATGCGAATGCTAAACTTGAGTTTGATGTACCCGCTGAAGGTTTGCAAGTGACTGTGCTTGTCGAGAACTTGGGCCGTGTCAACTATGGACCTTATATGAAGGATCGTAAAGGAATTACGGAAGGCGCACGTTATGGACGACAGTTCTTGTCGGATTGGAAGACGTATACGTTACCGCTGACTGACTTATCTGGTCTGCAATTTGGGGTCATCTCGGAACAAATGGAACCAAGCTTCTTCCGAGGAACGTTAGTTGTGGATGAGCCATGTGATACATTCATCAGCTTGGAAGGATGGACCAAAGGGGTCGTGTTTATTAATGGCTTTAATTTGGGACGTTATTGGAATACAGGGCCGCAAAAAAGCTTGTATGTGCCGGGACCTTTATTGCAGCAAGGCAATAATGAAATTGTCATTTTTGAATTGCATGGAACCTCTGACAGAACTGTGACCTTTTTGGATCAACCTGATTTAGGTGAAGAATCTTCTCCGGGGAAGATGACCTACCTCTGTCAAGAGATTCCGAAGGAATGGCACACTGGAGTACAAGACGCTGTGCCATGGCATCTTTTTGAGCCATTCGAGCTAGTTGATACGGTAACTGGTATGCAGGCCTTGGAGCAAACGGTCGTCCGTGCCTGCTGGAGTCCGAATTGTTTGTTCATCCAATTTATTTGCGAGGATCGGCATATTGCCTCGGATTTTTTGAACCGGGATGATCCCTTATACGAACAGGATGTTGTCGAGCTGTTTTTTGATGAGCATGGTAATGGCACTCATTATTTAGAGCTAGAGGTCAGTCCTCACAACGTCGTGTTCGACGCCCGCATTGAGAATGACGGCTTCGGCAATACGGTACGGATCGATAAAGAGTGGGATTTTGCCGGCTTACAGACGAATGTCTATTTGGATGCTGCGGACAGACTAGTCTACGAAATTCAAATTCCTGCTTATAATTTTGACCGTCCGTTTCGTGCAGGGATGCAGTGGAGGGCGAACTTTTACCGGATTGACGAGAATCCGGAAGGATTGCGCGAATATCAAGCATGGCAGCCGACGGGTGCCGTTAATTTTCATGTGTCCGACGAATTCGGAACAATAAAGTTCATATAAGCAGGCATATAGCGCTATGAAAAAGGGAATTAACATCTGGTCGGCAGTACCAAAATGAAGTATACCTCACAATTAGTAAAAAAGTGGTTGAACAGAAAATATATCTGTTCAACCACTTTTTTGTTCATATATAAGAATTTATAAGTTTTCACTTATAAATGTGCTTATATATCACCGCGAAACGTCAGCTTTTGCCACAGAGGACGGCGACAGCCGTTTACGCTTGGAATTTGTTATAGCTTTTATCCAAGTTAATTGATAACTCCGCAAGCGATGCGATTACCGGAGTTTCCGGAGGGATCGGTTACGTAGTCGTCAGCTTTCTCGTGAATGACTAGCGCCGTGCCGCCCTCCTTCAATAAGGAATTCGCTTTGCCTTGTTGGAGAGTTACGTCAGCGCTAGCGATATCCGCGCTCACTTTTCTGTCAGCTCTGACTTCAATATTAGGCAGATCGCCGCTGTGATAACCTTTCGGATTGTTAAAGCCATGCTGCTTGCTCATAGGATTAAAATGGTCGCCAGCCGATTTAAAGTCAGGCGCCTCGCATTTGCCGATATTGTGGAAGTGGACGCCATGCGTGCCTGGCGCTAGCTGCTCCGCTTCAATGTGAATAAACACTTTGTCTGCTTTTTGCACAAGCTGGGCGGAACCGATTTGCTTGCCCTCACCGTTATTGATGGGGATTAACAGGGCCGAGGGCTCGGAGCTTGCCATCGCCATTGCGGCTCCAAGCGATTGCGTCAGAAATAACAAACCAATCAAAGTAACGATTTTCTTCATATAGCCCTCCAAGTTTACACTGTCTAGGTTGACCGTTTAAAAAACGGCAATGGAAATAGGATGCACATTCCAGTTACTTTTATGCATAAAAAGGAAATTACGATGAAACATAGTTTTGAATCGAACATTGACCGGGTCTTATTCGCAGTTCGACCAGATGAAAGGGACTGGATGCAGCGCTAGAGTTTATATCAATTTCTTATATAATCGGTCACTTCCTGATAAAGATATGGTAAACTAAATATTGGAAGCGCCAAGTCCGAGGGAGTGTAACAATGGAGCAGCTAATCGGGAAAAAGATTAAGCATGATATTTTGAATGCGTATGGCGTTACGATAGTACCAGCCGACTCTGTCCTAACACCGGAATCCTTACAAATCATCATAAACCATCGGATAGATATGAACTCTCTTGTGTTCGCCTCGGATAAGAAGCCCGTCCAAGAAAATAGTATTCAAATCGGTGAACTGGTTCAGCAAACGGTTACCGTCTCGAAGGAACTTTTTGAATCGATCTTAGTGTCCCGCAAAGTACCTTTAATGGAAATCCGAAACGAGGTACTGCCCGCTATTTTGCAGCTTTCCAAAAATCCGGATATTTTCGAATTGTTCGAAGCGGTAAAAGCGAAGGATGACTATGTTTACCAGCATAATATTGGTGTTGGCGTCATCTCGACGCTCATTGGCAGATGGCTGAATCTAGACGATTCGGAGCTGTCGATCCTGTCATTGGCTGCGACTTTGCATGATGTGGGAAAAGTGAAGCTTCCGCTCGAGGTATTAAATAAACCAGGCAAGCTGAACGAAGCAGAGTTCCAGCTTGTGAAGAAGCATACAATATTTGGATATGAAATGCTCAAGGGAACGACGGGCTTGAGCTTGCGAATTGCCAGGGTTGCGCTGCAGCACCATGAGCGCGAGGATGGCAATGGTTATCCGCTGGGACTTAAGAAAGAAAACATAGATTTGTTCAGCTCCATCGTATCGGTTGCGGATATTTTTCATGCGATGTCCTCGAAACGCCCTTACCATGAGCCTTTGTCCTTCCATGAGATTGTTGAGCAAATGAGCGAAGGGAAGTTTGGCGCGCTTAACCCGCAAATCATTTCGGTGTTTATTGAAAACATGATGAAACGATTGGTAGGGAGGCAAGTGCTGCTTACAGATGGACGAGCCGGTGAGGTTGTTTATATCAACCCGCATAATATCGAGACGCCGTTAATTAAACTGGCAGATTACTTCTTGGATCTTAGCCAAGAGCGCGATGTTCATATTCAATCTATTATTGCATAAAATAAACGAGCGCAGTTTAAAGTAGAATAACACACAGAAAAGCCTCTCTTTTCGAACGAAAAGAGAGGCTTTTTTTGTCCAAATATAAGAATGTTTAACCACATACGATGCTAATATTTCACCCCAAACGAGCTTGCAACCAAGGACAGCGTCAGCCGTTTACGCTTGGTTTAGCTTTCGAAATCCTCGGCTGCATTCGCATGCAGGCTGTCTTCCTCGTTGTCCCTGATTGTTTTCTGAAGGACTAGGCAAGCAACGATAAGAAAGGCGCCGGCGATGGCGTAGTAGCCTTTTACGTACAGCGGCTCTTCAAGTACATAAATCCCGATATATTGAGCGAGAACAGCAAGGATAAAGCCTGCCCAAGCCATAAACGTGAAGGCGGAGGTGTTGCGTCTTCTGTACCCGGGATTGTAGTCTTTCAAAAATTTGTCTTCATCGTTGTCGCGTGCTACCTTTTGCAGCAGGAAGGAAGTAATGATTAAGAGCACGCCGGTTACGGCGTAATAGCCTTGCACGGACATCGGCTGCTTCAGCGTATAGATGCCAATAAATTCAAATCCGCAGGCGATAAGAAAGGCTGCCCAAGCCATGAAAGTATAAGTAGGGGTGTTGCGTCGGCGATAAAAGTTAGCCGGTTTGCGTACATGCATCGTTTCCATTTTTTCCATTTGTGAAATCCTCCCGAATCGAGTTGTTGTTGATGTCTTTAGTTTACAGCATATTCCTATTCTCAAAAGTACCAACTTATTATGGTACCAGGCGCTAGCATTAGAAAAACGGTGCCAGACTGTCACGCGTTAGCGATCAGGATGACACCGTTTATACTGTGTTTCTATTAGCGCTTCCTCAGCTCGAAAAACTCGCATTCCTTTCGGTTGTGGTAGGCAATATCGCTTACCCCCGATTGGGTTACGACTACGCTATCGTCAAACCGTATGACCAGCGAGCTTGAATCGATGAGCTGATTGTCTTGAAATACCCGAATGCGCTGCTGCTGCTCGAGGACCTCTTCAAAATCAAGGTCGCTGCTAAGCCTTCGATTTATGGCCATAGGTAAGCTCCTTCAACAGGAAATCATTTCTTCTAGTCTATCGCATGCAAGCAGGCGTTGCAAAGTCCTCTTTGTCGCCTCGGCCAATCCTATGTTACATTGTAGTCACGAAAGAAGAACATCGAGAAGGAGCTACAAGCATGTCTATACGCGTCCGGCTGCTGCTATCCTATACCTGCATTCTTATTGTCACGATCGTATTGTTTCTCGCTGCCGCACTGCTGTTTGTGGTTGCGGTCACAGGCGATGTGCGAAGCGTGAAGGACTTTTATAAGATTCATTATTCCGTGAACCCGCTGTCTAAGCAAGAAGAGACGATTTTTCTTGATCTTAAGTACCTAGCCAAAAATGAACCCGACTCGCTGCTCGATAAGACGCTTCTGGATCAATATAATTATAAGCTTCGCGCGGAACAGGCGGAACTGTTCATACGCAAAGAGGATGAACAGCTGTATTCCTCGTTATCAGTTAAGCAGCCTGAATTAATAAAATATCTCCCTGATTACGAAATGGAAAACAATGCGATTCGCGATACGCTGCAAATCGGTGATCATTTTTACGCGTATGCCAAATTTGATTTTTATTTTCCCGATAAAGCAAAAGGAAGCGTGCTCGTTATCCGGGAGCGAAGTCCGTTTGCAGAGGTCGTACGGACGCTGCTGCCGATTTTTCTCGGTGTGCTGTTCATTGTGCTGCTGCTTATGAACATGCTCCTTTACTACTTTTTGACCCGGAGCATAGTGAGGCCGCTTGAATTGCTCCGGAAATCGACGGAGCGGATAAAGGAAGGCAATTTGGAATTTGAGCTGCATGCGGATGGCAATGACGAGATTTCCCGTTTGAGCGAGGCCTTTGAGGATATGCGCGGGAAGCTGAAGCTGTCCGTCGAGAAGCAGCTTCAATACGAGCAAAACCGCAAGGAGCTGATCGCCAATATTACGCATGATCTGAAAACGCCGATTACTTCGATTAAAGCGAGTATTGAAGGCATCCGGGACGGCGTTCCGGATACGAAGCAAAAGATGGATCGGTATGTGAATACGATTTTGACGAAGGCCGATGATATGGATCAGCTGATCGACGAGCTGTTTCTGTACTCCAAACTGGATTTGAAGCAGCTTCCGTTTACGTTCGAAACGATCAACCTCGGCCATTTCATACAGGATTATGCAGAGGACTTGCAATTTGATTTGCAGGATCTAGGTATCGAGCTGGAATGGAGCATCGATACCTCATCAGCCTCGCGCGTGCTTGCCGATCGGGATAAGCTGAAACGGGTTTTAGTTAACATTATGGATAATTGCGTGAAATACATGACGTCCGAACCGAAGCGGATAGAGATTACGCTCAAACCGGAGACAGATTTCATTAGCTTAGCAATTCGCGACAACGGTCCAGGCATTTCAGAAGAGGCCGTCCCGTTTATCTTTGAACGGTTTTTCCGCGAGGATTTGTCGCGCAGCAGGCAAACGGGCGGAAGCGGCCTCGGACTCGCGATCACGAAGCAAATTATTGAGGGACATAACGGGACGATTCATGCCCAAAGCATGCTTGGGGCAGGAACCTCGATTATCATTCAACTGCCACGCTCCAAGCAACAGGAGGATACCGATGACTAAAATTCTCATCATTGAAGATGAAGTGACAATCGCCGAGGTGGAGAAGGATTATTTTGAGCTGCACGGTTTCTCGGCGGATATTTGCTTGACGGGCACCGATGGCCTTCGGGCCGCAATGGGCGGCCATTATGATTTAATCGTCCTTGATTTGCAGCTGCCGGGGATGGATGGATACGAGCTATGCCGTCAGATCAGGGCGGAGAAGGAAGTGCCGATCCTTATTGTTTCTGCCAAAAAAGAAGAAATAGATAAAATACGCGGGTTAAGCCTCGGAGCCGATGATTATATCACCAAGCCGTTCAGCCCAAGCGAGCTTGTGGCCCGCGCGAAGGCGCATCTGCAGCGCTATCAGCGCTTGATCGGCAAACGGGAGACCAAGGCGTCCGAGAAAATTCGAATCCGCGGCCTGCAGATTGATGCCTCCTCCAGGCGTGTGTATGTTAATGATCAAGAGGTGCAGTTTACGACGAAGGAATTTGATCTGCTCTCGTTTTTGGCGCTAAACCCGAATCACGTATTCAGTAAGCAGGAGCTTTTCGAGCAGCTTTGGGGGATGGACTCTCTAGGCGAAATTGCTACTGTAACGGTGCATATCCGAAGATTAAGGGAGAAAATCGAAGCGGATCCATCGAACCCCCAATACATCGAAACCATCTGGGGAGCAGGCTACCGTCTGACCGTCTAAAGCGAGTCAAGCGATCGTTTCGGAAAAGTTTCGAAGCTGTTTATCTTTTGTTAATCTTTTGTTTGCCAGCGGTTTATCTTTGTGCTTTATCATGAGGTCAAGCTAATCAACAGTACTCATGAGGAGGAAACAAGGATGAATTTCGTTTCGAATAAAATGGCAGCAATCGTATTGGCAGCAGCAATCGGGGTTTCAGCCGCAGCGGCTGGTCCCGTGAATGTATTGGCAAGCAGCGGTGTGCAAACGAAGGCACCGGCAGCCGGTTTTCAAGATATAAAAGATGGCGGGAAATCAATTGCAGCTATTCAGGAGCTGGTGAAGCAAGGGGTAATGAACGGGTACGGAAATGGTCTGGTTAAGCCGAATGCTGCCGTATCCCGTGCGGAGCTTGCGAAGCTCGTCGTAACCGGCCTCGGACTTCCGGTCAATGCGGCTCAGCCCGCTGGCGTAACGGATCTTTCCGCGGATAAATGGTACTTCCAATATGTGGCGACATTAGCCAACCTTGGCGTGATGCAAGCCGATGGCGGAAAGCTGAAGCCCAATGCACCGGTTACCGCTGCGGAGTTGACTGACATTATCGCAAAAGCACTGAAGCGGGATGCTGCTTCCGTAAAATATTGGGTAAAGAGCGTAGGCGTTAAGCCTCAATCCGTAACGCGCGGCGAGCTGGCTCAGCTGGTTGTAACCTCGCAAAAAGCAAAGCCTTCGGCTGATGCCGAGATTGTCCAAGTTAAAGTTTTGAACACAATCACATTAGAAGTTACCTTCTCAGCGCCTATAACGACGGAGGACGCAGCTCTGGATCAAGCTTTGAAAAACTTCAGCTTTAATAACGGACTTTCGATGCTGAACGTGCCTCAGCTAAAGACGGGCTCCATTTCGACCTACATCGTTCCTACCACACCTCAGAAGGCAGGAACGAACTATGAGCTGACCTACAAAGGGAAAGCAGCGGGAAATTTTGCCGGTAGCGGTGAAAAAATCGAAATGAGCAGCACAGATCAGGTTTCCTATGATACGTTCGAGGTGGTATCGGAGCTGTCCAAAGGCGTTACGGATTACGGCAATGTTATTTCAGCTTATTCGGTCGGACGCGCAGCTACGGCTTTCGTATTAGATGAGAATAATCAGTACAATGGAAAAACGTATGAAATTATATCCTCCATGCGTGCAAAGCAAGTAACGATTACGCCCGAAGGCGGGTCACCGATGATTGCGACATATGTATTATTTACGCAAGCAACGGATGGTCGCCAAGCGCCGAAATTCCGTTTGCCGGCAGGTGAGGTACTTAAGCCGGGCGTTAAATATACGGTTTCCTCGGAATGGGCAAATATCGCCAGCGCCACATTTGTGGCGAAAGAAATCGCACCACTTGAAATCGAATCTGCTAAAGCGCTGAACGACAGCTCGCTTGAGCTGACGTTAAAGGCCGATCCGAAGGATGAGCTGTTTGCGGTTCGCAGCATTGAACTGACCGGCACGGACGGAAGCAAGCTTACGGCAACTTACAAGCTGACTTCACGCAAAGGCGCTGCGGGAATTTTCGAGCTTACGAATGGCGCGAAATTGGTTGCGGGCATGACGTATAAAGTGAATGCCACAACCCGCTGGGCAGAGGGGAATGACGTTACCGTAACACTTGCGAAGTAATTTCGCTGAAAAGGGGCAGGCCGATGACGGCCCGCCCCTTTTCTCTTTCCGTAACGTATAGCGATTCACTGGTGCCGCGCAGGTCGTCTTCTTTTTTGGCCGAGTTCTGCATAAGTATGGGTATTGGCAGCGAGCAGGAATGCGGGAGGGGATCGGATTGGCGAAATGGGGAAGGAGAGGCTGGCGGTTCAGGCCGTTTGGCGGAAGCCGGATGCAGCTTTGGTCAGGCCGACCGTTCTCTAAGGTCAGAACGGTAAGCTGGGGGAGCCGCAGCAGCACAGCATCATCTCGTCCAGCTCCGAAAAAATGGGGCACAAGGGCAAGCGCAAGCAGCGGAAAATGGAGCATACGGCGGCCATCGATCAAATTCGGCGGCATCCGAAGCCGGAGCAGCAGCAGCAGCGGCGGCACAGGTGGAACTTGGGGAGCCAGGCCGGCAAGGCCGCGTATCCGGCGCCGGACGATATTTTTGATTACGCTTATCGTAATGATGGTTTTCTCGATTCAATCTTTCATCTATATCGAACGCAACTTGCGTCCGCCGCTTATGAATATTGCTAAAATAAGAGTAAAGCAGGTCGCTACGCAAGCGATTAACAAAGCGATAACGGAGCAGGTTGCCAGCCGCTCGGATACCGATAAGCTCATTGATTGGAAAATGAACAGCAACGGCAAAATATCAGGCTTCATGCTTAATTACGCGGAGCATATGAGCATCACCTCGCAGACCATCAATACGGTGCAAGAGACATTAAACGACATGAAGGACATACCGGAGCATATTCCGATAGGCCATGCTCTGAACAGTGCCATTATTTCATCTTACGGTCCAAGGGTTCCGGTTAAGTTTGAGCCTGTGGGCGCGGTAAAGGTTGATCTGAGCACGCGCCAAAAGGATGCGGGCATCAATATGATTTTGGTCGAGGTTTATATTCGGATTATTGCAGAGGTAACCATCATCATTCCGTTCGATACCGAGCCGGAGATCGTCGAAACGGATATACCGATTTCGTATTTGCTCGTAGTGGGCGATGTACCGATGTACTACTACGACAATACCGGCAAGCCGGTGGGCGAATCGGCTGCGCAAGCGCCGAACATTTCCGTGCCGCTCGGCCAAGGGGCCGGCAGCGGCGTCACAACGAATCCTCAAAATAGCGAAAATGCGGAATCATCGAACGCTGAATCCACGAACTCAGAAGCGTCAACAGAAGCTTCCTCCGAGGATTCCGGCCATACCAATGCTGCTAATAATGCCGTGACGAATACGGGAGATTCAGCCGGAGGCGGGGAATAGCCGGCAAAATAAGAAAAACGACTTTATTGTCCTCTGAATAGAGAATACGATAAAGTCGTTTTTACGCTTGGCTTATTTCCCCGAACGGATTCGTTTGCGCTCGGCCTGCTCCCAGCGGCGAAGCATAGGGTAAGGGTCGAACGACCACTCGATCAGTCCGCGGTCGCTGTAAACGCCGTAATGCAAATGAGGGGGGAATTTCCCCGAAGTGCCGGGCTTGCCGTATCCCGAGCTGCCAACCCAGCCAACGACCTGACCCGGTTTGACGACATCGCCGATGTTGACGGTTTTGTCGAAGCCGGACAGATGCGCGTAATAATGGTAAAAGTTGTTGAGATCGCGAATGCCGATCCGCCAGCCGCCATAGGGATTCCAGCCCTTTACTTCGACAATGCCGTAGCAGGTGCTTCGAACGGGCAGTCCGTGGTCGGCGAAAATATCCGTACCCTCATGCGTCCGTCTGCCGCCCCAGCTCCGGCCTGTTCCCCATGTGCTGTTATACGAATAGCGGGTGCCGATCGGAACCGGAAAAGCATGATCAAACAAATCAAGCCTGCCGAAAGCTGCATAAATACGGGCAAATTGCTGAATACGCTGCACGGAACGGTTATTTTGGTAATACTCCCACAGTCCGATTGAAAAATCGTCATCGGAGATGCCGTAAGCAGCAACGCGGCTAATGAGTGAATACAGAAGGTCAACGTCGCTTGTCCGCTCCGCCTGACCGTTACCGTCGCCATCCTGGCCGATGCCGTTGAAGAAACGTATCGAGGCGGGAGTGCTGTCCTCCGTGTTCGGATTAAGCGGGCCGGCCCAGCGCTCTTGATCAATAAATACGCCAACCGTGCTGCCTAGCATGGGTCGTGCCTTCGGCCGTACCTTGGACATCGATCGCTCATATTGATCGATCGCAGCAATCCAGTACCACGGCACATCGGTAAACAAGCTCAATTTCTCGTATAAGCCTCTTCTTGCGGGCAAAGGATCGGGCTCCGCTGCTGCCATTTGCTCATTTGCCGCTTCGGTCTGCCTTTTGATAGCAGGAGAGGCTTTTGCATGGCTGACTGGGAAGACCATGAGCAGCGATGCTGCGGTTAATGCTGCGACAACAGGTATAGCCAGTTTCAAACGTCTCACCCTTCCAAAAGCATGACGGTTATAACTTTATGGTTTGCAAATCATTGGTTTTTATACGAAATAGATCAACCATTATTGAACAGCTGACCGCGGAGGTACAGGTCGAGCATGAAAGCCGTCATTAGGAAACTGTTTCCGCTTGGAAACGAAATCCGCAGAAAGTGCTATTTTTATTGGAAACATGTTATAATAACCCCATGAGTTTAGGATTTATAAATGAACTTGAAAGCAGGTAATCCCTTATGAAACAAAAGGAAACACTTAAAAAGCCTGACTGGCTTCGTATAAAATTAGCGACAGACGGCAACTATGCCGAAATTAAAAATATGATGCGTACCAAAACGTTACATACCGTATGTGAGGAAGCGCGTTGCCCCAATATCTATGAATGCTGGTCGAATCGCACGGCTACATTTATGATTTTGGGCGATATTTGCACGCGCGCATGCCGTTTCTGCGCCGTTAAAACGGGCATGCCGACCGAGCTGGATTTGGACGAACCAGAACGCGTAGCAGAAGCAGCAGAGCAAATGAATTTGCAGCACTGCGTGGTAACCTCAGTCGCTCGCGATGATTTGAAGGACGGCGGCGCTTCTATATTTGCAGCAACGGTACACGCTATCCGCAAACGTATGCCGTTTTGCCGCGTCGAAGTGCTTATCCCGGATTTCCTCGGCAACAAGGATGCGCTTCAGATCGTAATGGATGCGAATCCTGACATTCTGAACCATAATGTAGAGACCGTGGAAAGGCTCTCGGACCGTGTTCGCGCTAAAGCAAAATACAGCCGTACGATGGAACTTCTGAGACGCGCTAAGGAAATGAAGCCCAAAATTCCTACCAAATCAAGCATTATGCTTGGCGTGGGCGAGGAGTGGGATGAAATTTTGCAAACGATGGATGACCTGCGTGCTAACGATGTGAATATATTGACTTTAGGACAATATTTGCAGCCTTCGCCGAGTCATTTGCCGATTGTACGTTATGTCCACCCAGACGAATTCGCAAAATTAAAAGAAGAAGGGCTGAAGCGCGGTTTCAGGCATGTTGAATCCGCACCGTTAGTACGCAGCTCTTACCATGCGCATGAGCAGACCGATTCGGCACACGCAGCGATTGCTGCAGATACCGTAGAAGCGGGATTCGACCGTGAGATATCCTCCGGTGCTTGCTCGAGCAGCATGTAACTGACGCTCAAGATGAGGTGGAGACCATGGCTTTGATTCATATCGGAGGAAAATCATACGAAATTGTACAAGAAAACAGGAATGGTTGGAATCCTGAGGCATTTCGCGATCGTTACAGCGAGGTACTGGAGCGTTACGATTTCATTGTTGGCGATTGGGGCTACAGTCAGCTTCGGCTGAAGGGCTTTTTCCGCGATAATCATCAGAAGGCAACAAAGGAAAGCAATTTATCCGGCATGCCGGATTATATCAATGAATATTGTAATTTTGGCTGTGCGTATTTCATTCTGGAGAAGACGCAGAGCACGCAGCGGGAGCCGGATGACTATGATTTGGATGCTGACGACCAGCGTCCTCGCATTGAAGCGGCTGATTTGCTCGCGGCAGCTGCCGGACTGGTAGAAGCTTCCGAGAGCTCGGTCGCTGAGAACGAAGAGGTGGCTAGCGCGAAGGAAGAACACGCTTTTCCATCGCATGAACGCCATAGCCGAAATCATAACCGTGAAAATCGCCATAGAAGCTCTAACCGCAGCAATAATGAAAACAAAGGCGGAAATGATGGCGCTAATGCCGGCGAGGGCCGGAACAACGGCGAGCAGCAGGGCAGCGGCAAGCGTGAACAGCAGCAGCGCAAAGGCGGCTACAAAGGCAATGACCATCGCGGCAAAAAGCCGTTCCGGCTTGCAGCTAGCGAGACAGCAGCGGCATCCGCACCCGCTGAAACGAATCGACCAAACAAAAAAGACACGGAGCGCCATTAGCTGGCGCTGCAGTGTCTTTTTTTTGCGGCAAAGGGATCGTAAACTTGAATCTCTTAACGCACGTCATAACCTAGAAAAGCTTCCCGGACCCGATTCCAGAAAGGGAAAGGACGGTATCTTGCAAAGCTGACCTTGCGGCTGGATACGCTGCAGCGGATCGAGAGAATATCGCTGCGCCTAATGCTGACATGATCAATGGTGAGCTGAAGCCGCTGCTCTTTTTTTGAGATAATATCGCAATGATGATGCTGCGGCAGCAGCACGGATGAGCCAAGCGTACGGTAAACGCGATTGTTAATTGAAGCGATCTCGGCAATTTGCAGTGATTCTATCGATGGATGGACAATGGCGCCGCCCAAGCTTTTGTTATATGCGGTGCTTCCGGAAGGGGTCGAAATTACGATGCCGTCACCCCGGAACATCTCGAACATTTCGTCATTGATATTGATTTGTGCCACCAGTGTTCCATCCACGCCCTTGAGCGTAAATTCATTCAATGATAAATAATGCCGGGATTCGGTCGGCGTCTCAAGCTCAATCTCAGCGAGCGGATATCTGACAATGCGCGGCGTTTCCTCAGCCATCATTTTCACAAGCTCCTCGAGCTCGTCTGCCTGCCAGTCGGCATAGAAACCAAGATGGCCGGTGTGTATCCCAACAAATGCGACATCAGTAATTTGATCCACATATTTATGAAAGGCAAGCAGAAGCGTTCCGTCTCCTCCGATGGAAATGACAATCTCCGGTGCTTCTTCATTCCGATTGAAGCCGCGCTCCGCCGCCAATATGTGAAATTTCTCCGCTAACGATTTGGATAAAGCATCGCCTCGATCAATAACCGCATACTTCAAAGGTAAATCTCCTTCCGATCTCCATAGTACTTAAGATGATAAAGGAAAATGCCTTTAAATTCAATGCGCCGCGGTGCTCTGGCAGATCAAAATGAGCGAATCAAGGACCGAGCCAGCCCCAAAGCAAGTAAACCAAAGCCATCGCAATAAAACCATGCAGGAGTCTGGCAAAGAAAAAGGGACGATAGCGTAAATCGGTCCTGCTGAGCAGGCTCGCAATTTGAGCATGCACCGAAAGTCCGCCCCAAGAAAGAATCCAGGCAGCAATCGCGGCCTGATGCATAAGTCCCGTGCCGGCTGCCCCGGCAGCACGAGAGCCAAGCGTTACTTCAAATAAACCGAATATGCCGGCGTCTGCAAGGGGGGCTGGCAAACCGATAAGCACAAATAAATAACGCAGCGCATGCGCCATGGCTGCTACGATTCCGGCATGGGTTAGCATCTCCATGACAACAGAGAAGAAGACAACAAGTCCGCCGACTACGATCATTAGCCGAAGCGCAGATTGAATCGAGTCCTGCAACAATCTTCCTAGCCCTCGGCCATCCAGCAAACGCGCTTCATGCATAGCTTTAAGCGCGACTGCAATTCTTGAAGGCCTGCGTTTTTTCGGACCGCTCGTAACATCGACGTTTTTCTTCGCTGAAGACGGCGCCGCATGCCGATCATGAAAGCGCATGAGGAAGCCGATCACAAGTCCGCCCCCATAGTGGGCGGCAGCCAGTACAGGCGCAAGCGCGACATTGTGGAAGAAGCCGACAGATACGGCTCCGATTAGGAATATAGGATCAGAGGTTGTCGTAAAAGCTACAAGCCGCTCGGCCTCCGCCCGGTTAACGAGCCGCTGCTCCCAGAGCTGTGCGGTAAGTCTGGCACCTACAGGGTAGCCGGATATATAACCCATCGTCACAATAAACCCGCCGATGCCTGGAAGGCGAAATAAGGGCTTCATTAAGGGATCCAGCAGTTTTCCGAAAAAATGCACGATGCCGAAGCCAAGCAGAAGTTCTGAGATCACGAAGAAAGGGAAAAGCGCTGGAAAAAGCACCTGCCACCAGATGGATAAGCCGCGCAGCGAGGCACCCAGCGTCTCCGTTGGAAAGACGGTCATTAGAAGCGCGATAAAGAGGGCGCAAAGGGCCGTTATGGATAACGGATGGATAAATGTTCGCAGCAAAAAGACCGCCTCCTATTAATGGGGAAAGGGAATGCCTGCATGTGAACGATGAGGCCGTACAACCCTTCCTACACATATATGTTCAAACGTGGACATCCATCACTTCCGGTAAGTTAAAAATAAAAACAAGCTAAAAAGAAAACGCTTGCAAAACACTGGATTCCTGCATTTTTTATGGTACAATAGAATTACCTTAGAACGGTTGGAGTGATGAGTATGAGTATAATCGCTGGCATCTTGGTATGTGCTTTCGTCTATGTCATTCGAGAATCTCTTACAGCACCTGGGGAAGAGGACTATGAAGGTTGATAGGTAATACGCACTATATGACGAGTCCCGCATATATACATTGCGGGCTTTTTTTTGTTTTCAGTAAAAAAAAAATTATGGTATAATACTAAATACCTACAAATTGGAGATGGTTCTGACGATGAATAGGAATATAAGCCTTTACGAAGCACTTGGTGGGCCTGGGACTTTAAAGCTAATCGTTGAATCTTTTTATCCGAAGGTACAAGCTCATCCTCTAATTGGGCCTTTGTTCCCGGAAGATATTGATCCTGTCATAGAGAAACAATATTTATTTTTAACTCAATTTTTTGGAGGTCCTTCTTTATATTCAGATGCATATGGACATCCCATGATGAGAGCAAGGCATTTACCGTTTCCGATTACCCCAGAGCGGGCCATGGCATGGCTGGACTGCATGCGAAGAGCTTTGCAGGAGGTAGGCATAGATGAAGAGCTTCAGCACATTGTAATAGAAAGACTATCCGGACCTGCACACCACTTTGTAAACACATCTGAAGAGGAGACGTGATCGAATGGAACCGCTCTACCAATCAAAAATCGTATGCATCTGCTGTGAATTTACGTTTATGACATCTCGCGTTAGACCTAGCTTTAAAAGAGCTGCTAAGGTAGATACAGACTTTTGCGGATATTATAAAACAGAAGTGAACCCTGACTTTTACGTGGTCCGGGTTTGCCCAAATTGCGGCTTTGCCTCGACTGAAAATGGTGTAGAGCGGTTGAACGATCAACAAAAGAAGGAATACCACGAAAAAATCGGCATTCGCTGGCAAAAACAGGATTATTGCGGTGAGCGTAACGCGAAACAAGCTATGGCGAGTTATAAGCTGGCTCTTCTCTCTGGACAAGCAGTAGGAGAAAAGGATCGCGTGATTGCGGGCATTTTGCATCATATTGCGTGGCTCTACCGTTATGAAGCAAATCAAAACGACGAGAAACGGTTTTTGCGTTTTGCGCTTCAATCCTACATAAGGGTATATGAAGCAGAGGGCGTAGCACTTAATAACGCGAAGCTGATGTTTCTGATCGGGGAGTTGAATCGCAGAATCGGGGAAATGAACGATGCTGTGCGGTGGTTTTCCCGCGTCGTCAATGATAAGAAAATCGTTGATGCCGCAATGATTCGCGCTAGCCGTGAACAGTGGCAGCTTATTCGTGAAGAGATGGAAGCCAGATCAAAAAACGGATCCGGCGACATCTCTCAAAGCGATAACATGAGCATGACGGAGCAAACGATTTCTACATCCGCTTAGCGGAGTTCTTTCCGGAGGACGCGGTCTGTTAACAAATAGTCGCGGTCTGCGTCCACGATTGTTACTTTGTTTCGACAGCATGGAAAAACGAGCAGCCGTTTCATGCCATCCTGTATGTCCTGAAGCTCAGCTGGCCTTACAGGGAGCAGCACGTTGTCTGCATCGCAAAACGGACAGCTGGCTACATAAAGGTCGCCCATAATGACGTCATAAGGCCATGCTTTTTCAAACGGAATCATTCCTTCTTATCGCTTTCGGGCGCTGCCGGTGAATCGGTTTTGGCTAGCTCTGCAAGCTTTTGCAATAAGATATGGCGCGGCATATGCATGAGATGCTCTATGGGTACGCCAAGCTGCTCGGATAGCTTAATGGCAGTATCAGCCGAAATTTGCAACGGTTTAGACATGGTGAATTTCCTCCAATCTGGATATAATTAAGTTATACACTGCCGAGAAGGTTTGCGCAAATAAAAACGCGGCCTCATCTTGGCTTTTTTTATTACATATCACTGCGGAACGGCTGCTTATACCTTAGATGGATGCGACAGCCGTTACGCTAGTGAAGGAGAGGATGGAAGCAGATGAAGCAGGGATATCCGCAAAGCTGGGATTTGGATGTTTTTTACGAGGGGGGCTCAGGTTCGGCAGCCTTCCAGGAAGAGCTTAAAGGCATGGACGAAGACATTACGAAGCTGGCAGCCGCAATGTCCGAGGAGGCAAGCGCCGGCGGCTCAGAAATCGCCGCGATGACGGAGCTGATGCAAAGCGTCATCATAAGGCTGCGGCAATCGGAGTCGTTTGTTTCCTGCTTATTGGCTCAAGACATCAAAGATTCGGCAGCCAATGCGCGCGGTGACCGCGTGAAGACGCTTGGTGCCAAGCTGCTCGGCGTACTTACGCGTTTTGATAATATGCTGCGCGGATTGAATGACCTTGAATGGTCGAAGCTGTTCGAAAACGAAAAGTTGGCTGAGGTAGCTTTTAGCCTGGCTGAACGCCGCGAGCTTGCTAAGCAAAAGATGGCTCCGGAGCTGGAAGCTTTAGCAGGAGATCTGGCGGTGGACGGCTATCACGGCTGGGGCGATTATTATAATGTTATCGTGTCACGAGCTAAGTTTACCGAAATCGACAAGGATGGGAAGAAAAATATTTTATCCGCTGGTCAAATGCATAACCGCCTGTCTGACGGCGATCGCGAGGTGCGGAAGGCTGCATTTGCAGAATGGGAGCGTGAATGGTCAGAGCAAGCAGACCTGTGCGCCGAGACACTGAATCGGATTTCCGGCTTCCGCCTTAAGCTTTATGACAAGCGCGGCTGGGAATCGGTGCTCCAGGAGCCGCTGCAAATGAACCGTATGAGCGAAGCGACGCTGCAAGCGATGTGGGATGCCATACAGGAAAGTAAACAAGTGCTTGTCCGTTATTTAGAGCGCAAAGCGAAGCTGCTCGGTCTCGAGAAGCTGGATTGGCATGACGTGGAAGCGCCGATCGGCTCCGCGACAAAAATAATTCCTTATGACGAAGCGGCTGCCTTTATCATTGAGCAGTTCCGCTCGTTTAGCCCGGAGCTGGCGGATTTCTCAGAGATGGCCTTTCGGGAAGGCTGGATTGAAGCCGAGGATCGTCCCGGCAAGCGCCCGGGCGGCTTCTGCACGTCTTTTCCAAAGAGCGGCCAAACTCGTATTTTCATGACCTATTCCGGCAGCGCATCAAATATTTCCACGCTTGCGCATGAGCTCGGCCATGCTTACCATCAGCATGTGATGAATGATTTGCCGGCGCTTTCGCAGGAATACGCAATGAATGTAGCAGAAACGGCTTCAACATTCGCGGAGCTGATTGTATCTGACCGTGCGTTCAAGGCAGCAGTAGAGCCGGAAGAAAAGCTGGGATTGCTTGAAGACAAAATTCAGCGGTCGGTGGCCTTTTTTATGAACATCCATGCCCGGTACTTATTCGAAACCCGTTTCTATGCGCGCCGTCGCGAAGGCTTGGTGCCAGTCGAAGAGCTCAATGCGCTGATGGAAGAAGCGCAGCGAGAAGCGTATTGCAATATGCTGGGCGAGGTTCATCCGCATTTTTGGGCTTCGAAGCTGCATTTCTACTTAACGGATGTGCCGTTCTATAACTTCCCTTATACGTTTGGTTATTTGTTCAGCGCTGGCATTTATGCCAAAGCCTTGAAGGAAGGGCCGGATTTTAAAAACCAATATGTCGCTTTGCTGCGCGATACCGGCAGAATGACCGTCGAGCAGCTTGCAGAAGCGCATCTTGGCGTCAACGTAGAGGAAAAGGATTTCTGGCAGGAGGCTGTGGCGCTGACTGCAGTTGATGTAGAGCAGTTTATTCAAATGACAAACGAATAGGCCTTCATTGATTATTCAACATCGACCGGACAGCCGGAGACAAGGGGAGCATTCTTGTCTCCGGCTGTTTTTTTGCTAAAATGAATCTAACCCAAAACGTAACGGAGAGGCGGAGTTAAATTGGCTAAGCAGGCAATCAATCAACAGAACAGCATTGGATTTATCGGAACAGGGATCATGGGCGCGAGCATGGCGGGACATTTGCTCGATAACGGATATAAGGTGAATGTGTATAACCGAACGAAATCGAGAGCAGACGGTTTGCTTGCAAAAGGGGCTGTTTGGAAGGAGTCACCTAAATCGGTTGCGGAGCAATCGGATGTCATAATTACGATGCTCGGTTATCCCGCGGATGTGGAGGAGGTTTACTTTGGGGCCTCAGGTCTGCTGCAGCATGCACGGCCAAATGCGATATTTATCGATATGACGACCTCAAGCCCGTCACTCGCAAAACGCATTGAGCTGGAAGCTAGCAACAAAGGATTGGCGGCGCTCGATGCTCCTGTCTCCGGGGGAGATGTGGGAGCTAGAGAAGCTAGATTATCTATCATGGCAGGAGGCCAGGAGGAAACCTTTGAAGCCGTAATGCCTTTATTTGAGTTGATGGGCAAAAATATCGTATACCAAGGCGAGGCGGGCTCCGGGCAATTTACCAAAATGTGCAATCAAATCGCGATCGCCTCCAATATGATTGGTATCAGTGAAGCTCTTGCCTATGCGAAGCGCGCGGGGCTGGAACCAAGCAGGGTTCTGAAAAGCATTGAGGCGGGCGCAGCAGGCAGCTGGTCTCTATCCAATCTCGGTCCACGCATCATTAACGGGGATTTTGCGCCGGGCTTTTATGTAAAGCATTTTATGAAAGATATCCAAATTGCCCTCGAGTCTGCTGATGAGATGGGACTTCCGTTGCCAGGACTCGCGTTGGCACGTACCTTATACGAGCAGGTCATTGCGCTTGGGGAAGAGGACAGCGGTACGCAGGCGTTGTACAAAGTAATCTTTAAGCCGTAAGTCTACTATTTATTGTACACATTGCGTTAATATGATATATTATTTCTCGAATAATGGTGCTATTTCGTTTTAATATGACTCATATAAAGAATGGAGGAGAGTACGATTCAATTATCCACTCGGCAGTTGGAGCTTCTTGAACTTGTGAAGAGGCATGCGCCGATTACCGGTGAACAATTAGCAGAATATTTGGGTGTCAGCAGGCCGACGCTGCGCTCGGATTTATCGCTTCTCGTCATGCTTGGTTTACTCGATGCGAAGCCAAAGGTCGGTTATTTTCTAGGCAACACCTATCGATCAAGCGGCGAGCCTTTGCAGCAATTCAACAAAATGAAAGTGAGAGAGGTACAGGGGGTTCCCGTCAACGTGCCTGACTCCTTATCGGTACATGATGCCGTTATCACTTTGTTTACCGAGAATGCGGATACCCTCTTAGTCGTCAATGAACAGAAGAGGTTTGTTGGAATCGTCACTCCTAAGGATTTGCTCAAAATAACATTAGGCAACGCAGGCGCTTCGTCTATCCCAGTCAGTATGGTAATGACCCGTTATCCGAATATAGTGATGCTAATGCCCGATGATTCCGTAATGGATGCGATCCGAAAAATGTCGCTCCATCAGGTGGATTGTCTGCCAGTCATTGTTCCTCGCGAGGAGCAAGCTGCTGATCCGGAAGTAACCGGCTGGGTATCGAAGTCGAACATTATACGTCTGATGGCGGACATCGCGATGGATGGGGAATTGGGGGAGCCAGAGTTATGACACAGCAAATCATTTATGTATGCTCCGATGCTGTCGGTGAAACGGCAGAAGCGGTGGCTAAGGCAACTCTGCGTCAATTTTCATCGGAGCATGTAAAAATTAAGCGGTACGGACATATCAAGTCCGAGGATGAAATATTGCGGATTGTCGCTGAAGCTCTCAGCACGGGAGGTTTTATCAGCTACACGCTTGTTCAGCCGGAGCTGCGGGAGCTGATGAAGGAAGAGGCGCTTAGGGCGAGTGTACGAGCCGTCGATGTCATGGGCCCGATGATGCAGGCTTACGTCGATACGTTCGGCAGCTTCCCGAAGCGGGAGCCTGGACTGCTGCATTCGATCGATGATGCCTACCATCGCCGGATGGATGCGATCGAATTTGCGGTAAAATACGACGACGGCAAGGACGCGCGGGGCTTTATGCAGGCGCAGGTCGTGCTGATCGGCGTTTCGCGGACATCGAAAACGCCGCTAAGCATCTTTTTGTCCCATAAGGGGATTAAGACGGCTAATTTGCCTTTGATGCCGGAGGTTAATCCGCCAGAGGAGTTAAAGCCTGCTCCCGGACGGCTTATTATCGGATTGACGATGCAAGCAGAGCATCTGCTGGAAATTCGTTCCGAGCGGCTGAAGACGCTTGGGCTGCCGGCAACTGCGCAGTATGCAACGACTGAGCGGATTCAAGAGGAGTTGGATTATGCCGAAGCGGTTATGAAATCCTTGAATTGCCCGGTTATCGATGTCACAAATCGGGCAATTGAAGAGACTGCTGGCATAATTACTGAATGGCTTAACAAATAAATGGCTATACCGATAGAGACAAGGGGGATTCTAAATGGATAGAACGTTTGTAATGGTTAAGCCAGATGGTTATGCTCGAGGTTTGGTAGGTCGAATTGTCGCGCGCTTTGAAGAGAAAGGCTTTAAGCTGATCGATGCGAAAGTGATGCAATTGTCAAGAGAGCATGCGGAGCATCACTATGAACATTTGCGCTCCAAAGTGTTTTTTGACGAGTTGGTCGATTTTATTGTTTCTGGACCAATATTCGCGATGATATGGGAAGGCAAGGATGCTATCAAAAACGCCCGCGGGCTTATAGGCGCAACGAATCCGTCTGACGCGCTTGCTGGGACGATTCGCGGCGATTTTGCAATCGATGTAGCAAGTAATATCATCCATGGCTCAGACTCCATAGAAAGCGCAGAACGGGAAATCAAACTTTTTTTCCAATAGACAAAGGGAGATGACCGGATATGAAATTTTTCTTGGATACAGCGAACGTAGAAGAAATTAGACGGATTGCCAAGCTAGGGCTCGTTGACGGGGTAACGACCAACCCTTCGCTAATTGCGAAGGAAGGACGGGATTTTAAACAAGTCATCCAGGAAATTTGCAGTATAGTGTCCGGTCCGGTCAGCGCTGAGGTTATAGGTACGAAGGCCGATGATATGCTTAAGGAAGCCTTCGAAATTGCAGAATGGGCTCCGAACGTAGTCATAAAGCTGCCGCTTACGGAGGACGGCTTGTATGCAACCCATGCGCTTGCCGAGAAGGGAATCCAAACGAATGTAACGCTCGTTTTCTCGGCAGCGCAAGGGCTCATGGCGGCAAAAGCAGGAGCAACCTTTATTAGTCCATTCGTTGGCAGGCTGGATGATATCGGCGTAGAAGGATTGAAGCTGGTACGTGATTTGAATGCCATTATTCGTAACTATGGATATTCAACCGAAATTATCGTTGCGAGTATCCGTCATATCGGTCATCTTGAGCAGGCCGCTATTGCCGGTGCGCATATCGCGACAATCCCGGGCTCGCTTTTACCGTCGCTCTGGAAGCATCCGCTTACCGACATCGGGATCGAGAAGTTTTTAAGCGATTGGGGAAAACAGAAGTAAATTCCTTGGTTGACGAATGGAATCAGGGTATGGTAAATTTTATACAAAGTTAACGATCAAACACGGAAGCACCGTAAAAGGACGCAGGTAACTGCGCCTTCTACGGTGCTTTTTTTGTGTTTACGTAGCTGAAGGGAGGAGATTCGGCGTGAACAAATATCAGCTGGGAGTGGCAGTAAAGGATCCGGAATATTTGAAACGGCTAGCCGATTATATCCGAGACAGCAAGCTCGGCGAGCAATGGCAGGTCGTCGCGTTTACGCATGCGGAGGCATGCAAGCGCTATGTGCAGCAAGGTTACAAAATGGATATATTGGCAGCACAGCCCGAGCTGCTTGCCGAGATGAAGGCAGAGCTCCCGAGGCTGCCGGTTATTGCGCTCGTATTGAAGCTCGGTGAAAGCCAAGAGGAGCATGAGCTGCATCAGTATCAGCCGCTGCCTCAACTGCTGCAGCGCTTATCCGAGATTCATGCCCGGACTGCGGATCATGCAGGTGCAAGGAAATTGGCAGTCGATGAGGAAAGGGCAGCCGGTGTAAGGGTAATTTCCGTATACTCGGCATCCGGCGGTACAGGAAAAACGGCATTGGCACTGCATCTCGCGCATGCTGCGGGCACGCATCGCCGCCGAACGTTTTATTTGAACCTCGAGCGATGGAACTCTTCGGCGGCTTGGCTTGGCACGCTGCAAAACGGCAATGGGGATCCTATGGGAGCAACAACAAAAGAGGAAGGCCTGTCCGAGCTGTTGTATAGTCTTAAGGCGCAGCCAGAGCAAGCAGTAAAGTGGCTTATGGAGCATCGGAAGCGGGATACGCAGCTAAAGGGGGATTACTTGGCAGTTTGCACGAATCTGGAGGATCGATTGACATTATGCGAGGAAGATGCGCTTGGCTTGGTGGACGCAATTTCTCGAAGCGGACAATATGATGTCATTATTGTTGATTTGGATAGCGACCTGGAAGGCATGCATTTGGCTGTTTTTGAGAAGTCGGATCAGGTGCTGTGGGTGTTGAATGACAATGAATCGGTTAGAAATAAGCAAAAGATGGCACAGCGCTACGGTGAGCAAAAATGGAACGGTCGATTTAAACGATTATCTCAGAAATTCATAGTTGTAAACAATCAGGCCGCTCGAATCGGGCAGACGGCACAGCGTGGCGAGAAGGACACTATAACCGATGCTATATTCCAGCTGCCGGAAATTCAGGAATGGCGCGGAGCGGGCAGCGTAAAGCTGCTGTCGTCGCCAATATACAGGGCTGCGGCAGACAAATTGTTCAGGCAGCTTATCCCGGAAGGAGAGAGCATGGTTGCTGAATGATGAAACGGTATTGGAGCTGCGCAATAAAATCCGGTCGAAGATAGATTTTAGCGGCGCTTTATCGGATGACAGCCTCATGCGAATCGTTGAAGAGATCGTATTCGAATGGTGCGAGCGTAATCCGCTCACAGCAACCGGTAAAGTGCAGCTGGTTCGCAGGCTGTTTCATTCCTTTCGGGGTTTGGATATCCTGCAGCCGCTTATGGAGGATGCCTCAATCAGCGAAATCATGATTAATCATCATGCGGAAATTTTCGTTGAACGGCGAGGAGAAATGTCACTGCTGCCGGTGTCCTTTGAAAGCAGGGAACGGCTGGAGGATTTGATTCAGACTGTGGTTGCGAGCGTAAATCGTGTCGTTAATGAATCATCCCCGATCGTTGATGCGAGGCTGAAGGATGGCTCTAGGGTTCATGTGGTGCTGCCGCCGGTGGCATTAAAGGGACCCTGCATGACCATACGAAAGTTTCCTGAACAGCCGCTCGCGATGGAGGAGCTAGTTTCTATCGGATCACTGTCGGTCGAAGCGGCGTCATTCTTGCAGGAGATGGTCGGAGCAAAATACAACATGTTTATAAGCGGCGGAACGGGAACAGGCAAGACGACCTTCCTCAACGCATTATCGCAATTTATTCCAACGGATGAGCGAATCGTAACGATCGAGGATTCAGCGGAGCTGCAAATTCGATCGATTCCGAATTTGGTGGCCATGGAGACGAGAAATGCAAATACGGAGGGGAAAGGAGAGATTACGATCCGAGATCTTATCCGCGCCTCGTTAAGAATGCGACCGAACCGAATTATCGTAGGCGAGGTACGCGGCGGGGAAGCGCTCGATATGCTGCAAGCACTCAATTCCGGACATTCGGGAAGCATGTCGACGGGCCATAGCAACGGAGCAAAGGATATGCTGGCCCGACTTGAAACGATGACGCTCAGCGCAGCCGAACTTCCTGTTCTGGTCATTCGGCAGCAGATTGCGTCTGCGATTGATCTCATCATCCATTTATCGAGGTTTCGGGATCGTTCACGGAGAGTGACGGAAATATGCGAGATCGTTGGCATGGCTGACGGTGAAGTCATGTTGAACCCCCTATTCCTTTTTGAGGAGGAAGGCGAATTGGACGGCAAGGTTGTCGGCGGCCTCAAGCGAACGGGGAATCCGCTGGTAAGACTGGACAAGCTGATAATGGCAGGAAGTAACAAGAGTGGAGGTGCAGTGGTATGAGCAGCGTCAGCAGCTTAGGAAAAACGGAGCAGCTGTACCGTTCGCATGGCGGGCGGTTGCAGCGGGCGTTTGCCTGGTGCGGATGGGAGAATGAACAGGTAATGGCAAATATCCGGGCCGGGCGAATGCTCACGGATTACGGGCATTATCACCTTAGCAGAAAACAGTTTATATTCGCAGCGATAGCTGCCGGTTTGATTATTTACATGGCAGCCTATCTGTTCTATCATTCGGCACTGGTATCTTTTGCTGCCTCAGGTTTTGGCATAATCGCTCCCCGTTTCAGACGCAGATCGCTTTTGCAGCAGCGTAAAGAACGGCTGAAGCTGCAATTTAAGGAGGCGTTATTCTCACTGACCTCCTCTCTCGCGGCAGGGCGGTCGCTAGAAAATGCTTTTCTAGCGACCCTCGATGATTTAAAGCTGCTGTATCCGGATCCGCGTACGGAGCTGCTGCTGGAGTTCCAAATCGTTCGCTTCCGCTTAGAAAACGCAGAGCCGCTTGAATATGCATTGCGGAACTTCGCTGATCGGGCTGGAGTCGATGAAATTAATCAATTTGTCGATGCACTGGCAGCCTGCAAGCGCTCGGGCGGAGATTTGCTGGAGGTGATGAAAAGAACCTCGGTCATCATCGGTGAAAAGCTGGAGATTGAGCAAGAGATTGCCGTCATGATTGCACAGAAAAGATTCGAAGGACGAATTATGATGGCGGTGCCTTTTGTTTTCCTTGCGTTTCTAAGCTTGGCTGCTCCTGACTATATGGCTCCCTTATACGGGGGAATCGGTTATTTATTGCTGACGGCTGCTTTGCTGCTGCTGCTCTTTTGCTTCTGGGCAATGGCGAAAATGATGCGTATTCAAATGTAGCAGAGAAGGGAGTAAGGAGAATGACCGCAGCGATAGCCGCCATTACGTTAACGGCAATTTGGCTTTATCTGACCGGCAAAGAGGCGCTGTATGCCATTTGGACCCAACTAAGAAGCAAGAAACACGGTAGCGAATTATCGAGCCGCCAGCTTAAGCAGCTTAGCTTAATCGCCCCCTTCCTGCGTGTGCTGGAGCGGTATAAATTGTTCGATACGCTGCATCTGCCTATGGGCAGCTATCATATGAGGCTGCTCCTGCTGATGGATAACGCTTGGACGATTGAGAAAACAAAAGCACAGGCTGCAGCCTCCTTAGGGACTGGATATGCCGCGTTAACGGGATGTGCTTGGCTGAGCCTGCTGGGGCAGGAGCCCATTCTGCTTGCAATGGGGGCCGTGTTTGGCATCGTGCTGACGATACGCCCCTTTGCGGAAGCGGGCAGAAAGGTTGAGCAGCGCAAGCAGCAAATGATTATCGAGCTCCCTGATATGCTCAGCAAGCTGATGCTGCTCGTAGGCGCGGGTGAAACTGTGCAGCAAGCGTTGGCAAGATGCTTAGAAGGGAAAGCAGCAGAGCTGCACCCGCTTTATAAGGAGTGGGGAGATGCGGTATCGATGCTCCGCAACGGGCAATCTTTCAGCACGGCCATGGAGCGATTCAACCGGCGCTGCGCGGTACAGGAGGTTTCCGTATTCACTACGGTGCTGCTGCTCAATTACCGCAGAGGCGGGGAGCATTTTGTACTTGCTTTGCGGGAGCTGTCTTATACGCTGTGGGAAAAACGCAAAGCAATTGCTAGATCCCGAGGGGAGGAAGCATCCTCCAAGCTCGTATTTCCGTTAGTCGGCATATTATTAGTGCTTATGGTTTTGGTAGCTGCGCCTGCAGTGCTGCTCATGTCTTAACCAACAATAGAGAGGAAGAGGAAATATGAAGAAGCTAGGACAAGCAATTCGGTCATTTTGGGAAGAAGAAGACGGTTTGGGAACGCTGGAGATCATTTTGATTATTGCGGTTGTCATTATTATTGCGCTGCTGTTTAAGGATTGGATTATTGAATTGATCGAACGCCTAATGGGTAAGGCGGATGATGAGGCGGACAAAATTTTCAGTTAGCAGGTGGCATGTATGGGCAAGCGGAGGATGGGGGCGAGGCTGCTGCGATGGCTAAGAGGGGAGCAGGGCAGCTTTACGCTGGAATCAACGATCGTTTTTCCAATGCTTTTTGGTCTCATTTTATTATTTATTTTGTTCGGCATGTATATGTATCAGAAGGTTGTGCTCTATTATGCCGCGTCGGCAACAGCTGAACGTGCTGCTTTTAGCTGGGATAACAGCTTTCGTGAGGCCAAGACCGGCATGCTGAATGCTTCCGTTTATGACGGTTTGTATTGGCGAATGGGTGAGGATAGGCTGCTTAGCGGCTTATTTGGAACAAGAGAAGATCATGCTTCTGCTGAAGTTGCAATTCCGCCCGCAAAGACTGGTGAGGCAGCCAAGGACGATTTATCTGAGCGGAAAATGGCGCAATCCGTAGAGTGGATCGGACAAGCTGCTTTAGCCTATAAAGGACAAATAGGCTATTCTCGAAGTGTCGTGAAGAGAGAGATCCAGGTTAAGCTGAAGTTTCCCTTATCGAATGAGCTTGCGGAGCAAAGCTGGCTGAGGCGAGTGCCCAAAACGGCAGCGACAGCTTCCATCGTTGATCCTGCTGAATTTATTAGAAGCATCGATCTAGTGCGTTATTACGCTGCGAAATTCGCGAATCGGACGGGCGGAACGGGGCAAGCGAAGCAGCAAGCCGGACAGGTGCTTGCTGCGTATAAGGAAGCTGCCGAGGCGCAAAATCCAAAATAATTCATCCGTACTTGCGGCAGTGTGGCAACAATGGAGGTGCAGGGCGACTATGAACGTAAAGAAAAAATCAATGTTCGGATCAATAGGATTCAAAAGCCGCTTATTGTTTGGAGAGGATGGAGCTGTAACCGTGTTTTCTGTCCTTGTTTTATCCTCGTTATTATTGTTTTTTTCTTTGCTTATCGATTATGCGCGTATTGCTGCTTTGCACAAGCTGACGGAGGATGCCGTACGGTCCAGCGTTCGCTCTGTCCTCTCTGCCTATGACGCTGTCCTATATGAGCGATATGGATTGTTTGGCCGCGGCGGAACGGAGGGACAGACCATCTTCTCAGAAACGATGAATGCGAATATTGAAGGCATAAAAGGCTTATCCAATCAAGGGATGAAGCTGATACGCATGAAGGCAGAAAGCTCAACACTGCATAATGCATCGTTTCTGGGAAGTCACGATGTATTTGGGCGGCAGGTGCTGGAGGAAATGAAATATAAGGCACCTATTGATTTTACGTTGGAGCTTGCCGCTAGATTCGCCCCAATGGCAGGCGCTTTGAAAGAGGCCTCCGTGACGATCGGCCTGCTTGAGAGTATGCGCAAGCTTTATGAAAGGCGCGAAGCTCATTTAAGCCAGGTGCTTCAATTGCAGGAGCTGGCGGCGGCAGTAATGAGAGACAGCGGAATAGATTTAATGATTCCGGTCCAGATGAATGCTGGCGCAGCAGCGGGAGATACCGCCTTAGGCATTGCTGGGGAATATCATGATTATGCAGCCCGAGTCATGCAGGAGCAATCACCTGAAAACGCGGGGGGACCGGAAAATTCTAAAGCGATAGAAGCCTATGAGGACAAGGCCAGAGTATTTGCAATAGAACTTCGCCGAATAAGCGGTGAAATGCTTCAACGTCATGTGAAGCTCCAAGGAGATGCGATCAAGGAACTGGAAGCTGCAAGAGCATTAAATGAGGACATGCAGCGGCTTGTTCTACAAGCGAATCAGCAAGCTGACCGTGGAGGTTATGATGCTGTAGCGAAGCAAAAATCTGCAGGAGCGGTACAGCATGCTGTACCCGCTGACTCGGCTTCCGATATTGAACAAATAAGGAAGCAAGCAGACGATCTTGTAAAAGAGGATGCGTGGTTTTCCGCTTACCGGCAAGAGCTGGAGACGCAAGGTACATTTGCGGCGGCTCTTGATATGGAAGCGGGCAGCTATCAAACGAGCAGTTTGGCATCATTGGCTAAGCCAATTACGAATCAAACGGCGGATACCCTTCTTGAAGGCGTTGCAAGTCTGCGGCTTGCTTATGGAAGCTATGAAGAGAATTATATTCGTCCTGCCGCCATTATTACCAGCCGAAAAAGTACGCTCGAACAGGGAGAGGTTAAAGCTAAGCTGAAGCAGCAGGGAGAGCAGGCTGAATCACTTTGGAAACAGGCGCGCGGCCTGCTCCATGGCCTTACGGCTATACCGCAAACCGAGGAGCATCAACAGGTATTTGAACAGGTGAAGCAGCATTACAGCGACAATCTTTTGTTTAATGAAAAGTCAGATGAGACGGCTGACACTCTATCAGACTTGGAGCAAACAAGCGAGGCCCATGAGGCTGCGAAGCGCTCTGCATCCGTGATGGACGGAATATTTTCAGGAATGGCCGGAATGCTGGAGCAAACGAGAGACACGCTTTACTACGGTGAATATGTGATCAGTAAGTATCCCTCGTTCGCGCCGCAGCATCTGCGGTCTATGATAATGGAGGGGGACGTATCGGAGCTGTCGCATGCGGTTTCTTTCAATAATCAGGAAGCGGAATATATTATTTACGGCTTTCACAATGCTGTGGGAAATATTGCTGCCGCTTACGGGGAACTGTTTGCTGCGAGGCTTGCCGTGAGGACGATGGAAGGGCTGCTGGCAAACAGAACACTTGGTCATCCCTTGCTTATTTTGTCGGCGGCGCTTATTTACGGTTTGGAGAAAAGCATGGAGGATATGCTTGCCTTTACGGAGCGAGGGTCGGCGCCGTTATCCAAGTACGTAAACATTGAGCTTTCGTACACGGATTATTTGCGGATTTTTGCCTTGATGCACGGTGCGGGCGACAGCGCAAGCCTTGCCCGAATGATTGCGGTCATTGAACAAAACAGCGGGACGGTGCTGTCGGCCGTACCAAGCGGGGTAAGTGGCGAGGCTGACGTTTCTACGGAGCTGTGGTTTGTGCCAGGCTTGATGCGGGTGCTTGGCAGGATTGGACTTTTGGATGGAAAGGTTGAAGGCAACCGTTATGAGACGACACAAACCATTGGCTGGTCCTATTAAACGCCGCAAATCTGCGGATGAGCAAGGCTCGATCGTCGTAGAGGCAGCATTGGTCATGCCCATGGTCATCGTGATCTTGCTTGTGTTTGTCATGCTTATTCGTCTCTGTGCGGTGCAAATGGCCCTTCATTCGGCAGCCTCCCAGTCGGTCAGGCAAATTGCGGCTCACATTCATCCGGTAGAGCTGGCTTGGCAGCAGGCGGCAGCAAGTATTCCAGCCCCTTCGCAAACGCTTTTGCCCCTTTCATCATGGAGCGAAATTGCGGCGGAAGCCACGGAATGGCTGCCATCGCCTGCCGGTCCGTTTATATCATCAACACTGCGGGGGGATTTTCGGCCGCTTCAAAATATGGCAGCAACGGAAATCGGACGCGCCGTTGTTGAACCGCTAATAAGAGACTTTGCGGATGCTGCGATTATTGATCCCGCACGGATAAGGCTAAGCTGGCTGGCCCTACCCGATTTTGAAAAGGCGAACGAACCGTATTTGGCCATTGCGGTGGAATACGATTTTCCGTTAAAGCTGCCTTTTTACCGCAAGCCGATTGTGCTAAAGGAGCAAGCTGCTGAGCGAGTTTGGCTCAGTGATGCCGCCGCGGCAAGGTATGGCGCGGGTAGCGGTGAACAGGAAAACCTGCCGATTCAAATCGTGTCGATTGAGCCATCGCCGATTCGTCCGGGCAGAAAGGCTTCCGTAACGGTGAAAACATCGCCGGGGGCCGTTATATCCCTTGGAGTTATGTATAAAAGCGGATCAAGCAAAGCCAAGCATCTGGGGGAGGCAGTTGCAGATGCCGACGGGTACATTAAGTGGACCTGGCATGTATCCGGGAACACTACGCCTGGCGTGTGGGAGCTTGCCGCCTCTGAGGCGAGTAAAGAAGAAAATCAAGTGTCGATGCATTTTGTCGTAGAGAAAAGCAGCGGAAATTAGCAAGCTAAAGAAGCTGAGGCAGGAGGAGCACGAGTGGAATTCATTCAGACAGCTGCAATCATTGTCCTTTTGATATTGGCATTTATTACGGATATAAAAGCACAGATTATTCCGAACCAGCTCACGATAAGCTTTTTTATTGCCGCGTTTATTTATCAAATCGCAACGAACGGACTGGAAGGAGCAGCGGCCGCAGCTTTAGGGGCAGCCGCAGGCTTTGTTCCTTTGCTTTTGCTGCATTTAGCAAAAGGAATAGGTGCAGGAGATGTAAAGCTATTCGGTGCATTGGGCGCTTGGGCAGGGGTTTTGCCCGTACTGCAATTGCTGTTGTATGCCATTTTGTACGCGGGAGTCATTGGTTTAATTCTAATCCTTGTGAACCGTCCTTTCGGGAAGAGAGTGACAAATGGCGTTGCCTCGTTTCTAACACCCGATGCAGGCCAGAGAAGGCATCAGTGGCTGCAGTGGGCTGAGTCGGGCAAGAAATTTCCGTTTATGCTGGCGGTTGCTCCAGCCGCTGTTACGGTATGGTCTGTGTTTAATTAAGCCGATAGACTGGAAAGGTGGGCCTCAGGAATGGAACGCTTTCGAATTGATTTTGCCATGAATCAGGGACATGAAATGATGATTGACCGTGAAAGCGGAATATACAGGAGCGAGCTTGATGAAATAGAGCTTCATATGCTTCAAAACGAACGAATTCCTTACCTGATCCCTATGGATTGGTTTGAGCTGGATACTAAGGTGACGTTCCGCTACAAACTGTCTGGTATGAAAATGCTTCTTCACAGGCTGCAGCAGCAGCCGCTTACGATGGAGCAATATTATATGCTCATTTTGGGCGTGGCGGATGCGCTCTATGAGTGCAAGCACTATATGCTGCGGCCTGAGGGGTGCCTGCTGGACGAGCAGTTCATTTTTATCGGTGAGAAGCTGCATGATATACGTCTTGCTTATTTGCCGATTATAGGCGATGCCGGAAAACATGCGATGGGTGCAGGTGACCTTCTCTCTTTAATTGTAAGATTCACGTCCTATATCGAACAGATCGACGGAGAAGGCTTAAAGCGGGTGCTGCATCATTTAACGGGCAATAAATGGCCGCTGGAGGAGCTGCGTTCTACACTGTTGGATTTAATTGGAGAAGCACCGCAAAAACTGAATAGCGCAGCAGAAAATTCGGAGCAAATGCAGCAGAAACAAAAAGCGGTTGCAACGGATAAAAATTCGTGGACTGGACATCAGCCTCGGATTGAATATCCGGTCGAGCCAATAAGGCCAATACCACAAGCGCCTAAGCAGCAGATAAGCGAACCGGAAGTGTCTCCATTTATTTCTGGGCTATTGGATGAGTCTCGTCATCAACAAGCCGCTTCGTTAGAATATGCCGAAATGCCTGCATATTTAGGGGAGGCAAAACCTGATACGAAGAAAAAGTGGATCGGAACGGCAGCGCTGTTTATAGTGATTGCTTGTACTTGGCGTTTTGTCTATCTGGAAGCCGCAACGAGGCAAAGCCTGCTGCTCAGCTCAGGCATATCCTTGCTGATGATTGCCATTATCCTAATGGTGTGGTTGAAAGGAACGAATCACAGTGAATCCACGGGGGAATTGGCATATGAGCCGGATCAGTTAGAGCAAAGTGCAGAGTTATATCAAGGAATGGCCCATTTATATGCGCAGCACGGGGATGATCAATCATCATCTCAGAACTCGTCAGCTGATCATTTTGAAGCGGGGAACGATCCTTCTGCATCGAATCTGTATGTGGTTGCCGCTAATCCTATTTCACGTATCGGTGAGCCGACCGTTCTGCTTAGTCCTGAACAACAACCGGAGCATAGAAATGAACCGGTAATCTGGCTGCAACGAAGCTGGGAGGGTGAGCAAACAAAGTTGGAATTAACCGTGAGTTGTTTTAAAATCGGCCGGATCGGCGAGAAGGTAAGCTATGCGGATTGCGCAAACGGTGTATCGCGTCTTCACTTGGAGATTGAGAGCAAGGAGGGTGAACACAGGGCTAAGGATCTGGGGTCAAGAAATGGAAGCCTGCTCAATGGACAAACGATGATTCCCTATAAAAGCTATAGGTTATCGATAGGTGATATTATCCATTTAGCAGGCGAGCAAGGACCTTCTTATGAGTTGAAATCGAGTTGAAAAGGTTATCCGCGTCCGACTAATTCATTCATGGCGCTGTCAACAGTCGGATATCGGAAGGTGAAGCCGTTCTCAAGCGCTTTGCGCGGCAAGGCCATTTGCCCATCCAGCAGCAGCGTAGACATTTCGCCGAATAAAGTCCGCATGAGAAAAGCAGGAACGGGAAACCAATGCGGCCTTCCCATTGCTTTGCCGATGGCGCGCCCGAAATTGTCGTTGGTTACAGGATCGGGCGAGCAGCCGTTAACCGCTCCTTGAATGTTATCATTGTCCAAAATAAACAAGATAAGGTTAACCATATCCGTGAGATGGATCCATGACAGCCATTGCTTTCCGCTGCCAATTTTTCCTCCGCCAAACAATCGATAAGGCATTGCCATTAAAGGTAATGCACCATCTTTCTTATCCAAAACGACGCCTACACGGAGCTTTACAAGCCGTGTTGCAGGGATAAGGTCAGCGGCTTGCTCCCATTTCCGTACCACTTCGGATAAAAAATCAGTTACCTTCGTCGGGCTCTCTTCATCAAAAATGCCGTCTGATGAAATGCCATACGCTGAGATGCCCGATGCGTTAAGGACAAGCGGCGGCTTATGCTTGAGCGCTGTAATCAGATTAGTTATGCGGGCTGCTGCCGTTATTCTTGAATCCATAACGCGCTGCTTTGCAGCTGATGTCCAGCGCTGGTTGATGGATTCGCCTGTGAGATTAACTATGGCATCAATGCCTTCCAGTAAAGAGGGAGAAGCTTCAAGCTCGCTCCAGGTCAATCGGTTTAGACCGGGACGCTTGGGCTCATTCTCTGAGCTCTTTCTAGAAATAATCCATACTTCATCTTTTCTCTCCAGCAGCGCCTTTGTCAGCGCGCTTCCGATAAAGCCTGTTCCTCCGGCTATAGCAACCCGCATTCCTAATCGCTCCTTAAATTCACTCTTTACTTCACCTGCTCAATTTTTACGAGCCAATTCTGTTTAATTGTAGGATCACCCTCGATTTCTTTCTCCGTATACTCAAATTTCACTTTTGCATCATCTGGCATGGTCTCTAAAACGGTCTTCAACTCATCGGTAATTTGCAAGGGAATTACTCCTGAAGCTGTTTCAATTTCTATAGAGTGCGAGTCGCTTAGACCGCTGTAGGTTCCTTCGTTAACTTTAATAGGATCTGCCGGTTCTTCCGTTGCGCTGCTGTTGTCAGGGGTATCGCTTGGTTCCGCAGTCGCAGTCGGCTCCGGTGCTGATACATCAGGCTCAAGAACACCGCTTTCTTCAGGCAAGTCGCTGACAACCGGAGATTCGTCCACAGTACCTTGTTGATTGTTTGCGTTTGTTTCTTGATTGGCATTGGTTCCACCGCAAGCTGCAGTTGCAAGCATCACAGCTAAAAGAACGGCTCCTGCTGTTGCTTTCGTTGTTTTGTTTTTTCTTCGCTTTGATGAGTTCATCATGAGAACCACCTCCTGCATGTATTAACGAAATTGACGAGGGATAGGTTACATTTTTATATTTAACCATAAAATAAGAATATGAAGCTTTCATTACGTTTGCTGATTCTTGCATATGAAGAAAAATATAAATGAGTTTAAGCCGCACGGGTGCGGCTTAAACTCATTTATTAAGTAGATGCTTATAGGGAGCATAGTCGATTCCTTGACGATCAAGGAACGATACCAAGCTGCGGTAATCACGTTTTGGGGTGGCTCTTATGTAGCCTTCAATGCAGTGCTCGCGCGTAACGGACGATGCGCCGTGTTCAATCGCGACTTGGCCAATTTTAGCTGCGATCGAATGTTTTGCGATATCGCGAAAAGCGCTGGGCACTGGGGATACGAGCTCATCGAGCAATTCCTTGGAATCATCGTTCCACATGCTGCGGCTGCGATCTACCCAGTAGTTTTGCCAATCGAGCTTAGACTTGCCGTCTCGCATCGGAAGCACCTTGAGAAATTTTCGAAACATGAAAAACCCGCCAATCGACATAGCTGCAACCATGACGATCGCCCAAAAAACGATAAAGTACATAAACCAATCGGGCGCAACTTTCATAAGTGTCTTTCACCTCAATAATGAATTATACCGTATTCCTAGATTTATTTCGACATTCCTTGTAAAATAAGGTTTGATCAACCGAAAGGGGCGAAAGATTCATGTTGAAAATAGGTTCCCATGTATCATTTTCGGACAAGGGGCTGCTTACTGCAGCGCAGGAAGCCGTATCATATGGCTCAGGCACATTTATGATTTATACCGGCGCACCTCAGAATACGAGAAGGAAGCCGATCGATTCGTTATATATTGAAGAAGGCAAAGCGCTAATGGAACAATCGGGCATCAATGAGATTGTCGTTCATGCGCCTTATATTGTAAACCTGGGCTCTTACAAGGATTCGACGTTCGAGCTCGCTGTTTCCTTTTTGCAGGAAGAAATTCGCAGAACGGATTATATTGGTGTTCGTAATATTGTCCTGCATCCAGGCGCTTATACGGACAAGGATGCCGAGTATGGCATTGCACGCATAGCTGAGGGTCTTAACGAGGTGCTTGCCGGAACGAAAGAAACGAATGTTAACATCGCTCTTGAGACGATGGCAGGCAAAGGGACGGAAATCGGACGCAGCTTCGAAGAGCTTGCTGCAATTATTGACAAGGTCCAAGATAATAACCGCCTTACAGTATGTATGGATACATGCCATATGCATGATGCCGGTTACGATCTTATCGACGATCTGGATGGCGTTCTCGAGCAGTTTGACCGTTTGGTTGGACTTGACCGTGTAGCCGTAGTCCACGTCAATGACAGCAAAAACTCACGCGGAGCAGGCAAGGACAGACATGCTCCAATTGGAGCAGGCTGGCTGGGACATGATGCAATCCGGCGGATCGTGCACCATGAGGCTCTTAAAGGCCGGCCGTTTATTCTTGAAACGCCGTGGATCGGCAAAGAAGATAAAACGGAACGTCCTATGTATGAAACAGAAATCGCATTGCTGAGCGACAATGGCAGAAGCCGCTTGGGAGAACCGTTCTTCGAGGACGTAGAGCGTCTCCACCATTTCTTCGGCAAGCAAGAAATCGATCCAAGAACTTTCGTGCTGTCTACGTGGGATCTATTGAAAACCGACGCGAAAGCGAAAAAAGCAGATCCGCGCGAGCCTATGGAGCGACTGTACGATCTGGTTATGGCCGGCGGCGCACTGTCTTCCGAACTGACGGAGGAACAAGTCAACCAGCGTATTACGGCTTGGTTTGGCGGCAAAGAGCTGCTAGCTAGAATTTAATATCCAATTATCGCTTCAATATTATTTATATCGTTGTGAAAGGAAGTTAAGAGTCCATGTCATCACAATCCAACCCGTCCGAGGTTAAATATCAATCGGGCGGAAAAAGCGGCCGCGCACGCATGCTTATTTCATGTCCGGACCGTTCGGGCATCGTTGCGGCTGTCTCCCATTTCTTGTATGAGCACGGAGCGAATATCGTGCAATCGGATCAATATACGATGGATCCCGAAGGCGGTATGTTTTTCATCCGCTTTGAATTCGATTTGAATGATCTGGAGAAGGAACTTCCGGTTTTGGTGGAGGATTTCGCCCGAGTGGCTGACCGCTTCGACATGAAGTGGCATACTTTCCGCGCCAGCCGTAAGAAAAGACTTGCTGTCTTTGTTTCCAAGGAGGATCATTGCCTTCTCGAGCTGCTCTGGCAGTGGAAGGCGGGAGATCTGGATGCCGATATTTCAATGGTAATCAGCAATCATCCTGACATGCGCGAGCTGGTGGAATCCTTCGGCATTGCCTATCATCACATTCCTGTAACGGCTGCCACGAAGGCTGAAGCGGAGCGCAAACAGCTTGAGGTCGTCGCGGACAAAGCGGATATCGTTGTTTTGGCAAGGTACATGCAGATCATTTCGCCGAAGTTCATCGAACAATTTCCTAACCGTATTATCAATATCCACCATTCCTTCCTTCCGGCATTCGTCGGGGGCAAGCCCTATGCACAGGCCTATACGCGCGGGGTGAAAATCATCGGGGCAACAGCGCATTACGTGACCGAGGAACTAGACGGCGGACCGATTATCGAGCAAGACGTTCAGCGTGTAAGCCACCGTGATAACGTCGATGATTTGAAGCGAATCGGACGGACGATCGAACGCGTTGTACTGGCCCGTGCAGTGAAATGGCATATCGAGGATCGAGTAATTGTGCATAATAATAAGACGGTCGTATTCAATTAGCTGTATTTTTATGCGAGAATTCTATTTTTTATGATGGAAAACACGCATGCAGAGTGATACAATATTCAAAGTTATTGCGTACTGGTATGACGCTGTATCGTTAATGAGAAACCATATAACGAAACGAATTGAGACTAGATGAGATTATAGGAGGAAATTGGAATGACGGTTACACAAAAATCAATCGAACAGCTTTCGATCGATACGATCCGTACTCTAGCGATCGATTCCATCGAGAAAGCAAAATCGGGACACCCTGGTATGCCTATGGGCGCTGCTCCAATGGGTTACCAACTATTTGCAAAAAACATGAAGCACAACCCTTCGAACCCTACTTGGGTAAACCGCGACCGTTTCGTATTGTCTGCAGGTCACGGCTCGATGCTGCTATACAGCTTGCTTCACCTGTCCGGCTATGATTTGCCGCTTGAAGAGCTGCAAAACTTCCGTCAATGGGGCTCCTTGACGCCAGGACATCCAGAGTTCGGCCACACTGCAGGCGTAGATGCTACAACAGGCCCGCTTGGACAAGGTATTGCAATGGCAGTTGGTATGGCGATCGCAGAAGCTCAGCTTGGCGCTACTTATAACAAAGAAGGCCATGATCTAATCAACCACTTCACTTACTCCATTTGCGGCGACGGCGATTTGATGGAAGGCGTTTCCCACGAGGCAGCTTCTTTCGCAGGTCACTTGCAGCTTGGCAAACTGGTTGTTCTATATGATTCAAACGATATCTCGCTTGACGGCGAGCTTAGCCTATCGTACTCCGAGAGCGTACAAAAACGCTTTGAGGGTTACGGCTGGCAGGTTCTTCGCGTAGAGGACGGCAACGACCTTGAAGCACTATCCAAAGCAGTAGCTGAGGCGCAGGCAGACTTGTCCAAACCGACTTTGATCGAAGTTAAAACGGTTATCGGTTACGGCAGCCCGAACAAAGGCGGCAAAGGCGGACATGCTGGTCCTCACGGATCACCGCTCGGCGCTGACGAGACAAAATTGACGAAGCAAGCATACGGCTGGTCAGAAGAGCTCCAATTCCACGTTCCTGACGAAGTTCGCGCTCATTTTGCTGATGTAAAAAGCAACGGCGAGCAAGCAAACGCACAGTGGGATGCGGCTTTCGCAGCCTACAAAGCAGCTTTCCCTGAGCTGGCGGCTCAGTTCGAACTAGCGATCTCCGGCGCATTGCCAGAGGGCTGGGATGCTGACCTTCCTGCATACAAAGTGGGAGACAGCGCAGTATCGACTCGCGTAGCTTCCGGCAACGCGCTAAACGGACTTGCGAAAAACGTTCCGACTATCTTCGGCGGCTCTGCTGACCTTGAGAGCTCAACGATGACGCATTTGAAAGGTTTGACACAGTTCAAGCCAGGCAGCTATGACGGCCGCAACCTTTATTACGGCGTTCGTGAATTCGGTATGGCTGCTGCAATGAACGGTATTGCCCTTCACAGCGGTTTGAAAGTATTCGGCGGTACGTTCTTCGTATTTACGGATTACCTTCGTCCTGCCGTTCGTCTTGCTTCATTGATGAAGCTGCCAGTCGTATATGTACTTACGCATGACAGTATCGCAGTCGGCGAAGACGGTCCTACGCATGAGCCGATCGAGCAGCTTGCTTCGATCCGTATTATTCCTGATCTAACGGTTATTCGTCCGGCTGACGCTAACGAAACTTCCGCTGCTTGGGCATATGCAGTTGAGAACACAGGAAACCCGGTTGCGCTCGTGCTTACTCGTCAAAACCTGCCTATCCTTGAAGGCACAGTTGACGGCGTTCACCAAAATCTTCGCCGCGGCGCTTATGTTGTATCTGAAGCAGCAGGCGGCAAGCCGCAAGCTCAAATTCTTGCAACAGGCTCTGAGGTTCAACTGGCGGTTGCAGCTCAAAAAGCTTTGGCAGAGGAAGGCATTCAAGTTCGTGTCATCAGCATGCCGAGCTGGGATCTCTTTGAAAAACAATCGAAGGAATACAAAAATTCCGTTATCCTTCCTGAGGTTAAAGCTCGCCTTGCGATCGAAATGGCTCATCCATTCGGCTGGGAGCGTTACACAGGAGACCAAGGCGACATTCTTGCTATCGACCGTTTCGGTGCATCTGCACCTGGCGATCGCGTAATCAAAGAGTATGGCTTCACGGTTGAGAACGTTGTTAGCAAAGTGAAAGCATTGCTGTAATAACGCCTCACCGCTTACATCCGACAGATAAGGGAGATTACGGCTACCATGTCTCAATTCGATAATGTATCCATCGTCAAGAAGGCTAACGTCTACTTCGACGGAAAAGTAACAAGCCGCGCTGTATTGTTCGCGGACGGCACCAAAAAAACACTCGGCATCATGCTGCCGGGCGATTATGAGTTTGGAACAGACTGCGTGGAAATCATGGAGATTTTGGCTGGCGATTTGAAAGTGCTCCTTCCTGGCGAAACAGAATGGCTGCATATTCAAGGCGAAGGCGAATTTCAAGTGCCTGCGAACACGAAGTTCAAGCTTCAGGTTGCTGAACTTACAGACTATTGCTGCTCGTATATCTACGAGTAAAACGTTTCTGATCAAGTGAAGAAGAGGTTTTCCTGCATTGGCGATCATTCGCCTGCGGGAAGGCCTCTTTTTTTTGAATATATAAGAATTTATATGTTTTCACATATAAATGTGCTTATATATCTCCGCGAAACGACTGCTTTTGCCACAGAGGACGGCGACAGCCGTTTACGCTTGTAAGCCAAAATTTAATAATCCCCTAAAATCGTGCTACCAATCTTAAAACATTGTTATATAAGGAAAGAGTGCCGGAGGGCTACAATTAGTCCTGTAATAGCTAACATAGACAGATTGAAAAGGGTGAAAGGGGGAGAACTTATTGAAACAACGGATTGCACGGAGGTGGAATTTAAAGCTTACCTGGCCGCTTCATGTCATGCTGGTGCCTGGTATTGCGCTCGTCCTTATCTTCTCGTATTTGCCGATGCTGGGGCTTGTCATGGCCTTTCAGGACTTCCAGCCGCAGCTTGGTTTCTTCCGGTCGGACTGGATCGGGTTTGAAAACTTTAAGCTGATGTTTGAATATCCGGATGCCAGGCAAGTAATATGGAACACCTTGCTTATTGCAGTTATCAAAATCATTGCGCATCTCATCGTTCCGCTCGTGTTCGCGCTTCTGCTTAACGAGGTGCGGAAAATGGTGTTTAAGCGGTTCGTGCAGACGTTCGTTTACCTGCCGCATTTTCTATCTTGGGTCATTCTCGGAGGGATTTTACTGGATATGCTGTCTACCGACGGCGGTCTGGTGAATCAAGCGCTCGGCTGGCTTGGCATCGATCCGATCTTTTTCCTCGGCAACGGTGATTGGTTCCGGTTTACAGTTATCGTCAGCGACGTTTGGAAGGATTTCGGATTTTCGACAATCATTTTTCTAGCTGCTCTTTCCGGAATTAATCCTGATTTTTACGAGGCAGCGCTCATTGACGGAGCCAATCGCTGGCAGCAGGTGCTGAAGATCACGCTTCCTTCGCTGATTCCGATAACAATCGTCGTCGCGACACTGTCTCTCGGAAATATTTTAAACGCAGGGTTTGATCAAATCTTCAATCTGTACAATCCCTTGGTGTATGAAAAAGGCGATATTATTGATACTTATGTGTATCGCGTGGGCCTAATCGGCGGAGACTTTGGATTCGGTACCGCAGTAGGCGTGTTCAAGTCTCTCGTCAGCTTCGTTCTGATCGTTATTTCATACCGGCTCGCCTATAAGCTGGCCAATTACCGCATTTTCTGAAAGGGGGGAGCCTCATGCATCATCGTTCTTTAACTTATCGTATTTTCTCCGTAGGAAATGGAGTGTTTTTAGCACTCTTGTCATTCTTGTGTATTGCTCCTCTACTTCACGTGCTTGCGGTATCGTTCAGCTCGTCGGCGGCCGCGGATGCGAATATTGTGAAGCTGTGGCCGATCGGGTTCTCGCTGGAGGCCTATAAGGTGACACTCTCGAATGAGCATTTCGTAGGCTCGTTTGCGAACTCGGTATTGCGAACGGTAATGGGTACAGCCGTTGCTGTTGGCTTGTCCGTACTGATCGGTTATTCTTTGTCCAAGGAAACGAATGAGTTCAAGGGCCGCAATATGTATGCTTGGTTTTTTGTCTTCACGATGCTGTTCAGCGGCGGTCTCATTCCCGGGTATATGGTCGTTCAGAAGCTAGGCTTGCTGAATTCGATCTGGGCGCTCGTGCTCCCGGGTGCGGTAAGCGTGTATAATACCATCTTGTTGATGAACTTTTTTCGGACCTCGGTGCCGAAAGCGTTAGAGGAAGCCGCTTTTATTGACGGAGCGGGCCATTTTCGGGCACTGTGGAGCATCTACCTGCCGATCTCGCTGCCTTCCCTTGCCACGATCTCGCTATTCACGATGGTTGGTCACTGGAACGCTTGGTTTGACGGCCTTATTTACATGACCCAAACGGAAAAGTACCCGATGTCGACTCTGCTGCAGACGCTGGTCGTGCAGCGCGATTTGAGCAGCATGAACGTAAATGCCGAAGAGATGAAGGAGCTTTCCAACCGGACGGTCAAGACGGCACAAATTTTTATCGCAACGCTGCCGATTATCGCTGTTTATCCTTTTTTGCAAAAGTTTTTTGTCAAAGGGATCGTGCTCGGCTCGGTAAAGGAATAAGGCTTGCTATGACTTGCTATGAATAGAAGAATTCTAAGGGGGAACTCATTTTGAATAAACGATGGATGAAGCTTGTCGCTCTAATGACGTCGCTCGTCATTTGCATGGGCCTGCTGGGCGCATGCGCAAGTTCAAACGGAAACAACGGCAGCGCAGGTGAAGCTTCGGCCAATCCGGAGAAGCAGGCTGAGGTGAAAAACGTGCTGGAGTCGGGGAAATTCAGCGAACCGGTCAAAATGGATATCGTACGACAAATGACCAGCGACGTTAAATTCCGCAGCGGAGAAGATATCAACAATAACCCGCATGTAGCCTGGGCAAAAGAAGCGTTTAATATTGATTTGAATTACGTGTGGACGGCTGACAGCAGCTCTATTGATACAAAAATTAGACTTCTGCTGTCTGCTAATGAAGACCTGCCGGATATCGTCCAGTACCGCGGCTCGCAGGATGTAGTCGACGCGTTGATCGATTCGGGAAAATTTGTCGAGGTTGGCGACTTGTTTGAACAATATGCCAGCGAGGCGTATAAGTCAGCGATGGCGGAGGATGCGAGCGTCTGGAATCCGTACGTTCGCGACGGCAAAAAATATGCGATTCCGGTGTTGGACTACTCCAATAATAACGATACAGTCCTCTGGATCAGAGACGACTGGATGAAGAAATATAATTTGCAGGCGCCTGCTACGATTGAAGACATGGAAAAAATGATGGAGATATTCGCGAACGAGGATCCTGACGGCAACGGCAAGAAAGATACGGTAGGGCTCGCGGTCGGTTTGAAAAATGGGATGAACACATGGGGCCTTGCGGACGCCGACTTCCTCTTTGGCGCATATGGCGTGATGCCGGCTCAGTGGAATGCCGATAGCGACGGAAAGCTCGCATATGGCTCCATTCAACCGGCGATGAAGACGGTGCTGGGTAAGCTGAAGGATTGGATGGAGAAGGGCTACATCCATAAGGAAGCAGGGCTGCACGATGAAGGTAAAGCTGCCGAGCTGTTCTCATCAGGCAAAGCAGGCATTGTAGCTGCGCCATATTGGGCAGGAGGCTGGCCGCTGCCGGCCGTTAAGGAAGTTGATAAAAATGCGGACTACAGCGCATATCCGCTGCCGGCGGGACCAGACGGCCTTATTGGCCGCAGCCAATCTGGCGTGAGCAACGGGGTTATTTTGATCAACAAAAACTTCGAGCATCCGGAAGCATTTTTCCTTTATGCCAACTATCTCTATGACAATCAAGGCGATCCGCAAGCTGGAAGCCCGCTTGAATACGGGTTTGAAGAGGGTTATGATTACTTGATTAAAGATGGTCAGCCAACTTGGGATCCTGCACAATTCCCAGAAGACAAGCCCATCATGAACATTGGTAAATACACGCTGCTGTTTGACGGAGCACGTATCCCGTCGCTCGTTATGAAGACGATGAATGATTTGGACAGCGGCAAGGAGCCGACTACCGCCTTCGAGAAAAGATCATCGATGGATATGGACAAAAACATTCATGGCGGCGCCGTAAACTTTAGCCAGATTCAATACGCGATGCCGAACCTATATAACGGCTCACCTACGAAGACTTATAAGAAGCGCTGGGATTTCCTCAACAAGAGCGAGAAGGAAACCTTCAATAAGATCATCTACGGCGAAAGCCCGATCGATGCCTTCGATACGTTCGTGTCGCAGTGGAAATCATCCGGCGGGGATACGATTACAGATGAAATCAATGAATGGTACGATTCGGTAAAAACCAATTAAAAAGTGACACCGGGTTCAAGGTCGGCACCCGTTCCTCCTACAGGGGGAATCGGTGCTTTTCCTTGTCGGAGAGGCGGCATACCTAATGGAAAAATCAAATATTTTCAAAAAAATATTGGCCATTCTGGGCTTGCTGCTTATTCCGTTCGTGGCGCTTTATACTTATTCGAACCAAGTCAGCGTTCAGGTCGTGCAGGAGGAGATCCAGCAAAATAACCGAAACAAGCTCTCTTTCCTAGTCCAGCAAATCGATGACGAGTTTGATCAATTCATGACTTCTGTCAACAACCTCGGCATAGAGCCGAGAGTCAAATCTTTTATAGCGATGGACCCGCAGTCCAGCAGTTATGCTTCCTTTCAGTTGAAGCTGGAGCTGCAGGAGGAACTCGAAAGACGCGGCAAAACAGGAGGATGGTCCCATTCGTATACGCTTTATGCCCCCATGTCGGATCAGGTTGTGAGCACCCACGGCTCGATCACATTCAAAAAACTGTTTCGGGATGAAATCGTCAGCAAGCCTGTTGATCCTTTTATTTGGAAATTTGAGCTCATGGATAATACCCGCGTGCCTGACTCGTTTGTATTTCGGACGATAGAGCCTTTATCGGCTTACGATCATACGAAGGAAGCGGACCTTGTCGGGGAAATAAGGGTGGATGCCAAAAATATCGGGGATATGCTGACCTCATTCAAGTCGGACAGCTCAGGCGATCCGTTTCTATATCATCCGGATTATGCTCCGATTGTGACTCGTACGGCGAACATGGACCGAATTCATGAGCTTATCCCTTCAATCGCCGAAAGAACCCATTTGAAAGAGGAGCAAGGCACGTTTATCACGTCGCTGCAAGACGCGCGTTATATGGTCAATTTTATTGAATCGGATACAATCGGCTGGTATTTAATCGAATATGTGCCGCTTGAGAGCATCCTGTACCCGATCACATCGAGCAGGAATTGGTTCTGGTTATCGATGAGCGTGATTGCCATCGTTAGCGTGCTGGCTGCTTTTCTGCTTTATAAACATGTGCAGGTGCCTATTCGCGAGCTTTTCCTAGCCGTCAAGCGGCTGAGAAAGGGCGATTATACCGTTCGTGTAGATAGCGGGAAACGAGATGAATTTGGCTATTTATTCGACCAGTTCAACCTGATGAGTGAACAGATTGAAGATCTTATCGATCGTGTATACGAGGAGAAGCTGCGCTCCAGAGAAGCAACGTTAAAGCAGCTTCAATCTCAAATAAATCCGCATTTTTTGTACAATTGCTTGTTCTTTATGAAAAATATGACGCGGCTTGGCGAGCAAGAGGCCGTAATGGCCATGGCGGTTAAGCTGGGTGAATATTATCGTTATACCACTCATGTAGACCAACAGGACACGACGGTCGGAGATGAGATCAAGCTGATCCGCAATTATTTATCCATTCAAAACATGCGAATGAATCGAATCCAATTCCATATTGATATTCCGGAGACGATGGAGGAGCTTGCGCTTCCGCGCCTGCTGCTTCAGCCTATCGTTGAGAATGCAATCATTCACGGCATCGAACAGAAGGAGGAGGCCGGGGCGATAAGCATTAAGGGCATGGCTGGGCCAGATGAATTTGTCATAGTCATCGATGATGACGGGATCGGCATGGACGAGGAATCGCTCCAAAAGCTGAGGGAAACGATTAGCCTGACGGGTGAAGCGAGCGGAAGCTGCGGCATGCGAAACGTACATCAACGGCTTGTTCATAAGTACGGAAGCCGATCGGGGCTAGAGCTTGATCATTCTCCAGCCGGCGGCTTAAGAGTAATCGTCAGGTGGAAGGAGGGTGATGAGCGTGCATGAGATATTAATCGTTGACGACGAGAGATCGGTAGTCGAAGGAGTTGCCGCAACGCTGCCATGCGATGATCTTAACATCGGCATGGTGCATAAGGCATTTTCTGTAACGGATGCACTCGCGATTATTAGGCAGCATTCTATTGATCTTGTGATTACGGATATCCGCATGCCTGGTATATCTGGACTGGAGCTGATGGATAAAGTACAAGAGGTTTCCCCGTCTATGCAGTGTATTTTATTGACGGGCCATGCTGAATTCGAATATGCCAAGCGGGCGATCACTGGCGGGGCATCCGACTATCTGCTGAAGCCGGTAAATGACGAAGACTTGATCCAAGCTGTCGATAAGGCGCTCGGCACGGTCCGGAGAGAGTGGGAGGCGCTTGTATCCCGCGATAATACAATGAAGACGATGCGAGACAACTTACCGCTGCTGCGAAGGGATTTATTGATTGAGCTGCTGCAAGGGCACACGATTCCGGCGGAGGCTTTAGCCGATAAGCTGTCACAGCTTTTGATTCCTATTTCTCGGCATGATGAGGTTGCTTTGCTGCTCATTCGGCTGGAGGAGCCCTTCGTTCATTATAGCTATAAGGACCGCATCCTCCTTGAATACGCCGTCAGTAATGTAGCAGAGGAAGTGCTGCGCGAGAGCTGTCAAGTATGGGGATGCAAGGAAGCGCATGGGTTTTTGGCTTTTGCGGTAAAAAGAACGAATCAAGCGAAGCCGCGCGAAGGGACGAAATCCGCTGCGAGAGAGCAGCTTATGCGCCTTGGCGAGCTGATTCAGCGGCAAGTAGAAACCTATTTAAAGGGCGCAGTCTCGGTCGTAATCGGCGAAGAAGGAGACTTTCCGGAGCACTTGGCTGTCTCTTATAACAGCGCGCTGGCCGCGTTCCGTAAACATATCGGGAGAGGCAAGGGCTACCTGCTGTCGTTAGGCGAGCATCAAGAGAAAGCGGCGGTACAAACGCTTAGGCGGCTCTATGAGCCCCCGACGCTTCCGGATTTACTGGAAGCGGGACGCTGGGACGCATTTGAAGAAAAGCTTGCGCTCATTTTCGAGGAGCTCGAGACGGAATTCGGAGATTCCGCAGAGCATGCCTTCGAATCGTTCTGCGCGGTGACGGGTGCATTGTCCTTTATTGCCCACAAAAGCGGATACGGATTATTCGAATTTCTTGAGCCGGGAGAGTGGGCATCGCTGAACTTTGAATCGTTCGAGACGTTCGGGCAGCTTCGGGACGGTCTGTTCCGTCTGGCAGCGCTTATGCGTTCATCGCTTGAACGAGAGGCGGCCGACGGTCATACCAAGCTGATTTACAAGGTACAGCGGTTTATCGAAGAGCATCTGGACAGGCCGATCTCGCTGCAGATGATTGCAGAGCGCGTGCATTTGCATCCCGTTTATGTATCCCAAATGTATAAAACGGTCACGGGGGAAAGTTTGACTGATTATATGCTTCGCATTCGAATGGAGAAATCAGCTTATTTATTGAAAACGACGAATCTTAAAATCTATGAAATCGGAAATAAATTCAGCTATCAGAATGCAGCCTATTTCATTAAGCAATTTAAGAAGGTGTACGGAATGACGCCTCAGGAATACAGGGATCAGCATTCGGTCTGACCGAGGGAGGATGAATGATATGGAAAACCGGGCAACGATACGCAACGCAGAGGCATGGATAGACAATGGCGGCGAGCCGATAAGAGCGCACGGCGGCTGGATGCTGCAGCAGGACGGCTATTATTATTGGTTCGGCGAGGATCGGACAGACGGCAGGAAGGTGTCCTGTTACCGTTCAAGCGACTTATGCCATTGGGAGAGCAGAGGCGCGGTGCTTACGCTTGCATCCAAGGTTGGTTCGGTATATTACAGGACATCGCTGGAGCTTTTTCCGTCTGACAAGGAAGACAACAGCTTCGGACAAGGCTCCGTAATTGAGCGTCCTAAGGTGCTTCACAACGAGCGAACGGGCAAGTATGTTATGTGGATGCATTGGGAAAATGGCCGCAATTATAACGATGCCCGCTGCGCCGTAGCGACCTGCGATACGATTGACGGCGAATACGTCTATCACGGGAGCTTTAACCCGATTGGCCATATGTCGAGGGACTGTACGGTATTTCAAGATACCGACGGCAGCGCTTATTTTATTTCAGCTGCAAGGGATAATGCCGACCTTCTCGTTTATCGGCTATCAGATGATTATTTAAGCATCGAAGAGCATGTCAAAACATTATGGCCCGGGCAATACCGGGAAGCACCGGCCGTAATCAAGCGAAACGGGATCTATTTCCTCGTTACTTCGGCTTGTACAGGCTGGCTGCCGAATCAGGGTGCCTATGCGTATTCGGACAGCTTAACCGGCAGATGGTCGCAGTTAATGCCATTCGGTGATGCTACCACCTACGATACGCAGCCAGCTTTCATTGTGCCGCTGCAATCGCGTGGCGAAATGACTTATTTATATGTGGGAGATCGATGGGATCCTTCCAATTATCATCATTCTACCTATGTATTTCTGCCTTTAAGCTTTCCTTCGGATAATGAATTGAAACTGGAATGGGCGGATCGGATAACTATTGATCTTTCTAACGGCATAATAGAACCGCAATCGGAGCCGAGCGGTTTGCACCGGATTAAAAGCTGCGGAGCGGAGCGGTATCTGGCTTTGGTTATAGAAAAAGACGGGGCTGCTGAAGTGACCGGCAATGTTCTGTCATACGCTTCGGAAGAGCAGAAATGGATCGTGGAGCCTGCGGGGGAAAAGGGATATGTTCGAATCAGAGGCAAGGCAGGCGGACGCTGCCTTACGGTAAATTTATGTTCAGACGGTGAACAGCTGCGTGATGAGCAAGCGGTACTTGCGCGAAGCGATGTCCCCTGCTGCAGCGAATGGTCGCTGGAAGATGCTTCGGATGGCGAGAGCGGTGTTTTGATTCGGAACCGAACGACAGGAAAGGTGCTGAGTGCCGGTTTTGGCGAAGGACAGGATCGTAAACATGCGCAAGTTCATGTAACCGAGGCGTCCAAGCATGACCCGCGCAAAGGACGCGATCCGCAGCGATTCGAGATATTAAACGTTTATTAAGCAGTGGACTGAAATAAAATGCCGCCGCAGGAGAGCCGATCAAGGCCTTATCTGCGGCGGTATTTGTATGTATGGACGAACCAAAATTCGATTTTTCGTGACATCTATGCCTCAAATCAAATTGATTGGGCAGTACAAATCGGATATGGTTAATGGAGAAGAAAGCGCCCATGATTTAAGCTTTGGCGCCTTTATTAGGAGGTTATGTGCTTGAAGGAAAAAAACGTTGGGCCGCTGGTTGCGATTTTGTCGTTGGTCCTGGTAACAATTATCACGGTTCTGTTCTTTCTGCCTGCTTACGATGGCGAAATTGGATTCGATGTTACGATATTGCCGCTGCTTAATGCGATATTCAATTGCTTCACTTTTATCGCGCTCGTTGTTGCGTTGGCAGCGATAATGAAAAAGAACGTTCGTCTTCACCGTACGTTTATCGGGGCTGCATTTACGTCGACAACCCTTTTTCTCGTATCCTACGTTACGTATCATTACTTGACCGAATCAACGAAATACGGCGGAGAGGGCGCGCTGCGCTCCATCTACTTTTTCATTCTACTCACGCACATCTTGCTCGCGATTGTGGTCGTGCCTCTAGCTTTGCTGTCCGCTGTCCGCGGTTTGCAAATGAAGGTGGACAAGCATCGCAAAATTGCCAGATGGACGATGCCGATTTGGCTTTATGTCAGCCTTACGGGCGTAGTCGTCTACCTCATGATTTCTCCGTATTACTAAGAAACTCAAAAAAAAGCGGGGCAAAAGATCGTTCTAAGTCGATCTTTTGTCCCGCTTGTCCGTTCAGCAGCTAGTGCAAATTGTCGGATTTTCCGCTAAGCTTGCGCCCAATCCATTGCTCATAGGCTTGACCAACGCTGCTCATGTCAAGTGCGCCAAGGCCCATGGATTCTCCAACTTGAAATAGGCTCTTAGACGCTTCAAGAAGCGGTGTAGGCACGCTTAGGCTGTCCGATAAAACGGATGACAGCCTAAGATCCTTCAGCATCAGCTCAAGCGAAAATTGTACTTCGTAGTTTCCTTCAAGCAGCTTGGGACCTTTCATTTCGGCTGCCTTGCTGGCTGCGCCGCCGGATTGAACAAGCTCGATGAACGCGCTGCCGTCAATCCCGCCACTGGCTGCGATAGCCATACCCTCGGCAAGGGCTACAACGTTGATGCCGACGATCGTATTATGAGCGAGCTTGGCAATCGAGCCGCTGCCGTTCGCTCCCATTGGAATGACCTTGCGGCCCATAGCGAGCAATATATCTTCGACTTCGCTGATTTTGTCCGTATTTCCGCCAACCATAAAGACAAGCGTACCGCTCTCGGCCGCCGGCTTGCTGCCGGTTACAGGCGCGTCGAGGAAAGCGGCTCCGAGTGCTTCTGCTTCCGCAGCAAGCTCTTTGGCAAGCGTGGGAGATATCGTGCTGCTGTCGATAAGGGTAATGCCGCTGCGGGCGCCGGTAAAGATACCCTCTTCGCCCCAATATACTTCGCGTATAGCCGCATCGTTGCTAATCATCGTAATGACAACATCCGACGTTCCTGCAACGGCTGACGGCGAGCCGAGTTCCTTGGCGCCAAGCGCCGTCAAGATCGCTGCTTTGCCCGGCGTTCGATTATAGACAGCTACCTCGAAGCCCTTGCGCAATAAATTCGAAGCCATCCCGATACCCATTACGCCCAATCCGATAAATCCGACCTTTTTCATATAGATTTCCTCCGCCCATTGACGTTTTTTATTTATTATACAGATTCTTCATCAATTTTTCATGGTTACTTGCTTGTTTTTATAAGGCAAATCCGATATTGTAGATGCTAAGTTGAAAAGCATTATCAAGGATTTATTTTAAGCGTTCCCTATAAGAAGCATTTTTGCTTCGCAAGCGTTAGGCTGATGCTTACGAGGTTTTGTTTCACAAAATTTTAGGAGGTTTAAATTTACATGAGCAAAACAGTACAGTTTGACTACAGCAAAGCGCTGACTTTCATTGGTCAGCATGAAATCGATTATATGGCGGAATCTGTTCGCCTTGCGCATGAGCAATTACATAACGGGACAGGAACGGGCTCGGATTACCTGGGCTGGATCGACCTTCCGACTAACTACGATAAAGAAGAGTTCGCTCGCATCCAAAAGGCTGCAGAAAAGATCAAATCGGATTCGGAGGTACTGATCGTAATCGGTATCGGCGGTTCTTATCTTGGCGCTCGCGCAGCTATCGAAGCGTTGTCGCATTCTTTCTATAATATTTTACCTAAAGAGCAGCGCAAAACGCCGCAGGTATTGTTCGCAGGAAACAATATCAGCTCCACTTACGTTACTCATCTATTGCAACTCGTTGAAGGCCGCGACTGGTCGATCAATGTAATTTCCAAATCAGGCACAACGACAGAGCCGGCAATCGCATTCCGCGTATTCCGCGCAGCGCTTGAGAAGCAATACGGCAAAGAAGAAGCACGCAAACGCATCTATGCAACAACCGATAGCGAGAAGGGCGCGCTTAAAAAGCTTTCCTCCGAGGAAGGCTATGAGTCGTTTATCATTCCAGACGATGTTGGAGGCCGTTACTCCGTTCTTACGGCTGTAGGCTTGCTGCCAATCGCTGCTGCCGGGATCAATATCGAATCCATCATGCAGGGCGCGGCTGACGCATCCAAAGAATACAGCAACCCTAACCTTGCTGAGAATGAGGCTTACCAATACGCCGCAGCCCGCAACGCGCTGTACCGCAAAGGCAAAGCAACCGAAATTCTCGTTAACTACGAGCCGTCGCTGCACTTCGTATCGGAGTGGTGGAAACAGCTCTTCGGCGAAAGCGAAGGTAAGGATTTTAAAGGTATTTTCCCGGCAGCGGTAGATTTCTCGACAGATTTGCACTCGATGGGCCAGTTTATCCAAGAGGGTAACCGGAACATTTTTGAGACTGTCATTCAAGTAAGAGAAGTGACAGAGCACATCTCCATCGAGCATGACGATGCGGATCTTGACGGTCTGAACTTCCTGACAGGCAAAACGATGGACTTCGTTAACAAGAAAGCATTCGAAGGAACGCTTCTTGCGCATACGGACGGACAAGTTCCGAACTTTATCGTAAACATTGCCGACATGACACCTTATACATTTGGTTACCTTGTTTATTTCTTCGAAAAAGCATGCGGAATCAGCGGCTACCTGCTTGGCGTTAATCCGTTCGACCAACCGGGCGTTGAAGCTTATAAGAAGAATATGTTCGCATTGCTCGGAAAGCCGGGCTTTGAGAAAGAAAAAGCCGAGCTGGAAGCAAGGCTGTAACAGGCCGGCTTGATCGGTATACGGGAGCCATAGCCTATGCTGGAGAAATACAGAACGGTCAGGCAGCAGGCTAGCGCTGAGATCGTGATCAAGAAATCCCGTTTCATCGGATACGCGAAGCCAGTGGAATCGGAAGAGGAAGCTGTCGCGTTTATAAACGAGATCAAGCAGCTGCATAAACAGGCGACGCATAACTGTTCTGCTTACATGGTGGGCGAGCGCGATCAGTTTCAGAAGGCGTCCGATGACGGGGAGCCGAGCGGAACGGCGGGCAAGCCGATTCTAGAGGTCATTAAGCATAAAGGGCTGAAAAATATCGCTGTCGTCGTGACGCGGTATTTCGGAGGCATTATGCTTGGAGCAGGCGGGCTCGTCCGTGCATACACGGACGGCGCGGTTGCCGGAATCGAGGCAGCTGATGAAATCGTAAACGTGCTTCATCGCGAAGTGTTCGTGGATGTGGATTATACATGGTACGGCAAGCTGGAGAACGAGCTGCACGGCAAGGGGACGCGCGTAGGCGGAACGGATTTTACGGACCGTGTCATCGTGCGCTGCCTGCCCGAAGCGCCTGACGCAGAAGCGTTTATCGCTTGGATAACCGATTTGACGCAAGGGCAGGCGGTCGTTACAGAAGGCGAGAATGCCTATTATATTGAGGGTGAATAAGAAGACGAGGAGTATCAGCGGAAGCTGGTCTCCTCTCTTTTTGTACATAGGGCCGCTTTTATCTGAAGGGTTCATAAGAAAAGGCTATAAAGGCGATTAGTTTTTCTAAATTTATTATTGACTTAATCCCAGTTTGGATGCTACATTATTAATACCTAGTAACTTAATAGGAATTATGTTTTTACTTGTTTTGCTACACCTGCGGCACGAGCCGATGGTCTGGAGGTAAAGTCACAGTGAATGCTTTGTTTCGCGGAAAAGGGTGGAGCTTCGGTTTTCGAAGCACCATAATGCTTTATTTTGTCATCCTAATCGTATTACCCATCGTCGGCATTTACACGCAATCATTTTCGCTTGGATGGACCCCTTTCTGGGAAAGCGTCTCTGATCCATTAGCTTGGAAAGCCGTGCTGCTTACGGTGAAGCTGGCCGTTATCGCAACGATTCTGAACGTATTTCTCGGCACGATGATCGGCTGGGTACTTATCCGATACCGTTTTCCGGGAAGGCGCCTGCTCAATAGTTTAGTCGATTTGCCGTTTGCTTTGCCTACAGCGGTCGGCGGACTGATGATTTTGCTGCTGCTCGGCCCGAATAGCTTCGTTGGAGGCTTGGCGGAGAAGATCGGCATCGAGATTGTGTTTCATGAGCCTGCGATTATCGTAGCGATGCTGTTTGTTACGTTTCCGTTCGTTATTCGGGCGATTCAGCCGCTGCTGGAGGAAATGGACAAATCGGAGGAAGAAGCGGCTTATACCTTAGGCGCTACACGTGCGAAAACATTTTTCAGCGTTATATTCCCAACGATGCTGCCAGGCATTTTAAGCGGTGCTATGCTTGCCTTCTCCCGCGGACTAGCGGAATTTGGCGCAGTCGTGCTCGTAGCCGGCAATATTCCGGGTAAGACGCTTATCGCATCGGTTTATATTTTTGGAGAAATTGAAAGCAGTAATCCGCAAGGAGCGGCCGCCGTATCGGTGCTGCTGCTGACGCTATCCTTCCTCATCCTCTGGACGGTTAACCTCATTCAAGGCAGGAGGAGCGACCAATGATGAGAAGATTGTGGATTACATTAACGTATATCGTTTTTGGTTTGTTGCTTATCGCCCCGTTGATCAAAATTTTTACCGGCTCATGGGCTGACGGCTGGAGCGGATTTATAGAGGGGATTACAAGGCCCCAGTCGCTGCACGCGCTTATGATGACTGGCATCATCGTCGTAGTCGTTACGGGCTTGAACACGGTGTTTGGCATTATGCTGGCGATGTATCTTGTCCGTGCCGAGTGGATCGGACGGCGGATGAAGCGTCTGCTCAACAGCATGGTAGATTTGCCGTTCGCGGTATCACCGGTTATAGGCGGTCTGATGATCGTTCTTATTTTGGGACCGAATACAATTATTGGCACCCTGTTTGAGGATGCGGGCTTCAAGATTGTATATGCGCTGCCAGGCATGATTCTAGCCACCTTGTTCGTGACGTTCCCGCTTATGGTGCGCGAGGTGATGCCGGTGCTTCAGGAGATCGGAGCGCAGCAGGAGGAAGCGGCATCCACCCTTGGTGCCTACTCTTGGTATACGTTTTGGAAGGTGACATGGCCCTCGATTCGTTGGGGAGTTATCTATGGCGTTGTTCTGACGGTAGCGCGTTCACTTGGCGAATTTGGCGCAGTGCTCGTCGTTTCCGGAAATATTATGAATAAAACACAAACGGCCACAACACTCGTTTATCAGGACGTAGAAAATTTTAACGTTGTTGCCGCCAATGGCGTAGCTCTTGTTCTAGCGGCATTTTCCGTCGGACTGCTGCTCCTAATGGAATGGGCGAAAAAACGAAAGGAAGTGCATTAAGCCATGCATATTGAAGTACGGAACCTAAACAAAAACTTTGGCGATTTTCATGCAGTGAAGGATGTTAGCTTTGAAATCGAAAAAGGGCATCTGATCGGCTTGCTCGGACCGAGCGGCGGCGGTAAAACGTCCATACTTCGTATGCTGGCGGGGCTTGAGTCCCCTTCCTCGGGCGATATTATTTTCCATGGCAAGCGCGTAAACGATCTGCCTCCGCAGGAGCGCGGGATCGGCTTTGTCTTTCAAAACTATGCGCTGTTCAAGCATATGACCGTGTATGACAATATAGCTTTCGGTTTAAAAGTGAAGAAGCAATCCAAGGAGCAAATTCGCGAGCGTGTCATGTATCTGGTTGAGCTTACGGGCCTGAAGGGCTTCGAGCATCGGTATGCCCATCAGCTATCCGGCGGACAGCGCCAACGCGTTGCTTTCGCAAGGGCGCTTGCGCCAGAGCCGCAGCTCCTCCTCCTCGATGAGCCGTTCGCGGCTATCGACGCCAAGATCCGGACGGAGCTTCGCACTTGGCTGAAGGAAATGATCGAGCGTGTCGGCATCACTTCCATTTTCGTTACGCATGACCAAGAGGAAGCGATTGAAGTAGCCGATGAGATTATGATCATCAGCAAGGGCAAGCTTGAACAGAAAGGCAGCCCATGGGATATTTATAAAAATCCCGAGACGCCGTTCGTCGCCAGCTTTATCGGCGAATCCACGATCGTGGACAATATTTCGCAGCTCAAAGGCTTTGAAGACGCGGCAAACCGTCCGGGAACCAAAGCGCTTATTCGTCCGGAATATATTGAGATTGGCAAGCCGGGAGAAATCAAGCTGGCCTCCGCTACGCTCCCCGGTAAAGTGAAGCATTTGCATTTCCGCGGCAGCGAGTGGATGGTTGAACTGCTCGTTGGCGATACAAAGCTGATTACGTACCGCTCGCTTGAGAAGGAAGTGCTGCATCCAGGGGATCAGGTCAGCGTGCTTGTGCACCGTGCTTATTTGTTCAATGACAACGAAAGCTGGATTGAGGAAAATAAATTGAAGGTTGATCCAATGCCTATTCATATCTAACCAATAAGCTACGTAGAAAGAGTTGTATGCGAACATGAAAATCAATCGAGCAACAAGTCAGCGCATGTTCATCCTGCTGCTAGCTGCAGTCCTGCTGCTTGCGGCAGCGGGCTGCGGCAAAGAAGAGCAGACGAACGGCAATGCGGCTGGGTCTACCGTACAGGACGGCGATGTAACACTTGTAATCGGTGCATATTCGGTGGTGAAGGACGCTTTCGCTGACGTTCTCCCTGCATTCCAAGATTATTGGCTGCAGGAGACGGGACAGAAGGTAACCTTTCAGGAATCGTATGAGGCTTCAGGGACACAGGCGCGTGCGATTGCCGGAGGATTTGAAGCGGATGTCGCTATTCTTGCGATGGAAGGCGATCTGGATAAAATCGCGGATGCCGGCTTCATTATGCATGATTGGAAGGCTCAGAGTAACGGCGGGAACATTACGAACTCCATCGTTGTATTAGGTACCCGTGCCGGGAATCCGCTCGGTATTAAGGATTGGGAGGACTTGACTCGGAAGGGCGTTAAGGTGCTTTATCCCAATCCGAAGACCTCAGGCGGGGCGCAGTGGGACATAAATGCCATTTATGGCGCGGGCCTGAAGCAATCGGAAGAGAAAAGCGGCACGAAGGATGAGGCTTACGCAAAAAGCTTCCTGAAAGCTGTTCACGCTAATGTGGAATCGCTCGACAAAAGCGGACGCGCATCAATGGCCGCCTTTGAATACGGGGTTGGCGATGTTATCGTCACTTATGAGAATGAGCTGCTCGCACGCATTAAGAAGGGTGTCGATTACGACATCGTCGTGCCGAAGAGCACGATTTTGATCGAGAACCCGGCAGCCATCGTGGATAAGAATGCAGATAAGCATGGCTCCCGTAAGGTAGCCGAAGCTTTTATCGCGTTCCTGCATAGCGACGAGGCACAGCGTTTGTTCGTTGAGCACGGCTTCCGTGCAGTGGATGAGAAGGTTGCCGTGGATACGAAAGAGCGTTATACGGTGCCGGATGAGCTATTCGATATCTCCTATTTAGGCGGTTGGCCCGAGGTCAGAAAAAACCTTTATTCGAAAAAAGGCATCTGGTACCAAGTGCTAGCCGATTTGTAATTCATGAGAGCAAACCAAAAGAGCGCTTCAGGCATTCGTCTGAAGCGCTTTTTTTTGGTTTGATTGCGGAATAAAGGATAAGGAAATGTTGGTGATCAAACAAACGCTCATGCTAAAATGTAATAGCTCCTATTAATTTTATCGAAGGGGAATGAAAAGGCGATGAAATACATAAACAAGCCTAAGCTGGAAGCTGCGTTCCAAGGTTTCCTAGCGCAAGAGGTCTATCTTCATAGTGAAGCGACCTCCTTCGTTTTTGTTCGAAATTTCAAAGTGCGGCTCGAAGAGGCTTTTATCGCAGGTGATGGGCCGTATCGGCTTGCTTTGCGCTTTGATGAAATAGGCTGGCTGCGCTCGGAAGGTCTCACTCATTATGAAATAAGGACGGACGGTAAGCTGCTGCTTGCCGGCTTTGACGAGTTTGGCAGGATGAATGTCGCTCTTCACCTAGGAAAGGAGCCGTTTCTGGAATGACAATAAATGCTAATAATCGAAAGCACAGGCTACTGGCCGTGTTTGCTCATCCTGACGATGAGTCTTTTATATGCGGTGGAACGTTGGCTAAGTATGCGAGCATGGGGGCTCAGATTACACTTGTAAGTGCCACTCGGGGAGAAATGGGGCGCCGGATGGGAAATCCGCCTTATGTAAATAGAGAGTCCATGCCGGAGATTCGGGAAAAGGAGCTGCGGGAAGCTTGCGAAGCGCTGGGCATCCAGCGTCTGGAATTTTTCGATATCCGTGATAAAATGGTCGAGTTTTATGATTCGAACCGATTAATCGAAAGAATAGGCGCGTTGATGGATGAGATCCGTCCTGATGTTGTACTCACCTTTCATGAAACGTTAGGCGGACACCCCGATCACTGTGCCATTGGGAAAGCAGCCACCGCGGCATTTCACCGAACCCGGCAGCAGGGCTCCCTCTATTTCATCAGCTTTGGAAATGCAATGGAAACCCCCGAGCCATTCGGTTACACGAAGCAGGACATTGTGAAAATCGATGTTCGGGAGCATTTGAAGGCCAAGCTCGCAGCATTCCGTGCGCATCGGTGCCAAACCGAAATTGACGAGTGGGTATGGCAGCCGGATCGGGAGGCGCTTGCAAGGCTTGGTCGGTATGAGTATTTTATCGCTGGGAAGCAAGCCTCCAAGCCTCTTGTCGCCGATGATTTATTTCAACCTTACTCTGCGGAGTGAGTTATTGTCCTTTTTCGTTTAGGGCACTTGATGCGAGTGTTTGCAGCACCATATTGTCCATCGGCGGGTTGTGGAGACCCGCTCGAACATCGCGATAATAGCGTTCTAAGGGCAGGTTTCTGGATAAGCTGGCGCCGCCCACGATTCGCATGGCCATGTCGACCACTTTAATCGCGTTATTCGTAGCGACATACTTTGCTAGTCCCAGCTCAGACCGCAATGACGGTCGGCTTTCCTTGTCGCGATCCCAGCGGTCAGCGGCTTCATAAACGAGCGAGCGGGCCGTCCGGAGCTCGATTTCCATCTGTCCAATTGCCTGTTGAACCGTTGCTAGTTCGGCGATTGGGCCTGGAAGATGATTCGGACGATAGGCTTGCGCGAAGGAGATCGCATAATCACGCGCGGCGATTGCAATGCCTAGGTAGCAAGCAGGGATATGAAGAAGCCAGCCTCCGCCATCATCTGTGCCTTTTCCGGTGAGCTGGTGTTCATCGGGAGCGTAGACCTCGCGCATAACGACATCATGGCTTCCTGTTCCGCGCATGCCGATCGTATCCCATGTTTCGATAATACTGACCCGGTCGTTCTTATAGATCAGAAAATCAGCTGTCGCTTCTTCCTCAGGCATATAAGCGGTTACGACAAACCGGTCAAGTATAGGCGACAGGGTGCTGAACGTTTTGCGGCCTGTAATGAGCCAGCCGTTTTCTGATCGGACCGCGGTTGTTTCGGGCCTGCCGCCGCGGCTGGGGCTTCCTGATGCGGCTTCGCTTGCAAAAGTATTGATCATAGCCCCATTGGATACGACTGCACGGCAGAGCTCGTTAAACAGTGTATCCGGCCATTTCCGAGTCGTTCGCAGGTGGAGCATTTGTCCGAGATGCCAGCCGACTGCCAGAGCAGTCGAACCGTCTCCGTATGCTAAGCGCTCCTGCAGCGATACGAGTTCGTGAAGCGATGCCTCGTCGCCTCCAAATATTTTCGGTACCGTAAGCTTTAAGTAGCCGGCATCCTGTAAGTCGGCAAAATTGTCATGCGGGAATGAGCCTTCCCGGTCATGGCTATTCGCTCTTTCGGCAAAACGGATGGCTAATGCATCTATTTTCTCGGCATATTCCCTCTCCGCTGCACTGCGGATATATTGATCGATTAATCGTCCCATTTAAGATGCACTCCTATCATCAATACGTCAGTTCCTTTCTCGCATTTTACCATAACCGGAGGCCATTCTGACCATTGCATAATGAAAAGCGAAATAAAGGGGAACCATCATGAGAAGATTAGCCGCATATTATTTTTTGTTTTATTTAGCGTTATCGGTCTATATGCCGTATATGAGCCTATATTTCAGAGATAAAGGATTCAGCAATACTATAGTCGGGCTTATTTTATCCTTGTGGGCATTGGTAAGCGTCATTGCTCAACCTATCATGGGCATGCTGAATGACCGTTCAAGCAATCCCCGTATAATACTGCTAGTATCGGCGATTGCAGCACCTGTCATCGGGACCTTGTTTTATTACTTTGACAATCTGTACGCGATTATTACGCTTTCCGTTTTCTTCTCATGGTTCCAGTCCTCTATGGGGCCGCTCAGCGATTCCATTGCCGTAGAGATAGGGAAGAGGGATGGATTCTCCTTCGGAAGCATAAGGCTTTGGGGGGCGCTTAGCTATGCAATCGGTGCCTTTATAACGGGTTTTTTATATGAAAAATACGGCTATGACTACATATTCTTTTATTATTTGGCCATCAATTTGGTCTTAACGTTCATTCTATTTATGCTCCCAAAAACAGAACCTGCGCAAAAGAAAACAACGATTTTCGAGCAGATGAGCGAGGTTGTAGGCAATAGGCCGTTTATCCTTTTTGTCGGAGTCAGCATGCTGACATTTATGTCGGTTGCGATCAACTTTTCGTTCTTGCCTATCTATTTTAAAGAGCTTGGATTTGACAAAAGCCTGCTTGGCAGCGCGTTTGCAGTGGCGGCTATTATTGAAGTGCCAATGTTTTGGATATCGGCTAAGCTAAGCCGTAGAATCGGGCGGTTCCGTGTGCTTTTTATAGCCGCCGCCATTTACTCCGTTAAATATTTGTTTTTATTTACTTTCGCTGATGTTTATTTGACGCTAGCCATGCAGCTGTTGGATGGGATCGCTTTTGCTTTTGCCGCGGGTACGGCAGTCGAGGTGGTCGAGAGCTATTCCAGTGACCGTACGAAAGCGACGATGCAAACGATTTTCGCAGCGGTTACCTGGGGGCTGGGCGGCATTGTTGGCAATGCCGCAGGCGGCTTAATTGTCGATCATTGGGGTGTACAGGCGTTATATTTGATCCTGGGTATTTTGTGCGCGGCAGCTTCGGGCATGTATATCTTTTTACAAAAACGATCGCCGAGCCGCCTCCCTATGTCCGGCTAGTAATCCGCTGCCCGCGTGAAAATGAGGCAGCCGTGAAGTCGTCTAACCGACTCTGTGGCTGCCTCATTTTTTGATATATGACCGCGATACGACTGTTTTTGCCGTAGAGGACTGCGACAGCCGTTTACACTAGTCACTTTTAGAACATAGGGAATACATAACGTACCAAGAAGTACAAGGCTCCGAAAAAGATGAGGACATAGGCAGCATATTTGATGAAGGTAGATGCGACCAAGCTGGTATCAGACTTCTTCTCCACATGACGTTCTTCAATATCGAGATTACGTTGCGTTGCCATTTGAACCACTCCCTTAAGTGATTTTGTTATTCTCCATTACCCTCTTGAGAGCGTGCTGAAACAAGGGGTATACATGCGATGCTGCTGCATACCAATCCGTTCACTCATTTGCAGCCTTCAATAAACGTTGTTTCACCTATCGATAATTTTCGATCATTTCTCGGGAAATAGTCGAATGTAATACGCATTCCGCAGAAACGGGGTTTGTTTGTTTGCGGCAGGTGATATCCTCTATTGTTATTTTCCAAATGCCGGTTCTAAATGGAGGGGTTCTGAATATAGTAGATAACGAAGCCCTATTGCTGCAGGTCTGCCAAATCACTTTGCAAAACAATAGAATAGGGCAGCAGGAGGAGAAACGTTGAATGAAGGTTGGAATCAGTTGCAGAAAAGCGCGGAGAGAAGCTATAGCAGCAGGGATGTATTATATGAGATTGAGCAAACGATAACAGAGCTTGAAATTTATTTGAAAACAAACCCAGAGGATGAAATCGCAATAGTGCAGTACCAACAATTTGTGGATAAACGAAAGGGCTTTATGCTTTTATGGGCAGAGGCTTATGCACAGCTTTCTCTTTCGGAAATGCAGGCGTAATCAAATAGAGCAAGAATGCCATAAAGATGGACATGCATGATTAAAGCCTTGATTCAATTTTAAGCAGTGCTGAATGATGATGTTTAAGCAAATAGGAATGAGTCTAAAAGATGCTAGGGAACAGGAAGCTGTTCTCTGGCATTTTTTGTGCAAATCTTCTGGAAATAAGTCCAACGTACTAAAAAACTTATTAGTCTGCGAATGGTTTAAAAAAGAGATAAGCATCAGCTTGGGGGAAACATAATGAGAATCAATCCGGCTTTACAAAAGAAAAGAAAAATATTAAAGACGATACTTGTTCTTTTTACCGCCTTATTGGTCATCGTATTGCTTGGCGGATGGACAACCTTTCGGATTCTGATAAACGCACAGGATATTGCCAGGCTTGATGTGCCGCTGCCTGCAGCAACGATCCTGTACGATCAAAGCGGAGCAGAAGCTACCCGTATTTCATTTAATAAAATCGAGGAAATCGGATATGCCGACATTCCCAAACATATGGTGGATGCTGTCATAGCGGTAGAGGATAAACGGTATTTTGAACATGACGGCATGGATATGCGGGCGATTGGCCGAGCATTTGTTACGAATTTCACCTCAGGAGGAACGGTCCAAGGCGGCAGTACGATTACCCAGCAGCTGGCTAAAAATGTTTTTTTGTCGCAGGAACGGACCTGGTCGAGGAAATGGAACGAAGTGCTGCTTGCCAAAAAAATCGAGGAAAATTACAACAAGCAGGAAATTATGGGGATGTATCTGAATCAAATTTATTTTGGCGAAGGAGCTTGGGGGATTAATCGCGCAGCGAATACGTATTTTGGAAAAGAACCCAAGCAGCTCACTTTAGCGGAAGCCGCATTGCTGGCCGGCGTGATTAAGGCGCCTTCGGCACTTACTCCCTATAAGCATAATGATAAAGCGCTTGAGAGAAGGAATGTTGTTCTTCAGCTGATGAAGGATCAAGCTTTAATCAGCGATGAGACATACAGCAAGGCTGTTAATGAGCCCATTCGTTTATTAAGCTCCAAGCCTAACAGGATAGATGATATTAGTTATCCTTATTATGTGGATCAGATCATCCGCGAGGCGATGACAGCGTACGGACTATCGGAGAATGAAGTTCTTCAGGGCGGGCTGAGAATATATACGGAATTGGATACAAAAATGCAGCAAGCGGCAGAGCAGGTTTACGCGAAGGAATCACTATTTCCGGATAGTTCCGCCGATCAGCTTATTCAAAGCAGCGCTGTCATGATTGATCCGCGAAATGGCGGCATTCGTGCGCTTGTGGGAGGAAGAGGAGAGCAGCCCTTTCGCGGATTTAACCGGGCCGTACAGCTAAAGCGCCAGCCGGGCTCAACGATCAAGCCGATAGCCGTTTACACGCCTGCACTAGAAATGGGCTATAAGCCGAATGACGAGCTGGTGGATGAACCGATTAATATGAACGGCTATGAGCCTCAGAATGCAGACGGCTCCTTTCACGGACGAGTATCTCTATACGAATCGCTTATTAACTCTTATAATATTCCGGCTGTGAAGCTATTAAACGAGATGGGCATTCAAAAAGGTATCGATGCAGCGGAACGATTCGGCATTCCATTGACGGATGAGGACCGGACGCTTGGTCTTGCCCTGGGCGGTCTGCATGAAGGAGTAGCACCGATTCATATGGCTGAAGCTTTCGGCGTGTTCGCCAATGACGGCGTACGCATGCATGCGCATGCCATTACACGCATAGAATCCGCGGATGGCTCCGTGCTAGCAGAATTCGAGCAAAGCACAAGCAGCGAGAAGGTAACGGAGCCTGCAATTGCGCGCACGATGACAGCCATGCTGGAGGGTGTTATCAAGGAAGGCACGGGTGAAGCAGCTGAGCTGGAGGACCGCCCGCTTGCCGGCAAGTCCGGAACAACGCAAATGACAGGGACGACAGGCTACAGCGCAAAGGATAACTGGTTTGTGGGCTATACGCCTCAGCTTGTAGGCGCGGTATGGCTTGGATATGACCAAACGGATAGCAGCCACTATCTTTCAACGAGCTCCAAGGCGGCTGCGGCAGTATTTCAAGCGTTATTCACAGGAGCTTTAAAGGATGAGCCGATCCTGTCGTTTCCGAAGGCACCCGAGCTCTTTGTAAAAAAGAAGAAAGATGATTCTAATAACGATAATAACTCGGATGAAGAAAATGAATGGAAATCAGATAAAGAACGCGATCGCGAGCGAGAAAAAGAGGAAAAGAAAAATAAAAAAGAACGAGAAAAGGAAAGGGACAAGGAAAGGGATGAAGAAAAAGGCAATGGACGTAATAAGAATCGTGACAAGAACCGCGATGACGATAATGATAATGACTAAAACCCATTCGCAATAGAACAAATGCAGTTCCTGAGACAGGGTAGGGAAGGTTTCCGCATGCTCCAAGCATGTGGAAACCTTCCCTTATTTTCCTTTTGCGACAATGAAGCCTATAAAGACAATGGTTAAGCCAATCCATGTTCGCCATGTAGGGGCTTCCCGCATAAAGATAAACCCCATGAGCAGGGAGATAAACATCTCAAGACCCTTTGACGCCAGCAGCACATAACCTAGATTTCCAAGTACTTTGTACCCCAGCTTAATGCCGTATCCGATGCATAAATTAGCTATTAAAAATAGCGGCAATGCAAGCAGCTGATACTTAACGGTAGTCCAAAAATGAGGGTCAATGTGTTTGCTTTGATAAGAGTAAATAAGGTTAACGATAAGCAGACCCGTTAGCAGCAGCGAAGAGCTATAGATATAATTCAAAACGACCTCCTGTTATTTTTTGTTCTCTATAAATAATGTTTCCATCAACCAACATTTTTATGAATCGTTGATCAGTTCTGGGATGTGGTGTTTTTTTTGGAATTCGTATATGCTAGATTGAGAGATAAAGGAGCTGATCATATGATCCTGGAGGTAGCTGTTTTACATGTTAAAGAAGGCATGTCAGATGAGTTCGAACGAGATTTCAAGCGTGCGTCAACCATTATTTCCAGCATGAAGGGCTATCGAAGCCATGAGTTTCAAAAGTGCTTAGAAGAAAAACGAAAATATATATTGCTCGTAAGATGGGAAACGCTGGAGGATCATACGGAGGGCTTTCGCGGTTCAGCGGAATATTTGGAGTGGAAAAGACTGCTGCATCACTACTACGATCCATTCCCGACCGTAGAGCATTTTACGAATGTGGATATAAGCTAGAATGGCTTTAAAGAAGCTTCACTGAAAATAGATATAGAGGGTGAGCAGCATTCGAGATTTTATACCGTTGCATCTTTGCTTCGACGGCGCAGGCCGAGAAGTAGAAGTATTAGATGTCGTACAACTGGACGAAGACTTATATCGCATTGAGGAAAATCCTGTATTTACCGAAAACGTAGCTTTCGGGGATGTTATTCGGGTAAAAACGCTCGAGGATGTTTCCATCTACATAGAAACCATTGAAAAGTCTACGTTTAGCCGGCATAATTGGCTGCTGAGCAAAGAGGTTATTTATTCCTTGGAGCTAAAAATGTTAAAAAATAAAATTCGTGATTGGCAGGGGAAGTCACAACAGGTCTTTGGGGGTATCTTTATCGTGAATTTGCCTGCCCATACAGAAATTGATATCAATGACGAGGTTCAAAAGGTGATAAGAATGGTTCAAAAGTAAATCGTCGGTCAGATGCAAAGGAGGAAATGGACATGGAGCTTGGATTAACAGGGAAAATTGCGATTATTACGGGCGGAAGCAAGGGGATTGGCCTGGCAACGGCATTGCTGCTCGCTTCTGAAGGTGCGGAGATCGCCATCGTCGCGCGGGAAGAGAAGTCGCTTCAAAGCGCGGCGGAGCAAATCAAGGAACAGACAGGCAAAGCAGCGTTGACAATCAGCGCGGATGTTTCGAAGACGGATGAGGCGGCTCGGGCGGTTGCAGAAACTGTCGCAAGGTTTGGCGGCGTTCATATCCTCGTTAATAATGCAGGAACATCGGCAGCCCGCCCGTTCGAGCAGGTAGAAAATGAAGCGTGGGCAGCGGATTTGGACTTAAAGCTGCTCGGAGCCGTTCAATTTTCCCGCGCCGTTCTGCCCTATATGCGTGAAGCGGGCGGCGGTGCAATCATCAACGTTACCGCAGTAGGCGGGAAAACGCCAGGCGCCTCATCGCTGCCAACCTCGGTCAGCCGCGCGGCAGGGTTGGCGCTTACGAAGGCGATGAGCAAGGACTTGGCTGCGGACCGCATACGCGTGAATGCGGTATGCATCGGTCTCATTCGCAGCGCTCAAATCGAGCGGATGTGGCAAGCGAAAGCACCTGAGCTAAGCTGGGATGAGTTCGCAGCCGATCCGCGTCACGGCATACCGCTGGGACGAATAGGGAATGCGCGGGAAGCGGCCAATGTGATCGGCTTCCTCGTTTCAGAAGCGGCATCCTTTGTGACTGGTACCTCGGTCAATATCGACGGAGGCATATCGGCGGTGCTCTAGACGATTCCGATAAATAGAAGAGAAGCTCCGGCAGCTTGCCTTTCTCAAGGCGGCCGTTAAGAGCTTCTCTGTCGGTTTATGGCTTATTTCTTTTGCTGAATACGTTGGTTAAAGCGATCGACGCGTCCGCCTTTATCAGTATTGCGTTGTTTGCCGGTATAGAAAGGATGCGAAGCGGAGCTTGTGTCAACGCGGATAACGGGATAGCTGTTGCTGTCCTTTATTAGTAATCTTTACGAAATAACTGCAGCTGTATCATAATCGATAATTGTTATCAATGTCAAGGAGACGGCTTGAGCAGTTATTAAAATATGGTATTTGCTAATTTCGCCAAAGTATACTACCATTAAATTATAATCATTCTAAAAGTAAGCCTTTACATAGATGGGTTTGCAGATATGTATAGGCTTTATAATAAGAGGAGGTATCTCTGCATGTTAAATATCACGGCAGAAATGGACCGAATAAATCGGCATTTGATGGCGAACGGATATAAACTGACGACTCAACGTGAAATTATATTGCGAGTGCTGCTCGAGAACGAAATGGATCATTTGAGCGCAGAAGGCGTCTTCATGCTCGTTAAGCAAAAATATTCAGAGATTGGTCTTGCGACCGTATATCGTACACTCGAGCTGCTGGCAGAGCTTCATGTCGTAGAAAAAATGAATTTTGGAGACGGCGTAGCTCGTTATGATCTTCGCGAAGAAGGACATGAGCATATGCATCATCACCTGATTTGCGATGAATGCGGCTCGCTCACTGAAATCAAAGAGGATTGGTTAAGCGAGATCGAGCAGCGAATTGAACGGGAATTTGGTTTTAAGGTGATTGATCACCGGCTTGATTTTACCGGAACCTATAAGTCATGCGCCAAGGGCAATTGCAAGCGGGGCCGTAAAGCTGTTTCTTAATTAGGAAACTATAGAGGGAGCCTTTCCGCGGTAAAAGGGAGAGGCTCTATTTTTCACTAAGCTTCCGTATTCACATCGTAATGAGTGTAATGCGCTATAATCGTAATTATTACGTTTAATTATGAGGATATAGCAAAGAGTTGCTTACCCAAGATGGTCATACAAAAGCTTCCTGAAAAATAAAGGAGTGGAGCCGATGCCAAGCCGATCCTTAAATGAAGAAGCAGAGCAGATACTTAGCCGGCAGACGGACGCGCAATGGGAGCGCAGGGAGCTGGAGCTGAACGCTTGGGTGACACGAAGCAAACAGAAAAGGAAGGATAAGCTTACTAGGGTGCTGGAAGTCTTTGAGGTCGATGCGGAATTGTTTCCTGCGCTTTCCTTGCTCAGGCAGCTCCGAATCCCGACGGAGTTTTCCTGCGCAGGGGTTAGCCTGCTGGATGATCCCTTCGAACATTCTTTGTACGCCTATATAACCATTCATGCTTCTGATAGGACGGAGGCGTTCGTTCGTTTTGCTTCAGCTTTCATGAAGCAACGTCTTCTAGTTACTTATGAACCGGCTTTCAGCCGCTATGATCTTTCCTCGTTTTTTATCGGGCATAACCGCTCCTTTTGTCTCCTGATGCAGCGGTGTGCCGAGGCATATGAGAGGATAACGCTGCTGAATTTTGACGAAAGCGCCGCTGTCGAATAAACAACAATTTGTCGGAATCCTAGGGCCTTATGTTGCAGTTAGCAATTGCTAAGGATGCGAATTCCTTAATATTGGCATGAAAGAAGAAACTGTCCGTGGTCATCGACCTGCCGGGCAGCTTTTTTTACGAGCGGCGGAAGATGTGTATTTTCAACAGCAGCAAGGAAATTTGGTACACGTTGTCCCTAAAATCCGCGTAGTCAGCTGCATTTTGTATAATTCCCATTATTATTCAATAATTTATTAAAAATTTGAGATAACCTAATGTATAATAGAAGAGTGCTCTTACAGATTTTTATTTTACACAGGACTGAGGGGATATAATGGAGCATGTTCACGGGTCGTATGATAGTTTGTTAGTTATTTTCTCATACATAATAGCGGTAATGGCTTCGTATACGGCACTTGATTTAGCGGGCAGGGTAAGCACCTCCAAAGGAAGCACGCGGCTTAGGTGGCTGATGTTAGGCGCTGCTTCAATGGGAATGGGGATATGGTCCATGCATTTTATCGGCATGCTCGCATTAAAGCTCCCCATTTCGATTGAATATGATCTAGTCATCGTGCTTTTGTCGGTTTTTGCCGCTATCGGCGCAGCATTTATTGCGCTGTTCGTTGTAGGGCGAAGCGAGCTGACAGGGTCTCAATTGCTTATAGGCGGTCTTATGCTCGCAACCGGGATATCGGTGATGCACTACGTCGGGATGGCTGCGATGCTGGTACCTATTACATATGATCCAATCACTTTTATTTTCTCTATTCTCATCGCGTTTGGCGCATCAATTGCGGCTTTATGGCTGTCTTTTTATTTCCGCAAAGGGGACAAACAAGGGGAATGGTGGAAGAAGCTTGCAAGCGGCGCAATTATGGGGGCTGCTATCGTAGGGATGCATTTTACGGGAATGATGGCCGCTAATTTTCACAACAGCAGTAAGTCTGCGCTTTTTTACGGCATTATTTTGGATCAAAAATGGTTGGCGTATTTTATTACAGGAGGCACTTTTTTTACATTGGGCCTGTCATTATTAGGCATCTATATTTCGAAGCGGCTTGCAATCAAGGATTCAGAACTCGAGCAAAACGAGAAATGGTATAAGTCGCTGTACGAAAATAACCAAGATGGCATTGTATCCGTTGATTTACAGCGCCGGGTTATAAGCCATAATTCTATTGCCCTGCAAATTACAGGCTACAGCAGCAAAGAGGTCGTAAATCAACCGATTTCTTCTTTGAATGAAATTATTGTTCCAGAAGACCAGGAACGCGTAAAGCAGATGTTTCATAGATCATTTGAGGGCGAGACGCTAAATCATGAAACCTCAATCGTCCGTGCAGACGGGAAGAGACTCGAACTAAGCGTTACGAATGTACCTGTCGTGATAGATGGCAAAGTGGTCGGAAGCTATATTATTTTTAAAGATATTACCGAAGAGAAGCAGGCGAAGAATCGAATCAATCATCTAGCTTTTCATGATGAGCTGACGAGCTTGCCTAACCGCCGTATGTTTAATCAAACCATTGCGGAAGCCATAGAGGAGAACAGCAGCGCTAAGCTGCCATTTGCCGTCATGGTGCTGGATATAGACCGATTTAAAATGATCAACGACTCGCTTGGCCATACGGTTGGCGATCAGTTTCTGCAAGAGGTAAGTATGCGAATACAGCAGGCGCTAAAGGGACATGACGCCATGCTTGCGCGAATGGGCGGCGATGAATTCACGCTGCTTTGCCGAAATTATGAATCGCTGGAGACCATCGAGCTGTTGGCCAAGGAGATCATAAAAACGATACAAGCACCGTACCGTCTAATGGACAACGACTTCTACGTTTCCGCTAGCATCGGCATCTCTTTGTTTCCTAGTCACGGGCATGATGCTATTAAGCTGCTGAAAAATGCAGACACGGCTATGTATGAGGTGAAGAAAAAAGGCAAAAACGACTATCAATTTTACTCGAACGAGCTCGATCAAAAGCTGCTTGAGAAAATTGAATTAGAGGGCGATCTTAGGAAAGCCATCGGACGCGGAGAATTGCTGCTTCATTATCAGCCGCAAATCCGAACCGAGGATCATGCGATGATCGGAATTGAGGCACTCGTGCGTTGGGAGCATCCGTCCAAGGGATTGTTAAGTCCCGGCCTCTTTATCCCGATTGCGGAGGAGACAGGACTTATTTATGAAATGGGGACTTGGGTGCTGCGCGAAGCCTGCCGGCAAATGCGGAAGTGGCATGATGAAGGCGGACCGCAAATTCCGATCTCCGTCAACTTGTCTTCTCAGCAGTTCCATCAGCCCCAATTGGCAGAGTATATCATGGCAATTTTAGAGGAGACAGGCCTTGAACCGGAATTTTTGGAGCTGGAAATTACAGAAAGCATGATGATGGACGCCTCGATTTCAAGCGGTATTTTGAATCAATTAAACGAAAACGGGATTCGAATCAGCTTAGATGATTTCGGCACTGGCTATAGCTCGCTTAGTTATTTGAAAATGTTTCCTATTCAAAAGGTTAAGATCGACCGGTCCTTTATTCGCGATATTACGGAGAACAACAATGATAGGGCGATCGTATCAACGATTATCGCTATGGCGCAGCATTTGAACATGGAGGTCATTGCGGAAGGCATCGAAACGAAGGATCAGCTTGATATTTTAACGGACAACGCATGCAGAAAGATTCAGGGCTATTATTTCAGCAAGCCGTTATCGGCAAGCGCAGTAGAGCAGCGTTTTTTCATACCTGGAAGACTAGAAAAATAAAAGAAGAGGCTGTCCAGAGCAAATTGCCTGGACAGCCTCTTCTTTATATCCGAATGGAAGCATTGAAAAAAAGAGGAAATTGAAAAATTGCTGTTGAAATATACATTTTATGTTAATGTACTTAGTGTAAGCATTCGGTTAATATTACCAATTAGTTAGAGGAGGTAATAATGAGAAAGAGGATAGCAACGGTTTTGATTTTTTCGCTGGTTGTGATGCTTCTGCAGCAATGGGGCAGTACCTCAGCCGTAAGCGCAGCTGCGCCGGAGCCTTTTATTTATCCGACAAAGGATAAGTTTTACGACGGGGTTGAAGTTTTAAACGGTGAGTCAGGAAAAAACTATATGGGGTATGACAAAGCCTATGGAACAGGGGAGCATAAAACTTATTTGCAGTTTCCGCTTGCAGAAATAAATGCGAGTAAAACGCTGCAATCGGTCAAGCTTGTCATTCCTATTCTTAACGGCTATGTCTCACGCTCACAATCGACAGTGGATCCTTACATTAGTGTGTATAAATCTATTACAGATGATTGGATCGAAGCTGTCAAGGAAACAAGCGAATTACCGATTTACCATCCTGTAAATGACTTTATTGAAAAAAAATCCTTTGATTTTTTGACCTCAAGCAGCGGACTTTTATTAGAGTACGATGTTACCCCCTTTATTTCAACCCAACTAGAATCTTCGGATCAGCAGGCCTCATTTATTTTATCAGGACCAACAGCAAGCGATACGAACCCCGGCGCAACAGGTATTGTGCAAAATATGATTATGTTTAATCAACAAGAAGCAGACGGAACAACGGGTTTGCCGTATTTGGTATATGAGTATGCACCTAATCAACCTCCAACGGGTACAATAGCGATCCAAAACGGCGATTTGTATGCGAACAATACAAGCGTAACCCTTAACCTTACCTACACGGACCCGGAAGGTGACGAAGTTGAGGTACAGTTTTCGAATAACAACGTCGATTGGAGTACGAAAGAGTCTATTACCAGCACAAAAGCGTGGAATTTAGCTTCAGGCGACGGACTGAAAACCGTATACATGAAGCTGACCGATGAGGCTGGGAATACGGCCGTCTTGAGCGATTCGATTTCATTAGATACCGTTGCCCCGATCATTGGCGGAGTTTCTAATCTGCAGAAATCGAAAGAGACGGTTACGATTACGATTGCGGAATCTAATTTATTATCTTCCCTTTTGAACGGCTCATCTATCACCAGCGGACATCAAGTGACCGCAGAGGGAAGCTACTCGCTTGCTGTTACGGATAAAGCAGGTAACATAACGGCATTGAGCTTCAGTATCGACAAAACGCTGCCAACTGTGAGCGGAGTAACGAACGGGACGTCTTACAATACGGATCGTCAGCCGTCCTACGCAGATAACAATGCCGGGGTAACGGCAAAGCTGAACGGCAGCAGCTTTGCGAGCGGCGACAGCATTACGGCGGAAGGCGATTATTCGCTCGTCGTAACGGATGCTTACGGCAACAGCGTGACCGTTACGTTTACGATCGACAAAACGTCTCCGAACGGCAGCGTAGTCATCGCTGGCGGTGCAGCCAAAACGAACAGCGCATCCGTGTCGCTCGCTGTAACGGGAACGGATGCGCAAGCTTTAACCATGCAGTTCTCCAATGATCATACGACTTGGAGTACTGCGGAACCCTTCTCAAGCAGCAAGGCTTGGTCGATTGCCGGAGGAGACGGAATCAAGACCGTGTATTTGAAGCTGACAGACGAAGCAGGGAACGCTGCTGAATTTAATGACACCGTCACATTGGATACAACCGCTCCCGTCATTACGGGAATTGCGAACGGGGACGTTGTAAACCGTGATGTTACCCTTTCATTTGACGAAGGAACGGCACAGTTAAACGGAGAAGCCTTTGCCAGCGGTACGACGATCAGTGCGGCTGGAGCCTATGTGCTTGTCGTGACGGATGAGCTTGGTCATGCTGCGACGGTTTCCTTTGAAATCGATAAAACAGCACCGACTGGCAGTTTATCTATTGAAAACGGCAAAAGCTATGTTAAGGATAAAGCCGTAGCTTTAAAGATTGCCTTTGAAGACATTCACGCTGTTCAAATGCGTTTTTCCAATAACGGATCAGATTGGGATGACGGAGATTGGGCAGCAGCTGATGTAACAAAAAGCTGGTCTCTGACGGATGGGGGCGGCGAGAAAACGGTCTATCTGCAGCTCAGGGATGCGGCTGGAAATACAAATGAATACATTGACACCATTATTGTGGATTCCGTATTGCCGCTTATTACGGGAGTAAGCGACGGAGATAAGTTAAACCATGATGCGGTGATTACCTTTAATAAAGGCACAGCGCAGCTGAATGGCAATGACTTCAGCAGCGGAAGCAGCGTAAGCGCGGAAGGGAACCATACGCTTGTTGTAACAGATGAAGCGGGCAATATGGCATCCGTCAGCTTCAGTATCGACAAAACGCGGCCGACGGTGAGCGGAGCAGCGGATGGAGCGTTTTACAATACGGATCGCCAGCCAACCTTTGCCGATAACAATACCGGGGTTGCAGCGAAACTGAACGGCAGCAGTTATGCGAGCGGCACCAGCATTACGGCGGAGGGCGATTATTCGCTCGTCGTAACGGATGCATACGGCAACAGCGTGAATGTTTTGTTTACGATTGACAAAACGGCGCCGAGCGGAAGCATTGTCATTAATGATGGCGATTTGGAAACCACCGGCTCATTTGTCAAGCTCTCGTTAGAAGGTACGGATGCCAGTGCGGTCATGAAGCAATTATCCAACCATGGAACGGCTTGGACGGCGGTTCCCCTGGCAGATTGGGAGCTTTCAAACGGCTTTGGGGAAAAGACGGTTTATTTGGAGCTAACGGATGCGGCTGGTAATAAGAAGGTGGTTTCGGATACGATTCTCTATCGATCCATCCCGGTTATGAATAATAGCAGCGTGAATGGGTTAGAGGACACGGAGCTTCATTTTGGGATCAATGACTTCTTATATACCAATGCGGACAGTAAAACGCTTGATGAAATTACGATTGTGTCGCTCCCGGCAAACGGCAAGCTGATGCTTAACGGAGCTGAAGCCGCCGCAAACGTAAAGGTTGCTTTAGCGGACCTAGCTCATCTAAGCTTTGTACCGGACCAAGATTGGTCTGGACTTGCAAGCTTTGAATGGAAGGGGGCGGCTTTTTCCGTTCCGGCCGTAGATTCAGTCCAAATGCTGATTCATGTTGCTCCAGTAAATGACGCGCCTAGCGTTCAAAATGCTTCATTCTCCACTACGAGCAGCGCTAAAGTTGAAGGTCAGCTTACTGCGGGAGATGTGGATAATGATTCGATTACTTTCGCGGTCGTTGTACAGCCTGCTAAAGGGAAGCTTACTTTAGATGCTGCTAACGGTAAATTCAGCTACGAGCCCGAGGCAGGCTACTATGAGGATGTAACCTTTACGTATAAAGCGAATGACGGTCAAGCCGATTCAAACACGGCTTCGGTTACGATAGTGAATCATCAGCCTGCAAGCAGCGGAAACGGGTTGCCATCTGCACCACTGGTTGAAATAGAAGGCATTAGCAACCAGCCCGGCGTTAAAGCAGAGGTTGTACTGAAGGATGGGAAACCCGTTCTCGTTGTTTCGCTGAACGGCGAGAAGTTGACCGAGATCATCAAAAATCTAAAGGATAATGAATTAACGATTGATGTCGGCGATGCGCACCACAATGTGGAATTGGCAATGGATTTGGCGTTGATAAAGCAGCTTAATTCGAGCGGCAGCACGATAAAGCTGGTTCAAGGCGGCACCGGATACGGGTTGTCAGCATCGGCTATCCGGGATGTATTGAAAGATTGGAAAAACGCGACTGCGCAGTTGAAAATAGAAATTAAACAAGCGGATGCGGCAACTTCCGCTAAGCTGGAGCAGCTCGCGAAGGATAAAGGTTATTCCTTGCTGGTAACGCCTATAAGCTATCAGCTCTACTTCCAAATTGGGGAAACCAGAATTAATTTATCATCGATTAAAGGCTATATCACGATTTCTTACGGACAGGATGAGCTGAAAGGAAAACAACCGAAAACGGCTGTACTTCTGCTGCCTAACGGGAAGCTGGTGCATGTTCCGACCAAGATCAGCAATCTCGAAGGCCAGTTCGAAATTAAAGTACACAGTTTTGCCAATGGCATCTTTACCTTAATTGATTACAAGAAAACATTTGAGGATGTCGAAGGCTGGTCTAAGGTATACGTCGAGGAATTGGCGTCACGTCTTGTAGTCCAGGGAACAGGCGACGAGACGTTTGAGCCGGACCGCGGCGTTACCCGCGCCGAGTTCTCGGCTATTATTACCGGCGCACTTGGTTTATACATGGAAAACGGAACGGAGAAATTCTCAGATGTAAGCGAAGACAGCTGGTATGCAGCCTCCTTGGCAGCAGCTTCTGAGTATGGGCTGATTAACGGATATGCGGACGGTACATTCCGGCCTAATGAAGAAATATCTCGTGAGGAAGCCATGGTTATTTTGGCCCGGTCATTTGACCTCATGGAGCTGAAGCCGACCTTCTCGCAAGAGGAGCTGAATGCGAGCCTTGCATCCTTCGAGGATAATGATGAGCTGAACAGCTGGTCGCGAGCCTCCATTCAGCTGACGGTTCTTCTCGGAATTGTGAACGGAAGCAACAATCAGCTTCATCCATCGGAACCGATGACGAGAGAGCAGCTGGCAGCCGTAATCGTAAAGCTGTTGAAGACCGGCCAATTCATCTAAGGAGATCGTTATGAACCTTAAATTAGAGGAAGCCGTGGCAGATGAGCGTATGTTTTTCGAGCTTTACGCCGAGACGCGCAGGGAGGAAATGGCAGGCTGGGGCTGGGAAAAAGATGAGCAGCAATCATTTCTAGCCATGCAGTTCCGGTTTCAGCAGCAATCCTACCGGATGGTGTACCCTGATAGTCAAATCCGCCTTATTACTATGGATGGTCAGCCTATTGGTAAGCTTCATACCGCCATGACCGGAGATGAGAAGGTGCTGGTTGATATTATTCTAGCCCCTGCGAGTCGAAATAAAGGGATAGGAACAAGGCTAATAGCGATGCTTCAGGAGGAGGCCCGGATAGCGGGCCTCTCCTTACGGTTAACTGTAAGGCTCGATAATCCGGCTAAACAATTGTATGCAAGGATGGGTTTTGCACTCTTCCAAAGGGACGAGCTGCATGAACAAATGATATGGAGAAGCACTGACCACGAGGTTATCGGTACTTCATAATGCCGATTGCTTATAGAAATTACTTATTTCATTTAAGAAAGGGGTTAGCGCAATGGAACCATATGTTGGAGAAATTCGAATGTTTGCCGGTAATTTTGCTCCAGAGGGGTGGGCTCTTTGTAACGGGAGTATCATTCCGATTGCAGAAAACGAGGTCTTGTTTATGCTGCTAGGCACAACATACGGAGGCGACGGGCAAACGAACTTCGGTCTGCCGAATTTAGCGAGCCGTATCCCGATCGGTCAAGGGACTAACCCGCAAAATGGAACGACATACACGCTCGGTGAACAAGGAGGTACAGAGAACGTTACCCTTACTGTGAACGAGCTTCCTGCTCATACGCACCCTGTTTATGCTTCGGATGCGCCGGGAACGTTAAATTCACCGAACGGTGCCGTATGGGCGACGCAAACCTCGAAAAATATTTATTCAAACGCAGCAGTCGAAGGGCAGATGAATCCGCAGTCGATTACGCCTGCTGGCGGCAATCAGCCGCATGTTAACATGATGCCTTACTTGCCAATTAATTTTATCATTGCGCTTGCCGGCGTGTTTCCGCCACAAAGCTAAGGAGGGGTTCAAATGTCAGAATCATTTATCGGCGATATTCGATTATTCGGTTTTGGTTATGCTCCAAGAAATTGGGCGTTTTGTCAGGGGCAGCTGTTGGCTATCAATTCGAATCAGGCTTTATTTTCAATCTTGGGAACGACCTATGGGGGAAATGGTTCAACAACCTTTGCTTTACCTGACTTACGGGGCAAAGCACCGGTTCATGCCGGCAACGGTATCAACTTAGGTCAAACTGGGGGAGAAGCGGCTCATACATTATCCGTTAACGAGCTGCCCGCTCACACTCATTTTGCCCAAGCCGTTGAACAGGCGGCGACTGAGTATTCGCCAATTGCTCATACTTGGGCGATTCCGGGTGTTAACAGCGGCTCTTATTCCCAAACACCGAATACGACAATGAGCCCGAATGCTCTTTCAACAGCTGGCGGAAGTCAGGCGCATGCTAATATGCAGCCTTATTTATCATTAAATTATTGTATTTGTATCAGTGGCATTTTCCCGTCTCGCAATTAGAAAATGTAAGGAGGAGTATTAATGGCTGACGCATATATAGGTGAAATTCGTATTTTTGCAGGCAACTTCGCTCCTAAGGGCTGGGCGTTGTGTGAAGGGCAATTGCTGCCGTTAGCTCAAAATACCGCGTTATTTTCATTATTAGGCACAATGTACGGGGGGGACGGGAAAACGAACTTTGCTCTTCCTGATCTAAGAGGGGCGGCGCCGATGCAGCAGGGGCAAGGTCCTGGCTTGACGGAACGTTATCAAGGAGAGTCTGGCGGCAGCTCAACCGTTAATTTGTCAAAGAATGAAATTCCGGCACATCTGCATGCTCCTGCTGCTGTAGCTGTCAGCAACGTAAGCTCGCCGGCAAATGCGGTATGGGCAGGCCTCGCGCAGGGGCGCGGTGTACCGCCTGTTTACGGCACTTCAGCGGCGCAGGCGATGAACCAACAGGCTATTGGCGCAACCGGACAAAGCATGCCGCATAATAATATGCAGCCTTATTTAGGCGTGAATTTCATCATCGCTCTTAATGGCATTTTTCCTCCTAGGTCATAGTATCATTTCGAAAGGCAGCGGCGCATGATTTGCATACGCATGCCTTGCCGCGCTGCTGTTCGGGAATCTTCTGCAACAGCTCTTCCGGAAATTTTTCATGGAAGCACCAGCATACTTCTTGATTTTCTTCAAAAGCTTTGATTCCGCATTCATTGGACCCGCCGCATAACGGACAATTCATTAGCTCGCGCTCCTCATCTTAATGAAACAGCCCTTTCGCTTAAGCGAAAGGGCTGTTTCGCATATTATACCGGGAATTATTCAGACGCTGCTTGCAGCACGAACTTCTCAATGACGTGGCGAACGCCTTCCTCATTATTAGACAGCGTGACATAGTTAGCGATATCCTTAAGGGATTGAATAGCGTTCCCCATAGCTACGCCAAGGCCGGCAGCGAGAATCATTTCATTGTCATTCCAAGCATCGCCGAGGGCAATGGTTTGATCCATGGTACAGCCCAGATGCTCGGCCATAAATTTAAGGGCATGGCCTTTCGTACCTTCCTTATGCATAAACTCCAGATAATGCGCCTTCGACTTTGTAATATGGACGCGATCGCCAATAAGAAGCTTAAGCTGCTCAGCGACTTCATCGAGCCGGGCGGGATCGTCGATAATCAGCATTTTGTTCATGGGAAAATCCAGCAATTTGTTGAAGTCAGGCTCAATTTTGTAAGGGATGTTCGAGAGCTTGGAATATGCTTTTATTTTATCGTTATCTTCTGTGCCGTAAAGCTCGTCATCGACATAAAGCTGCAGATGTAGGCCGTTTTCCTTGGCAAATTTATGAATCTCCTTGGCCGCGTCGATAGGGACGTTTCTCTCGTACAGTACTTGTCCGTCAAGCAGAGTTTTGACGAGGGCCCCTTGATAAGTAATAATAGGAACATTGAGTTCAATTTGCTTAGCGATCTTTTGAGCGGAAGCAAACATGCGGCCGGTTGCCAGCGTTACCGTCACACCTTGTGCGATAGCGGCCTCCAGGGCATGCTTCGTGCCTTCCGTTACGATTAGTTCATCCGTTAATAACGTGTCGTCAACATCAATTGCGATAAGTTTATACATACTAGCGGTGAAGCTCCTCTCCAGCTCTTTATAGTTAAGATTAGGTTGATTGTAGCTAAAATGTCCCACACATACAAGACTACGTGTATGCTTTCGAAGTAAGTTTTGCTTCACAAAACCAAGCGTATGCTTTCGAAGTAAGTTTTGCTTCACAAAACCAAGCGTATGCTTTCGAAGTAAGTTTTACTTCGTAAAACTTTTGAGGAGATGAACAGATGAACTATTTTACATCAGCGGCTGCGAAACAACGGTTTCTTTCATTCTGCGTGCTTGGGGCGGTAGCATTTACGGCCATTGGCTTTGCAATCGGGCTTCTTTGGATGGGAAACCGCTATCCGATGCTGAAAGAACCAGCCTTTCAGCAATTTACGGTTACGTACGACAAAATTATAAATGATTATTTAAACGGAGCAGAGCCGAAAAAGCTGATCAACGGAGCGGCGGTAGGCATGGTCAGCTCGCTTGAGGATCCTTATTCCCGCTATTTGGTCGAGGAGAAAGGCGATGCCTATACACAGTCCTATGAAGGAGAAATATACGGAATCGGTGCGGAGCTCCGGGAAGAAGAGGGCGAGTTTATTATTACCGGACTCACGAAAGGGGCTCCTGCCGAACGCGGAGGCTTGCTGCCGGGAGACATCATTATTTCTGTGGATAATCAAAAGCTGAGCGGTAAAACGTTCGAAGAGCTGCTCGGTATTATTAGAGGCAAGGAAGGTACATCCGTGTCGCTTCAGGTGCAAAGACCGAATCAGGAAGAACTCATTGCCCTGACATTGAAGCGGGAAGCGATACCTGTTCATACCGTGACATCGGAGCTTCTGGAGGGCGGCATTGGTCATGTGACGATCAGCCGGTTTGCCGAGAAAACCGCGGATGAATTTGAATCCGCGATTAAGGAGCTGCAGGAGAAGCAGCCGCTTAAGGGGCTGCTTCTCGATATGCGCTCTAACCCGGGAGGGTTGCTGCAGCCTACCATCAAGATCGCAGACACGCTTATTCCGAAGGACAAAGTCATTTTGAATGTCGTATACAAAAACGAACGTCAAACCATTTCCTACAAATCGAAGCAGGAGAAGAAATGGACCATTCCGATTGCCGTGCTTGTAAACGGGCAGTCCGCCAGCGCGAGCGAAGTGCTAACCGCAGCTTTGAAGGAGTCTGCGGGAGCCGTGGTTATCGGGGAGAAGACGTATGGCAAGGGTGTCGTTCAAGCCTTTAATCAATTTAAAGATGGCTCCGTCCTAAGCCTGACCGAAGCGCAGTGGAAGACGCCAGGCGGAACTTGGATCAATAAAACAGGCGTATCGCCGGATTTTGACGTAGCGCTTCCCGCCTACACGGAGCTAAGACCGCTTGCGATTGGTACGGACATGAAGGTTGGGAGCTACGGCGAGGACGTGAAGACGCTGCAGCTGATGCTCAAGGAACTTGGCTATACGCCGGCAGGACAGGAAGGGATGTTCGACGAGCAGACCTCGGAGGCGTTGCGGAAATTCCAAACAGCCGAGAAGCTTGAGGCTACAGGCAGCTTTAATGACAAAACAGGCTATCAGCTGCTTAAGCGGCTTCGGGAGAAGCTTGCCAAAGAGGACAGCCAGCTCATAAAAGGACTTGAGGTACTTAAAAATCGTAGTTGACAACGGGGATGATAATCATTATCATCAAATAGAAAGCAAATCCTTCGTTGCGCTGCGGGGTGAATCGGATGAAGAAGATTAAGTATTGCAAAAGGAATTTAAAGAACGGATCGGAACCGATTTATAAGGCTATGAAAAATCGCTATCCGGACATCAAGCAGAAGAAAAGCGATTGCCTTGGTGATTGCAAGACCTGTAAGCTAGAGTGCTTCGTCGTCATTAAGTCGAAGACGGTTAGCGCGCCGTCAGCAGAAAAACTCTATAAGCGGTTAAAGAAAATGATTGGATAATCATCATATATGGATACATTTACAAGAACGGCATTTGCCGTTCTTTATTTTTATGTTAGAATAAGTACAATCTAGGAAGGTTGAGGTGCATGAGCATGAATGATGGACTAGCAGAAGCATTAAATGAGCAGATGAACTTTGAATTTTATTCAGCGCATGTGTATCTTGCGATGGCAGCGTATTGTTCCGGAGAAAGTCTTGATGGTTTCGCTAACTTCTTCATTGTACAAGCAGAAGAAGAACGGTTTCATGCAATGAAGATATACAAATTTCTGAACGACCGCGGCCGTCGCGCTACGCTTTCTGCTCTTGGAGAGCCGAATAACGAATATGCGTCTATCCTTGACACGTTTGAGCAAGGCTACGGGCACGAGCAGCAAAATACGAAACGTTTCTACAATTTGTCTGATCTTGCAATCAATGATCGCGAGCATGCAACGATCAACTTCCTCAAATGGTTTATCGACGAGCAGGTCGAAGAGGAAGCACTCTTCGATAACATTATTCATAAGTTGAAGCGCATCGATAAGGACAGCAACGCGTTCTATATGCTGGACGCAGAGTTTGCAGGACGCTCCTTCACGCCTCCAGCACTGTAGAACAGACCAGTACGACCATACTTAATAATAAAGAAGCCGTTTGCTCAGTAGATCTTCTGCTAGAGAAACGGCTTCTTTTTTATTATGCTTGAACCTTCTGGTGCAGTTTTTCTATTTAGGCGTTAATTGTTCGCGTTCGTTTGCTCTTCTGGAAGGAGGTTATTGCTGCTATGAAAGCCACAAACAGGGCAATGCTGGCTACCCAAGGATTATACAGAACGGTCCCGTTTAATGTGATGGCGATGCCTCCCGCGCCAGCGCCTGCCGCTAGACCGATCTGAGTTACGGAGGTGTTCAGGCTGATGATAAGGTTAGCTGACTGAGGCACCTTCTCGATAAAGTAAGTCTGTGTAGCCGGACCCATAATAAACATGGACATGACCCATAGCGATATAAGGGCAATGGCAAGCGGGAACGAGTGGATCGCGAGGGGCAGCAGGAAGAGTGCGGCAACATGTATAACCATGCTGATGATCATCATCCGAACGCTTCCCCATTTGTCGACGGCCGAGCCTCCAATACGTGAGCCAACGGCACCGGCAATTCCGAATGCGAGCATTATAATGCCAATGGAGGAAGTGCTCTGGTGCAGGATCATATCCAAGAAGGACGTTAAATACGTAAACATAACCGAGTTCCCGAACTCCCTAAACAATACGAGCAGCAAGGCGAAAAGAATGACCGGATGAGAAAGTACGCTGAATTGTTTGGCAAAAGGGACCGGAGCGTCACCTTCGATATCAGGCAGCATGAGCGCCATAGCGATCAAGATGGCAAAGCTGCCCGCGGCGAGGAACAAGAAAATCATCTGCCAAGAGAATAGATCGGTAAGCGCTATGCCGATAGGTACGCCAAGAATCATGGCACTGCTAAAACCAAGAATAATTGTGCCGATCGCGCTGCCGATTTTCTCGGGGGGAACGAGCTTGGCAGCGGTGCTAAAGGCAGCGACAAGCAAGACGCCGGAGCTTGCGCCAAGGACGATCCGAGATGTTAGCAGCATAGTAAAGCTGGTACTTAGGAAGGAGATGGCGTTACCGATAATGAAGAAAAGCATGGCTAGGAGCAGAAGCTTCTTGCGCCCCATTCGCGCCGTCAATGAGATGACGATCGGAGTCCCGATGGCGAATGCGAGCGAATAGACAGTGATAAGCTGTCCAGCCACAGCCACCGAAACAAGCAGTTGATCAGCTAAAATATTCAGAATGCCAGCCACGACCAGCTCGGAAGTTGCGGTGAAGAAAACGGCTGCCGTTAAAATATAAATGACCAATCGATTCATAGATAACAAATCCTCTCTCTTGTGTATTCTAGCGTCGGAGCGAAATGACTAGCCTTTATCAGCGGGCTTGCCGCGTCTGGCGAAGCTCTTGATTGAATTATAGTTAAGCTGCTTTATTTATGTAAGAACGCAAAGCATTTGGATATCATCCAGTTATTTTGACTAACTAACTTAAAGTAAGTGCAAGAAGCGGTTAGCATGACAAAAAACCGCTAAGGGAAAAAATCCCTTAGCGGCAACAAAGATGACGTGCAATCCGATTATGATGTTTTGCCGACAGCATCGCTGCTTTGTTTCGGATTGCCCCACTTTTGCACCCATTTGTCCATTTCCTTCAAGGCTGATTGAAAATCGCTGCCTTTCTCAGTCAGTGAGTACTCTACGGTTACAGGGACAGTCGGAAACACTTTGCGGAGCACGAGACCGTTTTTCTCCAAATGGCGAAGTGTGTCGGTGAGCGATTGGGTTTTGACGATCGAAACGTTCCGCTGCAGCTGGTTGAAGCGCTGAGGCCCGTTAAGCAGCTCTTCTAGAACGAGGAAAGCCCATTTGGCTCCTAAAATTTGCAGCACTTCGCAGATGCTGGAGCTGGCTGTTTCCTTGCAGTCATTGTTTTGGCTTGCTTGCTCGGCCATGGGATACTCCTCCTAATCAAAAGAAAGCTAGACTAGCATCGTAAATCGAACTTACTGTCATTTTATGCTTTCATTATGAACAAACGCTCTTTATCATGTCAAATAAAGATTGGATGGCAAATCGTTAAGCGGCTTATTCCTTTAAACCGTTTTCTACATGGAACTTCATATGCCAGTATAGTAAGCTGATATTATATGAAATGGGAGGGATCATCTGTTGCAAACGATGTTTCGTTACAATTGGCTGGTTAGAGAAGAATGGTACCGTTGGTGCGAGGATGTACCTGCGGAGGAACTGCTGCGCAGCCGTACTGGCGGCGTTGGAGGGATTTTGCATACTCTCTTCCATATCATTGACGTAGAGTGGAGCTGGATCCGTGTCCTGCAAGGTAAATCCGATTTTCAAGAAAACTTTGCGAATTATCAAACCTTGGAGAAGGTACGTGCGTTGGATCAAGCTTTCAGAGGGGATGTTGAGAATTTCGTTCTCTCCTGGGATGCGAGCATGGAGGCTCGTCCTTTCTATGACACCAAGCCAGACGGCAGCGAGGCTATTGATGCATGGGGCGAGATAATGCGTCATGTCATCGCTCATCACATTCATCACGCCGGTCAATTGTCCGTTTGGGCAAGAGAGATTGGCAAGAAGCCGGTATCTGCAAACGTAATCGGAAAAGGGCTAATCGATATATCTGTTAAATGATAGCTGGGTCACAATGTGCAGTAATGGGGGATAATATGCAAAATATATTCGAGGTTGCTCATACTTTAGTTAACCATGTTCGGGCAAATTTTCCGGAAGACATAGCTCTCATTGCATATTACGGTTCGTATGCGCAAGGAACAGCTGCAAAACGTTCAGATCTGGATTTCTTTTTCATTCCAGCCACATCCGATGGTTACAGGGCAAGCCTCCAATTTGTTTTAGAAGACATAAGCTTCGATTTCTGGCCTATCAGCTGGGAAAGAGCAGAGCGAATGGCGGCGTTCGAAGAGCCTCAGACGACGATTATCGCAAATTGCGAAATTTTGTACGTACGCTCAGATGAAGACTGTGCTCGTTTTCTTAAGCTGCGCGAAACAACTTTACAAATGTCCCGGTAAAGACTGAAGCTCGCTGAGAAAGCGGAAGCAGGATTGCGGGAGGTTTATGTTCATTTATATAAAATGAGCCGGACAGAAGCGGCTGGAGACTTATCCATTTGTCGTACCGAAGCCTATAATATTTTGACAAAGGTGTTCCAGAGTCTCGCCTTATTAAATGGTACCTATTTCACCAAAGGCTGGGGAAAGAATAAGGATCAAATTATGCAGCTGACCCTAAAGCCGGCTGAACTTGAAGAGCGCTTGCATAAAATAATGATCTCCCGAGTAACGAATGAAATCAGAGAATTATGTGAAAAGCTCACGCAGGACACACTGGATATCGTGTTAGAAATGAAAGAAGCCTATGCCGAGGCGTCATATCCCGATAGAATGCATGGTTTTTATGAGGAGATCAAAGGAATTTTGGATAAGGTGCGGACCGCATGTGAAACCGAGAACTACGATTTGGCTTTTTTCGGAGCGCTTGCTGCGCAGGACGAGATCGCACGGGCCTTATTTTACGCTGAAAAGGGTTTTTCGGTAAATCTGGGCTTGGAAGGCCAGGCTTTGTATGACCGGTTAGGTTTCCTCGATTTAATCCCGCTGCTTGATCCCTTAGATTTCACGTCGCTTCTGGAAGCGGTCGAACGGCTCGATACGCTTCTGCAAAATCATCTAAAGGAACGAGGCGTGCTCATTCATCGCTTTGAAGGCATCACCTCATTGGCGCAGTTTTTAGAAACGAGATAAATGGGATTTTAGCAAATAAGAAAAGAAGAGGCAGTCAAACACAAGCTTTCCTGTGATTGGCTGCCGCTTTTATTGGGGCTATTCGGATTCATTATGAATGAGTGCCAGGAACGAGTCGATCAGCTCAGGATCAAAATGGTGACCGCACTGTTCTCTGATATATTCAAGGGCACGCTGCTCGGACCACTTTTCTTTGTAAGGACGGATGCTTGTTAACGCATCAAAAACATCAACGACACTTACGATACGGGCCTCTATCGGAATGTCCTCGCCGGCCAGTCGATGCGGATAACCGGTGCCGTCCCATTTTTCATGATGGAGATTGCATCTCCTTATATCTTTTTCTTCGGCAAGACCTTCGTTCCTTGCTCCATAGGCGATTGACACAAAGGACATGCCCGAGCCTCGGTTTGTGAATCCTCGTAAGTAATAATACGCTGCCATACCTGACAGGAATTGCTGGTACACCGCCAAGACAGAACCGATTCGGAATCGCCGTCCTCCTCTTCTCCATTCCTAAAGGCTGATCGGATAAATCGCGATAATTCTGCGGGTTTGCCCCGGTAAAGCGCGGGAGAGCTGATATACAGCTCCTCTTTCGCCCTAGTAACCGCAACATATGCGAGGCGTCTTTCTTCTTCCAGCGCTTCGGCAAGCGCGTCATCGCCAGTCTGGATGGAGCTGCGGTCACTATGTTTATCGGCGGCAAGCGCGGAGCTGTGCGGGAGTATCCCTTCCGAGACGCCAATCACGAATACGACAGGAAATTCGAGTCCCTTGGATTTGTGTATCGACATCAGTGATATCGCGCTGCGGTTATGCTCATGCTTCTGGAGCTGCTGCACGGCAGCATGTTTGTCCGTAATATCATCGATATAGGCTAAAAAAGCCTCGATTGTGTCGTAAGTGCCCGCGGCTGCTTCGAACTCGTCCAGCACTTCCTTTAGCCCTTCTTTATGCTCCGTCATTTCATGACGCTTGCTTGTTTCGAGAAATTGGTCATAAAAGGCTTGGCGCAGCTGCATAATAGCTGCAGCAGGCTTGCTGTCCGTTAATGATTTAATCAGCTTAATGCGTTCTTTGATTTTGTCCTTTTGAAACTCCTTCAGCTGCGGGAATTCAAGCAAATGGATAAGCGGCCATTTTTTTGCCCGCTGCTTATCTTGGTTCCAAATGAAGGCCATTGCTTGCTCGCGATTGACGTAAAGGGAAGGCAACAAGATTTCCAAGGCATCGAAATTTCGCCGATCCTGCGCCAGCCGCAAATGGGCAAGCAGCGGTTTGACGGCCCATTGGTCATAAAAGAGCTGACCGTCGCCGAAGTCGATGAACGGAAGCTCTTTGGTCAGCAGCAGCTCGATAAGCGCCCTGCTGCTGCTCGCTGTACGGAACAAGACCGCGAAGTCTCCATAGGAACGCTTGCCATGGTTAACCTGCTCTGTGATCGTATCCGCGATGAGCTTTGCCTCGTCCTGCGTTGTTTTGAGGCGGGCGTATGCTGGGTTTACACCTTTAGGCTTCACGGCCAGCAAGGTTTTCTCCTTGCGAAGCTTATTGTATTGAATGATGGCATTGCCAAGACCGACGATTGTGCTAGTCGAGCGGTAGTTAATATCGAGAATGTAGGTGGCGGCGCCTGGATATTGATGCTCGAAATTTAAGATATAATCATTTTTTGCACCGTTAAACGAATAAATCGTCTGATCGTCATCGCCTACAACCATCAGGTTGCGATGCTTGTCGGCCAGCATTTGCACGAGTACGTATTGCACCTGATTGGTATCTTGAAACTCATCGATCATGATGTATTGGAACCGTGTTTGAAGCGTTGAAAGCAGGGTCGGGTCTTCCCTAAGCAGCTTATAAGCCTCTAAAAGAAGATCATCGTAATCGAGCTTATCCATGTCTTTCTTCCACTGCTCGTAACGCGTAAACAGCAGCTTGAGCTCACGTTCCTCCGTCGTCGAAGAAGGAAGGTCACTCACATTGATCATTTGCAGTTTAATAGCCGAAAGCTGCGCGAGCAGCGTTTCGGGCTCGTATTCGTTTTGCAGCAGGAGCTCCCGCATGAGCCTTTTGAAAAAGATATGCTTCTGGCCGGTTTCTGCCAGAATACCCTGGCGATAGCCTCGTCCCCTCAGAAGCTGGAGGCAGAAGGAGTGGAAGGTCCGTGCCTCGACGCCGCTTGCCGCTTGCGGATTAACGACTGGCAGTGATCTGATTCGGCTGCGCATTTCATCCGCTGCTTTTTTGGAGAAGGTCATCAGTAAAATATGCTGAGGCCGCACATCTTGCACAGCAAGCAAATACGCGGTCCGGCATACGAGTACCGAGGTCTTGCCCGAGCCGGCTCCCGCTAGGGTTAGAGCGGGCCCATTATGATGACGAACGGCAGCAATTTGCGGCCGGTTAAGGGAGATGCCGTATTGCTCCAGCGCGCGAAAAAAACCGGAGTCCCGCTCATCGGAACCGACAAGCTGACGGCTCGTCTCTGCCTCCGCTTTTGTCGCTAAGGGAACCTCACTGTTTTTAACGCCGATGGGGAATGTATAATAGTTATTGCTCACTACTTCATCACCTTTAGAAAATAATATTCATTTATTATAACAGAACATAAAAAGAATGAGGGATGCCATCATGATAGAATCAGCCAGAAAAGAAGATGTACAAGAAGTTTTGCCATTGCTCCTTGCAGCGATCGGCCACATTGCGTACACATTAGCGGGAACAGATGATTCATTAGAAGCAACGCGAGTCCTTTCAGACTTTTATATACGCGAGGACAATAGGATCAGCTATAAGCATGTGCTCGTTGATCGACGGGAAGACGGGATTGCCGGCATGCTGCTCAGCTATGCAGGGGATGGAGCGGCGGCGCTCGATCTGCCTTTTATTAACCGGGCTGGAAGGAAATCAGGCGCACGCGCCGATGAGACCATTGCCGTAGAAGCGAAGGAAGGGGATTATTATCTGGATTCCATTGCAGTTAATGAACGGTATCAGGGGCAAGGAATCGCCAAAGCGCTGATCAGCGCTTTTGAACAAAAGGGTCTGGAGCAAGGATACAGCAGGCTGTCGCTCATTGTGGAACCGGATAATGCAAGAGCTTATGCGCTGTATAAAAAATTGAATTACATCGAGGACGGCTCGATTCAAGTGAGCGGAAGCCGTTATATTCGAATGATCAAGCAGAAGTAATAGATTCAAAAGTTAATTATGGAATAATAAGGATTCATACGGTAAGATGAGAGAGTTATAGCTGCTATTTATACTAGACTTTCATCGAATCCGGGAGCGTGTTTTCCATGGCCATTGCAAGCTTCAAATCGAAACTAGCGTACAGTTCAGGTAATTTATCAGTAAACCTAATCGCGCAGGCCTTCGCATCATACATCGTTTTTTATTATGTAGACGTGCTGGGCGTAAAGCCCACTCTGATCAGTGCGGCAATGGTTATTCATGGCATCGTGAATGCTGTGTTAAACCCTTTGTTTGGGTATATTTCCGATCGCACAAGAAGTCGCTTTGGCAGACGTGTTCCCTATATGCTGTTTGGCATGGTGCCGCTGGCGGCATTGTTTACGGCGATATGGTTTCCTGTGGGGACGGGGACAGTATTGTTTTGGTATTTTTTAACGATCGTGCTGCTTTTTGATATTTTGTTTGTTATGGTCGTTTTGAATTATTCGGCTTTGTTTCCGGAGATGTTTACGACGATGAAGGAGCGGGCGTCCGTATCCTCATGGCGGCAAATGTTCGGGATCTTGGGGATGATTATTGGCGTGGCGCTGCCGCCGCTCGTTTACGGTAAGCTGGGCTGGGGGCCGATGGGAGCTATTTTTGCAGGCATCGCGCTACTATTCTTGATTATTATGGTGTCAGCCAGCAAAGAGAAGGTCGTAGTTCAGCGAGAACAAATCGGGTTTCTCCAGTCTTTGAAATTTACGTTTTCAAATAAAGCGTTCGTTTTATACGTTATCGGCAGCTTTTTCGTCCAATTCACCTTTGCTATGCTGCCAGCGGCAATCCCTTTCTTTACCAAATACGTGCTTGGTGCCGGAGATGAAAGCAATACGATTTTGTTAGGCGCTATCTTTATTGCAGCAATACCCTGCGTCTACTTATGGGGCAGATTGGTTCAGAAATGGGGAGCGCGCCGAACGGTCATTGCTGCGGTCAGCTTATATGCGCTTGCTATGATTCCATTTGTATTCGTGTCAATCGTTGCGGCGGCGGCCGCGGCGGCTGCGGCGATCGGCATCGGGCTAGCCGGACTGCTCGTTCTGTTGGATGTGCTCTTGTCGGAGATTATTGATGAGGATGAGACGCGGACGAAGGTTCGCAGGGAAGGCATGTACTTTGGCATGAACGGGTTTATCGTCAAATGGGGCGTTTCGCTGCAAGCAGTCGTACTTGGCGTTATTTTAGAGAGCACCGGCTATGTGAAGGATGCCGTACAAGCGGAGACTGCTGTCTGGGGCATCCGTTCGATGCTGAGCATCATCCCGTTTATTGCTTTGCTCATCGCACTGGTTTTCTTTTTTCTTTATCCGATCAGTCAGTCAAACACTACAACAAGAAACGGTGACCTTAAGCAATGATTCGTTTTTATGACTGGATAGAACAAAATAAACTGATCTGTCTGCTGTTTGTAATCGGTACTGCAGCAAGAGTTCTATATGCGGGTTCCATTCCAGGAGGCCTAAATCAGGACGAGGCATCGATCGGTTATGATGCCTATTCCATCCTTCATTATGAAATCGACCGGAACGGCATAACGCTTCCGATTCATTTGATTGCCTGGGGGAGCGGACAAAATGCATTATATGCCTACTTATCCATGCCGTTCATTTACTTATTCGGTTTAACCCCCTTATCCGTTCGTATGGTCAGTATTTTGTTTGGGCTCGTCGGTATGGTGATCTTCTATTTAATCGCGAAGCAGATGTTCAAGAGGGAGTCTGCGGCAGCCGCAGCGGCTTTCTTGATCGTCATTTGCCCATGGCATATTATGATGTCCAGGTGGGCGCTTGAGTCGAACCTTTTTCCTACGCTTGTGCTGCTTGCCGTCTTTTTTTTATTTAAAGCTGTCCGTCAGCCGAGGTGGCTGATTGGTTTTACGATTACGCTTGCCGCCTCGTTGTACGCATACGGTACGGCCTATTTTTTTGTGCCGGTATTTGGGCTTGGCGTTTTGTCGCTGCTCATTGTCACAAAGACATTTAGGCTGCGCGTACTGCTATGGAATAGTGCCGTCCTAATCCTTTTAGCGGCGCCTATTGGCTTGTTTCTTCTTATTAACCGATTCCATATGTCGACGCTGCAATTCCTTTTCTCCATCCCGAAGCTCACTGTGCCCCGTGTAGAGCAGGTATCTACAGCATTCGAAGGCAATGCTTTATCGATGATTGCGCATCATTTCAAACCGTTTTTGAAAATGTATCTTACGCAAACCGACGGTCTGCTTTGGAACGCGATGCCAAAATTCGGTTATATGTATCCGCTGGCATTACCGCTTATCGGGATCGGAATTCTATATGGGATTTATCAAATCATAAAACATTTCCGCGTGGAGACGGCGATTATCGCCATATGGTTCGGAACGGCCCTTCTAATGACGCTAATTACGGATGTGAATATCAATCGCATTAACATTATTTTTTATCCAACCGTATTTTTGACTGCGGCAGGCTTAATGTGGCTGCATAAACAGATCAAATATTCATTCGTTATTGTAGTCGCTGCATTTTCCATCTTTTTCGTTTTTTTCTGCGCGCAATATTTCACTTCGTATTCCAAACAAATAAGTCCGCTTTTTTTTGAATCCTTTGGTGAGGCCGTGCAATATGCTTCGGATGAGACGGAAGGCCGGATTTATGTAACGGATGATGTGATGATGCCTTATATTTTTGTATTGTTCTATGAGAAAATCGATCCGCGGCAATTTCTCGATACGGTCGATTATATAAATCCGGGAGCAGCCTTCCAATTTGTCCGTTCCTTCGGCAGGTATTATTTTGAGCAGCCTCAGCTTAGACCGAATGAGGATGCGGTTTATATTTTTTCGAACAACGCTGCGATACCACCTGAAGATTCTGGTTATAAAATCAAAAAATTTAAGCATTACACGGTTGTGAGCGGTAAAGGGATGCCGACAGCTTCTGCGGTGCATGAATCCTTCCGAAATGGCGGCTTTGAGGAGGACCAGCAGTATTGGTCGTTTACCGCCGGTGCAGGAGTAGGTACGAATCGACCCTTTGGCGGGACAAAACTGATGTACATTGACCCAGGGAGTGGGAATCGCGTTTCGCAGACCTTTGTTAACCCTGAAGCAGGCGAATATATACTTTCTGTCAAAGCCAGCGCAAACGCGGAAGGCGGGATGATCGGGGTTTCCATTAATGGCGTGAGCGTACGGGAGCAGCCAATCCAAATCCATGAGGAATATGAAGAAATCCAGCTGTCTGCTGTGTCAGTAGCTGAGCAGGATACGGTTTCAGTGTATTTTACCGGAGGCACAGGTTGGTTGAATATCGACGATGTGGAATGGACGATTCGGCAGGAATAAGGAATGAAAATGGCTTGAAGCCATTTTCACTCTTCGACCGGTTCGCCGTTAATATAATAGCTGTCCTCACGGTAAGCGTGGAACACGATCTCGATTTCGGGAATGTCCAGCTGCCCCACGTAACGGGTGACGGCTTGCGCGAAGCGGTTTCTGACGGCTTGTCCTCGCTCGAACCAGCCAACCTCAATGAACGCAAAAGCCGGATCACCCGGCTGGCTGCCAAAAACGCTCGTCGTATGCAGACAAGCCATCGTGAAATTATCGGTGCCGCACTCGCAAATCGCGGCAAGCTCTTCGGCAAGCGGCGCGGTGACGGCTTGCAGCCTGTCAGCTGCGACGCCGCGGAATAATAAATGTGGCATATCCGCTACCTCCTGTTTTCTAGAATAAATATCCATAGTAGTATAACAAAAAAAAGCATCGACCGCTTTAGCTCAGCGGCCGATGCTTTTTATTTTTCCTCTTATTCCGTTACTTGGAACGGCTTTAGGAACAGCTTCGGGATGTCGGTTTCAAATCGGACCAGCTTCCCTGTGATGGGATGCGTAAAAGCAAGCACTCGCGCATGCAAGCCAAGCCGGCCGATCGTTCTGGAGCGTGCGCCGTACTTTTTGTCACCAACGATTGGATGGCCGATATCCTCCATATGCACACGAATTTGGTTTTTGCGGCCCGTTTCGAGCTGTACCTCCAGAAGGGAGAAGTTTTTGTTTGCGCGAAGCACCTTGTAGTGAGTAACGGCATGCAGGCCGTCATTCGCGTAGGAGCTTGAATACATTTTGAGCGTCTTGCTTTCCTTCAGCCACGAAGAAATCGTTCCTTTTTCCTTCTTGACGGCACCCTCTACGAGCGCGACATAAATACGCTCCTGGACGGTGTCCTGCCAAGTGTTTTGCAGCTGCTGCTGGACGGCCTCGCTCTTCGCAAACATCATGACACCGGAGGTATCGCGATCTAACCGGTGCACGACGAAGATTCTGTTTTTCGAATTTTCAAGCCGTACATGAGCCGTTAGCTGACGGTAGGCGGTAATTTCATTTTCGGGTGCGGCGTCTGAAGAAATGGAAAGCAGCCCGGCTTCTTTCTTAATGACAATGATGTGCTCATCCTCAAATAGGATGGCGAGTCCTTCCAGCGGCAGCTTTTCTTGCGGCCGTTCTTTGCCTACCGTAACGGTCTGGCCCGGCTGAAGCAAATAATTGTATGCCGTTGTTGATTTACCGCCCACGGATACTTGTCCATGCGCCAGTATCGATTTGACGACGTTTCGTCCGGCGCCGGATATATTTTTTATTAGAAAAGGAAGCAGCTCTATCGGTTCAGTAACCGGATAGGACTTGCTCTTGTCTGCTTGTTTTTGAGGAGCTCCCCGCTTTTTTCCTCTGTGCATGCTAAAAAACCTCCTAGATTCAATGCTCCTACTATACCATGATTGAAGGCTGCAGTTCTAATCTTCTATTTATCGACCTTGTGCTCTCTATCAATGCCCGTTTGATAGACAAATCATGAAGTAGAATGGTAGGATTGTTGATAGATATACCATATGGTGAAAATGGAAAAGGTTGGAGGAATAATCGCGTGAAAACAAAACTTATTCAGTCCTTGCTTAGTCCCTTGCTCATAGCAGGCTTATTGCTTGCTCCATTGCCAGGGCTCAGCAACAGTTCCGTAGCGGCAGCTAGCGTTACGAACAAAGCGGTTGCCTCCTCAGTTAAGCAATTACAGGTTATCGTAGACGGCAAGAAGCTTTCCCTTTCGGCTGCCGCTTATGCAGAGAAGGGCGTTACTTTCGTACCTATGCGCGACATTTTTACGGCACTTGGCGCTTCGGTTACTTGGGAGGGCAAGACAGGAACGATTATTGGACGTAAAGGCTATTTATCGATTTCTCTTCAAGTAGGCAACAAAACAGCAGTCATTAACGGCAGTACGGTGAAGCTCGATGCTCCGGCAATCGTCCGCAAGGGCGTAACGTTTGTACCCGCGCGCTTTATAGCTGAATCTCTTAATGCAACGGTGAAATGGGATAAAGCTGCAAACGCAGTTCGGATTACATCCCAAGAAGCTGCTGAAAATGCAGATTACGAGGAATGGCTTGAGCAGCAGAAAAATTTGCCAACCTTTACGAGCAAAGAGATTGTAGATAAATTCGATGAAAGCGTCGTGTTGATCATGACGAATCGCGCGCAAGGCAGCGGCGTGGTCATTGGAGAAAATCTGATTCTAACGAATCATCATGTGATCGCGGATGCAGCATCAGCCACGGCGCTGACGATCAATGGCGAAGAGCTGAAAATAACCGGTGTCGTCAACTACGACGAGGATGCGGATCTTGCTATCGTTAAAACAGCCGAGCCCATCGATATAGCTCCTGTAACTTTAGGCTACGGATTAAATTCTTACAAAGGCGGCAAGGTCGTTGCCATTGGCAGCCCGCTTGGCCTGCAAAATACGGTTTCCGACGGCTTGATCAGCAATATTACATACCAAGACGGTATAAGATACATTCAGACAAGCGCTCCAATCGATCATGGAAGCTCAGGCGGTGCATTGTTCAACGAATACGGTGATCTTATCGGCATTACGACGTTGGGGTACTCAGGTACAAACGCCGACCTAAACTTCGCCGTTTCCATCATTCACGCGGCTAGCCTGAACAGCGAAGTGACAGACAAACTGGTTGCAAACGCGGCATTTTTACCGTCCAGTCTGCCGGCTACATTAGTGGGCGCACCTCTGACAGATATCGAGAAGCTACTCAAGGATCAATATGGTTTGCTTTCAACGACGGAAGGCGAGGCTGCCTTCACGAAATGGGAGGCAAAACGTGATTCCTCCGGCTGGCTGGTGCTTACCGCGGAAATAGATCCTTTGTTCTATATGTACTATGGGGCAGCAACATCGCAGGAGCTTCGCCTTTGGGCGATTAACATGGGATATGAGTTCCATTCCATGCTGCCTGACGACAAGATCCAAGTCGTCATTTCCTACCAGCGCGATTACGGATTTGAACCGCGTGGCTTTGCCGCAGGAGAGGTTTCCGCCCTTAGCGGCGACAAATGGCGGGTTCGTTTCCCTGTAATCGATATGCAGCTGAAAAATGAGCTTTTTATTAAAGTGAGAGTGTAAGTGATGCGAGGCATCCTAACCGCAAGACGCGGAAAGGGGTGCCTCTTCTTTTTTTCTTCTTTTTTCGGTACAATAGAAGGCATCTTGCTAAATGCGCAATGAGATGTTGGCGTTACGCAGAATACGCAAATGCTTAAGTTAGAGAGGTTATGCTATGAAAGTGGTACTGTCCACCTTAAATGCTAAGTTTATACACACATCGCTTGCGCTGCGCTGCTTAAAGGCGTTCAGCGGCGATAGATTCGATATCGATATTGCAGAGTACACTATTAAAGATCCGGTCATGAACATCGTATCGGATATTTTTTCGCGAAAGCCTGATGTCGTTGGGTTCTCCTGTTATATTTGGAACATCGAAGAAACGATTACGGTCATTAATATGCTGCGAAAAATCATGCCGGAAATTAAGATCATTCTCGGCGGTCCTGAGGTCAGCTATGATATGGACTATTGGATGGAGCGCGTGCAAGAGGTTGACTTTATCGTAGTCGGGGAAGGCGAAGAAACCTTCCACCATTTGCTTACAGAGATTGAAGGCGACGGCAAATACCATATGGTATTCGGTGTTACCTACCGGAAGCAGCGCGAGGATCGTGTGGAAGTGCTAATTAATCCGCCGCGTCCGAAATTGAACTTGAATGAGCTGCCTTCCCCGCATCGCTTTGAGGAGGATATTCCTCATTTGGGGAGCCGCGTCGTTTATTTCGAGACAAGCCGCGGCTGTCCGTTCAGCTGCCAATTTTGTTTATCCAGTATCGAAGTTGGCGTTCGTTATTATGATATGGAGCGGACGAAGGCGGATATTTTGTATTTAATCGAAAAAGGCGCGAAGCTCATTAAGTTCGTCGACCGCACCTTTAATATCAAACGGGATTATGCACTCGAAATTTTTGAGTTTTTGATCAAAAACCATCAAGGCTGCGTTTTCCAATTTGAAATTACGGCTGACATCATGCGCCCTGAGGTGCTCGACTATTTGGCCGAGCATGCGCCTCCAGGCATCTTCCGCTTCGAGATCGGCGTGCAATCGACCAATGATCCAACAAATGAAGCGGTTCAGCGCCGGCAAAATTGGATGAAGCTTGTTCGTACCGTCATGAAGGTGAAAAATTCGCAAAAGATCGATCAGCATCTCGATTTGATTGCCGGACTGCCGCTTGAAAATTACGATACGTTCCGCGGAACGTTTAATGACGTATTCGAGCTTCGTCCCGAGGAGCTTCAGCTGGGCTTTCTCAAAATGCTGCGCGGTACCGGATTGCGCCGCGAAGCGGATAAATGGGGCTACATTTATATGGATAGATCGCCGTATGAGATGCTTGGAAATGATCTCATGCCATTCGGCGATATCGTTCGCATCAAACGGGTAGAGGATGTACTCGAGAAATACTGGAATGCGCACCGGATGGACCATACGCTTCTTTATTTGGTCGATCGTGTTTTCCCATCGCCTTTCGACTTCTTCCAAGCGTTCGGCGATTTCTGGGAGCGCAGCGGCTGGCAAAAGATCGGTCATCAGCTTGAGGATCTGTACTCGCGGCTTTGGGCGTTCCTTGAATCGCTGCCACTGTCCGGGAAGAAGGCTGTCGGATCATTGCCGTCACCGCAAGAGGATTCAGAGAAAGTTTCTTTTACCTTTGACGAAGTGCTCGCGATCGCCGGATCTCGGCTTGATTCCGATGTTGTGCTTGGGCTCATGAAATATGATTATTTCCTTAATCACAATTATAAGCCGCGTAAAACCTGGTGGGAGTTTACGATGGACAAGTCCGTATGGAGCGGCTGGATGCGCCGCTTAGCGGAACGCCCAGAGGATGTATCCCCTGAGTTCGCCGCTTTAGGTTTCGGCGAGAAAGAGCTTCATAAGCATGCCGTTATCGAGAAGCTGCCATTTGATCTCGCCGAATTCCTAGCATCGGGAGAGGTCAACCGGGAGCGCCATACGCTGCTCGTCGTACTTTATGCCCTCGAGGCGGGCAGCAGCAAGCCGAAGCCGCGTCCGTTCACGTTAAGCGTGGAGGCTGAGCAGAAAGCGCTGCAAAGCTAGTCTATAATTTTAATTTGGCAAAATAAAAAAAGAACCGCCGGCCCCGTTTTGAAAGGGGTGGCGGTTCTTTTCTATATATAAGAATTTATAAGTTTTCACTTATAAACGTGCTTATATATCTCCGCGAAACGAGCTATTGCCGCCAAAGGACGGCTGCAGCCGTTTACGCTTGAAATATATAAGAAAGTATAAATTTTAATCTTATACAATGCTTATATTTCATCACGAAACGAGCTTCTGCCGCTATAGACGGCGTCAGCCGTTTACGCTTGAAATATAAGAAAGTATAAATTTTAACCTTATACAATGCTTATATTTCATCGCGAAACGAGCTTCTGCCGCTATAGACGGCGTCAGCCGTTTACGCTTGTGGGAAGAGATTTAGACGGAAGCAGGTACGATGCTGCGGAGAACCGTCATGCTGCCTGTAAGCTCGTAATCACCGAGGTTAGCAGGAAGGAGGAAGCATTCGCCGGCTTTGACGGATTGCTCGCCGTCTGCCCATTTCAATTGGCCTTCACCTTCCGCGATAACCAGGATTACGAAGCTTTCGAGTGAAGTCGACAGCTTCCAAGGGGCCGACACAATCCCTTTCTCTACGATAAAGTAAGGGGAGGTAGCGATTGTCAGCCACTCTCCAGCCGCGGCATTATCCGTTTTCATGCGCTGTGCGCCAGCGCCTTCATAGGCGATAACATTAAGGGAATCTTCGATATGCAGCTCGCGCAATTGCCCGTCAAGGCCAGGGCGATCATAATCATGCAAACGGTAAGTCGTATCCGAGTTTTGCTGAATCTCGGCAACTACGACGCCGGAGCAGAGTGCGTGAACAGTTCCTGCAGGGATGTAGAACGCATCGCCGGCTTCAACGGATACTTCTTGCAGCGTATCCATAATGCGGCCTTCCGCGATTGCGGCTTCCATGGCTGCGCGGTCAACGCCGTCTTTTAGGCCATAGATGATTTTTGCGCCGGGCTTCGCATCGAGAATATACCACATTTCTGTCTTGCCGAGCTCGCCGGCAGGCAGACCTTCATATACATCCGTTGGATGTACTTGAATGGATAGGTCATCATTGCAGTCCAGCAGCTTGATAAGCAGCGGGAAACGCCCGTTTTTCTCGGAGAAGCCTTGAGTGCCGAACCAAACCGGTCCATAGGTCTCCCGAATTTGATCTAGGCCGACGCCTGTAAGCTCGCCATTCATAACTTTGGTTGTTCCATTCGGGTGATCACCGATCATCCAGCCTTCGCCAATCGAACCATCTGGCAGCTCAAGTCCAAAGCCTTCCAGTGCGCGTCCGCCCCATATACGCTCTTTCATTTCCGGCTTAAATTGCAATGGATAAGGTTTTACTGTCATTATTCATCTCTCCCATGTCTGTATGTATGGTTTTTATTGTTATACCACACTAGATAATAGCGCCCTTTTGTTCCGGAATCTAGTAACCAATTACCTAACCGCCGCCTGGCGTTTTTCAATCGCTATTAAATAAGGGGCCGTTGCTCGCTGCAACTGCCGATAAATAACTGCCTGTGCTAGGACTTGGGGCAGCTGAGCTGCCCAGTTCTCTACGCAAGCGGCTTCCTCCGCGCCCCCGGGATGCCCAGGATACAAGACGCAAGTCACAATGCCGCCTGGTCGCAGCAAACTGATTGCTGCATCAAGCGCGGCAAGTGTCGAAGCCGTCTCGGTGATGATCGTAAGATCACTGCTTCCAGGCAAATAACCAAGATTGAACATAACGGTTGAGACTTGTCCAATGGCTGATCGGTCAACAGCCTCGGCCATCCTTGCATGGCTCTCAAGCATAAGCCTCATTTCAGGAAGCTTATTTTCTTCCGCGAGAGAGGAGAGACGCTCATGCGTGCGATCGAGCGCTTCCTGTTGGATATCGAAGGCGTATACGGTGCCTTTGGACCCAACCAGTTCAGCCAGCATTAGTGTATCGACGCCGCCTCCAGCAGTGGCGTCAATGACGATATCGCCGGGCGTGGTGCGTTCGGCAATCCACTTATGGGCCATGCTTAAAACGGATAGAAACCCCATTCGTTACCTCCTTTTGCCGCCTTTGGAGCGAGAGGCTTATTTATATGCTCCATCGTACCTAACCCTCCGGCTGCCAAAGCTTGCCCTGCCAAGTATTCCGGCGTTTCAGCTCATCGTCGAAAGCATTAAGCACTACCCATTTGTTCATGCTCCACATCGGGCCAATCAGCAAATCGCGCGGCGCATCGCCAGTAAGCCGGTGGACGATCATTTCGGGCGGAAGAAACTCCAGTGTATCGACAATTAGTTTCACATATTCATCCTGCTCCAAAAATTGCAGCAGACCGGCTTCATACTGACGGACCATCGGCGTCTTGCGCATGAGGTGAAGCAAGTGAATCTTGATGCCTTGGACATCCATCTTCGCCACGGCGCGGCCGGTATCAAGCATCATTTCATGCGTTTCCTGCGGAAGGCCGTAAATGATATGCGCGCAAACCCGTATCCCGCGCGCACGAAGTCGCTGCACCGCATCCAAATAGCACGCAGTGTCATGTGCCCGGTTAATAAGCTCTGAAGTGGATTCATGCACGGTCTGCAGACCCATTTCTACCCAAAGATAGGTGCGTTCATTCAGCTCAGCCAAATAATCGACAACGTCATCAGGCAAGCAATCGGGGCGTGTTGCAATCGATAGGCCAACAACGCCAGGCTGCTGTAAAATAATCTCATAGTACTCGCGCAGCTCTTCAACAGGCGCATACGTATTCGTATAAGCTTGGAAGTAACCGATGTATTGCGCATCCGGCCACTTCTGATGTTGGCGGTCGCGTATGTTATTGAACTGAGTAACCAGATCATCCCGCCGGCTTCCCGCGAAATCGCCTGATCCGCGCGCACTGCAAAACGTGCAGCCGCCTTTAGCGATAGAGCCGTCCCGATTCGGGCAGGTGAAGCCCGCATCCAGCATGACTTTGAATACCTTGCCGCCAAACTGCTTCCGCATCTCGTAATTCCATGTATGAAATCGTTTATCGCCCCAGAGCATTGGCTGCTGCGGAGATCTGTGTAATTCAATCATCGTTTTCCCCTTTTTCAAGACTTACACCCTCTATTTTAACGAAAAACGAGTGGAAAAGCCACGTTTGATCCAGGAAGGGTTATAGAACGTTCGGAAACCGCTTTATTTGGAAATTATTTTTGAAATGGTTCATTTTGGGCTTGCATAACCTTACATGAAGTGTTATATTAAAAGTGCGACAAAACAACAAATAAACCTGACATAGCCCAATTGAACCTGCATTCATGAAACGTCGATTAAATGGAAATACTCTTACAATAAATCGATGAGGTGATTAGAGATGAATAACATGTCCAAAATTCCACACGGCGACGACACCGTTACTGTCGAACTAACTGTTAAAGAATTGATGGCGCTTACGGGTGTCCGTTTTCACAATAACCATGGCGTAGAAATTTCCGCTCGCAAGAAGCTTAATGAAGTGCTGTTTGAAACTTATGAACGTGATCAGCAAGAAAATGCCCCGATCCCGTATCAGCTTCTGCTGTAAGAACATAGAAGAAACTGAACAAGAGGAAAGCCGCGTCGCCAATAACTGGCCGCGGCTTTTTTTTCTATAATAAGATCGTTGCTCATTCCTCTTTACATTGCTTAAATTGTTGGGCACAATAAGGACTAGTCTATTCGTTGCATCGTCTACGATAAATGGAGGAATCACTGCATATGCGTTTAAGAGGAAGAAAAGGAATTCGGGAAAGTCTCGAGGGACAGCCGGAGCTAGTCGTTCTGGATGCTGCACCCCACAAAGGAAAATGGCATGAGTTTTTCGGAAACGACCAGCCTATATATGTAGAGCTAGGTATGGGTAAAGGCCGCTTTATTAGTCAAATGAGCGCCCGCTATCCGCATATTAACTTTATTGGCGTCGATATGTACGATGAGCTTCTGCGCCGCGCAAGCGAGAAGGCCCGCATCGTTTGGGAACAAAAAGGGGAGTCGCATCCGCCGAATCTCGCACTGCTTCGTGCAAATATCGAAGGCATCGAGACGATGTTTGCGCCAGGGGAGATTGAACGCGTTCATCTTAACTTCAGCGATCCGTGGCCAAAGAGCAAGCATGCACGCCGTAGACTTACACATCCAAGGCTGGTAGCCAAGTATATCGAGCTGCTAAATGAGCGCGGAGAGATTCATTTTAAGACGGATTCCCAATCGCTATTTGAGTTTTCTTTGAACAGCTTTGCGGAAATGGAACTGATCATGCGTAATATTTCGCTCCATTTGCACAAAGAAGGCCCCCGAGAGGACCTTGTGTTTACGGAATATGAGATGAAGTTTATGGAAAAAGGACAAAACATTTATCGGGTGGAAGCCGTTATCGGCTCCGAGGCGCTGCGGAAGCATCGCGAGGCGAAGCAAGAGAAATCGATCAAGGAAGAAGAAGAAGCAAACAAAGCTGATCTGAATGATTCCGATGACGAGGACAATTAGTTAATTCCTGCTGCCGATCCGACCCATGAGTAGTTGACCGCAAGGGCAGTCACCGATCCAATCAGTGCACCCGCGGCAACATCCGATGGATAATGCAGACCCAAGTACATCCTCGACCAACCGACAGATATACCAATGATTAGTGCTATCGGTACTAGAAAAGTCAGCCATAAGCCGCTTGTCAACAATATGGGAACAAGCCAAGCGAAAATCGCTGTCGTATGACCGGAAGGAAAAGACGAATCTACGAGCGGATTATGTCCGGTATTGACACCAGGCAGCGCCTGATAAGGCCGAAGCCGCTTGAATTTTCGTTTAACGATGGCAACTGGCAAGTGGCTAATGACGACGGCTGTCAAACATTGCCATCCAGTAAGGCTCCATGGAGCAGGTGCCAGCAGTGCATATAGAAGGGCGGTTGTGAGCGTAAAGTTGGCGCCGCCCATATGTGTGACCGTGCTTAACCATTTATTAAGGAAACGATGTCTTTTTCCCCCAGAAGGTCTCCGATTTGCCCAAATCAGCATTTTTTGCTCACTCGTTTTCAGCCAGCCTATCATTCGTTCCATCGCTGTCATCCTCCTAACGGTGGCTTACTTTTTATTTTCATTTGTTAGATATTTTTAATTTTAACATGTTTCTGTAAGCGGAGCGTAAACTATTTCTTGTCCCATTATTAAAGATAAGTAAGTATTATAACATTTAAAATACATTTTGTGTGGGTTGCGGCGGCAGGAGCAATTGCTTCTATAAAAGGCTAGGAATCCGCATGGAATATAGGATATAAATATTGATTGCGATTTCCTGTTTAATTATGTGCAGTTGATGGTAAAACTGTAATGGACATATTTTCGAACGTTCTGGCAGAACCCGTCGAACTTGCGAAAGCTGTCAGAAGAAAAGGCGTGTTCACCTGTTCGTCACAAAGTCGATATACAATTAAAGAAACATTTTCCTGTCTTTCCTCGTAAATAAGGACGTTAGTGCTAAAAAGTCAGCAAATGGTTGAAAATAAGGCTGAATCGTCGTAAAAGGAGGTAATGCGTTCATTGGTACGCAATGCAAGCGTTTTTCTGCCAAGATTAAGCCTAATGAAGACTAATTCAACTTTTGACAAAGAAGTTGTTTCTGTGGAGAATCAATAAAGGTCCGGGAGTGTTTGCAGAGAAACACTCATACAAAGAGAAAATATATAATAAAAAGCTTGCAGCAGCCGTAGCTCGGATGCTGAAACAAAGCAAAAAAATGGGGTCTTAAGGGGGCAGTATCGCATGGTTCTAAGTGTTATTTTTATTGCGTTGCAAATCGTGATGGCGTCAATTGCGGTTTACCAGTTCGGTATTTCGGTATTCGGCCTGATGAAAAACAAAAGCCGGAAGCACCACGCAGCTCAAAAATCGTTTGCGGTTCTAGTGGCAGCACATAACGAAGAAAAAGTGGTCGGCGCGTTAATCGAAAATTTGAAAAAGATGGACTACCCGAAGGAACTATACGATATATTTGTGATTTGTGATAATTGCACGGACGGAACAGCAGACATAAGCCGAAGTCATGGGGTTCATGCTTGCGAAAGATCGAACCAGCTTCTACGAGGCAAAGGATATGCGATTGAATGGATGCTTAAAGAGTTATGGGCTATGCCTCGCCAATATGATGCAATTGTCATGTTTGATGCGGATAATCTCGTAAACCCTGACTTCCTGCAACTGATGAATAATGATTTGTGCGAGGGACATCAAGTTATTCAAGGATATTTGGATACGAAGAATCCAGATGATTCATGGGTTACTGCTGCATACGGCATTACTTACTGGTACTGCAACCGACTATGGCAGCTTTCCAGAACAAACTTGAAGATGAGCAACTTCCTTGGTGGCACCGGAATGTGTTTTGAGTCGGCGCTTCTCAAAGACATGGGTTGGGGAGCGACAAGCCTCGTTGAGGACTTGGAATTCTCAATGCGCTGCGTGCAGCGCGGCGTTTATCCTGTTTTGAATTACGATGCAAAGGTGTACGATGAGAAACCGGTAACGTTCAAAGCTTCCGCTAGGCAGCGACTTCGCTGGATGCAAGGGCATTTCAACGTAGCGCGCAATTACTTTTTTCCGCTTCTTTGGGCAAGTATCAAGGAACGCAACTTTGTGAAATTCGATTCGGCTATCTACACCATTTCTGTTTATAACACCTTGTTTGGATTTATCTTGACGCTTGTTATGTGGATCGATATTGCGATTCCATCGACTAACTACTTGGATTCGCTTTATAACTATTTACCATGGTGGACGGTTGGAATCGCTGCGTTTGCTGGGATTATCCAATTCCCGCTTGCGCTTATGCTAGAGGGAGTAAAATCGTGGAAAATGTATGCTCATCTTCTTACGCTGCCGTTTTTCCTTGTTTCTTGGTGGCCGATCACGTTTTACGCTTTCTTCACTCAGAACAACAAAACATGGAGCCATACCCAGCATACCCGCGTCGTTCGGATAGAAGAAGTGCAAAGCAAATAGCTATTTGAAATCGGTTCTGAAAACAATTTCTGAAGCTGTTGACATGGCTCTGTGGGCCATGGTATAGTAACACGGTAACATTTTCAACTAACTTAATGACGCACAAGCAGAAGCACCCGCTTCTCACCTTTCGGCTAAGGCTGGCTGGTTCGCGATAATCGATTAGTCATTCCATTATTTCAACTGAAATGATGCTCTGACATACATGTACGGTTATGAGATGCGGGTTCTAGTGAACCCGCATTTTTTTATTGCGTGGAGACATGAAACAAACCATTTTTGGAGGTGGCACGTTATTAGCAGAGAACATCAAATCAATGATGAGATCCGGGCCAGAGAAGTACGCCTAGTAGGCGCTGAAGGCGAGCAAATCGGTATTAAATCGATTCGTGATGCTATGCAGCTAGCTGTTGAGCTTAATTTGGACCTGGTGAACGTCGCACCGACGGCTAAGCCGCCGGTATGCCGGATCATGGACTACGGAAAGTTCCGTTACGAGCAGCAGAAGAAAGAAAAAGAAGCTCGTAAAAACCAAAAGATCGTTGATCTTAAAGAAGTTTGGTTCCGTGCTAACATTGATGAAAATGACTACCAAACGAAATATCGTAACGTTGTCAAGTTTCTCAATGAAGGCGATAAAGTGAAAGCATCCGTCAGATTCCGCGGCCGTGAGATTGCACATGCGTCTCTTGGACAAAAGATTTTGGATCGTCTTTCAAAAGAGGTTGCCGAATTATGCAGCGTTGAGCGCGCTCCTAAGCTGGAAGGCCGGAGCATGATTATGATTTTGGCACCCAAAACCAACAGCTAACAACTGATGAAGAACTTTAAGGAGGATAACTGATATGCCTAAGATGAAAACTCACAGCAGTCTGAAAGACCGCTTTAAAATTACTGGAACTGGTAAAGTAAAACGTTACAAAGCTTACCGTAACCACTTGCTTTCACACAAATCCGGTCGTCAAAAACGCGTACTTGCTGGTCAACCGCTTATGGCTGCTGGCGACGTTCGTCGTTTGAAGCAAGGCCTTTCTAACTTGTAATAATAAGCTACAACAAATAAGCTAATTCAACCTACAGGAGGTTTCCATTCATGGCAAGAGTCAAAGGCGGATTTGTCCGCACTCGTCGTCGCAAAAGAATTCTAAAGCTAGCTAAAGGTTATTTCGGTTCGAAACATCGCCTGTTTAAAACAGCGAAGGAGCAAGTTGGTAAGTCCCTTATGTACGCATACCGTGACCGTCGCAACAAAAAACGTGACATCCGCAGACTGTGGATCGTTCGTATTAACGCGGCAGCTCGCATCAACGGACTTTCGTACAACAAATTCATGCACGGCTTGAAGCTTGCGGGCGTTGAAGTTAACCGCAAAATCCTTGCTGACCTGGCAGTTAACGATATGACTTCGTTCAACTCCCTTGCAGGTATTGCAAAAGAAAAAATTAACGCGTAGGCGTTAATCACATATAAAGGCTGTCCAAGTCATCTATCCGATGAGTTTGGGCAGCCTTTTTTGTATTGGCTTGGGGTATGTCTACTTCACTTTTTAAGCTTGCATGCGCACATTTGTTGCGGGCGAGGACAAACAAACAGACGGATGCTCTTTTCCTTGAATATGTTGAAGGACAACAGGAAAGGAGGGATTTCTATGCATAACGTTTCCAAACAAGACGTACGGAAACTGATCGGCAAATCCATTTATGCAGTTCGTCCAGACGGCTCTGTCGTCACTGGCAAGCTCGTTAAGGTTCACCAAAATAAACTGATCATAGCCCCATTAGAGAATGAAAAGGGAAAAGTCGTACAAACGAAAGCTATTTTGCCTCTCGTTTTGTTTGATCTTCTTGCAATCGGTACGCTTCCGTTCTTTGGCGGCGGCTTTGGTGGTTTCGGTGGCGGTGGCTGCTGCAACAACAACTTTAAAAAACAATGCTGCTACGACGGCGGCTATGGCGGCTATGGCGGTTATGGTGACGGCTACGGCAACCAAGGATACAACGGGTATTAATGGCAGCTAGATGATCATGGCGGGGTGAGCGGTTTAAGCAGCTCATAGCAGCGTAGATCAGGGTAGTAGCGGACGGTGTGATAGCCAAGCTTGCTATAGAGATGATGTGCTTTATCATTTACCTGATCCACAAACAGTCTGGCAACCTTGCAGTTCTGCGTTCTGCCGTAAGCCTCGCTATGAGCCATTAATTTTCTGCCCCATTGTCGATTTCGATGATCGGGATGCGTGACCATCATATCTAAATAAAGGACCTCACCCATTACTTCAAAATGAATGAAGGAGACAGGTGGGCTCTTCTTTGATAAGGATGCTACATAAGTAACGCCGCGGCGGAAGCGCTTAGGGAGCTCTCTGATCGTTTGGGCATCAAGCTGGTGCACCGTATGGGATAAAGGAATAAGCTCGTTCCGTATAAGGCGGACCACCTCGGCTTGATCCAGCCTGGGGTCATAAAGTCGAATCATATCCATCATTCCATTTCTGCGGCGCCGGGCGACAAGAACGCTGCATGAGTTTGCCGTTTGGGGGCTAAAATAGTATATGTGCATTAGCCTGTGAATGCGCCAATTAGAATTTGCAGGAAGAATCATTAGGGTTCTTGACGAACGAGGATTCACGGCATATAATAAAGAAAGTCTTATCTACCACGTACCGGTGTACGCACCATGTGGTAAATACAAAATCAGCAATGATGAGGACGAAGTGCTTAGGGCCCTTTTGAACAGAGAGCGGATGGATTAGCTGCAACCATCGCCAAAATCCCTTTTCTACGAGCTCACCTCGGAGCTGTTTCCTTGAAAAGCAACAACGAATGCTGTTGCCTAATAGGGGAAATCGCAAGGCAAGCGTTAAAGTGCCAATAGTATGAACGTATGTGCACGACGTTCTTACTTGTGGAGGTTATACATCGGGAGACGTATAACAAATTTGGGTGGTACCACGGAAGATATACCTTTCGTCCCTCGTTGCTTCTTTTTGAAGCATGAGGAGCGAAAGGTTTTTTTGTTTTTTTCTGAGAGGAGGATGACTGATGGTAACGCAAGGTGCAACACTGAAGTCAAAAGAGGAATTGAAGGAAAGACTCTCGAAGCCCGAGGTCATATCTGGTTCGGAAATTTTGTTAAGAAGTCTACTGCTTGAGGGTGTAGATTGTGTATTCGGCTATCCTGGCGGAGCAGTGTTGTACATTTATGACGCGATGCACGGAAACCCCGATTTCAATCATTTACTTACCCGTCACGAGCAGGGCGCTATTCACGCAGCAGACGGCTATGCCCGCGCAAGCGGTAAAGTAGGCGTATGTATCGCAACGTCAGGTCCAGGAGCAACGAACCTCGTTACGGGTATTGCAACGGCCTTTATGGATTCTGTGCCGTTAGTCGTTATTACGGGCAATGTCATTTCCAGCTTGATCGGAAGCGATGCTTTCCAGGAAGCGGACATTACGGGCATTACAATGCCGATTACGAAACACAGCTACTTGGTACGCGACGTTGAAGATTTGCCGCGTATTATTCATGAAGCATTCCACATTGCCAACACTGGACGCAAAGGCCCAGTATTGATTGACATACCGAAAGACATCTCGGCGGCTAAGACATTGTTTAAGCCATCAACTGAAGTGAGCATCCGCGGGTACAACCCGACGGTATCGCCAAACAAGAATCAAGTCGACAAGCTCATTAAGGCCATTGAACAAGCCGAGCGTCCGATTATCTTGGCAGGCGGCGGAGTTGTATACTCTGGCGGCCACGAAGAACTGTACGAATTTGTAACGAAGACACAAATTCCAATTACAACAACCTTGCTTGGTTTGGGAGCTTTCCCAAGCGGTAATGACCTGTTCCTGGGTATGCCGGGCATGCACGGAACCTACACGGCAAACAAATCGATACAAAGTGCGGATTTGCTTATCAATATCGGCGCTCGCTTCGATGACCGTGTTACCGGTAAGCTTTCAGGCTTTGCTCCGCTTGCAAAAATCGTTCATATCGACATCGATCCTGCGGAAATCGGCAAAAACGTTCCGACTGACATTCCAATCGTGGGTGACGTGAAGACCGTTCTGGAGCTTGTTAATAAGCAAGCTAAGCGTGCGGATAAAGCGGACGATTGGCGTGCGAAGCTTAAAGCCTCTTGCGAGCAATATCCGTTTAGCTACAAGGATTCTGAGGATGAACTGAAGCCGCAATGGGTTATCGAAATGATTCACGAGACAACAAACGGCGATGCGATTGTAACGACCGACGTAGGTCAGCACCAAATGTGGGCAGCGCAGTATTACAAATTCAACAAACCTCGTTCATGGGTAACCTCGGGGGGCCTCGGCACGATGGGCTTCGGATTCCCTTCGGCAATCGGCGCTCAAATGGCGAACCCGGAACGCGTTGTCGTTTCTATCAATGGTGACGGCGGAATGCAAATGTGCGCGCAGGAGCTTGCAATTTGCGCCATTAATAATATTCCGGTTAAAGTAGTCATCATCAATAACCAGGTGCTTGGAATGGTTCGTCAGTGGCAGGAGCTGATTTATGATAACCGCTACAGCCATATCGATCTCTCTGGCAGCCCTGACTTTGTTAAGCTATCCGAAGCTTACGGAGTAAAAGGCTTCCGCGCTACGAACAAAGAAGACGCGCGTGCGGTTTGGGAAGAAGCGCTCCGTCATCCTGGTCCGGCAGTTGTTGAGTTCGTCGTTCGCAAAGAAGAGAACGTGTACCCAATGGTTGCACAAGGAAGCACCATCGACGAAATGATCATGGGGGATGCGGAATGAAAAAGCACACGATCGCAGTAATCGTTAACGATCAGCCCGGCGTTCTGCAGCGCGTTTCCGGTTTGTTCGGACGCCGCGGCTTTAATATTGAAAGTATTACGGTTGGTTCCAGCGAAGAAGCAGGCTTGTCGCGTATGGTCATCGTCACCTCAGGTGATGACCATACCCTCGAGCAGGTTACTAAGCAATTGTACAAGCTGATCGATGTTATCAAAGTCATCGATCTTAGCTCTAATCCGATGGTGGCCCGCGAGCTTGCGCTTATCAAAGTGAATGCAGAGCCTGCAGCCCGTCCGGAAATTCTCGGCGTAGTTGAAACTTTCCGCGCGGCGGTAGTTGACATTGGCACTCATTCGCTTATGGTACAGGTTGTTGGCGACACGGAGAAAATCGATGCGATGGTTGAATTGCTCAAGCCTTACGGCATTCGCGAGCTTTCACGCACAGGCGTAACCGCTTTGAACCGCGGCAACGCAAAGTAGTCACTGATCTTATTTCGACATCCCGTTTTGAGCGGGAGTTTAAGGGGAGAACCGCTGCTTATGGGTCATTCTCTGCTTAAACACCCGCTCAAAAGGGTTAAATTAAAGGAGGCAATTATTAAAATGGCAGTTACAATGTACTATGAAAAAGACGCTGATCAAGGCGTACTACAAGGTAAAACAATCGCAGTAATCGGTTACGGCAGCCAAGGACACGCTCAAGCACAAAACCTTCGCGACAGCGGCTTGAAAGTAGTTATCGGACTTCGTCCTGGTAAATCCGCTGATGTTGCTAAAAAAGACGGTTTCGAAGTACTTACAGTTGCTGAAGCAACTAAAGTAGCTGACGTTGTTCAAATCTTGCTTCCTGACGAAACACAAGCGAAAGTATACAGCGAAGAAATCGCTCCTAACTTGAAAAAAGGCGCGGCTCTTATGTTCTCTCACGGCTTCAACATCCACTACGGCCAAATCGTGCCTAACGCAGATACAGACGTATTCCTAGTTGCTCCAAAATCCCCTGGTCACATGGTTCGCCGTACGTACCAAGAGGGCTTTGGCGTTCCTGGTCTAATCGCAATCGAGCAAGATGCTACTGGCAATGCTAAAGCAATCGGTCTTGCATATGCTAAAGGTATCGGCTGTACACGTGCAGGAGTTATCGAAACTTCTTTCAAAGAAGAAACAGAAACAGATTTGTTCGGTGAGCAAGCAGTTCTTTGCGGCGGTGCTTCCGCACTCGTTAAAGCAGGCTTCGAAACGCTTGTAGAAGCTGGATATGCTCCAGAAATGGCTTACTTCGAGTGCTTGCACGAGCTTAAGCTTATCGTTGACATGATGTATGAAGGCGGAATTTCGTCGATGCGCGATTCCATCTCCAACACTGCAGAATACGGCGATTATGTAACAGGTCCCCGTATCGTTACTGAAGAAACGAAAAAAGAAATGAAACGCGTATTGGAAGATATCCAATCCGGCCGTTTTGCTCGTGATTTCATCTTGGAAAACCAATCGAACCGTGCAATGCTTACAGCTACTCGCCGTAACGAAGCAGCTCACCCTATTGAGCAAACAGGCGCACAGCTTCGCGAATTGATGCACTGGATCAAGAAGTAATATCAGATAGAATGAACGACCATATCCCGGTTCGCCGGATCGCTATACGAAGCGGATTGCGTTTCGTACAGCGGCTCCATACGCGTGCCGGGATCATTCTGTTCACGGAGGTGCAATGCACAAATGCGGAAAATTTATGTTTTCGATACAACGCTTCGTGATGGAGAGCAATCTCCAGGTGTAAACCTTAACACGAAGGAAAAGGTAGAGATTGCCCTTCAGCTTGAGAAGCTTGGAGTGGACCGTATTGAGGCTGGCTTCCCAGCGGCTTCGCCAGGTGATCTTGCTGCGGTTAACGCGGTTGCGCGCGCAGTTAAGAATGCTACGGTAATCGGTTTGTCTCGCTCGCGCGAGCAGGATATCGATGCAGTGCGTGAAGCGCTTATCGGCGCGCAGGATCCGTGCATTCACGTGTTCCTTGCTACCAGCCCTATTCACCGCAAGCATAAGCTGCGGATGGAGAAGGATCAGGTGCTAGAAACAGCAGAGCGCGCAATTCGTTACGCGAAGCAATATTTTGACAAGGTAGAGTTCTCGGCAGAGGATGCCGGTCGTACGGAGCTGGATTTCTTATGCCAGGTAACGGAGCTCGCGATCAAAGCAGGAGCAACAGTCGTGAACATTCCGGACACGGTTGGTTATTTGAATCCGGTAGAATTCGGTAACATCTTCAAAACCCTGAAGGAAAACGTACCGAATATCGAAAAGATCCAGCTGAGCGCACATTGCCATGATGATCTCGGCATGGCGACGGCTAACGCGCTTGCGGCGATTTTGAACGGTGCGGATCAAGTCGAAGGTACCATTAACGGAATCGGGGAGCGTGCAGGCAATACAGCGATTGAAGAGATCGCCATGGCGCTTGCGACACGTCCGGATTACTTTGGTGCACGAACGACATTGAATCTGAAGGAAATCGCCAAGACGAGCCGCCTTGTCAGCAAGCTGACAGGAATGGTTGTTCCAGGAAACAAAGCTATTGTTGGTGCCAATGCGTTCGCGCATGAGTCAGGTATTCATCAGGATGGCATGCTGAAGGAAAAAACGACATACGAGATCATTTCACCAGAAACGATCGGCTTAAAAGAATCTAAGCTAGTACTCGGCAAGCACTCCGGACGCCATGCGTTCCGCGAGAAGCTAATCGATCTAGGCTATGAGCTTGAAGATGAAGCGGTTAACGCTGCGTTTGCTAAATTCAAGGATTTGGCTGATCGCAAGAAAACCGTTAGCGATGAAGATATTCTCGCTATGCTGGAAGAGAAGCTGATTGATACGCCTGAAGTATTCAGCTTGGAGACAATCCAAGTAAGCTACGGCAACCAATCAACGCCAAGCGCTTCCGTTCGGATCCGCAGCGCGGAAGGCGTAGTCGTTGAAGAGATCGCGATCGGCAACGGTTCCGTCGATGCGATATATAATGCGATCGACAAGGTTACCAAGGAAGCTGTGGAGCTTGAAGACTACTCGATTAAATCGGTATCGCAAGGCAAAGATGCGCAAGGCGAGGTGCATGTTGTTCTGAAGCAGGACGAAGTTTCTGCCCAAGGCCGCGGACTTAGCACGGACATCCTTGAAGCGAGCGCGCGCGCCTATATCGACGCGCTTAACCGTTTGATCGAGAAGCGCAAGACACCGGGCCGCCGTGATAAGATGAGCTTGATCTAGAGGAATGCGTAGTGAAGCCAAATAGGACAGTCCCGCATGGTCAATTTATGACCAGCGGGACTGTCCTATTGTCTTTTCTGTCCGCCCTTGAGGTCTTCGACTCGTAAATCTCATCTTTATAGCTTCAGTCTATAGAGTAAATAGATTTTATATCTTTGTAATCAAACCGTTTTTATGGTACAAATGATAATAGAATGAGAATGAGTATGAAAACTTGCTTTTCAACAGATACTTTCGGAAATGTTGAAGGGACAAGCTTAACTGAAAAAGAGGAGTGTTACATTTATTATGTCAGACGTAAAAAAAATTGCAGTTATTGCCGGCGACGGTATCGGCCCCGAGGTTGTTGGCGAAGCGCTTAAAGTACTCAAAAAAACCGAAGAGCTTTATGGCTATAAATTTGAAACGGAGCATGGCTTGTTCGGCGGTATTGCAATCGATGAGAAAGGAACACCGTTGCCGCAAGAAACGCTTGATCTTTGTAAAGGCGCAGATGCGGTTTTGCTTGGCGCGGTAGGCGGCCCGAAATGGGATAACAACTCGAAAGAGCTTCGTCCGGAAACAGGCTTGCTCGGCATTCGCAAAGCGCTTGGCCTTTTCTCGAATATTCGTCCTGCAACCGTGTTCGATTGCTTGAAAGAAGCATCGACTTTGAAGCCAGAAGTTCTTGAAGGCACAGATCTGATTGTTGTGCGTGAATTGACAGGCGGTATTTACTTCGGAGAGAAATTCCGTCGTGAAGGCGCTGGCGGCGAAGAAGCGGTTGATACTTGCGTATACAACGTGCAAGAAATCGAACGTATTGTTCGTCAAGCTTTCGATATCGCAATGACTCGGGGCAAACGCCTAGCTTCGGTTGATAAAGCGAACGTGCTTGAAACATCGCGCCTATGGCGTGAAGTAGTAAACCGGATCGCTCCTGAATATCCAGAAGTTGAACTGGAGCATGTGCTTGTTGATAACTGTGCGATGCAGCTGCTTCGCCGTCCTTCGAGCTTCGACGTCATCGTAACCGAGAATATGTTCGGCGATATTCTTAGCGATGAAGCGGCAATGCTGACAGGTTCAATCGGCATGCTCTCGTCTGCTTCGCTAGGTGAAGGAAGCTTCGGCTTGTACGAGCCGGTACATGGCTCCGCTCCTGATATCGCAGGACAAGGGATTTCCAATCCGATCGCAACGATTCTTTCGGTAGCGCTGATGTTCCGTCTGACTTTCGGTTATCACGAAGCTGCTGCGGCAATTGAAGCTGCGGTTAAAGAGGTACTTGATGCTGGTCACCGTACGGGTGATATTGCCGTAGATAAGAGCAAAGCAATCGGAACAACGGAAATGGGCGATTTGATCGTAGCAGCTCTTAAAAAGTAGTCTCCAGATTATAATTATTATAAATAAATATTTATTATAATATTGACTTCATTCTAGACTAGTGATACTATTTACTAGGTAAGTCACACAGATGAAGTGACGTAAACAATAAAAATTCATGGATAGGTATAGGAGGTTTTCTATTATGGCAGAGCGTTTGGTAGGCCGCCAGGCCCCAGATTTTTCGATGGAAACAGCAACAGGCGACGGTAAAGATTTCGGTACAGCATCTCTTGCGGATTACAAAGGCAAATGGCTTGTATTATTCTTCTACCCACTAGATTTCACATTTGTATGCCCAACAGAAATTACAGCGTTGAGCGTTGCAGCTGCTGAATTCAAGAAACTGGACACTGAAATTCTTGGTGTCAGCGTTGATAGCAAACATAGTCACCGTGCATGGATCAACACGCCGGTTAACGATAATGGCCTTGGCCAACTAGAATTCCCGCTTGCGGCTGACATCACGAAAAGCGTTGCTCGTGACTACGGCGTGCTAATTGAAGAAGAAGGTATCGCTCTTCGCGGCCTATTCATCATTAACCCGGAAGGCGAAGTACAGTACCAAGTTGTTAACCACAACAACGTGGGCCGCAGCGTTGACGAAACGCTTCGCGTATTGCAAGCATTGCAATCCGGCGGTCTTTGCCCTATTAACTGGAAACCAGGTCAACAAACACTGGTAGCAAAATAATAAATTCCGCACAGCAATAAACAAAACCCGCGCCATTACATGGCGCGGGTTTTGTTTGTATATGGGGTCGCGAGGCAGTTATTATAATAAGAAAGCAGGAATTTCGTTCATGCAAAGCGAATAAGGTATAAAGCCACAGGACATACAAGAAAACAACGTTAGCATACTTAACCGGTCGTTGATGCTTATGATGCAGGTTTGCTCGCAACCTAAGATGATGCTTACGAAGTAGGTTTGCATTCGCAAACCTCAGATGATGCTTACGAAGTAGGTTTGCATTCGCAAACCTCAGATGATGCTTACGAAGTAGGTTTGCATTCGCAAACCTCAGATGATGCTTACGAAGTAGGTTTGCATTCGCAAACCTTAGATGATGCTTACGATGCAGGTTTGCATTCGCAAACCTTTGAGGAGGAGTCGTCAATGAGTTTTTGCTGTGGAGCTAGCATGATTGGAACAAAGGGAACACTAAAGCATTTTCGGACGCATATACACAATGTGCCAATTATGTTTTGCCCGGTCTGTCACCGTGTAGATATTCATTATTTAATTGAAAATGAATATGAGATATTAGCCGAATATGCGCATGGCGATGGTGCAGCTGAAGTTGATTTTCAGGAGTATGTGGAGCAAGAAGGCAAAGCGCTGCTTGAAAATAGCGTAAATAACGAGAACGAAGATCCAATGGATGTCGTTCACAGTCAAATTGATATGGCACTTGATTTACTTAGCTTTGCTAAGCAAATTGAGGATACGGAATGGCAGCTTGTTCTGAAGAAGCGTCTGGAGATGCTGAACAACAGAAGGAATAAGCTTCGTCAACGCCGTACTTCCGTTTAGTTTATTTAAACACGAATGGTGAGCCTCCTTTTTGGGGGCTTTTCTTTTTTTTAAAATAAATGAAGATCTTCTCATAATGTACCCCCCGAAACCGGGCAGACAGAAACGAATCATACTAATAGTGAGGTGGAGCGGTTGTTACTTGTATTGTTCAAACGCTTTCTACGGAAGTCAGTTTCCGCCGAAGCTGCGGAGGATGAGCAGAAGCTTACTCCCGAACAATGTGTTGCTCGCATTCGTCAAGGTGACGAGCTGCTGCGCGAGCAGTTCATAGCAGACTACAAACCTTATATTATGAAAGTAACAAGTCGATTTTGCAAACGGTATATAGACCCGAATCGTGATGATGAATTCAGCGTTGCGCTGCTAGCTTTTAACGAGGCAATCAATCAGTTCGCGAGTCATGCAGGGAAATCATTTATCGGATTTTCTGAAACCGTCATTCGCCGTCGGCTTATTGACTATGTCCGAAAAGAACAAAGGCACTCAAAGGTCGTACCCTACAGCATGTTTGATTCAGAAGACGAAGAGCAGCCACAATATAATTCTGTCGAGACCAGACAAGCGATGAATTCATTTGAAGTCAAACGGACGGAGGATGAGCGACGGCTTGAAATACTGGAGCTTGACCATGAGCTTGAACGGTTTGGAATCTCATTTGCCGAGCTTGTTGAGAATTCGCCTAAACACGCAGATTCGAGAAGGCTCTTGATTGGTATTGCACAAACGCTTGTAAGCGAAACTCAGCTATTAGATACATTAAGGCAAACGAATAAGCTAGCGGTAAAAGAGTTAACGGAAATGTGCGGTGTTTCCCGTAAGACAGTGGAGCGAAACCGGAAATATATTATTGCCATCGCACTCGTTATTTCAGGAACATATCCATTCATGCACGATTATCTACATATTGCTGGCGAACATTTTGATACGAATAAGGAGGCAAGCAAATGAAGCGTGGAGTTGTGATGAGCATTCATAAGCAGCATGCAGTCGTTATGACGGCAGACGGGCAATTTTTGCAGGCCCCTATTCAAGGCACGCCGCAGATTGGTGAAGAGATTATTTTCGAAGAGGAGTATAGGAAGCCCCGTACAATTAAACCGGTTTATTGGTATGGCAGCGCTGCTGCTCTTATTATGGTGTTGTTCCTGCCTCTTCTCTTTATCATGCAGCGCGATGCGCATCCAGTGGTAGCGTATGTCAGCATGGATATTAATCCAAGCGTAGAGCTTGGCGTGGACGAGAATGAAAAAGTACGCGAGCTGCGCGCTTTAAATGAGGACGGCGAGCATATCATTAAAGGTCTCCAGTTCAAAGGTGTTAACGTAGAAACGGTAGCTGCTTCTATTTTGGAGAGGGCTAAAGTCTCACATTATCTCGACACGCCGAACAAGGATATTTTTATTACTAGCGTCCTGCTTGGCGATGCGTCTGCACTAAAACTCGATTATGAGAGTATTTTGACGGAAAAAGTCGACGAGACGCTTCGAGGTATGTTGACGCAGCTGGCTTCGGATAAGGTAAGCGCGAATATTACAACGATATCGATACCGAACGAGGTTCGTGAGGAAGCGACGGCAAACGGGATCTCCTCTGGTAAGATGGCCGTGTATCTAATGGCGAAAGAAGAAGGCTATAAGCTTGAAATAGAACAGCTGAAGCAGCAATCCATAGATAAATTAACGGAGCCAATCGGCGGAGTTAAAACAATTGTAGACAATGCGGAAGATAAGAGTAAAGAAAAGCTGAAGGAACTGGTCGCCAAGGAGAAAGCGGAAAAGGCTAAGCAAAAGGATGATAATAAGAACAGCGCGGTTAAGCCAGTGACTACCCCAAAATCGAATAAGCCCGTAAAAGCAGCTAAGCCTGAAAAGCCAACAAGCAGCGCATCGGCTAAACCGGGAGAAACAAAAAAGCCTGTAAAAAATGGAGCATGGGCCAATAAGCCTACGATAAGCCCCGGGAAAATAAATAAGCCTAATCGTCCGAATGTAGATAAGCAGGATGACAAGGATGATAATGACGAAGATAATGATGACCGTTGGAATGACTCCAATAACGATGATAATAATGATCGAGGCGACGATCGTAATCAGAATCAGGATGATAACGACCGGGATAACGACCGGTTCAATGATGATGGCAACAATAATGATGATCGAAGCGGCAGAAATAATGATCGATGGGACGACAAAGATAGTGATAGAAAGAGCAATGATAAACAGCGCGAAAAGGATTAACGGAATACCAAATGAGGCAGGCTGGCAAGGACAAAATTGGCTGTTTTTTTTTAGTAAAATGCATGAAAAAAGTAAGGGAGTAGGCGAATAGACTAAAGTCCTAATCGACAAGGGGCGATACTATTTGCCTATTTGCGTAACAATTTTCGACAGTATTTCCGATTGACAGCGATTGTAAACTCGCCCTATGATTAGTAGTAACTGTAACCGTTATCTATAGAGATATTGCCGGGGAGGAGTACATGATGTTAGCCATTCGAAAGCGCTATTTCCCGGCGCTTGCCGAGTATATTAGAAGTGGTAAGGAAGTATCATTATTCCATGCCAATGAGCTTGGCAAGGAGCTTTACGGAATAAACCCGGAAGAAATAATTGCCGTACACGAGGAATGTATACAATCTTTAGCCGCTAATGTCGACTCAGAGGAAGCTGTTAGATTATACAATCGCTCATTTGTTTTTTTGATGGAGATCATGGTTGCTTGCCGTTTTCGTTTACAGCCCGAACGATCAACCGAGCAGAAATTCTCTGAAATGCGAGAGATGCTTTTCAGGTCGAATCGATCATTCGAAAAGGTGAAAAATAAATACGAAAATGTGCTGCAGCACATGGACAGTGGAATCGCCTTGTTTGACAGCGATGGAATATTATCGTTTATTAATGTGCAAATGGCCAAGCTGCTCGATATTCCGCGCAAAACATTGATTGGCTGTACGATTAAAGAAGTTTTAAGACACAAGCAGCTCACCAGCAGCACGAAGAGAACGGTTCTAAGGCTCTATAAAGAAATGTTTCTCATGCACAGTAGGTACTATGAATTCCAGCACAAAGACGGCAAACATCTTTTAGTAACGGTTACTTACGGTGATCAATTAGATGGCGATTTTTTAATTAGCGTCAAGGATGTCTCGGAATACAAGCAAATTGAACAGACGGCATTGCAAAATGACAAGCTTGCTATGCTTGGTAAAATCGCAGCTGCAATTGCACATGAAATTCGCAATCCGTTAACGAGTATCCGCGGATTTATTCAACTGCTGCGGCCTTATTTGCTGGAGGTTGGCAAGGAAGAATATGCGCGTATCATTTTGACTGAAATTGACCGGGCAAACGATATTATTTATGAATTTCTAAATTCGTCCAAGCCGTCGGCACCCATGAAACAATTGGTGTCTATCGATCATTTGATAAAGGAAGTTGTTCTGCTGACGGAAAGCGAAGCATTGATGCGGAATTGCGAGATCAAGGCGGAATGTTATTGTTCTGAGCATCTTGTGTCGATCGATGTAAAGCAGGTAAAACAAGTGATTTTAAACATTATCAAAAATTCGCTTGATGCTATTGAAGAGGTACAGAGTGAACGAAGAGGCCTTATCGATATCATTACGCGAAGTAATGGACAGTTTGCGGAAATTATTATAAAGGATAACGGCAAAGGCATGGACAAAGCGACGATGAACCGGTTATTCGATCCTTTTTTCACGACAAAGCAGGCAGGGACGGGACTTGGTTTATCGGTAAGCTACCGAATTGTTCGCAACCACAATGGAACGATTCGAGTCGATAGCCAACCAGACATAGGGACGGAATTCATCCTTACATTGCCGTTAGCCTAATACGGAGCTGCACATGACACTAAAGACTGGGTTGATATAAAGCTCTTCTTCCGAAATGGAAGGAGGGCTTTTCACTTTTTTAACAAGGGAACGAGCGATAGAATATCTCCAATTATAAACATGGAAAAGTCGATAGGTGTTAGGTATAATGAGTTTGGAAAAAGATGTTGTTTGTGTTCAAAACGAATGGATGCCAATCCATTAAGAAAGCGAGGACATATAAATGAGCGTTCAATTTACATACGGGGTTCGGGGTACGGAGCAAGCGGCGGCAGACGCAGTTATTCGATTTGTCAGCAAAAAGGAACTCATTCAAGGGGATGCAGCTGCGCAAATCATACAGCCGCAAATCGATGATGCGCTTCGAGCGCTTTATGCCAAAGGATTATTTAAAGCGGATGCAGAGCAAATCGAAATTATGCCGACTTTGGGGCTTTATCCTTCATCGCATATCGTATTTGTGGGGCTGGAGCAGGAAGGCGGAGCAACGAGCCTGCGTCTTGCTGCAGCAGCTGCCGCAAAAGCGTTAAAAAAAATGCGCGCGGAGAAGGTCCAAGTACTGCTGTCGGAAGCCTTGTTGGAAGGAAAGCAGGCTAATCTCGGCGCCGAGCGTTCAGCCCAAGCACTGACGGAAGGCTTGCTGCTTGCGCTTCATGTCCGTCAGCCTTTGAAACGCGAGCACAATGAACGATTTACGCTGAAGGAGGTTGCTTTTGTACCGCAGGCTGCAGCAATCACGGCAGAAGACGCCGCATTGTGGGAGAAAGGCATAGCTAAAGGCAAGCTCTATGTGGAAGGAGTAAACTTAGCCCGGGATTTGACTAATCTTCCTGGTAATGATCTTACACCTGAACGTCTAGCGCATCATGCGGAGGAGCTTGCCCGTGAGCTCGATTTGGAAATAGAGGTTATCGACGAATGGAGCGCGGCAGAGCAGCGGATGGGCGGCTTGCTTGGCGTTGGTCAAGGCAGCATAAACCCGCCGCGAATGATCGTTATCCATTACAAAGGCGATCCAAGCTCCGATGAGGCTTGGGGATTGATCGGCAAAGGAATAACATTCGATACGGGCGGTATTTCCTTGAAACGAGCAGACGGGATGCAGGAAATGATCTCGGATATGGGCGGCGCCGCAGCTGTGCTTGGAGCGATGCGCGTTATTGGAGAGCTAAAGCCTGCCATAAACGTCATAGCAGTTATTCCAACCGCTGAGAATATGCCGTCCGACCGGGCTCTTAAGCCGGGAGATGTGCTGCGCATGATGAGCGGTCATACGGTTGAGATTGTGAATACGGATGCGGAAGGAAGATTGGTGCTCGCCGACGGACTCACGACTGCCATTACCAGAGGAGCAACGAAGCTGGTTGATGTAGCTACGCTGACGGGGGCGGTTTCGGTTGCGCTTGGCACCCAAGCGACAGGGGCAGTTACCAATCATGATGACCTTTTTAAGCAGGTACAATTAGCGTCGGAGCGGGCAGGCGAGAGAATCTGGCAGCTTCCATCCTATCCGGAGTACAAGAAACAGATTATGAGCGATGCTGCAGATTTAAAAAACAGTGGTGGCCGATATGGCGGAACAATTACCGGCGGGCTTTTTATCGGGCATTTTGCAGAAGGCTTGCCTTGGGTCCATCTGGATATCGCAGGAACGGCATGGCTGGAATCAAGCCGCGGCTGGGAGCCTAAGGGAGCTACAGGCGTTATGGTTAGGACATTGATTGAACTGATTGTTCACCACGAGTAAGCAGAGCGGAGAGGATTATTATGTTAAAGGACATCCTGTTGCCTAGACGGAGAATGTCCGCACAGCGGAAAGGCTTGCACACGGCTGTTGTGGAAGGTATTCCTGCTACGATTATCGGAAATTTACTCGGAGGTCCGCTGCTTACGGCGTACCTCCTTTATTTGGGGGCAAAATCAGACGCAATCGGTGCAGCGCTAGCTATTCCCGCATTTGCCAACCTTTTTCAGCTCGGTATTGCTTTCTATATTCACCGTTTTGAGAATCGCCGGCTTTATGTCATGATATTCAGCCTTGTTCATCGCATCTTGTGGGTCGCAACAGGACTTATTCCTTTCTGGGTGCCTGAGAGCTATTGGGTCGCGGCCTATATCGGGATGTTTACGATTTCGTTTATTTGCGCCCAGTCTGCCGGTGTGCTCTGGACTTCGCTGGTTGCGGATATGGTGCCTGCTCAGGTTCGCGGACGGTATTTTGGCATAAGGAATACGATCCATTGGGCGGTGGCGAGCCTGTGCCTGCTCATTGGCGGCCAAATATTGAACCGCCTGCCAGAAGGCAGCGGCTTTGTGGTGTTATATGTGATTTGCGCGGCAGCCACTGTATGGAACGGCATTGAGCTTTTCCGTTACCCTAATCTTCCGCTGGAGCGCTCGATTGAATCGTCAAAGTGGAAAATGCTAAAAAAGCCGCTCGGTGACCGCACTTATTTGTTTGCTACTCTTTTTTTGGCAACCTTTATTTTGATTCAAAATATTACGGTTCCGCTCTTTTCCTATGTCATGCTGGATATCGTGAAGCTCAATTACACCTGGGTTACTGTCATAACAACGATTCAGATGATCGTGATGATGTTCAGCTATTATTACTGGGGCAATTTGAACAGCAGATTCGCGACGCGTACACTGCTTAGATGGGCGCTTCCGATTATTGCTTTTGCCTGTTTGCTGTGGTCGGGGATGGAACTGCTGCCAGCCGTACTTGTTCTAATCATTGTTCATTGCGTACTCGGGATCGGCATTGGGGGATACAACCTGCTTGCCTTTAACTTTATTATCGGGGATACGCCTAAGTCGGAGCGACCGATGTATATTGCTGTCTTTTCCGCGTTAACAGGCATTACCGGATTTATCGGTCCGCTTTTAGGGGGTTGGATTTACAAGCGTTTGGAGGATAGTCCGTATTGGGTGCAGAGCTATGGCATTTCAATGTTTACAGGCGCGTTACTGCTTGTAATGGCGCTTGTCATTGGACCTATCGTATTGAAAGAAAAGAAGTAGAGATCGGTTTGAATACGCTTCGCTAATAGGATCATTTGACCTAAATAGGGGACGGCTGATGCTCTGTGCATGAGGCTATTTATTGATTGGCTTGCAAAGTCGTTCAAGAAATAGCCTTTTTGATTGCCAACTGCCAAAGCGGGAACTCGGAATCTTTTATCAGAATACGGAAATGGACGAAAATACACAGGGAAATAGGGGTATACTGATATGCATGCGATAGAACGTAGAAAAAATGATTTGCTGTCCTATAATCCGCCGCTAACCATGGATCCAGCGGATCTGAATCTTTATTGGCAAGCGGTATTAGACAGCTACGCGGACAAGCCGCTGGCTATTGTCAAGGAATTGCTTGATACTCCGATCGCTGCGGTGAGGACGGAACGGTTAACCTTTAAGGGAAGTGACGATACGCCTATTCATGGCTTGTATATCGTGCCGCAGCAAGGCTTAAGGGGCGAGAAGCTTCCTTGCGTCGTCATCTATCAGGGGTACACGGGCGACAAGGGGCTGCCTGAGCGTTATGCTGCATGGCTGCTGCTAGGCTATGCAGTTTTTGCGGTCGATGCGAGAGGACAAGGCGGCGAAACCGGAAATCTGCTGACATCTGATGAAGGCGCGGTCAAAGGCTGGGTCACGCAGGGACTGGCAAGTATCGAACAAAGCTATTACAGAGCGATCACGGTAGATGCGGTAAGAGCTGTTGATGCTGCGGCGATTCAAACCGAGGTGGATCCTTCCCGGATCGCAGTTATCGGAGGAAGCCAAGGGGGCGGACTTGCTCTGCTGGCTGCCGCTCTCAATCCGAAGGTAAGCGCGGTTGTCTCCGATATTCCAAACATGTGCCATATGGATTATGGCATCATGCATTCGACGGGTTCCCTAACGGAAATTGCGCAGCATATTAAGCGTTATCCGGAACGCTTAAGTTCAGTGCTGGGAGCACTTGCCCATTTTGACCTTCTGAATTTGGCAGAGCGAATAAAAGCACCGGTCTTGATGTCGGTAGGCTGGAAAGATACCGTTTGCTTGCCAGAAACGGTTTATGCGGTATACAATCGTATTCGTTCTCGCAAGCAGCTGAATGATTATCCTTTTTCAGGCCATGAGGTGAGTGAATATCAAGCTCGCGCAGCAATTATATTTCTGCAGGATGCATTTAAAAGCAGCTAAATACTGCGTAGTAGCCGATGGAATAAGCACTAACCGATTCATGCTCGAATTCTTGTCCGAGAACGACAATCAATGCTTGAAATGGATGATATCGATGCCAATAAGATTATGGTTGGAGAGCGTTCAATGTACTAAAATATAAAGGAAGTGCAAAGCTGCATCCTATAATTTGCCGTGATATGAAACCTACAATATAAAATTACGGTATAACTTATTAACCATTCATATGAATAGCATGTTGAAACGCTTTAAAGCATTTGTAAGCAGGCGGGCATGTATGATGGGCTTCGCCTTAGAAAATAATAGGATGGCAATGAATAGAGAGGGTGGAATTTTCTGCAATGAGCAACCATGATGAGCGTAATTATTCGCCTTGGCAAAGCTACTATGGACCCAACCTTGGGTATGTGCAGGAGCAATACGAACGTTTCTTAACCGATCCTGAAGCCGTTGAGGCAACGGTTCGCGAGCTGTTTGAACGTTTTGGCGCACCTCCAGCAGTATCGATAGGAGCTGTTCAAAGTACAAGCAAGCCGAGCGAGCAACAGGCTGCATCAAGTGCAGCAGCACCTGGTCCGATTGATTCAAATATGTTGAAGAAGGTTGTCGCTGCGCATCAGCTTATGCTGAACATACGCAGATACGGCCATTTAGCTGCGGATATAGACCCGCTAGGTTTTAGTCCAGCGGCAGATACAAAGCTGCTCGAACCGGAAACCTTCGGTCTTACGCAAGCGGATTTGGCTTCTATTCCCGCATCGCTTATTTGGGATAATGCTCCGGCATCGATCTCGAACGGCTGGGAAGCGATTAACCGTCTAAGAGAAATATATACCCGCTCTGCGGCTTATGAATTTACACATATTCATGATGAGAATGAACGGAATTGGCTGAATAAGCAGGCGGAATCTGGGAGCTTCCCTGCGCCGCTGTCAGCAAGAGAACGTTCGGCATTGCTCGAGCGTCTTATGGAAGTTGAATATTTCGAGAACTTCCTGCACCGGACATTTGTTGGTCAAAAACGCTTCTCTATCGAAGGCGTAGACATGCTTGTGCCAGTATTGGATGAAATCGTGCGTGCCGTAGCACATGACGGAGCAAACCATATACTGATGGGCATGGCTCACCGTGGACGCCTAAACGTACTTACGCATGTACTCGGCAAACCTTATGAGAAAATTTTCTCCGAGTTCCACCATGCGCCTAACAAGGAGCTTATTCCGTCAGAAGGATCTATGGGCCTTAACTATGGCTGGACCGGCGACGTGAAATACCATTTAGGGGCAGACCGGGCGATTAAAGAAGGCGAAACAATTCGCGCGAATCTTACCCTTGCTAACAATCCGAGTCATCTGGAGTTTGTTAATCCGGTTGTCGAAGGCTTCACGCGGGCCGCACAAGAGGATCGCAGCAAGCCAGGCATGCCGAAGCAGGATTCATCCAAAGCCGTTACGATCTGCGTTCATGGCGACGCGGCTTTCATCGGTGAAGGCATTGTTGCCGAGACGCTTAACTTCAACAAGCTGCAAGGCTATCACAATGGCGGTACTTTGCATATCATCGCCAATAACAGACTTGGTTTCACGACGAACAGCATCGATTCACGTTCGACGCATTACGCAAGTGATCTGGCGAAGGGCTTCGATATTCCTATCGTACACGTAAATGCGGATGAGCCGGAAGCATGCTTGGCAGCTGTACGCCTCGCCTGCGAATACCGTCTCCGCTACAATAAAGGTTTTGTCATAGATTTGATCGGTTACCGTCGTTTCGGTCATAATGAAATGGACGATCCGGAAGTAACTCAGCCTCTTATGTACACGAAAGTTCGCAATCACCCGACAGTAAGCGTGCTATATGCCGAGCAGCTGAAAGGCGAGAAAGCGATCACGGAAGAGCAAATCGAGGAGCTGCGTGGGCGTACCAACGGTAAGCTGCAAGCAGCCTATGATGCGATGAAAGCAAAAGAAGGCCAGCCGCAACTGCGCGGCGAGCAGCAGAAATCAGTGATTCCAACGGGTGAAGAAGCTCGCACAGCGGTGCCTCTTGAAACGCTTCGCGAAATTAACTTGGAGCTGCTTAACCGTCCAGAAGGCTTCACGGAGTATACGAAGCTTCAACGTATTTTGCAGCGCAGAGCATCTGGTTTGAACGATGGAGAAAAGATTGATTGGGCGCATGCGGAGGCGCTTGCGTTCGCAACGATTCTCGCAGACGGCACGCCGATTCGACTAAGCGGACAGGATTCGGAGCGCGGTACGTTTGCGCACCGTCATATCATGCTTAACGATAATGCTAATGCAGCCAAATTCTCGCCGCTTCATATGCTTCCGCAAGCGAAAGCTTCCTTTGCGGTTCATAACAGCCCCTTGTCCGAAACGGCAGTGCTTGGTTTCGAGTATGGCTATAATGTATTCGCGCCTGAAACTTTCGTTATTTGGGAAGCGCAATATGGTGATTTCGCGAACGTCGCGCAGGTTATTTTTGATCAATTCATCTCAGCTGGCCGTGCGAAATGGTCGCAAAAATCAGGAATTACGATTTTGCTTCCGCATGGCTATGAAGGCCAGGGGCCAGAGCATTCTAGCGCAAGACTTGAGCGTTTCCTTCAGCTTTCGGCTGATAACAACTGGACGGTTGCGAATCTGACAACATCCGCTCAATATTTCCACTTGCTGCGTAAGCAAGCATCGCTATTAGGCACCGAGCAGGTTCGTCCGCTTGTTCTAATGGCACCAAAAAGCTTGATCCGTAATCCTCGCGTCGCTTCACACGGCGTTGATTTCAGCGAAGGCTCGTTCAAACCCGTGCTTCCGCAGTTTAGCCTGACGGAGCCGAAGGATCAGAAGGATAAAGTAAAACGTTTGCTGCTTTGCACAGGTAAGGTTGCTGTTGATATCGAAGAAGCGCTTGCTTCGTCAAATGCAGAGGACTTTGATTGGCTGCGCGTAGCAAGAGTGGAGCAGCTGTATCCGTTCGCTCATGCGGAAATCGAGCGCATCGTGAAGCAATTCGATAAGCTGGAAGAAATCGTTTGGGTACAAGAAGAGCCGCAAAACATGGGCTCATGGAGCTTTATGGAGCCTAGACTTCGCACATTGGCGCCTAAAAAGGCAGCTGTCCGTTACGTCGGCAGACCTGATCGCTCGAGTACGGCAAGCGGACACCAAGAGGTGCACGCTGCAGAACAAAAATGGATTATTTCTACAGCATTGAACGGCAAACCAGTTGAAAGTTTGATAAGGGGGTAGTGACTAATGGCTGAAATTATAGTACCAGAATTAGGCGAGTCCATATCTGAGGGCACGATTACCAAATGGTTCGTGAAGGAAGGCGACTCTGTTAGTCAAGGAGATGTCCTGCTAGAGCTTGAAACCGATAAAGTAAACATTGAAATTAGCGCAGACAACAGCGGTGTTGTTTCACGCATCGCCAAGCAAGACGGAGATGTTGTGCTTGTAGGCGAAGCAATCGGTTCGATCGGTGAAGGAGCTGGAGCATCCGCACCGGCTGCTCCAGCGGCAGAACAGGCAGCGGTTGCCGCTCCTGCTGCACCAGCTGCACCAGCTGCAGCGCCTGCTCCGCAGCAGGCCGCATCTGTAAGCGACAGTGCAGCAGCAATCAATGCATCGCCAGCAGCACGAAAGCGTGCTCGCGAGCAAGGCATTGATCTCTCGCAAGCGCAAGGACAAGCTCCTGCTCCTGCAGTAGCGACTCCGGTTAAATCTGCACCGCTCTCGCAAGCTGAGCCAGCAAGCGCAAGCAAAGACGGCAAGCCGACGGAACGCAAACGGATGTCTCGTCGCCGGGTTACGATTGCTAACCGCCTTGTTGAAGCACAGCGTACGGCAGCGATGCTGACGACTTTCAATGAAGTGGATATGACAGCGATTCTTGATTTGCGCAAACGCCGTAAGCAAGCTTTCTTCGAGAAAAACGATGTGAACCTTGGTTTTATGTCGTTCTTCACAAAGGCAGTAGTTGGCGCGCTCAAAGCATTCCCTCTGCTTAACGCAGAAATCGACGGCGAAGATATCATCACGAAAAAGTTCTTTGATATCGGTATCGCGGTTTCAGCTAAGGAAGGTCTTGTCGTTCCGGTCGTTCGTGACGCTGATCGTCTAAGCTTTGCTGAAATTGAGAAAAATATCGTTGAACTTGCAGGTAAAGCAAGATCAAACACACTAGCGATTTCTGATCTGCAAGGCGGAAGCTTCACGATCACAAATGGCGGCGTATTTGGTTCCCTGCTGTCGACTCCTATTCTAAACGCGCCGCAAGTTGGGATTCTCGGCATGCACAAAATTCAAATCCGTCCGGTAGCAATCGATGACGTCCGTATGGAAAATCGCCCGATGATGTATATCGCATTGTCATACGATCATCGTATCGTAGACGGTAGCGAAGCGGTCCGCTTCCTTGTTATGGTTAAAGCGCTTCTAGAAGATCCGGAAGCACTTCTTCTTGAAGGCTAAATATTAATATACGTTGAGGGGCTGTCCTTGAAGTAGTTGATTCTACTTTTAGGGCGGTCCCTTTTTTGATTGGACATACATTTTCCAAAAATAGTTCCAAAGTTCGATAGCTGAAAAAGTTGTCGAAAAATGCAAACATCCAGCTGCGGATTAAACAGCTGGATACGGCTTCAGGCGAGCTGCTGAGGAAAGAGACGAGCGTTAAACCCGTAAACGAGGTCTAGAGGTTCGAGTTTATAGGCGAATCAGTAGGTAAAGAGGGAAAGTGCCTGCTTAGTTCCGGAAGCGCTCTGACGAGAAGATCAAGGCTTTAGCAGCTTGACGAACAGCTGGTATTCGGTCATGCACGAATTGGTGGTTATGCCTTTTTACATATAAATCTTATTGCGGAGCAGGAAGACGGCAGGCGATGTTGAAAGTAACAAACAGATAAAGTTAATTGCTCCAATAAGGTGGGTTATGCAGATGGAAAGTAATGAAATTAATGAGCGATTGAGAGAAAGTGAAGAACGGTACCAGCATCTGGTCCATATGCTCCCTGACGGGCTTATTATTTTTTGTGAAGGATATATCGTATTTGCGAATCGCACGTTATTGAGCATCTTTGGTGTCAGCAGATTGGATGAAATCATCGGGCATCCCATGAACGAATTCGTTCATCCTGAATTTTTGGAATTATTTCCGGTCAATATTAATTATCTTATCCGTGATGCAAATCCGTCTAAGTTTATCAATTACAAGCTGCTTCGCTTAAATCAGGAGCCATTTGAGGTGGAGCTGAGAGCTGTTGAAGTGATGTTTGAAGGGAAGCAGGCTGTTCAGCTCATTATCCGTGACATCTCGAACCGGATTCGTATGGAAGCCTCCTTGCATGAGAAGGATTTCTTATACAAAAGCCTAATGGAGAACGTCGTAGCTGGCGTGTTCGTAGGCCAAAAAAATAATATCGTATACGCCAATCCCTATTTGGCCGATATGTTCGGTTATTCGGAAAAAGAGCTGCTAATGATCTCGCTAATTGATTTGATGTCGGAAGATGAAGTCAATCGGATCCAAAACGAAGTGATGCAGAGTATGGCTAATGGTAACATACAATTCCCGCTCAAATTTAAAGGGAAGAAAAAAGACGGCACCCCTATCTATGTGGAAGGGAACAGTTCCCTTATTATGCTGGATGGGTTACCTTCCTTACTTGGTACGGTACAAGATGTTACCTTTAAACGTGAAAAAGAGAAGCTGCTGAGGGACAGCGCGAAGCTCTATCAGAAAATGATCAAATTCGTTCCCGAACCCATTGTGATAAGCGATGAGGGGATTATCGTCTATGCGAACAAGCTTGCCCTGCAGTTGATCGGTTTAGATGAAGAAAGCCAGGTTATTAACAGGAGCTTATTTGAATTCATTCACCCAAGCCAGCATAGCGCGACCCTTGAGACGGTACATAATATCATGTCTTCGGATGATGCGACCCCCTTTCAAGAACGAATCATCGTTCGTTCTGAAGGACAATTCATGGATGTGGAAATATCAAGTATCCGGATCAATAATTATATGGGCAAGGATGTTATGCTCAGCGTAATTCGGGACTTGACCGACCGCAAGCGCTCGGAGGAGGTACTTATTCGCTCGGAGAAGCTATCTGCGATTGGTCAACTTGCTGCTGGTGTAGCGCATGAGATCCGTAATCCGTTGACAGCGCTCAAAGGTTTTACGCAGCTTTTGAGTGCCAGATATCCCGAGCAGCCGCAATATTTTGATATTATGGCAAATGAAATTGATCGCATTACGCTGATTGTTAATGAATTTATGACGCTGGCCAAGCCGCATTTCACCCAATTTAACTATGAACCGCTTGAGCCAATTTTACAAAGCGTGCTCTCGATATTGGAAACACAAGCAATTTTGTTGAATGTGGAGCTTAAGGTTTGTTTTGACCATACTAGGCCAATGATTTTTTGTAATGCGGATCAGCTGAGGCAGGTATTTCTGAACCTAATCAAAAATGCCCTTGAGGCAATGCCCCAAGGGGGAGAGGTTGTCTTAACGGTTGCCACAACGGATGACGGAAAAGTGCAAATACGGATTAAGGACGGCGGCATCGGCATACCCGAGGAATTAATCAAGAAGATAGGGGAGCCTTTTGTAACGACGAAGGAAAAAGGGACCGGCCTGGGGATTATGATCAGCACGCGTATTATCGAAGCGCATAAGGGTACGCTTCGAATCAGCAGCGTGATCAATGAGGGCACGGTCGTGGAAATTATATTGCCCGTACAGGAACAGGAAGAAAGTAAATCTTAAGCCTTGGATGATCCTAAAGCAGGTTCGCCGCCAGCACCCGTCAAGCGTTTGCGCTTGTGATGAAGGATATAATAGATGACGGAGGAAAAGGCGATAATAATGGCGCACAGCATATACATAGCGCTATACCCGTAGCTTGTAGCCAGCGCTCCTAGCGAATAAGAGCCAATTCCATAACCGAGGTCAAACAGTAAATAAAACGTTGCGGTGGCGAGTCCTCTGCGGTGAGCGGGTGCCGCGAGTACGGCAATCGTTTGGAAGCAGGGCAGCAGGGCACCGTATCCAAGGCCAATGATGGCACCGGAAGCAAGCAGCATCGCGGGCGAATCGGCTTGGCTGAGCAGCAGCATACCAATCGTAAAGACGGCAATACTAGGGTAAACAATGACATGCTCGCCAACGCGGTCTAGCAATTTCCCGACTATCGGACGCGGCAAAACGATCATTATGCCAAAGCAGACGAAGAAATAGCTCGCATATTGATCAATGGCTTGCTCATGCGTATAGACGGACATAAAGGTTACTAATCCGCTATAGGCAAACGCGACGACAAAGCCGCTGAGCGCAATCGGAACGGCCTTCCGCTCTACGAGATCGCGCCAATGCAGCCTGCCCTTGTTTTGTATACGGGGTTGTTCTTTCGCCGCGGCAGCCGCTATCTGCTCACGGGTTTGACGCCTGGTTGATGCGCCGAGCACGAATGCGATAAGCGAGCATACCGCGCATAAAACGAACATCGCCGTAAATCCGCCATGTGTCGTAATCGTCAAGCCGACGAATGGGCCGATAACCATAGCTAAGCTCATAAACAAACTAAAATAGCTGATGCCTTCACCCTTGCGATGTTCCGGGATAATTCCGATTGCCGTGGTGTTCGTTGAGGTGGTTGCAATCGCAAAGGTGCCTCCATGAAAAAAACGAACAAGCAGCAGCATAGCGTAACCAAAAACGCCTAGGTAAGCGACCGAAAACAAAAGAAAAAGAAGCAAAGATAAAATGACGATTTTACGCTCGCCATACTTGGTCATGAGTTGGCCGGCGAAGGGCCGAAGCAGTACGGAAGCAATAACAAAAACGGTCATGGACAAACCGGCCTGCGTATCCGACCCGCCAAGCCCGTTCGTGACATAAACGGATAATGCCGTAGCGAGCGTATAAAACGAGAAAAATAAGAAAAAGCTGCTTAAGCATATTTTTACGAAGTCAGCGCTCCATAATTTGTTGGTATTCAATGCTAGTTCCCCTCTCAGATGACAGTCATGCCCCCATGAGTAAGTGATATTCGTATTCTGAATGGTTAATGGGCTGATGCATTTTTGTTGATTTTGGACATAAAGTCCATAAAGGCTTTAATTTCTTCCGCCGAGATATCCGTTAACATTTGCTCGACATAATTTGCCTCAATCGGTGCAAGTTCATGAGCGCTTGTCCTGCCAGACTCCGTAATATAGAGCAGCTGCGAGCGCCGGTCATTGGGATTCGCTGCCCGCCTAACCAGAGCTTTTCGCTCGAGCTGATCGACTAAACGCGTAATGTTGGCAGGGTCTTTGTCCGTACGTTGAGCCAAATCCTTGTGCGTAATTCCATCATGCTCGTCTAAGCACATCAGCAGCGACCATTGCTCAGGCGTAATGTCATGTTCTTGGAAAAGCTGCTGCAGCCGCTGGTTTAAACGGCGTCCGGTGTTGCTAATCATATATCCGACTGATTGTTTCAATTCCATTGTGTCACCTGCTCTTGTTATTTAGTTGATATAACAATAATACGCTTATCAACTAAGTGGGTCAACTGCTCCAATCCATAAATCTGGATTGAAGCTATTCTGCGTTGTTTTGACGGAGTTGATTCTGCTTACGATATTGCTCGGGAGTGAAGTCCGTATGAAGTTTAAAGGCGCGGCTGAAATGCGAGGGATGCTTGAATCCGACCTCGTAACCTACGTCGGTTATGGGCTGCACGCCATCGATCAGCTCGATTTTGGCTTGATAAATTCTTCGCTGCATCAGGAATTGAAAAATAGTAAAACCCGTAACCTCCTTAAATGTTTTCGCCAAATAATATTTGCTTAAATGAAGCTCGGCTTGAATGCCCTCAAGCGTAATATCCTCGTTGAAATGGCATTCCAAATAGGAGATGACCGATTGGACATGCTGCTCCTTAGAGGAAGGAAAGATTGGTTTTTCCTTTAGCGGCTTCTGGCAAAGCTGATTGATCAAAATCAGCAAATCAAGCAGCTGCGCTTGAAAGCGCTGATAAGAGAAAGTGTCCTGCTGGGAATACAGCTGCCCAAGGCGATGAAGCGCTGCTTCGACCTCTGCCTTCTCGGCACCGCGCAGCTGAAGTCTTACATTATGAAGCTTCTGGAATGGCTCTAGCAAATCCGTTGCAAAAGACGGCTGGATAAATTGTTTAAAATAAAACGGATCGAAATGAAGGGTGGAGCGGTGATATTCCACGCTGGGATCGATATGCGCACGGTGAAGCGTCATTCCGTGCATAAGTAGAAGGTCGCCGGGTTCAAGTACGTATATGCGGTCATTTATGAGATAGTTCACTTTGCCGCCATGGAAGTAATAAATCTCATAGTGGAAATGGGTATGGTACTGGACCTGAGCGTTAAAGTCAGAGCTGGTACCCATCGTAAAAGGTGCGCTGATTCGGTGCTGCGTGCTCATGTGATCGACTCCCTCTCATAAGTACCCTCATTATACACCAACCACAGTCAAATAAAAGCGTAAACAGGATAATGCGAATGAAGTCGGCTTGACCCCAAAATGTTACCATAGAGGCAGACAAATCAAGTTAGCTAGCATAATCATTTTACTTTTTAATAAAGGGGCGGCATCCGGATGCAGATCGTTCGTTTGGGAATTATCGGGCTGGGTAATATGGGTAAAGGTCATATTGGTTACTTATTGAAAGGCGAAGTAAGCGGGGTCGAAATTACCGCGGTCAGCGACAGCATAGAAGCAAATCTTCAATGGGCGAAAGAAAAGCTTGGCGACCAAGTGGGCCTCTATGCCGATCCGTATGAGATGATGGATTCCGGCTTGATCGACGGCGTGCTAATTGCAACGCCCCATTTCTCTCATCCAGAGCTTGCAATCGCTTGCTTTGAGCGGGGACTGCATGTGTTGTGCGAGAAGCCGGCAGGCGTTTACACCAAGCAGGTTCGCCAAATGAATGAGGCGGGCAGCAAAGCGAATGTGAAATTCAGCATGATGTATAACCAGCGTACGAATCCGTTATATGTGAAATTGAAAGAATTGATTGACGCGGGAGAACTGGGCGAAGTAAAACGCACTAATTGGATTATTACAAACTGGTACCGCTCTCAAAGCTATTATGATTCAGGTACATGGCGGGCAACTTGGGCTGGTGAAGGCGGAGGCGTCTTGCTCAATCAAGATCCGCATCAGCTTGATTTGTGGCAGTGGACGATCAGCATGATGCCGAAGCGCGTCCGTGCATTTTGTTATTTCGGCAAGCATCGTAATATTGAGGTTGAGGATGACGTTACGGCTTTCGTGGAGTATGAAAACGGTGCCACCGGCGTATTCGTTACAACAACAGGCGAAGCGCCAGGAACGAACCGGCTTGAAATTAGCGGTGATCGCGGGAAAATCGTCATCGAAAATAATGAACTGACCTTCTGGCGTTTGCGCGTGCCTGAGCCTGAGTTCAATAAACAATTTACAGGCGGCTTTGGCCAGCCGGAATGCTGGAAATGCGAAATTCCGGTTCAAGGCAGCTATCCAGACCATAAAGGCATTACGCAAAACTTTGTGAATGCGATCTTGTTCGATGAGCCGTTGATCGCGCCGGGTGAGGAAGGCATTAAGGGACTTATGCTGTCAAATGCCATGCTGCTATCTACTTGGACCGACAACTGGGTTGACCTTCCAATCGATGAAGAGCTGTTCCACCAGCATTTGCAGGATCGGATTTTGAACTCGTCATTTCAGAAGGAGGAAGTTGGCAAATGAGTAAAGCAGACGGAATGAAATACGCGCCTAAGGGCAAGCCCAACAAAGTTGTAGAGGACGGGCAGTTCGTCATCGCTGCCGTCAGCCTGGATCATGGACATATTTACGGCATGTGTAACGGGCTTGTCGAAGCGGGAGCAACTTTGAAGTGGGTTTACGATTCCGACCCAGCCCGGGTGGAGGCATTTATTCGCCAATATCCACAGGTGCAGGCTGCTGATTCGGAAGAACAGGTACTCTCTGATCCCGAGGTGCAGCTGGTTGCCGCTGCAGCGATTACGTCAGAGCGAGGTCCGCTTGGCGTACGTGTCATGCGAAGCGGGAAGCATTATTTTACAGATAAGGCGCCGTTTACGACGCTTGAGCAGCTTGCGGATGCGCGTGAGGCTTACTCGGAAACCGGCAAGAAATATGCCGTCTACTACAGTGAGCGGCTGCATGTGGAAAGCGCTGTGTTTGCCGGTCAATTGATCGAGCAGGGTGCAATCGGACGTGTCGTGCAGGTCATGGGTCTTGGGCCGCATCGCTTGAACGCAGGCTCCCGTCCGGCTTGGTTTTTCGAGAAGGAAAAGTACGGCGGCATTATTTGCGATATCGGATCGCATCAAATCGAGCAGTTTTTGTATTTTACAGGCAATCAGAATGCTAATGTCGTGAACAGCAAGGTTGCAAACTACGCAAATAAGGATTATCCGGAGTTAGAGGATTTTGGCGATATGATGCTTGTGGGTGACAATGGGGCAACCGGCTATTTCCGTGTCGATTGGCTCACACCAAACGGCCTTGGCACCTGGGGTGACGGCCGTACCATCATTCTCGGAACGGATGGATATATCGAGCTGCGTAAATATATCGATATTGGCAGGGAAAAGGAAGGCGATCAGCTTTATTTGGTAAACGCGGACGGGGAGCAGCATATGCAGCTAGGCGGCAAGGTCGGTTTTCCGTATTTTGGCCAGCTGATACTAGATTGCTTGAACGGCACGGAAGTTGCAATGACTCAGGAGCATACCTTTAAAGCGGCGGAACTGTCGCTGCTGGCTCAGAAGCATGCGGTACGAGTGGAGTAGGAGTAAAAATCAATTTTGGCTTTGGCAAAGGAGAGCTGCCCGCAGTCGGTAACTGCGGGGGCTCTCTTTTTATAGGGCATCAGATTTAATACTTTGCGTCTTTTTTCAATTCATAGATTTGAATGAAATCTTCTTTGACAACAACAGAGATAACGGTTTGGTTATTACTGAAGAAATGAGTATGCCCCAGCCTTTTATCCTCCAGCTCGTTCCAGCCTAAGCTGCTCAGCTCTTCGAAATACGCCAGCGGCGGGTAAAGGCCTTGTTCGCCGCCTATGCCTTTGAGATGGTACGTAGATCCCTTTAGAATATTGGGATTGCTAAATGTTGATGGCTGCTGCTCAGCATGAAGGGGGACAACGAATTGTTCATTTACGGCCGATGGTTTATAGCCCGCCGCCGCATCGTAAGAAGGAACGCCGGTATTTGCGCATGCTGTCGTTATTCCGATCAATAGAATAATGCTCCAAAGTTTAAACATCTGGATAGCCCTCCAACCTTTATTTAGGAATGTATATGTTTTCACTCATAAATGTGCTGATCTATCCCCGCAAAACGACTGCTGTTGCTGCTAAAAGTCGGAGACAGCCGTTTACGCTTGTCGCATAACCAATAAGACGAAAAAATTCCCACAAAGTTACATTCGGATTTCAAAAAGTTATTGGACGTCGCCGCGCTTGGTATGTTGGCATATCGTTTCGTTAACTATAGGAGCCCTTATAATACCGTATAGCCTTAGTAAGAAGCGGCTTGCGCATTTGAAAAAGGAAATAAGATTGAGGGAGCATGAGAACTAAACGTAATTCTTACGATCTTGACGGAAGTTTTAGCTGTTGTTATACTAGTAAAGCGTAATGGTTACTATTAGTCGTCGGGAACGGCTTTTTATTTAAAGTATAATCGTAAAGATTACGTATTAATCGAACCCTAAAGAGGATCAGAATAGAACAGAGGTGCACCATGAAAGCGAATAAAATACCAGTGACCGTATTGAGCGGTTATTTGGGCGCAGGAAAGACGACCATTTTAAACCATGTATTAAACAATCGAGACGGGCTTAAAGTCGCAGTCATTATCAATGACTTAAGCGAACTGAATATTGATGCGAGCCTCATTAAGGATGGCGGAGGCTTATCTCGTACGGATGAGAAGCTTGTCGAGATGTCCAATGGCTGCATTTGCTGCACGCTTAGGGAAGATTTGTTGAAGGAGGTCGAGAAGCTGGCGAAGGAGAACCGTTTTGATTATATCTTAATCGAATCGACCGGCGTGGGCGAGCCGGTTCCTGTCGCTCAAACCTTCACCTACATCGATGAAGAGCAAGGTGTAGATTTGACGCAATTTTGCAAGCTGGATTGCATGGTAACGGTCGTTGACGCTTACAGCTTCTGGCATGATTATTCATCCGGCGAAACGCTGCTGGAGAGAAGCCAAGCGGTAGGCGAGGATGATACCCGCGAGGTTGTGGATCTGCTGATTGACCAAATTGAATTTTGCGATGTACTGATATTGAATAAATGCGATCTCGTAGGCGAAGAGGAACTAGCGGAGCTTGAAGGTGTCCTTCGTGCCTTGCAGCCGCGCGCAACATTCATTCGAACCTCCAAAGGCGAAGTAGCTCCGAAGGCGATATTGAACACTTCGTTATTCAACTTCGACGAGGCCAGCCAATCGGCTGGCTGGATGAAGGAGATGGCTGCGCCTGCTCATACGCCTGAAACGGAAGAGTATGGGATATCCTCCTTCGTTTATGAACGGGTGAAGCCCTTCCATCCGGAGCGTCTTATGGATTGGATGAAGGAATGGCCGGAGGAAATCGTTCGTGCCAAAGGCATGGTCTGGCTGGCGACTCGAAATCAATACGCGCAAAGCCTAAGCCAAGCAGGACCATCCATCCAATTCGGACCTGCTGGGCAATGGGCGGCTGCTTTGCCTGAGGCCGAGCGCGAAGCAGCGCTGCGGGAGGACCCGGAGCTTGCGGGGCTTTGGCATGATCAATATGGAGACCGCATCAATAAGGTTGTATTTATCGGCATTTCCATGGACCGTGCGAAGCTGACTGATTCGCTTGACAGCTGCCTGCTTAGCGACAGCGAGCTTTTGCTGGATTGGAGCGATATTTCAGATGAGTTCCCGAATGCATCGGAGGAGCAAATGGAGCAAACCGTTCATTGATTTTTATTTATGATTTTTGGGAGGTGAATGCTGTGAGAGTAATCGTAACGCTTGCTTGTACAGAAACGGGCGACCGCAACTATACAACGACAAAAAACAAAAGAACGACGCCAGAGCGGCTCGAGGTCAAGAAATACAGCCCGCGGCTCAAACGCGTAACGGTCCATAGAGAAACAAGGTAACATTGCTGTAATCCGATACGGCAGTACAGCAGTTCATGCGACCAAGGTTGTCAGAAGGAGAATATCCGGAAGACGGCCTTTTCGCTGTATGGTTGTAGGCTCTGTTACGGGAGCCTCCTGCAATTATGGATGTCAATCGTCTGTGAAAATGTCACTTTAACTGTTCGATGAAAATGTCACTTGCTAAAATGGAGGCCGCCCTTACCAGGAGGCCTCTGAAAAACCGTTGTGCTGTGAATACATAGCAT